>CAVXWO010000005.1:0-267514 GCA_963765505.1 uncultured Actinomycetota bacterium
GTCGCTCGCCAGCTTGATGGGACCGGCTCGTCGCCAGTCACATGGGACCGGGTCCGGGGTCGATCAGCGCGGCGCTGTGATGATGACCGGCGGTTCAGCCGCGGTCAAGCACGCCGGCCGCGCCGTGCCGCCACCGGGCTGTCAGACGTGGCGGTCAGAGCCGGTCGCTGCCGGTGCCGGTAGGACTCCCCGTCGAGCACGAGCTCGTAGGCAGCTGACTGCAGGCGGTCGATCGCGGACTGGGCGAGCAGGCCGTCGGCCATGAGCCCGAGCCACTCGACGGGCTCCCGGTTCGAGGTCGTCACCGTGGCCGCGTTGCGGTGGCGCTCGACGATGACCTCGTAGATGTCCGCTGTGTCGGCGCCATCCATTGGCTGCAGGCAAAAATCGTCCAAGATCAGCAGATCGACGCGGAGCAGCTTGCGGAGCTCGACGTCGTGACTGTTGTCGAGCCGCGAAGCCTTCAGCCGCTTGAGCAGCACGTCTGCTCGCTCGAAGTGCACGCTGTAGTGCCGACGGATCGCGGCGTGCCCGAGCACGGTCGCGAGGAAGGTCTTGCCGACGCCGACCGGTCCCATCACAAGCGCGTTGTGCCCGGCCTCGATGAAGCGGAGCGAGAAGAGCTCGTCGAGGACCGAGCGGTCGTAGGTGATCTTGGTGTCATTGTCGAACAGCTCGAGGCGCATGGCCGGATCGAGCCCGGCGGCCTTCGCGCGCCGTTCGGCCGAGGTGGCGTCGCGGCGCGTGACTTCGTCGGAAAGCACGAGCTCGAGGAACTCGGCGTGGCCGAGGTCCCGGGCGCGCGCGAGGGCGAGCCGTTCGGGGAGGCTGTCGAGGAGCTGGCCGAGCTTCACGCGGCGAAGCAGCGAGGAGAGCTCGGGCGAGACCGACGGGGCGGGCGCGCTCATGCGACGCCGCCGTTCGCGTCACTCGCATCCTCGTGTTGTCGCTGTGTTGTGCGGAAATGCTGCGCGTCGCGGGCGAATCGCCCTGATGCCGCTGAGAAGGGCAGCGGTGGTGCCACCGGCTGGTCGGCCTCGGCACCTCGCTCGAGCATCCGGGTGATGAGCCCGACGCTCACCGCCTCGGCCTCGAGGGCGCGGGCACACGCTTGCTCGACTCGGGTCGCTCCCCACTTCTTCACGAGGCCAAGGAGCGCGTAGACCTGGCGCATCTTGGTCCAGGGAAGTGGGTGCTCGAGCAGCGCCGCAGCGTACGCGCCGACCGCCGGACCTGCCGAGGAGGCCAAGTGCTTCAGGTGCTCGAGGTCGCGCATCGCGTACGTCGTCTTCTCCGCCGGCAGGTCGGCCGGGTCGGTCACCCGGCCGCCGGGTGAGCTCCGGGGATGCACCTTCACGAGCTCGCCACGGAAGAACACCCGGACGAGCTTCTGGTCCGAGCGAACCTCGACGCGATGCCCGATCAGATGCCCCGGGACGGAGTAGAGCGCCTTTTGCACCTCGATGTGGTGGTCCCGGTGCACCTTCGGGCTCGCGTAGTGCGGCAGGTCGTAGGGAAACACTGGAGCCTCGAGCAGCCGCGGCGCTTCCTCGAGGGCGAACAGCTCGGCCGGGCGACACTGGGTCGTGCCGTGGATGCGCAGCCCAGCGCGGGTCGTGCACCAGGTCTCGGCCCGACGCTGCGCGTCGGCGAGGTCGACGAAGTGCTCACCGGCGAAGAAGCTTCCTCGCACGAAGGGCACGGTCCGCTCGACCCGGGGCTTGTCCTGTGGCCGGCGGACCCGGGCGGCGTCGACGAGGAAGCCACGACTCTGCGCGTACTCGATGAAGGCTTGGTTGAAGCGAGGGTCCGTCGGGTTCGCCTTGTCGATGATCGTTGCCATGTTGTCGGGGATGACAACCTTGAAGACCCCACCGAAGAAGGCCCAGGCCGCCTCGAAGCCAGCGATCACCGCCTCTGTGGTCTGGGTAAAGCTCAGGAAGACGAAGCAGTGCCTCGAGTAGCAGGCGGTGAAGATGAGCGCCTGGACGACGCGGCGACGATCGGTCTCAGGGTCGAAGAGCAGGCCCATCTTGCCGAAGTCGACCTGGCACTCTGCCCCCGGCTCACCGTCGGCGACCCGGACGGTCGTCATGCGCGCGCTGCGCCCGTGACCAAGGACTTGAAGCACGTAGCGGTGCAGCGTCCGCTCGGGAACGACGATGCCGCGGCGCGCCGAGCAGCTCATGGATCTTCCGGACGGTGAGGCTGTCCTCGACGAGGCCCTTGACCTCGTCGTGGTGGGCGACGACGAGTGCCCAGGCCGACCCATGGCCGTCACCGCGGTGCCGGCGGACCGACTCGCAGACCCGGGCAATCAGCTCGTCGGTGAGCTGGCTCTCACCGCCTGAGCGATCGAGCCCGGCCTCCTCGGCCGCGGCGACGTAGCGGCGGACGGTCTTGCGGTCGAGTGCGGCGAGCCGCTCGACCGAGCGCAGGCTCTCGCCTCGCAGCCAGACGCGTAGGACTTCTCGGATCTCGTGCACGTGGACCTCCCGGAACGCCATCGCCGCCTTCCCGATCTGCTGGTCGGTGTGGCGGCAAGTCCACCGGCAGCAGCACCGCTGCTGGTGGATACCGGGTGGTCCCATGACTGGCGACAAGGTGGTCCCATGTTGCTGGCGAAGTTCAGCTCAGGGTGGTCCCATGTCGCTGGCGAGCGACACTTGATCTCAGCGACTTGAAAACCAACTGGCTCCGCTGTGGTGGTGATGAAATTCAACATGTCCAGTCCTCCTTTGAGCTGATCTCGCGGCAATCTAGGTGCTGTCTCGCCACCGTGGGAGGCGAACACGGCGCAAATGGTTCGCCGTTCTGTGGACGAGCGTTACGGCGAGGGGGTCCGGCCAGATGATGGTCAGGATCTCGTCGAGAAGGTGAGACGGCGTCGACCGATCAAGACGATCGGATCGAGATTGGTTGACCACCCCACCATTAAGTGCCTTCGTCCATTTGGGGCCCCAGGCAGGTGACATGGATCGTTAGCCCCTCCTGACTACCGATAACACCCTGGAGGGATCCCCAGACGATGAGCCACGGGTCCGAGCCCGGCGTCTCTGGTCGTGCCAGATCCGTGCCAGATGGAATGGTACGAACGGGTCGTCTGGGGTAGCTCACGGTCACTCGGCATTGCAGTCGAAATCGCCCTTGAGCTGCGACGATAACCGTCTCTCCTGGTGGGCGCTGAGGGACTCGAACCCCCGACCTCAGCCGTGTGAAGGCTGCGCTCTAACCACCTGAGCCAAGCGCCCGCACGCCGCATGGTAGTCCCCCCGCACCCCGGGTTCGCCCACCCGTCCGCGGGCGCCTCCAGCCCCAAGTAGCCTTGTTGGCCGTGACAGCTCGGGACACCGACGGCCGCGATGCCGGAGCCACCGACGACGGGGCGCCGGAGCCGGACCCCGGTAGGACGATGCCTGACGTGACCCCGGCCGCGCACGTCGAGGACGGCGGCGACGAGCCGAAGCTCCCGCGCCGGCGGCTGCAGGACATCCTGCTCGAGCTCTGGCACCAGAAGCCCGGCCCACGCGAGTCGAGCCGCAACGCTGATCCGAAGCTGCTGCCGCCCGGCAAGGAGATCGTCGACAAGCTGGACCGGCGCGAGCGCCTCCTCGGCTACGTCTCCGTCGTGCTCGCCGCGGTGCTCACCATCCTCGGGTACTTCGCCGACCGGCACTCCACGGTCGCGAATGACCGCAAGTTCGCCACGTCGCTGCTCCTCGCCGGCCTCGTCGTGTCGGGCATCCTCCTCCTCGGCACCCTGCTGCGCCGCCGTGCCCTGCTCGGCTTCGCCTCGTTCATCGCCGGCATGCAGATGATCTCGTTCAGCGACGTCACCGGGATCCTGTACCTCTTCTTCGGCGGCTGGTTGATCGTGCGGGTCATGCGCAAGCAGCGCCACGACCAGGCCGTCGCCAAGCTGGCCGGAACCGGTGGGGCAAGCGTCGCGAAAGCGACCAAGGCGGCGGTCCCCGCCCCGTCGGCGCGCTACACGCCGCCGAAGCGCGCCCGGGCCCGCGCGGGTGCGCGGGCCACCCCGGCCCGCAAGCGATGACGGCGCTGTCGGCTGGCGGACCGTCCCCTGCCTCGTACAGCGCCCTCGGCCTGCCGGGCGCCGTGCCCGGCGGACCGGCCAGGGGCGGCCGGGCGCCCCGCTGTTGAGCGCGGCAGGGGCCGCGCCCGCGTCGTGATCGCCGACGCGCTCGCCGGCAAGCGCATCGCCGTCACCGGCGCCACAGGGTTCCTCGGTACGGCACTCGTCGAGCGCCTGCTGCGCACCGTCCCCGGCTGCGAAGTGGTCGTCCTCGTGCGGCCGGGCCGCCGGGCCAGCGCGGCCGATCGCACCGCGCGCGAGATCGTCCGCAACGACTGCTTCGACCGGCTGCGCAACGAGCTCGGCGACCGCTTCGACGAGGAGATCGCCCGGCGCCTCTCGACGATCGCCGGCGACGTCGGCACCGACGGGCTCGCCCTTGACCACGAGGGCCGGCGAGCGCTCGCGAGCTGCGACATCGTCGTGCACTCCGCAGCCACGGTGAGCTTCGACGCACCCCTCGACGGCGCCGTCGAGGTCAACCTCCTCGGCCCGGCGCGCGTTCGCGACGACGCTCCTCGACGTCAGCGCCGCGCACCGCCCCGCCGGAACGCCGCTCCCCCACCTCGTCTCCGTCTCGACGGCCTACGTGAACAGCGGCCACCACGGCGACGCTGCCGAGGAGCCGGTCAGCGCCAGCCGCTACCTGGCACTTCCGGACTGGAACGCCGAGGTGGCGGCGGCGCGCCGGGTCCGTTCGGATACCGACGCCGAGAGCCGCGACCCCGAGCGCCTGGAGTCGTTCCGCAAGGCGGCCCGCCACGAGCTCGGCGCGGCTGGCACCTCGCTCCTCGCCGAGCGCACCGAGCGGCTGCGCGACCAGTGGATCGAGGACCGCCTGGTCGAGCTCGGCCGGGCACGGGCCCAGGCGCTCGGCTGGCCTGACGCGTACGCCTTCACGAAGTCGCTCGGCGAGGTCGCCCTGGCGGCGAGCCGCGGGCAGCTCCCGGTCACGGTCGTGCGACCCTCCATCGTCGAGTCGGCGCTCGCCGAGCCCCGGCCCGGGTGGATCCGTGGCTTCCGTATGGCCGAGCCGGTGATCATCTCCTATGCCCGGGGCATGCTGCGCCAGTTCCCCGGCGTCCCCGAAGGGGTCGTCGACGTCATCCCCGTCGACCTCGTCGTCGCGGCCATCATCGCCGTGGCGGCACGTGGCCCCGAGCCGGACGACGGACGCGGCGGCGACCCGGCGGTGTACCAGGTCGCCTCCGGCGTCCGGAACCCGCTCCGCTACGGCACGCTCGTGAACCTCTGCGAGCGGTGGTTCACCGAGCACCCGCTCTACGACTCGCGCGGCGAACCGATCGCCGTGCCGACGTGGTCCTTCCCCGGACGGGGGAAGGTGCAGGGCGAGCTTCGCCGGGCGGCCAAGGCCCTGTCGGCCGCCGAGCGACTGGTGAGCATGCTCCCGATCCGGGGCGAGCTCGCCGAGAAGGCGGCCCGAATCGAGGAGCGCCGCGCGCTCGCCGAGCGGGCGCTCGGCTACGTGGAGCTCTACGGCGCCTACTCCGAGACCGAGGCGCGCTTTCGGATGGACCGCACGCTCGCCCTCCACGAGTCGCTGGACGCTCTCGACCAGAAGCTCTTCGGCTTCGACCCCGCCGTCGTCGACTGGGAGCGCTACGTCACCGAGGTCCACCTGCCCTCGATCATCGAGCACGCCCGCGTGCGCACGACGCCGGGCAGGCGCGCCGGGCCGAACAGGGAGGAGCGGTCCCGCAAGGCGATCCTCTCGCCCGAGCCGCGCTGCGCCGTGTTCGACCTCGAGCAGACGATCATCAACTCGAACGTCGTCGAGTCCTACGCCTGGCTCGCGACCCGCCATCTCGAGCCGATCAGGCGCGCCCAGCTCGCGCTCGGCCTGATGGCCGAGGGCCCGCGCCTGCTGGCGGTGGACCGGCGCGACCGGGGCGACTTCCTCCGCTCCTTCTACCGCCGCTACGAGGGCGCCCCCGTCGAGCGCGTGCGCGCCGACGCCTGGGAGCTGTTCAGCGACCTGATCCTCACCCGGTCCTTCCCCGCCGCCATCCAGCGGATCCGCGAGCACCGGGCGCTCGGGCACAAGACGCTCCTCATCACTGGCGCCCTCGACTTCGTCGTCGCGCCGCTCGAGCCGCTGTTCGACGAGATCGTCTGTGCGAGGCTCGGCGAGGTCGACGGCACGTTCACCGGCGAGATGGTCGCCACGCCCCCGACTGGGGAGGCGCGGGCGATCGTCATGGAGTCCTGGGCCGCCTCGCACGGCCTCGATCTCGCCCGCACCGTCGCCTACGCGGACTCGACCAGCGACCTGCCGATGCTCGAGGCCGCCGGCCTGCCCGTCGCCGTCAACCCCGAGCCGAAGCTCGCCGCCATCGCGCGAAAGCGCGGCTGGTCGATCGAGCGCTGGGAGCGCGCCGCGGTGGGCCGCGCAACCCGCTCGCCGTCGCGACGCGCGCCCTCGGGCCCCGCACCCCCTCGCCGCTCGGCGTCCTCGGCGGGCGGACCTCCTCGTGAGGGCGATCCGGGTGGGCCGATGAAGGCCCTGCTGATCGAGCGCCAGCTGCACCGCTTCGCGGCGGCCCGCGCGGCCTCCCTCGTCGCCGGCCCCGCGAGCGGGATCGGCGTCGGCCCGCTGCGCCTCGCCGACGTGGACCCGCCCGAGCTGCCCGGCCCGGGCTGGCAGCGGCTCCGTCCCCGCCTCGCCGGGATCTGCGGCTCGGACCTGCACACCGTCGACGGGGCGAGCTCCCGCTACTTCGAGCCCATCGTGAGCTTCCCCTTCGTGCCCGGCCACGAGGTCGTCGCCGACGTGCTCGACGGGCCGCTGGCGGGTCGGCGCGTCGTGCTCGAGCCCGTCCTCGGCTGCGTGGCCCGTGGGATCGACCCGCCCTGCGCGGCCTGTGCCTCGGGCCGAAAGGGCGCCTGCGAGCGCATCGCCTTCGGCCACCTGCGCCCGGGGCTGCAGACCGGCTACTGCCGTGACACCGGCGGCGGCTGGTCGGACGAGCTCGTCGCGCACGAGTCCCAGCTCCACGTCGTGCCGGACGCACTCGGCGACGAGGCGGCGGTGATGGTCGAGCCGGCAGCCTGTGCCGTCCACGCGACGCTGCTCGGCGCGGTCGTGCCCGGCGAGACGGTTGTCGTGCTTGGCTCGGGGACGCTCGGCCTCGCCGTCGTCGCGGCGCTGCGTCACTTCGCGCTTCCCGGCACGCTCATTTCCGTCGCCAAGCACGCCGTCCAGCGCGACCTCGCCTCGTCGCTCGGCGCCGACGACGTCGTCGCGCCCGGCGAGCTCGCCCGAGCTGTCCGCCGGGCGACGGGGAGCCTCGCCCTGGAGGACCGCCACGGCGGGATCCGGCGCCTCGCCGGGGGCGCCGACGTCGTGTTCGACTGCGTCGGCTCGGCGGAGACGATCGCGGACTCGCTCGCCGTGGTGCGCCCGGGCGGGCGCGTCGTGCTCGTCGGGATGCCCGGGACCGTCCGTGTCGACCTCGCCCCGCTCTGGCAGCGCGAGATCACCCTGCTCGGCGCGTACGCCTACGGCACCGAGGACCGCCCGGAGGGCCCCCGTTCGACGTTCGAACTCGCCTTCGAGCTCGTCGAGGCGGCGGGGCTCCAGCGGCTCGTCTCGGCCCGCTACCCTCTGGAGCGCTACGAGGAGGCAGTCCGCCACGCGGCGAACGCCGGCCGGCGCGGGGCAGTGAAGGTCGTGTTCGACCTCCGCCGCGCCGCAGGGAGCTGGAGGGGCGCCGGCGCCCTCGCCGCGGCCGACGGGGAGGCAGCTTCAGGGACGTCCGGCGAGGAAGTGGAGGCAGCGAGGTGAGTCCGAGGCCTGGGTTCGTCCTGGAGGTCGACCGCTCGACGCCGCCCACGTTGTTCTGGCACGGCGAGGGCTACCGCCTGGAGCGCCTGCCGACCGGAAGCCGCGTCATCTACCCGCCCGAGCCCCTTCCGGCGCTGGACGACCCGGACGCGGCGATCGAGCACGCGCTCGAGCACCCGGCCGGGGACTGCGAGCCGCTGTCCGCGCTGCTGCGGCCGGGGATGCGCCTGACCATCGCGTTCGACGACATCTCGCTCCCCCTGCCCCCGATGCGGGCACCCGACGTCCGCGGCCGGGTGATCGAGGCCGTCCTCGACAAGGCGGCCGCGGCGGGCGTCGACGACGTCGTGCTCATCGCGGCGCTGGCGCTGCACCGGCGCATGACCGAGGACGAGCTCCGCCACGCCCTCGGCAGCCGCATCTTCGACGCCTTCGCCCCGCACGGCACGCTCCTCCAGCACGACGCCGAGGACCCCGACGGGATGGTCGACCTCGGCCAGACCGAGGAGGGCGAGGTCGTCGAGATCAACCGGCGCGCCGCCGAGAGCGACCTGCTCGTCTACGTCAACATCAACCTCGTCGCGATGGACGGCGGCTAGAAGTCGGTCGCCACGGGCCTGGCCAGCTACCGCAGCATCCGCCACCACCACAACGTGCGGACGATGCAGCACAGCCGCTCGTTCATGGACCGCCACAACTCCGAGCTGCACACCTCGAACTGGCGCATGGCGGTGCCTCAACGCCCAGTCGGTCAAGGTCTTCCAGATCGAGACGACGATCAACACCGACATCTTCCCGGTCCCAGTTCGGCTTGCTCCAGCACCGGGAGTGGGAGTGGTCGCTGAAGGACCGCGCCGGGTTCCACGCCACGAGTGCCGCACTGGAGCGGACCCCGCCCGCGCCGAAGCGCCAGATCTTCCACTCGATCCGCTCACCGCACGCCCTCTCGTCGATCCAGGCCGGCGAGGTGGAGGCGGTCCACGAGCTCGCCCTCGCCAACGTCCACCGCCAGCAGCTCGTCCGCGTGGAGGGCCAGACCGACGTGGTCACGATGGGGCTGCCGTACATCTGTCCTTACAACGTGAACTCGATCATGAACCCGATGCTCGTCGCCTGCCTCGGCCTCGGGTACTTCTTCAACCTCTACCGGGGCAGGCCCGTCGTGCGCGAGGGCGGGGTGCTGCATCATGTCCCACCCGACGCCGTGGGAGTTCCACCCGGTGCACCACCCGAGCTACATCGACTTCTTCGAGCAGGTGCTCGCCGACACGACCGATCCGCTCGAGGTCGAGAAGCGCTACGAGGAGTCCTTCGCCCGAGGACGCGTGGTACGTGCACCTCTACCGCACCTCCTACGCCTACCACGGCGTCCACCCCTTCTACATGTGGTACTGGTGCGCGCACGCGCTCGACCACCTCGGCCAGGTGATCGTCGTCGGCGGCGACCGGGCCGCCGTCCGCCGAATGGGCTTCAAGCCGGCGACCAGCCTGGCGGACGCCCTCGAGATGGCCGAGGACGTCGTCGGGCGCGACCCCACCATCACCCACCTGCACCTCCCGCCGCTGTTCCTCGCCGACGTCGTCTGAGGCGGTCCACGTGAGGCTGGAGCTCCCCCGCCCCCTCGATCGGGTCCTGCGCAAGCCGACCTGGCCCGGCACCCTGGAGCGGCCCGCGCCCGACCGGGGGCTCGGCGTCGACTACGACACGGCCTGGGCGCGCTCCCCCGCGGCCCGTCTCGCCCGGGCGATGCTCGTGGACAACGTCACCCGGCCCCTCGTCCGCCTGGCCGCCGACCCACAGGTGAGCGGGATCGAGCACCTGGAGTCGCTCGACGGCCCGGTGATCTTCGCCGCGAACCACAGCAGCCACCTCGACACGGCCATCGTCCTCTCGTCGCTGCCGGTCCGCTTCCGCCACCACACCGTCGTCGCCGCGGCGGCCGACTACTTCTTCGACCGGCACTGGAAGTCGGCGCTGTGGGCGCTCACTCTCGGCACGATCCCGATCGAGCGCACCAAGGTGAACCGCCGGAGCGCCGACCTCGCCGCCGAGCTGCTCGCCGAAGGCTGGAGCCTCGTGATCTTCCCCGAGGGCGGGCGCAGCCCGGACGGCTGGGGCCAGGAGTTCCGTGGCGGCGCCGCCTACCTCGCCAAGCGCTGCGGGGTGCCGGTCGTGCCGCTGCACCTCCGTGGCGTGCGGCCCGTGTTCCCGAAGGGGAGCGGGCGCCTGCGGCCCGGCAAGGTGGAGGTCCGCTTCGGCAGGCCGCTCCGCCCCCTCGCCGCCGGCGAGGACGGCAGGCGCGACGAGGACGCCAGGCGCTTCGGCGCACGCGTCGAGGCGGCGGTGGCCGAGCTCGCCGACGAGGCCGAGAGCGACTGGTGGTCGGCCCGGCGGCGTGCCGCCGCCGGCGCCACCCCGCCGTTCCGGGGCCCGGACGTCGCCGAGTGGCGGCGCAGCTGGGAGCTGCCCGCGAGCGCTCGCAAGAGCGGGGAACGGCGGCGCCTCGGCCCCTCCAAGCCCTGGTAGCCGGAGGGCGCCGGGCGGGCGTCCACCACGGTGCGCGAGCCCTGCCGGACGGGGCGCCCGGAGCCCGGGCGCGAAGAAGGGGCCGGTGGGGGGACCGGCCCCTTCTTAGTAGACTCGACAGGCACGGAGGGGGGGTCCGTTATCTCCTGTGGTCTGCCACCAGTATGTCTCCCGCCTCCACATCGGTCAAACAGCTTCAGTAGATATCGGCTATCGTAAAATGCGATGGACCTTCGCCAGCTGAACGCGATCGTGGCGATCGCCGAGCACGGATCGTTCTCCGCGGCGGCAGACGCGCTCTCCACGGTGCAGTCGAACGTCTCGACGCACATCAAGAAGCTCGAGCGCGAGCTCGGCAGCCAGCTCGTCGACCGCACGACGGGCGAGCTCACCGAAGCCGGCGCCCTGGTGGTGGCGCGGCTCGCGGCGGGTGATCCGCGAGCTCGACGCGCTCGACGTCTGACGTCACGGCGCTCAGCCACGAGGTGATCGGCACCGTGCGGCTCGGCGCGATCGGCACGGCGGCGCGGTCGGCTCGTCCCCCAGCTCCTCCAGATCGTGCCGACGCGCCACCCGCACCTGCACCTCATCTTCATGGAGGCGACGACGATCGGCCTCGGCGACCAGCTCGCCTCGGGCCACGTCGACCTCGGCGTCATGGCGCTCCCCGCCTCGGGCACCGAGGTCCGCACGGTCGCGCTGTTCGAGGAGGATCTCGGGCTCGTCCTCCCCCGCAACCATCCCCTCGCCGAGCTGAGCACCGTGCCGATCGACGCCCTCGCGACGCTGCCGCTCATCCTCCCGCTGCCCGGCACCGCCTATCGCGACGACCTCGACGCGGTGGCGAGCGCCGTCGGCGTCACCTTGCGGCCCCGGGCGGAGATGGACAGCCTGCGGCTGGTCGCGACGCTCACCTTCGAGCGCTGCGGGTTCTCCGTGCTTCCCTCCGGCGCCCTGCCGCACTACCTGCGCGACGAGTTCGTCCTGCTGCCCGTCGAGGGGCTGCCACCCCGCCATGTCGGGGTGGCGCAGCGCCGGCGGGGACTGCCCGGCGCTCCCGTGCGCGCGGTGCTCGAGATCCTCACCGAGATCGTCGTCGACGGCGAGCGCACGCCCCCCGGCGTGCGCGCCGTGCCTCCCGACCACGAGCACCCGCACCTGCTCCCGACGGCCCGGATCGTTCCGCTCCGCTGAGCTCGGCGTCAGGGGCGCTGGAGCGGGCGGCGCCACATCAACCAGAGCGGTGGCCCGCCGTCCGGCGCCAGCACCTCGCAGGTGACCGTGAAGCCGTGCCTCGCATAGAAGGCGACGTTCTCGAGGCGCGAGCACTCGAGGTACGCGGGGGTCGCCGAGCTGTCACAGTGGGCGAGCACCGGCTGCAGGAGCGCCGAGGCGACGCCCCTCCCCTGGTGCAAGGGGTCGGTCCCGAGCGTGCCGAGGTAGTAGTGCCGGTTCTGCGGATGGTGCGCGACGAGCATCCGGGCGAGGCGACGCGTCGCGAGGAAGCGCCCCGCCAGCAGGCTGACGAGCGGCGCGTGGGCGAGGACGTCGGAAAAACGCGCCGGCTCCGGGCTCGGTGGCAGCCAGAGCGCCGCGCCGTCACGTTCGGAGGTCGTGTACACCTCGCCACGCGGCAGGTAGTTGTGCCGCAACTGGAGCGTGAAGAAGCGGCGTAGCCCCGTCTCGCGCAGCGACCCGTCGGGGAAGATGTATGACGCTACGGGGTCGTCTGCGAACGCTCGGGCGAGTGAGGCGGCCAGACCCGGTACGTCCTCGGGCAGCGCTCTACGCACCTCCGGCACCGGACGATGTTACCTCCCGGCGCGAGGCACCCGTCCCGATGCCCGCGCGGCGGAATACGCACGCGACGGCGGTGTTGGCCTCAGTATGACGACCAGCTTCTCGATCAACTTCGACTACCGTTGCCCGTTCGCCCGCAACGCCAACGAGCACGTGGTGGTCGGGCTGGCGGCGGGCGCGGACTGGGACGTGCGATTCGTGCCCTTCTCCCTCAGCCAGGTCCACGTCGAAGAGGGTGATCCCGCCGTCTGGGACGACGCCGCGAAACGACCCGAGCTCCTGGCGGTCGCCGCGGGGATCGTGGTGCGCGACCGCCTCCCGGAAGCGTTCGGAGCGACGCACCTGTCGCTGTTCGCCGTGCGTCACGACGACGGTGACGACCTCCGGGACGAGCAGGTGCTGCGCGCGGCGCTCCGCCGCGGTGGTGCGGACGACGATCTCGTCTTCAAGGAGCTTGCTGACGGCTGGCCCTTCGCCACGTTCCGTGCCGAGCACGAGCGCTCGGTCGCCGAGCACGCCGCCTTCGGCGTGCCGACGTTCGTCATCGGTGAGCACGCGGCCTTCGTCCGCCTGATGACGCGCCCTGCAGGCGACGGCGCGCTCGCCATCGCGGCGACCGAGCTGGTGCTCGGGCTGCTCACCGAGCACCCCGAGCTCAACGAGTTCAAGCACACGTCGATCCCCCGCTGAGCCCGCGGGGGCGCCGATCCGCCACGGCGACCGGAGCAGCGGCTGCTCTGCCGGTTCCGGTCACCGGTGCGCGCCAGGTTCCGATCAGCTCTCGATGGAGATCGGCTCGTCGTCGCCCACGCCCACCCCGAGAGGGACGTCGACGGCGCGCTCGAGCGGCGACCTCCTGGCGGATCCGCTCGTCGAGCTCGACCATGAGCTCCGGGCTCTCGCGGAGGAACTGCTTGGCGTTCTCCCGTCCCTGACCCAGCTGCTCACCTTCATAGGTGTACCAGGCGCCCGACTTCTTTACGATGCCGAGGTCCACGGCGACGTCGAGGATCGAGCCCTCCCGGCTGATCCCCTTGCCGTACATGATGTCGAACTCGGCCGAGCGGAACGGGGGGGCGCACTTGTTCTTCACGACCTTCACCCGCGTGCGGTTGCCGACCATCTCCGCCCCGTCCTTGATGGACTCGACGCGGCGGATGTCGAGGCGGACCGAGGCATAGAACTTGAGCGCCCGACCGCCCGGGGTGACCTCTGGCGAGCCGTAGATCACCCCGATCTTCTCCCGCAGCTGATTGATGAACAGGGCGATCGTGTTCGACTTGCTCAACGTCCCCGTCAGCTTGCGCAGTGCCTGAGACATCAGGCGGGCCTGGAGACCGACGTGGCTGTCGCCCATCTCGCCCTCGATCTCGGCGCGAGGCGTGAGCGCAGCGACCGAGTCGACGACAAGCACGTCGATCGCTCCGGAGCGGATCAGCATCTCCGAGATCTCGAGCGCCTGCTCCCCGGTGTCGGGCTGGGAGATGAGCAGCTCGTCGATGTCGACGCCGATCGCTCGGGCGTAGACGGGGTCCATGGCGTGCTCAGCATCGATGTAGGCGCAGATCCCGCCGTTGCGCTGCGCCTCCGCCACGACATGGAGGGCGAGGGTCGACTTCCCGGAGGACTCCGGTCCGTAGAGCTCCACGATGCGACCACGCGGCAGGCCCCCGACGCCGAGCGCCAGGTCGAGCGACATCGCTCCGGTGGAGATCGCCTCGATCGCCATGTTCGGGTTCTCGCCCAGCTTCATGACTGAGCCCTTGCCGAACTGCTTCTCGATCTGACCCAGCGCCGCGTCGAGTGCCTTCTCACGCTCCATCGCTTGTCCCTTTCCTCCTCGGACCGCGTCGCCGGGCCCTCGCATCCGACTCGTACCTGACGGGCGGGCAACCTACGTGCCGGGTGTATCGCCCCGACCCGCGCGCCTCCCGCCAACGACTTCCAAGACTGTAGTTCCGAACGTGTGTTCGGTGGTGGATCTCGCGGCGATGTGTGCGGTGACAAAACAAGAGGCCTCCCGGAACGCGCGCGCTGGCAGTTGACGAACGCGGCCAGCGACCACACGCCACGACCCGCGGTGTGACGTGGCTAGCCTGATTACTCGCAAGCGCAAGCGTCATCCCGACCTGGACGAACGGTTCAGTCTGCACCCACCGATGACGGCTTGGCGGAACCGCTCCTCGCCGCTCGCCCAGCCGGGGTGGCAACAAGGAGGGGCCTTGAGCACCTATCGCATCGTCTGCGTCACGACACAGCATCCGCACCGGCACATCATCAGCGTTGGCGTCGGGGGAAATGACCGGAACCCGAGTCGGAGACTCACGATTGCCGAAGTCCGCCGGATGATCGACAGCGGGGACACCTTCTACACGCAGAGTCCGACGACCGAGCGACGGGCACGGGTGCACAAGGACACCTGCAAGGAACCGTTCTGCATGGTGGCGACCATCCGCTCGAGCGCCGATGCGATCAGAGACAACAACCTGGACTACCTGCCCGGCTGCCCTTAGGGCACCCCATAAGGATCGCTACCCCTCAGCATTGAGGGGTGCCGGATGACATATCAGGCGCCAGAGCGTTGCTCAGGCGATGCAGGTACCCACGTATCCACGACGAATGACGTGCATCCAACAGGGGGTCGGCGTCATCCTTCCGGGAACACCTCTCTTGTCTGACGGCCCGCCGCGGCGCCCGCCAGTTCCGTGTTGTCAGCGCACTCATCGTCGATCTCGCGACGAGGTGCGCTCGGAGGGTGCTGCGGGCCACGCTGTGATCGATTCCGTCGGCTCCACACCCGGAGCAAACAGCTGATTGACTGAGGATCGGCGTTCCGCGGGCGCCGGCGCACGTTCGATCGTCGTGCGGCTGCCCGCGCCGGGTGTACTCGGGCCGCTCGATGCTGTCGTCGGGTGGCTGCTCCATGTAGTCCACGACCGACCGACCCGAGCTGCGGGAGCGGCCCATGAGAGAAGGAAGAGGCCATGGAGGTACGAGGCCGCCCGCTGCGCTTCGGAGTCCAGCTTCAAGCGCAGCGCACCAGCTGGGACGACTTCGTCACCGCCCTCGGCGCCATCGAGGAGCTCGGCTTCGACTCCGCATGGACCTTCGACCACCTGCTGCCGTTCTCCGGAGCCGATGACGGTCCCTGCTTCGAGACGTTGACGACGCTGGCGGCGATGGCGGTCCTCACCGCTCGAGTCCGCGTCGGAGCCCTGGTGAACGGCGTCCTCTACCGTGACCCGGCCACCCTCGCGAAGAGTGCGGCCCTGGTCGACCAGATCAGCGGCGGCAGGCTCGAGTTCACCCTCGGAGCTGCATGGGCCGAGCGGGAGTTCCGCGCGTACGGCCTGCCCTTCCCCCCGCTCGCAGAGCGCTACGGGCGTCTCGACGAGGCGCTCCAAATCGTCAAGTCCCTCTGGAGCGAGCAACGCACGACCTTCGAGGGCCGCCACTACCGCATCGAGAACGCCCCCTGCGAGCCGAAGCCACTGCAGCGGCCGCACCCGCCGATCACCGTCGGCGGGTCGGGCCTCGGCGCCCTGCGGCTGGCCGCCAAGCACGCGACCGGCTGGAACATGATCGGCCCCCCCGACAAGGTCGCCGAACGAGCCGCCCTGCTCCGCGGCTGCTGCGAGGCGGCCGGGACGGACTTCGGCGAGATCGAGCTGTCGGTGCACCCCCAACTCGCCCTGGCGCGAACGCACGAGGACGCCGAGCGCCTCGCGTCACGGATCGCCGCGAGCCACGACCAGGACCTCGAAGCTCAGCGCGGCAACTGGCTGCTCGGCACCCCGGCCGAGGTCGCGGGCCAGCTCCGCGGCTACGCCGAGGTGGGCGTCTCGTCCTGGATCATCGCCATCGGCCATCCGTTCGAGATGACGCCGCTCCGGCTCCTGCGCGAGGAGGTCCTCCCGGCGCTCGGCTGAGCGCCCGGTCCGGCGGAGCGCAGGTCGCCCAGCGGTTCGCGGCGTCGGCGAAGCTCGGCGATCGCCGCGCCGAGATCGCGAGCGAAAAGCCTGACCGACCGCGCCGGGCGGCGCTCTGCCGTTCGTCGGCTGGCACGGCGCTCGGCTCGCGGGGTACCTGCTCCTGCGCCAGCAAGGGTCGACCGGCGGTGATCACCTGCGTCGTCCGACCGAGTTCTGCAGCTCAGCGCAACTTTCTCTCCTGCGGGTCGACGCGGTGGGTGAGCGGCGGCTCGACGGCCGAGTCGCCCGGCGATTGGGCGCGGCGGAAACGGGCTGAGCGCACGACGATCCGGACGACCATCGCGAGATCGGCACATCCGACGGTGAAGAACGGGATCGCACGTGCGCTCGCCTCGGCGGCACTGAATGCGCCCAAGCCGAAGAAGATGAGCGTGGTGACGACGTACACGCTCGCGAGGAGCGCCAGGTAGTGCAGCGCGGCGTCATCGATCACCGCGTTCCCGGTTGGCTCGCCGGCGGCCGCGACCAGCCGCGCGAGCTTGCGCTCGTCGCGGGGACGGCGCCGAAGCGGCGCGATCGGCATCGCCCGGACTCACCGTGCCCGGGACGGCGGGAGGCCTCGCATCGACGCGTGAGCCTACGCGAGCCGCCCGTCCGGCGAGCGGCCCGCGGTCCCGGGCGCGCTCCCGCCACGCCCGCGTCGACGCGGGAGAATCCTTCCGTGGCGACACGGATCGAAGCGGTCCTCGGAGACATCACCGCGAGGCCGTCGACGTCGTGGTGAACGCGGCCAACCCCGCGCTCGCCGGTGGGGGCGGCGTCGACGGTGCGATCCACCGGGCGGCGGGCGCCGCCGAGCTCCACGCGGCGTGCGCCGCGCTCGGCGGCTGCGCGGTCGGCGACGCCAAGCTCACCCCGGGCTTCGCCCTCCCCGCCCGGCACATCGCCCACGCCGTCGGACCGGTCTGGCGCGGCGGCGGGTACGGGGAGGCGGAGCTGCTCGCCTCCTGCTACCGGCGCTGCCTCGAGCTCGCCGACGAGGTCGGCGCGCGCTCGATCGCCTTCCCGGCGATATCGACGGGCATCTACGGCTACCCGAAACAGTTCCGCGGCCCGCGTGGCCGTCGCCACGCTCAGCACCGCGCCGACCGGCCTGGTCCTCATCCGGCTCGTGGCCTTCGACGCGCAGACGCTCCGTCACTACGAGGACGCGCTCGCCGGCGCCTGAGCGGGCGAGCGCGCTGCGGGCAGAGCAGCGCAGCCGGCGCTCGCACGGCCCTCAGGCCTCGCGGGCCGCGAGCAGCCGTCGCCGCAAGGCGTCGAGCGCGGTGATCGTGCCAATCTCCCGCACCCGTACCCGACCGCCGACGAGGGCCAGCGAGACGGGCTCGGCCGCCAGTCCCGGCAGCGCGATCCCGGCGAACGCCGTGCCCGGCGGCAGTCCCTCCTGCGGGTCGGGCCCGGCGACGCCGCTCGTCGCCAGCGCGACGTCCGCGCCGAAGAGGCGACGCACCCCGTCGGCCATCGCGGCGACGGCCGCCCCCGTCACCACCGGGCCGTCGGGGACGCCGAGGACGGCGTGCTTGGACTCGCTGGCGTAGGCGACCACGCCGCCGGCGAACCAGTTGCTGGCGCCCGGCACCGCCACGATCCGCGAGGCGACGAGGCCGCCGGTGAACGACTCCGCGACGGCCAGGCGCAGGCCGCGCTCCTCCAGGAGCGCGCCGACGGCCTGCTCCATCGTCTGGTCGTCGACCCCGAAGACGGCGTCGCCGAGGAGCGCCCGCAGCTCGGACTCCTCCCGGTCGAGCACGTTCGCCGCCGCGGCCTCGTCCGGCGCCTTCACCGTCAAGCGCACCTTGATCCCCTCGATGCCGCTCGCCAGGAAGGCGATCGTCGCCGCCCCGGGTCCGGCGTGCTCCAGGGCGTCCACGCGGGGCGCGACGATCTCCGACAGGCCGGACTCGGTGATGCCCCACGTGCGCAGCGTCCGGCTGGCGATGACCGCCGTCTCGCCCGAGCGGGCCCGCAGGTCCGGCAGCACCGCCCGCTCGACCATCTCCTTCATCTCGTCGGGCACGCCGGGGAGGGCGTAGATCACCTTGTCCCCGACGGGGCAGACGAGCCCGGGTGCGGTCCCTATCCGCTGCGGGATGGTCGCCGCCCCGACGGGCACGTCGGCCTGGCGGGCGTTGCTGGCGGCCATGGTGCGGTTGCGCCGCCGGAACAGGTCCTCGATCCGTTCGAGCGTCGCCGGGTCGCGGCGGAGCTCCACGCCCATCACCTCGGCGATCGCCTCGCGCGTGAGGTCGTCCTGCGTCGGCCCGAGGCCGCCGCAGACCACGACCGCCTCGGCGCGCGACAAGGCGATGCGCAGCACGTCCGCGACGCGCCCGATGTTGTCGCCGACCCGGGTCTGGTAGTTGCAGTCGATGCCCGCCGCCGCGAGCTGCTCCCCGATCCAGGTCGAGTTGGTGTCGACGATCTGGCCGAGGAGCAGCTCGGTCCCGACCGCGACGATCTCCGCGCGCACCGTCTCCCGCTCAGGCCGCCGGGCCGCCGGCGACCCGCCCCGGCACCGCCGGGGCGGCGCGCAGCAGCCGCCGGCCGTCCATGAAGTACTCGACCCCCGTCGCGAGCGTGAAGGCCACGGCGACCCAGAGGATCACGCGGCCACACCCGGGTGCGGGCCGGTCGGGGGGAAGAGTGCGAAGCCGACCGCCAGGTCCTGGATGAAGGTCTTCGCCTTGGCGAGCGGGCGTGCCGGGACCGACACGCCCCGCCTCCCGGCGTAGACGCGAAAGGCGCTCATCGCGACCCTCGCGCACGGCGATCAGCGCGACGGGCCACCAGCTCACGTAGCCGACGCCGCCGAGCGCGGCCAGCGCCGCGAGGACCAGGACCTTGTCGGCGAGCGGGTCGAGGAAGGCGCCGGAGCGGGTCGCCCCCTGGCGCCGCGCCAGGTGACCGTCCAGCCCGTCCGAACCCGCGAGCACCGTCCACAGCGACCAGAGCAGCCAGGACCACGATGGTCTCGACTCCCCGATGAGCACCGCGAGCACCGGCGCCGCGACGACCCGCGCCATGCTGAGGGCGTTGGCCGGCGTGGCGACGGCAGACGGTCCGAAGAGCTTGCCCGAGCCGTGCTCCCCGCTCACGCGACGGCCCCCGTCGAGCGTCGCGCCCTCGCGCCCTCCCCGCGCCCCGCCGGCTGCGCGCCTCCTGCGAGGGCCCGTGCGACGAGGTCCGGTCCCTCGGCGTCGACGACCTCGACGGAGGCGAAGCTGCCGGTGGCGAGCGACGCCGGGACCCTGACGACGCCGTCGATCTCCGGGGCCTCGCGATGCGAGCGGGCGACCCCGGGCGAGTCGACGAGCACGTCGAGGCGTGCCCCGACGAGCTCCCGGCGCCGCGACGCCGTGATCGGCGTCCTGCAGCTCGGCGCACTCGCGCAGTCGCTCAGCGGCGAGGTCGGCGGGCACCTTGTCGCCGAGCCCGCTCGCGTAGGTGCCCTCTTCCTCGGAGAAGGTGAAGAAGCCGGCCCAGTCGAGGCGGGCCTCCTCGAGGAAGCCGAGCAGGGTGTCGTGGTCCTCCTCGGTCTCTCCCGGGTAGCCGAGGATGAACGAGGAGCGCAGGGCGGCGTCGGGCGCCAGCTCGCGGATCCGCTCGATGCGCTCGGTGAAGCGGGCCGCGTCGCCGTAGCGGCGCATCTTGCGCAGCAGCCGCCCCGAGACGTGCTGAAGCGAGAGGTCGAAGTACGGCAGGCCGGTGGCGACGATCGCCTCCAGCAGCGGGTCCGTGAGCGACGAGGGGTAGAGGTAGAGGAGCCGGACGCGCTGGGACGCGCCGGGTCACCTCGGCGACGAGGGGCGCGAGCGCCCCGGGACGCCCGATGTCCCGGCCGTAGGAGGCGAGGTCCTGGGCGACGAGGACGACCTCGGCCACCGCGAGCGCATCGACCTCGGCCAGGATCGACTCGGGCGTGCGCGAACGCTGGGCGCCGCGGAAGCTCGGGATGGCGCAGAAGCCGCACTTGCGGTCACAGCCCTCGGCCACCTTCACGTAGGCCCAGGGCGCGCTCGCCGCCGGCCGCGCCAGCTCCAGGAGATCGAATGAAGGCACGCGGCCAGCGCCTGCCCTGCGCAGCGCGCGGACCGCCGACCAGCTGGACCGGTACGCCGAAGTCGGCGACGAGGTCGACCTCGGGGAGCGCGTCGGCCAGCTCCTCGCCGTAGCGCGCCGCCAGGCAGCCCGTGACCACGAGGCGCGCGCCCGGGCGGCGTGCCTCGGAGAGCTGGAGGATCGTCTCGACAGACTCGGCCCGGGCCGCCTCGATGAAGGCGCAGGTGTTCACGACGACGAGATCCGCGCCCTCGGCGCACTCCGCCCGCTCGTAGCCGTCGTCGACCAGCGACCCCGCGAGCTTCTCGGAGTCGACCTGGTTCTTCGGGCAGCCGAGCGTCTCGATCCAGTAGCGCCCCGGCATTGGTAGTCAGGGGCGCGGTGCCACAACGGCCCGGTTCCCCATCCCCCTTTCGATCTGTACGTGCGGTTTTCCCGCATACAGCTCGCCGACGGTCGTTCTGGACATGGTTACGCAGCCTTCGGATAACGAATCGTGCCGGAGAGTTTGTGCAGACCCTGGTCGTAGAACCAGTCCTCGGTCCACCGAACCGCCTGACCGGCGTGGAGGTTGCGGCCCCGCTTCTTCACGAGCAAGCGGAAGAGCCGCCACGATACGTAGCGGTCGAGTTTGCGGAACTTGATGGCAGCATTCCCGGTGCGGAAGTAGTTGCCCCAGCCCCGAAGGAACTGGTTGAGGCGGCCAATGACCACCTCCAACTGCTGTCCGACCTGGCTTCTCGCCGTGAGGGCCTTGATCCTTGCCCGGGCACGCTTCATTGACCGCACCGACGGCCAGCGGTGGAGGTAGTAGCGGACTTTGCCGTACATCTCCCACACCTTGCCGGACATGCGGGCTCGGAAGTGACACCCGAGAAAGTCGAAGCCCTCCTTGCCCTCACGGAGGTCGACGGTCCTCGTCTTGTCCGGATGAAGGGTGAGACCGAGGTCGGAAAGGAGCGCAGCTGCGAGCTCCCTGGCCTGCTCGGCCTCAGCCTGGGTTTTGCACAACACGACAAAGTCATCCGCATAGCGGACGAGCTCTCCCGTGCCCTGTTCCGCCCAGGCCCGGTCGAAGGCGTGCAGGTAGATGTTGGCGAGGAGGGGGGAGATGACCCCGCCCTGAGGCGTTCCCGTAACCGTCTCAGAGAACGACCCATCCGCCACCACACCCGCACGCAGCCATCCACGAAGGAGCTTTAGCACCCGTCGGTCCGACACCCGGCTCTCGACCAGTGAGAGCAATTTCTCGTGGTCGATCTCGCCGAAGAAGTTCGTAATGTCGGCCTCGAAGACGAACTGGCTGCCTCCGGTGAAGCCGACCCGGAGCTTCTCCATGGCGTCGGTCGCCGACTGCTTCGGGCGAAACCCGAACGAGCAGGGAAGGAAGTCCGCCTCGAAGATTGGTTCGAGGATCAGCTTCGCCGCCTGCTGGGCGATCCGGTCCTTCACGGTGGGAATGCCGAGCGGGCGGGTTCGCCCGTCCGGCTTTGGAATCTCCACCCGGCGGGTTGGCGCCGGGTGGTAGTTGCCTGCACGGAGGTCTCCGGCCAACTCGTCGATGAGACGAGCGGGTCCGTATTCCTCCACAACGGCCAGGGTCAGACCATCGACCCCTGCCGCTCCACGATTGGCACGAACCCGTTCCCACGCCTCCCACAGAACGTCACTTCTGTAGATGCGGTCATACAACGCGTGGAAACGACGTTCCTCTGACTGCTTGGCCGCAGCCCATAGCCGGTTCTGGAGGCGTCGGACGTTTGCGTCGGGCGATCGCCCGCCGGGGTAGTTGGGCTCGGAGATCCGAGCCATGCCCTTGCGCGTTCCTCTTCCTCCGGCATGACCGAAGTCGGGGTCCTTCCTTGGTGTTGACGAGCGGTGCTCTGCTCTCCCAAGTACTACGACCCCGTCGGACTCCCGCTCGCCTCCGAACGATTTCACCACTGGCTTATACGTCCGGTCTTTGCTGACTGGGCTGGCGAGACGGGTCTCTCCTGTTCCGAACCTGACCGTGCGCGCGTGCCGCTCCCCCTACCCCGAGAGGACCCGACCATGGGCATCTCCGGAACTGGCCAGTCGGTCGGACATGGGCCTTCGCCGTGAAATGAGCGGCTCGGCTCCCCCGTTGTGACTGTGACGAGGCTGCAGGACTCGTGCCTGGTGGCACTACGGCCCACGCGCTTGCTCCCTCCGAAGAGGCTCTTGACGCCCCGCTCGGCCCGCCGCCTCTCGGCGACGGACTGGGGCCTGCTACCGGGCTCTCCGGCGATTACCCGGGTGGGACTTGCACCCACTGGTCCGGTCCAGCTTTCAGGACGCACCACCGGCCCAGCCTACCAACGGCCCCCCGGGCCACTTCCGAGCGGGCCCGCGGCCGCAACCAACCGCGACCGGGCCAGCCCCGGGTCACATCCGGCCGAGCAGCTCCGCCTTCTTCTGCTCGAACTCGTCGTCGGTGACGACACCCCTCCGCCGCAGCTCGTCGAGCCGCTCGATCTGCTCGGGGACGCTCATCGCAGGCTGGCCCGACGCCAGGAGGGCGTTGCGCTGGCGCGACTCCTCGATCGCCCGGTTGATCGCGCTCTGGACTTCCCCGGGGTGGCGCACGTCGGCGAAGGGCTCCTCCCCGCGCTCCCCGGCCGACTCGACCGTGAGCCGCCCCGCGCCGACCATCCGCTCGAGCAGGTGCTGGCGGTACGTCACGTCCTGGACGCTGTCGATCGGGATCTCGCGCCCGACGCGGTGCAGGACCCCCTGGCGATAGATGACGCGGCTCGAAGTGACGGCGAGGCCGGTGGCACGCCAGGAGATGACGCGGCCGAACAGGTACAACGCGACCAGCACGACGGCCGCCAACAGCACGAAGCCGAACCAGCCGGGCGCGCTCGACCAGAGCACGAACGCGGCGATGCACCCGCCGAGGACCACGACGGCGAGGGCGAAGGGGCCCGCCAGGCGCCACCAGTGCGGGCGGACGTCGAGCAGCACCTCCTCGTCCTCGTGCAACAGCTTGTGGGGGAACGGCATCGGTGGTCCTCTACGTCATGCTCGCCGGGCGCCGCCGGGACCGCGTTGCCGACGCCAGGGCTCAGGGCTCAGGGCTCAGGGCTCAGGGCTCAGGGCTCAGGTGAGCTTTCTCGAGATGCTCCCCGCGTCGCGCAGCACGATGCCGTCGGCGCCTGCCGAGGAGAAGTGGGCGGCGGGCCGCTCGCGCGCTTCGGCGAGCAGGTCCGCGAGCAGCTCCTCGAAGGCGAGGGGCGGGTCGACGAACAGGTGACGCGAGAGGGAGCCGGGGATCGTGTTGACCTCGTTCAAGTAGACCGACTCGCCGTCGGAGAGGAAGTCGATCCGTCCCACGCCCCGCACGCCGAGGAGCACGGCGGCCTCCCGGGCGACCGACCGCAGCTCGACCTCGAGGCCGGCGGGCAGGGCGGCCGGCAGCTCGCGCGGCGCTGCCGACATCCCCTCACCGCCAACGTACTTGTCGGCGTAGCCGAGGATCTCGTTGTCCGACCCCTCTCTGAGCGGGCGCTCGATCGCCGAGAGCTGCAGCTCGGGCCACGTCCGGGCGGCGACCTGCAGGTCGAACAGCTCCGGGCGGTACGGCTCGAGCACGGCGCCGCGGCGGAGGTGGACGTTGGCGCCGAGCCGGGCGAGAGCGGTCGGGAAGTCGGCGACGACCTCGATGCCGATCGAGGAGCCGCCGAAGCGCGGCTTCACGATGTAGGGCCCGGCGAAGTCGGGCTCCTTCGACCCCTCGTGGAGCAGACGGCGAGACAGCGCCGGGAGCCCCGCCGCGGCGGCGACCGCGAAGGACGCGAGCTTGTCCATGCCGAGCGCCGCCGATGCGGCGCTCGGGCCCGTGTAGGCCACACCCGCGAGGTCGAGGGCGCCCTGCAGCGCGCCGTCCTCGCCGGGGCCGCCGTGACAGCAGATCAGGGCGGCGTCGAGCTCCAAGGGCTCGAAGCGAGCCGCGAGCCGTCCCCGCCGGGCCGTGAAGCCGCCCTCGGGACCGATCTCGAGCCGCACGGGCTGGGAGCCCGCCGGCGGCCCCTCCAAGAACGCGGCTGCCTCGACCTCCACCGCCACCTCGAACCACGACCCGCTCTTCGACCAGTACAGGGCCTGGACACTGGCGACGCGCCCGACTGCACCAGCGCGCGGGCGGCCTGGAGGCCCGTGAGGATCGAGACGTCGTGCTCGGGGGACGGCCCGCCGAAGAGCACGGCGACGCGGGTGAGCGAGATGGCCATCGCCCTCATCGTACGCGAGCGGGTGCGTCCACCGGGGAGCCCCGGGCGACGCAGGGCTCAGGGCCGGCTCACGGGAAATGGTCCGGCAGATCGTTCTCGTAGAGCACGACGTCTCCGGCCTGCAGGTGCTCGCGCACCCAGGCGACCGCGTCGTCACGGGTGCCGACCACCGTGACCTCCGGCCCCCGGCCGCCGCCGGCCGCGACGCGGCCCTCCGCGACGCCCGCCAGCAGCGCCTTGCGGTTGCTCCGCCCGACGACCACGACGTCGGTCGCCACGCCGGCGGCGCGCCGCGCGAAGGTGGCGTTCTCCGCCGCCTGCAGCGGGCCGAGCTCGACCATGCCCGGGGTGATCACGGCGCGGCGTACCCCGGGGCCACCGCTCTGCGCGAGCAGGTCGAGGGCGAGGGCGGCGCCGGCGGGGTTGGCGTTGAAGGTGTCGTCGAGCACGACGATCCCGTTCGGCGCGACGCTTCGCTGCAGGCGGTTCTCGGCGACCGGCAGGCTTCCCAGGCGCTCGAGGACCTCGGCGGGGGTGCAGCCGAGCACGATCGCCGCCGCCGCGGCGCAGGCGACGTTCGTCGTCGCGGCGGGCAGCTGACCGCCGGACAGCCCGGCCAGCCCGGCGCGCTCGCCCCCGACGACGAGCGCCAGGCCCCCGTCCTCGGCCACCACGGCGACGTCGGCGCTCGCATCCCTCGCCGAGCACGCCAGCACCCGCCGGCCCTCCCCGGTGAGGCGCTCGGCCAGCCCGGCGAGCCGCTCGTCGTCGACGTTCAGCACGACGGTCTCGGCACCCGCGGTGATCTCCGCCTTCGCCTCCAGCGTGCGCTCGAGCGAGCCGAAGCGCTCCAGGTGCACCGGCCCGATCGCCGTGATGACGGCGACGGTCGGCGGCAGCCACGCGCACAGCGAGGCGATCTCGCCCGGACCGTAGGCGCCCATCTCGGCGACGAGGACATCCGTCCCGGGAACCAGCAGCTCGTTCACGGTCCGCGCCAGCCCGGCGCGGTTGTTGAAGCTCCTCGGGCTGGCGACCATCGAGAACCGGCCCGAGAGCAGGTGGGCGACGTAGCCCTTGGTCGTCGTCTTGCCGTACGAACCGGTGATCGCGACGACCACAGGGCCGACACGCCGCAGTCGGTCTCGCGCAGCGTCGACGAAGCGGCCGGCGAGACGCTCCTCCAGCGGCGCGAGCAACGCCAGGAACTGCGTCGAGCAGGACCGGGACCGCCACGACCGCCAGGGCCGCCGCCGGCACGGCGGCAGCGCAGCCCGCCGACCGCGCCCGCGATCGCGGCCGGGCCGGCCACCACGATGGCGGCGAGCGCAGTGACCGTCCTGCAGCGCCGGGTCCAGCGCAGCGGTGAGGTCCGACCCCTCGGCGAGAGGCCGATCGGTCCGGCGCCGATCGCCGCGGCGGCGAGCAGCGCCGGCCAAGGGGTGACGACCGCGGCGACGGCCGACCCGAGCGCCACCAGCCCGAGGGCCGTCTGCCCGGAGCCGAGCGACCACCAGCGCCAGGCGAAGCGGGACACCGCACCTGCCAGGTAGTGCTCGCGCTGCGCCACCCGCACCCAGCGCAGGAGGGCGAGCGCTGCTGCGCCGGCGCACGACGCCGAGCGCGACCGCGGCGATCGCCGTCACGGGCGCGCCCGCTCCAGCGCGGCACGCAGCTCCTCCGGCACCGCCGTCGGCGTCAGATGCCCGACCCCCGCCAGCACGACCAGGCGGGCCTCGGCGAGCACGCCTTCGGCGCGGCGCGCCACCTCGACGCGGGCCTCCGTGTCCTCGGCTCCCCACACCAGCTCGACCGGGCAGGTCAGCTCGCGCAGCACGTCCCCGTACTCCTCGGCGACGACCCGCACGAACACGTCGCGCATCACCCCGGCGGCGGCACGGTAGTCCTCCGAGCCGTGCCGGCGACGCGCGGCCTCGAGGCGCTCCTCGGGCACGAGCCCCCTGCGTGCCAGCGCCCGGACGATCCGGTAGCGGGCCTTCGGCTTCGTCCTCGCGCCGGCCGGGCGGTAGAACGGCACGCCGGTCAGCACGAGCGCCGAGACGCGCTCGGGCCGGAGCGCGGCGAGGTGGACGGCGACACGCCCCCCGAAGGAGTGGCCGAGGACGACCACCTTGTCGGCCATCTCGTCGAGCAGGGGCGCGACGGCCTCGGCGTACTGCTCGCTCCCCCACGCCGCCGTCGGCGGCGGCGCCGCCCCAAAGCCGGGCAGGTCGACGGCCAGCACGTCCAGCGCGGCCGAGCCCGGTCGCTCGCCGAGGACGGCGTCGAAGTCGGCGTGCGTCCGACGCCAGCCATGGAGCGCGAGCACCCAGGGAGTCCCGATCCCGTACGACTCCCCGAAGAGCCGGCCGCCGGCGAAGGCCCTCAACACGGCGCCGACCATAACGCGCCGCCACGGCGGTCGAGCGCCCGTATGGGCCAGGGCACCCCCGCGGCGGCGTGCCACGCCACGCGGCACAGCCGCCGTGTACGGTCCGGACGGTGACCCTCCCCGGCGACTGGCGGCGCCTCTTCGCGGGCTGCGACGACGAGCAGCGTGCGGCGATCACGTCGACGGCGGCGCCCCTGCTCGTCGTGGCCGGCGCGGGATCGGGCAAGACGCGGGTCCTCACCCGCCGGATCGCCTGGCGGGTCGTGCAGGAGACCGCCGCGCCGGCGCACGTGCTCGCGCTCACCTTCACCCGCAAGGCCGCGACGGAGCTGCGGACGCGCCTCAGCCAGCTCGGCCTCCCGACGCCGGTCACGGCGGGGACCTTCCACGCGGTGGCGCTCGCGGAGCTCCGCCGCCGCGCGCTCGACACCGGCCGCACGCCGCCGGTCATCGTCGAGTCGAAGGCGCGCCTGCTCGGCGCGGCGATGGGCGAGCGGCCGAGCGCCGCGCCGGCGCGGCGCGGGGGGCGGCCGCTCGAACGACGCGAGCTGCTCGCCGCGCTCGCCGGGGAGATCGAGTGGGCCAAGGCCAGGCTCGTGACGCCGGACCGCTACCCTGCCGCAGCAGCGGCGTCGGGGCGCACGGCGCCGCTCGAGCCGGCGGCCGTCGCCGAGGCTTACGCCGCCTACGAGCGCGAGAAGCGCCGGCGCCGCGTCCTCGACTTCGACGACCTGCTGATCGACCTGGCCGCGGCGATCCACGCCGACCCGGACTTCGCCGCGGCCCAGCGCTGGCGCTTCGCCCATCTCTTCGTCGACGAGCTTCAGGACGTCAACGCCGCGCAGCTGCGCCTGCTCGACGCCTGGCTCGGGGGGCGCCCGGATCTCTTCGCCGTCGGCGACCCTCGACAGGCCATCTACGGCTGGAACGGCGCCGACCCGGGCGCCGTCGCCACCTTCGCCGACCGCTATCCCGGCGCCACCGTCCTCCGGCTCGACGCCAACTACCGCTCGACCCCCCAGGTCGTGGCGGTCGCCGCGGCCGCGCTGTCGAGCCGGACGCAACCCGGGGCTGTCCGGGCCCGCCGGGGCGGCGGCGAGCCCGCGCCCCCGACACCGTCGTCGTCACAGCCCGACGGCGCAGTTCCGACGCTGCGGGTCTTCCCGACCGCCGAGGCCGAGGCCGCCGGGGTCGCCGCGGCGCTGCGCCTCGCCCACCGGCCCGGCCGCCGCTGGTCCCAGTGCGCCGTCCTCGCCAGGACGAACGCGCAGCTGAACCTCTTCGAGGAGGCGCTCGGTGCCAACGGCATCCCCTTCCGCAGCGCCGCGGGCCCGTCGTTCCTGTCGCGCCCGGCCGTGCACTCCGCGCTCGGCGCGCTGCGGGGCGCGGCCGACGCCCGATCCCTCCAGGCGTTCCTGGATGACCTCGACGAGCGGGCCGCCGGGGTAGCCGGCGACGTGGCGAGCGACGACCCCTCGGCCGCGAGCGCGGCGGCGCCGGGAGTCGACACCACCGGCGACCTCTTCGACCTCGCCGCGCTGGCGCGCATCGGCCGTGAGTACGTCGAGCTGGACACCTTCCCGACCGGCGACGGGTTCCTCGGCTACCTCCAGGGAGCGCTCCGTCGCGATCCCTCGCCCTCCTCCGCCGACGCCGTTGACCTCGCGACGTTCCACCGGGCGAAGGGGTTGGAGTGGCCGGTGGTCTTCGTCACCGGCCTCGAGGACGGCCTCGTCCCGATCGCCCACGCACGGAGCGCGGAGGCCCTCGAGGAGGAGCGCCGGCTGCTCTACGTCGCGTTGAGCCGGGCCGAGGAGGATCTGCACTGCTCGTGGGCTGAGCAGCGGACCTTCGGCTCGCGCACCGTCGCAGCGCGAGCCCTCGCCCCACCTCGAGGCGATCGACGCGGCGAGGCGCGCGCTCGAGCGGATGTGCAGCCCCGACGCTGCCCGCGTCCGCGAGGCGCTCGCCGTGAGCCGCGCCGCGCTGGCGGGCGACGGCGCCACCGGGCGGGGCTGAGCCACGCTCAGACGAGCGGCTCCTCGGGACTCGCACCGGGCTCGGCGGAGCGTGGGCGCGCCAGGCGGTTGATGGCGATCAGGCCCGCCACGAAGACGGCAACCATCGCGATCAGCAGCGCCAGCTGGGAGGTACCGACCGTCACCTGGTTCGCCAGGATGAACAGGATCTTCCTGATCACCGCCACCAGCCCGACGACGATGAAAGGCTGGGGCACGAGCGTGTGGGCGCGAAGCGACAGCACGACGGTGTGCACGATCTCGACGAGGATCAGCACCAGCAGGACCTGGTCGAGCAGGCTGGTCGAGGCGTGCACCGTGCCGTAGTGGCTGAGATCGCGGAAGAAGTCGACGAAGCCGGCGATCAAGAGGGCGGCCGACACCAGGATCAGGGCCACGCCGACCACGATCGACACGACGTCCTGCGCGTGCTCGAGGGCCCACATCGACAGCGTCGTCGCGCGATTGTCGCCGCGCTCGGGTCGGTTCACCCCGGCCTCCTGCTCCTTGGCCACCAGCGACCCCCCGTGCTCAGCCGTGCCTACCCACCGCGCCCTTGCGCGCCTGCTCCGCGCCGGTGGCCACCGCTTGCCCGGTCGCTCGCCGGCGGTGCGGCGCCGCGGCCCGCGGCGCCGCCAGCGTACTGGCTGTCCGGCATGAGTGGCCTGGTGCAATCCTGACGGCGCCGCGAGCCGTATGACCGTGCACGGGAGCATTCGACGAAGGGCTGGAGATGTCCCACGCAGACCACGCAGGCCGAGGCGGAGCGACCGGCCCGTCGCGCCCGGCGGCCACGACCGCCACCGCCCTCGGGCGTACGCTTGCGGGCGACACGGCGCAGCCGTCGGGGAGGCCGACGTGCACCATCTCCCTGGCATCCATCCAATGGCCGCTCGCCCCGCCTGCGGGCCGCGCGCCACGGGCGGCCGGACCGAGACGAGCGACACGTGGCCCCGGCTGCCGCGAGCGTTGAGCTGCCCGGCAGGCCGGAGTCGATGCGCATGAAACGCTCCCCGCGCCCCGAGACCGGCGAGCTCACCGACGAAGCCCTGCTGGCGGGCATGGCGCAGGGTGACGACGCGTCGGCCGTCGCCTTCGTCCGCCGCTACCAGCGGCGCGTCTTCGGCCTCGCCTTCGGCATGGTCGGTGACGCCGGCATGGCGGAGGACATCGCGGCAGGAGGCCCTCGTTCGCGCCTGGCGGCACGCCCCAGTCTTCGATGCCCGTCGCGGCTCGGCGACCACCTGGGTCCTCACGATCGCCCGCAACCTGGCGGTCGACGCCCTGCGGGTCCGCCGCTCCGTCCCGGTCGGCACCGACGAGCTCGTCGGGCTGCTCGGCCACGATCGCCCGACCGAGGACGCCCTCGCCGCCACCGAGGTCGCGAGCGGGCTGCGCAACGCCCTCGCCGGGATCCCGGTGGAGCAGCGCCGGGCCCTCGTCCTCGCCGCCGTCTACGGCTACACAGCTCAGGAGGTCGGCGCGCTCGAGTCGATCCCGCTCGGCACCGCCAAGACCCGGATCCGCACCGCCCTCACGAAGGTGCGCCGCGCGCTCGACGAGCAGACCTCGCAGCAGGAGGAAGTCGAATGACCACCGAGAGCTCGGGCTGCGCCCACTTCTCGGACGACCTCGCCGAGCTCGCGCTCGGCACCTTGACGGGGCGCGAGCGCGCCGAGCTCCTCAGCCACCTGGAGGAGTGCCCGCGCTGCACCGAGGAGCTCGAGCGGTTCTCGGCGGCCGCCGACAGCCTGCTGCTCGCCGTGCCGGAGGTCGAGCCCCCCGTGGGCTTCGAGGTGCGCGTGCTCGATCGCCTGGCCGCAGAGCGACTGGATCCGCCGGTGCCACGGCTGGGCGCAACGCTGCAGCTCGGCGCCCGGCGCCGATCCGCCGCCATCGCCAGGGCGCCCCGCGCCCGATCGGGTCGGCGGCTGGTCGCCTCAGCCGCGGCAGCAGCCGTCCTCCTCGCCGCGCTCGGCTTCGGCATCGGGCGGGCGACAGACGGGACCGGCGGTGGCGCGAACGCACCGCAGGGCGCCGCGCTCAACGACCACGTCCACGAGGCAACCCTGCTCTCGGCCGGCCACTCCCGAGGTGTCGTCTACGTCTACGAGGGCGACCCGGGCTGGCTGTTCATGACGGTCGACCGGATGGACTCGGCCGGCCCCGTCACCTGCGAGGTGACCACGGCGCGCGGGCGCACGGTGATGCTCGGGATGTTCTGGCTCCAGTCCGGGCAGGGCGCCTGGGCGAGCCAGCTGCCGGACAACCTCGGCCCCCTCCGCTCGGCCCGCGTCAGCGCGAGCGACGGGACCCTCCTCGCCTCGGCGAGCCTCGCCGCCTGAGCTCGGGGGCCACCGGCGGGCGAGCGCGCCCTGCCGGTCCCTCGGGCTGGCGGTCCCTCGGGCTGGCGGTCCCTCGGGCTGGCGGTCCCTCGGGCGAGCTCAGGCGGGCGGATCCTCCGGGCGGCGCCGCCGGCGCCCGGCGAGGCGCGCCTGGACGCTCCCCGCCTCCCGGCCCCTGACCGCGCCCTGCGCCCACAGCCAGTAGCCGACAGGGAAGAGCCGGAAGCGCAGCTTGCTCGCGATGGTGCCCCAGATCCCTCGCGGCGCCCAGATCGCGACAACGACCGCCACGGACCCGAGGACGATGAGGTAGAGCGCGCCGTGCTGGGCGAGCGACTGCTCGAGCACGAAGAACAAGATGGTCCCGATGATCGGGCCCTCCAGGGTGCCGATGCCGCCGATCAGCGTCACGAAGATCATCTCCGCCGACCACTGCACGCTGAACACCGAGCTCGGCTGGACGTTCAGCTGGCTCACGGCGAGCAGGGCCCCCGCCGCGCCGCAGCCGAGAGCGGCCACGGCGAACACGATGCGGCGGGCCGCCATCACCCGCGCGCCGGCGCTGCGGGCGCCGACCTCGTCATCGCGCACGGCCGCGAGCACCAGCCCGAGGCGGCTGCGCAAGAGCAGGTACGCCATCCCGAGCGCGACGAGCGCGACGGCGAGCGCCGCCCAGTAGGTGATGTCCCCGAACGACTTGGCGCTGAGCCCGGAAAGGCCCGGCACGGGGCTTCCCGTGCCGCTTCCGAGCGAGGAGATCGAGCTGACGACGAGCTCGGCGGTGTCGGCCACGACCCAGGTCGCGATGGCGAAGTAGCCGCCGCGGAGGCGGAACACGAGCAGCGACACGGGCAGGGCGATCGCGGCGGTCGCGATGGCGGCGAGCGGGATCGACGCCACGGGGTTCAGGCCGTGCTGGGCCATCGCCAGCACTCCCTCCGCGCCGAGGCCGATGAACGCCTGCTGGCCGATCGAGACCATGCCGGCATAGCCGGCGAGCAGGTTCCACATCACCGCCATCGTGAGCAGGATGAAGGCGTTCATCATCGTCGACAGGTCGCCCTGGGACAGCAGCGACGGCATGAAGGCCAGCAGCACGATCGCGCCGGCGGCGACCGGCAGCAGCCAGCCCGACGGCTGTGCGGAGCGGGTGACCCGCGCCTCGGCGGTCCGGGTGGCGGCGATCGGCGGCGTCGTCGTGCTCACGCGCGCTGCCCTCGTGCCGAACAGGCCCTGCGGGCGGAGCGCGAGGACCGCGAGGAAGACGAGGTGCCCGGCGAGGATCTGGTACGCCGGGTTGATCTGCGCGCCGATCTGCTGCGCGACGCCGAGGACGACCCCGCCGACGAGCGTGCCCCACACCGAGCCGATGCCGCCGATGACCACCGCCTCGAACGCGGACAGCAGGGTCCCGGTGCCCGTCGTCGGCGCGATCTGCGAGCTCATCGCGTAGGCGAGGCCGGCCAGCGCGACCGTCGAGAAGGCGATCGCGGCGGCCACCCCGAACACGTGCCGGTGGTTGGCCCCGACGAGCTGGGCGGCCTCGCGGTCGTCCGCGACGCGCGGATGAGGCGGCCGGTCCTCGAGCGCGAGAGGAAGAGCTGCAGCGCGCCGAGCACCGCGACGGCGAGGGCGAGGACGACCACCGAGAAGTACGAGATGGTGATCTGGCTGTTGATGCTGAACGAGTAGGTGATGAGGTTGCCGATGTTGAGCGACTGGCTGTTCGAGGTGAACACCTCGAGGAGGGCGTTCTCCGCGACGACCGACAAGCCGAACGTGACGAGCAGCGTCGTGAAGGGCCCCCGGTCCAAGCTCGCCTGGAGCAGCGTCCGCTGCAGCACGTAGCCGCCGACGGCGAAGATCGGCACGACGATGGCGAACGACCACACGACGGGCACGTGCGTCACCGGGATCAGCGCGACCGCGACGTAGCCGCCGATCACGGCCAGGTCGCCATGGGCGAGGTTGATGATTCCCATCACGCCGAACAGCAGGGAGAGCCCGCAAGCGAACAGGGCGTAGAACGCCCCGGTGAGGACGCCCTGGATGACGGCGTTCACCCAGCTCACGGCCGGCTCACTCCTCGAGCGTGGGGGCGCCGGCCCCGACGGCCGACGTGCCCGACATCCCGAAGTAGGCGGTCTCGATCTGCTCGGCGCTGAACTCGCCGGGCCGACCCTCGAGCGTCGTCCGGCCCTCGAGGAGGCACTGGACCCGCGCCGCGACGCGTGTCGCCTGGGCGACGTCCTGCTCGACCAGCAGGATCGTGATCCCCGCCGACAGCAGCTCCGGCAGCACGCCGTAGATCCGCTGGACGACGAGCGGCGCGAGGCCGAGGGAGAGCTCGTCGAGCAGCAGGACTCGGGGGTTCGCGACGAGCGCGCGGCCGATGGCGACCGCCTGCTGCTCGCCACCGGAGAGCTCCGCGGCGCGCGCTGCTTGCGCCGCGTCCGCATCCACTCGAACAGCTCGTAGATCCGATCGGGCACGAACGGCCCGGGCGCGCGCGGTAGGCGCCGACGAGGAGGTTCTCCTCCACCGTGAGCGAGGGGAAGAGCCGGCGACCTTCCGGCACGAGCGCTATGCCGCGGCGCAGCCGCTGCTCGGGCGGGCTGTGCGAGAGGTCCACGCCGTCGAGGAGGATCCGGCCGGACGTCGGCCGGTGGAGCCCGGCGATCGTGCGCAGCAACGTCGACTTGCCTGCGCCGTTGGCGCCGATGATCGCGAGCGTCTCCCCGGCGCGCAGCGACACGCTGACGTCGTTGAGCGCGCGCAGCTGCCCGTGGTGCACGACGAGGTGCTCCACCTCCAAGAGCGCGCCGGGCGCGGCTCCGCCGCCGCTCACGACGTCGGCCTGCGACGGCTCGCTCACGTGGCCGGCACCGCTCCGGTCACCGTCGTGTCGGTGCCGAGGTAGACCTCGCGCACCGCGGGGCTCGCGAGCACGGCGCGGGGCTCGCCGTCGCCGATCACGGCGCCGCCGGCGATGCAGATCAGGCGTTGCACAGTGGCGACGAGCGCCCGGACCACGTGCTCGATCCAGATCACGGCCACGCCCTCGGCCGTGGCCTGCTGGACGATCCCGACGAGCTCGCGCACCTCCGGGTCGGTGAGCCCGCCGGCGATCTCGTCGAGCAGCAGCAGCTGCGGACGCGTGGCGAGCGCCCGGGCGAGCTCCAGGCGCTTTCGCGCCAGCAGGCCGAGCGAGCCGGCCGAGCTGTTGGCGAGCGCGCCGAGCCCGGTGCGCTCAAGCACGCCGGTGGCGATCTCGAAGCTCTCGTGCCCGTGCGCCCTGGCTCCCTGCTGGGCGGCGACGAGCACGTTCTCGAAGACCGTCAGCCCCCCGAACGGCCGCGGAACCTGGTAGGTCCTGCCGATGCCGAGGCGGCAGCGGGCCGCCGCGTCGAGCCGGTTCACGACACGGCCTTCGAAGCGGACCTCGCCCTCGTCGGGGCGTAGATCACCCGAGATCACGCCGAACAGCGTGGTCTTGCCGGCGCCGTTCGGCCCCACGATCCCGAGGACCGCTCCCTCCTCGACGGCGAGGGAGAGGTCCTCGGCGATCGTGACCTGACCGAAGCGCTTGGAGATGTGGACCAGCTCGAGCAGTGGCGGCACGGCGCGAGTTGGCCCCCGGCTACGGGTTGGTCGGGACCAGGTCGCCGTTGATCGGCACGGCGGGGTTCTGCGAGTTGTCGACCACGAAGGGCTGGAAGGGGAACTTCTTGCCGAGGCTGTTGGTGCCCGGCTTCCACTGGATCCCGACGGGCTTGACGATCGCCACGCCAGGGGCGGGCCCAGTCGCGAAGTTGAGGGGGCCGGTCAGCCCGGAGTAGTGCACCTTGTGCAGCGCCGCTGCCAGCTGGGCCTTGTCGTGGGGGTCGTCGACCAGCTTCAGCGCCTCGACGACGACCTCGAACAGCGAGTACGTCGACCCCATCGACTGGATCCACTCCTGGCCGCTCGAGTCCTGGTAGCCGGTCGCGAAGGCCTTGGTGGTCTCGCCCGTCATCGAGGAACGGTAGGGCGCGTACGGCGTCCACCACGCGTCGGTCGCGATGTTGTTGGCGAGGCTCCCGAGGGCCGCGACGTCCGCCGGGAAGAGCAGCACCTTGGCGACGGTCGCGAGGCGCGGCCTGAACCCCTGCTGGACGGCCTCCTTCCAGAACGTGTTGAAGTCCGGCGGCAGGGGGCAGTTCACGAAGAACTCCGCCCCCGACGACTTGAACTTCGAGATCATCGACGAGTAGTTCTGCGTGAGGTCCGTGTAGGCGCCGCCGTCGACGAACTTGTAGCCTGCCGCCTCGGCGAAGGGCGGGAAACCGGCTCGGAAGGCGTTCCCGTCGGCGTCGTTCGGGAACATGCCGGCGAAGATCTTCGCCGCGTGGGTCTGGCTCTCCACCCGCTTCCACATCGGCAAGAACGTGCCGGCGAACTCCTTCATCCCGAAGAAGAACATCGACGCGTAGGCGAACTTCGTCGTCGGCTTCAGGGGGTTCCCCCCGAGGCCCGCGTACCACGACTCCCACGGCACGACCGTCGCGAGGGACGGCACGTGCAGCTGCTCGCAGGTGAGGGCGACGGGGTTCGTCGTCTCGGGTGCCGAGCTCGTCACGATGATGTCGGCCTTGTTCTGCTGGATGAGCTGCTTCGCCACCGTCGACGCCCGGCTCGGGTCGGACTGGGAGTCCACGGGGACGATCTCGAGCTTGTACGTCCGGCTGCCGACCTTGACCCCGTTCTTGTACGGCGGAGCCGAGCGGACCTTGCCAAGCACGTACTTGTCGGCCAGCGAGAAGCCGGCCAGCGAACCGGTCTCGGGCGTGACGTAGCCGATGACCACAGTGCTGGACGTCGACGCGTGCGGGGCCCGGCGCGGACGCGTCACGTCGCCGAGGCGGCTGGCGCCGAGCACGGCGGCACCGGCGCCGAAGGTCTTGAGGAGATCGCGGCGGCTGATCGCCGACGCCGTTGGCCCCGCGCCGTCACCCGTCGACGCGGGCTCCTCGGCACGGTCACGGCCCGGGCTCATGCCCCCAGTGGTTGCGTCCATAGTTCCCCCCTACGTGGCACGTTCCGCTGTTGGTTGCGCAGGTTAGTTGGAGCGATACCACGCTGCAAACGTTAGCAATGCCGAGTTTGAAACGTTAACAACGGGCCTTGAACCGTTCACGCCCGCGGTCGGCGAGAGCCGTGTGGCAACGAGGGCGTGGGAGCACCGGCGCCCGGACCTCGCCACGCGAGCGCCCGCCGGTCCCCGGTCCTCGGCGGCGGCGCCGGCCTCGAGCGGGTGGGGACGGGCACGTCGGCTCGGCCAGAACGTGCATGCCCACCGCACCACGCGACACGATTGCGGCGACACGATTGCGCCAACCCGGGCAAGGATCGGAGGGCCGATGCGCACGCAGGTCGGGATCATCGGCGCAGGGCCGGCAGGGCTCTTCCTCTCGCACCTGCTCCATCTCGAAGGCGTCGAGTCGGTCGTCGTCGAGTCGAAGAGCCGCGAGTACGTCGAGGGGAGGGTCCGCGCGGGCGTGCTCGAGAACGACACGATCGAGCTGATGCGCGCCACCGGGGTCGGGGCGGGCCACGACCGCAACGGCCTCGTGCACCACGGGATCGAGCTGCGCTTTGACGGCGCCGGCCACCGCATACCGATGAGCGAGCTCACCGGCGGTCGCGTGATCTCGATCTACGGCCAGCAGTCGGTGGTGCGGGACCTAGCCGACGCTCGCGCTGGCGGCGGGCGGCGCCCTCCACTACGAGGCGGAGGACGTGCGCCTCGCCCTGCTCGACAGCGAGCAACCGGTCGTGCGCTTCCGGCACGGCGGCGAGGAGCAGGTCCTCGAGTGCGACTACGTCGCGGGCTGCGACGGATTCCACGGCGTCTCACGCGGCTCGATCCCCGACGGGGTCCTGACCCGTTACGAGCGCTCCTACCCGTTCGCGTGGCTCGGCATCCTCGCCTCGGTCCCCCCCTCCACCAAGGAGCTGATCTACGGGTTCCACGAGCGGGGCTTCGTCCTGCACAGCCTCCGCTCGCCGGAGGTGAGCCGCCTCTACCTCCAGTGCGAACCCGGCGAGGACATCGCCAACTGGCCGGACGAGCGCATCTGGGAGGAGCTCCACCGCCGCCTCGCCACCCGCGACGGCTGGACGCTCAGGGAGGGGCCGATCCTCGAGAAGGGGATCACGCCGATGCGGAGCTTCGTCGTCGCGCCGATGCAGTACGGCAACCTGTTCCTGGCCGGCGACGCTGCCCACATCGTGCCCCCCACCGGGGCCAAGGGCCTGAACCTCGCCGGTCGCGGACGTGCTCGTCCTGTCACGGGCCATCGCTGCAGCGCAGCGCGGCGACCGAGAGCCGCTCGCCGCGCTACTCCGAGTCCTGCCTGCGCCGGGTGTGGCGGGCAGAGCACTTCTCCTGGTGGATGACGTCCATGCTCCATCGCTTCCCCGACTCCGACCCGTTCCAGCTGGAGCTGCAGCGCTCCCAGCTGGCGTACACGGTCACGTCGCGCGCCGCAGCGACGTCGCTCGCCGAGAACTACGTCGGGATGCCGTTCGACTGAGGAGGCGCCTCGGCCGATGGCCGTCCGGCGTGGCGCCCGTCCGCTGCGGGCGCCCCGCCCGCCCGGGCACCCCGCGCCTGCCAGGCGAAGGCGAGCCGTCTCTGGCACGTATCCCTGTCCGGTCCTCGCCAGGACGGCGCGGCGGCGTCATGCTCGGACTTCGACAACGAACGCCTGCGAGATGGACGGTCCGGCGACCCGGGACCCCCGACCTGGGCCGCCGGACCGAAGCTCAGCCAGGGCGCCTCTCGCGCCTCCGGCACACGTGCAGGTACGTGGCGGCAAGCCGCCACCGGTGGACCGGCCGGCCCCCCAGCCGTCGGCCTGGCTGCGGGCGGACGGCGCCGGCGGAGGCGGGGACCTCGGGCATCACTGCTTTCGGGACTCCGCCGGCTCGGGACCGATCACGACGTCCCCGCCGCCGGAAAGGTACGCCGAGTGGAGCAGCTCTGGCTCGTCCTTCAGGCGGCTCGCCGGCCCGGCGAAGCCGATCGTGCCCCGGTCCATGACGTACGCCTGGTTGGCGAGCTCCAGCGCCACCATGGCGAACTGCTCGATGAGCAGCACGCCCGCCCCGGTCTCGGTGACCGTGCGGATCCGCGGGATCAGGCGCTGGACGATGACTGGGGCGAGCCCGAGCGAGAGCTCGTCGATCAGCACGAACTTCGGCTTGGAGACGAGCGCCTGCGCAAGCACGAGCATCTGCTGCTCCCCGCCGGAGAGCAGGCGTGCCGTGACGTTGAGCCGCTTGACGAGCTCGGGGAAGAGCTCGAGGGCGAACTCCCGGCCGGCCTTCGAGTCTTGCTTCGAGAGCGCGTACGTGGCGACCAACAGGTTGTCGTCGACCGTCAGATCCGGAAGCAGGCGGCGCCCCTCGGGGACGATGGCGACCCCGGCCTGGCGGATGTGCTCGGGCCGGGAGCCGGTGAGATCCTCGTCGCCGAGCATCACCTTGCCGCCCGTGGTCCGGAGCACGCCGCCGACCGCCAGGACCAGGCTCGACTTCCCCGCGCCGTTCGGGCCGAGCAGCGCCGTGACCTCGCCCGGCGGCACCTCGATCGAGACGCCGCGCACCACCGGACGCCCGCCGCGGGCCACGCCCAGCTCGCGCAGGTGGAGCACCTCGGACGGCGCCGGCGACGTGCTCATGCGCTCTCCGTCGCACCGAGATAGGCGCTCACGACGCGCTCGTCGCGCAGCACCTCGGCGGTCGGGCCGACCGTGACCACCTGGCCGAAGTCGAGCACCATCGTCGTCGTGCAGCAGGCGGAGACGAGATCCATGTCGTGGTCGGCCAGGATCACCAGCGCGCCGGTCTCGTCGGGTATCCGCCGGATCAGCGACCCGAGGTGCTTCGTCTCCTCCTCTGGCAGCCCAGCCGCCGGCTCGTCGAGCAGCACGACCCGCGGCGAGCCCACGACGGCTCGGGCCATCTCGACGAGGCGGCGCTCGTGCGCGCCGAGGGTCCCGACCCGGCTCTTCGGGTCGACGCCGAGGCCGACGAACTCGATGGCGCCGAGCACGTCGCGCTCGCGCGACGAACGGCCTCGATTCGTGTTTTCCCAGACAATCGCCACGTTGTCGAAGATCGACAGCCCCTCGATCGCCTGCTCGGTCTGGAACGTGCGGCGCAGGCCCCAGCGTGCCCGCTTGTAGTGCGCCAACTTGAGCAGATCCGTCCCGAAGGCGGTGATGGTGCCCGATGCCGGGGAGACGAAGCCCGACAGGACGTTGAAGAACGTCGTCTTCCCCGCCCCGTTCGGGCCGATCAGCCCGCAAAGCTTGCTCTCGAGCGTCACGGTGACGCCGTCGAGCGACGTGACGCCGCCGAAACGGACGGTCAGGTTCTCGATCTCGATCATGGGGCAGTCCCCACCGGGTCCTGCTCAGGGACGGCGATCGCGGGTCCGGGTCCGCCCGCGGGGGTCGGACCCGCAGCGTTGCGCCCACCCCCGGCACGCGCCGCCAGGGATGCGATCGCCCGCCCCAGGCGTGCGAGGTCCTTCGGCAGCTGGCCCGCGATCCCCGTCGGAGCCGTCGACAGCACCTGGATGACCCCGACGCCGAACAGGATGAGCAACAGGAACGGGGAGAGGTTCCAGATGTCGAAGATCGAGGGCAGCAGCTCCAACAGGAGCGCGGCGATCAACGCCCCCCAGACGGTAAACACCCCGCCCATGAGCACGACGGCCATGAGCTCGATCGAGTTCGCCGTCTGAAACGGCGTGATGTAGAGCTGCGTCGCGCTCGCCGCCAGCACGGCGCCGATGACGCCGGTGATGAACGAGGCGAGCGCGAAGGCCCAGATCTTGTAGAGCGTGATGTTCACGCCCGAGGCCATGGCCGCGGCCTCGCTCTGGCGGATCGTCGCCCAGGCCCGCCCGGGCTTGCTCCGGAGGTGCCAGAGCACTAGCAGGAACATCAACAGGGCGACGATCACGGCGTAGCGGAGGTATGCGGGGTCGGTGCTGGCGATGCTCGGGCGCCTGATCGGCGGATTGCCGAACGGCGACGACGTGTAGCCGGTGAAGCCGTGGCCGCCGTTCGGGAAGTTGGTGTTCTGCAGGACGATGGTCACCGCCCCCGCGAGCATCAGCGTGATGAGCGCGAGGTCGAGCCCGCTCAGCCGTAGCGCCGGCAGCCCGACCAGGACGCCGAAGACGCCGGCCACTCCCCCGGCGATGAGCAGGATGACCGGGAAGGGCAGCGTCGTCGCGTAGTCGAGGCGCGCCGCGGTCCAGCTGCCGATCGCGAGGATCGCGACCTGGCCGAGCGAGAACATCCCCACCCTTCCGACGAGAAGGCCGAGTCCGAGCGCGACGACCGAGTAGACGGCGACCTGGATCAGGGAGTCCACCCAGTAGAGGCTGAGCACGCTCGGGAGCACCAAGAGCGAGACGACGAGGACGGCGACGGCAGCTACGACGTGGCCCCGCTCGTGGCGGTCGAGGTGCGGCCGCGGCAGCACCGACGCGAGCCTGCCCTGCAGGGTGGTGCCGGGGTCGGCCATCGGTCAGGCCACCCGTCGGGCGCGCGCAGCGGCACCGCCGCGCCGCGACAGGAAGAGCAACGCGGCGACGGCCAGGATGAACGGCGTCATGTCCTTGTAGGGCGCGATCGAGGTGATCGGGTTGCCGAGGGCGTCGACGAGGCCGATGACGATGCCCCCGAAGAACGTCAGGGTGAGCGAGCGCAGCCGCCCGATCACCGTCGCGGCGAGCGCCGAGATGACGAGGAAGGTGAGCGTCGTCGCGTCCAACGCGACCTGGTCGGCGAGGATCAGTCCGGCCACGCCGGAGATGAGGCCCGAGCCGAGCCACGCCGCCGCCTCGACGCGGCGCACGGGCACGCCGAGCGTCGCGCTGATCTCGCGGTCGTTGGCGAGCGCCCGCATCACGGTGCCGAGCTTCGTCTTGCGGAGGAAGATGCCCGTGCCGACGGCGACCACCACGGCGAAGATCAAAGCGATGATCTGGGTCCAGTTGACCAGCACGGACCCGAGTCGGAAGGTCCAGGTGTCCGAGGTGAGCGTGAGCGAGCGGGCGTTGGCGTTGTTGCTCCAGATCCATGACATCGCGCCGAGCAGGATGAGGGCGAGGCCGATCGTCGCCGTCGCTTTCACGAGGGGGTCTCTCGCCGCGAGCGCCGGACCGATGACCATGCCGTAGAGCAGCGTGACGAGACCACCGACGGCGATGCAGACCAGGTACGAGAGCCAGTCCGGGGCGTGCACGGTGTTGATCAGCGACCAGCAGATGAGGGCGCCGAGCGCGCCGATGGCGCCGAAGGCGAGGTTCAGGACCCCCGTCGTCCGATAGAGCACGACCATGCCGACACCGGACACGGCATAGACCGCTCCAGCGGCGATGCCGGTGACGATGAACGGTTCGAAGTCCTGCCAGCTAGGCATCGTGCTTCCCCGCAGACTGCAACGCTGTCGTCCCCACCCTGTCGCTTCCGGCGGAGCGCCGCAACCTCACCGGGCGCTCACGTACGCCATCGCGAGACGGGGCGTCCCGGTCCTCCGGCCGCCGTGCGGCCGGACATCCCGGGACGCCCCGTTCCCACGTCTTCTTTCCCTACAGGCCCCGAGAGGCCTCGATACCCCGGATGTACTTCACTTCCGGGTCGACCGGGGAGATAGCGAAGCAGCCCTGCTGCTGCACCATCACACCGTTGTCGGGCGTGACCGTCCGGTCGGTGTTGTTGGGCAGGTGGACAGGAAGCTTCTGGTAGTACCACGGCTTGCACAACAGGTCCGTCTTGAAGTCCTTCACGTTCACGAACGCGGTGTTCACGCTCGAGGTCGTGTAGGCGCCCTTGACCCCCATGAGTGCCGTCACGGCGATCTTGGCTTCGACGAAGCCCATCTCGCTGAAGCTTCCGAGCGCGATGCTCGGTGCGTACTGCTTGAGCAGCGCACGGTAGGCAACGCCGTCCGGCCCCGACTCGTTCGTGAGGTTCAGCTCGGCGTTGACGTGGAGCTTGCCGTTCCAGGCCGGCCCGAGGGCGCTCGAGAGGAAGTTCGTGTTGCACGGCGTCGAGCACGCCCACTGGACCTGGTTCTCCAAGCCCAGCTTCTGGGCGGCCTGGAGGATGATCAGCGCCTCAGGCGGGGTGAAGTTCAGCACGACTGCACCGCCCGCGCCGGCGTCCTGGACTTCCTTCAGCGCCACCGAGTTCGCGTCGGAGATCGGCACGTCCTCGGTCAGCGAGACCTCGGGGATGTGCGCCGCCTTCGCGATGTCGATCACGCCGCCGACGTTGTAGCCGGTGCCCGGAACGTTCGACTGGTCGAAGACGACCTTCTTCGCCCCGTGCGCGATGACGTACTGTGCCGCGCCGTCAGAGCTGTACCGCGGCCCCATGTTCACCGTCGCGCTGTACGACGACGAGTAGCACTGGGAGGCGATGCCCGAGTCGATGATGTAGTACCCGTGCGCCTTGTAGTAGTTGCCGTTGATGGCGCAGTCGATGATGCTGGTGTTGCCGACGATGCCCATGACCTTGTCGCTCTGGACGAGCTTCTTGGCGTCGGCCGCGACCTGCGCCGGGTTCGTCTGCTCCTGCTCGATGTAGTACTTGATCGGGTGGCCGTTGACCCCGCCGTGGTCGTTGACGCAGGTGAAGTACGCCTGCGCCGTGTTCGTGATGTCGGTGAAGCTCGTGCCCGGCTGGTTCGTGACGATCGCGCCGAGCCGGATCGGCGACCCGGTCGCCTTCCCGGAGCCGCTCGTGATACACGGCACCGACGCGGCGTGCGCCGTGGCCTTCGCGGTGGTCTTCGCGGTGCTCGCGCCTGCCCCGCCGTAACCGGCGACCATGATCCCGAGCGCAGCGATCGCACCGAACCCGGCGACCATGCGGATACCTCTGTGCCTCATCTAGACAACCCCCTCATCTGTACAACCCCCTATCGTTGAGACGCATGACGCGACACCCCCATACCACCAGATCAAGCCGCTGCCGCGCCACGACGCGGCGGCGCCTACGGACGACGCGTCCGCGACTTCGACCGCTGCCCTAGTGCCTCGCGTTCCCCCCTCCGTCGTCGAGCTTTGCCCGACGCCACCTGGCCGAATCGACTGCCGCCGGCCTCAGGCTGCGCGACAGTCTCATGGCCCCTCCGGCGCTGTCAAGGCTCAGCGCTCATCCTTCCGTCATGACAAAAAATCGCCGATCACCGCGAGGGCGTCTGGCGTCTCCTCCAGCACCAGGTGACCCCGGTCCGGAAGAACCTTCACCTGCGCCTCGGGGATCAACCTCGCCCAGGCGTCGGCCTGGGCGGCAGGAATGATCTGGTCCTTCGCTCCCCAAAGGATCAGCGTCGGCATGGTGAGGCGGTGCAGCCACTTCGAGAGCTTCGGGTCGTAGATGCGCTCCCAGGCGACCTGCGCGAAGGAGGCGCTCTCCCGATACCGGGCGACGATGAAGTCGAGGTCCGGCGGGTTCGGGATCTTGCCCTCGAAGATCTCCAGGTTCTCCGTCAGCGCCGGTAGCAGCGCCTCGGGCGGGATGCTGAACAGGTCTGCCGTCGGCGATTCCGGCACCCGCAGCCCGGCGGGGCTGACGAGCGCGAGCTTCTCAACGCGCTTCGTCTGCTCGATGGCGAAGCTCGCTGCCATCCACCCGCCGAGCGAGTGACCGACCAAGCGCAACGAGTCGATGCCGAGCTGGTCGAGCAGGTCCAAGTAGTGCAGGACGTAGTCGTGCACCGAGCTGATGCTCGGGTCGTCGCCAGACTCGCTGTAGCCGGGGTGGATCGGCACGATGAGGCGGAAGCGCTCGGCCAACGGCAACGCGAAGTCGAAGCCCGTCATGGTCCCTGCACCGTGCAGGAAGACGACCGGCTCGCCGCTCCCCGCGGAGAGGACGACGGTCTTGACGCCGTTGACGTCGAGCTCTTGGCGTTCGAATGAAGGCATGTCTCCCGTTCCCTTCGGAGCCGCTCAGCTGGCGGCGGCGGTGACCGCCGCCGGGCGGCCGGCGCCATTCCCGGACACCCCGGCCTTGCGCAGGCGCGGGATCACCTCTTCGGCGAAGAGGGTGAGGTTCTTCACCGTCTTCCAGTGCGGCATGTCGCCGAGGTGCAGGTTGCAGATGACCCGGCTGGTGCCGGCCTCCTCGACCCAGCCCTCGATTGCCTTGGCCACGGTCTCCGGGGAGCCGCAGATCACGCGCGAGTTGGCGGTGAGGGTGTCCCAGTCGGCGGTGCCGTGGACGTTGGCAGCCGCCACGCGCTTGCGGAACTCCTCGTTCGTCACATAGCCCGGCGGGATCAGGAAGCGGGGCGGGACGCGCATCATGTTGTCGAAGTAGTAGAGGATGTGCTCCTTGCCCTCGGCGAGGGCCTCCTCGTCCGTGTCGGCGACGTACGCCATGACCATGATGCACACGTCGTCCGCCGCCGCGGTGCGGCCGAGCTGCTGCGTCTTCGCCCGGTACGCCTCGAAGGTCTTCAGCTGCGCCTGGATCGGAATGAACACGACCGAGTAGCCGAAGCCGAGCTCGGCGGCGAGCTCGATGGTCTGCGGGCTGCCCGTGCCGACGATGTAGCACTTCGGCCGCGGCTTCTGGTACGGGGTCGGCCACGAGTTCAGGTAGCGGTAGCTGTAGAACTCGCCGTCGAAGGTGCTTGGTCCCTCCTGCTCCCACGCCTGGAGGATGACGTCGATCCCCTCCCGGAAGCGGGCGCGGGCCGTCGAGGGGATCAGCGACGTGGCGTTGGACCAGTACTCCATCCCGGTACCGAGGGGGAAGGCGAACTCCGTCCGCCCGCCCGACATCACGTCGAGGAGGGCGTACTCCTCGGCGACGCGGTTCGGGTACTGCAGGTTGATCGGCGTGCCGAACACGCAGATCTTGGCTCGGCTTGTGATCGGCACCAGCGCCGAAGCGACCATCGTGGCCGACTGCATCATGTTGTACGGGCTCGAGTGGTGCTCGTTCACGACGAGCCCGTCGAAGCCCACCCGGTCCGCCAGCACCATCTCGGCGAAGTAGCGGTCGTAGAACTTCTTGCCCTTTACCGGGTCGTAGAACTTGTTGGGGAAGTCGACCCAGGTGGATTCGTACTTCGCATGGTCCTCTGGGAGGTCCGCGTACGGCATGAAGTGCATGAAGTAGAACTGCAGGTCCGGGGGTAGGGCCATGACGGCGTCACTCCTCAGTTAGCTCGAGACGGCGGCCGTCGTCCCGACCGCCAGACTTGCCGTGTCAGGGTCAGAAGCCGCTAGGAGCGGGCGGAATGTGGCAGCAGGAACCAGCTCCACCGTCACGGTGGCCCCCGCCTCAACCACACTACTCCCCCCTCGTTGTTCGCAATACGAACAGCTGTGCGACAACCTCAGTCTTTCTCCCGCCCCATGCGTTGTCAAGGCACCCCGCCTCAGTGTCGACGCTGCACCTCGCGCCCGTATCGGTGCCCGCCGCTGGCGCCGCCACGGCGCCGCCTGAAGCCGGTCGGTGCGAGCGCGCTCTCGCGATCGCCCGCGCCGCGCCGAGCGCGAACCGCCGTCGCCGCCCGCAGCGGGCCCGCCACGGGTGTTCAGGGCTGAGCTGCACCTTACCTTGACACGCGCGCCCAAGTCCGCAACGCTGGTACATTGGACGAATAAGCGTTCGACATACGAACTGCGGGAACTCGACGTCCGCACAACGCGACAGTCCAGCTCTCCCGATCTTGCGCATCGGCGTCCCGAGTTGAAGGCTGGGGGTCTTGACTCTCCCGATCGCTGCGGTCACCAGGATGGTCCCGCCGAAAGGGTGTACCCGCGCCCGTGCAGCGGAGCGCCGCCGGGCGACGCACCCGGGCGAGGCCACCAATGACGAGGGGCGGTCGTTGCGCCGGCAACGGGGCACCCCGGTCCGTCCTCCACCACGCGTCAGCCGGCTTTTGCACGCGGCCGCCGCTACAGAATCTACGACGACGACAAGGACAAGGACAAGAAGGAGCGCAGAAGCATGACCACCACGTTTGATCCGAGCTCGGCCATCAAGCGCCACCACCACATCACGCTCTGCGTGGGTGGAGCTCAGGAGGACTACGACTTCCACACGAAGGTCCTCGGCCTGAAGAGTGTGAAGAAGACCGCGCTGTACGACGGCGACACTCCGATCCTGCACCTCTACTACGGCAACGACATGGGCGACGAGTCGACGCTCATCACCTGCTTCCCGATGCGCCAGTCGGGCCGGGTCGGGCGCAAGGGCGCCAACCAGGCGAAGATCCTGATGCTGTCGGTCCCCGAGTCCTCGCTGCCGTACTGGCGCAACCGCCTGGCCGAGCACGGCTTCGACGTCACCGAGATCGAACGCCTCGGCGAGCGGCGACTCCACTTCGAGCACCCCTGCGGCATCGAGTACGAGCTCGTCGGCACGCCCGACGACGACCGCGCTCCGTTCGAGCACGGCCCGGTGCCGAAGGAGCACGCGATCCGGGGCACGCACGGCATCGTCGTCTCCGCCTACGACCTCGACCTCGCGGCCGCCTTCGCACAGGACGGGTGGAGCGCGCACCTCGGCAAGGAGGACAAGGACTACGCGCGCTTCGAGGTCGGCACCGGCGGCACCGGCCGCATCATCGACTACGTCGCCGAGCCGAACGCCCCACAGGCCGGCTGGACCTACGGCGAGGGCATCGTCCACCACACGGCGTTCCAGGTCGACGACTACGACGTTCAGAGCTCGGTGAAGTGGCACCTGGAGGGCCTCGGGTTCACGGACGTCTCGGAGCGCAAGGACCGCGGGTACTTCGAGTCGATCTACGTGCGCACGCCGGCCGGCGCCCTGTTCGAGGCGACGGTCTCCAAGCCACAGGGCTTCCTGATCGACGAGCCCTACGAGAGCCTCGGCAAGGACTTCCAGGTCCCGCCGCAGTTCGAGGGCAAGCGCGCATACCTCATCTCGTACCTCGAGAAGCTCGACTACTGAGCCGATCTAACTGAACTGCCCGAACAGGCCGGGCCGGCGGCTGCTCCCGCCGGCCCGGCCTTTTCGCGTGCGGCCCGACGATCCGCGCCTGAGGGTCGCCACTGCGTCACACTGTCGACATGCGACCGCAACGGGCGCGACCCGTCCTTGGCCTTCGCGTGCAGCGCCGGCTACGGCATGCCGACCGCATCCTCCTGACGGCCGTCCTGCTGGCATTGGTGTCCGCAGCAGTGGGCACCGGCGCGACCGCCGCCTCGGCAGCCCGCCGGCCGCACGCCCGTGCGAGCGCCGCCACGTCCGCAGCCCGAGTCGGGCGGACGGGTGACGCCTTCGACGAAGCCGCCTTCGTCGACGGCGTCATGGACGCCGAGATCCTCGTGGCCGCGGGCGCGCCGATCAGGCCCGGGGACGACTGCCAGCGACTCACTGGACGCCGCGCCGGTACCCTCTTCGCCAGCTGTGCCGCCGGTGAGCGAGACCTCGCCCGTGAGCTCGCCCGTTGACCGGCGCGCCCGTGCAACCGCCCGCTTCCCGCCGAGCTTGCCGCCCCTGAGGGGCGAACACCTCGCGACAGCAGTGGTGCGCTCCCCCGTTCGGCAGGACGATGTGCCTCGCGTCTGGTGCTCAAGCGCGCCGAGGCCGGCGCCGTTGGGCCATTGACGACGTCCCCGCGCCACCCATCCCCGGCCAACGAGGGAAGCCTGCCGCCCATGCGCCAGTCCGATCGTTCGCTGACCCCGCGCACGCCGCGCGGCGGACGCGCTCGCCCCTCCCGGAGAACCGACGATCCTCGGGGCCGGCGGCGGCGCCCGCTTCGGCGTGCCACGCGAACGCGCGGCATCTCGCGGCCGGGCGGTTGGCGCGCGATGGCCTGGACCGTGCTCGTCGTCGGCTGCGCCGGGTCGGCGCTCGGCGCGTGGTCCTGGTTCTCCTACGTGAGCACGTTGCGGCGCCAGTCCGCGGCGATGGCGCTCGCCGGCACGCGTTCGGTGCTCGACACGTCGCTCCATCGCGACAGCGACCTCATATCGACGGTGAACGCCGTCATCGCCACACGGCCGTCGATCGACAACGCGGGGCTGCAGACGCTGCTCGCCCGGCTCAACGTGGTCCGGACCTACCAGGGTGCCTTCGGCTTCGCGTACCTGGAGCAGGTGAGCGCGGCGACCCTTCCCGCCTTCGAGTCGGTCACCCGCCGCGATCCGCCGCTACAGATCGCGCTCCCCGCCTCCGACAGCGAATGGACGCCGTCGCGGCCCGCCTCGAGCTACTGCCTGCCTCGCCTCGCCGTGGCGGAGGTGCCGCCCGCGCAGGGACTCCTGCCCACCCTCCTTGCCTCCGGCTTCGAGCAGTACCTGTCGCCGCGCTTCGACTACTGCACCTCGACGTTCGCCCCGCTCCTGCATTCCTCCGCCCGGACGGGCCAGCTGACGGTCACGTCGCTCGCGAGCCTGATCGGCGGCACTGGAGGCGGCGGCTCGCTGATGGCGCAGCCGCTCCACTCGTTCCTTGCAGGCCTGCCGCTGATCGCCATCTTGAGCCCCGTCTACGTCGGCAATCAGATCCCGACGACGGGCGCAGAGCGTGCGGCGGACTTGCGCGGCTGGGTGCTCGGACTGTTCGACGCGACGGAGATCTTGAACCCGGTCTTCGCGAGCGAGCCGAACGCCACCATCGCCCTGCGGTATGCCAACCCGGGCGCCCGGCCCGAAGTGCTCGTGCAAGCAGGGCCTAAGGCGTCCGGAACGGCGAGCACGACGTTGACGTTCGCCGGGGATCCCGGATGGTCCGTGCGCATCGTCGCCCGTCCGGCGACGACCGGCCTGTCGCCCTTGACACAGGGGGTGGCGCTGCTCGTGGCCGGGTTGGTGCTCAGCGTCCTGCTGGCGATCCTGGTCGACGTCCTCGCCCGTTCGCGCCGTTCGGCGCTCGTCCTCGTCGAGCAGCGCACCGCCGAGCTCCGCCACCAGGCGCTCCACGACTCCTTGACCGGGCTGCCCAACCGTCTCCTCACCGGCGACCACGCGAACCAGCTCCTCGCACTGGCCCGGAGCGAACAAGTGCCCATCGCCGCGTTCTTCATCGACCTCGACGACTTCAAGAAGGTCAACGACACGCTCGGCCACGGCGCCGGGGACCAGCTTCTCCAGGCCCTCGCCGTGCGGCTCTCCCAGACGGTGCGCGCCTCCGACACGGTGGGCAGGCTGGGGGGCGACGAGTTCGTCGTCCTCGTCGCCGGCGCCCCGCTCGCTGCCGGGCTCGACCGGCTGGCGGAGCGCCTCCAGAGCCTGATCCGCGAGCCCTTCCGGCTCGGCCCGGACAGCAAGACGCACGTCGCGCTGTCGGCCAGCATCGGGATCGCCGCCGGGCCGCGTGACAGCCCGGAGGACCTGTTGCGGGACGCCGACATCGCCCTCTACCGGGCGAAGGCGATGGGCAAGGGCTGCCACGTCGTGTTCGAGCCCGAGATGCACGAGGCGGTGAAGCAGAAGCTCGCCCTGGAGGGGGAGCTGCACGATGCGTTCGAGCGCCACGAGTTCTTCCTCGTCTACCAGCCCATCGTCGACCTCCAGACCGGCGTCAGCGAGGGCGTCGAGGCGTTGTTGCGCTGGCGGCGTCCCGATCGCGGGGTGATCGGGCCCGACGAGTTCGTCCCAGCGCTCGAGGCCTCCGACCTGATCGTCGACGTCGGTCGCTACGTCCTACGCCAGGCCTGTCTCCAGGCGAAGGCCTGGCACGATATCGGAACCCGCATCGGGGTCTCGGTCAACGTCGCCGCTCGCCAGCTCCACTACGACGCGCTCGTCAACCATGTCCGGGAGGCGCTGGAAGTGGCAGGACTGGAGCCGCGGTACCTGACGGTTGAGCTCACCGAGTCGATGCTCATGATCGACAGCTCGATGACCGCGAAGCGTCTGCGGGCGTTGAAGCGGCTGGGCGTCCGCATCGCCATCGACGACTTCGGTGCCGGCTTCTCCTCGCTCTCGTACCTGCGCGAGTTCCCGGTCGACATCCTCAAGATCGACCGGTCCTTCGTCGCCCGGCTCCAGTCCGAGGACGGCCGGAATTTCCTGGACGCGCTGATCCACCTCGGCCGGTCACTCGGCCTGGTGACCATCGCCGAGGGCATCGAGGAGCCCTTCCAGCTCGAGCACCTCCGGAGCGAGTCGTGCGATCTCGGGCAGGGCTACCTCTTCGCGAGACCGCTCGCCGCCGAGGCGGTCCGGGCGGCGCTCGCGAAGCCCGCCTTCGTCGCCCCGGCGCCCTCGCGACCGCTTCCCTCCTTGCTCGGCAACGCGCCCGACGCTCCCTAGCCCAGGCGCCGCTGCCGTCCGGGGGTCCGCCCACGACGAGACGCCGCCGATCGTCTCGTGATTGCGGCAGGGGCCAGTGCCGGGACCGTCCACCGAGCCTGGCCCATCACCTCCGGTACGACGCGCCGCTCGCGTCGAGCTTGCGACGGAGCGCGTCGTAGACGAGAACACCGGCGTCCGGAGCCGAGAGCAGCCGCCGCAGAACCTCGCTCGAGCGGGCGCGCGCGTCCGCGGTGATCTCGTGCGTGGCGGCGCCACCCCCGGCGAGCTGGACCTCGCAGGCGCGCTCGAGCGTCCAGAGCCGGAAGAACGCCTCGGGGATCGTCCGGCCGCACGCGAGCAGCCCGTGGTTGCGCAGGATCATCAGCGAGTGGTCGCCAAGGCTTTCGACAAGCCGCGGCTGCTCGTCCTTGTCGTTGCTGATCCCCTCGAACTCGTGGTAGCCGATCGCGCCGTCGAGCTGTGCCGAATAGAAGTTGTTCGGGTCGAGTCCGCGCTCGAGCGCGGCGACGGCGCAGCCGGCCGTCGTGTGCGTGTGCATGACCACGTGGGCGTCCGGCCTGCTCGCGTGGATCGCCGTGTGGATCAGGGCGCCCGCCGAGTTCACCCGCCAGGCGTCGGGATCAACGGCGTTGCCGTCGAAGTCGATCGCCACGAGGTTTGCCGCGGTCACCTCGCCGTAGGCGAGGCCGAACGGATTAATCAGCAGCCGGGGCTCGTCGCTCGGCAGCCGGAGCGAGATGTGATTGAAGATCATCTCGGTCCACCCGAGAAGGTCGAAGATCCGGTAGCAGGCGGCCAGCTCGACGCGGTGCTCCCACTCCTCGGTGCTCATCCCCGCGGGCCGATCGTCGTCGATGCCCCGCTCCTGCAGGTCAAGACTCATCGCATCGTTCCTCTCTCTTAGGTGTCCGTCCTCCCTGAGCCCCGCTCGTCCATACACGTACCTTCGGCGCTGCATGCATCGCCTCGGGTAGGCGCGTTCGATCCCCCAGCACCCCCGGCAGGATTCGAACCTGCGACCGACTGCTTAGAAGGCAGCTGCTCTGTCCACTGAGCTACGGGGGCGTGCCGTGCCCACGCTGTACTCTGGCACGGAGACGCTTCCCGCACCGCATGTGCCCGCCGCCTGTGCCGCCCGCCAGACCGGGGCAGCGGGATCGGTCCGCGTGGACGAAGGAGGCGATGGTGCCGCAACGGATCGAGGTCGGCATCGACTGCGCGGAGCCGGAACGGCTCGCTCCCTTCTGGGCTGCCGCGCTCGGCTACGCGATCGGCGAGCTCGACAGCGACGGGGTCTATCTCGACCTCGTGCCTCCCGACCTCTCGCTCCCCGTCGTCTACCTCCAGCGCGTGCCCGAGCAGAAGGTGGCGAAGAACCGTCTCCACCTCGACCTCATCGTGGACGACCCCCACGCCGTCGTCGACCGCCTCGTCGAGCTCGGCGCGACGACGCTCGGAGCGCCGAAATCGGGATCGGAGGGCGGATGGTGGCAGGTGATGGCCGACCCCGACGGCAACGAGTTCTGCGTGTGCCGCGACGGTTGACCGCTCCTCTCGCCCACGGCCCCGCCTCGCGCCCCGGAGCCGCCGCCGTCGACAACGGGAACGATGACGACCGTCCGCGACGCCACATTCGAAGTCCTCCGCCGCTACGGCATGACCCGGATCTTCTCGAACCCCGGCTCGACCGAGGTGCCATTCCTGGTCGACCTCCCCGACGACCTGTCCTTCATCCTCGGGCTGCACGAGGGGTCGGTTGTCGGCATGGCGACCGGCTGGGCCATCGCCGCGGGCCGCCCGGCGTTCTCCCTGCTGCACACCACGGCCGGTCTCGGCAACGCCGTCGGGGCCATCGCAACCGCGCGCGTGGACCGCGCTCCGTTGGTGGTGGCGGTCGGTCAACAGGACCGGCGCCACCTTGCCGCCGAACCCTTCCTCGCAGGCCACCTGGAAGGTCTCGCTGGCTCCTACCCCGTCTGGACCGCCCAGCCGATACGGGCGGCCGACGTTCCAGGAACCCTCGCGCGCGCCTGGTACGAGGCGGAAGCCGGGCGCGGCCCCGCCGTCGTCGTCGTGCCGATGGACGACTGGGCAGAGCCCGCCGCGGAGGAATCCGCGGCGTCACCGGCCGTCGTGCGGCGCACGAGGGGTGCCGACCCGGACGCTGTCGCCGAGCTCGCCGCGCTCGTCGACGGCGCCGGCTCCCCGGCCGTCGTCGTCGGCGCCGGAGCCGACGACGATGCGAGCTGGGCCGCGCTCGTCCGGCTGGTAGAGCGACTTCGCTGCCCGGTGTTCCAGGAGGCCTTCGGGGCCCGAGCCGGGTTCCCCCAGGATCACCCCAACTTCGCGGGGCTGCTCCCCGCCGGCCGAGCGGCGTTGCGCGCCGTCCTGCTGCCGCACGACGTCGTCGTGGTCGTCGGGACGTCCGCCTTCCGCCAGTACCAGTTCGAACCCGGCCCACTCGCCCCAGCGAGCACTCGGATCGCCGTCGTCACGAACGACCCGGCCGAGGCGCACCGCAGCCCGGCGGAACTCGCCGTCGTCGGGCCGCCGTCGGCGATCTGCCAGCTGCTCGCCAATGCCGTCCGCGACCGTCCCGGCGCCCCCGCTCCCGTCGCGCGCCGGGCAGCGCTGCCAGCGCCACCCGGGGAAGGCGATGCGCTCTGCGCGGCCGACGTCCTCGGAGCGCTCGCCCGTCGCCTCTCGCCGGACACCGTGCTTGTCGAGGAGGCGCCGTCCGCACGGCCCACGCTCCACGCGCTCCTCCCGGCCCGACGGCCGCTCGGCTTTCTCAGCGCCGCCATGGGCGGGCTCGGCTTCGCGCTGCCGGCGGCGGTGGGCGTGCGGATGGCGCGCCCGGACCGGCCGGTAGTCGTCGTCGCGGGTGACGGCTCGGCGCTCTACGGGATCCAGGCCCTCTGGAGCGCCGCTCGGTATTCCTGCGGCGTCCTCTACATCGTCTTGTCGAACGGCCGCTACGCGGTCATGGATCGCTTGGCCGCCGCCCACGACGGCGCCGGGGGCAAGCCGGCCTGGCCGGCGTTCGACGAGGTCAGCATCGCCGGGCTCGCCCGCTCGTTCGGCTGCCCGGCGCGCCGGATCACCACGTACGGAGCGCTCGTCACGGCCCTCGACGAGGTGCTGCCGGGTCTGGCGGCGCGAGACGAGCCGCTGGTCCTGGACGTCGCGGTCACGCCCGACGGCGCCTTCCGGGCTGACCAGAACGTGACCTTCTGACCTGCGGCTTCACGGCGAGACGACCGGTGTTCCGGCTGCGGAGGGGACCTGCGCCGGCCCGACCCGCCCGATCCAGGGCGGCGGCACGATGTGCCATGCTGTGTCCCACTCGCGAGGAGTCCGCCGGCTCTCGCGACCACGGTGGCCGTAGCTCAGTTGGTTAGAGCGCCAGGTTGTGGCCCTGGAGGTCGGGGGTTCAAGTCCCCTCGGTCACCCCGATGCGATGTCGCGATCGCGCTCGAACTGGCCGCGCAGACCCCGTCGCGAGCGATTAGGATTCCTCACTGACGCGCCTCTAGCTCAATTTGGCAGAGCAACGGACTCTTAATCCGCAGGTTCTGGGTTCGAGTCCCAGGGGGCGCACGTTCGACCTGGTCAGGGCGTTTTCGGCCTCGCCTGCCGGCTCCTGTGTAGCCAACTTTGTAGCCAATGGCTCGGCTGGCTCCTCGTCCTCGCTCCAAAGCGCCTGCTGCATCGCCCGCGCGGCCTTGGCGCGCGCCGGCGCGAGCAGGTGGCCGTAGACGTCCTTCGTCACCCGGATCGACGAGTGGCCGAGCGTCTCGGAGACCACCTCGAGCGGCACCCCCATCGCGAGGAGCAACGAGGCGCACGAGTGGCGGAGCTCGTGGATGTGCCAGTGGCCGAGCCCGGCCTTCTTCATCAATCGGGGGACGCTCTTGCCGAACGCGTCGACGTCGAGCGGCGCGCCGAGCGGCCCGGTGAAGACGAGGTGCGCCTCGTTCGCCCAGCGAGGCCCCGCCTTCACCCGCTCGGTTGCCTGGGCCGCCCAATGCGCACGGAGCACCGCGACCACCGGCTCGGGGACGTGCAGCGTCCGGTTGCTGCCGAGCGTCTTCACCGAGGTGAGCTCGAGACCGTCGCGCCCGCGGATGAGCTGGCGCCGGACGCGGAGCGTCGGCTCGTCCGATTCCAGATCGAGGTCCTCCCAGGAGAGCCCGAGCACCTCGCCGCGACGCAGGCCGAGCGCGAGCGTCACGACGTACGCCGCTTCCAGGCGCTCGCCCCGCACCGCGGCGAGGAACTGCTTCGCCTGCTCGGGGGTGAGGGTGCGACCGTCGCGCTTCGGGATCCGGGGCCCGTCGGCGAGCGCGGCCACGTTGCGGACGAGGATGCCGTCCTGCTGGGCTCGCCGGAGCGCACGGCGGAGCACCGCTCTCGCCAGGCGCCGCGTCTCTGGTGCGAGGCCCCGCGCCTGGAGGGTCTGGAGCATCTTCGTGACGTCGGCCGGCGAGAGCTTGGCGAGCCTGATCGAGCCGATCGTCGGGACGAGGTAGAGCCTGACGGCCCGGCGGTAGGTGTCCTCGCTCCGCTCCCCGATCGTGCCCGACAGACGATCGAGCCACTGCTCGAGGTAGATCGCGACGGTCAGACGATCCGGAGCAGGGACGACCCCGCCGTCGATCTGCGCTTGAAGATCGCGGATGCGCTCGCGCACCTCGGCACGGGTGCGGCCGTAAAGGACTCGGCGGCGCCGCTTGCCGTCGTCCCAGCCGAGGTCGACCGCTCCCACCCATCGACCATCCACGCGTTGGTAGATTGCGCCCTCGCCGTGACCCCGTCGACCTGACATCTTCGAAGCTCCTACACACTCAACCGAAGTACGAGCACCGTTCGCGAGAACTCGCGGCGCTGCGTGCCAGCCAACCTACGCGACCGCTGTGCCGCCCGGACTGCCATCGCGAGTTGGACTCTCGCCAGCCCGTCCAAGTCTCGCGTCGATGTAGCGCCTCAGGGCCTCGACGGGGATGCGTCGCGACACGCCAATCTTGATCGACTCGATCTCACCGGCTCTCACCAGCTCGTACACCTTCGTGCGTCCGATCGACAGGGCCTGTCCTGCCTCCTCGGGCGTCAACAGCTGCTTCTCCACCATCGTGATCCCTCCGCCAGCCACGACGCCGCCTCCGCACGCGTCTGAGGGCACGTCCCTCGGAGGAGTAAGGGGGCGGCACTTCGCCAGTTGGCGAAAAGTCCTCGCGAAATCTCGCAGTAGTTCGCCGTGCCGGGTACTGCGCAGCAGCTCAGGAATCGTGTCCGAGGGGGGACTTGAACCCCGGTGTGCCCGGTGCGCTGTGTGACCCGCTGTGCATTTGGCGCAGGGTACGTGCATGTGGGTGCCCGGCGAGCGACGCCCTCGTGACCCTCTGGCGCTCGTCGTTACCCGCTGTGCGTTACCGGCGCCGTTACCTGGCGTCGGCCAGCAGGTAGAGACAGCCTGCTGAGCGCGGCCCTCGGAACCCCGCTGCGACAAGATCGCCGCTTCCACGAGCGGCGTCGACATTGCGCAGGTAGATCTGAAATCGCTCGGACATGGCCCCGAACAGCTCCCCCACCAGCCCGGGGTTATCCACCTGCTGCGTGATGACTATTCCTTCGCCCTCCATCGCCAGAGCGAGGACGCCGGGCGCGTCTCAACCATCTCCCCGACCACCGCCGGCAACTCCGAGCCATCAAGGCCGCGGAGCCTGTCGAGATCGTCGTCACGAAGCTGGCAGTACCACCAGGCGCTCAACGGCTCAGCTTCCCCGGCGACGCAGGCGAAGAAGAATCGTGAGTCATCCGCCGCGAAGACCCCGATGAGGGGTCGGTCGTACCGGTGAAAGACGTCGACGAGCTGCGCACCGGAGGTTGGCTCCCACGGCACCCGCCCCAAACCGAGCTCGATCAGGTCAGACATCTCTCGCTCCCAACGACTCAATCAAAGCACGAATTGAACGCCTCCGAGACATCGGGTGGCCAGTCATCGCCTCCGAGGTCACCCCGAGACACGTTCGTGTGACCTGGTATTCGGATCGTCGGACTGTGTTCCACGAGGAAGCCGCGCCTTCGGAGCGCCCCGACCGTCGCCCAGCGGGTCACGCAGTGCACGTGCTCATCCGGGCAGCCCCACTGGCGCACGAGCTCACATGCCTCGTCCGGGGCCAGCTGGCCGACGATCGTCGAAAGCGCCTGCTCATGGGAGCGCGGCGCATCGCGGAACACTCCGCCGTCTCGTCCCGCCGGAACTTCGCTGTTGCCGTACTGCGTCAACCACTCACTCGGGTCCAACTCACGGGGAGGCTGACGGGGCACCGGCCCGGATCGTAGTTCTGAGAGGGAGGGCCGGCGCGGACTACGCGCGCGCCCGCTCGGCGCGCCTCGTCGCTTACTACGATCACGATTTCATGACCGTCTCGCTTCCCAACCCAGGTGACGGCCACCAGGCGATCGTCGACACGTACGTCTGCCCCACATGCGGCGCCGAGGCTGGCGAGCTCTGCGACGTCGTTGACGGCCACGGCGAACACGTGCGGATGCTGGGCTTGCTCCACATCGCGCGCGGGAGTTCCGAGGCGAGCGGTAGGGGTCCGGTGACATCGGGCTAACAAGCGCGACCATATTGGGAGCCCGACTCAATCAAGCGAGGAAAGGAGGGTGCGCCGTGAGCTTCGATCCGCAGCGTCATCGACAGATCACCTGCTCCGATGGGCCGCTCGTTGGAAGGAGCTATGACGTGCCGATCGGCCAGACCTCGTGGCTTCTCCAGGACTCCGGTAAGACCTACTTCTATCGACTCGACCCGGGAGACCCTCGCTTTGCGGTGAGGTCCCATGCCTCGAGCGGAACCGAGCAAGAGCGACTGACCGAGCGGCTGCACAACCTAGGGATGTCGAACGTCGAGGTGGCTCTTTGGTGGAGCGAACCGCAGCCGGCTCTCGGTGGACTGCCGCCGCGCGTGGCATGGGACCTCGGCCAACACGATGTCGTGAAGCGCCTGGTCGACGAGTTCCCGCAGGCCTAGGTCTGGCGAGTCGGCCCTCGTCGCTCGGCCCTCCCTCGACGGGCGCTCGGGCTATGACGAGAGCCCGGCCGTAAGGTCCACCGACATCGCGCTGACAAGCGCGAAGCTTCCTTGCTGTGGCGATCGGTTGCTCGGCGAGCGAGGCGAAGAGCCGACGAACCCCGGAGGACTCCGTTGAGCGCCGTTTCGGGCCCAGATTGGACAGTCATCAGCACAAGTCTCGGCAGCACCGCCGTCGCTGCATTAGGCATCTGGACTGGCTATCGAGTAGCGACCGGGCAGTCGCGAACGGCGACTCAACAGCAGCTTCGCTCAACCTCGCAGCGTGTGCTGGCTGCTGTCGCGGCCATGGCACTCACGACGTACGAGCTGGTCGATAAATGCGAGAAACATCCCGGGCGACGAAGATAGGTGGCGGACCCGAGCGATTGCTGCGTGGCTCGAAAAGACGTCCGCGGGCAATCTCGCCTTGGCCGATGCCGTCGCCGAGCTGAAACTGATGATCAACCTCGATCAGTTGTCTGTTATAGACACGGCGCTCGAGAATCTCCGTGACGGTGTCAACGACCTGGTCAATCGAGCGGTAATCGGAGCCAGCGACGTCGCCTCGCTTAGAGATGTCACGATGTCGATTGAACGCCTCGCCGTGTTGCGAGACGGCTTCATAGCCACCTTGCGCCCAATCATGCCGCCCGCGTTCCCGCGTCGGCAGCGCCTCGACCGAGGTCCCTACGCCGGGTACCTGCTAGCGCCGGACAGGTGACCGGTCGCTTAGCCCGGCTTCGGAGAACCGTCCACGGCCACCCTCGCGTCCCAATCGCCGAGCGACACATACAGCTGCTCGGGATTGATCGGGTCGGCCAGTTCTAGGCGTCCGACGTCCCGCGTCCACCGAAGGGACCGATGCGCCGCGACGTCCGCAGTCGGGACGATCACCGACATGCCCCCTAGGTCGGCCCTTGTGGGCTCTTGGACCACTCCGAACCTCAGCAGCTCACCCTTGTCCCGATAGTTGACGACACGGCGATGGCCGGGCACCAACATCCAGGCCTCAACAGCCGACTGCTGCCATACGCGCGTCCTGCCTAGGACAGCAACAGGATCCGGAAACGTGGCGTCGGCTTCGACGATCTGGTGGACGCGTTGGCGGCTCACGCCGAGCAGTTGCGCCACACCCACCGCATTCATGAGGTGCCCGGGGTCCCTTGACATAGCGCAAGATTATGTCTAGCTTGCGCTCTGTCAAGCAATGAGTGTCCCCGGCGCCGCTATGGACGGCCCGGGGACTGGCCAGCACCACCGACACCGGATGTACCGACATGAAGACGCTACCCACCACCACCCCGCTCGACGCACGCCTGAGCCGCGCGGAAGAGACGTTGGAGTCGCTCAAGAAGCAGGTCGACCAGCTCATGGGGCTCGCCGAGGAGATCGTGCGTCGCCTCGCCGAAGAGGACGACGACTCGCGGTAACCCCACCGTCCAACAACCGAAACGGCCCCGGCAGCAATGCCGGGGCCGTTTTCGCGTCAGGTCTGCAGGTCGATCCCCCGGTGACGTTCGTCCGAGCCGAGGTCGTGCCGGCTCACCCGGCGCACCCCGCCGAGGCGCCGGAGCTCGGCGAGCGGCTTACGCCTCGCCTGGCCCTCCGCGCGGTCCTTGTGCGGGTTGCAGAGGCAACAGCCCTTCCACTGCACGTGGGGTGACTGCATGGCCATGTCCGGACCTCCGAGAGACGGTGACGGGTAGCCGCTCCTTCTCCGAGATCCCATGACGCTGGCGCACGCTGCGACGATAGCTGGCGGAGGGGTGACCGGGAGTCCCACGTGCCACTCGCGGAAGCTGCCCTCCGCTGCATCCGCCCATCGGGGTTGGCGTGACCTTGCGCGGGCTAGTTAGCCGGCTGCGGGTCAACCCAGTCGTCAGGCACTTCGATCTTTGCCTCGAAGCCAGTGTGCTCTTGGAGCTGATAGAGCAGGTTCGCACCGTCGATCAGCTCCAGCGGTTTCCCGTTGGCGAAGTCGAAGGATGCCGTCCCGTATCCACTGGTCGTCACCAGGATCCCCTTGGTGGCGCCCTCGTTCTGCGTGGTGCCGAACAGGTCTCTGACCGCACTAACACCGACGGTGTTCTTGTAGCGCTTTGCCTGGATCACAACCTTGCCGTCGAAAATGGGCCGCGTGTCATAAGCGACGCAGTCGACGCCGCCGTCCCGCGATGCTTGCGTGAGTCGCGTCTCGAGTCCCATCCTCTCGAAGTGATTCGTGATAAGCGACTCGAACTCCGAGGGCGTTAGCTCCATCAAGTTCGGGCGGGACTCCAGAGTGGATCGCACGTCCGACTGCGGCACGAACCGAGGATCGGCCATGTCGAACTCGAGGACGGGCTTCACCAGCGCCAGTTCAGAAGGACTGCGCGACAGCGAAGCGTTGAGTCCCTTGAGGCATGCGGCCGGATCCACGTCGATGAGATTGAGGGTCGCGAAGTGCTCACGTGTCGCGCGCACCGTGACGAGGCAGGGGTGAATCTGCTGTCCCGTACGAGGATCGACGGACATGACCGTTCACCACAACCGCCTGGACCACATCGCGCGGATCGGCGACGAAGACCCGGTGCAGTACCCGAAGCGCGGCCTGCGCGACAAGAGACCCATAGACCGCGCGGCGCTCTGATGCGGGCATTGCCGTGGTCGTCACTTCGTCCCGGGACTTGAGAGAGATATCCCACTTGGTCAGTTCGGCTCGCAGCGCACGGCACCCGACCTCAAATCGAGATCTCTGGTCCGCCGTGGACTCGGGTGGCCGAGCTCGGGCGCCCTGCTGCCTGGGGCACTCCCGTCGAAGTGCCGCCATGGCTCAGCTTCGAGGTCAGCCTGCTTCTTGTTGCGGAGGTAGCCGGCAACACTGCGAGGGCGCTCGTCGTCGTGGTCATCGGCGCTCTCCTCCTCATCGTCCCTCGGCGCGTCGTTCTCGCTCGAGGAATCGACCTCACACTCGTCTCCGTCGCGGCGGTCGTCGTGCTCCTCGCGTGGAAGCTCTCCGTTGAGGCTCTGTCCCTGGTCGCGGCTCCCCTCGCTTGTGGCCACTTCCCTCTCGTCATGATCGATCGCCTGGACGAGCTCGCCGCGTCTGGTGGAGCTCTCTTCCTCGCTCCCACCCCCTTCATCAATCCCGCTGGCCAGCTTGGCCCGCCGTGCCGCGGCCTCCCTCGGTTCGGCGGACGATGCGGATGGCGCCGTCGCCGCCTCGGTGGCTGGCGGGCTGGCCGCGGTGACGTAACTGGCGATGAGGTCGTAGGCGCCAGACCCGTCTGGCTCGTCTGGGCGCTCGCCGAGCGCCCAGACGACGCCCGACGCCTGAGGGTCCGGCCTGACGTGCTCGCGCTCTTGCCAGATCGCGATCGTCCCGACGGCGAGATCCCAGCGGTTTCGCGAGTCACCATGCGCTGGCCTCGGCCCAAGGTGCGTGAGGATGTCCTGGCTCGGCTGGGCGACAGCGCGGTGTGCAACGAGCGCCGTGCGCCGGGCAAGTGCCTCCTCATGCAGCGGAGCGAGTCGAGTCCCTTCATCGACGAGGCGCATGAGCTCGGGAAGCGTGTGAGTGCGGGCGAGGTCAGCGACCCGCGCGGCATGCGGATCGACCTCGCTCGCGAAGCGCTTCTCGTCGCGGTGCTCGAGCGAACGCGCCGTCGCCTGGAGCGCTGTGGCCTCGTCGCGAAGCACCGGGAGCTCGTGGCCGTCCGCGGAGCGCGGCAGGTCATGCACGCGGACGACGACGGCTTTGAGATCGTGCGTCCCGCGGGAGGCCTGGACGTAGCCCGCGGCGCGGCACGACTCGTCGGTGAGGAACGGCATCGCGACGGCGTGGGTCTCGCCTTGCGCGGCGTAGCTCGTGAGGGCGTAGGCGTGCTGCAGACCACCGTGCACCCCGTTGCGTTCGCGCTCGAGGTAGCTCCGGGGAACGGTGACCGTGCCCCAGCGCTCGAATTCGACGACGAGCTCGTCGGCACCGACACCGGCGACTCGCCCGCAGGCGCCGTTCCTCACCCAGGCGTCGTGTCGCGCTCCTGGAGCTCGCAGTTCCCGATCGGGGATTCGCGCGATGACCTCGTCGTTCACCTGGAAGCCGATGCCGTTCACGACGAGCTCAGGGCCGACGAGGGTCCCGTCGGCCTTGAGGAGCGCCCTTGCGCGTGCGTTCAGCTCGCGCCGGTCGAAGTTGCGCTGGGCGGTCATCGGCGAGGCCGCGCGGCTCGGGTCCTCCCGCCGACGGAGCACCTCGGCGTACCAGGCGCAGGCAAGGAGGTCGTAGGCGTCCTCGACGCTCCCGGCCTCGGTGATCCGTCCGTCTCGCTCGAGGCGCGTGAGCGCCTCTGTGATCTTTCCCTCCCGGTACTCGGCGAGGGCGAGGCGAACCTCGGCGAGCTCGGGTGCCGCCTGGCGGCGGTTCACGACGAGCGCCGGGCACTCGTCGGCCCGGCGCTCGGTGCCGCCCCCCTCCTCGGCCTGCTCCCCATCGCGATGTTGCGGGCCGGCGTGGTGTTCCACGATCCAGCGGAAGAAGCCGCCGGCCGCCACCGCGCCGTGCTGGGCTGGGTCGCCGACGAGGCGGAGCGTCGCGCCGCTCGACCTGATGGCACCGACAAGGGCGGCCGCGTCGGACGTCGAGAGGAGCGACGCCTCGTCGACGAGGAGCACGGTGTGAGGTCCGAGCGTCGCGTCCGTCCCCAGATGGCGGACACGGGCAAGGACCGAGGCGACGGTGCGCGCCTCGACCCCGGTCTCCTCGCCGAGGACGACGGTCTGGGTGCCGCCGACGGCGGCCCCGATGACCTCGTAGCCAGCAGCGTGCCAGCAGGCGATTGCGGCCTCGAGCGCGGTGGTCTTCCCCGTCCCGGCGGGACCGACGCCCGCCTGGATGCGCTGTCCGGAGGTGACGAGCGCCCTGACGAAGTGGCGCTGGTCCTCGGAGAGCCGGACGAAGCGTGCACCTGCGAGGACCTCGGCGGCGAGCTTGGCCGGAACGACGCCGGCGGCGGCAGCCCGGCCGCTGCGATAGGCGGCCTTCAGCTCCTCTTCCAGGGCGAGCATCGGAAGCGTCGAGTAGCGGTGCTCGGGCGCGGTGACGACTCGGCCGTCGGCGCGCCGGATCACGTCGCGTGTCGAGCCTGCTCTGCTGCCACCGAGGTCGACGACGTCGGGATGGGCGAGCACCTCGTCGGCGAGCTCGTTGATCGCGTCGCCCGAGCAACGATCGCCGAGCGCGGTGGCGAGCGCTTCGACGACGTGGCGGCGGTCGAAGGCCGCGTCGCTCGCCGTCAGCCCGTCGAGGGCGACGAGGGACTCGATGAGCTGTGCGCGCTCTGCGTCGGTGAGCAGGCGCGGCCCGTCGACCCGGCCGAGCACCGCCGTGTGCTCGGCGGGCCCGAAGCCGGCCGCCGCGAGCCGGTGCTCCCAGGAGGCTTCGAGGGCGTCTGCGTCGACGCCGCGGGCCTTCGGTGCCCGGGTGTCGTAGGCGGCGACCTGGCGAGCTTCGGCCGAGGAGAGCGCGAGGGCACGCGTCGCCTCGTCGATCTCGGCGCGCCTCGTGCTCATCTCGCGAATCGCCTGTTCGGGGACCCCGACCAGCTCGGCGGTGCCGTTCCGGACCGGGGTCCACTCGACACCGAGGCGGGCGGTCAGCTGATGGCGAAGCTCCGCGCCGGAGACGAAGCCCATCGTCTTCGCGTGGAGGAACAGCGACATGCCGTCGAGCGCCCGGGCCTTCCCATCGGGAGTGCGGCCGTAGTTGATGAGGACGACGTGGTGATGGAGCTGGGGCTCGAGCGCCCGGCTCGTCGTATGGAGGTAGTCCGCGGCGAGCACGCCCTCGGCTCGGGACCCGCTCGCCGCGGACGCGGACCATGAGCGCATGGCGGTCCGCGTAGCGCAGGCCCGCCGCGACGGCCTCGTCGATGCTGGCGAGGATCTCGGCGCGGGTCTCGTCGTCGCCGGTCGCCCAGAGCAGGCTCACGGACTTCTCGACCGAGAACGTCAGGTCGTAGCCACAGACGATCCGCGGGGCGCTGCGCTCGGCGAGCGCGGCGTCGACGAAGGCGCGCGAGATCTGCCAGCGGCCGCGCGGACCGCGGACGACGCCCGGCTCCTCCCCCGCTGTCCCTATTGCCGCGCCGACTCCTCCTGGTGCGTCGTCGCCCGAAGCGATGTCATCGAGTGCGCCGTCGCGCGAGTTAGCGCGAGCTGGTGCTGCCGAGATGGCGAGCCGACAGCGCCGCTGGGCGTAGCTCGGGCTCACGCTGAGGATCGCGGCGAACTCGCCGACCGAGTACCACGCCTTCTCGAGCGTCGGCGCCGGACGGATCCGCTCGCGCTCGGCGCGGCCCGCCGAGCCCCGGGTCGAAAGCAGCGGTTGGCCCGTCGCCGGGTCGTAGCCGCCGACGAGCGCGGCGAGCTCGGCCCGATCGACGTCGCCGGTCCGCCCCGCCACCCAGTGCCCGGGGCGCAGCCCCGCCGAGTCGGCGTAGTAGGCGACGGTCCCGCCCTCTGGCGAGGGGAGCTCGACAACCGTCCCGGCGCTCCGTCCGCCGGGCAGGGCGCGGCCGCCTTCGAGGTACTCGACGACGGCCACGCCGACGGCGGCCGGGGTCCGGTCGTTGTCCCCGAGCGTGGTCACCGAGACGATCACGGTCCGAAAAGCTAGCGGCGAGCAGTGACACTTCTTGCCGAAATAGCGACTGACGTAGGAAGTCAGCGCAGGTGCGCCGTAAGGCGAACCTGCAAGTGTGTCTCACCTCTCTTCGCGTATGTACCAGCGCGAGGCATTCGCCGCGTCGAGGAGGACACTGCGAACGGCACAGTTGGCTGTTGCGTGGAGCGCTTTGGCCTTCGGGGTCGACGGTGGTGCGAGCGAGCAGCGGTCAGATCAGCACGACACAGCATAGGAACGGGCGAACGACGCACAAGGGCGTTGCGATGCGACGAGATCGATCAAGATGCGCAACGGCTCCCAGCCGGTAGCCGCCGCGAGCGTGCGGCGTCAACTGAGTCGCCCGGTCCTGCGCGCCCACGCGTCGACCGCCTCGCGTTCCCAGATCCGCCCGGCGTGGAGCACGGCCACTGGCTCGGGGAAGCTCGGGTCGTTGCGGACCAGGTAGTCGACGCCCTGGCGCGTGAGGCCGAGCAGCTCGGCGATCTCGGTCAACCCGACGAGGTGATGCACGGAACCAGAGTACTGGACAATTATCCAGTGCGTGTGTAAGGTCAAAGTCGACAGACGTGCCTCCGGAGAGCGGTAACTCTCCGGAGGCCGACGGCAACCTGACTTGGAGGTCACCGCCGTGAGCGAAGCTAGCCGCGCCCCGTCCGATGTCGCCGGGCCCGCCGAAGACACCTTGAGCGTGATCGCGATGCTGCTCGAGACCCTCGATCCCGACGATCCGCCGACAACGGTCGTCCGCGTGCTCCTGGGCTGTGCCGGGGTCATCCGCTATGCCGACCAGTCCCGCGCCCGAGACGGGCACCACGAGCTCGACGCCGGTCGATGACGTCGCCACCGTGTGCCGGTCGCTGCCCGCTGGCGGCGCTTCGCGAGGCGTTGCTCCTTCGGCGACAGCTCGACGAGCTGATCGAGGAGCTGCTGGCCGAGACGGTGCCGCGAAGCGCGCCAGGTCAGCTCCGGCTCCTCACCCGCGAGCACGACGACGAGGCGCCCTGACGCTGAGCTGGCGAGTGGCGGCATGACGCGAGGTGCGCCGACGCGATCGGTCAGCGCTTGCGGTTGCGACACCCGGTACCGATCAGCCTGCCGAAGATCGGCTGTGGGACATCGCACCGACGCCGCACACCTGCCCCCGAGCAGGCACTTTGAGGCGAGTCATCTGCAGTTCGTTCTGTGCACGTTCTGGGGCACCCTTGCAGAGCGCCGGTTCCGTCGCAGTGCCCTGACGCCGCGAAGGCCGTCGGCGGCGTCTTTCGGTGCAGCCAGCTCCGCGCCGAACGAGCAGGGCCGATCGGGGCGGGCGTTCGGTGCGCTCCGAGCCTCGAGCCCGTCCGACCTGGGCCTAACCGACCCGTCGATCGGATCGGGTCAGGGCCGCCTGATGATGTCGACGACTTCGCCCGAGAACCGTGTGATCTGCGTCCAACTCAGATTGGCGGAAGTTCGCCACCCCTCGGCACGCCCGCAGGGGAAGATTGAGGGATGGCCACCCTCACGGCAGCCCACATCGGCTACGAGTATCAGGATCTGCTGGTAGCAGTTCGTCTCGTAGACGTCCTGCTCGGCACGGTCGTCGCCAGCGACGTGGATCAAAAGCTCGTGGAGGATGATCGATTCGATGATCTGACAACGGTGGACGTCGACGGAAATCGAGTTCGAGCTCAGTTCAAGCACACCGAGAACGACGATCGGCCCCTCACGCTCGCCACATTCACAAACGACGGACGTAGCCTGCGCCTCGATCGGCTCATCGCGTGCATCCTGGCCGACCGAGACGGTCCGGGGAGAGAGGCTGTTTCGTCGATCTTTCGCGTCGTACTTCGAGATCAGCCGCCCGACGATGCCCGCCTGATTCGACTCCTTGGCCCCGCGTCACCGGACCCCGGCCCGTTTGCACCTCGGTTCGATACCGCTCGCTTCCGCTTCGGTGCCGACGCGCTCTGGGCCGATGTCATGAGCGAATCGGGTTCGTTCCGGTTCGTCAGGACGCAGCTTCCAGAGCTGACACGCGAGGAGTTTGGGTGGGCCTGCGATCGACTTGTGGTCGAACTCCGAGCACCGGCGGCGAGCCTTGATCTGACGAGCGCCGGTGAAGCAGAAGAGATCCTCCTCAGGCGGATGCGGGTTGAGGTCGGCGCGGAGGCGTTTCCAAACTCCGGAAGGCGCGCAGAAGACGTCGCCGGAGCCTTCGTTTCCTCGGCTCGCGCTGCGCGCCAGGGCCGGCTGGCAATCACGCCTGAGGAGTTGCTCCGACGGGCGCAGATTCAAAGCGACTTTGGCGCGGTTGCTCGCGCCGACCCCATCGACAGAACGATCGAATTCATGCGAACCGAGACCGTCGACGACCTGTTCGACGCCGCTAAGACAGCCTCGGGGTCAGGGGGATGCCTTCTCGTCACGGGAGCGCCGGGCCAAGGGAAGTCGTGGGCGTGCCAACAGCTCCTAGAGAGGATGGCCAAACACGGTTGGCTTATCGCTGAACATTACTGCTTTCTAGGTGATGCCGATGGTGAACGACTCGAGCGAGTGCTGACGGAGCATCTCTTTGGCAGCCTTCTGGCCCGGCTGGCCGACGAGGACCCTGCGCCCGTTGAGAATCAGCGTCCGCGATACGCAGCCGACGAAGACGCGTTGGTCAAATGTCTCCGAAAAGCGATTGACAGCGATCCATCTCGACGTGTCGCCCTCGTAGTCGATGGGCTGGATCACATCACCCGCGTACGAGCACCGATGCGAGGGGCCTCTGATCCGTCCTTCAGTGTCGCAGAGGCGCTGAGCATGCTCGAGCTCCCAGAGGGATGCGTCCTCGTCGTCCTCAGTCAACCTGGGACGCATCTTGCTCCGTTCGACGAAGGCGCGCCCTTGCGTCGAACGGTCCCCGGACTCGATGACGGGGAGCTCCGCCAACTCGCCGCTCGCCACGGGGTGATCGCGACCGCGGAGGTCCCGTCGTCGAGCGCATCGCCCGCCTTGCTTACCGACGACGAATTGATCTCGGAGTATCTCGAGGCACTCGCCGAACGATCGCAAGGCAATGCGCTCTATGCGACGTATCTCTGCCGGGAGGCCCTGAGGTCTGACCCGGTTGTAGCGGACCCAGCGGGTGCGGTGCGGCAATTCCCGTCCTTCGACGGAACGCTGGAGAACTACTACAGCTACTTGGAGCAGGGCCTCGAGGGCGACGCTGGATGGGTAGCCGAGGCCATCGCGGTTGCCGACTTTGGAATCTCACGCCATGAGCTTCGAGAGATGCGGCCCGAGTCACAGCATCGTGTGGATAGAGCCTTGGACATCCTGGCGCCCGTCCTAGTTGAGCGAGCCTCTCAGGGCGGAATCCGTATCTATCACGAGTCGTTCGGTCGCTTCCTGCGGCGCCGACTGCAGAGTGACCCCGACGCTCTCGCTGCACTTCTGCGACGAGTAACTGAGTGGCTCGAAGGCAAAGGACTCTTTCTTGACACACGTGCCTTTCGTCACCTTCTTCCGCTCCTCGCGGAAGCAAAAGAGCACGAGCGCGTCATTGACGCCGTCGGGATGAGCTTTGTCGAGGAGTCGATCGCCGCAGCCTTCACGGCGTCGGCAATAAAGCAGAATCTGGCGGTTGCGATTTATGCCGCCGCTGCCCTCGGAGACTGGCCGAAGATTGCGCGCTACGTCGAGATGTCCCGGGCTGCCGCCGCCTACGAATGGGAGCGTTACGACTCGACGCTCGTCGACTTCGCTGATGTCCTCCTGGCCTTGGTGAACAGCGGGACCGTGGCAGCTCGGATGATCGATGAACGCCGTCTCGCCGTCCCAGCTCGATCTGGGCTCCAGATGTGCGCGGCGATCGATCGGGCGGGTGGCGTCGCTCCGTGGCCCGAGTACATGGTCGGCTACGTGCGCGAGTCGGAGAACAACAACACATCGTATGGGGACGCGTCCAACCGAGCGGTGTCGATCGCGTGGGCGCGGGGGCGGCTGCGACTCGCGAGCACGCGACTCGCCGATGTGCACGACGACCCCGCGGTATCAGCCGTGCCTGATCCCGACATCGACCCGGTTGGTCCGGCGGGCCACCTCGAGCTCTATGCGCCGATGAACTGGAGCAGACTCGCGACCTGGCTAGACAGCGATCCGCTTGTCGTTCCCGAGATCGCGGCAGCAGTTCTGGACACCCACGGATCCGCTGGCCTGGAGGCGCTGTTCGACGCGGCAGCTGATAGCGGGACTCTGTGCCTTGCCGTCGCCGAATTGATCGCCGGCGAACAGGCGCCGGACGGCATCGGCAACGTCGAGGAGTGGTCTCTTATGGCGTCCGAGCGAGGGGTGTTGGCAGGAACTGCCTATCGACAGCTCGCACTTGGCACGGACGTCGACGACATCATCTCGATCTCGGCCGATGACGCGCGAGCCAAGTTGATCGAGTTGACGCAGAGGGTCCAACAGCCGCGCACGCAGTGGGATCGAGAGACGGTCGAGTTCTGGACCGATCTATGCGCAATCGCCACGCGACGCGATCCGGCATCGCTCGGCTTCGCGGATGGACTCATCATCGGCGAGGGCTGGTACCGGTGCTGGCTTCGCTTCGTCATCGCGCTCACCCGCGCAGAGGCGAGCGCATCTGAGCGGTCGCGCCTCGCTCTTGTAGCTCTTGACCGTCTCACGGACGATCTGCGCCCATTCGTTGGAGACCCGAGATCGATAGATCTCTATTCTCTTCACGAGACCATCGCCGGAACGATTCGCCGAGCCATAGCCACCTTGCAGGGTGACGACTGGATCGCCGGCATCCGGACGCTCAAACGCGTGAGTGATGCCATCTCCACCACGATGTCGGGGGAGCTCGGCGGCCCCGTCCCTGCCGATTTCGTCCTTGATCTCGCTGTCGACACAGCGCGGCCTGAACATGCCGAGTTCGCCAAGGCGCTCATCGACAGCGAGATCAAGGACGGGTCTTCAGGCCGCTACTACTCTGACCTCGCCGGCTACCGGCTTATCGCCGCACGCCTCTCTGTCAGATGCGGCGACTTACAGGAGGCGGCTAGGTATTGGCGTGAAGCATGCGCATTCCTCGCGGGATACGGGTGGCACAAGGACATCACGATCTACGAGCTGCTTCAGCCGCTCGGGACGCTTATCTCCGCTGATCCCAAGCGTGGCCGGCTTCGCGTCGCTCAAATTCAAGCAGTCTGCGAACGAGTGCCGCAGCACACCGATGGAAGGGACACCCGCGGCGCCTGGGGGCAATGGTGGACGTTGCTGGCGGCAGCCGATCCCGTCGCTCTGTCGGACATCGTCTCTCGTGCGCTTCTGGCCGAGTGCAACGAGCCGAACGCGATTCTTTACGACGCGCTCGAAGACCTCTGGCGAGTGGCCGATGAACGCGTCGACCCGGTCGTCGCTGCCGCCTTCCGACTCTCGGTTGATGCTACCGACGCGCGCAGCGTCGCCGCGTCCCTCAGCCGACTTCTCGAAGCACCGGAGGCAGGCGATCCGAAGCTGCGGCAACTGATGGCGATGCTCATGGCTCGGCTCGACGAACGACCGAATTCGTACTCGTACTCCAGTTCCGAGGAGATGCTCGCGGAAGACGACGCGCGAGTGGCCGAGGCCAATGCCGTCGCGACCGCGGCCGGACTGCCACAGTCAGTTGCCCTTCGCGATTCACCGACTTCTAAGGCTCGTGCGTTTAACCGAGGCGGGCGGGGAGCTGGATATGCCAAAGTGGAACACGATCCGGCGCCTCACGCGTTCCCCGCAGGGTCTCCAGGTCTTAACCGCGCAATACGCGCATGGCGCAGCCGCCCATACGGATCCGTTGATCCAGGCTGGAGCACGGAGCGTTTCGCTGCCGTCATCGGCTACCGAGCGGTTGAGCTCGCGCACGAGCGACGATCTGACGAAGCGGAGTCCGCGCTCCACACCTTGGCCGACCTCATGGGCTTCGGCGATCGATCGGGGTTGCTCGTTGAGATCGCCGAAGGCCTTGAGCGGTACGAGCTTCCCCGGCTCAGCGCCACTGCCTTCGCACTCGCGTGGACGCGAACACGGGGTGGTGGCGGCTGGCTCAGCTTTGGCGGGAAAACGGAGATCGAGTTGCTGCAGCGCGCAACTCGACTTGATCCCGACGCGACGCTTTCCGTCGTGGCGGATGAGGTGGAGCGATTCATCCTCAGCGATCGATTTGGCTCGTACGGAATTTCCCAGGCGATCGTCTTCGCACTCGCGACACAGGCGCTATCGGTCGACGACCCGCTAACAGCGGCTTTTACGGCCTGGGACGAGGCACGGGCAGTGATCGAACGCCGGGCCCCCGTCGTCCATCCGTCGGACTTTCCGAAATATCCGTATGAGAACCCGACGGACGACAATGGCAGCGAGGTGATTGGCGATCTCAGCGAGGCGTTCGCTCTCGCGACGGCGGCAGGCATGGCGCATCCAAGCCGAGAACGGAAGCGCCGGACGCTTGTGCCAGCGATTTTTGAACTTCCCCACTCGCGATCACTGAAATTCCCCACCCCGCGCCGGTGAGCTGAACCATCCACCCGCGGAAGTGGGCCCCCTCCGAAGCTGGCGAGCGACCAAGCAAGCCGGTAGGGAGGGGACCCGCTCCGCATGCTCACACATGGGGAAGACGTGGAAGCACACGCATTACGACAGCGCGGCTGGACGATCTCGGCGATCGCTCGCCATCTCGACCGAGACCGCAAGACGGTTCGGGCCTATCTGGCTGGGACGAGGACCCCGGGCGTCCGGACCCGGTCTCGACCCGACCCGCTCGCGCCGTTCGTCGCCTATCTGGCGGCCCGTTTCGTGGACGACCCGCACGTCTGGGCCTCGGCGCTCCACGACGAGGTGAAGCGCCTCGGCTACACCCAGAGCTATCCGACCTTCGTCCGACAGCTCCGCCTCGCCGGGCTCCGCCCGCACTGCGAGGCGTGCCGGGGCGTGAAGGGCCGCGACACGATCGAGATCGACCATCCCGCCGGTGAGGAGATCCAGTGGGACTGGTTCGAGCGAAGGAACGCCCCCTGGGGCGGGACCGCGTACGTGCTCCTCGGCACGCTCCCGCACTCGGGTCGCGTCCGCGGCGTGCTCGCCGAGAAGATGGACCAGGCCCATCTCGTCCAGGCGATGCACGAGGTGATGCTCCGCCTCGGCGGCACACCGCGCATCTGGCGCACCGACCGCCTCGCCACGGTGATCATCCCGGGGAGCCGCGACGTCCAGGCCTCCTTCGCCCCGGTCGCCAAGCACTACGGGGCGGTCGTCGAGCCCTGCCCGCCGCGACGTGGCAACCGCAAGGGCGCCGTCGAGTCCTCGGTGCGCTTCGTCTCGGGGAGGTGGTGGCGGACGATGGGCGACAAGACCCCCGAGGACGCGCAGCGCTCGCTCGACCGGTTCTGCGCGACGACCGGCGAGGAACGAGAGCGGCGCTTTGGCGACGGGACCCGCACCACCGTCCGGGCCCTCGCGGATGCCGAGCCGCTCCTTGTCCTTCCGCCGGTGCCGTTCCCGGCCACGATCGAGGTCGAGCGGACGGTCGCCGACAACGCGACGGTCTCCTATCGGGGCAACCGCTACTCGGTCCCGCCGGGACTCGGGGGAAGCACCCTTCGCGTCCGCCAACGGATCGGAAGCCCGACGGTCGACGTCGTCGCCCCCTCCGGGGCGATCCTCGTCACCCACCGTCTGGCCCCGGACGGATCGGGAGCGCTCGTCAGATCCCTCGAGCACCGCGAGGCCCTCGAGCGGGCGGTGCTCTCGGCCTTCACGACAGCGAGACCCTGCGACCGAAAGGCCAACCGGCCGCCTGGCGATGCGGCGCTCGCCGAGGCGGCCAAGCTCCTCGGCCCCGGCGGCCACGAGCCCGTGGTCGACCTCGGCATCTACGCGGAGATCGCCGGGGGTGCCAGGTGAGTGAGGCCTCGACCTATCAGGAGCTGCGCGCCCACCTCGCCTATCTGCGCCTCACCGCGGCAGCCGAGGCGCTGCCGGGCGAGCTCGACCACGCGAGGAGAAACGACCTCGGCCACAGCGAGTTCCTCGCTCGCCTGTTGGAGGTGGAGGTGGCGGCGACCGAGGCCCGGCGAAGGGCCGGCCTCGAGCGCTTCGCCTCGCTGCCCTCGCCCTGGCGGCTCAGTGATTTCGACTTCTCCGCCCAGCCCTCTGTCGACAGAAAGCTCGTCGAGGAGCTTCGAGACGCTGCGCTTCTTGGAGGACGCCACGAACGTGTTGCTGATCGGACCGCCTGGCGTCGGCAAGACGATGCTCGCGGTCGGCCTCGCGAGAGCTTCCATCGACGCGGGGTTCAGGACCTATTACACGACCGCCGCAGATCTCGTCGCCCGCTGTCACCGCGCCGCGCTCGAAGGGCGGTGGGCGACGACGATGCGCTTCTTCGCCGGACCGCGGCTGTTGGTCATCGACGAGGTCGGTTACCTGCCGCTCCAGTCCGAGGCCGCGGCGGCGCTGTTCCAGGTGATCACCCAGCGCTACCTGAAGAGCTCCATCGTGATGACGACGAACCTGGGCGTCAGCTCCTGGGGGAAGATCTTCGACGACCCGATGGTCGCCGCGGCGATGCTCGACCGCCTCCTGCACCGAAGCGTCGTGTTCAACATCGACGGCGAGAGCTACCGGATGCGCTCCCACCGGGCGCGCTCCGAGGCGCTCCGCAAGGGGGTGACGCCGGCGACCAACAAGTAGTCTCAGCCTCGCCTCACCGCGTGGCTACCTGGGGAATTTCGTTGATCGACCCTGGGGAGTTCCCGGAATCGCCGGCACTTGCGGCGATTGACGTATTGCTCACGCTTCGCCCCGAAACTGCAGCGGCTGCGCTCGCAGTCGTGCTGGACCAGCCGTGTGACCCAGCGACGCATTGCTGGCTGATGTCGTTCGTTGCTTCCCGGAAGGACCGCGACGAGGTTGTCCGCGCATCCAGGGACCAGCTCATTGCGCTTGCGCGCAGTGAGTACCTAACGGTTCGTGCAACCGCTCGTCGCCTATTGGGAACCGCCGCCCCGGAACTTCCGCCGACGTCCGCGCCGCATCCTTCACTCTTGCGTGACGAAGTCCCGGAACTCTGGTCACCGGCCGGCGAGGACGAGTTCGCCGACCCCGAGCGCGAACGATCGGAGACGCTCGTCGCGGACATCGCCGGTTCGAGGATTGACGTTGCGGAAGATCAGCTACCCGGTCTTGAAGCCGCGGTTGTTTCCCGTGTTGAGGACGTGCGGGCGACCGAATCGTTCCAGGATCTGCTCAAGGCGCAAGTCCGTTCATTCGCCGACACGTATCGCAAGCGTTGGCCAGACGCGTACCTCGCGACCGAGCAATCGGTCGAAGAGGTCCTCCAGCTCGTCGCCGCCGGCGGGCGTGCCGCGTACATCGTCGCCGGCGAACCTCTCACGGCGCCTGATGAGTGGGAAAGGGAATTGGGGCAGGCCCTACTCGACGATCCGACGATCCCGCTGATCCTCGAGCGCACGCGGCACCCTCGTCCCCGAATACCGGCCCTTCCGCGGCCAGGTGACGTTTGGTGGGCAGGGCTGCGCTCTGGTCCGAACGTCGTGTGGACCGAGAGCGAGGAGCAATTCAGCGCGACGGTCTCTGTGGAACCGGTTGGTTCCGCGTGCGTACTCGGACGCGTGGAAGGTGGCCAGTTCGACGGCTGGCCTTGGTTGGCGACGTACGAGCGGCGGCTCTTCGATCACCCGGATCATCGGGGACGCGAGGAGTTCGTTATGGGAGTTCGTCATCGGGGCGTCGAGATTCGCGACACGGGCGATCTGGTCGCACTGGACCTCCCGCCAATCACCACCGGATACCTGGAAATGTGGCGAGCAGATGTCGGACAGGTGTTCCAACCCAACTTGGCCCACAGCCAGCCGTTGATCGGGCTCGACATGGAACTCAACGCGGTAGGTGATGGGCGCCGCGGGCTTGGAGTGCCGGGAGCCTTGCTGACGCCAACTGCGCCACTGCTGCAGAGTCTCACCCTGCATCCAGCTGGCCCCATCGGCTTTGGCGACGACGTCGGCCCTGGGATGAGTCTTGTGACCTGGCGTACCGACTATGACATAAGCGACTACCACTTGCCGATCGCCAACGCGGCCGGGTGTGGGATCGCGATCAGGCCCGACCTTCTCGATCGTCTTGTTGAGCGGCTCGGCCCGCGACTGGTGATGCGGGACTACGTCCTCACCGACGCGGTCGTGGCCGCAGTTCCGAGCGAAGAGCCTGTCGTGGCCGAGTGGCAGTTGTGATGGCTCAGGGAAGGAACACGCTTCGAGCGACGACTCGTCGACTTCGGATTGCTCGGCTCGTGTCCGCGCAGCCAGCGGTTCAGGCCGTGGAGCAACGGCTCGCCTCCCAGCGATCCTGCAGCCCGTCCGAGGGCCTTCGGTCGAGCGAAAACGACATAAGCGTCGTCCAAGAGCAGCGAACAGCACGTCGGTCCCGTCGCGTCCAGGAGGTTCCCCGTAGCGCCAGATGTGGACGATCTGTGCGCCACTTCTGACGGGCGAGGCGCTTCGGACCCGAGGACCGATTCGGCGATCTCGCGGGCGCGCTCAGTAGCCGGGCGAGGTGGTGGCGCGCGACAGATCGCACGACAGCCGCCGAGCTGACCGACCAGGACGTACCTACGGTGGGCATCTCATCCATCAGGGGCTCGCTCGCCTCGGCCCCCGAGTCCCATCGACTCGGGAGGTACCCGATGATGACCACCAGCTCAGCGACCGCCGTCGTCCTCTACGACCCGGACCGTACGGATCCCGAACACCTCGCGCTCGCCGGGTTCCTCGGCGGCTACCGCGGCCTCACGCGGGACGCCTACGCACTCGACCTGCGGCAGTTCGTCGCCTTCTGCGAGGCACACCAGCTGCACCTGTTCGACGTACGACGAGCGGACATCGAGGCCTACGGACGAGAGCTCGAGGCCCGGGGCCGAGCGAGGGCAACCGTTGCCCGCCGCCTGTGCACCGTCACCGGCTTCTACCGCTACGCCGAGGAGGAAGGCCTGCTCGCGCATTCACCAGCAGTCCACGTCCGGCGGCCGCGCCTTGACCACGAGTCGCACGCAGTCGGCCTCGACCGCAATGAGGTCGGCGCGCTCCTTGTCGCCGCAGGACTTGGACCGGCGGCTGAGCACGCGCTCATCTCGCTGCTCGCGCTGAATGGCCTGCGGGTCTCCGAAGCGATCGGCGCAGACATCGAGGCGCTCGGACTTGAGCGTGGGCACCGGACGCTCACCATCCTGTGAAAGGGAGGAAAGACCGTGACGATCCCGATGGCGCCGCGCACTGCCCGGGCCGTCGATCTCGCGATTGGCGAGCGAGCGGGCGGGCCGATCTTCCTCCGTGGCGACGGTCGCCGCCTCGATCGCCATGGAGCGGGCCGGATCGTCCGGCGGGTCGCTCGGCGAGCGGGGATCAGCAAAGCAATCGGTCCGCACACCCTCCGCCACGCGTTCATCACCGCCGCGCTCGATGCCGGCGTGCCACTTCGCGACGTCCAGGAGGCGGCAAGTCACGCCGACCCGCGCACGACCATGCGCTACGACCGCGCTCGGGTCTCCCTCGATCGCCACGCCACGTACATCGTGTCCACCTACATCGCCGGAGCGGCGCGCTGACCTGGTGGTCTGGGCGTCGGCATGGCCGCCGGCGCCCAGTAGCCGGTCACGCAAGATCGCCGATTCGGTGCGATCGTCTCTCATCAACAACCCGTCGTTCGCTATGCGTCACCCTTGCGGCGATGTCAGTCAGCGCTAGGTCAGGCTGCGTTGCTAGTTTGGCGTAAGAGAATTGGCGGTTTGGGGGCAGCCATGGCATCTGTAGCCGACATCTTGGGGAGACTCGGACAGCTACACGCTGACGGCTTCCTCACGGACAACGAGTTTACTGTGCAAAAGGAAGCGTTCCTCTCCGCCTCCAATGCCGATGACCTCACTCGGGAGAACATGGATGCCGCGGACGGTGAGCTTGGAGAGTTGGAGAAGCTCGCCGATCTCTGTCGAAGCGAAGTGCTGACTCGTGAAGAGTTCGACTTACAGAAGCGCGCAATCCTCGAGCATGGAACGAGCAGCGTGGTGCGGGAATTCGGCGCTAACGCAGACCTCGACGTGTCACCGAGGACGTCACCGATACCAGTGGGGTGGGAGTGGGTTCTCATAGTTGCGGGTGTGCTTGCCGTGATAGGGAGCTTCCTGCCATGGGAGCAAGTGTCCGCTGGCATTTTATCGTTCAACCGCAACGGATATCAGCTCGGAAATGACCTCAGCTTTAGCCCTGATGGCCTGATTGTGACCGGCTTGGGGGCGATTGCGGCACTGATCGGGCTGACGCGTCTCACTGGTCGCCAGTTCCCTCGGTGGCTTAATGGCTCGCCCACCGTCTTAGGGGCCGTCATTCTCTTCTTCGGGATTAGCGATGAGCGCTCACTGAGCAGCACGGTGTCGAGCCTTGCGGCCCGGTACTCGCAGGACCTGTTCTCCGTTGGTTACGGGGTGTGGATCGTAATAGTGAGCGGCGCGATCATCGCCCTCGCTGGCATTGCGGGTTGGTGGGGTGCTCGTGCACAACGCAAGTCGCGTTTTCGTGAGGGCACCGTTCTATAGTCGGCAGAACGCGAGCACAGAAAGGCAGCTGGCCGGAGGACGCGCTGAGCGCGGATCGACGGTTCGCGCGCTTGGCGACCGGATCCAGCGAGAACATCGGCCAGCGCGGAACGGGAGCACAGATCGTCGCCGCCGAACCTCGGTCGCGAGGTGTGCCCTCGCCGCCCAGATCGGCACCTCTGGTTCGCGCGAGCGATTGCGGTGCTGTGCTCGCAAGCGGCTGCGGCGTTCTCATGAGCTCATGGGCTCATGGGCTCATGGGAGCCAGTGCACCCAGTCGTTGTCGGCCTTTGGGGGGTCCGCCAGGAAGGTCCCGAGAGCGGCGACGAGGTTGGCGGGATAGGAGCGGCTGCCCCGGTGGTAACGGCGCGGCGAGGTGAACACGATACCGGCGTGATGTTCGCTCGTCACCGCCCAGCTTCGGGCTATCCGGTCGAAGTCCCGGGCGTTCTCGGTGACCACTGCCCGGCCAGCCCGGGTTGCTGCCCGTAGGAGCTCTTCGTCGGGCAAGGAGGCGAGCACCGGATCGTCTGCGGCCGCCACGACGTCGTGACCGTCGCCCCGGAGTCGCTCGGCGGCCAGGCGAGAGTGGTGCGTGTCGAGCAGGAGCTTCACCCCGCCAGCAGGTCCTGCTGGCGACGCCACAGTGCTTCGGCTTCGTCGGCCGCTCTGCGGTTGGCGTCGACTTGGGCGTCGATCTCCTCGGTGAACTCGGCGTAGTAGGCGAGCGCGGCCTCGACCTGCTCGCGGCGCAATCCGAACAACTCGACCGCTCGCGTGACCCGCTCGCCGGGAGCGACGTCACCACCCACCAGACCTTCCACCACCTCCCAGATGTCGGGACCGCCACTCACGCAAGCCCGCCGGCCGGCGGGTCCGCCCCGGAAGCTCACCAGTGGATGGCGGCGAACTCGCAGGCCTTCGTCGATCAGCTCTTCGGCCAACGCGGAGGTTGAAGCGCCACGGGCGACGGCCTCGGACTTGAGTCGCTCGGCTACCCGAGGATCATGGAAGCGGACAGACACTGGATGCGTCATGACTACAATGTAGTCGAACGAGCCGGCAGAGGTTGCACCACGCACAGATCAGACGCACCGAAGACCGGTGCCACCCCGGACCTGGCTGCGCCAGATCGGCACGTATGGGCCTCAGCCCTGACCGCCAAACTCCCGGCACCTGCGCGCCCGAGTCGGCGATTCAGTGTGGCTCCCAGTGAACGTCGGTGAACGGAAATCGGTCGTCTTCCGTGCGCCGAGCCGAGCGCCGAAGGGTCACACCAAGCGTCGCAACCGGACGGGGAGGTAGTTGCCTCGATGCTGACGCGGTGGGCGCACGGATCAGGCTCCCCCGAGCGTCCTCGCGATCTCGCCGGTGAGCAGGTACAGGTCGAGACAACTGGCGTCGAGCGGATCGAAGGGATGGAACCCAAGTCTCTCCCACCACGACCTCGCCCGCTCGTCCAACGCAACGACGACGACCGCCTTGCACGCTGCTGCTGTGTTCAGCTCGAGGGCCGTGGCAAGCACGTGGGCGACGAGCGCCGTCCCGATGCCGAGCCCTGCATGACGCCGATCCACGGCGAGCCGACCGAGGAGCAGCGCCGGCACCGGGTCGGGCGAGCCCTTCGCGAGCGCCGTCGGTGCCGCCGAGATGTCGATCCCGGTCATCGACAAGCAGGCATAGGCGACGACGAGGCCGTCGGCGTCGGCGATCACCCAGGTGGCCGCGGTGTTGGCGCGCCGGTTCTGGCCCGCATAGCGGCGCAGCCAGTCGTTGAGGGACGAGTCGCCACAGTCGAAGTCCTGACGGTGGTGGCGCTTGGCGTCCAGCGGCTCGGGGCGCCGGAGCTCAGTCAAGCCAGGAGAAGTTCCGGGGCCGGCGGAGCGCAGCAGCGAGCCGCTCGTTGACCTCCGCCGGCCGCTCGAGCGCGGCGGTGAACGCCTCGGCGGCATCTGGAGCGAGCCGCACGAGCTGGCGCTCGAGCAGGATCTCCTCGGCGCGCGCCTCGGCGGCCTGGAGCACGAAGGCCGACACCGACAGATGAGCGCTCTCGGCAGCCTCCTCGAGGATGCGCTTGCGCTCCGGCGCGACCCGGATCTGGAGCCGGTCGTCCTTGGTCGTCGTCATGTAAGTACATTGGCAGTACGTCAATCGGTTGTCAATTCCGCCGGCGTCGCTTCCCTTCCCCCTCTTGGGAAGGACCCGCGTGTAGCCAACTGTGTAGCCAAGCCGATGGATTCTGGCGGACCGCTGCGACCTCGTGCAATCCGGACATGGTCCCTGACCTGCGCCTGCGCACTCCTGCGTACCGCTACGGACCCTCCGGATCGAATCCGCAGGTTCTGGGTTCGAGTCCCAGGGGGCGCACGTTCGACCTGGTCAAGCGCTAGGTGGACAGCTGCCCGCTCGTGGCCACTATCCGTGACAGGTCCTGGTCAGGGCGCTAGGTCCGGAGGCGACGGCGGCCCGGTAGGGTCGGCCGGCGGCCTACGGGGCGGGGTGGAGCGTAGGTGAGTCGGTGGGGTCCCGTCAGATCGCCGCTTATGTTCGTCGCTCCGGTAGCGCGATGGGAGTGCGAGGCCGCCGCTCTGCGCTCTGCCAGCCGGAGGAGTGTGGTCATCCTTGCCCACTGTCGAGCGCAGCAAGTGGGCGGTTATGTCGGCGATCGTTTGGGTGGACCTCCGCTCGCCGAACTTGAGCCGATCGGCCGGCAAGCCGGTGATCGTAAAGCAGTCACCCGCGCCCTTCCAATGACCTCGTTGGCAACTGCTCGGCCAACGCGTGCACCAATGCGTCGGACAGAGCAGTGAGCTTGGCGTTCGACCCTCGCAGCGCCTCACCTATCAGATCTCGGTAGCTCTCAAGGCCGAGCCCGGCTCGTCGAGCCGCTACAGCCTGAAGGCCCTTGCCAGGGATGATCCTCAGGTACTACTTGGTGTCATTCGTGTTCCGGCACTCCTCGAGAGGAATAGTCAAGAGTTGTGGATCGGCCCGACCCGCTGATCACGCGGCGACCTCCTCTTCCTGCAGCTCGCTCTCGACCAACACCCCCTTTCGGAACTTCGCGCCGGCGTGCACGAGCGCGACGAGATGGGCGCCGTTGACGTAGCGCCAGCGGTCCTGGGCGGCCTCGATGAGCTTGAAGGCCATCGCGAGCCCGGCCGCCCTCGAGCCCGGGCCCTTCGTCACCTTGGTTCGAAGGCGCACCGTCGAGAAGGTCGACTCGATCGGGTTGGAGGTCTTCAGGTGGAGCCAGTGCTCGGCGGGGAAGTCGTAGAAGCAGAGGAGCTGGTCGAGGTCGTCGCGGATCTTGTCGGCCGCCTTCGGCCACTTGGCCCGGAACTCGGCGTCGAAGGCCTTCGCGGCCGTCCGGGCGTGGTCGGCATCCTCGGCGTCGCGGATCTCGGCCAGCATCTTCTTCGCGAGGGGCTGGATCGACTTCGGCAGCGCGTCAAGGGTATTTGCTGACTTGTGCACCCAACATCTCTGCTCGCGGGTCTCGGGGAAGACGTCGCGCAGCGCCGCCCAGAACCCGAGCGCACCGTCGCCGACGGCGAGCACGGGGGCTCGCATGCCCCGGTGGCGGAGATCGCGCAGCAGCGCCGCCCAGGACTCGGTCGACTCCCGGTAGCCGTCCGCGATCGCGACGAGCTCCTTCTTGCCGTCGAGGCGCACGCCGACGATGACGAGGCAGCAGAGCCGCTCCTCCTCCAAGCGCACGTTGAAGTGGACCCCGTCTGCCCAGACGTAGACGTAGTCCCGATCCGCGAGCGAGCGATCCATGAAGGCGCGGTGCTCGGCCTGCCAGGAGGTGCTCAGCCGGGTGATGACCGAGGCCGACAGGCCGGCCGCTGAGCCGAAGAAGCCCTCGAGGGCGGGCGCGAAGTCGCCGGTCGACAGTCCGTGGAGGTAGAGCAGCGGGAGCACCTCGGTGACCTTCGGGCTGCGCCGACACCACGGCGGGACGATCGAGGACTTGAACTGCTGCTTCTTCCCCGTCTCGGGGTCGACACGGCGGTCGTCGACCCGCGGCGCGGTGATCTCCACCGCACCGGCCACCGTTTGGACCTTGCGCGCCCGGGCGTGACCGTTGCGTGTGACCAGCCGACGCCCGTTCTCGTCGCGCTCGGCCGTGAGCTCGGCGCGGTACGCGTCCACCTCGGCCTCCAACGCCGCGGCGAGCATCTGCTTCGCGCCCTCCCGGCAGATCTCGTCCAGCATCGACCGGCCGTCCGCCACGGCGGTCTCGTCGTTCACTACGCTCAGCACTGGCGTTCCTTCCTCGCCGGCGCGTCAACGCCGGCTGCTCGTTCTGATCTCAACGAGGAAGGTACGCCGCGTCTCCGGGCGAGTGGGCGATCCACAACTTCAGGTCATACCTCACTCCTCGACCAAGGCCCGCTCCTCCGCCAGGATCCCCTCCGGGGAAAAGCTCCAGTTGGCGCGGTCGAAGAGGTCGGGAACGCTCGCACCGATTACATCGATCGAGTCGGTCCGCGTACGAACCGCCGACAACAGTCCTTCGAGTTGTGGCTCGAGCCGACGCTTCCACCGCTCAAGGATGAGCTTGTGACGTTCAGCATCTGTCGTCGATGCTTTCATATCCAACAAATAGCTATCGGGATCAAATGGTCGGCCAAGGTGGTCAGCCACTGCAGCAACCATATCCGGCAAGCAGAAGAGACTCTCCACCTCATGAACTGGCAAGACGAACACGCCGCTCGGGAGCGCGTCCAGTAGTGCGTCCGAGTACGAGTCTCTATCGATAATACCGATGGCGGTCAGCCCAGTTGCGATGCCAGACTGGTTCAGCGCCGTCGTACATTGGATCACCATGTCACTAGATCCAACGCTGCGTACCACCGTGTCCCGGCTGCTGAACCACTGCCGATATAGCTTGTAATCCAGGCTTGTCGTGTCGCCTTCACAAAACACCACTCGGCGAGCGTGAAAAGTTGCCCCCTCTGTCTTCGTACGGCAATCCGAGCGAGATAGCTGTTGCCTTCGGCGGGCCAACGGAGCTTCGCCAGGCGGTAGAAGAGTTGCAGAGGCTCCTCTATGCCGCGTAGCTCAACCAGATCGCCGAAGCATCAGGAGCCAGCGACCACGGCTCTGCGGCTGCGTGCAGTGATCAAGTCGTGCCGAGACATCATGCGGAAGGACAAGGGCCTCAACGGCGACGTCGATCGCCTGCCCATGCTGACGTGGATCATGTTCCTCAAATTCCTCGACGACATGGAGCGGGTGCGAGAGGACGAAGCGGAGCTTGAGGGAAAGCAGTTTCGCCGCATCATCGAAGCTCCGTATCGCTGGAGAGATTGGAACTCTCCTAACTCGCTGGGTCCGACGAGAGACGGACTCCACAACGCCATGACGGGCGACGCCTTGACTGCGTTCATCAACCAGGACGAGGCAGTGCCTCCAGATGGCAAGCGTGGACCTGGCCTGTTCGCGCACCTCCGGAGTCTTGAGGGAGCAGGCGAAGGAATCGAGCGACGAGATGTTGTCGCCTCCGTCTTCCGAGGCACGGTCAACAGGCTCCAGTCGGGGTACATCCTTCGGGACGTCCTGGACAAGGTGAGCGAGATTCACTTCTCTTCCTCGGAAGAGATTCACACGCTGAGCCACCTCTACGAATCGATGCTGGTGACGGTTGGGTAGGGAGCTGGCGAGGTGACGACCGGTAGGCAAGACCGGGCTCAGGTCCCTCGGTTTCCCGAGGGCCGCCGTCGATCGGTTGCCATGGCTCGCTCCTTCTCCAGCTCCCCCCCGTCGAACCGTGCATGCGATTTTCCCGCACACGGCTCACCGACGCCCTTCACCGGCGGTGTTCGGCAACGAGAGCCCGCCAGGCGTAGTTCGGCCTGGGTGCGACGACGAGACCATTGAGGTTGACCAGGCCGAGGTGCTCAGGGTCCCGGAGCACGTAGTGCAATCCCCACCGGCGGCTCCGCCGATGGAGATTAGCCACGAATATGCCGAGGCGCCGGAGGGCGAAGGACCTGATCTTGTCGAACATCTTGGCCGAATTCCCCACCTTGAAGAATCCGGCCCAGCCACGAAGGAACCGATTGAGGCTCCCCACGACCTGTTCGACCGGCACCAGCAGCCGGGACCGGGCCGTGAGCTCACGGAGTCGGTCACGGGCATGCTGGGTCGCCCGACGTGAGGGCCAGCGGGCGAGGAAGACGAAGCGCCGTGCTCCCGTCCGGCCCCGGGCGCGCACGAGGCGGTGATGGAACCCGAGGAAATCAAATCCCTCGCCTCCCTCCACCAGGTGCACGATCCGGGTCTTGTCCGCCTTCGGCGCAAGGCCGAGGTCGCCAAGCAGAACCGTGAGCCGCTGAAGGGCTCGGTCGGCCTCCGCACGGGAAGAGCACATTGCGACCAGATCATCGGCATACCTGACGAGCACCCCCTGCCCCGTCGTCTCCCACTCCCGGTCGAGCCGGTTCAGGTAGACGTTGCAGAGCAAGGGCGAGATGACCCCGCCCTGTGGAGTGCCGGTCACAGCGTGTCGGACCGCGCCGTCCTCCATCACCCCCGAGTGCAACATCGCTCGGAGGAGCTTCAGGACCTTGCGGTCACAGATCCGTTCCCCAACCGCAGACATCAACTGCTCATGCGGAATCGTCGAGAAACAGTCGGCGATGTCCGTTTCCACCACGAACCGCCTGCCCCTGAAGGACTCATCGAGCAAGACCTGTAGGGCGTCGTGGGCTGCCTTCTTCGGACGGAACCCGAAGCTGGCGAGCCGAAAATCGGCTTCGAAGACCGGCTCGATGACGATCTTCAACGCCGCCTGCACGACTCGGTCACGGACCGTCGGGATCGACAGCGGGCGCTTCTCTTGCCGTCCGGGCTTCGGGATGAACACCCGTCGGGCCGGAAGTGGCCGATACGTCTCTTCTTTCAGGTCCGTGGCCAGCTCGTCGAGCAACAGGTCAGCGCCGTAATGCTCGACGTCGGTGATGGTGGTGCGGTCGATGCCGGATGCGCCGCCATTGCGGCGCACCTGCTCCCACGCCCGCTCCAAGACGTCCCTGCGGTGGACCTTGTCGTAGAGCACGTGGAACCGTCGTCCGGGTTCGGCCTTGGCCGCCCGGTAGAGCGTGCGCTGCAGCTCTTGGACCTTGTCTTCGGTGGGACCAGCCACGAGGGCACTCACCAGCCCTTCCCCTTGCGCACGCATGGACGAAGTAGCGGCCCTTCCCATCACCGGCGGTTGTGCTGTCCGTCCGGCTCGATCGGTACTATGACCGCCTCCGACGCCCTCCCGGCGACCTCTCCCCTTCCCGGCTCATCACCGGTTATAGGAACGGTCTCGTCCGCGGACTCGCAGCCGCTTTGGCCGGGGAGGGCCTCCCCAGTTCCCGCCGTCACCTTCCGAACGTTCCGCGCCCTCTACGTCGGGGAGTCCCTCGTGGCTGCGATCCAGGCTCTTCACCACTTCCATGGCCTTCGCCCCGAAAGAGCGGGCTCGGCTCTCCCTTCGCCCCGCACGAGTGCGGGCACACTAACGACGCCGCAGGCTTCGCTTGATGCTGCGGACCGCTCGGTCGCTTCCCCCGTGGGGCTTTTGACGCTGGGCTTCGACCCGGTCCGTTTCCAGTCCGGGCCGCCAGCCTGCTACCGGGCTTCCTGGCAACTACCCGGACCGGACTTTCACCGGCTGGCGACGACGAGCTTGTGATCAGGTCAGCTTCTCGATAAGCACCTCCTGACCTCTGGGCGCACTCTCACGAGCGGTGTAAACGGCTCGGGGCGCAGGCTCCGATCTGATGCTATGCCGCTGCTGTGACGCCGTTATCGACGTCCGGTTCGGCGGGCTGATCGAAGAGCTCCCGGCGCAGATCCTGCAAGCGCCGCAGCGCCCTCGGTGTCATGGTCATCCCGCGCCAGCCCCGGCTCTGGCGGTCGAGCACCGCGAAGACGAGGGCGACGCAGGTCCGCTCGCCGGGGAGCCGGCCGATGACCTTGGTGCGCCTCCTCGTCTCGCCGAAGGTCCGTTCGATCAGGTTCGTGTGCCGACACCTTCTCCAATGTTCTTGTGGGAAGCGCAGGTGCACCGTCAGGCTCTCGAAGTCTTCGGTGAGGCACGCGACCGCAGACGGATACGCGCGCTCCCACTGGGCCTGAAGCCGTCCATGCGCCGGCGCGCCTCGGCGACGGCCTTGTCGGCGGGTGGCTCCTCGATCTTGTCGAAGATCTCCCACCAGTCGGACTTGAAGGCGTCCTGGTCGGCTTTGGAGACCTTCGCGACCGCGTTGCGCAGGCGATGGATCACACACCGCTGGCGAAGCGAGCGGGGGAAGACCTGCTCGATCGCCGCGATGAGTCCCGGTGCGCCGTCGGAGACGACGAGGAGGGGCGACGCGAGCCCCGCGCGACGAGGCCCTCGAGGAAGTCCCGCCAGGCGTCGGCCGACTCCGAGGCGGCCGGCGAGCCCGACGAGGTGCGGCTTGCCGTCGGTATCGATGCCCCACGCGCACAGCACCGGCTCGGCCGGCGAATGCTCGTGGAACTTGAAGTTCGACCCGTCGATGAACAGGTAGTCGAGACGCAGCCCCGACAGCTCGCGCAGGGCAAACTCGGCGAACTCGTCCTTGATTTGCTGGCAGATCCGGCTCACGGTCGACTTCGAGAGCGCTGCCTCGTCGCCGAGCACCTCCCGAAGGGCGGCCTCGACGTCGCGGTCGGACAGGCCCCGCACCCAGGCCGAGACGACGAGCGCCTCGAGGGCGTTGGTCCTCGTCACGCCCACCCCGAACAGCTGCGAGCAGAACTTCTCGTCGCTGCCGCGCAGCTTCGGGCGCTGGAGCTCGAGCGGGCCCATCGTCGTCTTCACCGCCGTCGGCGGCTGCCAGCCGTTGCGAGCGCCGGCCGGGGCGTCCTCGCTCCGGCACTCGTAGCGGCGCCGTCCGAGGAAGGCGTCGACCTCGGCCTCGATCGCCTGCTGCATGAGGAGCCGGACCGTGAGGCGTCCGACGTCCTCGAGCACGCTCGCGAGGTCCTGGTCGGAACTGAAGAGCGCGTCGATCGCTACACGGACGCGCTCGCTGGGGGATACTCGTGGTGCCACGGACGTGGGTCCTCCTTCTGAGTTTGGTCGCTCTGGAAGGAACCTACGTCCGTTGCGCGTTTACACCAAGGATGGTCCGCCACCCTGCATCGTTCGATCGGACCATCGCCGAGAGACTCCGACTACTCCGTGACCTGGCCCTCCCAGAGGTCGCGCAGCTCCGGTGGCAGGACTGCGCTTACGTCGCCCGCCTCTTCCGGAACCAGCGAGCGGAGGGTCGAGAGTACGGTGGCGGTGATCTGTTCGGCCTTACCGCTAGGCAGCTCACTGGTCGCCGCCGCGATCCGAGCGACGAGCTCGTGCACCGTGCGAGGCGGAGCCTTGCGCCGGGTCCGCCGCGGTGGCGTGAACAGAGCCCGCACGTCAGCGGGGAAGTGGGCGGCGAGCTGGTCCCGCTCGCCAGCCGGGAGCCGGTCGGCGAACGTGGCCAGGATCGCTCGCAGCACCGGGCGCGACGAGTCTGGGTCGACGTCGGAGCCGGCTGCGTCGAGGAGGCGTTTCATCGCGTCGGAGGGCGGGTGGACGGCTCGGCCAGCGGAGGGTCGATTGTCGCCGTTGAGGAGCCCCACGTGCAGGTAGGACTCCACCCCGACCACGCCGGAAACCGCGGTGACCGCCTGCATGAGCTCGTCGACGTCTGCATCGCTCGCGACCTCGCCGTGGAGCAAAGCCACGTGGTCGTCGACCATGACGTGGATGTGGGGCAGGTCGAGCCGCTTCTCCAAGGCGCCGAGCGACGAGCGGATCCGGTCGGCCAGCACGTTGTCGATGACTTCGGGATCGGGGTGCCGCCCGCGCAGCCGGTAGCTCGCGCCCCGAAGGCGCCCGCCGAGGTAGCGCAGCCGCCGGCCCGCTTCGTCGAATCCACGGCGCACCAGCCTGTTCGCTCGCGTCCCGGGGCGGAGCAACACCGCCCCGCCGGCGAGCGCCAAGCCGCCTACCGCCCGTCTCGCTGCAGTGCGCATGTCACCCACCTCCTCGCTATCTAGCGGGTTCGACAACCGTGCTTCCCACCGATGGCGTCGCACCAGAGTCCTTGGTCACGTCTTCCTTGGGCTCGCGGGCACTGACGCACAGCGGGACCAACGCCTCGACCGAACGGTCCGGTCGGGCGACAACCATCACGTGAGACCGGTCTGTTCGGCCGTGGCCGGGAGGATCTGCGCGGCGGAGTTCGTGAGCACTTGCCGCCCTCACGTGGCGCCCACTGCTCGGGCGCTCTCGTCGTCCTTGGGGACGATCACGACCGGGCAGCGGCTGTGTTGGGCACACTTGGTGCTCACCGACCCCGAGGAGCATGCCGGCGAAGTCGCCACGCCCGCGTGAGCCGACGACGATTTCTCAAGCACGATGACGTTCGAGGTCGGAGCCCGCGGCCACGACACGAAACGGGCCACGTCGTCCACGCCAGCCTCGTCCCATCCGACGTCGACCTGGGCCAGGAACTCGAACCAGAGCTTCAGGCTCGTCGCGTAGGCGCGCACCGTGTTCGGCGAGCGCTCGAGAGCGGCCAGATGGGCCAGATATTGCTCGATCGCCGGCTCCGACCGACAGTCGTCGTGGAGCACCGTCCACGACTCGGCGTCCGTCACCGGCATCCTCACGCGTTTCACGCGCATGTTCGCTCCTTCGGTAGCGATAGCGCGCCCAGATGTGGGAACGAGTGCGGTGACCGTAACCGCAGAGTGAAGGATTGGCGCGGATGCCCGTTACGTCAGTTACGTCGAAGGAGCTATCCGGAGAAGTGCGGTAATCACAAGATGTGGGGGTGAATGACTCGGTGATGTGTGTCCTGGCAAAACGCGGCGACCCACCAAGGGGTAGCGTTCGCTCGGCGTTCGGTGGCCGGCTCGGGACGTCGCCTCACCTTCGAACCAGGTCCTCGCACGACGTCACGTCGTAGCGGACGAGCAGCTCCGCGAGGATCTCGACGGAGTGCGGCGGACCACCACCGGCGTCCACACGCTCAGTGTGGCGACGAAGGCTCTCGTCGCTGTCCCAGATCTCGAGCACACGGACGCGCCCGGGATCGAGGTAGTCCTCGTTGAACGAGTACTCGAGGCACCCTTGCTCCGCCCGACACCTCGCGATCGCCTCCTGCGCTCGAGCAAGGAACGTCTTGCGGTCGCCGGGCGCGAAGTCAACTGTTCCCGCGACAATGATCACATCTGCCTCCTCGTCGAGCGTCGCTAATCGTGTGCGCGGCGCGCGCCGAACGCATCCATGTGGTGGGTGAGATCGCACACGCGGTGGGTGAGTTCGCAGGCGTGCGAACACGGCGCCGCGACGCTCCACCGGTAAGCCGGTCCCGGCTGGGCACGAGGAGCGCGGCGAAGCGGTCGCATAAACCGCCGCTCGACCGATCGACATCTGGCCACGCGCCCGCCGGCGGTCGTGGTCTCGAGGTGCCTTGGCCCCCTCGAGCGCCATCAGAAGATCTGGACACCTGCCCCCCCCTGGACGGCGAGCGTGGCGCCCGTCACGAAGCCGGCCTCGTCGCTTGCGAGGTACACGACAGCCGCCGCGACGTCGGCGGGATGCCCGAGGCGGCCAGCCGGTATACCAGCGAGAATTCTCGCCTCGAGCTCCGGATGGTCCTTCAGCCCAGCCATCATCGGCGTGTCGATGGCGTGCGGGGCGACGGCGTTCACCCGGATGGCGTAGGGCGCGAGCTCCACGGCGAGCACGTGCGTCAGCGCCTTCAGCCCCCCCTTGGAGGCCGAGTAGGCGGCTGCGCCCGCGCCGCCGAGGTCGGCGCCGAGCGAGGTGATGTTCACTACCGCGCCACCGCCGTGTCCGGCCATGTACCGGCACGCAGCTTGGGTGAGGCGCATCGCTCCGGTGAGATTCACGGCGAGCGTCTTGTCCCACACATCCGCGGGGAACTCGAGGAACGGGTGCAGGAGAAACACGCCGGCGCTGTTCACGAGGATGTCGAGGCGCCCGAGTTCGCCAGTCACCCGGTCGACCACCTGCTCGGCGGCACGCGGGTCAGAGAGGTCCGCGCCCACCGCGAGCGCGCGACGACCGGACTCCTTCGCGATCTCGCGCGCATGCCCCTCAGCACCCGTAGCGTCGAGGTCGACGACGCCGACGCTCGCCCCTTCGAGCGTCAGCATCCGTGCAATCTCGGCGCCGATGCCGCTCGCACCACCAGTGACGATTGCGACGCGATCCTCGAGTCGTCCCATGCTTAGCTAGCTCCTTCCGTGCCCGGACGTATCGGTGCGCAGCCGACCGATCCCTCGACCGGTTGGTGACTTCGTTGCAGCGCGACGTTCACTCGATCAGGGCGATCCGCTCGAACACCGCCACGGTCTTGCCGGCTTCGGCGTCAATGCTGGCGAGCACACCGCTCGCAGGCGCCTGGACCTCTGCGGTCACCTTGTCCGTCTCGATCTCGGCGATCGGTTCGCCTTCTACGACGGGGTCACCGACGTTCTTCAGCCACTTTGTGATTGTCGCCTCGTGCATGGACATCCCGTACTGTGGGAGGAGGATCTCGGTGGCCATGGGTCAGCGAATCGCCGCAGCGGCACGGACCGCCGCGACGATCTTCGGCACATCCGGGTAGATGAACTTCTCGAGCTCCGGGCTGTACGGGCTGTGCACCTGCGGAGACGTGACGCGTCGGACTGGTCCGCGCAGCACGTCGTGACGCTCCTCGCCGACCGTTGCCGCGATCTCACTCGCTGCCGAGCAGATCCTCACGGCCGGGTCGACGACGACGAGTCGCCCGGTCTTCTCGACGGAGGCGAAGATCGCCGGCCAGTCGATCGGCGACAGCCACCGAAGATCGAGAACCTCGACGGAGATGCCGTCCTTCGCGAGCTCCTCCGCCGCCGCGAGCGAAAAGAGCACCGTACGACCGATCGCGACAACGGTGACGTCCTCGCCGTCGCGCTTCACGTCCGCCTTGCCGACCTCGATCGTGTGCTCGCCCTCCTCGACCGGCCCCTTCGTGCCCCAGCAGAAGCTGTCCTCGAGGAAGATCACGGGATCGTCGTCGCGAATCGCCGTCTTCAACATCGCCTTCGCGTCAGCCGGTGTGGTCGGGCAGGCGATCTTCAACCCGGGGATCTGCATGAGCATCGGGTGGATGCGGTCCGAGTGCTGGACCCCAACTCCGTTGTCGTACATAAGCGGGATCCGCACCGTCACGGGCACTTTCATGAGACCGCCGCTTACGTACCGCACCTTCGCTAGCTGACTGACGAACTGGTCGAAGGCCACGAAGCAGAAGCTGGACATGCCCATGTCGATAAGGGGGCGAAGACCCGTCATCGCCATCCCGATCGCTGCGCCGACGCACGCGGTCTCCGAGGTCGGAAGGTCGCGCACTCGGTCCTCTCCGAAGAGGTCGAGCAGCCCAGTTCCGCCGTAGAGACTCGCGCGCAGGTCCTGGCCCATCATGACGACGTTCTCGTCATTCTTCATCTCCTCGATTTGCGCCTCGTTCAAGGCCCCGAGGTAGTCGAGCTCGCGCATGAGACCTCCCTAGAAAGCTGGCGCCCGGTTGAGCCGGGCGTCCACGTACATGTCGTCCCACAGCGCCTCCGGAGCCGGGAACGGGCTCTCGAGCGCGAAGGCCACGGCAGCGGACACGTCGTCCTCGATCTGCTTCGCGACGGACTCCAGCTCCTCGTCGCTCGCGATCCCTTCGGCGACAAGGCGGGCACGGAAGGTCACGATCGGGTCACGGGCGCGCCACTGCGCGACCTCCTCGTCACTTCGGTAGGGCTGGCTTGGCAGGTTCTCCGCGTGGTCGACCGTGCGGTACGTCTTCGCCTCGACGAGGCTCGGCCCCTCGCCGGAGCGAGCCCGCTCGACTGCCGCCCGGATGACCTCGGCGACGGCGCAGGGGTCCTCACCGTCGACGACGTGTCCCGGCATGCTGTAGCCGCGCGCGCGGTCAGCGATATCGCGCACCGAGACCGCATAGCTTGCCGGGACGGTCACTGCGTAGCCGTTGTTCTCGCACAAGAAGACGATCGGCAACTTCCAGATCGAGGCCAGGTTCATGGACTCGTGGACCGCGCCTTCGTTTGATGCGCCGTCCCCGAATATGCCGATCGTCACCCGGCCAGTTCGCTTCATCCGTGCCGTCACCGCCGTGCCGACCGCGATCGGCAGACCGGAGGCGAGAATGCCTGAGCTAAAGAACGCTCCGACCTCCGGTGCGATGAGGTGCATCTCACCAGCTTTGCCCTTGCACACACCCGGTGCCCTGCCGAGCACCTCGGCCATCAACGTCGTGAGGTCCGCACCCCGCGCGACAGGATAGCCATGGTTCCGGTGGGTTCCGACGAGATAGTCGTCTGGGCCGATGCCTGCGCACGTACCCACGACGACGGCTTCCTGTCCCGTCGAGTTGTGCAGCACGCCGGGCATCCGCCCTGAGCGCAAGAGGCGGGTTGCTGCCTCCTCAAAACGACGGATCCGAACCATCCGCTGCCACAAGTCCACCAAAGTCGGTGCGCTTGCCTCGTCGAGGCCGGTTGCTGGCATCATGGCCTCCTTTCGAGATCGTCCTCGCAGATGCTACCTGGCGCACGGAGCCCGGCGCTCGGATCCCGTCAATCGCTGCGTACCACCTGGCATTCCGGCCGACCGCCCGGGGTTAACGGGCTGTAGATCGCCGCCTAGCTCTTCTTCGTCCCCCAGCTCCTGGATCTTGTGACGAGCTTCAAGCAGCGGCTCCAAGACGCGCGCTCGTGACGTAGTCGCCGAGCACGTGCTCCGCTGCAGGCGATCTGCGACCGGTTCGGCCCGGCCGATGTCCAGGGCTTCTTCGACCGCTGGGCCGAGGTGATCCCGACGCCGTTCACCGAGGCCGACCGGACGGCCGGCGACTTCTTCGGGCTCTCCATGCGCCAGGTGGAGGTGACCCGGACGCTCGTCTTCGACGACCCTCGCCGGGCGCGGTCCTTCTTCGAGGCCCTCGTCACCGACAACATCGGGATCGGCCGCCCGCACCAGGTCCACACAGTCTTCGGACGCGATCGCCGTGGCCGGGCCACGAGCCAGCCCTTTCGGACCAGGGTCTTCAGCCCGGGCACCGAGGTGAAGATGGACTTCTCCTACAAGCACTCGAGAGTGAAGCAGTACTTGAAGGAAGGGAGGGCGCTGCGCATCGAGACCGTCATCAACAAGTCATCCGACATCGGGGTCCTCGCCCGGCTCGAGCATCTGCCCGAGCTCGTCGACAGGGCCCGCCAGGTCAACGGCCGTCTGCTTATGATCGAACGTGCCGGCCAGGGCTGTGCCATCGGCTCTGCGCTATTCGAGCGCATCCACCAGCCCTTCAACCACGAGGGCCAACGAACCGGGGCGCTCCGCTTCGGGGACCAACGCGCCATGGCCCTGGCCGGCGTACTCTGCCTCGTCGTCCACGCCGTCACCGGCTTCACCAACAAGAGCCTTCGCGGGCAGGTGACCGGACTCCTCGGCAGCGACTACAGCTCCTCGCAGATGAGCTATGACCAACGCCGTCTTCGACTCCATGGCCTGATCGCACGCCGCCCGGGCACGAACTCCTACACGCTCACGCCCGAGGGCATCCGGGTCGCCGTCTTCTACACCAAGCTCCATGCACGGCTGCTCCAACGGCTGCTCGAGGGAGGCCGACAAACCACCTGCACCCATCGAGCTTCGCCGTGCCCTTGGCACCATCGAGCACGTGCTCCGCGACTACGTCACGAGCGCGCGTCTTGGAGCCGCTGCTTGAAACTCGTCACAAGATCCAGGAGCTGGGGGACGAAAAAGACCTAGGGCGACGGCTGAGCGTGCGGCGGCTCGCGACCGAGCTGGTGAACTCCCGGCGCGACCCGCTCATCCGCAATGGTCACACGCTCATCGCCGGCTCCCTCGCGCCCGACCCTGATCGGTCCGTGGTCGGGCGGCGATCCCGACAAATGGGCGATCTGCAACAGCGACCGCCGGCCTTCGGTCGTGGAGCTTCCAAACACGGCTATGACAAGGATGATGCCGGTTACTACCTGCTGCCAGAATCCCGAGACGCCCGCAATGCTGAGGCCGTTCGCCAGCTCCCCGATGAAGAGCACCCCGAACGCGGTACCCGCGACGCCTCCGGCCCCGCCAGAGAGCGCGGTCCCACCGAGGAGAACCGCGGCGACGGCTTGGAGGGGGAGTGTCCCGTCGACTTGCGGGCTCGCGGCGCCGATGCTCCCGACAAGGATGACCCCCGCGAAGCCTGCACACGCGCCGGTGACCCCATAGATGGCGACCAGGGTGCGTGAGGTGTGGACCCCCGAAAGTCGGGCCGCCGCGAGGCTCCCCCCGACCGCATAGACGTCGCGCCCGAAGTACGTCCACCGCTGCACGTAGAAGAAGAGGACGAACACGGCGAGCATGATCCAGATCGGCACAGCCACTCCGCCGAGATGCGCGGTGGCGAGGTAGCCGACGACCGATGAGGTCACGAAGAAGGAGACCGTCCCCGACCAGAGGTTCACGACACCGGTGAGCGCGGTCATGGACGCGAGTGTGACCACGAAGAACGACAGCCTCAGCTTGCCGACCAGAAAACCGTTGACGACGAGCCCGACGATAGCGGCAAACGCGACCGTCAAGACGATGGCGAGACCCGCCGGTACTCCGTTGGCAATGATCTTTGCGAGGAAGATGCCGGCGAGCGCCCCGTTCGCGCTCACCGACAGGTCGACGCCGCCGCTCAGCAAGGCAAACGTCATCCCCATGCTTATGATCCACAACACACTCACCGCTACGAGCATGTTCTGTAGGTTTGTTGCCGTGAAGAAGACCGGCTGCGTCACGCTGAACACAACGAACAGCGCGACGACGAGGAAGAGGACGGGTCGGAACGGACACGTCCATCCCCACAGCTCGCTTGCGGACCGACGCCCGCGACGCTCGGTCAGAGGATCAGTCGCCGACGAAAGCGTCTCGTGGGATTTCTGGTCCTCGATCATGTGTGCCCCGCCGCGTATCTAGCAAGGGTCCCCTCATCCGTTTCCTGCGCCGTGCACGAAAGAATAATTCTACCCCGGAACATCACAAGGATCCGGTCGCATAGCTGCAGGAGCTCGTCGTTCTCCGACGAGCTCACCAGCAACCCGACTCCCCGGCCAGCGGCCGATCGAAGCAGCTCGTGGATCTCGCTCTTCGACGACACGTCGACGCCGCGCGTTGGTTCGTCCAGCAGGAGAAGCACCCGATCGTCCACCAACCACTTGCCGAGCGCAACCTTCTGCTGATTGCCGCCGCTCAGCGTCCCGACAGCCACTCGCGGGCTGCTCGCGCGTACCCGAACCTCCCTCATGACCCGCGCAACGCTCGTTGCCTCCTCGGCCCTGGGCGGGTGCCTGAACCTCCGACGTGTCATGCTGTGCGCCAACATGAGGTTGTCATTCAGGCTCATGCTGAGGACAACACCTTGTCCCTTCCTGTCCGGAGGGACGTAGCCAACGCCGCAACGGATTGCCTCGCGGGGCTTACCTGGCTCGAGGACGTCTCCATCCAGTCGGATCTCGCCGGCTGTGACGTCCGATAAGCCGAAGAGCGCCCGAAGGAGCTCGCTGCGTCCAGCACCCACGAGGCCGGCAAGCCCGACGATCTCACCGCGGTCCACGGTAAGGTCGATCTCGTGGAGAGCCCCGTCGATACTGAGCCCATGGACGGACAGGAGGGCCTGCTCCGGACGTGCACGTGGGCGGACGCGACCCAACCGCTCTCCGCGAAGGCCCACCACGTCGCCCACCATCGCATCGACGATACTCTCCGCTGAATACTGAGATATCGGCCCGGCCGCGACGGTCTGGCCGTCGCGAAGGACCGTCACCTCGTCGGCAATCCCGAAGATCTCCTTGAGGCGGTGCGAGACGAAGATGATGGAGGTGCCCCGGCTCTTCAGGCTGCGGATCACCGAGAAGAGCGACTCGACCTCGTAGTCGGTAAAATGACTTGTGGGCTCGTCAAGCACCAGGACCCTGGCATCCGTCGAGAGAGCGCGCGCGATCTCGACCATTTGGCGCTGGTCGGGCCGAAGGTTGCCGACGATCCAGTCAGGGTCGTAGTCGAGTTCGAGGCGATGAAGCACCTGCATGGCCCGAACCCGCGTCGCCCGCCAGTTCACCTTGACGGCGGAGCCCGCGAGGCCCCGGCCGAGAAGCACGTTCTCGGCCACCGAAAGGTGAGGCGCTACAGCCGTCTCCTGCGTCACCATCGCGATGCCCTGCCGGAGAGCGTCGACAGGGCTCGCGAGGGTGGTCACCCTACCGTCGAACGAGATGGTGCCCGTGTCCGGCCGCATCTGACCGGACAGGATCCCGAGCAATGTCGACTTGCCAGATCCGTTCTCACCCATCAGCGCGTGGACGACGCCACTGTCTTGCACTGTGAGAGCTGCACCCCGGAGAGCGCGAACTCCACCGAATTGCTTGTGAATACCGGTCAGTGCAAGCAATGGCGCCGAAGAGGTCAAGGTCGTCTTCTCTGTCATACCCGTGCTCCGCGTGTCAAGTTCGCTGTCAGGCGCCCGGGTTCACCTTAGTCACCAACATCCCCAGCTCGGCAGTCGTCACAGCAAGGGGCAGGTGCTGGTGAGTGACTTCGTCATAGGCAGCAATGACCGACTGTGCTCCGAGGCGGTTCCAGTTGTACTGGAACGTCGAGAACATCTCCCCACTCTTGATGAGCTCGCGAGCGGCGGTATCGCCGTTCGTCCCGCTGACGAGCGGGTGCTTGCCCGCTAGCCGGGCCGTGGCAGCAGCGGACTCGGCCGCGGTGTCATTGAAGCAGAACACCGCCTGGACATTCGGCGTGCGGGCCAGGATGGCAGACATCGCGGTGGCTGCCCCGCTCGGCGTGGTCGTCAGCGTGTCGACCTCGCCGACATAGCGAAGCCCGAGCTTCTTCCCCCAGAACTTCACCCGCTGTGCCCAGTACTCGAGAACCGGGATGGGAGCGGCGCAGCCCATGACCGCGAAGATCGCGTGCGGGTGCTCGAGAGCGACCGCGGCGACGTTATAGAACGCCGCCTGATCCAGGCCCTGGATAACGTTCGTCTTGTAGCCCGCCCAAGGCTTCTGTCCAGCGATCGCACCGGACACCGAGATGACTGGGACATGCTGCGCCGCAGCCTTTTGCAGCTCGGGCGTCAGCGAGCTCGGGTCGTTCGGATTGACGAGGATCGCGCTCACGTGCTCCGCTAGGAGATCGTTAAACTGCGATACCTGGAGGTTGAGAGAAGCGTTCGCATCCAACGCGATGAACGAGCCTCCGAGCTTTTGGGTCTCGATTTTCGCATCCTGCTGCTCGGTGTCGAGCCCTGGTACGTCTCCGTTCGGATTCAGCCAGCCAACGAGAACTCCCGGAGAAGGCGCCGACACGGACACGTAGGAAGTATCCCACAACAGGGCCACGAAGGCACGACTTTGCCCTTACTTTTCAAGGGATTCACAATGACATGCCAGGAGTCCTGGACTCAGGCCGCTCTACCCCGCTCGGGCACCTGAACAATTACCAACAGGCTTGCACCCCGCAACGCATGCACTCCCCCGAATTGCTTGTAGATGCCACTCGCAGCGCGAGCTTCGGTGGGGTCGAGGACATGTTCTCCTGCTGCGTACGGGGTACGGCGCCTACCGACGATTATAATCCCAGGCCGGCTCCCGGATTCGCTCGCGTCACCAGCAACCCACGACCAACGGTGTTCTTCGGTAGCGGGAGATGCTGCTTGGTCACCAGGTCGTAGGCGGCAATTACAGCCTGCTGTCCACCACCCTGCCAGGTGTACTGGTAGGTGGCGAACGTCTTGTCACGCTTGATTGCCTGGCGCATAGCGGGGTCACCACTGGTCCCGCTGACGAGGATGTTGGACTTGCCCGCGAGGTCCGCTGTTGCCGCGGCCGACTCGGCGGTCACATCGTTGAAGCAGAACACGGCCTTGATGTTCGGCCACCGAGCCAAGATCGCGGACATCGCCGTGGCGGCTCCTTGGGGAGTCGTCTCGAGGACGTCCACTTCGCCGTCATAGTGGAGCCCGAGCTTGGCGCCCCAGGCCTTCACTCGCGCGTCCCAGTACTCGATCGTCACGATAGGCGCCGCGAAGCCGATGACGGCAAACGACGCGTGGGGAGACTGCAGGGCAGTGGCAGCCACAAGATAATACGCTGCCTGGTCCGATCCCTGAACGATGTTCGTCGCGTAGCCGGCCGAAAGCGGTGGCCGGCCGGCGATGGCGTCGAAGATTGTCTCCACCGGGATGTGCTGCAGGGCAGCCCGCTTGAGGTCCGGCACGAGTGAGCTCGGATCGTTGGGGTCCACGACGATGGCGCTGACGTGCTCGGCCAGGAGGTCGTTGAACTGCGAGACCTGGAGGGTGATCGAGGCATTCGCGTTGAAGGCGATGAACTTGCCACCGAGCTTTTTAGTCTCGGCCTCGGCGGCCGCCTGCTGTGTGTTCAACCCGGGTATCGCCCCGTTGGGATTGAGCCATCCGAGGGTGAACTTCACCCCGCGCTTGACCGTCGGAGCCGGGTAACCGGCGGGCAGGGTGGACTCTATCCCCCGGTAGGTGCCCTGCAGAGCAAGCAGCTGGGAATTGGTTGGCTTGCCTTTGGCTTGCGGCTCGGCCGCAGCGCCGCTGGTCGCCGACACCCCGGCCAACGCGCCGATCGCGACGACTGCGCTTGCGGCAATTGCCAACCGATGCAAGCGGCGCCCGCGGTCGCGGCGCCCACGCGCGCTCTTGAACTTCATAACTGAAGACATGGCTTCGGCTCCCGTTGTCATGGACGCGCCAATATGCCGCTCACCGGCGCAGTTTACGTATAGCGATTAGATCATCGTATATTGACAGCGTGCACGCAATCTTCCGATCTGTCAACTCTCTTCGCCCAGCTAACAGCCGCCGGCTTCGACATCCTCACCTACCGCAAGGGCCCCTGCCCGAGAGAGCGTGGCGGTCGGGTAGGGAGCTGGCGAGGTGACGCGCCGTAGGCGAACCGGGCTCAGGTCCCACGGTTTGTCTAGGGCCGCCATGGATCGGCAGCCGTAGCTCGCTCCTTCTCCAGCTCCCTCCCGTCGAACCGTGCATGCGACTTTCCCGCACACGGCTCACCGACGCCCTTCACCGACGTGTTCGGCCACCAGAGCCCGCCTGGCAAAGTTCGGCCTGGGTGCGACGACGAGTCCATTGAGGTTGACCAAGCCGAGACGCTCGGGGTCCCGCAGCACGTAGTGCAGCCCCCAGCGGCGCCTTCGCCGATGGAGGTTGGCAACGAAGATGCCGAGACGCTCGAGCGCAAAGGTCTTGATCTTGTCGAATACCTTGGCCGAGTTCCCGATCCTGAAGAACCCGGCCCAGCCGCGGAGGAACCGGTTCATGCTCCCCACGACCTGCTCGACCGGCACCAGCAGCCGAGACCGGGCCGTGAGCTCACGGAGTCGGTCGCGGGCATGCTGGGTCGCCCGACGTGAGGGCCAGCGGGCGAGGAAGATGAAGCGCCGTGCTCCCGTCCGGCCCCGGGCGCGCACCAGGCGGTGGTGGAAGTCGAGGAAGTCGAACCCCTCGCCCCCTCCGCCAGGTGCACGGTCCGGGTCTTGTCCGCCTTCGGCGCGAGGCCGAGGTCGGCGAGGAGGACCGTGAGCCGTCCAAGGGCTCGATCGGCCTCCGCCCGGGAGGAGCACATTGCGACGAGATCGTCGGCATACCTGACGAGCACCCCCTGCCCCGTCGTCTCCCACTCCCGGTCGAGCCGGTTCAGATAGACGTTGCAGAGCAGCGGCGAGATGACCCCGCCCTTAGGGGTGCCGGTCACAGCGTGTCGGACCGCGCCGTCCTCCATCACCCCCGAGTGCAACATCGCTCGGAGGAGCTTCAGGACCTTGCGGTCACAGATCCGTTCCTCGACCGCAGACATCAACTGCTCGTGCGGAATCGCCGAGAAGCAGTCGGCGATCTCCGTCTCCACCACGAACCGCCTGCCCCTGAAGGACTCATCGAGCAAGACCTGCAGGGCGTCGTGGGCCGCCTTCTTCGGCCGGCACCCGAAGCTCGCTGGCCGAAAGTCGGCTTCGAAGACCGGCTCGATGACGGTCTTCAATGCCGCCTGCACGACTCGGTCACAGACCGTCGGGATCGACAGCGGGCGCTTCTCTTGCCGTCCGGGCTTCGGGATGAACACCCGTCGGGCCGGAAGTGGCCGATACGTCTCTTCTTTCAGGTCCGTGGCCAGCTCGTCGAGCAACAGGTCGACCCCGTAGCGCTCGACGTCGGCGATGGTGGTGCGGTCGATGCCGGCAGCGCCGCCGTTGCGGCGCACCTGCTCCCACGCGCGCTCGAAGACGTCCCTGCGGCGGACCTTGTCATACAGCGCGTGGAACCGTCGTTTGGGATCGGCCTTGGCCGCCCGGTAGAGCGTGCGCTGCAGCTCTTGGACCTTATCATCGGTGGGACCAGCCACGAGGGCACTCACCAGCCCTTCCCCTTGCGCACGCATGGACGAAGTAGCGGCCCTTCCCATCACCGGCGGTTGTGCTGTCCGTCTGGCTCGAATGGTACTACGGCCGCCTCCGACGCCCTCCCGGCGGCCCCTCCCCTTCGACCTGAGTGCCCCGGAGCCCGGCGTAGCGGATCGAGCCGCGTCGGGCAATCCGATCCGTGCGGTCACGGGACGACAAGCACCTTCACCACGCTTGGGTCATGCGATCTCAGCAAATCCAACCCAGCGTCGACCTCAGCGAGAGGGACCCGATGCGACACCAGCTTCTTGAAAGGGAGCTCGCCCAGCCTCGCCCACTCGATTGCCCGTCTGACCGACGCCGGGTCATGGCTGAATACGCCACGAATCGAGAGCTCTCGGAGTGCGACGAGATCCGTGTCGATCGTGCTCATCTTCCCCGCCAATCCGCCGATCACGAGCGTGCCCCCGATACGGGCGGCTCCCACGGAATGAGCCATCGAGGTCGCCGATCCGGAGACGTCGACCACGACGTCATATCCCTCTGAGCGCAACGAGGCGCGCCCGATGGCTCGCAGCTCATCGTCGAGGACGACGATCTCGTCGGCGCCGAACTCCTTCGCGAGGCTCAGGCGAGCCTGGTCCGTGGCGAGGCCCACAAGGTCGACGCGCGCTGCACCGGCTCGTCTCGATGCCGCGACACACGCGAGGCCGATGGGCCCGGGTCCCGCTACAAGCACAGAGCTCCCGAAGCTCACCTTCCCCACGTCACAACACCATCTGATCGCGTTGGCTAGAACAGCAGGAGTCAAGACGCCGATGTCGGCCGGCATGTCCTGCGGCAAGACGTAGACCTGCGAGGCCTCCGTGAGGAACATGTACTCCGCAAATCCGCCCCAGAGATGCGGCGGCGTGCTCGCACTCATCGCCACGCCGTAGTCACCAAGCTCGGAGCAGTAACGCCCCCGTCCCGAACGGCACTCCTCGCAGTAGCCACAGACGAGGAACGAGTCCACCACGACCCGTGTGCCTTGCACGACGTTCCAACGGGAGGCCGCCTCGTCGCTCAAGGCAGCGATCGAGCCGCAGATCTCATGGCCGAGGATCACGGGCCAGCCGACCTTCCCGGCATAGTGCCCGTCGACGATCTTGACGTCCGTGCCACAGATCCCCGCGGACTCCACACGGAGCAGCGCGTCGCCAGGCCCGATCTCTGGCATGTCGAACTTCACCAGCCTCAAGCTCCCCGGCCTCTCGGCGACACACGCGGTCACTTGTCTGCCCATTCGTCCTGACCTCCGTCCCCGCCGTTACCTGTCTCCTCGTCGATAGCGCCCTCGGGCAGGTCCGCCGAGGCCCCTCGTGGCCCCGACAGCTCTCCGCGAGGACAAAGTTGCTCCGGCCCGGTAGCGCGATCGTGCTTCTCCGCCCTTGCCCGTGATCAGCCAAGGCCCATCTCGGTCACCCTCCTCGCGTAGTCCCGCAGCCCCGCGGAGATGTCGAATGTCGGGCGAAAGCCAAGGTCACCGGCGAGCCGACGGTTGTCCAGCACGCCGTAGTGGGCCCCGCCCGCGCCCATCGGGTCCAGGCCTGGACCCACCTCGACGTCAGCGCCGCACTCGGCGCTCACGATCGCCGCCACCTCCCCCATGTTCACCGGTACGCCGTTTGACACGTTGTACAGAGGGTGCTCCAGGGACGCCCCGTGCATCGCCACAAGACACAGCGCCTCAGCGACATCGAGGACGTATACGAAGTCGTCGCTCTCGTCAGCGCCCTGCGGCAGACGCGACCGCCCCTCCAAGACGGCGCCCTCGACGAGCTGAGAGATGAACGCCATCGGCCCATGGCGCGCCCTCTTGCCGGGACCGTAGATCGTCGCGAATCTCAGCGCCACGAATTCGGGCCCGCCATGGTCCTCATAGACGCGACCCAGCCCCTCACTGAGGAGCTTCGTCAGCCCGTAGAGCGTCACTGGATGGCGGGTACTCGACTCCTCCCGCACCGGGACGTAGTCGGGAAAGCCGCGCCGGCCCACGAACGCGCCGTAGGCCGCTCTCGAGCTCGCGTAGACGACCCTGCCGACGTCATGGCGCCGCGCAGCTTCCAGTACGTTGGCGGTCCCCTGCGCGTTGATGCGCACCGCGTCCAAGGGCGCCGCGTCGGCTTGCCCGTCCATGATCGCGGCCAGTTGGATGATCGTGTCCGGCCGGAAGGCGGCCACGAGCTCCTCGACGCCCTCGCCATCGCCAACGTCGGCGATCCTCAGGTCGAGATCACCTTCCAGCTCTCTTGCCAGCGAGTAGTCCTCCCGGACGTCGACCGCGCACAGCTCCACCCCCGGCAGGCTTCGGAGCCGCCGCAGCACCCAAGTGCCAACCACACCGAGCGCACCCGTCACCATGACTCGCGACGTCACCGTCTCCTCCCTCCCTTCTCAGATCTCCGGCAGCGGGATCGCACCGATGCACACCAGGCCCACCCGCCTTACGGGTGGGCCTGCGCGCCATCCCCGCGGATGACCGGCAGGAGCAGATGCGACTCATGGTCGGCGTCACGGAAAATCTTGTGGGCCGTCGCCCGACCACTCGGCAGGTGATAGCTGTCTGGCGGCAGCAGCTGGGCATGGGACTCCGCGAACGGCTCGTTGCAGGCGAGCTCCAGCTGCACGCGGTGCCCTGCTCGGAAGACGTTCGCAAATGAGTAGAGCCGGATCGCATATTTGATGACCTCACCGGGCGGCACGGCGATTGAGCGGTCGTGGGGGTGGTGGGGACGCCACGGCTTCGATCTCTCCTCATCCAGCTCCCGGTGCGACGCCCGCAAGTAGCCGGAGGTGACGAGCTGTCGAGCTCCACTCGGGTCGACGTCGTAGAGCTTCGCCACGAAGTGCGTATCGTCAGTGTCGATCGACGCGTGGATGTAGAGCGCTCCGGGCCCGGTCATCTCTGTGTCTTCGAGCAGCGGCTTGGTCGACCAGCAGAGGGACTCCACATCAGGTGTGACCGTGAACGGCGCCTGGTAGAAGCCATCCGGGGGAGCGACGTCGGCACCGAGCTGCTCGGGGGTGGTCTCGAGACGCTGAACGGGGCGAAGGTAGTACCGTGTCCACTCCGTCCGAGCGAGCGGCCACTCGCTCTCCGTCCGCCACTGCCTGACGCCCTCGACGAAGACCCTGATGACCGGCTCGTCCATGATGCCCGTGTCGATTCCCTTCAACCAGTAATCGTACCAGCGGAACATGTCGTCGTGGAACTCGTGGAAGGGCCGCTCCTGCATCGGAGGCAGCCCCTGCAAGTCCAGCTTCTTCGGCCCCCGCACCTTCTGGAAGCAGTCGATGGTGCCGTCCACCGTCCATCCCCGTCCCCACTTCACCTGAAAGTATGCTGGGATGGTCACCCGATCGGCGAGCGCGATGGGGTTGCCCTCACGCCAGAAGTCACCGTCGTGGGGGTTCAGGAGAAGGTCCATCCATGGCTCGTGTGTCTCGGGATAGTTGAGCAGATGAACCATGTTTGGCCAGGACCTCATATCCGGGTCGTCCAGCCGCTCACGGATGCGAGCTTCGTAGTCCTCCGGTGAGAGCACCTTCTTCGTCTTCGAGGTGACGTTGCGCACCGCGACACCGCTGTCCCCGCCGCGACCCTCGAAGGCCGCACGGGGCATTAGCCACAGGATCCCACCGTGATAGCCGAACTCATACAGATCGAAGTGCCCCCCATTGCAGAAGATCGCCTTCAGGTGCGGAGGCGACTCTGCAGCTCCAAGGATCTGGATCGTGGCGAAGTACGAGATGCCCGCCATGCCGACGTTGCCACTTGACCAGGGCTGCTGCGCGATCCACTCGACCATGTCATAGACGTCCCGACCGCCCCCGACACCACCGTGGTCATAGTTGCCGCACAGCTCTCCCTCGGATCCCCCGCTGCCACGCATGTCCGCGATCACGTGCGCGTATCCGTGCCGCACGATCGAGCGGATGTCGCCCGCCTCCACGCTGCCGTCCCACATCACGCTCGGCCGTGCCTGCGGGGGCAGGGTCAACGCCAGAGCCTGGAGCTCCTTGCCGTAGTGGCTCACGGCAAGCAGCGCCGGAACCTTGGCATCTCCCTCTGGCCGGTAGATGTCCGCGGTCAACCGCACCCCGTCACGCATCGGGATCCGCACGTCCTTCTCGATCTGTATCCCGTCTGTCGGCACAGTGTCGACGGTCGTCCTGCCGGTAGGGTCTGCCATGCTCATCTCCTCTCCCTTGCGTCCCTTGAGGGTCGCGCCATCGTCCGTCCACAGGCGGTGCCCGCCATCGCGGCCGCCCAGCGCCTAGCGGGCGCCTTGCATGTCGGCAGGCTGCGCAGGATCGGTGAGCTGGGCCACGGTCCCTCCGGCTACGGCGGGCACTGCCGCCCCCGCCTCGCTCTCGGCACCAACCCGGGATCGCCACCGCCGCACGCCGGCCGGTCCCCGGAGCTTGGCCATCACCTCTCCGATCACACGAGATTTCCACGATGTGGAATCTCCATCCCACAATGGAGGCACTGTAAGTGAGGGAGCGGAGACCCCGCAACACCGCTAGATGGCGCGACCGGGATCCTTGGTGGGTTGAGATCCACCACCTCGACCGATCGGTCCGCCACGCTGGTCTCATGGCCAACCAACGTGTGAAGGTGCGCCGCCTCACCGACGAGGAGGGTCGCCAGCTCCAGCGGATCGCCCGGCGGGGCGGCGGCACGACGGACAAGTCGGTCGTCAAGTGGCGACGCTCGATGGTGGTCCTGGCCTCCGCGGGCGGCGACAGCGTCCAGGCGATCGCGCGCCTCGTCCAGACCTCCCCGGACCGGGTCCGGGAGATGATCCACCGGTTCAACGAGATGGGGATGGCCTCATTGGACCCCAGGTGGGCGGGTGGCCGTCCCCGCCGGATCACGACTGAGGACGAGGCGTTCATCGTCACGACGGCCAAGGGCCGCCCCGAGTCCAGACCTCATGGTGTAGGCCCAAAGTCTTTGCAAGCCATCAGGTCTCCTTGACCGAGTAGACGAGGGTGAGCCCCGTCCCGGTAGAGCGTCTCGGTGGCGGTGAGGTCCTCGCGGAGAGCGGCGAGTGCCTTGGTCCCGTGGGGAGCCGCGGAGGATGGCCACGTCGAAGCCGGGTTCGGCGAGAACTTCCACGATGAGCGGCCCTGTCGGCCCACCGCTCCAGATCGGATCGCTATGACGGGTTCAAAGCCCATCTCGTCGCTGATGTCGACTCGGACCTCATCACCGCGGCCAGCGCCTCCGAGGCCACGACCTCTGACGAGGAGATACTCCCCGAGCTGATCGAGGCCGACCCGCTCGCCGTCGCCGAAGTGATCGCAGACACCCACTACGGCGCGGCGAAGACGAGAGTGGCACTTCGCGCATCGGGGATCGAGCTGGTCGCCCCCGCACCGCCGGCCTCTTCCAAGCGGGACTTCTTCAGCAAGGCCGATTTCACGATCGACCTCGAGGACGGCGCCGTGACCTGTCCCGCCGGTGTGACCGTCGCGATCTCAAGAACGAGCAAGGCGAAACGAACCGACGTGCGCTTTGGGGAGCACTGCACGAGCTGCCATCTGAGAACGAAGTGCACCACACGCCGCGCCGGACGGATCGTCGAGATCAACCCTACCGAAGAGCTCCTCCTGTCCGCGAGGAAGGCTCGGTGGACACCGGAGTTCCGCGACCGCTACCGAGAACGCGCCCGCATCGAACGGAAGAACGCGCAGCTCAAGTTCCGCACCCAGAAGATCCCTTGGCGCGGCCTTGTGAAGGCCGACGCGTGGGTGAAGCTCCGGGTCGCGGCGCTCAACATGGGCCGGATCGGAAGAATGCCAGGGCTGATCGGGTAGGGAAGGTCCGATCTTCTTCGGACCGAACCCCGCCTTCAGACCAAAGGGCCCTTACCGACCAGCCGACTAGGAGTTCGCTGGCTTGTACGCCAACCTGCGTCCGGCCGTGCGACCAACCAGCCGTCCCATGCGATCCGTGTCGCTCTCGTCGTGCGTCGAATACCGGAAGTCGAACTCGGCCAGGTAGCGGGGCAGGTGCTCCAAGCTGATGTGATGATGCGCTCCGCTCACTGAGCGCTTGAACTGCGAGAAGAACCCCTCAACTGCCTTGGTGCTGACATCATCGCGGACGTATTCGCCGGCTCAGTGGTCAACCCACTGATGGTTGGTGAATTCAGTGCCGATCTGCTTGTAGGCGTGCAGTTCATCCGTGTCCAGCTCGGAGTTCCGTACGTCCACGGTCTCAACGATTGCCTTGCGTAACGTCGCCATCTGAGCGTCGGTGACGACCTTGGAGCGGACCTCGCCGGTCTCCTTGTTGACCAGCGACAGGATCGGCGTCTTGTCCATCTGGCCCTGCTTGCGGCCAGGTTCCCTACTCGGCGCTCCAGCGAGAGCACGAGGCCGTCATCACCAAGGCGGCACGCGCCGGCGCGGGGACGGTCATCCGCGGGGGCGTGGCCCGTGGAGCCAGCTCGCAGGAAAAGGACTGGAACGACCCGATCGGTCTCGGCGGCGGCGAGGCCGAGCGCCGTTGGCGACGCGCGCGACTCGACGACCTGCTCGAAGGGACGAGCCGGATGGCCTTCATGTTGCGGTTCACCCTCAGCCACCCGGACCTGCACACGACGATCGTCGGGACGAGCAAGCTCGCTCATTGCAGCAGAACATTGCCGAACGCGGAACTCGGCCCGCTACCTGCGGACGTCTACCAGGAGGCGAAGGAGCGCCTCGGTGCCGCAGACTCGGTGTCGCTGTGAGCCAGGACGGGGCTCTCGCGCCGGGCGCGGCGGATGGACCGGAGCGGTAGAGTGGCGGCGTTTACGGCGAAGCAGCGAGGGGACCACGCGCCGGGTCCACTGCGCGGGGAGGCGGCATGGTTGTGGCTTTAGGGCCTGGGGAGCGCGCTCGGCTACAGCGCGCGGTAGCCTCCGGGTCCACGGACTCGCGACCGCTGCGGAGGACTTCGCGGGCGAGTTCGCCTTTCGGCCGCTCCTGGAGCGGATCCTCCGGTGCTGCACGGAGCTGCTCGGGTGCGGGGCAGCGAGGGTGCAGTCGGTGAAGGTGCCGCCGATGTTGGCAGGGTCGGATAGCAAAGTGGCCCACTTAGGCAGGGGGCCCGCCCGGAGCGTCGGAAGCAGTAGGGAGTGAGATGAGATATCGCATCGCTGTGGACATCGGTGGCACCTTCACCGACTGCATCGTCGTGGACGAGCGCGGGAGCCGGAGCACGTCGAAGGCGCTGACACGTCCCGGCGCGCTCGAAGAAGGAGTCGTCGACGCCGTCTCGAGCAACGCAGATCAGCTCAGCCTCTCACTACGGGAGCTCCTTGCTGCGACGGATCTGTTCGTCCATGGGACGACGCAGGCGACGAACGCCCTGCTCACCCGGACCGGTGCCCGCACAGGCCTGATCACGACGAAGGGCCACGAGGACGCAATCATGATCGGGCGCATCTACGCGAAAGTGGCCGGTCTCGTCGAGCGGGACCTCGTCCATTCCTCCCGGCTCAACAAGCCGGAGCCGATCGTTCCCCGCGAGCTCATCAAGGGCGTCACGGAGAGGATCGACCGCGACGGCGACGTCGTCGTGACATTGAGCGAGACGGAGGTCGCCGCCGCGATCGACGAGCTCGTCGCGGCCGGTGCGGAGGCGATCGCAGTCTCGTTCCTCTGGTCGTTCGTGAACGACGAGCACGAGGCGCGGGTGAAGGAGCTGCTCGCCGAGCGCGCCCCAGGAGTGTTCACGGCGTTCTCGCACGAGGTCGCTCCTGTTCTCGGGGAGTACGAGCGGGCGGCGACGACCGCGGTCAATGCGTACGTGGGACCGAGGGTCGTCGCCTACCTGGAGCGCCTGGAAGCGCGGCTGTTCGCCGAGGGCCTCGGGCAGCCGCTGCTCATCATGCAGGCGAGCGGCGGGTTGACGTCAGTCCTCGACGCCTCCCAGCGGCCGATCGTGACGCTCGACTCCGGTCCGACCGGCGGCGTTCTCGGCTGTCAGTACCTCGGTCGCCTCTACGACGAGGAGAACGTCATCTGTACCGACGTGGGGGGGACGTCCTTCGACGTCGGCCTCATCCTGCGCGGCGAGGTGCCGCTCGACTCCGAGCCAGTGGTGGGTCAGTTCAGCTTGCGGCTCCCGAAGGTGCTCGTGCACTCAATCGGATCGGGCGGCGGCAGCATCGCCTGGCAGGACGAGGGCGGACTGCTGCGGGTCGGCCCGCAGAGCGCGAGTTCGCGGCCTGGTCCGGCGTGCTACGGGCTCGGCGGAACCGAGCCGACGGTGACCGATGCTGACCTCGTCCTCGGTTACCTCGACCCCGACGCGTTCCTCGGTGGACGCATGCAGCTCAACCGGGAGCTGGCGTGGCAGGCGCTAGCACGCTTCGGCGTCAAGTTCGGTATCGAGCCGGAGGAGGTCGCGATCGGGATCTTTCGGATCATCAACGCACAGATGGCCGATCTGATCCGGAAGTCGACGATCGAGCAGGGGCACGACCCGCGCGAGTGCGTCCTCGTCGTGTACGGCGGGGCGGGCCCGACGCACGCGATCTTCTACGGATCCGATATCGACTCGAAGGCGATCCTCGTCCCCGCCGACTCGACCGTCTTCTCCGCAGAGGGGATGCTCACCTGCGATATCGCGCACACCGCTGAGCTCTCCCACCGGCTGACATCGCCGATCACCGAGGCTGCGCTCGCAAACCTGACCGAGACCTTCTCGGTGCTCGAAGAGCGCGTGCTCGAGCAGTTCGAGCGTGAGGGTACTGCTCGATCGGAGGTGACGCTGGCGCGCTCGATCGGCGTCCGCTTCCGTCAGCAGGTCCAGACGCTCATGACCGGTGTCGAGCCGGGACAGCTCGATGCCGGGGCGGGAGATCGACTGCTGGAGCGCTTCCTCCAGCGGTACGGGCAGGTGTACGGCGAGGGCTCGCCGCTCGTCGGCGGCGGCATCGAGCTTGAGCTCCATCGCGTCGTCGGCACGTCGAGCATCCCCCATGTCCTACTCAGCGAATGGGCCGCCGAGGACGCCGATCCGTCAGCGGCGCTCTCCGGCGAGCGGAACGCGTACTTCGACCCCGTCGGGTTCACGCCGACGAAGGTCTTTGACGGCAGGAGGCTGAGGTCCGGGAACAGGATCACAGGTCCGGCGATCATCCAGCGCATGGGCGACAGCGTCGTCGTGCCCCCGGGCTTCGAGGCCAGTGTCGACTCGTACCTGAGCCTCCGCCTAGGCGCGCTGGAGGGCGCGGGAATGACGAGGCAGGGCGGCTCGCGCGAACACGTGGAGGGTGTGTCATGAGAGTGACCAAGGTGGAACGTGCCGGTGCCGGAGCGACTGCTGGCGTTGGCGACGGCCCGGCCTTCGGCGGAATCGACCCAATCACCTTCGAGGTCATCCGCCACCGGCTCTGGGCGATCAACGACGACCAGGGACGGATGGCAGCGCGGCTCTCCGGGTCCTCGATCGTCTTCGAAAGCTACGATTTCAACGCGGCCCTCGTCACGGCTGACGGGCGCGGCCTGTACACCGGCGTCTACATCATGCATCACGGGTCGACCATCGACGAGTTCGTCCGCCATGTGCTCGCGGAGTGGCCGCGGGAGAAGATCGCAGAAGGCGACATGTTCTTCACGAATGACCCGTGGTGGGGCGCGCTCCACGCGAACGACGGGATCCTGGCGATGCCGATCTTCTGGGAGGGCGAGATCGTGGTGTGGTCGGGCATCGTCATGCATGACAACGACGTCGGCAGCCCAGTTCCTGGGAGCTTCGTCGTGGGTGCGCAGGACCGGTTTCGGCGAGGCGCCGCTCTTCCCGGCCGTGAAGATCGTCGAGGGCTTCGAGGTCCGCGAGGACATCGAGAGGATCCGGCTTCGGAACTCCCGGACCCCTGACCTGAACGAGATGAACATGCGCGCCCGGGTAGCCGGGCTCCGCACGACCCAGAAGCGGATCCGCGAGCTCATCGGCCAGTACGGCCTCGACACGTTCCTCGCCGCCCAAGAGGGGATCCTCGACTACGTCGAGCGGGTCCTCCGCCGTCGCCTGCTGGAGATCCCCGACGGCACGTGGTTCGCCCAGGGCTACCATGACCACAACGGGAACACGAACGAGGTCTACCCGATCTGCTGCCGGGTGACGAAGCGCGGCGACCGGCTCGTCTTCGACCTGACGGGCACCGCCAAGCAAGTGCGCGGTCCCATCAACTGCGCGCTGGCCCGCGATGGAGGGTGCGATCGTCGGTATCGTCCTGACGTTTCTCTGCTACGACCTGCCGTGGGCAGTCGGCGCGGTCCGCAACGTCGTCGAGATCGTCTCCGAGGAGGGGACGCTCAACAACGCCGTCAGCCCGGCGGCGGTGAGCATGGCGTCGTTCATGGCGACGTTGTCGACGCAAGACGCCGTCGCCGCGGCCTTCTCGAAGATGCTCCTATCGACCGACAGCTATCGTTCCGAGGCCCAGGCGACGTGGTCGCCGGGGATGAACGGCGGGCTCTTCGTCACCGTCGATCGCGAGGGCGAGGAGGGCTTCAACTTCGCGAACGGACTCGTTCGGCGGCGGTGGCGGCGCCCGGAGCTTCGTGGACGGCATTGACAGCGGCGGGATCTTCCACTCGATGGGGTCCCGGATCGCCAACGCCGAAGCTATCGAGAGCCGCGGAGCGTTCCTACAGATCTACCGGCGCGAGGTGCGCGACAGCGGGGGCCCTGGGCGTTTCCGGGGTGGCGTAAGCATCGAGTTCGCGACGCTGCCGCACAAGGTCGTACAGCCCGTCATCGTGAACGTCACTGCGACCGGCGTCGCGATGCCCGTCGGGCTCGGGCTGTCGGGGGGGATGCCGGGGGCGGCGGCGTCGAACGTGGTGTTCCGGCGCACGAACATCCGGGAGCGCTTCGCGAGCGGCGAGATGCCAGTGTCGCCGGAGGAGCTCACTTCGAGCGAGGTGGATGTCCTCGGGGCGAAGTCGCTCACGACGCTCGGGGAGGACGACCTCTGCGTGGGGATCGTCGGAGCGGGCGCCGGCTACGGCGACCCGATCCGACGCGATCCCGAGCTCGTCGCCCGCGACGTCCGCCAACGACTTGTCTCGCCCGAGATCGCCGCGTCCATCTACGGCGTCGTACTGCGTGACGGCGCTGCCGACATCGAAGCGACCAGGACGGCGCGTGAGGACCTGCGCCTTGCCCGTCTCGGCCGGGCGAGTGCTGTCGGGAATGCGGCGAGCGGCGGTAAGAGCAACGAGGGCGAGGTGCTCCACCCCGTAGGGGACACGCTTGAGGCGATCGAGCACGACGGTAGGCGTTCGATCCGCTGCACCGTTTGCCACCAGGATCTCGGCGACTACAGCGAGGACTACAAGCGCTCGACGGTCATGCTCGAGCTCCCGCTGACCGCGGTGAGCCCGCTCAACGCCCGGTGCATGCTCGACACCTACGTCATCCGGCAGTTCCTCTGTCCCGGATGCGGAACGTCCGTCGCGGTCGACGTCCAAGATCGCGCGGAGCCGATTCGCGACGAGGGCAGGTTCTTCGCCTCGCCCGCTCCCGCAGCCGTCCGAAGTGCAAGCGCTTAGTCGAGTGGCCGGGGGGAGTTTCACCCCCCGGCTCTCACAGAACCGGACGTGACAGTCTCCCGGTCATCCGGCTCCCACAGGTCGGCCTGTCGGTGAAGGAAGCAGCCACCAATGCGCAAAGAGCTGTGGCGCACGCCGAACAACAGGGCGGCGCGACGAGGCGGGCACCCGGGGAGGCACAGGGCAAGAAGAAGACCCTCCCGCTCGGGCTGCGGTGGCCGCTCGAGCGGACGAACTCCTGGCTGTCGAACTTCGGCGGACTGCGGCGCAACACCGACCGCTTCATCGCGCAGCGCCTTGCTCAGCTCGCCCTCGCGATCACGCTCGTCATCACCGTGAAGCTCGTGAAGTCGGCGGAGCGCTGGCAGCCAGTGCCCGCGTGAGGGCGCCTACTGGCGCGCGCTCTTAGTCGGTTCGGTGTGCACCGTGTAGTTCCAGTCCCCGTGGAACTCGTGGCGGGTGAGGGGGACTCGATCCAGTTCCTTGATGCTCCTATCGACCGACAGCTCTCGTTCCGAGGCCCAGGCGACCTGGACGCCAGGTATCTGCAGCGGCAGGATCATTGCGCTCGACCGGAGCGGAGAACTGACGATGAGCCGGGTCCCTGACTCGTTCGCCGGAGGTGGCGGTGCCCGAAGCTTCGCGGACGGCATCGACAGCGGCGGGATCCTCCATTTGATAGCGTCGAGGATGGAGGTGACCGAGAGTAGGGGTGCCGTCCTCCGGGCCTATCGGCGCGAGATGCGCGACAGCGGTCGCCCTGGGCGCTTCCGGGGCGGCGTCAGTGTCGAGTTCGTGACGATTCCACACAAGGCGGTCGGCGACTCGATCCGGAACGTCACGGCGTCGGGCGACGCGCTGCCCGCCGGTCTCGGCCTTTCCGGAGGCCTCCCGGGAGCCGCAGCGTCGAACATCGTCCTTCGGTGCTCTAGCATTCTCGACCTCCTCGCGGCGGGACGGATCCCGAAGTCGCCGGAGGAGGTCACGGCGGCGAGGGTCGACGTTCTCGAAGCGAAGGCACACACGACGATCGGCGATGCCGACCTCTACATCGCGGTGTTCGACTCCGGGATGGACAGCTCCACCGAGACGACGACGAAGGGACAGAGAAGATGCCTGATCGTGGCACCCCGCCATTCCGTGCCGACCATGTCGGCAGCCTGTTGAGGCCAGCCGCTCTGTTGAAGGCACGCGATGACTTCGACGCGGGACGAGCCTCGGCTGAAGAGCGCCGCGCTGCTGAGGACGATGCGATCCGAGACGTCGTCCGGATGCAAGAGGATCTCGGTCTGGCACTCGCCACCGACGGCGAATTCCGCCGGACCTCGTGGAACATGGACTACCTCTTCGAGATGGACGGGATCGAGGAGGATCCGCAGCCGCGAATGGCCGAGTTCAGCAACGAAGAGGAGAGCACCAACTACACGCGCCCTGCACTGCGCGTCGTCGACAAGATCGGGCTCGGCCACACGATCTTCGGCGATCACTTCAGCTTCCTCGACGAGCAGACGACGACCGCGATGGCGAAGATCTCGATCCCTTCCCCGAACATGATCGGGCTTCAGCGTGACAGCGACGGGCTCGACATCGGCGCCTACGGCACCGCCGAGGAGCTGTGGGCTGACGTCACTGCCGCGTACCGGGCCGAGATCGAGGGTCTTTACGCGCTCGGGTGCAGGTACCTGCAGCTCGACGACACTACGTTTGGAATGCTCACCGACCCGAGGCGGAGAGAAGCGATCGCGCAACACGGTGGAGACGGCGGTCACCAGCATCTGAGCAACATCGAACGGATGAACGCCGTGCTGAGCGGCCGTCCTTCCGACATGACGATCACGACGCACACGTGCCGGGGCAACTTCCGGTCGCGTTGGGGTGCGGAGGGAAGTTACGACTTCGTCGCCGAAGCGCTGTTCAGCGAGCTCGACGTCGACGGCTTCTTCCTCGAGTACGACGACGCCCGTTCAGGAGGCTTCGAGGCACTCCGATTCGTCCCAAAGGGCAAGCGTGTCGTCCTTGGCCTCGTGACGTCCAAGCGGCCGCAGCTCGAGTCGAAGAGCGATCTGAAGCGGCGGATCGACGAGGCGTCGACCTTCGTCGACCTCGACCAGCTCTGTATCTCGCCGCAGTGCGGCTTCTCCTCGACGATCGAGGGCAACGACCTCTCGATAGACCAGGAGATCGCGAAGCTCCGGCTCGTCGTCGAGGTCGCGCAGGACGTCTGGGGCTGATGCGGCGGGAGGATCAGTCAAGAGTCACTATGGCCTGACGGTCACCTGCAACCGATGAAATGCTTGCGGCGGTTGGCGGGTGTGGTCACCGAGTTACAACTTGCGGTCGTGTGCGCGCCAAGAGTCTGGTGTGGGGACCGCGGAGGACCATCGACTGTCGCTACGAGCACGAACCCTAGATTTCGCTTCGAAAGGTTCTCCTCCCGTCAGCCTCCTTGCAGCGGAGACGGAGGTGATGGTGATGAAACGGATCAGGGACCGCGTCGCTGGTCTCGACGTCCATCGGGACACAGTCGTTGCCTGCTGTCAGGTACGTGAGCCTGACGGTTCGGTCGAGATCACTAAGCGCAGCTTCCAGACGACGCGAAAGGGTCTTTCGGAATTGGCGGCGTTCCTCTCCGACGCGGCGGTCGAAACCGTTGCTATGGAGGCGACTGGGGTCTATTGGAAGAGTCCGTATTACGCGCTCGAAGGGCTCTTTCCCGAACTGTGGCTGTGCAACGCGCAGCACGAGGGGCGTCCTCTCCCTCTCTCTCCCCACATCTTCCCTAGTCTGGGCTGCGAAGCTGTTCAGCGTGCTCGCCGGGATTTCCCTCGGCGCAATAACCTGGCTGCAAGGCATCTATACCACCAACGAGTTGGTGGACTCCGAGCAGTTCGGAACGCTCCTTAGTGCGCTTCAAGGCGTCATCGGGGCGGGGGGCCCTGCGCTTGGCGGACTGATCCTCATCCTCGGCTACTCGCGCCGCTTCCTCATCGTGCCGATGATGGTCGGCCTCCTGCTCGCCGTCGCGGTGCTGACCAGGGGTGGACCGCGTCATCAGGTGAATTCGGCGCACGAGCTATGCGAGCTATGACCCAGGCGGTAGATCGAAGCCCTCGGGCATCCTGCGATAGTTCCATACCGTCATTGCGCTCGCAGCGGGGAGGATGTCCCGAGTTCCGTGGAACTTCGGTGGCGGCCCGGTGATGCTCAGGCGGCGTCCTCCTCGTTGTAGTCGACCGGTGTGACACCGCGCTCGGCGTAGGTGTCGAGTGCAGCTCGCAGCGCCGGCAGGTGCATGAAGCCGTTGACCTTGCGGAACTGCTTCGCGGCCTCGGCCATGCCGGCTGCGCACCAGCGCAGCGCCATCTGGCCGTCGCGCCAGCGCTTCACGTTCGCGGAGTGATCGCGGCAGATCTCGATCATCGACTCGATCGCGTTCGTCGAGCGAAGCGTGCGGGCAAGCGTCGGTGGCACCTTCAGGCGCATGACGGTGAGCGTCTCGGTGAGGCCTTCTCGCAGGCTTGCCGCGGCGCCAGGATGCGAACGGGTGAGCTGGCGGGCGATGTCCTCGAGCTCGGCCTCGGCTCGGAGCGCGTCGTCGAGGTGGTAGATCGCGCGCATCTTCGTGCTCACCGTCCGTGCGAGGGACTTCGGCAATTTCGACTCGACGTTCCTGATCTTGTGGAGTTGGCAGCGATGGATCACCGGCTGGTCGAACACGGCCGTCACTGCCGAGGCAAGGGCCTTTGAGCCGTCGATCACGACGAGGATCGGACGGGTCATGTCGAGCCCGCGGTCGCGAAGCCCGACGAGCAGGTCGCGCACGACCGTCGCGTTCTCGGTGTCGCCCTCGACGACGGCGAGCGGGTGCTTGCGCCCGGTGACGTCGATCCCCATCGCGACGACACAGACGTGGTCGGCGAAGTGCACGCCGTCGACCATCAGCGCGACGAGGTCGAGCGTGGACAGGTCCGAGGCGAGCAACTCGCCGAGCGCGTGCTCGGTGGCCTCGACGAAGCGCCGCGACACCGCCGAGCGCGACGTCGAGGTCGCACGCGCCTCGACCTTGCTCCCGACCGGCTCGAGGCCGACCCGGTAGCGGCGGGTCGAGAGCTTCGCGAGCATCTTCTCCATCGCGAGCCGCCCGAGCACCTCGGTGGAGGCGAAGTGCTCGTACGCGGGGACCTCGAGCTCGCGAGAGCGATCGGCGGAACGCACGCGGGGCCGGCGGACCGGCACCCGCCGGCCGCCGAGGCTCACCGAGCCGTCCTCGTGGCCGTGGCGCACGGCTGTCCGCGCCGGGTCGTGGCGGCCTCTCGGCCCGCACAGCGCGGTGACGCTCTCCTCCAAGATCGCGTCCATCACCTGCAGCCCGGTGCCCACCGCGAGGGCGAGCAGGCCCTCACGGAGCTCGTCCGCCAGGTTCGTCATCGCGATCGACACGGCGTCGGGCACCGCCATCGCTGCGGGCGTGCTCGTCGTCTGGTAGTCCTTCTTCACGGTGGTGGTCCCCTGTCTCGATCGGTAGTTCTTGGCGGAACGCCCGATACCTACCAGTTGGCAGGGCTCAGGCGGGGGACCGCCACCTCGTGTGTCCTGAAGGGAAGTGATGATGATGAGGTAGAGATCGTCAGCACGGATCGTGCTGTGCCAGTGATGGAGGTCGGCCCTCCGGGTTCGCCGTGCAGGCGGAGATCCCAAACCGCCGCAGTGTCATGCCGGTCAAGAGCCGGGGTGGGAAGCGACTGCGGAAACGGCCCGCAACCAGCGGGTCGGGTGTGCGACGAGAAGACGAACGTGTGTGAACCACTGCTGACGCATCGAAACAACCCAACGATGGCATCGAAACCGGGGCTGGAGGTGGTCCCCGGGACGAAGGCGCGGCCAGGATGGCGTGCCCTGAGCCAGGCAGCGGCCTGCGTGCTGGCCTGGCGGTGCCCGGTGTATAGGTGGCGTGAGCTCGTTGCAGGCGCTGGCATGGAACAGGAGAACCTGTCGTCCCGATACCGACTCGGCCGTTCACTTGGGCTTGCTCAGCCACCCGGCCGACGAGAGGGAGGACCCCAAGCGGCCAACACCGCAAGGGGCAGAGTACCGATGCGGGGCACAGGGGCGGGCCGGCTCGTAGTAGCGATGAAGGCCTTGTAATGGGGCTGGAGCCAAGGGGCCGGGCAGACCAGGGTCAGTCGGAGGTCAACCCTTCGGGGGAGGAGCCGACGGAGAGACCCAAGCCGAAGGTGAAGTCGTTTGACATCCCCAAACGCCTCGTTGCCGAGGCGTGGGAGAAGGTCCGGGCCAACAACGGGGCTCCGGGCGTGGACGCTGTCAGCATCGCCGAGTTCGCCAGCGACGAGAGGGACAACCTCTACAAACTGTGGAACCGGATGTCCTCGGGAAGCTACATGCCGGGGCCGGTGCGGGCGGTGGAGATACCGAAAGACCATGGGGCAGGGGTCAGGGTCCTCGGGGTGCCGAACACGGCCGACCGGGTGGCCCAGACCGCAGCAGCGATGCTGCTGGAAGAAAAGCTCGAGCCGATCTTCCACCCTGATGTGATGAAGGACCGCGGCGCGGCCCCTGCGTGACGAGTGCGGTGAGTGCGCACCCGAACGCCGGCTGAAAGAGCTCGCGATGGCTCGGCCTGCGAAGTCAAAGAACGAGGGTTCTCCTCGTCGTGGGGAACCGAGTGTTGGCACACTCGGTGCTTCGAAAGGCACACCCCCACGACGAAGGAGAACACCCGTGGAGCAACGTTACGTCGGCATCGACTTCCACCGGCGCCGTTCGGTAATCGTCCACAAGGACGCGGCGGGCACCGTCCTCGAGACGGTCCATCTCGACAACGACCGGGAAGCGTTCGCGCGAGAGCTCGCGAAAGCCGGTGAGCACCCAGAGGTCGTCCTCGAGGCGTGCTACGGGTGGTACTGGCTCGCGGACTTCCTCGAAGAGCTCGGCGCGAACCTCCACCTCGCCCACCCACTCGGCACAACTGGGGCCACCGCAGAGTGAAGAACGACGAGCGTGATGCCGAGGACCTCGTCGACCTGTTGCGCCTCGGGCGTCTCGCGGAGGCCTACATCGCCCCACCGGAGCTCCGCGAGCTCCGCGAGATCGTCCGCTACAGAGCGAAGCTCGTCGGGCTCCGCTCCGCGCTCAAGTCCCAGGTCCACTCCGTGCTCGCGAAAGAAGGCGTTGCTGTCCCGATGACCGACCTGTTCGGCACCGCGGGCCAGGACCTCTTGAACATCGCTCGGCTCGGTCGCGCCTACGGCATTCGCGTCGAGTCGCTCCGCGACCTCATCTCCGCCTACGACAAAGAGATCGCGATGCTCGAGGGCGAGGTCGACCGCTGGCTCGCGGGCGACAAGGGCTACCTCGCGATCCAGGCCATCCCCGGCGTCGGGCCCGTCCTCGGCGCGGTGTTCTGCGCCGAGATCGGCGACGTGTCGAGGTTCTCCTCGCCGGACAAGCTCGCCTGCTGGGCCGGGCTCACGCCGCGGCACCGCGAGTCCGACGTCCACGTCGTGCGCGGCCCGATCACGAAACAAGGCAGCCGTCTCGTGCGCTGGGCAGCGGTCGAGGCCGCACAGCGGCGAGCCGGGTTCCAAGCCGAGCGCTTCGAACGGATCGCCGAGCGTCGCGACTCGAACAAGATCGCCCGGGTGGCTCTCGCCCGGCACATCCTCACCCTCGTCTACTTCGGCCTGAGGGACGGAGAGATCCGCTGCCTCGCCGAGGCGATCCGGTGAGCTCGGCACCAGCCGGACGCGCGCCTTGTTGTCTGTCATGACCCCCGAAAGGCGCGGTCGTTAGTTCCTGATTAAGCCCGTCCGGCTGTTGTCGCATCGCTCCATGTCGCCTCGCACGACGTAGGGATGACTGGCATCCGAGCAGCTCGGCATGTCCCCGCCAGGAGCACGAACCTGGAGGAGCGAAGAGCGTCCTCGCGACGAGGGAACGCAGCCAAGCCCGCCTCCGGCGGGCGATCCCAATGATCTCCGACGAAGGATGACCGGGTCGTAAAGACCCAGGCTTCGCCCAGATCTTGACGACCCTCTTCCTGCGGAGCACGGGAGGAGGACTTCGTCGCGCCCGGACTATGGAATACCGTGACCGGCTCAGCTCACCGACCAGGAACAAATCGTGTCGTCCTGCGGGCGACGCTCTTGACATTGAGCGCTCCTTCAGGGATGACAGTTACGGCTACCGCCCTGGGCGCTCCGCTCATGATGCTCTGGCCGTGACCCGCAAGCGCTGTTGGCGACAGAACTGGATTTTGGATCTTGACGTCCGGGCCTTTTTCGACAGTGTTTCCCATGATCTGTTGCTCAAAGCGGTCGCTCACCACACCGACGAGCGCTGGGTCCTGCTCTACATCCAACGGTGGCTCAAAGCCCCCATGCAGATGTCTGACGGGACCCTCGTGGCACGAGAGAAGGGAACCCCGCAAGGCTCCCCGATCTCACCGTTGATCGCTAACCTGTTCATGCACTACGCGTTCGACCGGTGGATGGACCGGGAGTTCCCGCGCTGTCCGTTCGAGCGCTACGCGGACGACATTGTTGCTCACTGTGACACCGAGGCACAGGCCCAAAGACTGCGGGCCGCCATCGCCGAACGGCTCGGGACCCTGGGTCTCGAGCTGCACCCCGAGAAGACGAAGATCGTGTACTGCAAAGACACGAAACGCCGAGGAACCCACGAGCACACCAGCTTCGATTTCCTCGGCTACACCTTCCGGGCTCGCCGGGTCCGTGGCCGCAGAGGGTTCTTCGTGAACTTCCTGCCCGCCATGAGCGCCAAGGCGAGAAAGGCGAAAGGCCAACAGATCCGGGCCTGGCACCTCAAACGCCGCAGCGGGACGGGCCTGTCCGGCCTCGCCCAGGACATCAACCCCCAGGTGCGCGGCTGGATCAACTATTACGGGGCCTTCTACCGCTCCGAGTTGGGCTTCCTCGAAGTGCGCATCGACGAGCATCTCGTCCGATGGGCCATGCACAAGTTCAAACGGCTGCGAAACAGGCCCGACAAGGCATGGGCCTGGCTGCGAGAGGCCCGAAGGCGGGAGCCCACGCTCTTCGCTCACTGGCATCTCATCATCGCACGCACCACCGGCCGGCCTGTGGGGGCCGGATGACAGGAGACTGTCACGTCCGGTCCTGAGAGAGCGGGAGGGGGAGGCTCCCTCCCGCTACTCACCAAAATCCACGACGGACGGGACAACCTCCGCAGCGACTGGAGACTCGGTTGTAGCGTGACCGCGTCCCGTCGGACGCAGGAGGCCAGCGCGTGACGATGCCCGTGCCACCCGAAGCGATGGCGCTCGGGCTTGGCGAGGGTGCTGGTGTACCTGCTCGCCACCCGAGTCGAAGACTGCGTGCATCGCTCCGCAGCTTCGATCGTTCAAGCGTCGCCTACGTCGTCCTGCTGACGCTCGCCGCCGTCGACTCGGCCGGCTACAGCGTCATCGGCCCCGTGCTCCCCGCACTTGCGCGTTCAACCCACGCGAGCCCGCTTGTAGCGGGCGCCGTGGTGGCCGGTTTCCCCTTCGGCATGTTGTTCGGTTTCGTCGCGGCCGGCAGCACGGTCCGCCGATTCGGCGCCCGGACAACGCTGCTCGTGGCGCTCGTGATCGTCGCTGCCGGGACCATCGGCTTCCTCGGCGGCCACTCCACTGCCGGCTATCTCGCGGCACGGGTGGTGATGGGTGTCGGTTCGGGCGGCTTGTGGCTTGGCGTCACCTTCAGCACGCTGGAACGCTGGCCTGGCCAGGAATACCTGTGTATGAGCAGGGTCTACGCCGCCTACTCGGTAGGGGCCCTGGTTGGTCCCGGTCTCGGCGCGCTCGGTGGCGTCCGGCCCCCCTTCGTCGCATACCTGGCCCTCCTCGGCGTCGGATTCGGGCTCGCCGCCCTGATGCCGCAGGCGCCCGAACGTCGCGCGTTCACGTCGGACCGAGCGGAGCTTCGACGAGCTGGGTTCTGGGTGGCCGCCGTGGCGATCATGCTGGCGATCCTCGGGACGGGCCTCGTCGACGGCGCGCTCCCGCTCCACCTCTCCGCGCACCTGTCCCAGGCAGAGATCGGGGGGGCCTTCGCCGGACTGGCCGTCGTCGTCGCCTTCAGCTCCGCGGGCGCAGGGCACATCGCGCCGGGTCCCGCCACGGCCATGGGCGCGGTCCTGCTGGTCGTCGGAATCGAGCTCGTCGGGGCCACTGACGCGGTCGGGTCATGGCTCCCTGCGCTCGTGGTGGTCGGGGTCGGGATCGGGATCAGCCAGACCGGGGCCACCGGGCTGCTCCTCGACGCCGTGCCGACGGAGCGGATCGTCAGCGCGATGGTGGTCTGGTCCCAGATGGGCATCGTCGGCTATCTCGTCGCGCCTCTTGCGGGCGGCGGCCTCGGCGAGACGCTCGGCTACCGAGCCCTCGGTGTCGTCCCGGCAGCGATGGCTGGGCTCCTCCTCGCCGTGGTGCTGTTCGCGTGGCGTCGGAGCCCGAAGCCCTCGACCTAACCACGTGAGTTGAGCATCGCCTCGGCGAGTCGCTCCTGGTCAGGCGTCGACGGCGGCGCGGAGGCTTGCTAGGCGGTGACGGCCGAGCGGCATCGCTTGAGTGAACCTGGGCCTTCGCCCAGATGCTCGCGCTGACTCGACGCGGACGAACGACACCCCCTGCAGCGACATCTCTCGGGCCATGCAAATATACAGGTGACGTCTGCCACTGGGCATCGGGTCGAGCTCGCTCCAGGTGTCGCCAGGTCGCGCACCGCTGCGTGCGTTCAGCTTCTCGTGACACACCGCGCCGATGACCGTTGCGCCTCGCACGCTGCGACTCTTGTCGCTGCCGTCAGTCCGGTCCGTGTCGTTTCGAGATCCGTGACGCACTGTTCATCGCCGATCATCGCGTGTTGGCCCGAGCATCAGGCCTGCTTCAGAGCGCGTTCACCCACGATCGCTACCGTCCCAGGCGATCGGCCAGCGTGGCCGTTCGAAGAGTCTCGCGGTCGAGCAGGTCGCCAAATCACGCTCGCCGCCATCATCTGGAGGTCTGCCTGTGACAGGTCATCGCAACCCGACGCGACGCCGGGCTGTCGGCGCCGCAGTTGCGGCGACGGCGCTCTCGCTCGTCGTCGTGGCCACAGCGCCACTGACGGCCTCGGCGGCCGTCGGCCGCAAGTCGACGACCACGGCTGCGGATCCGTATGCGAACACTGATCTGCACGCTCCGGCGGCGACGCTGACGGGCGCCGGATCGACGTTCGACCAGCCCTTCTTCACCCGGGCCTTCTACGTCTACCACCAGACCGACCCGGGGCTCACCGTCAACTACGCGTCGATCGGCAGCGGCGGCGGCATCGCCCAGTTCCAGGCGGGCACCGTGAACTTCGGCGCCACGGACGTCCCGATGGTCGCGACCGACCTCGCCAAGGACACCGGGGGTCCCGCGCTCCAGGTACCCATCGACCTCGGCGGTGTGGCGATCTCCTACCACCTCCCCGGCGTCGGCTCGGCGCTGCACCTCACCCCGAGCGTGCTCGCCGCGATATTCCTCGGCAACATCACGATGTGGAACAACTCCGCACTGAAGAAGCTGAACCCGAAGATCAACCTGCCGAACCAGCCGATCACGGTGGTGCATCGTTCAGACGGGAGCGGCACCTCGTACATCTTTTCGAACTACCTCTCCGACGTCTCCCCGACGTGGCTGAGCAAAGTCGGGACCGGCAAATCACTGAACTGGCCGGTCGGGATCGGTGAGAAGGGCAACGAAGGTGTCGCCGGGTTCATCTCCGGTACGCCCTACACGATCGGCTACGTGGAGTTGGCCTACGCGCTCCAGAACAATTTCCCGGCCGCGTGGCTCCTGAACAAGCGCGGTAACTACGTGAAGCCGACCTTCGACAGCGTGGCAGCCGCCGCGGCCTCCAAGCCCAATCTCAGCGCGACGAACTTCCCGATCGTCAACTCCAACGGTGCGAACGCCTACCCGATCTCCGGCTACAGCTGGGTGCTCGTCTACCAGCAGCAGAAGGACGCGACGACGGGCACCGCGCTCGTCGACGTGCTCGACTGGCTGAGCCACGCCGGCCAGAAGCCCGCCAAGGCGCTCGGCTACGTGCCGCTCCCGCCGAACATCCAACAGCTCGCCCGGACCACGCTGCTGAAGGTCGTCGGGCCCGACGGCACGGTCTTGTTGAAGAAGTAGTGACGGAGGCTCCTCGGTGAGTTCGTCGCCGTCGGTGCCCCGGTCGGGCACGGCCACGGGCGTTCGACGCGTCCTGGCCGTGTCCGACCGGACATACCGGGGCGGGCTCGGCATCGCGGCGACGCTGTTCGTGATCCTGCTCATCGCCTTTGTGACGAGCCTTGCGATCAAGGCGAGCCCCGCGTTCGCGCACTTCGGCATCGGCTTCATCACCGGCACCACCTGGGACCCGGTCCACGCCCACCTCGGGGCGCTCACCTTCATCGTCGGGACGCTCGAGACAACGCTCATCGCCATGGTGCTCGCCGTCCCGATCGGGATTGGGACCGCGCTCATGCTCTCGCACCTCGCACCGCTACGCCTTCGCATGGCGCTCGGCACGGCCGTCGAGTTGCTCGCCGCGGTGCCGAGCGTCGTCTACGGGCTCTGGGGCCTCCTCGTCGTCGCACCGTGGGTGCGCGTGCACGTCGACCCCTTCATCGCTGCCCTGTTCGGTCACACGAGCATCGTCGGCGGCGCCCAGCTCGGCATCGGCCTGCTGCTCGCCGGCATCGTCCTCTTCGTGATGGTGCTGCCGACGATGGTCGCCATCTCGCGCGACGTGCTCGCAGCGGTGCCCACCGAGGTGATCGAGGCGGCGCTGGCCCTCGGTGCGACGCGCTGGGCGGTGCTGCGCCGGGTGGTCGTGCCGACGGCGCGTACCGGCATCCTCGGCGCGTCGACGCTCGCGATGGGCCGGGCGCTCGGCGAAACGATCGCGGTGACGATGGTCATCGGCAACACGGACAGGATCCCGAGCTCGCTCTTCGCCCCTGCCCAGACGATGGCGTCGGTCATCGCCAACGAGTTCACCGAGGCGACCGAGCCCTACCACCTTTCGGCGCTCATCGCCGTCGCGGTGATCCTGCTCGCCGTCGCGGTGCTGGTCAACGTCGTCGCGCGACTCCTGGTGCGATCGGTCTCCCGCCAGCAAAGCGCGGTCGGGATCGGCGTCCTATGACGCTCATGCAGCTCGATCCAGTCCTCGCACGACGCGACGAGATCCACCGCATCGCCGCCTCGTCGCTGCGGCGACGCCTAGGCCTGTCGCGGGTCGCCATTGCGGTCTGCACGCTGTTCCTCGTCGTCGCCCTGATCCCCCTCGTCCTCCTCCTCGTGTTCGTGATCGGCAAGGGCGCGAGCGCCTGGGACGTCGCGTTCTTCACGCACCTGCCGACGCCGGCCGGGATCCCCGGCGGCGGCATCTCGAACGCGATTATCGGCTCGCTGATCATCGACGGGATCGCCGCAGCTGGCGCGATCCCCTTTGGCCTGGTGATCGGTCTCGCCTTGGCGGAGGCCAACGGCCGCATCGCGAGTGGCATCCGCTTCGCCGCGGACATCCTCGCCGGCGTGCCGTCGATCACGCTCGGGATCTTCGCCTACGCGCTGCTCGTCACGACCCTCGGGCACTTCTCAGGCGTCTCGGCCAGTTTCGCCCTCGGGATCTTGATGCTCCCGGTCATCATCCGCGCCAGCGAGACCGCTTTTCGAACCGTGCCGGGTGCACTCGTCGAGGGCGGGCTCTCGCTCGGCGCTCGGCGCGTCAGCATCGCCCGGCGCGTGATCATTCCCGTTGCCCTGCCTGGGCTCATCACCGGCGTGCTGCTCGGGCTCGCCCGCGCCGCCGGCGAGACAGCGCCACTGCTGTTCACCGCGATCGGGAATCAGTTCATGGCAACGAACCCCACCCAGCCCCTCAACGCACTTCCTCTCGTCGTCTACCAGAACGGCATTCAGGCCTACCCTGACCTGCAGAAGAGCGCTGGGGCACGGCGCTCTTGCTCGTCGTCCTGATTCTGTTCCTGAGCGTCGGGAGCAGGCTCGTAGCCGGCGCGTCTGCAGAGGGTCCGCCGATGACCGAGTCCACACTCCCCCACGAAGGAGTCAGCGTGACCGATCGTGAGGCTGACCTCGCGAGCGGTCCGCTTCGCCAGGACCGGCCCATCTTGCGCCTTCAAGATGTCTCGATCAGCTTCGGTGGTCGACTCGCCGTACGCGAGGTCTCCTTCGACGTCCCTGAGCACCAGATCACCGCACTGATCGGCCCCTCGGGATCGGGAAAAACCACGCTGCTCCGGGCGCTCAACCGGATGCACGACGTCACCCGGTCGGCCAAGGTCACCGGCTCGGTGCACCTGCGCGACGTCGATATCTACGGCGGCGGCATGCATCCGACGCTCCTGCGGTCGCGTGTCGGGATGGTCTTCCAACGCCCGAACCCATTCCCGACGATGAGCATCTACGACAACGTCGTCTCAGGCCTGCGGTTCAATGGCGTGCGGCGCAAGTCGCTGCTGAACGAGGCCGCTGAGTCGGCGCTCATCGCTGCCGCACTCTGGGAAAGCGTGCGAGATCGCCTCAACGACCACGCGATCTCGCTCTCCGGCGGCGAGCAGCAGCGGCTCTGCATCGCCCGGGCTCTCGCGATCGAGCCCGAGGTGTTGCTCATGGACGAGCCGACGTCCTCGCTCGACCCGATCGCGACCGCCCGCATCGAAGAGCTGCTCGGCGAGCTGAAGGACCGCGTCAGCATCGTGATCGTCACCCACAACATGCAGCAGGCGCTACGGGTCTCGGACCACTGCGCCTTCTTGCTGATGGGAGCGGACCGCGCCGGCGAGCTGATCGAGCACGCGCCGACGACCCAGCTGTTCGGCAGTCCGACGGACCCGCGAACCGAGGACTACGTCAACGGCCGCTTCGGCTGAGCCGCTACCGGCTCCCGTCCGCCCGGCGACCTGCGGTCGGGCTCGGCCTGGTCCCGCAGCAAGAACCCGACGCCCCGCACGGTGACGATCAGCTCGGGATGGGTCGAGTCGGCCTCGATCTTCGAGCGGAGGCGGTACATGTGCGTGTCGATCGTCCGGTCGTCGCGGAGCTCGATGCCCCAGACGGCTTCCATGAGCTCCTCGCGCGAGACGACGCGGTTTGGCTTGGTCGCGAGATAGGCGAGCAGGTCGAACTCCCGTTTGGCGAGCTCAACGCGCTTGCCATCGAGCTCCACTATCCGTGCGACGAAGTCGACCGTCAACGGCCCAACGACGAGTTCGCGCATCTCCGGCTCAACGCTCTGGGCCCGTCTGGCACGGTCGCGATGGCGGATCGCGGCCTCCACGCGAGCGACGAGCTCGCGGCGCCGAAACGGCTTCGGGATGTAGTCGTCTGCGCCGAGCTCGAAGCAAAGGACGATATCGAGCTCGTCCGCGACCGCACTCAGCATCAGGATCGGTACGTCGGACCACTTCCGCAGCTCACGGCAGACCTCGATCCCGGAGATGTCCGGCAGGCGGAGGTCGAGCAGGACAGCGTCCAAGCGGACCTCACGTGCGACGCGCAGCGCCTCACGACCGTTGGTGGCGAGCGACACCGTGAACCCTTCCTGCTGGAGTCCTGCCTCGAGCGCCTGGCGGTACGAGGCGTCGTCGTCGACCACGAGAACGCGCTGCTGGCGCGTCACCCCCATCGCGTCACGCTCTCGTGACTATCGCACGGGGGCCTTGGCCTCGACCTTGTCAAGCTGTCGCCACGATGTGACGCTGCGGTCACCTGAATGTCCCCCACCGTTCACCTGAGCTTGATACATTGACGACGGCCGATGTACTGAGTGTGCATTCTGGATCGATCGTTGTCAATGAACAGAAGGAGTGCGAGATGGCTCGGGCGGTCACGAGTTCGGCGGTTTCTCTGCCAAAGAACGACGAGCTGTGTTGCGCGTCGGTCGTTGCGGCTCCGCTCAGCGCCGGTGACGCGGAAGAGCTCGCCCGGGTGTTCGGGGCGCTCGCCGACCCGGTGCGACTCCGTCTGCTCTCGATCGTCTCGGCGCAGGGCGAGGTGTGCTCGTGCGACCTGCAGGTGCCGCTCGGGAAGAGCCAGCCGACGATCTCGCACCATACGAAGGTGCTCGCCGAGGCCGGGCTGCTCGTCGGCGAGAAGCGGGGTCGCTGGAGTTGGTGGAGCGTGAACGGAGACCGCCTCGCTGCGGTGCGCCGGGCGCTCGGCTCCTAAAACCCAGCGTCGAGCCCTTAACGATATTCGTCCCGTCGGGTACACTGATCGATGCTTATCAATCTATGGAGGTCACCACCGTGTCCCGAGTGCAGCTCGCCCTAAACGTCTCCGATATCGACGCCGCCGTCGACTTCTACTCGAAGCTCTTCGGTACCGGGCCGGCCAAGCGCCGTCCCGGCTATGCCAACTTCGCCGTCGCCGAACCCCCGCTGAAGCTCGTGCTGATCGAGGCGGCCAGTGCCGGAGAGGGCAGCGTCAGCGGCACGCTGAACCACCTCGGCGTCGAGGTCGAGACGCCCGAGGAAGTCAGCCTTGCGACCCGTCGACTCGCCGGCGAGGGACTCGACACCACAGTCGAGGACTCGACAACCTGTTGCTACGCCCTCCAGGACAAGGTCTGGGTGCACGACCCCGACGGTGCGCCGTGGGAGGTCTACACCGTTCTCGCCGACGCACCGGTCGACAGTGGCCTGCACGGCGACGGTGCCTGCTGCGCCCCGAGCGGCGATAGCGCCTGCTGCGCTCCGAGCAGCGTCGGCTCCGAGCTGGCGACCAGCTCCGCACCAGCCTCCGCTTGAGCTGATCGGAACGAGCAAGGACGGTCTTCGGTGGCTCCCGGATCGCTCCGGCGCCGACTGGCTGCAGAGTTCCTCGGCTCGGGGTTTCTCGCGGCCATCGTCATCGGGTCGGGGATCGCGGCACAGCACCTCTCGCCTGGCGACGTGGGCTTGGAGCTCTTCGAGAATGCGGCCGCGACCGCGGCGGGCTTGTTCGCCATCATCTTGATGTTCGGGCCGGTCTCCGGCGCCCACTTCAACCCGGTCGTCTCCCTCGTCGACGCCGCGTTCGGTGGAGTGTCCTGGAGAAATGCCGCTGCGTACGTGCCGGCGCAGTTCGGCGGGTGCATCGGCGGTGCGATCGTCGCCAACCTGATGTTCGGACGCGCCGCGGTGAGCCTTTCGACAAAGCACCGCGCCTCTCGGCGCGCACTGGCTCGCCGAGGGGATCGCAACGGTCGGATTGCTCCTCGTGATCTTCGCCCTGGCTCGGACCGGTCGGGGTGCCGCGGCCCCAGCGGCCGTCGGCGCCTACATCGGCGCGGCGTACTTCTTCACGAGCTCGACGAGCTTCGCCAACCCGGCGATCACCCTCGGCCGGATGTTCTCCAACAGCTTCGCCGGGATCGCACCGCTGTCCGTGCCCGGCTACGTCGCTGCCCAACTCGTCGGCGGCGTCGTGGGGTTCGGGATCATCAGGCTCCTCTACCCCGACGTGACCGCAGCTGAGGCGGCCGAGGTCGTCGTTCCCCACTCCGCCGAACGCGAAGAGGCGACGCCTGCGGGCGCGATCGGCGACGGCGCCCACGGCCTTCCCGTGGCCGAACGTGGCGGAGGAATCGAGGTGTGAGCCGCAGTGAGGGGATGAAGCACCCTGACACACCATCCGAGGACCAGACGGCGCTGAGCGCCGCGCAGAGCGAAGGAGCCCTCCATGCACCTCGTCGCGATCGGCGGAAGCGATGCCGGGATCAGCGCCGCGCTTCGCGCCCGTGAGCTTCACCCCGATGACGACGTAACCGTCGTCGTCGCGGATGCCTACCCCAACTTCTCGATCTGTGGGATCCCCTACTACGTGTCGGGTGAGGTGACGCACTGGCGCAACCTGGCACATCGAACCCGAAGCCGACCTCGAAGCGACGGGGATGGCAGCTGCGCCTCGACACCGTCGTGAGGCGCATCGAGGTCGCCGATCACAAGCTGCTTCTCGGCGCGCCAAATGGGGACGAGGAGATGCTCGCGTACGACGAGCTGGTGGTCGGCACCGGTGCTCTCCCGATGCTCCCGCCGATCGAAGGCCTGACCGGTCCGGGTGCCCTCGGTCCAGACGACGGCGTGCACCTCCTCCACTCCATGGGCGACACCTTCGCCGCTAATGCGAACGCTCGAAGAATCGTCGGTGGAGCGTGCCGTGATCGTCGGCGCCGGCTACATCGGCCTCGAGATGGCCGACGCACTCGTCGTCCGGGGGCTGTCGGTGTCACCCAGTTCGAGCAACTCCCGGAGGTGCTGCCGACCGTCGACGTCGAGCTCGGCCCGCTCGTCCACGGCCGAGCTCGAGCACCACGGCGTCGACGTGCACTGCCGAACGACCGTGCGGGCGATTCGGCGGAACACCCCAGGTGCCCTCGGCGCGTTGACCGTCGAGGCGACAGCTTCGGATGGAAGTTCAACCACGCGATCGGCTGACGTCGTGATCGTCGTCGTCGGGGTGCGGCCAGACACCGATCTGGCGGCGACCGCAGGCGCCGAGCTTGGTCCCAAGGGCGCCATCGCCGTCGATCGTCGGATGCGGACGAGCCTCCCCGACGTCTGGGCCGCCGGCGACTGCGCGGCCACGTACCACCGCCTTTCGGGGCTCGGTTACCTGCCCCTCGGCACGACAGCACACAAGCAGGGGCGCATCGCCGGCGAGAACGCGCTCGGCGGAGAGCGCGAGTTCGCCGGCAGCCTCGGCACCCAGGTGGTCAAGATCTTCGATCACCTCGTCGCCGCGCAAGCGGCCTTCGAGACCATGAGGCGGTCGCGGCCGGATATCATCCGCTCACCGTGGGCTCCGAGGCGGACGACCACAAGGCCGTACTACCCCGGCAGCCACCGCATTTCGATGCGCTACACGGGCGACCGCGACACCGGCCGGTTGCTCGGCGCGCAGCTCGTTGGTCATCGCGACGGCGAGGTTGCCAAGCGGATCGACATTGTTGCGACCGCGCTCTTCCACGAGATGACGCTCGAGTCGTTCGCAGACCTGGATCTCTCCTACACCCCTCCCCTCGGATCGCCGTGGGACGCGGTCCAAATTGGGGCTCAGGCGTGGGAACGCGAGTCGTCTCCTAGGGTGACGGAGACGTCGGGCACCTAAGCCTCGATCCACCGAATGACCCCAGCCGCTCGAGCCTGAACCTCGCTCGGTGACGTCGACGTCGGTTTCACTCGCTGCGCCGAGCTCGGCTTCGTCCTTGGGCGTGAACGACCAAGGCCTCGTGCAGATCTTGGTTGTCAGCGCGTGGTGATCGTCTGCGGTTGCGCCCGAGCGCGGTGACGGCCGTCAGCCAGGCGCGAACGAGAGGGGTCGTCCCGACGAGCGCGATGACGAAAAGGACGCCACTTGCATGCGCCCCCGACAGGCCGGAGAGCGTGACCCGGGTGACGCGGTCACCACCGCTGCTGAGGATCAGCAGTGGTATCGCGACGAGGCTCGCGACGACGCAGAGATACATCACACCCGCTCCCAGCGCCGAAAGCTGCCGGATGCGGTCGCTCCGACGAGGAAGACCGCGGCGCAGGGAGCCGAGACGTAGCGAGTGACGCCGAAGTACCCGAGCGAGAGCGCCACCCCCACGAACTCGGTCACGAGCGTCAGGAGGTTCAGGGCGAGGAGGTCACCGAGGGCGAAGGCGCCCCACCGTCGTCCGAAGCGTTCGACGATCAACCGGGCATGCCCGGCACCCGTCACCGCACCGAGGCGACCAGCCATTTCCTGGTTCACGTAGAGCACCGGGGCGAGGAGGGCCACCGGCCAGACGAGGTGCAGTCCGTACTCCTCTCCCGCCTGGGCCTAGGTGGAGATTCCGCCGGCGTCGTTGTCGGCAACCAGGACGACGAGGCCGGGCCAATCACCGCAAGCAGCGTGACGAGTCGACGCGAGAGCGTCCGACGTGGACCCGTGTCGAGCGACGAGACACGCCCGAGCGCTCCCTCGATGTCGCCGCGACGAGCGCGGTCGCCAGCCGACCGGCGATCTGCATCCGGACCGAAGTGCGCTTCCTCCACCGCGGCCCGTCTTGCAGCGTCGCTCTCCGGTGCCCGCATGGCAGGGCGCAGCCGCTCGCGACTAGTCGCCGACTGCGGCCGACGATCTGCGCCGCGGTCGTTCGCGGTGCGCGACATGACGGAGCGCGGCAGCGAGCAGGTCGCTCACGGCTTCGTCGTAGAGCGCGTAGACCCGGCGCCTCCCATCGCGTTCGACCACTACCAGGGAGTGCTCGCGGAGAACCCGAAGCTGGTGGGAGACCGCGGATTGCTCCATGTCGAGCATCGACGTGATCTCACCGACTGACAGCGGACCGGCGAGCAAGCAGCTGAGGATCTCGACGCGACTCGGCGCAGACAGCGCGAACATCGTGTCCGCGAGCTGCTCGGCGAGCGGACCACGAACTCCCATCGGCTCGCGGGCACTCACGGTCGAACCTCCCTCTGGCACAATGACGCATAGTTGCGTCGTTCATATGAACCATCTAGCATGTATTTTGCTGATCCTACCCGAGCTGGGCAGGGTGACCCCTTGTCGATCCCCAGAGGAGGTGCGCCGGTGAGACCGAAACCCCACAGTACCGAGCGCCCTCCGTCGCCTCCGGGGAGCTGAACACGGGGGACGCCGACCTCGCGTTCGGTCGACCCCCGACACAGCTCGGATCCTCCGCTCGGTAGGGCGCAGGGAGCCGAAGAGAACTCCCGTCCTGCATCCCAACTCTTGCTCGGTGGGCGCGCCGCGCGTCCCGACCGAGCATTGTGCATCTCACGTCTGCTCGCCACGCCGACGGAGCTGTCAGCTCCCGACTGATCGCTCGTAGAAGGGAGGGAGATCATGCGCGAGCGCGAGACACCTCTCGCCAAGCTGTTGCACGCGCGCGGTCATCGAGACGCCCAAACCTCCATGCCGTCATCCCCTGACTCCGACATATCCCCCCTGACTGCTCTCGCCGCCGGGAGGAGTGTCGATGCGTCGCGAGAGCTGGGCGCGGTCCTCGACGAGGAACACGTCGGCGACATCGAGGGTGCGTTCGGCACCATCGCTTACGGCGACGTCGCGGCTCGTCGTTCCTGGAGGGCGAAGATGCTCACCCTCCTCGCGATCGTCGGTCCCGGCCTCATCGTCATGGTCGGGGACAATGACGCCGGCGGTGTCGCCACCTACGCCCAGGCTGGCCAGAACTTCGGTACCCACCTGCTCTGGGTGCTGCTCCTGCTGATCCCGGTGCTCTACGTGGCCCAGGAGATGGTGCTCCGCCTCGGCGCGGTGACCGGCGTCGGCCATGCCCGGTTGATTCTCGAGCGCTTCGGCAAGTTCTGGGGCGCGTTCAGCGTGATCGACCTCTTCGTGCTGAACGCGCTGACCATCGTCACCGAGTTCATCGGCGTGTCGCTCGCGGCCGGCTATCTCGGCGTGCCGAAGGTCCCGGCGGTGATTCTCGCCGGCGTCGTCATCATCGTGGCGGCGAGCACGGGGAGCCTCCGACGCTTCGAGCGGACCGCCTTGGCGCTTTGCATCGGCTCACTCGTCGTGATCCCCCTCTACGTGATGGTGCACCCGCCGGCTGGGGTGGTGGCGCGCGACTTCTTCGTCGTCAACCTGCCCGGAGGCCCCTCTCAACTGTCCAACGTGATGCTGCTGATCATCGCCATCGTCGGGACGACCGTGGCACCGTGGCAGCTCTTCTTCCAGCAGTCGTACGTGATCGACAAGCGGATCACGACGCGGTTCGTGAACTACGAGCGCGTCGACCTCATTCTCGGCATCGTCGTCGTCGTCATCGGTGCCGGCGTGCTGATGGCGTCATCGGCGGCCGTGTTCGCCCATACACCGCTGTTCGGTCAGTTCGTCGATGCCCGTCACGTCGCAGCAGGATTCAGGCGGTACGTGTCGCACGCGGCGGGCGTCCTGTTCGCCATCATCCTGTTCGACGCGAGCCTGATCGGAGCCTCGGCGATCGGGCTGTCGACCGCGTACGCGACCGCGGACGTCCTCGGCCTGAAGCACTCGCTGCACCGCTCCTTCAGGCGGGCGAAGGGCTTCTACGCCGTCTTCACCGGTCTGATGATCGTCTCCGGAGCGCTCGTACTCACGCCTGGCGTGCCGCTTGGAACCGTCACTGAAGGCGTGCAGACCCTCGCCGGTGTCCTTCTCCCGAGCGCAACGGTCTTCCTCCTCCTGCTCTGCAACGACAAGGAGGTCCTCGGACCGTGGGCGAACTCCACGAAGACGAACGTCATCGCTTCGATCATCATCGGCGTGCTGGTGCTGCTTTCGCTCATTCTCACGGCAGCCGTGCTGTTCCCCAACCTTTCGGGTCCCGACATCGAGCTCATCATCGTCATTGGGGTTGGCCTTGGACTTGTGATCGGCGGGTACCTCATCGTGCAATCACGCCTTCGCCGTGCAGCCGCTCTCGCTCCAGAGCAAGCGGCAGATCTGGGCACCGGCGACCGCTTGTCGCGACGGGCGACCTGGCGGATGCCGCCGCTAGCGATGCTCGAGCGACCCGTCATATCGAGGCAGCGCAAGATCGGAATGGTGACGCTACGCGGCTATCTGCTCTTCGCGTTCGCCCTCGTCATCGTAAAGGTCGTCGAAGTCGCGATCGGAAAGTAGGTCTGAGAACATACCGGTAGTTGGTCGATGCCAGACCGTGATCTGGTGCTGAACGACCTGGGATCTCTCGGTCGTCCCTTTCGAGCATCCTCAACCGCATTGACACAAACTACCGGAAGACCACTCTGGGCGGCGCGGGCCAGATCCAACAAGGAGAGGGCAGACACGTGACGACGATCGACCAACAGCAGCCGACGCATGGCTTCACGAAGCTCGGGCAGGCGGTGCACAAGCGCACTGTCGATCACCTGCCCTCCGGTACCGCCTACCAACGGTTCAACAAGCGGCTTGCCCTGTTCATTACCACGAACATCGGCACGATGACCTGCTTCTGGCTGTTCTGCGTGATCTCGTTGTCGTCGCTGTTGGCGGTCATGTACGCGGCGCACATCATCGGCACGGTGGGTTTCCTCACTGCGAACGGCTTCATTCTGGTCGTCTCGTGGACCTCCCAGAACTTCATCCAGCTGGTGTTGTTGCCAGCGCTGATGGTCGGCCAGAACCTGCAGAACGAGGCCGCTGACGCTCGCGCTGCGAAAACGTTCGAGGACGTCGAAGACGCGCGCAACGGAATCGAACGAGCTCTCAAGCTTCTGGACGTTCATACGGAGGGCGGACTGAAGGTCCTCCTCGACGCGATCGAAAGCCTGAGGACGGCTCAATAGAGCAAGGCCCCCCATCTCGTCGGGAGGCGGCATTCTGCGGCGGGTGACACGCCAAGTCGGTCGGGTTCCTCTGACCAACCCGCCCTGTGCCGATCGTCATGAAGGATGCCCGGCTGATGAATCGGCCGACCGAGAGGGCTGCTACGCGACAACGCCACCGGTTGCCATCGGCGAAGAATTCGATATGCGTGGGGTCGTTCTGGCGGGTCGCCGGGCCGGAGAGATAGCTACCTCGATGCTGACGCCTGGTGGGCGCACTGGTCAGGCTCGCCCGAGCGTCTTCGCGATCTCACCGGTGAGCAGGTACAGGTCGAGACAACTGGCGTCGAGCGGATCGAACGGATGGAACCCGAGTCGCTTCCACCAGGACCTCGCCCGCTCGTCCAGGGCAACGACAACGACCACCTTGCACGTTGCCGCTGCGTTCAGCTCGAGGGCCGTGGCAAGCACGTGGGATACGAGCGCGGTGCCGATGCCAAGTCCTCCGTGACGCCGACCGACAGCGAGCCGCCCGAGCAGCAGCGCCGGCACCGGGGCGGGCGAGCGCATCGCGAGCGCTGTCCGTGCCGCCGAGATGTCGATTCCGGTCATCGACAAGCAGGCGTATGCGACGACGAGGTTGTCGGCGTTGACGATCACCCAGGTGGCCGTGGTATCGGCGCGGCGACACAGCCACCCGTTGTGAGGGACGAGTCACCACAGTCGAAGTCCTGACGGTCGTGGCGCTTGGCGTCCAGCGGCTCGGGCCGCCGGAGCTCAGTCAAGCCAGGAGAACTTCCGGGGCCGGCTGAGCGCAGCAGCGAGCCGCTCGTTGACCTCGGCCGGCCGCTCGAGCGCGGCGGCGAACGCCTCGGCGGCTTGTGGAGCGAGCCGCACGAGCTGGCGCTCGAGCAGGATCTCACCGGCGCGCGTCTCCGCGGCCTGCAGCACGAAGGCCGACACCGACAGGTGTGCGCTCTCGGCGGCCTCCTCGAGGATGCGCTTGCGCTCCGGCATGTCCGCGGCCCCGGCGTGACGCAGCGCGTCGATGCAGCGGAACGATTGATCCTCCTTCTTAGATCCCTCGCGAACCGCGGCCGCTCACGCCCGGCGCCCGGCGCCCGCAGGAAGTTCGGTCTCGTGCGACTCCGTGCCAGTTCGCATCATTTCATGCACGGAGGCCGTGACCTCTGACGAACTTATGCCGTCGAATTGAGATCTTTCGCGCAAGTTACCTCGCTCATATTCGTTCTATACCCAGCATCGGAGCGACCGGCGAGGAGACCTCGCGTTCGCGCCGTTGCCATCGATAGCAGTGAACCGAGACCCAGTTCTCGGCCGGACTGAGCACCGGTGCGAGCTCGAAATGAGGTGTGCGACATGGACATGAGACGAGCGACGCCACGACAGGCAACCGGCTGGGGCGGCTGGTACAGGTATGAGGGCGATGACGAAGCAGAGTGGCGACGTTGCCGCATCGTCGATGTCTCCACCGCCGGGGCGGCGTTGGAGCTGAGCGACCTGGGCCGGCTCGACCCGAGCCTCGAGGACAACGGGGGGCGTCCGATCCTGGTCACAGCAGATCTGCGGGGCCAGGTCCGATACACGTCCCCGGGACAGAACGGCAGGGTGAGGGTCGGCATCGAGTTCGACGAGGCGAGGGTCGGCATCGAGTTCGACGAGCGGGCCGGCGCTGCGCGCGACCGACTCGTCGGCGGACCCCGCGTCGCCGCCGCGTCGCCCGGGCCGTCATGAGCGCTCCGCAGGCCGGACAGTGTCGTGCCCGGGCGCGACCGATCGCGTCCGGTGTCATATCGCGGCATCTCAACGTCGCGCCATGGCCGCATCGTGTTGCGGCCCTGTTCATTTCATCACCTGAGCGGCCCGCTCGGGAATCCCGGCTCGGAAGTGCGGACACCACCTCCAGCACAACAACGCTCCGAACGGCTGAATAGCGAACTCACCCCCGGGGCAGACAAGTGATTCGCCCCGAGGCGACCAGTCGTCGGACGAGGGCCACGTTACGCGAAGGGATGATGCGAAGTGGCGACCGAAACGAAGCGACGCCCGACACAACGATCTCAGAAGGTTCGAGCATTGCGAGCGTCCGACCGCATGCGGGATGAGCGGTGCGGCATGCTGTGGCAGCGTCACTGGTCCGAGCCAAGCCGGCAGACGCGCAATGCGCTGCTGGTGGAGTACGCGCCCCTTGTTGCCCAGGCAGTCCAGCGTGTGCCCTACCAGATGCGGATACACCATGAGCCGAGCGACCTTGAGAGCTACGGGGTTCTCGGGTTGTTGCTGGCGATCGAGCGCTTCGACCCGAGCTCGACGCTTTCGCGCTTTCCCGCCTACGCCCTGATCCGCATCAGGGGCGCGATCTTGGACGAGCTACGGCGCCTCGACTGGCTCCCCCGCAAGACGAGGCGCGAGGTCGTGGCGTTCACGAAGGCTTCCGAGGCCTTGATCGAGACTGCCGGTCGGATACCTGAACGACGCGAGGTGCTCGCGGAGATGGGGGCCGGCGAGAAGCAGTCGCGGATGGTAGACGCGGCGCTTCCCGCATCGCAGTTGCTCTCGCTCAATGCGCCGGCTCCGTCGGCGGAACTCGACACGGCGCCGCTCTCCGAGACGCTCTCCGCCGATCAAGCGGACGGGCCGGAGTCCCGTTGCGTCGAGGCCGCGTGTCATGCGGCGCTGCGCTCCGCCTTCGCCGAGCTCAACGAGCGCCAGCGGATCGTTCTCGACCTGCACATCGTGGAACGGCGGGCTCAGTCTCACATCGGCGAGGTGCTCGGCATCTCGGCGAGCCGCGTCTGCCAGCTGGAGAGGGACGCGATCAGCACGCGCTGCGCGAGAAGCTGCAACGCGACGGCTGGACGCCGTCGGCGACCGGGGTCCGCTCGTGATGGACGCGGCCCGGGCGGGGCGTCGCGCATATCGCATCGATCGGATGTCGCTTCGGATGACGTTGCCCGACGTGGGCTTTCGTCCCCGCTCGCGCGCGCCTCCGCTCGACCCACCGAAGGACACGATCGAAGAGAACGCCGGGTCCGACTCCAACCACGGGAGCCAGCTGACCATCCCCAGTGATCAGTCGACATCGTGCCCTGGTGAGAGCCATTGCTATTCGGCGTCGCGCAACGCACCATGAAGTGACTTCGTGCACGTCGTGACGTCCAGCACGTGCCGCTATACGGAAGTATCACTCGGGACACCTCGCCGACCACGGCCAGGCCCGCGGGAGGCAGTTGATGGGCAAGCACGGGGTGGCGACTCGTGAGCGCTCGATCGGCGATGTCGATCCTGTCGCGGACAGATTGCTGGTCGAGCGTTCGCAGGCAGGGGATCGCGATGCGTTCGCGGAGCTCTACGCGTGGTACAGCGGTCGCCTCGTCCGGTATTGCCGCGAGCATCTGGGGGACCCCGGCGACGCCGAGGACGCCGCGCAGGAGTCGTTCGTGCGCGCCTGGCGGGCGCTCGGGAGCCTCACCGGGGATCGTCGCTTCTACCCCTGGCTCCGCGTCATCGCCCACAACGTCTGCATGGACTGGAACCGGCGTCGCCGGACCGAGCCCTTCGAAGGGGAACGGCTCAATCGGTTGACGGCCCCCATCGTCGCCGAGGACGAGCTGGCCCTCGCCGCGATGGACGGAGAACTGGTGCTCGAGGCGTTGCGCAATCTGTCTCCTCGGCATCGCGAGGTGCTCGAGCTCCGAGAGCAACTCAGCTGGACGTACCAGAGGATCGCCGACCACGAAGGCGTCGCGGTATCGACGATCGAGACGCTTCTGTTCCGCGCACGACGGGCGCTGCGCAAGGAGTTCATGGCCCTGACGGGAGGCGATGGCGCAGCCGCGCTGCTATTCGCCCGGGTGCGTCGTGGCCTCGCCCGGTTGATCGGCCTGCACGGTCCGACCGTGGCGAACGCGACCGACGCTCCCGTCGTCGCGGTCCGGCTCGGCACCATGGGCGCGGTCGTCGCGGCAGCGACGATCGCGAGCGTGGTGGCGATCGGGCCGAGTCAGCATCGAGGTCCGCAGTCGCCGAGGTATCCGGCCCCGGCCGAGGCCGTTCAAGGCCGAGCGCACGCCTCATCGGCGAGCGGAGCTGCGGGAACGAGCCGCGAGAGCATGGCCGGTCCGAGCGCTCCTGGTGGCGGCCTGTCCCGCCATCCTCGCGCGGGGGTGTCGTCCACGCCCGTTCCGACCGTCCGGCAGCCAGGATCGCCGGCAGGGGTCGCAACAGGCGGGCGGACGTCGTCATCGACCGGTTCGAGTTCAGGCGCCGGATCCTCGTCGGCCGGGACCGGGCCCACGAGCGGGACGACGGGTGCTGCAGCCGCTGGGATCGCCGGCGCTTCCTCGGCGATCGGATCGTCATCGGACGCCGAGAGGGTGATTGCTGCTGCGGGGCAGGCATCGAGCGGCTCCACGTCCGCGCTCGGCAGTGCCGTCGGAGACATCGGCAACGGCGTGTCAGCTGCTTCGCAGCAGGTCGGTGCGGCGGCGGGAAGCGCTCTCCAGGCTGCGGCCGCGGCGCTCGGCGACGTGGCCGGCACGCTGAACCAGGTACTGGGGGCGGTGTCGGGGGTCGCAAACGGCAAGATCACAGGATCGCCGACCGCGGTGGGAGGCACCTCGTCCGGCGGGACGTCCTCGACGCCCGGGCCGAGCGCAGGCGGCGCGTCGGGGACAGGGGCAGCAACAGTGACCTCGACGGTCGCCGCCACGGCGTCGACGGTGGCCACCGCCGTCAACAACGCTGCTTCGACGGTCTCCGGGGCGACGTCTGACGCCGGGAGCGCTGCGGGTTCGGCGGCGTCCACTGTCGGCGACGCTGCGGCGACGACCGTCACGACACTCGTGCAGGCGGTAGCGGGGCTCCTCGGCCACTAGGTCGAAGCACTGTAGGGACCGGCCGGGACGATCCGAACCCCGGCCCGCCGGGTCGTCGCCCGCCATGCAGCGTCGGGGCGGGGCGTGCAATGCGATCCGGCGCCAGCGAGCTGACGGAGCCGACCTGATCTGGGGGGCGTCGGCCGCATCGCCGCCCGCTGGCCGACCAATGCAGCGCGGATACGCGAGGATCGGTCGATGGAGCTATCGAGCCCCCGGATGCACGAGTCCCACGACGCACCGACGCCGACCGGGCGGGTGCGCCTACGACGCAAGGCCGATCGCGGCCACCACGACGAGTCGACGATCAAGGCGATCCTAGATGAGGGCTTCATCTGCCATGTCGGGTTCCCCGGTGATGATGGACCCGTCGTCGTTCCGACGGCATATGCACGCGTCGGCGATCTGCTGTACCTGCACGGGGCCGTCGGCAACGCGACGCTGCGGGCGCTCTCCGCGGGCGTACCAGCCTGCGTGACCGTGACATTGGTCGACGGGCTCGTCCTAGCCCGCTCGGCGTTCCACCATTCGATCAACTACCGGTCCGTCGTGGTCTTCGGCACCGCGTCGGAGGTCACCGACGCGCAGGACAAGCGCGCTGCCCTCACTGCGATCGTCGAGCACCTCGTCGCCGGCCGCAGCGCTGATGCCCGCCCTCCGACCGACGAGGAGCTGCGCGCCACCCGGGTGGTGCAGATGCCCCTCGGTGAAGCATCCGCGAAGGTCCGCGCCGGCGGACCGATCGACGATCCGGAAGACCAGTGCCTACCCGTGTGGGCAGGGCAGATTCCCCTACGTCTCGTGGCGGCCCAGCCGATTGCCGACATCTACACCCCCGCGGCCGTGCCCACTCCCAGCTATGTAACGAGCTACAGCCGTCGTCCCAATCCCCGCGATCCGGACCATCGCACGGACCCGACCAGCTGAGCCCAGTCGCGCGAGAGCGGCTTGCCTGCGGAAGTGGGGCAGTCGAACGCGAGGTGTCGGCCGCCGAGGAGCCGGTGGAAGCGCTGCTCGCGCGGCAACGGGCAGGCTGGATGCTCGAGCGGGACGAGGCGTGTGCGCGAGTCCTACAGAATTCGTCCCTCACCTTTCTCGTTGGCGCCGCGCTCAATCATCTCCTCGTAGTGTTCTGCGCCGGTGCTCTCCTTGCCGCTGTCCCGCAGCTCCTGCGCTGCATCGTCTGCCAGCTCAGTTTCGTTCGAGGTCGGTGCCCGGTCGGCGACATGGGAGGCTCGCGCCTCTTCCTCTTCAGCCTGGCGCGTCGCGCCCGTCACGTCACTTCGCGTGGAGTCGTCTCCCATCAAGCTTCGCCCTTTCAGCAACCGGGACTCGCCGAGATGCATCCCATCCCCGAGCGCCTTACCCTCTTGTTGGGAATCAAATCGGAAGCCCACCCGGCTACTCGCCGATCAGCCTGCCGGCACGACCTCCGAGCCGCCGGCGGTTCGACGAACAGCACTGGGGGCCACCGCGGCGCGCGGTGCTCCGCTCGAGTTTTGCATCCTCGCAAGGCGGGTGACGGCTTGCAGCTTCAGGCAGTTAGCTTGATCCGCCGTGGACGACGTAGATCAACCGCCCAGCGGGGACCACGAGAGCCGCTCGATCGCCGCGTCTAGCCAGATGGGAGGGCTCGCGCCAGACAACAGCGTCACATCCGTCCAGAGCGGGCGCCCGGCATGGAGCGCGCCCCGACGAACCAAGAAGGCCTCCCCGAGCACGCTACGCCGCAGCCTGTCCCGCACCAGGATCGCCCTCGTGCTCCTCGTGGTCGACAACGCGCAGCGTTGACGTCGTCGCCATCTTGTCGCGTGCGCAGCCACCTGACGAACACGGCCGCCAGGTACCGGCTTCAGCCGGGCGGAACGTCGCCGGTCTCCACGATGTGCTGCGCCACTTCACGCAGTTTGATGTTCAGATGCTGCGAGGCTCGCCGCAGCATTCCAAAGGCCTGATCGGCAGTGATGCGCTCGCGCTGGATGAGGATGCCTTCGGCCTGCCCGATGAGCTCACGCGAGGCGAGCGCGCCGCGCAGGTTGTCCACCCGCTTCAGTTCCGTTTCGAGCGCCTTCGTGACGTCCTCCCTCGCCTCGGCCGCGGCGAGCGCGATGCCCGCGTGGGTGGCGAAGATGAGGGCCTTGGTCCGGTCGCTGACTCCGTAGGCCCGGGGAAGCCGGGCGTAGAGATTGAGCCCTCCAAGCGTCCCGTTGGCGAACAGCCGAAGGGACAGCAGGCTGCGCATGCCGAGCGTCGCCGCCCGGGGGCCGAAGTGCGGCCAACGTGGATCGTCCGCAAGGTCCTCGGCATAGACGGTGGTCGCCTGCGAGATGGCGTCGAGGCAGGGCCCTTCGCCCGTCTCGTACTGCACCGAGTCGACCTCGAGCGCGATCGGATCAGAGAAGACCGGTGTGGTGATCTCCGACCCGGTGAGTAGGGAGATGCCGGCCGCGTCGCAACCCTCGATGGTGGGAACGGCGAAGTCCACGATGTGTTGCAGGGTCTGACGCACCGTCGAAGCAGAGAACAGTATGCCGGCGATCTTGGCGAAGGACTGAGCTAACTCGCCGTACGGGTGCTCGATCGATGGCATGCCACGCTCTCCACGCTGTCCTCCCGGCTGTCACGGCACGGGCGGGAGTTGACTTCCTGCGCAATAAGAGCATAATGCGTGGGCTCCTTCTACAGCGAGGGTCCGCGGGCGTTCTGCGCCCCACTCACTGTGAAGGCCGGCATGACCCTCGTCCCGTTGCTCCACGCTGATCGTCTCGCGACCCGCGCGAACTCGCCCCTCGTCGCGACCGCCCGACTGGAGCGCGAGCCACGGGCGAGAAGGAGCCCCTCAGCTAGATCCACCGGTACGACTGTCGCGCCCCTCGCGACAGTCGTACCTGTTGAGGGCGGCGTTCCGCGCTCCAAGACGCGCACGTTGCCCGCCAGCTCCGCCGGCGCCGGCTCGACCGTGGTCACAAGCCTTCGACCACCCCGTCCTGCCGAGGGACCGTTCGGCGGTGCGAGCGTGCGATGGATTAGGCGCGACTGGGCGCGCCACGCGATCTGTCGGGGGATGGATACTGAGTTGTTCTTCGGCACGCAGTCCAACGAGGTCGCTGCCGCCATTGAGATCTGTCGCGGCTGCTCCGTCCGATCAGACTGCTTGGATCGGGCACTTCGTGACCCCGATGTTCGCGGTGTCTGGGGCGGAACTTCGGAGAGCGAGCGCCGCAGGATGCGACGTGCTGCCTCGGGGATTTCCTCACCCCGACGAGCCCCCGTACGGCGATGACCCGCCCGTCCGAGGTCGACCCCCGCACGGCCGCGTCGCCCGTCGGCGGCGACCCGTACGTCCCCCCGATAAAACCGGGGATGCGCCCGATTGGCGACTCACTCGACTCGCGGAAGACGGCATGACACCGCCGCACCGTCATGCCGATGCGACCGTTTCGCCCACCACACGCGGTCCGCCTCGCGACGCGTTGAACGACTGAGAGTCAACCATGGCCAGACAACCGAGCACCACGTTGGACGACGCCCGGAAGGACGCCGGGCTTACTCCGTCCGAGTTCTGGTTGCGCTACTTCGAGCTCGGAGGCATGGCCACGCCGCTCGAGGTGGAGGCGTACCTCTTCGGATTCCTGGTGCCGAGCGCGCACGACCACGAGGTCCTGGTCCACGCCCTCAACGAGCGCTTCTCCGAGCTTGGCCGCAACCATCCCGTCCCCCACGCGGATGACGTGGACGACGACATACCACCACACCACCCGCGAGATCGAGGCTCGTGATGACGTAGCGGTTCCCCTCACAGGATGGCTGAGTCCGGGGACATCCGCGAGGAAGGCCTCGGTCGCCGTCACCATCCGGGCAGCTTGCGCCCTCCACCTTGTGCCCTCAGGCCCGAGCCATCCGAGGCGACGATCGGGACAGCCCGGCACCAGTCACCTTCCGAACGATCCAGCGAGCGACACCTTCCGACTGACGACCTCCCGGAGACATGAGATGAAACGCGACGCCGACTGTTCAGCGTTCCGACCGACCGAGGTCCACGTACCCTTCATCGACTGGGGGACGCACCAACCGAGCGACGGCAAGGCGTGCGTGATGGAGGCGGCCTCGTGGCTCGCCGGCGAGGAGTGGTCGGACCACCCTCGCTCGGTGCACCCAGTAATCGCGCGCGTCGCTCGTTCGGTGAACGACAGCCTGGGCGTCGCGGAGCGCCAGCGTCTGTGGCACTTGCTCCTCCTGTCGCTCGACACCGCCCGACCGTACCGGCCGCTGCTGAACTGGCGACTCGAGCGCCTCCGCCGGCGCACTGTCGCTCGCCAGCTTGATGGGACCGGCTCGTCGCCAGTCACATGGGACCGGGTCCGGGGTCGATCAGCGCGGCGCTGTGATGATGACCGGCGGTTCAGCCGCGGTCAAGCACGCCGGCCGCGCCGTGCCGCCACCGGGCTGTCAGACGTGGCGGTCAGAGCCGGTCGCTGCCGGTGCCGGTAGGACTCCCCGTCGAGCACGAGCTCGTAGGCAGCTGACTGCAGGCGGTCGATCGCGGACTGGGCGAGCAGGCCGTCGGCCATGAGCCCGAGCCACTCGACGGGCTCCCGGTTCGAGGTCGTCACCGTGGCCGCGTTGCGGTGGCGCTCGACGATGACCTCGTAGATGTCCGCTGTGTCGGCGCCATCCATTGGCTGCAGGCAAAAATCGTCCAAGATCAGCAGATCGACGCGGAGCAGCTTGCGGAGCTCGACGTCGTGACTGTTGTCGAGCCGCGAAGCCTTCAGCCGCTTGAGCAGCACGTCTGCTCGCTCGAAGTGCACGCTGTAGTGCCGACGGATCGCGGCGTGCCCGAGCGCGGTCGCGAGGAAGGTCTTGCCGACGCCGACCGGTCCCATCACAAGCGCGTTGTGCCCGGCCTCGATGAAGCGGAGCGAGAAGAGCTCGTCGAGGACCGAGCGGTCGTAGGTGATCTTGGTGTCATTGTCGAACAGCTCGAGGCGCATGGCCGGATCGAGCCCGGCGGCCTTCGCGCGCCGTTCGGCCGAGGTGGCGTCGCGGCGCGTGACTTCGTCGGAAAGCACGAGCTCGAGGAACTCGGCGTGGCCGAGGTCCCGGGCGCGGCGCGAGGGCGAGCCGTTCGGGGAGGCTGTCGAGGAGCTGGCCGAGCTTCACGCGGCGAAGCAGCGAGGAGAGCTCGGGCGAGACCGACGGGGCGGGCGCGCTCATGCGACGCCGCCGTTCGCGTCACTCGCATCCTCGTGTTGTCGCTGTGTTGTGCGGAAATGCTGCGCGTCGCGGGCGAATCGCCCTGATGCCGCTGAGAAGGGCAGCGGTGGTGCCACCGGCTGGTCGGCCTCGGCACCTCGCTCGAGCATCCGGGTGATGAGCCCGACGCTCACCGCCTCGGCCTCGAGGGCGCGGGCACACGCTTGCTCGACTCGGGTCGCTCCCCACTTCTTCACGAGGCCAAGGAGCGCGTAGACCTGGCGCATCTTGGTCCAGGGAAGTGGGTGCTCGAGCAGCGCCGCAGCGTACGCGCCGACCGCCGGACCTGCCGAGGAGGCCAAGTGCTTCAGGTGCTCGAGGTCGCGCATCGCGTACGTCGTCTTCTCCGCCGGCAGGTCGGCCGGGTCGGTCACCCGGCCGCCGGGTGAGCTCCGGGGATGCACCTTCACGAGCTCGCCACGGAAGAACACCCGGACGAGCTTCTGGTCCGAGCGAACCTCGACGCGATGCCCGATCAGATGCCCCGGGACGGAGTAGAGCGCCTTTTGCACCTCGATGTGGTGGTCCCGGTGCACCTTCGGGCTCGCGTAGTGCGGCAGGTCGTAGGGAAACACTGGAGCCTCGAGCAGCCGCGGCGCTTCCTCGAGGGCGAACAGCTCGGCCGGGCGACACTGGGTCGTGCCGTGGATGCGCAGCCCAGCGCGGGTCGTGCACCAGGTCTCGGCCCGACGCTGCGCGTCGGCGAGGTCGACGAAGTGCTCACCGGCGAAGAAGCTTCCTCGCACGAAGGGCACGGTCCGCTCGACCCGGGGCTTGTCCTGTGGCCGGCGGACCCGGGCGGCGTCGACGAGGAAGCCACGACTCTGCGCGTACTCGATGAAGGCTTGGTTGAAGCGAGGGTCCGTCGGGTTCGCCTTGTCGATGATCGTTGCCATGTTGTCGGGGATGACAACCTTGAAGACCCCACCGAAGAAGGCCCAGGCCGCCTCGAAGCCAGCGATCACCGCCTCTGTGGTCTGGGTAAAGCTCAGGAAGACGAAGCAGTGCCTCGAGTAGCAGGCGGTGAAGATGAGCGCCTGGACGACGCGGCGACGATCGGTCTCAGGGTCGAAGAGCAGGCCCATCTTGCCGAAGTCGACCTGGCACTCTGCCCCCGGCTCACCGTCGGCGACCCGGACGGTCGTCATGCGCGCGCTGCGCCCGTGACCAAGGACTTGAAGCACGTAGCGGTGCAGCGTCCGCTCGGGAACGACGATGCCGCGGCGCGCGAGCAGCTCATGGATCTTCCGGACGGTGAGGCTGTCCTCGACGAGGCCCTTGACCTCGTCGTGGTGGGCGACGACGAGTGCCCAGGCCGACCCATGGCCGTCACCGCGGTGCGGGCGGACCGACTTGCAGACCCGGGCAATCAGCTCGTCGGTGAGCTGGCTCTCACCGCCTGAGCGATCGAGCCCGGCCTCCTCGGCCGCGGCGACGTAGCGGCGGACGGTCTTGCGGTCGAGTGCGGCGAGCCGCTCGACCGAGCGCAGGCTCTCGCCTCGCAGCCAGACGCGTAGGACTTCTCGGATCTCGTGCACGTGGACCTCCCGGAACGCCATCGCCGCCTTCCCGATCTGCTGGTCGGTGTGGCGGCAAGTCCACCGGCAGCAGCACCGCTGCTGGTGGATACCGGGTGGTCCCATGACTGGCGACGAGGTGGTCCCATGTTGCTGGCGAAGTTCAGCTCAGGGTGGTCCCATGTCGCTGGCGAGCGACAGCGCACGACGCGGCGCCGCGGCGACGATCCGCGCGAGTTGTGGGAGCTGCTGCTTGCAGAGCACGCGCGCCGCACCCACCGTCGGCCACACAGCGCGTACCGAGCCGGGCTCGCCGGACTCGAAGACCAGCGGCGCCAGCGGATCGCGAAGGACCGCGCCAATCCGGTCGCAACGCAGCGCTGAGACCACCGCGCCGGCGGTCGAGCCACGGCGCGGGCGGGTATCGCCGAGCACTGCCACGATCGCCGGCGTAGCGGACGCGGGCGGCAGGTAGCCGCCCGTCGACGTGCTCGCCTGCCCGTCCGGCGGGCACGCCGGCCGCGAACCTCCGTCGCCGGGCGCGCCCTCGATCGAGGGCGCGCGTCGCGACGTCGTCAGTCTTCCTCGATCCCATCCGCTGAAGAAGTGAGCCATCCACCGCCGCGCTCGGAATGACCTTCTCGGGCGCGTGGCGTGCTCCGGCGTCCAGCCAGGGACAACTGGCGCGCGTCGGCGTCGAGTCTGCCGACCACTTCTTTCGCACCGCTGAGAAAGGAATCGAGCATGGAACCAGTGAGCAGGCGTCACTTCTTCAAGCAGGCGGGAGCAGCTGTCGCAGTGGTTGGTATGGCATCGGCCGTGCCCGTCGGTCTGGGAACCGCTTCGGCCAGCGCACTCCGGGCGGAGCCGAGCCTTGGCGCGGAGAAGACCCTCCAAGCGGGCGAGCACCTCGTCGCGCACGTGAGCGACCTACGTACGGGAGCGATCACGCTCTTCGTCGGTAAGAAGGAGATCACGTTCCACGACCGCCAGGTGGCGGCCCGACTGGTGCGCGCCTCGCGCTGAAAGGCAGGACATGTCATCGCATCGTGAAGCGCCCGAGATCTCGAAGGACCCCGTCGCAGACAGCACCGACCTGTACGCGTTCGTCAGCCCCGACCGTTCCGAGACCGTCACCCTCATCGCCAACTACATCCCGCTGCAAGGACCAGCCGCCGGACCGAATTTCTATGAGTTCGGCGATGACGTGCTCTACGCGATCCACATCGACAACAACGGCGACGGTGTCGCGGAGGTCACGTCCGAGTTCAAGTTCTTCAGCACGAACACCGTGCCCGGCAAGGTGACCGACGTCCTCTTGGACGCGCCGGTCCTCGTGCACCGGCACTGACGCCTCCGGCTCGCGCCAGCCGTCCGTGGCCCAAGTCCGCGCACGTGCCGCGCGGCCATGCCGTCGCCTGTCCCACCGGCGCGTGCTCGCCGTAGGGCGGAGGCGCTAGGTTCCGGATCCTGTCGGGCCGCCGACGGCGGGTGAGGGACTGGAGCAAGAGACCAGATGGCGAATCGACTCACGGTTCGCCGGGCATCACCGGCGGTGATCGCGATGTCGCTCGCGTTGGCGGCGGGTCTTTTGACCTACGGTGCGATCAACGGCGAGGCGACGAGTGCGACCGCCCTGCGCTTCGGCATCGACGCGGGCGCCACCGAACGAGCAGCCACGAGCTACAGCACCGCGTCGGCCGGGCGGGCGCTTCGCGAGCTCCGCTCGGGCGGCGTCCGCGGGCCGGCCCCCTTCGTGGTCCGTCTCTACGCCTCCTTCTCCGGCAACCTGGTCGCCGACGGATGGAGCGGGAGCGGCGCCAACGCCGGCGTCGGCGCACAGGTCGAGAGCGACACGGCCAACGGCTTGCTTGTCGACCTCGTCCTCCGCTACCAGCCGGCGCCCGACCTCGGCAACGCCTCGGTCGTCGGGTTCGATGCCTTCGTTCGGCACACGGTCGCCCGGTACGCGCGCAATCCCCGAGTGCGGTTCCTCCAGATCACCAACGAGGCCGACGTCGCCGGATCGCCCTCCTCCGCCGACGGGGCGTACGCCGGCGTGGTCCAGGCGCTCGTGACCGGCACCGAGGCGGCGGCGAGTGCCGCGCGGGCCAACGGCGCCTCGCACCTCGCGATCGGGTTCAACTGGGCATACCAGGCGGGCGGACCGAAGGCCGACGCCTTCTGGTCGACGCTACGGGCGGGCGGACAGGTGTGGGCCCAGTCGGTCCAGTGGGTCGGCATCGACGACGACCCCGGCCCCCTCGGCGCCCCGACGGTCCCGCCGGACCAGATCGGCCCCGCGCTCGCCAGCGCCATCGTCACCCTGCGCAACTTCATGTCCGGGGTCGGTCTCGGCCACAACGTCCCGGTCCACGTCACCGAGGTCGGCTACCCGACCGGACCTAGGCACAGCTGGGCGGCGCAGGCCACCGCGCTGTCGTCCGTCGTGCGGACGATCTACAAGGACCGGCTCGCGCTGAACGTCACGGACCTTCGCTGGTTCGAGCTTCGTGACGACGATGGCGCGATCGCCGGCCAGCGCGACCAGTACGGCGTGATGACCGGCGCGTACCTGCCGAAGCCCGCCTTCTGGACATACCGCGCGCTCATCGCGAGCGACGGGCACTGAGCCGCCGCGGGAGCACCGAGGCGGTCGCCCCCGTCCCTGCGCGACAAGCCTCTCCTGCGTGGCTTCGCGCTCGCTCTCGCCGCGATCGGCGCCCCGGTCGGCGCGATCGCCGCCGCCGGGAGCCGCGCCGCGACCACGATGCGCCCGGCGGCGGTGCAGCGCTTCGTAGCCGGTCGTGCCCGCACCTAGTAACCACGAGCAATGTGATGCTGTCGCTCCAGGATTCCAGCCCTCTTTTGGGCACCCTCCTCAGCTTTCAATTAAACCTTCGACGCCTCTCAGGCGGCCTTCTTGACCGCCGGATAGCGGGTTCTCGGGGGTTTTCGGGTCCCTCTCGGCCGCCCCGGTCCGGGAGTGGTGGATTTCGGTGGAAGGGCGGGAGTGCCGACCGTCGCACGCAGTCGCCGAAACCCCCTCCGCACCCGGCAGGGGGTGAGCCGGGTCGGTTCACATGGCCGTTCCCACGGGAGCCGGAGGTCGGCGACGAGGCCACGGGCCAATCGGAGCTGGGTGTAGGCAGCGACGACGAGCCAGGTCCAGCGGTCGGCCTGCTCGGGAGTGCAGAGCGCCGGTGTCGTCCAGCCGAGGGTTCCTTTCACGAACCGAAATGCATGCTCGATGTCAAATCGCCGCAGGTAGGCGCGGAAGCATCGTTCGAGATCAGGCTCGCCCGGCCCGGACCACCACAACCACAGCGTCTTGTCCGCTCGCGCCGTGGGTTTGGGGAGGTGCTCCACTTCCACCCGGATGACGGTGCCGCGCACGATCGGCGGCTCGCTCTCTGCCTTCCAACGTCCTCGGCCGTGGAGCTTTGGATGCAGGCCGCGCCAGGCCTGTACGCGCACTTCTCCATAACTCGGATCGTGCGCGACGAGCTCCTCATCGGGCGCGATCCAGGTCGCTCGGTCTGCGAGTACGAATCGCTCGCCGTGTCGGCGTGGCCTTCCGATGGCACCGTCTGGTCGCGGAGCGGGCTCGGGGTGGAAGACCCGCGACGAGGAGATGCGGACAAGGACTTCGCAGCGGACCCCGGCCAGCGCGTCGGCGAGGGCGACGCCGTCATAGCCCGCGTCGAAGACGAACAGCGGCACCTCCTCTGTTGAGGGGAGCAACCCGACGAGGCGCGTCACCTGGTCGATGGTGGCCGACGTCGCGTCCATCGCCGGCGTGATGCGCATCGCATCGAGCGGGGCGGTCCAGGAGTCCTTCGCCCAGTTCAGCTGGCTGATCCACTGATAGCTCCATCCCGCCACGATCGGCTGGCCGGCCGAGTGCTTGGACGCGGAGTAGTGAAAGCCCCGCTCGGGACTCGTCTCGGCGTCACAGCGTGCCCAGGTGGACGCGTCGACGGCGAAGACCAACGGCCACTCGCCTGGACGGCTCTCGACGAGGAGCTTGTGCAGACGGCCCTCGTCGATCCGGCCCTTCGCGAGTGCCTTGTAGAGGCTGCCGTGGCTGCGGGAGAACTCCGGCTCCAAGCTGAGGGAGGGGACTGATGCGACGGCGCCGGCCGCGGACAACACGGCATCGCAGAGCTCGAAGAGCGCGTCGCCCCAGCGGGTGAAGCAACCGTACAGCGCGGCGCGGTAGCCGAGGAGCTGATCGGGCGGGAAGGTCATGGCCATATCGAGAGTCTTACTACTCTCGATATGGAGGTGGTGGACCATGCCCGGCGACGCGGCGGACAAGGATGGTGGCGTGACAGGCGAGAGTCCGACGAGCCGACTGGCAGCAAGCACAGCGCGCGACGAGGCGCTCGCGGCCGAGCTCGCCAGGGTCGGCGTCATCTCCTCGGGCAGCCTCGCTCTACGCGCCCACCGCTGCGGCAAGGCGAACTGCGCGTGCGTCGCCGACCCGCCGCGCCCTCACGGGCCCTACTGGCACCTCACGACCAAGGTCGCCGGCAAGACGGTGAACCGCCGCCTCACCGAGGTCGAGGCGGCGGCCTACCAGGAGTGGATCGCCAACGACCGGCGTCTACGGGCCCTGATCGAGGAGCTGCGCATCGTCGCTCAGGATGTGATCGAACTCACCCTCGCCGATGCAAGGGCGGCGTCGAAGGTTTAATTGAAAGCTGAGGCGGCGAGCCGCCACGGCGACGCGGGAGGGCGGCCCGCGTCGAGCGCCGCCAGCACCACGGGCACGCCCACGCCACCGTCGGGGTGGCCGAGGCGCCGCGTCGGGCTCCACCCGGCTCCGGTCGTCCCTGCGCCGCCGCCCTCGGGGTCGAGCTCGTACAGGCAGCCGCCAGGGAAGGGATCCGACCACACGCCGACCGCGAGCGCCCCGACGCGCACCGCGCGCGCCGCGACCCGGGTGGCCGTCCGGGTGAAGCGCCGGTCCCCTGTCGGCACCACGAGCTCGGCGGCGACGGCGTCGTCGCCGGCGCCCGAGGCGAGCCGCCAGTGCTCCACGTAGCCCTGGCCCTGCTCGACGAGCAGGTCCCCATCGCGCCCGACCACGGCGCTGTCGACGTGGCCGGGCGCGCGGTCCGAGGTGTCGAGGTCGTGGCACCAGGTGGCGACCGTGCCGTGCAGGCTGACCGAGCCGCTGAAGGCCTGCGCGACGTCGAGCGCATGCAGCGGGCCGGCACCCGGGAGCGGCCAGCGCAGGTCGGCGAAGCGCGAGCCGGCCTGCAGCCAGACGACGAGACTCGGCTCCTCGACCGGTTGGCCCCCGAGCGAGCGACCGGCGCGGATCCACGCGCCGGAGAGCGCGGCACCGGGCGGGCGGGGCGCCAGCGAGGCGCACAGGTGCTGCACGGTCGCACGTCGGCGTCAGCCCAACGCATCGGAGAGGACCCTTCGCAGCGAGGCGTGGAAGCGCCGCACCGGCTCCTCGTGGGAGGCCGCGAGCGGCCCGACACCGAAGGCGGGCGACCCCGTCGCCTCCTGGAGGCGCCGGCATGCCTCCACGTCCTCGGCCAGGAAGGAGCGGACGTCGCCGACAGGGGTGTCGCGTCGGTCCCCGCCTGGGCCCGCACCCGGAGCGTCAGCCGGGTGCGGTCCGGAGCGAGCGGCACGGCGTCGTAGGTGGCCAGGTAGGCACCGGTGGTGACGATCATCAGGTTCGGGAAGAACAGGTGCGCCCCGATGCCGCAACGCTCCTCCTCGCTGATCCACGGCAGGGAGGCTGGCGCGCCCGAGGGATCCTTCAGGGGCTCCAGGCTCCACCAGTTGTCGCCGAAGCTCTCCCAGCGGAACCGCCGGTGCGCGTAGCCACTGAGGGACCGGCTGTGCAGGTACCACAGGTGGTAGACGTCGACGTGGTTCTCGACGAGGAGCTTCCAGTTGCACTCGGCGTCGTAGTCGACGCGCGCCACCTCCACGAGCGGTCCCGAGCTGAACGACTCGAGTCGCTCGGCGAGCCCGCCCATCGCCTCGGCGAAGCCCGGCGCGTCCGCGGCCGGGTTGACGAAGACCATGCCGTGCCACTCCGTGGCGGCGGCGGGCACGAGGGGCCAACGGGCCTTGTCGATCCCGTCGAACTGCTCCTCCTCCTGAGGTACGCGCACCAACGAGCCGTCAAGGGCGAAGCTCCACTGGTGGTACGGGCAGGTGAGGTGGCGCCCGAGGCGGCCGGCGCCCTCCACCAGCGTCAGGCCGCGGTGACGGCACAGGTTGTGGAAGGCATGGAGCGCTCCGTCGGCGCCGCGGACGACGAGCACCGGGATGCCGGCGACCGTCGCCGTCACGTAGTCGCCGGGACCGCCGAGCTCGTCGGAGGTGGCGACGAGCGACCACGAGCGGGCGAAGAGCAGGCGTCGTTCGGCGTCGAGCACGGCCTCGGAGCGGTAGAGGTCGCGAAGCCCGCGGGCGCCCAGGGCGTCGAGCTCGCCCGGCGCCCAGCCGAGGAGGTCGGCGGAAGCGAGCACCCCCATCACCGCTTCCTCGGGAGGTGGCCCTCGTTCACGAGCGTGGCGAGCACGTCGCAGACGACCCGCACGCCGAGCAGGGCCGTGATCTCGGCGGAGTCATAGGGCGGCGAGCACTCCACGATCTCGATCCCGGCGAGGCCGCGGCGTGCCACGCCGCGCACCAGCTGCAGCACCTCTCTCGGCAGGAACCCGCCGGGCTCGGGCCATCCCGTGCCGGGCACGAAGGCGGCGTCGACGCAGTCCACGTCGAAGGAGAGCCACACGGCCTCCGCGCCGTCCCAGGCGACCTCGAGCGCCCGCTCCGCGGCCTGGTCGATCCCCATGTCGACGCAGTCGTTGACGGTCATGATCGTCGTCTCACGCTCACGGGAGACCTTCACGCCAGGCCGCGGCGCCTGCCAGCCCCCGATCCCGAGCTGGACGAGGTTGCGTGCCGGCACATTTGGGATGTCCGTGGCGTGGAACCACGGCGTCGTGTGCATCCGCTCGTCGAGATCCGTCTCCTGGGTGTCGACGTGGCGGTCGAAGTGGATGATCCCGAGGTTGCCCCCCAGATGCTCGGCGATGCCGCGCACGGTCGGGTAGCCGATCGAGTGGTCGCCACCGAGGACCACCGGCAGCGCGCCCGAGGCGAAGACGTGGGACACGGCCTTGGAGATCTGGTCGAAGGACTTCTCGATGTTGCCGGGGATCGTGAAGATGTCCCCCACGTCGGCGATGGTGATGGACTCCCGCAGGTCGACGCCGAGCTCGAAGCTGTAGGGACCGTACAGCGCCGAGATCTTTCGCATGCCCTGGGGACCGAAGCGCGTGCCGGGCCGGTAGGTCGTGCCCGAGTCGTGGGGCGCCCCGAGCACGGCGACGTCGTACTCGCCGCAGCGACGAACGTCCTCGCAGTAGGGCGCTTTCAGGAAGGTGTTGATGCCCGCGTAGTGCGGGAGCTCCCCGCGGCTGAAGGTGGGGATGTTCCGGTCGACGATCGAGTCGGCGCCGGGAAGGCCGAGTTCGAGGCCGCGGGCGATCTCCGCCTCCCAGGCGACCGTCGGGATGAGCGCCTCGGCCTCGAGCGCCCGCCGGGCCTCGGCGCCGTGCCGGTCGTGGACGTGACCGACGTGGGCGTGACCGTCATGGTGGTGGTCGGACGGGTCGGGCATCGTGCTCCTCGGTCGGGGTGCCGGGTCGGCACCGGTCGTGCTCGTCGGTGACGCGTCACGCCGCGCCGCCTCGAGTGCGGGGCGGCAGGCGTGCGGCTCCGCCGGTCCGCTGTGCTCACGAGGGCGGCGGACCCGCGGCGGCCCGCTCGTCGAGGTAGTCAGGGGACGTGATCCCGAGCCGGCGCATCGCGGTCCCCGTCAGCGCCTCGAGCACGCAGCGGTGCGCGAACAGCGCCGTGATGTTGTTGCCGGCGTCGTAGGGCGGGCTGACCTCCACGACGTCCATTGCGACCATGCCGACTTCCGCGGCCATCCGTCGCACGGCGCGCAGCACCTCGGCGCTCGTCAGCCCACCGGGCTCGGGCGAGCCCGTCCCCGGGGCGTGCGCCGGGTCGACGGCGTCCACGTCGACCGAGATGTAGAGGTGCTCCGCCGAGCCGGAGAGGGCCTCGTTGATCGCGCGCTCCAGCACGGCGTCGAAGCCGTGGCGCTGCACCTCGGCCATGAAGTGCGAGCGCATCTGCTGGGTCTCCATCCAGGCGACGACGTCTGGACCCGGCCAGTAGCCGCGCAGCCCGACCTGGACGAAGTTGCGGCCGAGGACCGCGCCGCTCTCGATCAGCCGGCGCATCGGCGTGCCATGGCTCGCCAGGTTCCCCTGGGACTCCGGCGCCGTGTCGGCGTGGGCGTCGAAGTGGACGATGCCGATCGAGCCGTGGCCGTAGTGGTCGGCGACCGCGGTCGCCGCCGGCCAGGTGATCCCGTGGTCGCCGCCGAGGAGGATCGGCAACGCTCCGCCGGCAAGGATGTCGGCGACGAACGAGCGGACGTTGGCGAAGGTCCGCTCGGTGCTGGCGATGATGACCTCGGCGTCGCCGTAGTCGCACACCGTGAGGTGCTCGAACGGGTCGACGCGGACGTGGAGGTGCGGGCGGCCCCACGGCGGCGCCGGGAGGTGGTCGCAGGCGCGGATCGCCCGCGGGCCGAGGTGCGTGCCGGAGCGGGTGACGGCAGTGCCGTCCCAGGGGACGCCCCCGATGGCCGCGTCGACGCCGCCGGCGCGCAGGTCCTCCGGCGTGAGACACAGCGGCAGCTTGAGAAAGGTCTGGATCCCCGACCACGCGAGCTCGAACTCGTAGCGGTGGACCCTCATCGGCCCGGGCGTGCGCGAGCCGTCGTCGAAGGAGCTCATGCCGGTCATGCGAGGGCGATCCTCGGGTCGGCCAGCACTTGGAGGATGTCGACGATGGTGTTGATCACGACGTAGCCGACGCCGAGGACGAGGGTGACCCCGCCGATCGCGGGGAAGTCGGCGGCGGGGATGCTCTGGGACGTGTACAGCCCGATGCCGGGCCACGCGAACACCGTCTCGATCACCACGACGCCGGCGAACATCAGACCCGCCTGGAGCCCGGTCATCGCCAGCGCCGCCGTGAGCGAGTTGCGAAGCGCGTGGCGGAGCAGCACCACGCGCTCGCTCAGCCCCTTTGACCGCGCGGTGCGGACGAAGTCCGACCGCATCGCGGAGACGAGCGAGCCCCGCAGCACCCTGCCGATCGAGACGGCGGGCCCGAGGGCGATGCAGATACCCGGCAGGATGAGGTGGACGACACCATCCCACGCGGTGGAGAGCTGGCCATGCACCAACGCGTCCACGACGATGATCCCCGTCGGCCCGCTCGGCGCGTTCACCACCCCCGTGTCCCCGGTCGCGGGGAGCCAGTGCAGGCTGCCGCTGAACCAAAGGATCCCGAGGAGCGCGAGGAGGAACGCCGGCGCCGAGGCACCTGAGAGCATCACCGCCCGGAACAGCCCAGCACCGCGCCACTGGCCCGCCGACGCCAGGCCGAGCAGCGCCCCGAGGACGACCGCGAGCCCGAGGCCGAATACCGTCAGCTCCACCGTGGCCGGGAGATACGCAGCGATGTCGGTCGCCACGGGACGGCGCGTCCTGAGCGACGTCTGAAGGTTGCCGTGGAAGAGCCCCGCGACGTAGTGCAGGTACTGGTCGAGGACGGGACGGTTGTAGCCAAGGATCCTCGACTCGCGGGCGATCGCCGCCTTCGAGGCGTTGGCGCCGAGGTAGGCGTGCACGGGGTCGACGTGGCTCAGCTTCTGGAGGAGGAACACGGCCGCCGACAGCACGAGCAGGATGACCACCATCGACACGAGGCGCTTCAGGACCAGGCCGATCATCGATCCCCCAACAGGTCACGAAAGCCGTCGCCGGCGAGGTTGGACACGAGCGCGAGCAGGAACACGGCGAGCGCCGGCATGACCGGCACCCACCACTCCTGGAGCAGGTACTGCAGGCCCCGGGCCGCCATCGCGCCGAGCTCTGGCGCCGGAGCCGGGGCACCGAGACCGAGGAAGGAGAGGGACGCCAACGTGACGACGAGGTTCCCGACGTCGAGGCTCGCAGTCACGACGACCGCCGGCACGGCGCCGGGCAGCAGGTGCTCGAGGGCGCGGCGCACCACGCCAGCGCCCGCGAGGCGCGGCGGACTCGACGTGCGGGCGCGAGGCCAGCGCCCGCACCTCGCCCCGCACGATCCGGGCGTAGAACGGCCACCACACGATGGCCACGCCGAGCAAGGTGTGGAAGAAGCTGGGTCCGAGCGCCGCCACGATCGCGATCGCGAGCACCGGGCCGGGGAGGGCGAGGAAGAGGTCGGTGAACCGCATCAGGACGTCGTCCACCCATCCCCCGAGAACACCGGCGACGAGCCCGATCAGCCCGCCGACCACGACCCCCGAGGCGATCACCGCGCCGGCGGCCAGCAGGCTCGCCCGAAGGCCGTAGAGGACCCGGCTGAAGATGTCCAGGCCGACCTCGTCGGTCCCGAGGAGCGCCCCTGCATGGAAAGGCGGGGTGAACGGCAGCCCCGACGGGATGATCGGCCCGTGGGGGGCGATCACGGGCGCCAGCACGGCGACGAGCACCAGGACGCCGAAGGCGACGAGGCCGATCCGGTTCGATAACGGTGAGCGCCGTGTGCCGACGCGGGCCTGGCGGGCGCGGGCTAGCCCCCGGACGACGACCGAGGGCGTGTAGGGCTCGGCGACGGCCACCTCAGCCCTCCCCCGACGCCGGCGCCCTGGCGCCGGCAACGCCCACCGCGACCGGGGCGACGACGGCGCAGGCCACCTCCCGAGACCACGGCGCGTGCTCGCCCATGCCGACCAGCGCCGGGCTGTCGATCGAGCACGACGGGACCGCGACCGGGCAGCGCGGGTGGAACGAGCACCCGCCCGGGGGCTCGAGCGGGTTCGCCGGCTCGCCCTCCAGGCGTATCTTCGGCCGGTCGAGGTCGGGGACGGTCGAGAGCAGCGCCTTCGTGTACGGGTGGAGCGGCGACTCGCACAGCTCGTGCGCGGGCCCGATCTCGACGATGCGCCCGAGGTACATCACCGCAATCCGGTCGGCGACCATGCGCGCCGCGGCAAGGTCGTGGGTCACGAACAGGACCGCCATCCCGAGCTCGCGCCGGAGCCGGCCGATCAGGTTGAGGACGGTCGCGGCCAGCGACACATCGAGCGCGCTCGTGGGCTCGTCGCAGAGCAGCACCTCGGGCGGAACGACCGTCGCCCGCGCCAGGGCGACGCGTTGACGCTGGCCGCCGGAGAGCTGGCCAGGCTTCGCCGCCGCGACCTCCAGAGGCAAGCCGACCTGGAAGAGCGCCTCACGCACCCGTTCGGCCCGCTCCGTGCGGCCGAGACGCTCCTCGCGAAGGCGCTCACCGACGAGCTCGCCGACGGCGAGCCACGGCGTGAGCGACGCGCCGGCGTCCTGGAACACCATCTGTGGCCGGGCGCCGCGGCCGAGCTCGATCGTGCCGGCATCCGCCGGCTGCAGGCCGGCGATCGCCCGGAGCAGCGTGGACTTGCCGCACCCGCTCTCGCCGACGAGCGCGACCGCCTCCCCCTCCCGGACCTCCAGGTCAACACCGCGCAAGGCATGCAGCTGCACCCGGTGCATCCGCCGGCCCGTCATGAACGACTTGTGGAGCCCGTTGACGAGCACCGCCGGTGCCCGCCCGCCCCAGCCGCCGGGCGCGGGGTCGGACCACCGCTCCGCACCGCGGCCGGCCACCTGCACCGGAACGCCCTCGCCGAGGCGGAGGCAGGCCGCCGTCCTCGCGCCGCCGTCCGCGGGGCGCGGCGGTGCGCCCGCCGGCGCCGGCCCCGCGGGCATCGGCACCAGGTCGGGGAGCTCCTCGGCACAACCGTCCGTCGCGAGCTCGCAGCGGGGCCGGAACGCGCAGCCCGACGGGTGCTCCCGAGGATCGGGCGGCTCGCCCGGCAGGGTCCTCAAGGGACGTGAGCGGTCGGTGTCGAGCAGCAGCCGGGAGTGCAGCAGCCCGACCGTGTAGGGATGCCTGGGGCGGCGGAACATCTCACGCGCCGGACCGAGCTCGACGATCCGCCCGGCGTACATGACCGCGATCCGGTCGGCGATCTCCGCCGCGACGCCAAGGTCGTGGGTGACCAGCAGGAAGCTCGTCCCGAACTCCCCCCGGAGCCGCCCGATCAGCTCAAGGATCTGGGCCTGCACCGTCACGTCGAGCGCCGTCGTCGGCTCGTCGGCGACAACGAACGACGGCTTGCCGGCGACGGCCATCGCGATCATCACGCGCTGGCGGAGACCGCCCGACAGCTCGTGAGGATAGGCCCTGACCCGACGGAGGGGGTCGGGCACCCCGACCGCGTCGAGCAGGCGCACGGCCTCTGCGACCGAACCCGCCGCCTCCGCCACCTGGTGACCGACGCGCATCGTCGGGTTGAGCGACGTCATCGGGTCCTGGAAGACGGCGCCGAGATGGGCACGCCGCACGAGCCGGCGCTCCTCGGCGCCGGCCGCCACCATGTCGACGCCGCAGACGCGTGCCGTACCGGCGATCTCCGGGCGGGGGTCGTTCGGGAGGAGCCCGAGGAGCGAGAGCCCGAGGACGCTCTTGCCCGAGCCGGACTCGCCGACCAGGCCGACGATCTCGCCCCGGCCGATGGAGAGCGAGACCCCGCGCACGGCCGACACCCGCCGGCCGCCGCGGCGGAACCCCACCCGGAGCTCCTCGAGCTCGACGACCGGAGCGTCGGCGCCGGCCGACCCGTTGCGCCCGGTCGCCGCCGGCACGCTCGTGACGGCGCCGGCGACGTCGCCCGGAGGGGCACCGGCGAGCGCTGCTCCGCCCGCCGGCGCACCCCTCGAGCGCAGCACCCGGACCGGCATCACGAGCCCGAGTAGTGCAGCAGCCCGAGTACGACGGTGTCCGCCGTCGGCGGCTGGTGGTACCAGCCAGTGATGCCCTTGGCCGCGACCACGGTGTCGCGGACGTCGGCGATGCTGATCCACTCACCAGAATCGGCGACGAGCTCGCCGGCCTTCGCGTAGTCCGCCTGGATCACGGCTGGGTTCGTCGAGTGGAGCCCCGCGTCCATCAGCGCATCGGCCTGGGGGACCGAGCCGTGCAGCTCGTTCAGCGATCCGTTGGTGTTCGAGAAGATGCGGATCCAGCTGTCCGGATGGGCGTCGTCGGGGTTGACCGTCCACACGAGCAGGTTCGGCAGCTGCTTCGCCGGCGTGCTCGCGTAGTTGAAGACCTGGCCGATCGGCACGCCCCGGATCGACACGTTCAGGCCCTCGGCGGCGAGCTCGGTCTGGATGAACTCGGCCACCCGCTGGTTCGTCGGGTCGTCGGTCGAGTACGCGAGATCGATGTTCTTCGAGCCCTTCGCGTTCTTCAGCGCCTTGGAGAGCAACGACGGGTCGTACTTCGGGTCGTCGAGCGCCATGTTCTTCGGGAACTCGCCGACGGGGTACGCCTGGGTCGAGACGGTCGCCAGCAGGTTGCCGTACACGCTCGCGACGATCGCCGCTTTGTCGATTGCACTTCGCAGCGCCTGGCGCACCGCGGAGCTCTGGAAGACGCCGAGCGTCGGGTTGACGTAGAGCATCGTCTTCAGCTGGGCCGGGAACTCCTGCACGGTGAAGCCCGACTCGTGCGAGAAGTTCTCGACCGCGTTCACCGGCAGGCCATGGAGGATCAAGGAGAGCTGCCCGTCCTGCAGCTCGACCTGCTGGGTGCTGATGTCGGGGACGATGTTGATGTCGATCGTCGTGTAGTAGGGCTTCGTGCCCCAGTAGTAGGGGGACGCCTTCAGCACGTAGTGGCTGCCCGGAACGAACTCGGAGATCTCGTACGGCCCGGTGCCGGCATCGTGGGTCTTCAGCCAGCCCTGGGCCCAGTCGCCCGGGCTGCCGCCGGTCTCGTGGGCCTTCACGGTCTTCTCGCTCACCATCTTCGGCCCGTACGGCGACGCCATGTAGTCGAGGAAGGCGCTCACCGGCTTGTTGAGATGGACGACGAAGGTGTAGGGGTTCGGCGTCGACATCGAGGTCACGTTGGCGACCATGTAGGCCGGGGCCGAGTTCACACCCTTGCGGCGCTCGAAGCTGAACACGGCGTCGGCCGCCGTGAAGGTCGAGCCGTCGTGGAAGCGCACCCCGTGGCGCAGGTCGAAGGTGTAGGTCAAGCCGTCCTTCGAACTCCGTCCAGCTCGTCGCCAGCGCCGGCACGATCTTCGTGGAGTTGTTGGCGTACTTGACCAGACCCTCGTAGACCGACGTCACGACGGCGTTGCCCTCGATCTCGTAGAAGATGTCGGGGTCGGGGACCTGCATGTCCGCCCCGAAGGCGAGGTGCAGCGTGTGGGACGCCGCGACCGAGGTGGACGCCTGGACGGGGACGCCCGCGAGGACGGTCCCGACCGTTCCGAGCAGGACCGCCCCCACCAGGGCCGAAAACCGGTACCTCAAGCGTGTCGGTGCCAAATGCAACGGTGCTCCCTTCATCCGTGTCGTTCGCTGTTCGGGTGCACCTCGCTCCCGCTCCCCCTTGCGACGGGCCGGGTGCCGCCCGGATATGCCGTCGACCGCGCCTCCCCCGGCGGCCGCGCACGGTTCGTGCACTCTGCTCAGTGGCGGATCGAGCCTCCGTTCACGCAGATCGACTGACCGGTCACGTGCTGCGCCCCCGGCCCCGCGAGCCAGGCGACCAGCGCTCCGACGTCCTCGGCGGTGCACAGGCGCCCCGCGGGGACCTCGGCGACGAGCCGCCGGCGTACCTCGGCGACCGTCGAGGAGGTGAGCTCCGCCTCCGCCCGCTGCTCGGCGAGGACCATGTCCGTCTCGACGGTCCCGGGGCAGACGGCGTTCACCGTGACGCCGGCCGGGGCGAGCTCCATCGCCGCGGCCTGGGTGAGGCCCACGACGGCGAACTTCGTCGCCGAGTAGCCCGCGAGCAACGGCGCCGCCTGCAGGCCGAGGTCCGACGCGACGTTCACGATCCGACCGCCTCCGCGCCCCGACATCGCCCGGCCGGCCGTCACCAGACCGTTGAACGTGCCGAGCAGGTTCACGTCGCACATGCGGCGCATCTGCTCGACCGGCGTCGACACGAGCGGCCCGAGGAAGGAGACGCCCGCGTTGTTCACCCATACGTCGAGCGAGCCGAGCTCGTCGATCGCCGCCTCGGCCAGGCGGTCCGCCGTCTTCGGTGCCGCGACGTCGCCGCCCACGAGCGAGGTGCGGGCGCCGAGCGAGCCCGCCTGCGCCGCCGTCTCGGCCGCGGCGGACTCGTCGCTCGTCCAGCTGGCGACCAGGTCGAAGCCGGCGGAGGCGAGCGCCAGGGCGATGCCCCGCCCGAGGCCGCGGCCCGCTCCCGTCACGACCGCGACGGGCCTCGGGCCGGCGTCGGTGGGCGCGCTCATGCGCAGAGCACCCAGGAGAACGGGGCGAGATGACGCGGATCGCCCGCGCAGAGCCGCTCCGGGTGCCACTGCACCCCGAGAGCGCCGGGTGCCTCGACCGCCTCGACGACCCCGTCCGGGCTCCACGCAGTCGCCCGCAGAGTCGGACCGAGTCCGGCGATCGCCTGGTGGTGGATCGAGTTGACCTCGGCCGCTCCGGCGAGGGCGGCGAGGGCGAGCGAACCGGCGTCGGCCTCGATGCCGTGCACGGGCTCGCACTGGCGCTCCTCCTCCCAGTGCCCCGAGTAGCCCGCCGACGGCAGGTCCGCGACGAGCGTGCCCCCGCTCGCGACGGCGAGCACCTGCGCGCCCGGCAGACCCCGAGGACCGGGCGGCCACGGGCCGCCATGGCGTGCACCGCGGCGATCTCGATCTGATCGCGCGCCGGGTCAGTCTCCATCAGGCCGTCGACGGGCGCCGCGCCGTAGAAGACCGGGTCGACATCGCCACCGCCGGTGACGACCAGCGCGTCGCACCGGCAAACCAGCTCGAGGATCGCGTCCGGGTCGAGCCCCGGGCCGGCCGGGACAACGAGCGGGAGTCCGCCCGCCTCCGCGACGGCGTCCACGTACCCGCGGTGCAGCGAGTAGCGCTCGACGGGCGAGCGGCCGGCCAGGATGGCCACCGATCGGCGCAGCCGGCCGGGAACGACTGGCGCGGCGTTCACCGCGGCACCGCCGGGTCCGGAACGTCAAGGGCCGCGCCCGGCACGGGAGCCGGCACTCGGGGCGCAGCGCCGGCCGGCAGCGACAGCGGCGCCTCCTCGGCGCGGCCGCGCTCCACGAGGTCGGCGACCGCCGTGACCGCAGCATCGAGGAGCCGGCGCCCGAGCGCGGCGTCCGCTGCCGACGGTTGGCCGGTCACGCCGTTCGTCGAGAGCTCCATCGCCGTGTAGCGGAAGACGAGGCCACCCGTGCGGTCGGGGTCGTCGGCGTGCTGCAGACGGTCGAGGTGAACGAGCTCGGGTGCGACGGCCAGCATGAGCGAGGTCTCCGCCCGGTTGGCGTGGACGTCCTCGCCGTCGGCGAACACCTCGGCCGCGATCGCCGCCTCGGCCATCCACCACCCGGTCACCCCGACGCGCAGGTCGGTCCGCCAGAGCCGCAGGTGGTCCGTCGCGACGCCGAGGGAGGACTGATTGCCGAAGTGGCCGTTCACGACGAGGACCTTGCGCAGCCCCGAGAAGGCGGCCCACTCGACGATCTGGCGGACGGTCGCCGCGAGCTGCTCCGGGCCGAGCGAGAGGGTCCCGGGGAGCACGGTGCCGTGCCCGTAGCTGCAGCCGACCGCGACCGCCGGCAGCACGGGGGCGCCGGTCCGCGCCGACGCGGCGTCGCAGACCGCCGCCGCCAGGATCGTGTCGGTCCCCGTCGGCAGGTGCGGTCCGTGCTGCTCCGTGGCACCGACGGGGAGCAGCCCGACCTCGCCGGGCGTGCTCGCGAGGAGCGACTCGATCTCGGGCCAGGCGAGCTCCGCCCAGCGGACCGGCCCGCTCACTGGTCCACCCGTCGCCGGTCACCCGTGCGCCGGGTCGGGCCGGCACGCACCGGCGATCCCGGAGCGGGCCGGACGGCGCGCGAGGCCGCGGGGCGGTGACGAGCGACCTCTTCTACGACGGCCCTGTCCACGTCGGCCCTGTCCACGTCGGCTGGCAACGTCCTCCGCTCCGCGCTCAGAACATCGTCAGGTAGGTGGTGCGCTCCCAGTCCGAGACCAGCCCGTGATAGGCGTCCCACTCGCCGAGCTTCATCTCGACGTAGGCCTCGACGAACTGCCCGGAGAAGACCTTGTGGCTGAGCGGATCGGCCTGGAAGGCCTCGATCGCCTCAAGGAGCGTCCTCGGCAGCCGGCTGGCGACGAGGTCGCCGCCGCTCGGCCCGCTCGTCGCCCAGTCGTAGGTGAGGTCGTCGACGGGGTCGCCCGGATCGAGCCCCTCGCTCACGCCCTCCAGGCCGGCGGCGAGCAGGAACGCCGCGGCCAGGTACGGGTTCGCCGCCGCGTCGACGCCACGGTTCTCGACCGCGGGCCGGTTCTTCGGCAGCCGGAGCATGCAGGAGCGGTTGTTGTCCCCGTAGGCCGCCCAGACCGGCGCCCAGGAGACGGCACCGTCGGAGAGGCGCGGCCTGAGGCGCTTGTAGGAGTTCACCGTGGGCGTGCAGATCGCGGCGAGCGCAGGCGCATGCCTGAGGATCCCGGCGACGAAGCCGTAGGCGACCTTGCTCCACCCCCGTCCCCGGGGGTCGTCGACGTCCCGGAACAGGTTCTGGCCGGACTCGGGGTCGGTGAGGCTCATGTTGAAGTGGGCCCCCGAGCCCCACGACTCGGTGTACGGCTTCGGCATGAAGGTTGCGAGCAGGCCTGCCTGCTTGGCGATCTGCTTCGCCATCAGCCGGAACAGCGTCAGCCGGTCCGCCATCTGCAGCGCCGGGGCGTAGTCGAAGTCGAACTCGACCTGCGCGTCGCCTCCCTCGTGGTCGAAGCTGAAGACCCCGAAACCGCATTCGTCCATCGCACGGACCATCGGGTCGAGGATCGACATCATGTCGAGCGTCGACTCGACGTCGTAGGCGGGCGTGGGGCGCAGCCGTCCCGAGGGGACCAACGGCTCGAGATAGCCGTCGGGGCGCGCGGACGGAGCCTCCACCCCTTCGGCCGGCGGGCGGAAGAAGTAGAGCTCGGTCTCGACCCCGAGCTGCATGCGGAAGCCCGCGGCCTCGGCCTCTTCGATCTGGCGCTTCAGCACCGATCTCGTGCAGAGCGCGAACGGCTCGATCCCGCCGTAGTAGAGATCGGCCGTCATGTGGGCAAAGCGGCGATCCCACGGCAGGATGCAGAGGGTGGAGGGATCCGGGAGGGCCACGCACTCGTCCTCGTCGGGCGTCATCACCCCCAGCCCACCGAGGCCCCTCGGCGTGTAACGCTCGTGGCCGGCCAGCAGCGCCGGCAGGTGGGCGACGGGCACGCACTTGGACTTGGCCCGGCCGCCGACGTCCACGAACGAGGCGAAGACGTACTGCACGCCTTGCTCGACCAGACCGGCGGCCAGCTCCTCGTGCACCCGCTCGACATTGCGAACCGTGTCCATGGTCTCCTCAAATAAGGAAAAGCCCGGAAGGTCACGAAGACCTCCCGGGCTTTTCTCCCTCCGTGTCGCGCCCGGCGAGCCGCCGAGCACGTGCACCTCTCGGACCAGACCACTCCGGAGGACGCTGCCGGAGTGCGGAACCCTAGGTGCGGTTCAGTTGTGAGGCTCACCGTAGGCCGGGAGTATTTCCGCGCAGTGTCCCGTTTGTGAACGCCGCGTTACCTCTCGCACTTCCTCGTGCCGAGGCGGCGGTCCCGCTCGCGAGAGGGACTATGTTGCCCCTTCGATGCCGAACACGGGCCAAGGTGTGCAACTTCGCCGCCCGGCGCCGAGGGCAGCGATGCCGGCCTGAGTGCACGAAGGTAGGCGATCATGCAGCTCAGTCCCCACGAACAGGAGCGACTGCTCGTGACGCTCGCGGCGATGGTGGCGCGCGATCGCCGGAGCCGTGGCCTCCTGCTCAACCATCCCGAAGCCGTCGCCGTCATCTCCTCCCACGTGCTCGAGGGAGCGCGCGAGGGCCGGGGGGTGGCCGAGCTCGCCGCGGCGGCCCGTACCGTGCTGTCACGCGCGGATGTGATGGAGGGTGTCCCCGAGATGCTCGGGCAGGTCCAGGTCGAGGCAACCTTCCCGGACGGGACGAAGCTCGTCACCGTCCACGACCCGATCCCGTGAGCGCCGGCATCGTCCCCGGCGAGCTCCTCCTCGCCAAGGGAGCGGTCGAGCTCGGCGGCGCAGCGACTCGGACGCTTCGTGTCATGAACACCGGCGACCGCCCCGTCCAGGTCGGCTCGCACTACCACTTCGCCGAGGCGAACCGGGGGCTCGACTTCGACCGCACCGTCGCCTGGGGATGCCGCCTGGCCGTCCCTGCGGGCACTGCGGTCCGTTTCGAGCCCGGGATCGAGCGCACCGTCGAGGTGGTCCCGCTAGCGGGCGCTCGCCGCGTCTTCGGCCTGCGCGGCCTCGCAGGGGGTGCGCTCGACCCGGCGCCGGCGCCGGGAGCCGGAGACCCGACCGGCGAACCGGTTGACGGCAGCGAGGGCCCGCCGTGAGCGAGCTCTCACGGGAGCGCTACGCCGCCCTGTACGGCCCGACGACGGGTGACCGGATCAGGCTCGCCGACACTGACCTGCTCGTGGAGGTCACCGAGGACCGCTCCGGCCCCGGTGACGAGGCGGTGTTCGGCGGCGGCAAGGTGATCCGGGAGTCGATGGGCCAGTCCGTGGCGACGCGCGCCGCGGGCACGCCCGACCTTGTCATCACCGGAGCGGTCGTGCTCGACCACTGGGGGGTCGTGAAGGCCGACGTCGGCGTGCGCGACGGGCGCATCGTCGCGCTCGGCAAGGCCGGGAACCCGGACATCACCGACGGGGTCGACCCGCGCCTCGTCATCGGTCCCTCGACCGAGGTGCTCGCCGGCAACGGGCTGATCCTCACCGCCGGAGGCGTCGACTGCCACGTCCATCTCATCTGCCCCCAGATCGTCGACGAAGCCCTCGCGGCAGGGATCACCACGCTCATCGGCGGGGGCACGGGACCAGCCGAGGGGACCCGGGCGACGACGGTGACACCGGGCAGCTGGTACGCCGCCCGGATGCTGGAGGCGCTCGACGGCTCACCGGTCAACGTCGCCTTGCTCGGCAAGGGCAACACGACGTCACGCGAGGCGCTCCTCGAGCAGCTGCGGGGCGGCGTGTCGGGCTTCAAGCTCCACGAGGACTGGGGCTCGACGCCGGCCGCGATCGACGCCTGCCTGTCGGTCGCGGACGAGACGGGCGTCCAGGTGGCGCTGCACTCGGACACGACGAACGAGGCGGGCTTCGTGGAGGACACGATCGCGGCCATCTCCGGGAGGGCGATCCACGCCTACCACACCGAGGGCGCGGGTGGCGGCCACGCACCGGACATCCTCGTCCTCGCCGGACAGGCGAACGTGCTTCCGTCCTCGACGAACCCGACGATGCCCCACACGGTCAACACCGTCGACGAGCACCTCGACATGCTGATGGTCTGCCACCACCTGAACCCCCGTGTGCCCGAGGATCTTGCCTTCGCCGAGAGCCGGATCCGTGCGACGACGATCGCGGCGGAGGACGTCCTCCACGACCTCGGCGCGATCTCGATGATCGGCTCGGACTCCCAGGCGATGGGTCGCGTCGGCGAGGTGATCCTGCGGACGTGGCAGACGGCGCACGTGATGAAGCGCAGACGCGGCGCGCTCACCGGTGACGGTCGCGCCGACAACCTGCGCGCTCGGCGCTACGTGGCGAAGTACACCATCTGCCCGGCCGTCGCGCACGGCCTCGATGGGGAGATCGGTTCGGTGGAGCCGGGCAAGCTCGCCGACCTCGTGCTGTGGAAGCCGGCGTTCTTCGGGGTGCGACCCCACGTCGTCGTGAAGGGCGGGATGATCGCCTGGGCCCAGATGGGCGACGCCAACGCGTCGATCCCGACGCCTCAGCCGGTGCTCCCGCGCCCGATGTTCGGGGCGGCGCCGCGCGCCGCGGCCTCGACCAGCCTCGCCTTCGTGGCGCCGGCGGCGCTCGATGACGGCATCGAAGAGCGTCTCGGGCTCAGCCGCCCCCTTACCCCGGTCGCCGACGTCCGGCACCGGACGAAGGCCGATCTCCCCAACAACACGGCACTGCCCTCGATCCTGGTCGACCCGGACTCGTTCGCGGTCACGGTCGACGGCGAGGCCATCGAGGCCGAGCCGGCGGCGGTGCTGCCGATGGCCCAGCGCTACTTCCTCTTCTGAGCGCCATCGTGACCGCGACCGTCCTCGCCCTCCTGCTCGCCGACTCCCGCCTACCGGCTGGCGCCCACGCGCACTCGGGCGGTGCCGAGCAGGCCGTCGAGGAGGCAGACGTGCGCGACGTGCGCTCGCTCGCCGCGTGGCTCGCGGGACGCCTGGCCACCGCGGTCACGGTGGAGGCTCACGCAGCCGCGCTCGCCTGCGACGTCGCCTCGTCGACCCCGGACGCAGTACGGGCACCCGCCCGCTACGCGGCGCTCGACGCCGAGCTCGACGCGCGCCTGCCATCGCCGGCGGTTCGCCGGGCGTCCAGGCGCCAGGGCGAGCAGTACCTGCGGGCGGCCGTCGCGGTCGTGCCCGGCGGGGCGGCCGGACGGGCGGGCGAGGACCCCGCCTGCGGCCGGCGGGACCCGCACCTCTGCGTCGCCGTCGGTATCGCTGCGGCCGCCGCGGGCCTCGCGCCCCGCACCGCCGCCGCCATCGTCGCCTACCACGGTGTCTCCTCCCCCGCAGGCGCGGCCCTGCGCCTCCTCGGGCTGGACCCGCTCGAGGTGGCCGCCACGGTCGCCGCGCTGGCGCCAGCGTGCGACGCGCTGTCCGAGCGCGCCGCAGCCGCGGTCGCCGAAGGCCCTGGCGCGCTCCCCGCGCACGGCGCGCCGGCGCTCGACCGGCTGGCCGAGCTCCACTGCCGACGGGAGGACCGACTCTTTGCATCGTGACCGCTTCTCGGCACACGGCGAGCTCGCCGGAGGGTCGGGCGACGCCGCTGCCCCGGCGGGGACACGATCGGCCGGCCCCGTCGCCGCCTCGGGCGCGAGGCCGCGGCGCCGCCCCGTGCGCATCGGGGTCGGTGGTCCTGTCGGTTCGGGGAAGACGGCGCTCGTCGCCGAGCTCTGCCGCTCACTCGGCGCCGCGCACGAGCTGGCCGTGGTGACCAACGACATCTACACCACCGAGGACGCCGACTTCCTGCGCCGTGCCGGCGTGCTCGACGCCGAGCGCATCACGGCCGTCCAGACCGGGTGCTGCCCGCACACCGCGATCCGCGACGACATCGCGGCCAACCTCGACGCCGTCGAGCGCCTCGAGCGCCGCTTCCCCCGGCTCGAGCTCGTCCTGGTCGAGTCCGGCGGCGACAACCTCACGGCGACCTTCAGCTACGGGCTCGTCGACCGGCAGGTCTTCGTCGTCGACGTCGCGGGCGGGGACAAGGTACCGCGGAAGGGTGGCCCCGGCGTGACCCGCTCGGACCTGCTCGTCGTGAACAAGGTCGACCTCGCGCCCTTGGTCGGGGCCGATCTCGACGTCATGGCACGCGACGCCGCGGCCAAGCGTGGCGACCGCCCCGTCGCCTTCGTCTCCCTGCGAACCGGCGAGGGTATCGCCGCCCTCCGCTCGTGGGTGCTCGACGCCCTGGGGGGCGCCCGGTCCGCCGGCGGCGCGGTGCACGCCGCCGGGGCGTGAGCGCCCTCGTCGACGACCCGGCAGCGGCCGGGGCCGACTGGCCGCCCGACCTCGCCGGGCAGGTGGACGTCGCTCTCGAGGCTGGTCCCGGTGGCGTGCCGAGACTCGCTCGCCTGCGCTGCTCGGGTGCCCTGGCGGCGCGGGCGACGCCGGCAGGCCTCTACCTCCTCAGCACCGCGGCGCACCCGGTCGGCGACGACGCCTCGCGCATCGACCTCACGCTCGGGCCGGACGCGGCCGTCGCCGTCCGCTCGACGGGCGCGACCCTCGCCCGCAGAGGACCCACCGGAGGCACCTCGACCGCCTCGGTCCGCGCGACCGTCGCCGACGGGGCGACGCTGTGCTGGCTCGTCGAGCCGGGCATCGCCGCCGGCGGGGCGAGCCACGTGGCCACCTCGAGCATCCGGCTCGCCGCCTCCTCCCGCCTCGCCTGGCGGGAGGAGATCGTCCTCGGGCGCCACGGCGACACCCGGCCCGGGTCGTGGCGGAGCCGCCTCGAGATCCGCCGGGACGCAGCGCCGCTCCTCGTCACCGACCTCGCCGTCGGGCCGGCCGCGGAGACGTGGGGTTCTGCGTCGGTGCTCGGAGGCGCCCGGGCGCTCGCCAGCCTCGTGCTCGTCGACCCGGGCCTCCCCGAGGACGACCGGCCGGGGCTCGCCGTCCGGGTGCCGGGCGCGCAGGGTGCCGCCTTCCCCCTCGCGGGACCCGGGGTCGAGCTGATCGCATGGGGTGAGGAGCTCGCCGCGTGCCGGGCGATCGTCGCCCGGTTGCTCGGCGACGTACGGCTCCGGTGGCTCCCGCGCGATGCCGCGCCATCCGGCACGGACCCCCACCGAACGTAGCTCTGCTCGCCCGGACCGCCCCGTTTCCTCGCGTTCACAGGCTGGAAACGAGGGTGAAACAGTGGCCGAGCATCGTGGGCCGGATGACGCGCACACGTTCGCCATTGCCCCGCGAGGCGCCATGACAGGGCGGACAGGCGTCCGGCGAGTGATCCTGCTCACCCTCGGCTGGGAGGACCTGCCGAAAACGGTATCGGTGTGGGGTGACACCTCGGGCGAGCGCCTGAAGGAGCCCGTGCCCGCCGTCCTCTGCGAGTGCGACGGCGGCTGGCTGCTCCTCGACACCGGGTTCAACCCCACGCTGATCCGCGACGCCACCCTCTACCACCGATTCCACGGCCGCAACGGCGGCATCGAAGCGATCCTCCCCGGCCCCGGCGAGCCGCTCGAGGAGGCGCTCGACCAGGCCGGGCTCTCGCTGGACGACGTCGCCGCCGTCGCCGTGTCCCACCTGCACAACGACCATGCCGGCGGCCTGCGGCACTTCGCGGGACGCGTCCCGGTGCACGTCCAGCAGGCCGAGCTCGAGTACGGCTTCTCGCCGCATCCCGGCCCCGAGGAGCACGGCATCTTCCGCATCGACTACGACGACCCCTCGATCGAGTGGCGCAGGTCGACCGGCGACGCCGACATCGCGCCCGGGGTCACGGCACTGCTCACCGCGGGCCACACGCCGGGGCACCAGAGCTTCCTCGTCGAGCTCGACGAGTCCGTCGGCGGCGGGGGCTTCGTCTTCGCCTTCGACGCGGCCGACCTCACCGAGAACATCGACCAAGAGCTCCCCGTCGGTGGCTTCATCGGCTGCAGCCCAGAGGACACGATTGAGCCGATCCGTCGCCTGAAGGCGATCGCTGCCGAGCGCGGGCTGCGCCTCGTGCCCGGCCACGATCCGGTGGCATGGCCGGCGCTGACCACGGAGCTGGCGCGCCGCTGGCCGGCGTGACCTGGCCCGCGCGGCGGGAGCGACCGGTTCGGCGCGCCAGGCCGCGCCGAGCGGGACCGAACGAAGGAGCTGGACATGCGTGGTGAACGGCCGATCCTCGTCGGCAAGTCGGCGCTCGTGGTCGTCGACATCCAGCGAGGCGGCGCCCTGCCCTCGAGCGTGTCCGGCATCCCGCTGATGGACGGTTACGAGGAGCTGGTGGGGCAGGCAGAGCGCATCGTCGCCGGAGCCCGAGAGGCCGGCATTCCGGTGATCTTCTTCCAAGAGGCGCACCGCTCCAACGGTGTCGACTTCGGGCGCGAGCTCGACGGCGCCGAGGGCGTCCACTACCTGGAGGGCGACGAGGGCACCGAGCTCTGGCCGACGCTTCGCCCGGGCGACGGCGACTACTTCATCGTGAAGCGGCGGTACTCCTGCTTCTTCGGCACCGAGCTCGACATCCTCCTGCGCGGGCTGCGCGTCACCACGCTCGTGCTAATCGGCGGGCTCACCGACGTCTGCGTCCACTACACCTTCGCCGACGCCCACCAGCACGACTACCACGTCCGCGTGGTCGAGGACTGCGTCATCGGCTCGAACGAGGCGCGTCACCGGGCGTCGCTCGACGCCATGGAGTACCTGCAGCGCGGCGCCCGGCGCTCTGCCGCCGAGATCCTGGAGGCGTTCGGGACGCGTCGGCGTTCCGGCTCAACCGAAAAGACAGGAGTGGCCTGATGACGCCGGGGACCCGAACCGCGAGACGCCGCAGGGCGGTGGTGGCCGGTGCCTTCCTCCCCGGCGCGAGCGGCGGCGCCGCCGCGTTCGCCGCCGGCCCGGCGTCGGGGGTCCTCGCCCGGAGCTCCTCGCCGACCGGCCACGTCCTCCACCTCAGCTTCCTCGAGGACCCCGGACAGCCGCCCGATCCCAACGTGTACTACGCGGGCGAGGGCCTCTTGCTCACCCGCAACCTCTACCAGGGGCTCGTCCGCTACGAGCCCGGCACGGCGCAACGCCACATCGAGCCCGAGCTGGCGACGAGCTGGAACGTCTCGCCGAACGGGCTCGTGTACACGTTCCAGCTCCGCAAGGGGGTGCACTTCCACGACGGGACCGTGTTCACCTCGGCAGCCGTCGCGCCCTCGTTCGCACGGCGGGCCGCCGTCGGCGGCGGTCCCGCCCACATGGTCGCGGACGTCGCCTCGGTGCGGACCGAGGGGCTCTACGGCGTCCGGATCACGTTGGAACAGGAGAACTCTGCGTTCCTCGACTACCTGGCCTCGGCGTACGGGCCGGTCATGGAGAGCCCGACCGCGCTCGCCGCCCACGCCGGCAAGGACCACGACCAGACGTACCTGCAGACCCACGACGTCGGGACCGGTCCGTACACGCTGACCGAAGCCAAGGTCGGCGTCGCCTACCAGCTCAAGGCCTTCCCGGGCTACTGGGGCAAGAAGCCGTACTTCACGAGCGTCGACCTCCCGGTGATCGACGACCTGTCGACGGAGGAGATCCAGTTCAACGACGGCCAGATCGCGGCGATCCTGCACGACCTGACGGCACCAGCGATCACCTCCTACGAGCACGACAAGTCCGTCGACCAGTACACGTTGCCGACGCTCGAGTCCGAGGTCGTCTACGTCAACGAGCATCAGGGCTTCCTCACCTCCCGGTCGGCACGCCTCGCCATGCTCGAGGCGATCGACCTGAAAGCGATCGACGCGGCGGTGTTCCCCGACGGCGCGATCGTGCCGCCCCAGTTCGGCCCGGCCCACGTGCTGCCGGCGGACATCGGCAAGCAGACAATCGCCTACGACACCAAACCGCTGCACACCCTCGTCGACAAGCTCGCCTCCTCGCAGCGGACCCTGACCGTCGGCTACGACACCGGGGCGCCGGACGACCAGCTGATCGCCGAGAACATCGCGGCCGAGCTGCAGGGCGACGGGCTCACGACCAAGGTGGTCGGCTACGAGACCTCGGAGATCTTCGGCTGGGTCGGCTCCGTCCACGACGCCGAGGCCCAGGCTCCGAACATCCTCGTCGACTACTTCTGGCCCGACGCCGACAACCCCTACACCTGGACCCACATCAGCTACGACCCGTCCGGCGGCCTCGAGTACCTGAGCTGCCAGGCACCGGGCGTCGCCGCCCTCGACAGCCAGGCGGTGGCGAGCGGATCGACCTCCCTGTACGGCAAGGTCGTCACCGCCGCCCAGGCGACCGGATGCTGGCTCAACGTCGCCGACCGCGACGACGTCATGGTCGCCCAGCCCTGGCTGAAGGGGATCGCGGCCGCGGACACGGTCGCGTCGCCGGAGAGCCTCGACCTCTCCGCCCTCTACGCCAGCTGACAGGCGCGCGGCCCGCCGGACCGGACCCTCCCTCCGGCCCGGCGGGCCGCCGACAACCCCACGGCGCCGAGATGGTCGGCTCGGCCGAGGACGCCGCGAGCCGCTGAGCACGGGGCGCCCGACGAGGTCGGGCCGCCGGAGCCCTTCCGCCGCCTGGCACGACCGCCCGAGCGTGGCGTCGGCGATCGGGCGGGCGCACCGCGGCGGGCACCGCCTACCCTGCCGGGATGGCTGCCGAGGCGTCCCGTCCGGCGCCGACGGGGCTCCCGGTCGAAGACGTCGTCGCGGAGCTGCGCGCCGGGCTCGCCGGAGCCGGCGCTGCGGTGCTGCAGGCGGAGCCAGGTGCCGGCAAGACGACCGTGGCGCCTCTCAGGCTGGTGGACGAGCCTTGGATGGGCGGCGGGCGCATCGTCGTGCTCGAGCCCCGGCGGGTGGCGGCGCGGGCGGCGGCGGCCCGGATGGCGGAGCTGCTCGGCGAGGACGTGGGGGCGACCGTCGGGTACTCGACGCGCGACGAGCGCCGGGTCGGGCGGGACACGCGGGTGGAGGTGGTCACCGACGGGATCCTCACCCGCCGCCTCCAGCGCGACCCGGCGCTCACCGGGACCGCGCTCGTGGTGTTCGACGAGTTCCACGAACGGCACCTCCAGGCAGACCTGGGCCTGGCGGTCGCGCTCGACGTCCGCGAGGGGCTCCGGCCGGATCTGCGGGTGCTGGTGATGTCCGCCACCCTCGACGCCGGGCCGGTCGCGACGCTGCTGCGCGGGGCGCCGGTCGTCACGAGCAGCGGGAGGACCTTCCCGGTGACGGTGCGCTGGCGGCCGATCCGGCCCGGCGGCCGGCTGACCGCAGGGGTCACCGGCGCGATCGGCCACGCCCTCGCGCGGGACACGGGCGACGTGCTGGCCTTCCTTCCCGGCATCAGCGAGATCCGTGCGGTGGCCGACGCCCTCGGGGACGTCCCGGGGGTCGAGGTCCTGGCGCTCCACGGGAGCCTGCCCGCCGCCGAGCAGGACCGGGCTCTGCGAGCCGGCCGCGGCCGGCGCGTCGTGCTCGCCACCGATCTGGCCGAGACGAGCGTGACCGTCGAGGGCGTCGGCGTGGTGGTGGACGCCGGACTGTCCAGGCGGCCGGCGTACGACGCGACGAGCGGCCTCACCAGGCTGCGCACGGTCCTCGCGTCGAGGGCCTCCGCCGACCAGCGCGCCGGGCGGGCCGGGCGCACCGCCGCGGGCGTCGCCTACCGCCTGTGGTCCGAGGCCGAGCACCTGGCCCGGCGCGCCTGGCCGGAGCCGGAGATCGCGACCGTCGACCTGGCTGGATTGGCGCTCGAGCTGTCCGTGTGGGCGCGCCGGCAGGCGCCCTGCGCTGGCTGGACCCGCCGCCGGCCGCTGCCCTCGCCACCGCCGGACAGCTGCTCGAGGAGCTCGGGGCGCTCGAGGACGGACGGCCGACGGTCCTCGGGCGCCGCCTCGCCGAACTGCCGGTGCATCCGCGCCTCGCGCGGATGCTGCTTGCCGCAACCGGCGCGGACCGGCGGACGGCCGCGCTGCTGGCGGCGCTCGTGTCCGAGCGCGACATCCTCCGGCGCGAGGCGCACGACCAACCCGTCACCGCCGACGTGGCGACCCGCCTGGCCGCCCTCACTCGTGGCGGCGGCGACGGCGTGCTCCCGATCGACGGAGCGGCGCTGGCGACGGTCCGACGCCGGGCCGACGAGCTGGCCCGCGCGCGTCGAGCGTGCCGAAGCAGCGGCACGCTCGTCGGGCTCGGGAGCGCCCGCCGCCCGGGCACCGGCCATCCCGACCGGGGCGCCGCGCCCGGCCGGTGGCGAGGCGGGCCCGGGGGTGCTCCTCGCCGACGCGTACCCCGACCGGATCGCCCAGGCGCGCGGCCGCGGCCGCTACCGGCTCCGCCAGGGCGGCGGGGCGGCCCTGCCCGACCACGACCCCCTGGCCACCGCCGCATGGCTGGTCGCCGCCGAGATCGACGCGCCGGCCGGAGGCGCCGGCCGCGCCGACGGGCGGATCCGCCTCGCCGCGGCGCTCGAGCGATCCGACGTCGAGCGCATCGGCGGCAACGCGATCCGCACCGTCGTCCGCCTCGGGTGGGACGAGGAGCTCGACGACCTGCGGGCGACCTCCGAGCGGGTGCTCGACGACCTGGTGCTCGACACCGTCCGGGGCCCGGCATCGGCAGGGCCCGAGACGAGCGCGGCGCTCGTCGAGCGCGCCGTGCGCAACGGCCTCGCCCTCTTGCACTGGACGCCCGCGGCCCGGTCGCTGCAGGCCCGGGCCGGGTGGGCGCGACGTGAGCTCGGGGACACCTGGCCGGACCTGTCCGACGCGGCCCTCGCGGCTTGCGCCGGCGAGTGGCTCACGCCCCTGCTGGCCGGAGCACGGGGGCGCTCCGACCTCGCCCGGGTGGACCCGTCACTGCCCATCCGGGCGGCGCTCGGCGGCCGGCGCGCCGACCTCGACCGCCTGGCGCCCCCCGCCCTCGAGCTCTCCGGTGGCCGGAGGGTGCCGATCGACTACACCGGTGACCGACCCCGGGCAGCGGTCAAGGTGCAGGAGCTGTTCGGCACGGTGACCCACCCCTCGGTCGCCGGCGGCCACGTGCCGCTCACCTTGGAGCTGCTCTCCCCGGCCGGCCGCCCGATCCAGGTCACCGCCGACCTGCCGGGGTTCTGGGCCGGATCGTGGCGGGAGGTCCGCCGGGAGATGGCCGGGCGCTACCCGAAGCATCCGTGGCCCGACGACCCGGCGAGCGCGTCACCGCCGGCCGGGCGGACCGGGCCCCGCCGGCAGCAGTAGGTGCGCTCAGCGGCGGGTGGCCCGCCAGCAGCGGCAGGCCATCGGCAGCTCGATGGTGGCCCCGCCGGCAAAGGACTCGTGGTTCGCGGCCAATCGCTCCACCCGTTCGAGGATCGCCGCCCGCTCCTCGTCGGGGCTCGTGATGACCGCGCTGTAGGTGCCCGTCACGCCGACGAGCTCGTCGCGGGTCATCGGCGTCGACCAGGCGACGACGGTCGCCTCCGGCGTCGTGAACGGGGACCCCGGCGGCAGCTCGACGCGGTGGCGCCCGGCGTGCTCGCCGACGGGTCCGCCCATCTCACCCCTGCGTCCGAGCAGCTCGGCGACCCAGTCGATCTCGCGGGCGGGCCCGTTCCACAGCACGCCCAGGCGGCCGCCGGGCCGGAGCACGCGGGCCACCTCCGCGACGGTCGGGACCGGGTCCATCCAGTGCCATGCGGACGAGACGACGACCGCGTCGAAGCTGGCGCCGGCGAACGGCAGCGCCTCCGCACGAGCCCCGACGGGCAGGGCTCGCGGGCTGCGCCGGGCGAGGACGGCGCGCATCCGGGCGTCCGGCTCGGCTGCGACCACCGGGCCGGGCACCCGCTCGAGCAGGAGGCGGGTGAGGGCGCCGGTCCCGGCGCCGAGGTCGAGCACGTCGGTCGCGCCGGCCGGCAGCACCCAGTCGACGGCCTCGCCCGGCGGCGCCGGGCGGTAGCGGTCGTAGGTGTCGGCGACGGCGCCGAACGAGCGCGCCCTGACGGCGGTGGGTGAGTCGGTCACGACCGGGACGATACCGGCGGGCACCCGAGGGTCGCGCTCGTGCGGGCCCCTTGGTGCCTCCCGGCGCCATCATGGGACCCGGACCGGACCGGCCGGCCGCCGGCCGGGTGCGTGCGGCTACGCCTCGCCCAGGCCGGACGCCTCGGGCCGTGCGGCCAGGCGCTCCATGAGGTCCTGTCGGCCGCGCGCCACCCGGGACCTGATGGTTCCGACCGGGCATTCGCACACCGCGGCGGCCTCGGCGTAGGAGAGGCCGACGATCTGGGTGAGGACCAGCGCGAGCCGCCGGTCGAGGTCGAGCCCGGACAACAGGTCGCCGAGCTCGGCCGCCTGCTCCGGGTGGGCGGTCGGCGCAGGCCCCGGCGCAGCCTCGGCCAGCTCGAGCCAGCGTCGCCTGCCGCGCGCCACCCGCTCGGCGGTGCGGCGGGCGATGGCGAACAGCCAGGTCCGCGCCGACGCCTCGCCGCGGAACGCCGGCATCGCCCGCCACGCGGCGAGGTACGTCTCCTGGGCCGCGTCGGTGGCGTCGTCCGGGCCGACGAGGTGGGCGCAGAAGCGCCAGACCGAGGGCTGGGTGAGGCGGACGAACAGCTCGAGCGACCGGCGGTTCCCCGCCTTCGCCTCTCCGAGGAGCCGGGTCAGCTCGTCCACGGACGCGACGGTACTGCCGCCGCGGGCACCCCGCGAGACCTGGCACGGGCCGACGGGAACTTCTCGCCCCTCGGCGCGCACTATGACTACGGGAACACGAACCGCACGGACACCACGACAGGGACACGGGCGGAGCCGGACGGGCTTCGCCTCACGGACGAACCGGGGGATCGACGCGACATGCCGGGGATGAGCTGGGGCTCCAGTCGAACAACACGACGATCGTCTCGGCGTTCCAGTCGATGCTCCTCCACCAGGGCCTGGTCGTCCTGGCGCTGCTGGCGATCGTCATCGCGGCGTGGAACGTGCTCCGCACGGTGCAGCTGCGCCGGGCCGTCGCGGCGTCCGCCGGCGCCGGGTCCGCGCCCGCGCCGCGGACGGCGCCCGCCGACCCCGAGCCGCCTGGCCGCCGGGTGCTGCGGATCGGATTCGGCCTGATCTGGATCTTCGACGGCGTCCTCCAGGCCCAGGCCTCGATGCCGCTCGGCATGACGCCGCAGGTGATCAAGCCGACCGCGGCCGCCTCGCCGGCCTGGGTGCAGCATCTCGTCAACGTCGGGGGCACCATCTGGAACAACCACCCGATCGCCGCGTCGGCATCGGCGGTCTGGATCCAGGTCGGCATCGGGCTCATGCTGCTCGTCGCCCCGCGCGGACGCTGGTCGCGCCTGGCCGGGCTCGCCAGCTTCGGCTGGGGGACCCTGGTGTGGATCTTCGGCGAGAGCTTCGGCGGGATCTTCGCGCCGGGGCTGACCTGGCTGTTCGGCGCGCCGGGCGCGGTCGTCTTCTACGCCCTCGCCGGCCTGCTCGTCGCCCTGCCGGAGCGGTACTGGGCGAGCCCGCGCCTCGGCCGGGCGCTCCTCGGCGTCATGGGGAGCTTCTTCGTCGCCATGGCCGTCCTGCAGGCCTGGCCCGGGCGGGGCTTCTGGCAGGGCCACCTCCGGGGGAGCTCGGCGCTCGGGACGCTGCCCGGCATGGTGCACCAGATGGCCGCGACGCCGCAGCCGGGGTTCATCTCCTCCTGGGTGGCGAGCTTCGCCGCCTTCGACGTGGCGCACGGCTGGGGGGTCAACCTCTTCGCCGTCGTCGCGCTCGGCGCGCTCGGGCTGGCGTTCCTCACGGGCCGGGCGCCGATCGTGCGCGTCGCCCTCCTCCTCGCCGTCGTGCTCTGCCTTGCCGACTGGGTGCTCATCGAGGATCTCGGCTTCCTCGGCGGGGTGGGCACCGACCCGAACAGCATGATCCCGATGCTCCTGGTGCTCGTCGCCGGCTACCTCGGCCTGACGAGGATCCCGGCCCGCACCGACGCGATCGTCCCCTTCCCGACCACGGCGGCGGCCCGGCTCCCGTGGCGCGAGCGGATCGCCACCCAGCCCGTCTACGTGCTCCGCTCGCTCGCCGCGCTCGGCGCCGTCGCGGTGACGCTGCTCGGCGCGGCACCGATGGCGATCGCGTCGACGAACCCCAACGCGGATCCGATCCTCGCCCAGGCGATCGACGGCACGCCGGACGCGACGGACATCCCGGCCCCGCACTTCCAGCTGGTCGACCAGTACGGCAGGTCGGTCACGCTCGGGACGCTCCGGGGCAAGGCGGTCGCGCTCACCTTCCTCGACCCGGTCTGCGTCTCGGACTGCCCGCTCATCGCGCAGGAGTTCAAGGACGCCGACCACCTGCTCGGGAGCGACGCCCGCAACGTCGAGCTGGTGGCGGTCGTGGTCAACCCCCTCTACCGCGCCCGCGCCTACCTGACCGCCTTCGACCACCAGGAGGGCCTGAGCGGCCTGCGCAACTGGATGTTCCTCACGGGGTCGGCCGCCGCGCTCGAGCGGGTGTGGAACGCCTTCGGCGAGCAGGTCGCCTACTCGCCGGGCGGGGCGATGATCGCCCACAGCGACATCGCCTACGTCATCGACGCCGGGGGCGACACGCGCTACGTCCTCGACGCCGACCCCGGGCCGGGCACCGCCGCGACGCGCGTCGTCCTTCGCCGTCACCCTCACGAGCTCGATCGAGCACGTGATCCACTCCTCGTGAGGCCGCTCTTGCCGGCAGAGCGACCCGCCGCCGGCCGGGGGCGCGCCCTCGTGGCGGTCCTGCTCGCCCTCGGCACGGTCGCCGTCTCGCCAGCGCTCGCACGCGGCGCCGTCGGCGCGTCCGAGCCCCGCCCCCTCGTCGCGCTCGCGACGCCGGTCGCGACGTCGATCTCGACCTCCGCCGGCACGTGGGCGAGCCTCCCGATGGGCCACCTCGACCAGCCGTTCAACACGTTCTGGCAGCTCTTCGACCTGCCGAGCCGGGGGGGCGCCCACTGGACCGACCACGCCGCGTCGCTGGCGGTGGCGACGAACGGCGGGCTCGTCCTCGCGACGCCCGGCGGCAGCTCCCTCGTGGTCGGCATCCGGCCGTCGAACCTCCTCGACTTCTCCCCGCTCGTCGCCACCACCAACGGCACCGCCTGGTCACCCGTCCCCCCGGTCTCCGCCCTCGACAAGCGGCCCGACGCGCTCGCCGCGGGCCCGGGCGGCGACGAGCTGGCGCTCACGAGCGCCGCCGGGGCGCCGCAGGTGCAGTCGCTCGCCGCGGGCCGGTCGGCCTGGCGCACGCTCGTCACGCAGGCGTCGCTCGCAGGCTCGCCCGCGGGCGCGCGTGCGGCGTCACCTCCCTCACCGCCGTCGCCTACGGGCCTGCCGGCGCCGCGCTCGTCGGCGCGGCGTGCGACCGGCCCGGCGTGGTCGGCGTCTTCGCCGACACCTCGGGCGGCTGGCACCTCGCCGGGCCGGCCCTTCCCGCGGGCTCCGGCCAGGACCAGGTCGAGGTCGTGCGGCTGCAGCAGGCGGGCGCGGGCGTGGCCGCGCTGCTCGCGCTCTCCGACAGCTCCTCGTCACGCCTCGTCGCGGCCTGGTCGGCCTCGGCGGGCACGCGGTGGTCCACCTCGCCGGCGATCACCCTCACCGGCTCCGAGCGCCTGGTGTCGGTCGGCCCCGCCGCCGGCGACGGCGAGTTCGCGCTGGTGAGCGACGGCTCGGGTCACGAGCGGGCGGAGGTCGTGGGCGGGCCCGGCGCGCGGTGGCAGTCGCTGCCGCCGCCGCCGCCGACGACCGCCACCATCGCCTTCGGCCCGCACGGGCGCGTCGACGCGCTGGCCGTCGACGACACTGTGCTGAGCGACTGGACCCTCGCCCAGACGGGGCATAGTTGGACGCGGACGGAGGTCATCCGGGTCCCGATCCAGTTCGGCTCGTCGGGATGAGGGCCGGGCACAGCCGCCTCGTGCCGTCCGCCGGCGGCGCGTCGGCGGCGGCGGGGTCCGGCGGCACGAGCACCAGCGGGGAGGTGGGGTCGCAGCCATGAGCTACATCACCGCACACTGGTCCTTCGACCCGTTCGTCATCGTGGCGGCGGTCCTGATCGTGCTCAACGAGCTCGGGCTGCACCGTCTGCGGCGGCGCTCGAGGCCCGAGCGTGCCCGGCAGCGGCGGAAGCGCTCCTTCGCCTTCTACGGCGGCCTGGCGATGCTCCTGCTCGCGGTCGACTCGCCGATCGACTACTGGGCGGACGACTACTTCTTCGTCCACATGATCGAGCACATCCTGATCATGTTCTTCGCGCCGATCCTCATCGTCGCCGGGGCCCCCTGGCTCCCGCTCATCTTCGCGTTCCCGGTGAAGGTGCGCCGCGCCGTCGGGCGGGCGGTCATGCTCAGCTCCTGGGCCCGGCCGCTGCGCGCCGTCGGGCGGTTCCTCGCCAACGGCCTCGTCGCGGTGGTGCTGTTCAACTTCGTGATGATCCTGTGGCACATGCCGGCCGCGTTCGACCTCGCCGAGTCGAACCAGGTGGTCCACATCTGGCTCATGCACTCGAGCTTTTTCATCGCCGGCGTCTTCTTCTGGCTGCAGATCATCCCGTCGCACCCCTTCACGCCGAAGCTGTCCACCACGGGCCAGATCGGGGCGATCGTGGGGACGAACGTCGTGATGTTCGTCCTCGCGATGGCGCTCAGCATCTTCACGACGAGCTCGTGGTACCCGGCCTACGACCACGTGCCCGGCGTCACCCTCTCGCCCTTCGCCGACCAGCAGATCGGGGCGGCGATCCTGTGGGTCTGCGGCGACTTCTGGGCGGGCCCCGCGCTCCTCGCGGTCATCCGCAGGGCCATCGACGAAGAGGGCTCGACGAGCGCCCTGCTCGACAAGATGCTGCGGCACCGGTCCATGCCCGAGCTGCCCGAGGTGCCCCGTGCGTAACGGCGCGCCGGCGAACCGTGACGGCCGGGGCCGCGGCGCCGGACCCGTCGCGTCCCGCGCCCCGGGCGCCGGGCGGGTCGAGGAGGGCGACGTGTTCGGCCCGAGGGCGCACCGGTGCTGACCAGGTGCGAACTCGTGCTCGAGGCCCTCTCGGCGCGCCCTCGACGGCGAAGCGGCGCCCGTCACCGACGCCGAGGTCGACGAGCACCTCGGTGGCTGCCCGTCGTGCCGGGCCTTCGAGGCCCGGCTGCCGGCGATCACCCGCCGGATCCGGATGCACGCGCTCGGCCCGATCCCCGACCTCACCGGCGAGCTCGTCGGGCCCGCCGCGGGGGCGCTCGACGCCGTGACGGCCGCGGCCGGAGGAAGGAGGTGGGGGCGGTGGCCGGCCGCGGGCCGGTCCAGTGGGCCTTCGTGGCGCAGTGGGCCGCCGCCGTCGTGCCGCTCGGGATCGCGCTCCCCGCCCTCGCGCTCGGCGCTTTCACCCACGTCCACGTCGTCCCGTCGCACGTGCCGACGCCGTGCACCCTCACCCTGCTCGTGCACCATCTCCGAGTCGTGCGATGATGCGGTCGTACGGCCGCAGAAGCGAGCGCCGGGACGACCGGGCCCGGCGATGAGCACACGCGGGGAGGTCTGATGCCAGCGACCGGCATGGGTCACGTCGAGTTCACGTTGCACAGCGCGCTCGACGTGCTGGCAGTGGAGCGCCTTCCCGCTCTGCATGCTCGCGCTGCTCGTCGCGGTCGCGATCTGGTACCTGCGCGCCGACTGGGCGCTCGCCGCGCGCGGCCGCCGCTGGCCCGGCGGCCGGACCGCCGCGTTCATGGCCGGGCTCGTGTCGATCGACATCGCGCTGCAGTCGTCCGTCGCGACGTTCACGGGCACCTACTTCCAGGCCCACGTGATCCAGCACCTGCTCCTGATGGCGGTCGCGCCGCCGCTGCTCGCGCTCGGCGCGCCCTCGACGCTGCTCCTCCAGACGGCCGGCCGGAAGACGAAGCAGCGCTGGATCGCGCTGCTGCGCTCCGCCCCCTTCGCCGTGCTCAGCCACCCGATCACGGCGTGGTTCCTCTACTTCGGGCTCATGGTCGCGTTCTTCCTGACGCCCCTCATCAACGTGGCGATGAACCACATGGCGCTGATGGACTTCTTGAACCTGACCTTCTTCTTCGGCGGGACCCTCTACTGGTGGCCGATGATCGGGAACGACCCGATCATGCACGGGCGGATGGGCCACGGCGCGAGGATGCTGAACATCCTGCTCGGCTCCGGCGTCGAGGCATTCCTCGGCGTCGCCATCCTCGCCAACGTCCATCCCATCGCCTCGATGTACAACCTGTCGAGCACCCACGCCGGCGGGGCGCTGCTGTGGACCTCCACCGAGGTCGTCACGCTCGCCGCGTTCGTCCCGATCTACCTCCAGTGGATGCGATCGGAGGACCGGGTTCGGGGCCCGGGCGGACCGGGACTCGGCGGTGGCCGAGGCCGCGGGCCCCTCGGCGCCTGCCCGGCCGCCGGTCCTCCGGGAGCTGACGGAGTGGGAGCTCGCATGGATCGCGCGCACCGGCTCGGTGCCCCTGCAGGGCGGCCCGGCACCACGCCCCGAGCAAGGCTGATCCCGGCGGCGGGTGCGGCTCAGCGCGCCGTGGCGTGGTGGGCCAGCGCCGCTCCGACCTGAGCGGCGAGCGAGACGGCGACGATCCTGCGGTCGAGCGGGACCGGCCGGTCGCGGATCGGCGTGCACACGAACCGCCCGTAGACGGTGCCCTGGTACTCGGCGACCACCTCGAGCTCGCGGCCGGGGAAGCCGCCGTGCGCGACGGACCACACGGCGCCGGCCCAGCGGACCTCGCCGTCGTGACCGAGGCGCGCCGGGTGCCGCTCGGAGGGCCCCGTCTCGAAGCGGCACGCCTCCAGGCCGAGGAGGTCCACCATCATCGCTGCGACCCGGCCCGCCACAAGGCGCGGCGACGCGCCGCCCGCCAGCATCTCGGCGGTCTCGTAGAGCAGGGCCACCTCGCCGCCGCTCGTCGCCGCCCGCTCCCGAGCGTGCCGGCTCCTGACCGCGATCTCGGTGATCGCGAGTCCCACGACGAACAACGTCACCGTCGTCTCGATGTCGTTGCGATGGGTGATCGCCAGGCGGTCGTAGGGGCGCGTGAGGAAGAAGTCGAACCAGATGCTCGACGAGATCGTCGCCACGACCCCGGCAAGACGGGAGCCGAGCGCGGCGACGCCGGTGACCACGCCCACGAGCACGAGCGCGGCAGCGGTGTTGGCGAAGCTCGACCGCAGGGGGACGAGCACCAGGGCGACCACGAGCGGGAGGCAGACGGCGAGCACCAGCGTGGCCCCGGCGCGATGACCACGCACCGCCATCCCCAAGCGGGGCCGTCTCGGATCGTCGTCGCGTGAGGACAGCGGCATCGTCATCCCGACAACAGCTCCAGGGAAGCGCCCGGACGGCGCGCGCCGGGGGGCCAGCGTCCCTCGCCGATCCTACGCGAGCGCCGATTCCGGGGCTGCGGGGGCAGACCTGCCCGGCGCGGCCGTCGTGCGGGCGCCGGCGCTACTCCGGCACGTGGCAGACGGCCTCGACGTTGTTGCCGTCGGGATCGCGGACGAAGGCGCCGAAGTAGCCGGGGTGGTACTCCGGCCAGAGCTGCGGCCCGTGCAGCACCTCGGCGCCAGCGGCCACCGCCGCGTCGAAGAACGCCCGCACCGCGCCACGGTCGGGCGCGCTGAACGCGAGGTGGGCCTCGCGGAAGCCCTCACCGGTCGTGCTGCGGCCCGATCCAGAAGACCGGCCTCGGGGCGATCCCGAAGCCGATGACCTCTCCGAAGTCCATCACCCGCGTGCCACCGAGTGGCGCGAGCACGGCGTCGTAGAACGCGGCGCTCGCCGTGACGTCGGCGCACTGGATTGACACGTGGTCGATCATGACCACATCATGCCCGCGCTGCGGGCACGCCCGCCGAGTCGTGGCGCTCGTCGAACGCCTGGACGAGGGCCCGCGGGGCCTGGCAGCGCCACGCGTCGGTGAGCAGCGCCTCGAGCTCGCCGACCTCGATCATCGCCAGGCGGACCAGCACGGCGGGGAAGCCCTTGTAGTGGGACTCGGTGAAGAAGCGCTCCTCGCCGGAAGCGAGCAGCCGCTCCTTCTCCTCCTGGTCGGCGACGCGCACTGCGACCACGTCGGGGCGGGCGACGCGCGGCTTGTTCGGCTCGACCCGCTCCATCCACGCGAGACGAAGGCCTTCTGCCTGTCGCGGTTGCGCACGGCGAACGCGAACCGGCCCGCCACGGGGCTCGTCTCGGGCAGCGACAGCGCGATCCGCCGGACGTCACGCTGGTCGGCCACCGTCGTCGGTCACCGAGGTCGCGCCGGCGTGGTCGTGGCACCGCCACGGTGCTCGCGGCGCCACACCACCCGTAGGGCCGACCAGTCCTCGTCCAGCGCGGCGATCTTGGTGTCGACGAGACCCAGCGGCAGGACGTGCTCGCGCACGACGTCGTCGGTGATGTCGCTCCTGTGGCCGCCGGCTCGCCGTGGCCACGCGATCCACAGCGACCCGCCGGGGAAGATGCGCTCGCCGAGCCCTCCGAGGCGTCCCGGCAGCTCGCCGGCGGAGCTGAAGAAGCTGATGACGACGTCTGCGCGCTCGGGGTCGTCCACCAGCACCACGCCGTCGGGCGGGTCGGCGACGCCCCAGCGCGCAGGCGCGTGGTCGAGCGACAGCCGGTGTCCCGGCTTCAGGCCGAGCTTCTTCGCCTGCGGCGTCCCGGAGTAGCCGGCCGGCACCGCTCAGCGGCCTCGCGCTCGTCGCCGGTGCCGGCCGTGGCCCGTCACCGAGGGACGGATCGCCCGCTCCGCCGTTGCCGGCGGGCGTTCCCGGGCGCGACGACACACCACAACAGCGCGGCCGTCGCGACGAGGGTGCCGACGCGGTGGAGCCCGACGTCGGCGCGCCGAACGGGTGAACGGACGGGCGCCGCCTCCCCGTCTCGCGCTGGCTCGTGGAGCACGAGTTCGCCGCGACGACGCGGGGGCGGGGATGCTCCCGGGGCGCCGGCCGCATCGACCCCGGCGACGGTCAGCATCGCCTCACCGTAGCGGTTGGACCGCCTGGTCCGACCGGCCGGCGGGCGCCCCGCGTGCACCCGACGGCCCGGCGCCGTGGGCTCGCGGCCGGTGGAGCGTCAGTCCCGGTGATCGGTCGAGATCGCCAGCTCCCGCCAGGTCGCGAGGTCGCCGGCGACGGCTTGGAGCTTCGCCTCCATGCGCCCGACGCAGTCGGAGCCGAGGGCGAGCCGCTCGGGCGGCTCGGCGGCGGTCGCGACCGCGATCATCGCAGCGGCGGCCTTCGCGGGATCGCCGGGCTGCAGGTGGTTCGCGTTCGCGGCCCACTCCAGCAGCTCGCCGATGGTCGCCGAGTAGTCCTCGATCCTGCTCTCGGCGTGCAGGATCGACTGCGCGTCGAGGAAGTCCGTGCGGAAGGCTCCGGGCTCGACGATGACGACCTCGACACCGAGCGGGGCGAGCTCGGCGCGCAGCGACTCGCTGAGCCCCTCGACCGCGAACTTCGTGGCGCTGTAGATCCCGGATCCCGCACGCCCCGTGAAGCCTCCGACCGAGCTGATGTGGAGCACTCGCCCGGACCGCTGCCGGCGCATCACCGGAAGGACCACTCGCGTCACGGCGAGCAGCCCGAAGACGTTGAGGTCGAACAGGGAGCGCACCTGCGCCTCCGACGTCTCCTCGACGGCGCCGAGCAGGCCACGCCCCGCGTTGTTCACCAGCACGTCGATGCGGCCGAAACGCTCGGTGGCGCCCGTTACCGACGCCGCGACCTGCGCCTCGTCGGTGACGTCGAGCTCCAGCGCGAGCAGGCGCTCGCGCGGCCCGCCGAGGGCGTCCTCAGCCCGGCGCGGGTCGCGGGCGGTGGCGACGACCGCGTCGCCCCGCTGCAGGGCCTGGGCGGCCAGCTCCAGGCCGAAGCCGCGGGACGAGCCGGTGATGAACCAGGTCAGCATAGGTTGGACCACCTTTCGTGACGGCCGGCGCGACGCCGCGCCGGCGAGCGCACCTCGCACCCGCGGACGAGCGGCACGCCCGGCGCGCCGCTCACGGGGAGCTCGCCGAGCGAGACGCCGTGGCGGCCTTCGGCACCTCCTCGGCGCCGGAACCGGCCAGGTCTACCGAGCCCCGGCCGCGCGCCGCCTGCCGGACCGCTCCCGCACCTTCCCCGACGGCCCGGCGCGGGCCAATCCGTCGTGGCGCTCCGTCCGTATCCCTGCCGAGTACGGACGCTCGCGCCGCGCGAGCTCGAACGAAGGATGATAGAGATGGACGCAGCGATGTCGATCAGCAAGAGCCGCAGGAAGCGCGCCCTTCGGCTCGTCCCGGCGGCGATGCTCACCGCCGGCATGGCCGGGGTCGTGGCCCTCCCGGCGGCGGCCGGAGCCGCCACGAGCCACGCCAAGAAGGTGACGGTCGCGAAGTGGGTGACGAGCTCTAAGTACGGGAAGATCCTCGTCAACGCGAAGGGCTTCACCCTGTACACCTTCGCCAAGGACACGAAGAACCACTCCAACTGCACCGGGGGGTGCATCTCCGCGTGGCCGGCGCTCGTCGTTCCGGCCGGCGCGACGCCGGTCGGCACCGGCGTGACCGGGCTCGGGGTGGCGATGCGCTCGAACGGCCAGCACCAGGTCACCTACAAGGGCAAGCCGCTCTACCTCTTCGTCAACGACACGAAGGCGGGCCAGGTCACCGGTCAGGGCGTGAACGGCTTCTCGATCGTCAAGTCCGCCAGCTCGACCACGACGACCACGACCGGCGGCAGGTCGGGCTACTGAGCCTCACCGCGGCTCGGATCGCCGACTGGCGGCGGCTCCAGGCCGCCGGGCGCGGGTAGCCGCCGGCGGCCGCCGCCGCCGGCGGATCGTGCCCTCCCCCGTTCACCCGGTAGCTTCTCCCACCAGGTCGAGAGGAGGCGCCGGCGGTGAGGATGTCGCGGTTGTTCGGGGAGACGCTCCGGGAGGCTCCGGCCGGCGTCGAGTCGGTCGGTCATCAGCTCCTCCTCCGCGCCGGCTACGTCCGCCAGGTCGGGCAGGGCATCTTCGCCTTCCTCCCGCTCGGCTGGCAGGCCCTCGGGCGGATCGAGCAGGTGCTCCGCGAGGAGATGGCCGCCATCGGCGGCGTCGAGCTGTCGCTGCCGGTCGTCCAGCCCGCCGAGCTGTGGGAGGCGACCGGGCGCTACCGCACCGTCGGCCCCGAGCTGACGCGCCTGAAGGACCGGCAGCGACCGCGAGCTCGTGCTCGCGATGACCCACGAGGAGGTGGTCGCCAGCCTCGCGGCGAGCGAGATCCACTCCCACCGCCAGCTCCCCCGCCTGGTGTTCCAGATCCAGATGAAGTGGCGGGACGACCCGCGGCCGCGGGCGGGGTTGATCCGGACCCGCGAGTTCGCGATGAAGGACTCCTACAGCCTGGACGCCGACGAGGCCGGCCTGGACGCCCAGTACCAGCGGCACTACCGGGCCTACTTCCGCATCTTCGGCCGCTGCGGCCTCCCCGTCGTCGCCGTCGGCTCCGACGTCGGGATGATGGGCGGCAGCGCCGCCCACGAGTACATGTACCTCACCCCGCTCGGCGAGGACACCCTCGTGCTGTGCGACAGCTGCGGCTACGCGGCAGAACCGGCAGGTGGCGACGTCGGTGAAGGCGCCCGCCGCGGCGGAGGAGCCGCGGCCGGTCGAGACGCGTCCACACCCCGGGCACGACCACGATCGACGAGCTCGCCGCCCTCCTCGGCGTCGAGCCGGCGCGGACGGCCAAGATCGTCTTCCTCGTCGCCGAGCACCGCCGCGAGGACGGCACGACCGCGCACCCAGCCGGTCGTCGCGGTCGTGCGGGGCGACACGTCCCTCAACGAGAGCAAGCTCGGCCACCTGCTGGACGGCGCCGAGCTGCGCCCGATGAACGCGACGGAGCTCGACGCCATCGGCGCCGTGGGCGGCTTCGCCTCCCCGATCGGCCTCACCGGTGCCACCGTCATCGCCGACCAGCTGGTCATGGACTCGCCCAACCTGGTGGCCGGCGCGAACGAGGCCGACTGGCACCTGCTGAACACGAATGCCGGGCGGGACTGGCAGCCGTCCGCGGTCGCCGACGTCGCGGCGGCGGACGAGGGTGACCCCTGCTCGGTCTGCGGCGAGCCCCTGCGCACCGTGCGCGGGGTGGAGGTCGCCAACATCTTCAAGCTCGGCACGCGCTACTCCGAGGCCCTCGGGGCGAACTACCTCGACCCCGACGGCAACGAGCGCCCGGTCGTCATGGGCTCGTACGGCATCGGTGTCGGGCGGCTGCTCGCCTGCGTCGCCGAGGAGCACCACGACGAGCAGGGGCTGCGCCTGCCGGTGAACGTCGCGCCCTTCCCCGTGCACCTGGCGGCGCTCGGCGGGAGCGGGACCCGCGTCGCCGACGCCGCGGAGCTCCTCTACGCGGCGCTCGGGGCGGCGGGCGTGGAGGTGCTCTTCGACGACCGCGACGAGCGCGCCGGCGTGCAAGTTCGCCGACGCCGACCTGATCGGCCTGCCGCTGCGGCTCACGGTCAGCGAGCGCTCCCTGAAGGGCGGCGGGGTCGAGGTGAAGCGGCGCGACGTCGAGGAGGCGACCGTCGTCGGCGAGGACGCCGTCGTCGCCCACGTGCTGGACGAGCTCGCCGCGATGCGGGGGGCGCTCGACGCCGCCGGGGACCCGGGTGGCGCCCGCTAAGCACTTGGGCGCCATGTTCCGCAGCGCGGCAAGGGCAAACCGCCATGTCGCGGCGTTGATGCGCCGGGTGCAAGAAGGCCCTCGCCACGGGCACGGGTCGCGTGTAGCGTAGGCGTGGTCGGCCACCGACCCCTGCACCCGTAGAGAACGTCCAGGAAGTGCCGAAGGGAGGTCCCGTGACGATGAACACCACTTCGATGATCGTCCTCGCGCTCGAGGGGACCGACGAGGCCGCTGCACGGCGTGCTCCGGGTCTGAAGCGTCACCTTCACTGAGGGCAACCCACCCGCGCCCCGTGCGCTGAAGCTGCTGCACCGGAGGTCGACGGTGCGCCCGGCCTGAGCCGGTCTCCGCCTGTGCTCCGCCCCTCTCGCGTCATCCGCCCGGCGGCTCGACGCGCATCCCCGGCCGGTCGACCGACCGCCGCCGCGTAGCCACAACGGCCGGGCGACGGATCGTCGGCCACCGGCTCCCCCACCACCTGCCGACGAACGGCCCAGGTCCGCGACGCGGCGGCGCCGTTCCCGACGACGACCCATCCGAGAGAGCCCACGATGCATCCCGAACAGCTGGCGGCCCTGGCGAGCAGTTACCGTGCGGAGCGAGAGCGCGCCGCGTTCGCGCGCCGTGCGCCTCGCGCCACGTGACCGCAGCCGGCTGAGCACGCGTGCACGCGCCGTGCGGGCGCGCCACGCCGCCGGGTGGACCCTGGTCGAGCTCGGCCTGCGACTGGCGGTCCACCGGGACGAGACGGCCGACGCGCTGACCTCGCTGCGTGAGCCGTCGCCTAGCCGGCGGAGAGCCGCTCGACGAGCGGGACGTAGCGCGCGAGACCCGGCGTCTTGCGGCCCGGCGTCTTCGTGCCGTCGTCCAGGCGGCGCAGGAGCAAGGCGTCCTGGAAGAACGGCTCCGCCTCAAAGGCGCGGCGCTCCTCGGCGTCCATCTGGCCGCCCTGGGCGACGAGGCTCAGTCGCGAGGCCTCCGAGAGCCCGGCGTGGTACGTGGGCTCGACCGAGCAGAGCCAGCGCTTGGCCTCGACGTGCAGGCGCACGGGCTCGACGACGCCCGGCGGGAGCCAGCCGGCGAGGAGCGCCGCGCCGCGTGTGCGGCGTGCTCGCCCTCCCCCACCTCGGCCGACTCGGTCCCGCCGGCGCCGGCCGGCGCCGGGAGCGGCAGCCACCCGACGTCGTGGAGCAGGGCCGCCACGACGAGGGCGGGAGCGCACCCCTCGCGTTCCGCCGCGTCGGCGCACTGGAGGGCGTGTTCGAGGGACGTGACCGGCTCGCCGAGCCTCAGCTGGCCGGCGGCGCCGGCGAGCGCGCCGAGGATCGCCGGCAGCGGGCTCGCCGCGCTGGCGGGCGGGAGGTCGACCTCTCCCTCGCCCGAGGACGCCGTCTGCACGCCGGCATGCTACGAGGACGAGCTCTCCGGGCCTCGACCGGCCGGCGACGCCCGGCAGAACTCTTCGCGACGGGCACGCGACGTCCCGGCGGCACGTCAGTCGGCGCTGCCGGCCCCCATCAGCGAGCGCACCGCGTCGACGTCATCTCGGATGCGCGCCACCAGCTCGTCGTCGGAGGTGAAGCAGAGCTGGCCGCGCACCGCCTCGCCGACGTGCACCCGCACCCGCTGGCCGTAGAGGTCGCCGTCGAAGTCGAGCAGGTACGCCTCGACCAGCCGCGCGGCGTCCTCGTCGTGGTAGTACGTCGGCCGGCGCCCGATCGAGATCGCCGCGACGTGGCTCGAGCCGTCGGCGAGCTCGACGCGCCCCGTGTAGACGCCGTCGGCCGGGAGCGCGACGGGCCCGTCCGGCTCGACGTTGGCCGTCGGGAACCCGAGGACGCGCCCGCGCCGGTCCCCGGCCACGACCGTGCCTGCGAACTCCTCCTCCACGCTGCGACCCTACCAAGCGGGCCCCGGCGAGAGCCGGATCGACGGCGGGCGCCCCGGGCGGCGGCTACGCGGCCTCGCGCTCGACGTTCCTCGCGAACGCCGGGAAGCGCCGCACGATGCCACGCGACTGCTCGGGCCGCAGCGCGCCGCTGTGCACCAGGGCCCTCGGTGTCACGAGCCGGTAGAGGCCGAACAAGAGCAGGTCCGTCGCGCCCGCGAGCAGCGCGACGAGCAGCGCGCCGGCGAAGGTCTCGACGGTGTCGTTCTGGGCGAGGCCGGCGAAGATGTACTCGCCGAGGTCGTTGAAGGTGACGTAGGCGGCGAGGGTGGAGGTGGCGACGACCTCGACGGCGGCGGTCCGCACGCCGGCGACGGCGAGCGGCAGCGCCAAGGGGACCTCCACCCGCCAGAACCGCTGCCAGGCGCCCATCCCCACTGCCCGGGCGGCCTCGCGCACGTCGGCGTCGACCTCGCGTATCCCGACGTAGCTGTTCGTCAGGATGGGCGGAATCGCGAGCGCCACGAGCGTGATGCCGGCGGTGAGGAACCCGTCGAAGCGGAGCCCCGGGAACGGCTGGATGGCAAGGATCGTGAGCAGCGCGATCGAGGGCACGGCCCTCGCCGAGTTGGCGGCGTTCACGGCGACGAAGCCGCCCCGCCCGGCGTGGCCGAGGTAGAAGCCGAGCCCCATCCCGACGACCGTCGAGACGGCCACGACCACGACCGCCAGCTCGACCTGGTTTCCCAGCCGCACGAGGATCCCCGTCGGCCCGCTCCAGTTCGCGGCGGTGGAGAAGAACTGCCACAGTCCCGCCCAAAAGCCCATCTCAGGCCGTCTCCACGGTGCGCGCCCAGCGCACGACGACCCGCTCGGCCACGACGAACAGGAGGTCGCCAAGCCCGGCGAGCACGATCGAGAGCACCAGCGCGACGACGATCGGGGTGTTGAAGGACTCCTGGAAGCCGGTGATGATCAGCTGTCCGAGGCCACCGAGGCCGATGAACGCCGTGACGTTCACCAGCCCGACGGCGGTGACCGTGGCGACGCGAAGGCCGGCGAAGACCGACGGCAGGGCGAGGGGGAGGTCGACGCGCACGAGCTCGGCGAGCGGCGAGTAGCCGACGGCCCGGGCCGCCTCGCGGACCTCCTCGGGCACCGCGTCGAGGCCGGCGACGGTGTTGCGGATCAGGATCAGCAGCGTGTAGCTGACGAGGGCGACCTCGCCGGTCGTGATCGAGAAGAAGCCGGTGAACGGGCGGATCAACCCGAACAGCGCGATCGACGGGATGGTGTAGAGCAGGCCCGAGGAACCCGAACACCGGACCGCGCGCCCGCCGGAACCACCAGACGGCGACAGCGCTCGGCAGCGAGATGACGAAGCCGATCCCGACGGCGAGCACGGCGAGCGCGACGTGCTGGACGAGTGCCGGCCTGATCGTGCCGCCCCAGTTGCTCGTCACCCACGACCACTGGATGAGCGCGTCCACGGCCGCCGTCATCAGCGCGACCCTACCCGGACCGGTCCCGAGATCCGATGCCCGGCGCCAGACTTGCGGCGTGCCCGTGGCGGTCGCAGGAGCTCCCTGGCTAGCGTCGCGCGGCAATGATCAGCATCCGCTCGGTGTCGAAGCGCTACGTCCACGGCGAGATCGCCGTCGACGACCTCAGCCTCGACGTCGAGGAGGGCGAGCTGTGCATCCTCGTCGGCCCGTCGGGGTGCGGCAAGACGACGACCCTGAAGATGGTCAACCGGCTGATCGAGCCGACCTCGGGCGCGATCCTATCGACGGCGGAACGTGCTGGCAGACGATCCGGTGCAGCTGCGACGGCGCATCGGCTACGTGATCCAGCAGGTGGGCCTCTTCCCGCACCAGCACGTCGCCGAGAACGTCGGGCGTCGTCCCCCGCCTCCTCGGCTGGGGCAAGGCCCGCATCGCGCGCCCGGGTGGACGAGCTGCTGGAGCTGGTCGGCCTCGAGCCCGCGAGCTACGCGCGGCCGCTACCCCCACGAGCTCTCCGGCGGCGAGCGCCAGCGCGTCGGGGTGGCCCGGGCGCTCGGCGGCCGACCCGCCCGTCCTGCTGATGGACGAGCCGTTCGGCGCAGTGGACCCGATCGACGCGCGAGCGGCTGCAGGACGAGTTCCTGCGAGCTCCAGGGCACGCTCGACAAGACGATCGATGTTCGTCACCCACGACATCGACGAGGCGGTCAAGCTCGGGTCGACCGGATCGCCGTGCTCAGCAAGGGCGGCGGTCCTGGAGCAGTACGACTCGCCCCAGCGAGATGCTCGGCCACCCCGCCGTCGCCGTTCGTCGCGGACTTCGTCGGCGCGGATCGCGGCCTGCAACGCCTCGGCGTCACCTGCGTCGAGCTCGCCGACCTCACCCGCGTGCCGATCGTCGCCCCCGCGATGCAACTCGGTGAGGCCTTCCGCATGATGCGGGCCTCGGACAGCCGCTTCGCGATCGTCCTCGACGGCGGCGAGCGCCCGAGCGGATGGGTGCCGGGGCAGGGGGCCGAGCGCAACGGGAGGGCCGAGGCGCACGGGCCGGCCACGCGGGCGAACGGCGCGGCGCGCGCCGCGCCGAGGACCCCGTTGCCGAGCACCTGCGCTCGATCGACGCGACCGTGCCCCTCGGCTCCTCGCTCCGAGACGCCCTCGCGTCTGATGCTCCAGCACGACGACGGCTTCGTGACCGTCGTGGACGAGGAGCGCTACGTCGGTGTGCTCACGCCCGACGACGTCCACGCCGCGATGCGCCGCTCGATCGGCGGCGAGCCGGTCGAGGTCTGAACCGGACGCGGCCGGTCCGGAGACCCGACCCGCACACGGGACGGGCGCGGCGGCGCGCTCCACGTCCGGCGGCCTCCGGACCGGGCCGTGCGTCGTCAGCTCCCGATCAGATCAGGCCCTTCTGCGTCAGCCAGGCCCTGGCGACCGCCGCGGCGCTCTCGTGCTGCACGTCCACCTTGATGTTCAGGTTCGACAGCGCCGTCGTGGTGAGCTTGGAGGACAGGGCGTTCAGCGCGGTGGCGACGCCCGGCACGTCGAAGGACTTGCGGATGACCGGGATGAGCTGGTCGGCCGCCTGGAGGTGCTTGTCGTCGGTCAGCTGCACGAAGTGGTTGCGCACGATGTTGCCGTCGCTCGAGAAGAACTCGACGACCTGCACGGTGCCGTCCTTCAGCGCGGCGACGCTGATCGGGCCGGCCTCGTCGGTCGACTCGAACGCCTTGAAGTGCAGGCCGTAGACCTTCTCGAGACCGAGCTCGCACGTGGCGTTCGTCGGGCACTCGGGCGGACCGCCGAGGACGAGCTGCGACGCGACCGGCTTCAGGCTCGACAGCGTGGTCAGGTGGTACTTCTGCGCCGTCGCCTTGGTCACGGCGAAGACGTTGGTGTCGATCGCGGGAGCCGGGTCGAGCACCGTGACGCCGTGCTTGGCGAGGAGCGTCTTCAGCCCCTTCACGGCCGAGGTGATCTGGTTCGCCTTCTTGCCGGCGTTCTCGTTGAGGTAGAGCAGGAGCGTGCCCGCGTAGTCCGGCTCGAGGTCGAGCGCTCCAGCCTCGAGGGCCGGGACGACCGCCTGGCGGTCGCCGAGGTCGGGCCGCACCTGCACCTTGTAGCCGGCGTGCTGGAGCACGTCGCCGTAGAGGTTGGCGACGATGAACTGCTCCGTGAAGTTCGTCGAGCCGATGACGATGGTCGGCAGCTTGGCTCTCGTGGCCGCCGCCGTCCGGGCCTGGCCCGTCGCGGCGAGCGCCGGCGCCGTCGCCGTCGCGGCCGTCAGCGCGCCCACGACCAGTACGAGGCCCGCCAGCAGCGTGCGGGGTGATCTCATCGTTCCTCCTCCGAGGCGCGGGACTGTGGCGCCAAATGATGATTTACCCGGTCAGATTAGTAGCGTACTGCGGGACCCTCTGCGGCCTTGCCGGGTTGCCCACCCTGACAGCGGGCAGCATCGCTTCGCCGGATCGCCGGTCGCGTGTCCTCCCCGGTTGCACTCTTACCGGCGGGGCCATCCGTTACACGCCATGGCCAGGCCGTTCCCCGCCCCGGTCGGTCTCACCTGGCGGTTCGCGCTCGGGCTCGTCGACGCCCCAGCCCCACAGGTCGTCGGGCCCGGCTGGTCGGCCGAGGCGGGGCGGCCGCAGCGGCGGCTTTCGGAAGCGGCGAACCGAGCGGTCAGAGGACCAGGGGGCGAAGGGCGCCATGATGCTCGTGGCGAGCGAGACGAGCACCTGGTCGTAGTTGACCCGCCATCCCGAGAAGTCCCGCCAGACCTGGTCGCGGTCCTGGCGCAACGGCATGCCGACCTCGGCGAAGAGGTCCAGGACGTCGTCGACCTCCTCACGGACGAGGGTGATCGGCGCGTCGGGGAGCGGATGGGGGTCATACGGGATGCCCTGGGTGCTCGCGACGGCGCGCAGCGCCACGTAGCCCGCCCGGATGCACAGCTCGGCGTCGATGTCGCGGGGGCCGTCGAACGCGGCGCAGCGGAGCGACGCGCCGTCGAGCACCGCGCCGGCCGCGGTCAGCCACGACTGCCCGGGGAACGGCGAGCGGAAGTACGAGAGGACCGGGAAGCTCGTGTGGGTCTCGCTCAGCTCGGTGAACCACTCCTCCCACGAGCGCCACACCTGCGTCAGGTCCTCGAAGCGGTCGAACCGCCACGTCCAGGCGAGCAGCTGCGTACCGCTCGGCGGCACCCCGGCCCGCAATGACAGCTTGCCGACGGCCGCCTCGCGTCGTGAGAAGGACGCGTAGACCGTCGGCAAGTAGCTGATGAGCAGTGCCAGCAGCGCGAGGCCGACGATCGCCTCCATGCCCGCGGCGAGCTCGGCGAGCGTCCCCGGTGGCCGCTCGAAGCCGAGCGTGGTGAGCGACGAGAGGGACCCCACGAAGACCCTGCCGGCGGCTTCCTGGTCGATCGCCCAGACCACGCCGGCGAAGCCGGCCCAGACCAGCCCGAGCCACGTGGTGACGAGCGCGAGCAGGTAGAGCGGACCGAGGCTCGCGAACACGTGGTCCCGCCGGGCGAAGCTCGGCGCCCGCCCGAGGCGCAGGCCGAGGGCGGCCCGCACGAGGACGAAGACCGTGCGGGCGATGCGGGACTGCACGGCCCGGGGCAGCACGATGGTGCGCACCGCGGAGCCGAGGACGACGCCCACCAAGACGACGCCGGCGGCAGCGACGAGCACCCGGGCCAGGAGCAGCACGGTGCGGACCCTACCGGTTGGCGACGCCCGGGTGTCCGGGCGCGCCGGTGCCGGGAGCGCCGGACGCCCCCGGCAGGCGGCGGGTCCGTCGGGCGCGTGATCGAGCGGGCCACCCGCCGGGAAGGGAGACTGGTGCAGCCGAGCCCGAGGAGGGGACATCGATGCCCGAGGAGTACGACGTCATCGTCGTCGGTGGCGGGCCCGCCGGCGAGCACGCCGTGGGACGCGCCGCCGACGCCGGCCTCACCACCGTGCTCGTCGAGTCCGAGCTCGTCGGCGGCGAGTGCTCCTACTGGGCCTGCATGCCGAGCAAGACGCTCATCCGTCCCGGTCAGGTGCTCGCCACCGCCCGCTCGGTCCCCGGAGCCCGCGAGGCCGTCACCGGCCGGCTCGACGCGAGCGCCGCGCTGGCGCGCCGCGACTGGATGACGGCCGGGTGGGACGACCACGGCCAGGTGGAGTGGCTCGACTCGGTCGGCGCGCAGCTCGTCCGGGGCCACGGCCGGCTTGCCGGCGAGCGCGCCGTCGACATCGAGTCCCCCGACGGGAGCACCCGGCGCCTGGTCGCCCGGCGCGCCGTCGTGCTCGCGACCGGCTCCGCGGCCGCCATCCCGCCGATCGACGGCCTGGCGACGACCCGGTTCTGGGACAACCGCGAGGCGACGGCGGCGAAGGAGGTGCCCGAGCGCTTCGTCGTCCTCGGCGGGGGCGTCGTCGGCGTCGAGCTCGCCCAGGCCTGGCGCCGGCTCGGCAGCCGCGAGGTGACGGTCATCGAGGGCGCGGCACGGCTCCTGCCCCGGGCCGAGCCCTTCGCCTCCGAGGAGGTCCGGGCGGCCTTCGACGCCGAGGGGATCGCCGTGCGGACGGGCGTCGCCGTCGTCGCGGTCCACCGCGACGCCCCCGACCGGCCCGTCGTCGTCTCCCTCGCCGACGGCTCGAGCGTGACGGGCGACGAGCTCCTGGTCGCGACGGGCAGGCGTCCGCGCACCGGCGACCTCGGGCTCGACACCGTCGGCCTCGAGCCGGGTCGCTACGTGACCGTGGACGGCCGGCTCCAGGCCACCGGGGTCCCGGGCGGCTGGCTCTACGCGATCGGCGACGCCAACGGCCGCGCCCTGCTCACCCATATGGGGAAGTACCAGGCGCGCATCGCCGTGCGCGCCATCCTCGGCGAGGACGTCGGCGCGGGCGCCGACGACGGACCGGTGACGAGCGTCGTCTTCACCGACCCCCAGGTCGCCTCGGTGGGCCTCACGGAGGCCGAGGCTCGGGGCAGGGGCCTCGCAATACGGGTGCTCCGCGTCGCGACGACCTCGGTCGCCGCGGCCGAGATCGCCGGCGAGGACGTGACCGGGACGTGCCAGCTCGTGGTCGACTCGTCGGCGGGGGTGCTCGTCGGCGCGACGTTCACCGGTCCCGAGATCAGCGAGCTCGTCCACGCGGCCACCGTCGCCGTCACCGGCAGGGTCCCCCTCGAGCGCCTCCGCCACGCGGTCGCGGCCTTCCCGACGCTGTCGGAGGTCTGGCTCGAGCTGGTGGAGAGCTACTTCTCGAGCGACGGCGGCGGCTGAGCGCTGGCGAGGAGCCGCGACTCCGCCGCCCGGGACGCACCGGCGACCGGAGCCCTCTCGCTTCGAGCGGTTGCGGCGGCGGGCTGGGCGACGGCTCGACCGGGGACGGTCCGCCACGACCGGGCGATGACGGCACAGGCCAGCGTCACGACGCCGGCCACGACGACGAACGGCAGCACGGGGTCGACGCCGAAGAGCGCGCCGCTCGCCGCCGCGGCGAGCGCCGTCGCCGCCGTCCTGGCGGTCTCGACGGCGCCCTGCGCCTCGCCCTGGACCTCGGCGGGGACGTGCTCGGTGAGGACCAGCACCGCGGCCGGCGAGCCGATCACCGAGCCTGCCGCCTCGAGCACCGCCAGTCCGAGCAGGGCCGGCACGGAGTGGAGGAACGGGTAGAGCACGCAGAAGCCGATCGACACCGCGAGCGCGCCGAGGGTGAGGACGCGGCGGTCGAAGCGCTGGGCCAGCCGACCTGCGGGCACCGAGAGCACGGCGAAGGGCAGCGCGAACAGCGTCCAGGAGAAGCCGATCTCGAACGTCGTCGCGCGGCGCAGCTGCAGGAGCAGCGTCCAGCACGACTCGTAGACTCCTCCGAGGAGCCCGCTCGCCGCGAAGACCAGCACCACCCCGACGAGCGCGGGCGTGACGCGCAGGTGGGCTCGGCTCCCCCGCCGGGCCACCGCGGCGGGCGCGCACGCGGCAAGCGCCTCCAGCTCCTCGGTGCGCTCGTCGCGGGGGACGGCCGGCGCGGCGGCGAGGGCCGTCGGGCGGCCCTCGGGCACCGACACGAGGACCGGGAGCGCGGCGAATCCCGCCGCCACCGCGGCGCTCACGAAGAGCAGGCCCATCGAGGAGAGGCCGCCGAGCGTGCCGAGGAGCGGCCCGATGGCAAGGGCGAGCATCTGGCTGCCGTAGAGGGCGCCGAACGCCCCACCGCGCTCGTCGAGCGGCAGCTCGGTCCCGAGGATGGCCGCCGAGGCCACCGTGACGGCGCCGGCGCCGACGCCCTGCAGGGCGCGGAAGACGATCGCGGGCCCCGGCCCGGACGTCAGGGCGAAGCCCACGCTGCCGACGGCGAAGACGACCAGCCCCCCGAGGATGATGGGCCGCCGTCCGATCCGGTCGGAGAGACGCCCGACCGGGTACTGGGTGAGCACGCTCGCGGCGAAGTACGCCGCCATGACGATCCCGACCAGCGCCGCGCTCGACCCGTGGCGGCGCAGGTACGTCGGCAGCAACGGGAGGATCGCGCTCCCGCCGATCCAGAGCAGCAACGTGGCGAACGAGAGCGCGACGACGAGGCGGCGGGATCCGCGGTTCGCCGGCAGCCCGAACAGCCGCATCCTCGCCACGGACCGAGGGTAGCTCTGGGCGAGCACAGCCCCGCCCGGGGCCGGGCCCCGAGCCCGTGCCGCTCAGTCCACCTCGGCCCAGCCCTCCGCCCGCGCCACCGCCTGGCGCCAGCGCGCGTAGAGGCGGTCGCGCCCGGCCGCGGCGGGCGACGAGGACGGTTCGAAACGCCGACCGGACCGCCGGAGCGCCCCGACCTCGGCCCGGTCGCGCCACAGCCCCATGGTGAGGCCGGCGAGGTAGGCCGCGCCGAGCGAGGTCGTCTCGGTGTCCGCCGCCACGTCGACCGGCACCCCGAGCACGTCGGCCTGGAACTGCATCAGCCAGGCATTGGAGGCCGCCCCGCCGTCGACGCGCAGCTCCTCCACCGGGCGTCCCGCCGCCGCCATCGCCTCCACCACGTCACGGGTGCGCCAGGCGATGCCCTCCAGGACGGCCCGCGCCAGGTGGGCCCTCGTCGTCGCCGCGCGTCGCCCCGAGCAGCGTGCCGCGAGCAGCGGGGTCCCAGTAGGGGGCGCCGAGGCCGGCGAGCGCCGGGACGAACCAGACGTCGTCGTTGCCCGCGAGGCTCGCCGCCAGCGCCTCGGTCTCGGCGGCCTCCCGAATCACCCCGAGCCCGTCGCGCAGCCACTGCACGGCGGCGCCGGTCGCGAAGATCGAGCCCTCGAGCGCGTACTCGGCACCGTCGGCGAGCCCGAGCCCCACGGTCGCGAGGAGCGCCCCGCGGGCGTCGAGCGGTGTCGAGCCGGTGTTGCCGAGCACGAACGAGCCCGTCCCGTAGGTGTTCTTGGCCTGACCCGGCGAGAAGCACGCCTGCCGCGAACAGCGCCGACTGCTGGTCGCCGAGCACGCCGGCGATGGGCAGGCGCTGGCCGCCGAGGAGCTCGGTCACCGTCTCGCCGAAGACGGCGCCAGAAGGGCGGATCTCGGGCAGGAGCGGGCGCGGCACGCCGAGCAGCTCCAGCAGCTCCTCGTCGTAGTCCAAGGTGCGCAGGTCCATGAGCAAGGTGCGCGAGGCGTTCGTCGGGTCCGTGACGTGCGCGGCGCCCCCGGTGAGCTTCCAGACGAGCCAGGAGTCGACCGTGCCGAAGCACAGCTCCCCGCCCTCGGCTCGCGAGCGCAGGCCGTCGACGTGCTCGAGCAGCCAGGCCAGCTTCGTCCCGGAGAAGTAGGGGTCGAGCACGAGGCCCGTCCGCTCCGAGACCAGGGTGCCGGCACCGGCCGCCTCGAGCCGCCGGCAGAGCTCCGCACCGCGGAGGTCCTGCCAGACGATGGCGTTGTGGACGGGCCGGCCGGTCGCTCGCTCCCACAGGACCGTCGTCTCGCGCTGGTTCGTGATCCCGAGGCCCGCGAGGTCACCGGGGTCGATGCCGGCGTCGGCCACCGCCACGCGGCAGCATTCGACGACGCGCTCCCAGATCTCCTCGGGGTCGTGCTCCACCCAGCCTGGTCGGGGGTAGTGCTGGCGGTGCTCGGCGTAGGCGTGCCCGGTGACGTCGCCGCGCGCGTCGACGACGAGCACGCGCGTTCCGGTCGTGCCCTGATCGACGGCGAGGACGTGCGAGGGCATCGGCGGCTCCAGCTCAGGGAAGCGGGAGCAGCGCCGGCGCGCCGCGCATCGCCGCGTCCGCCGCACGGTCGTCCGGCTGGCGCTCCGCTGCCTGCTCCGCCTCGACCTGCAGCCGGTAGCCCTCGACCTCCTGACGGGCCTGCGCGCCGTCCCAGCCGAGGTGGGGCGCCATCAGCGCCGCGACGTCCTCCGCGGCCGATGCCGCGCGGTCGCTCGTCTCGATGGCGGCGCGGGTCCGCCGGGCGAGCACGTCCTCCAGGTGGCGCGCCCCCTCGTGGGTCACCGCGTAGACGGCCTCCGCGCGCAGGTACCCCTCGGCGCCAGGGATGCCGAGGGCGAGCGAGGCGTCCGAGGCGGCGAGGGCGAGGACCTCCCCGGCGAGCGTGCCGTAGCGCTCGAGCAGGTGCTCCACCAGGCCGGTCCCGAGGCCGGAGCTGCGCGCCAGCTCGGCGCGGGCGGCCCAGGCGGCGGCGTAGCCCTCGCCGCCGAGGATCGGCACCGAGGCCGTGGCCGACCGGGGAGCGTCGAGTCCCGCATGGTCGACGACGGCGTCGACCGCGTCGCTCGCCATCACCCGGTACGTCGTGTACTTGCCCCCCGACACGACGACGAGCCCGGGCGCGGGTCGGCCGACCGCGTGCTCGCGTGAGAGCTTCGTCGTCTCCTCGGCGGCACCGGCGATGAGCGGCCGGAGGCCGGCGTAGACCGCGACGACGTCCTCCACCCCGATGGGCGAGGCCAGCACGCGGTTGACCCGTTCGAGCAGGTAGCCGATGTCCGCCGCGCTGGCCGCCGGCCGGGCCTTGTCGTACTCCCAGGGCGTGTCGGTCGTGCCGATCACCCAGTGCTCGCCCCAGGGGATGACGAACAGCACGCTCTTCTCCGTCGGGACGATGAGCGCCGAGGACGAGTCGATGCGGTCGCGCGCCACCACGATGTGCACGCCCTTCGACGGCCTGACGCGAAGCGGGCGCTCCCGCCCGGCGAGCGCCTCGACCTCCTCGCTCCACACGCCGGTGGCGAGCAGCACGGCCCGGGCGCGCACCTCGAACTCCCGACCGGTCTCGAGGAGGCGCAGCCGCGCCCCGACGACGGCCTCCCCCTCCCGCACCAGCCCGACGGCCGCGACGCGGTTCACCGCGAGGGCGCCGTGGTCCACCGCGGTGCGCACCACCGCCAGCGCGAACCGGGAGTCGTCGACGCGTGCGTCGTAGTACTGGATGGCGCCGACGAGGGCGTCCGAGCGGAGGCAGGGCGCGATCCGCAGCGCGGCGCGCCGCGTGAGCTGGCGGTGCCGGGGCAGGCCGCCGCCGGTCCTCGACGAGCGCGCGAGCAGGTCGTACAGGCCGACTCCTGCGCCGACGTAGGCACGCTCCCACACCCGCCGGGTGAGCGGGAAGAGGAACGGTGTCGGCCGCACCAGGTGCGGCGCCAGCCGGAGCAGCAGCGCCCGCTCCCGGAGCGCCTCCCGCACCAGCGCGAAATCGAACATCTCGAGGTACCGCAGTCCCCCGTGGATCAGCTTGCTCGAGCGGCTGGACGTTCCCGACGACCAGTCCTGCGCCTCGACGACCGCGACACGAAGCCCCCGCGAAACCGCGTCGAGCGCGGCGCCCGAGCCGACGATGCCCCCACCGACCACGAGGAGGTCGAGGGGTGCGCCGTCCGCCAGCTCGCCGACGTGACGCTCCCATTCGCCCGGCGACAGCGCGATCGGGCTCACCGGTGTACCAGGATCATCGACCGATCACGACCGTCGAGCTCGCAGAACCATCGGGGGCGCCTCCGCCATGATGCTGCCGGGGCGGGCGCGGGCGCGCAAGACGAGCGGGTCGAGCCGGTCGGCCCTCGGCGCCCGTCACGCCGCGCCCGCCCGCTCGAGCACCATCTCGAGCAGGCGCTCAGCCGCGGCGCCGAGCGGCCGGCCGGCGGCGCAGGCGATCGCCGTCTCCCATACCGGCTCCGGCGTCACCGCCACGTACTCGAGGTCGGGCCAGTGCCGGGCGATCGAGCGGGGCGCGAAGCCGAGGCCGATGCCGTGGCGCACCAGGTCGATCATCGTCCACGCGTCATCGACCTCCATGTCGATCGCCCGCCCGACACCCGCGGCAGCGAACGCGCGGTCGACCGCTGCGCGGTTGCCCCAGCCCTCGGGGAAGTCGACGAACGCCTCGCCGCGGATCGTGGCGAGGCGGACCCGGCTCCGCCCGGCGAGGGCGTGCCCTCGCGGGCAGGCCAGCAGCACCGGCTCGGCCGCGAGCGGCTCTACGCGCAGGTCCTTCGGGTACGGCCGCGGGAGCGAGACGAACGCCAGGTCGAGCTGGCCGCGACGGATCGACTCGGCGTGCGCCGCCGAGCCGCCGGATGCCTGGCGGAGCCGGAAGCTCACGCCCGGATGCGCGGCGTGGAAGCGGGCGAGCAGGTCCGCCATGTCCACGCTGGAGAGGCCCTGGACCGTACCGAGGCGCACGGAGCCCCGCACCAGCCCGCGGACCGCCGCCACCGACTGGCGGGCCGACTCCGCCGCGGCGAGGGTCCGCCGTGCCTCCTCGAGGAGGGCACTCCCCGCGTCGGTGAGCGCGACCCGTGCGGTCGTCCGGTCGAAGAGCACCGCCCCGAGCTCCCGCTCGAGCGAACGGATCGAGACCGACAGACCGGACTGGACGATGTGGACGCGCCGGGCAGCCCTGGTGAAGCTCCCCTCCTCCGCCACGGCGACGAAGTGCTCGAGATGCCGCAGCTCCATCCCGCCAGCGTACCCGCCGGATGCCCGCTACTTATTCGCCGAAGTGATGATGCCTAGCTCAACAATTCGTCGTCGGACATGAACATCCGCACCCCTTGACCGGTTGTACGCACCAACGCCCCCCACCTGCCGGTCGGGCGGGACCCCAACCGAAGGAGCGCTGATGAGCACCCAGGCGAGCGACGGTCGATCGCTCGATCACGGCACCAAACGGCCCGAGCTGCCGCGCTGCGCCGCGAACGCCGCGACGGACAGGCAGGCAGCGCCCCCGGCACATGACGCGGGACCGGACGGCCCGGGCCGGGGACCCCATCGCGCTCCGGTCCGCCGGACCCACCGCTCCCCCGCCGGCGACCCGGCCGGCGGACTGGCGCGGGTCGTCCCGGGTGCCCGGCGCGGCGAGCGCCCGGCCCCGTCGCTTGGCATGCCCGTGCTCGCGCACCCGAGGATCGCGCTCGCCCTGATCCTCGTGGCGGTCTTCATGGTCGTCCTCGACTTCAGCATCGTGAACGTCGCCCTCCCGTCGATGCAGCGGGCGCTCGGCTTCACGCCCGCGTCGCTCCAGTGGGTCGCCACGGCCTACGCGATCAGCTTCGGCGGCCTGCTCATCCTGGGCGGACGGGCTGCCGACCTCTTCGGGCGCCGGCGGCTCTTCGTCGCCGGGCTCGTGCTGTTCGCCCTGGCGTCGCTCGGCGGCGGGATGGCGACCGACCCGGTGGCGCTCGTGGTGGCGCGCGCGGTCCAGGGCGTCGGCGGGGCGATCGTCGCACCCGCCTCCCTGTCGCTGCTCACGACCAGCTTCGCCGAGGGACCGGCGAGGACCCGGGCCCTCGGGCTCTACGGTGCGACCGCGTCGATCGGCTTCGTCGCCGGGCTGCTGCTCGGCGGCGTGCTCGTGCAGTTTCTCAGCTGGCGCGCGGTCCTCTGGGTGAACGTCCCGGTCGGACTGGCGGCAGCGCTGCTCGCGCCACGTCTCCTGGACGGCTCGCGGCCGGCCGCACCGAGCGGGCACCTCGACGTCGGCGGTGCTGCGCTGATCACCGCCTCGCTCGCCGCGCTCGTCTACGCCGTCTCCGAAGGCCCGACGGCGGGCTGGGCCACCTGGCCCGTCAGCGGGGCCCTCGCCGGCGCCGCGCTCGCCTTGTCGGCGTTCTTTGCCGTCGAGCTCCGCCACCCGCATCCCCTCGTGCGCCTCGGGATCCTGCGCCAACGCACCCTGCGGTCCGCCAACGCCATCACGGTGATGCTCGGTCTCTGGAGCGGTGGGGAGGTGCTCGTGATGACGCTGTACCTGCAGATCGACCTCCACTACTCGCCGTTGTGGACGGGCCTCGCCCTGGCGCCGCAAGGCGCGGCCGGCCTCGTCGCCGGCCTTACCGGGGCGCGGCTGGCCGCTCGCGTCGGCATCAGGCGCGTGCTCATGCTCACCACCGCCCTGCCGATGCTTGGCTTCCTCCTGCTGTGGCGGATGCCGTCACATGACGACTACCTGCCGGTCCTCCTCGCCATTGCGCTCGTCGGCTTCGGCACCGCGGGCAGCGCCTTCGCGACGGCCGTCGCCGCGAGCGCCGGGGTCGCCGACCATGAGCAGGGACTGGCCGGCGGGCTCGTCAACACGAGCCGCCAGATCGGCGCCGCGCTCGGCATCGCGGTCCTCGTGGCCATCGCCGAATCGGTGGGCTCGGGACCGGGCCGGGCGGCCACGGTCGCCGGCGACCGGGTGGCGATGCTCGTGGCCGCGGCCGCGGCGCTCGCCGCCGCCGTCATCGCCTCGATCGGCATCGACGGCCCGGCCGCCCAGCGCGACCAGGCGGCCCAGCGCGACCAGGCGGCCCAGCGCGACGCGACAGCTCAGCGCGACCCTGCGGGCTCGGACGTGGCGGCAGCGCACACGGGTCCGGGTGTGCTCGAGCGCATGCCCCACCCGCGCCTTCCCGTCGGCGCCCGTCGCGCTGGCGTGACGCGCCCGGCTGCGCGCCTCGCCAGGCACCGGACACTCCGCTGAACCCACGCGCCGGTGGTGGCCGGGCGCACCTGTCGGGCTCGCAGAGCGCGCCGGCGCCACCCTAATGTCTGTAGTTGCGGACATTCGGATATGGGATTGTGCGAGCGGCGTGGCCGCCGCCGGGCGCGGGTGAGGTGACCTGGCGATGGGTGAGGCAACGACGCTTGACCGCTCGAACCCCCTGCCCCTGTGGGCGCAGCTGGAGCAGCGCCTGACGCGGCGGGTTGCCACGGGCGAGTTCGCGGCCAGCTTCCCTAGCGAGCTCGAGCTGCAGCGGGAGTACGGCGTCTCCCGCCAGACGGTCCGGGAGGCGCTGCGCAAGCTCCGCGCCGACGGGGTGGTCATCGCCGAGCGCGGGCGGCGCAGCCGGATCGTGAAGGCGCCCGACATCGAGCAGAGCCTCGGCACCCTCTACAGCCTCTTCCGCTCGGTCGAGGAGTCCGGCCACACGCAGCGGAGCATCGTCCGCGTCGCCAAGGAGCGCCGCGGCGACTCGGTCGCCAGCCGTCTCGGCCTCGACCCGTCCACGCCGCTCGTGCATCTCGAGCGGCTCCGCCTCGTCGACGACGAGCCGCTCGCGCTCGACAGGGTCTGGCTGCCCGCGGCGATCGCCCGTCCGCTCCTCGGCGCCGACTTCACCCACACGGCCCTCTACGACGAGCTGGCCCGACGCTGCGGGGTACGGGTCCAGGGCGGCCGCGAGCGGATCCTGGCCGTCGTGCCCACCCCGGCACAGCGACGCGTGATGCGCATCAGCGCGGGCACGGGCGCGTTCGCCATCGAGCGGCTGGGCTACTGGCAGGAGCAACTGGTCGAGTGGCGCGAGACGCTGGTGCGAGGCGACCGTTTCTCCCTCTCCGCTGAGTGGTCGCCGTTCCAGGATCTGATCCTCGCCGTGGCGACCGCCATCGAAGCACCGCCCCGGTGACGATCGCCCCGGCGCGCCACCCCGCGCCGGTGCCACGCCTCGTCTCTACGGCGCGCCGCCTCGCACCGGGGCTCGGGCTGGTGGCGGCCATCACCGCGGCGGCCACACTCCTCGGTTCGCTCGCCCCGGTGATCGGCGCGCCGGTCATCGCCGTCGTCACGGGAGTCCTCGTCCGGGTGCTCGCCAAGCCGCCGACGACGATCGACCCGGGGTGCGCCTCTCCTCCCACACCGTCCTGCAGATCTCGATCGTCCTGCTCGGGTCGTTGCTCTCGCTCAGCCAAGTGCTCCACACCGGCGCGGGCTCGCTGCCCGTCCTGCTCGCCTCGCTCGCCGGCGCGCTCGTGGCCGGCGCGGTACTGCACCGCGCGCTGCACCTTCGCTCCGGCCAGGCCCTGCTCATCGGCGTCGGCACGGCGATCTGCGGAGCCTCGGCGATTGCAGCGGTCTCGGCGGTGGTCGAGCCCGCCGATGAGGACGTCGCCTACTCGATCTCGACGATCTTCGCCTTCAACGTGGCCGCCGTCCTCGCCTTCCCCCTCCTCGGCCACACGTTCGGGTTGTCCGGGCATGCCTTCGGGGTGTGGGCTGGCACGGCGGTGAACGACACCTCGTCGGTCGTCGCCGCCGCGACCTCCTACGGGCACGACGCCCTCCACAGCGCGGTCGTCGTGAAGCTCACCCGCACCCTCGCGATCGTGCCGGTCTGCTTCGCCCTCGGCGCCTACGCCATGCGCAGCCATGGGACCGTCCCGGTGGACGCGGCCGCCGAACCCGCGGACGCGCCCCCGGGCGAGGCGACCGACCGGAGCGGTCGGCGCCTCCCGTGGCGTCGGATGCTCCCGACGTTCCTGGTGCTCTTCGTCGTGGCGGCGATCGCGAACACGCTCGGAATCGTGCCGCAGGGTTGGCAACCGCTCCTCTCGCGCGCCGCCGAGGTTTGCATCACGGCCGCGCTGGCGGCGATCGGGCTGTCGAGCCGCCCGGCGTCGATCCGCCGGGCCGGAGTGCGCCCCCTGGTCTACGGCGCGGACCTCTGGGGCGCCGTCGCCAGCGTCAGCCTCGCGGTGCTGCGCGTCACCGGCGCCTTTTGACCGGCCGCCCATCCCCGATTCGCGCGCACCCGGTCACTACCCTGAGCCCGTGCACGACTACGGATCGCCGGCTGGCCCGGCCGACGAGCTCACGAGCCTTCCCTGGAGCGCGGGGGAGCTCGTCGGGCTCGACTTCGAGACGACGGGCGTCGACCGCTGCGGCGACGTCCCGGTGTCCTTCGCGATCGTCCGTGTGGTCAGCGGCGTCGTGATCGACCGGCTGGCGGGTCTCGTCGATCCGGGCCGTGAGATCCCGCCTGCGGCCACGGCCATCCACGGCATCACGACCGAGCGCGCCCGGGCGGCCGGACGCCCGCTCGCAGAGGTGCTGCCCCTGATCGCCGAACACGTGGTCCACGCCGGCCGCCGCGGGATCCCGGTCGTCGGCATGAACGTCTCGTACGACCTCACCATGCTCGATCACCACCTCCGCTTGCTCGAGGGCGACGGGCTCGCCGGGCGGGGCTGGAGCGGCCCCGTGCTCGACGTGCTCGTGCTCGACCGCCACTTCGACCGGTACCGGCGGGGAAAGCGCAAGCTGGAGCATCTCTGCCAGCACTACTCCGTCGCCGTCAAGGCCCCGCACGACGCGGGCGCCGACGCCGAGGCGGCGATCGCGGTGCTCGGCGCGATCTGCGGCCGCTACCCCGAGCTGCACGCGATCGCTCTCGAGGAACTGACGCGCCTGCAGTGCGAGTGGCACCGGGAGTGGGCCGAGCACTACGACCTCTGGCGGCGAGGGAACGGCCAGCGACCGCTCGACCCTGGCGACTTCGAATGGCCACTTGCGCCGCGCCCAGCGGCGGCAGCCCCCGCAGCGGTGTGACTCGCGGGCCCGGCGCACCTCAGCAGCGGACCCTTAGGCGTTCGTTCGGCCCGAGACGGGTATCCTCGCGTAAGTGCCCTTCCATCGGGTCCACGACCCCGGGCGTCTCCAGGCGCTCATCGGTGCCATGCTGCTCATCGACGCCGACATCGAGCTGTCGGACGTCCTCACCACGATCGTGGAGACGGCGGTGGGGCTCTCCGGGGCGCGCTTTGGCGCGCTCGGCGTCCTCGACGACGCTGGCACCGCCCTCTCCCGCTTCATCACCGTCGGCATCGACGAGGACCAGCGCGAATCGATCGGCCCACTGCCCTCCGGGCGCGGCCTCCTCGGCCTGCTCATCCGGGAACCACAGACCCTGCGCCTCCGGGACCTGAACGAGCACCCGGCGAGCGCCGGGTTCCCCCCCAACCACCCGCAGATGCGCTCGTTCCTCGGCGTGCCGATCCAGGTCCGTGGCGACCTGTTCGGCAATCTCTACCTCTGCGACAAGCAGGGCGCCGACGAGTTCACCGACGAGGACGAGGCCGTCCTCGAAGGGCTCAGCGTCGCCGCCGGCCTCTCGATCGACAAGGCCCGCCTGCATGACCGCCTGCGGGAGCTCACGCTCACCGAGGAACGCGAGCGCATGGCGCGGAACCTGCACGACACCGTGATCCAGCGCCTCTTCGCCGTCGGGCTGTCCCTCCAGTCGGCGATGCGTTACGCGAACCGCGAGGAGGTCAGCACCCGGATGCAAGAGGCGATCGACGATCTCGACGCGACCGTTCGTCAGATCCGCACGACCATCTTCGCCATCAGCCGGCCTAGGACCGAGTCGGGGCAGGGAGCGCTGCGCGCCGAGATCTTGGACCTAGTCGACGAGGCGGGGACGAAGCTCGGTCTCCGCACTCGTGTCGACTTTGAGGGGCCCATCGACGCAGCCGTCGGTCCCCAGGCCGCCGAGCATCTTCTCTACTCGCTGCGCGAGGCGCTCTCGAACGTCGTGCGTCATGCCCAGGCAAAGGACGCGGAGGTCGAGATCAGCGTCGTCAGCGACGAGCTCGTGCTCACGGTCCGCGACGACGGGGTGGGCCTCAAGAACGGGCGCGGCCAGGCCGGGGGACGAGGCCTCAGCAACCTCGCCGAACGCGCGAAGCTCCTCGGCGGTTCATTCGAGGTCGCCGACCGCGAGGGCGGCGGGACTGAGCTGGTGTGGCGGGCGAAGAGGTTCTCGTGAGCGAGACCGGGGAGCGGGAGCGGGGACGACGATGACGACCAAGGTATTCCTCCTCGACGACCATGAGATCGTCCGGCGCGGGCTGCGCGAGCTGCTGGAGGCCGAGGATGACATGGAGGTGGTCGGCGAGGCCTCGACGGCAGCGGAGGCGCTCGCGCGCGTGCCACCGACGGGGCCGGACGTCGCTCTGCTCGACGTCCGGTTGCCCGACGGCGACGGCGTCCAGGTCTGCCGGGACCTCCGGGCGGCGCGGCCGGAGCTCGCCTGCTTGATGCTCACCTCCTTCGCCGACGACGAAGCGCTCTTCTCGGCCATATTCGCGGGTGCCGCCGGCTACGTCTTGAAGCAGATCCGGGGGTCGGACCTGGTGGACGCGGTGCGACGCGTCGCGGCAGGCGAGTCGCTCCTCGATCCCGCGCTCACGGCGCGGGTCATGGAGCGCCTGCGCGCCCCGAAGCCCGAGGACGAGCGGGTCGCGCGCCTCACGCACCAGGAGCGCCAGATCCTCGACCTCATCGCCGAGGGGAAGACGAACCGCCAGATCGGCGAGCAGCTGTTCCTCGCCGAGAAGACGGTGAAGAACTACGTCTCGAACGTGCTGTCGAAGATGGGGTTCTCCCGACGCACCGAGGCGGCCGTCTACGCGGTGCGCGTGTCCGAGCGCGAGCAGCGCGGCTAGCGCCGCACCCGGACGTGCGCGCCACCGGATCGCGCGATGCACCGAGCGGTGCGGGTCGGCGCGCCCGGGGGTAGGTCCGGCCGGCGTGCATCGCTACGTCGCGAACCGACAGGAAGCGCTGCCGTGGGCCTCGTCGCCCCGTCCCGACGGAGGGCGGGACCGCCGCCTGGTCCCGTCCGGGGTCGTGCCTAGAACTTCGAGGCCGGTCGCGAGCTCGGCGTGGACCGGCTCGGCCTTGTCGCCCGCTCGGGCGAGAACGCGGCGAGATCGCGCTCGGCGTGCCGGACGACGGCGCCGAGGAGGGCTCGGCGCAGGTGGTTCCACTCCTCAGGGCCGGTCGCGGCGAGCGCCGTCGACCTCAGGCGACCCGGTCTTCCTCGAGCTTCCGGGTGACGCGACGCTCGACGAAGAACGCCAGGAACGGCACCAGGCCGGCACCGATCATTCCGGCCATCTGCCAGAGCGTGAAGCGGGCGCGCCGGGCCAGGTCGAAGGCGGTGATCAGGTAGATGATGTAGAGGAAGCCGTGGATCGGGCCGACGACGCTCACCACGCCGGGGCGGCCCGCGCCGTACTGCAGCGGCACGCCGACCAGCACGAGCACGAGCAGCCCCGTGCCGACGACGTACGCCATGACGCGATAGCGCGTAAGGGCCGCGCTCATGCGCGGCGGCGTTGCTTCGACCGGTCCTCCTCGGCGAGCGCAGCGAGATACGCGTTGTATGCCGCCAACTCCTCATCCTCCTCTTCCGGGCGGCGGACGAGCTCGGGGCCGATCAGCACACCCCCTTCGCGCCGGGCCCGGCGAAGCCCTCGCGAGCCGACCTTCTCGGGATCGTCGTGGATCAGGTTCCACCAGACGACCATGGCGAGGATGGCGAACACCGGCCATTCGACGGCGTAGAGGTACGCGAGACCGTTGCCGGCCGTCGCGATGGTCACCTGCCACCAGGCGGCCACGGCGCAGCCCGGCACCCACACGAGGAGGGCCAGGTGAAGACCGAGGGCCCGCCTCGAGAACCAGCGCCTGCGCACGGCCCGATCCTACCGGCGCACCGGGCGGCCGGTCTCCTCGGGCCGGCGGTCGCGCGCCCCGGGTTGAGCCCGGGCCCGATCCCGGGCCCCGGGATCGGGCCCCGGGATCGGGCGACCTCCCTCGATCCGACCATGCGGAGCCGCTAGAGTTTCCCAGGTCAAACGAGCCCCGGGGGAACACGGTCGCTCGCATCAGCCAGGAGGGGACAAACGTATGCGCAAGAGATTGATGATCGTTGGGGCGCCGGTCGCAGCCGGCGCTCTCCTGCTCGGAACGCTCGGGGGCGTGTCTGCGGCAAGCAGCTCGCACGCCTCGAAGCCGACGTACACCATCGCCTACGAGGGACCGTTGTCGGGGGGCAACGCGCAGCTCGGCCTGAACATGCTCTACTCGGTGAAGTTGGCCGTGAACCAGGCCAACGCCGGCACGACGTTCGGCTCGCTGCCGTTCAAGCTGAAGTTCACCTCGGCCGACGACCAGGGCTCGGCGGCGCAGTCGCCGACGGCGGCCCAGTCGCTGATCAACAACTCCTCGGTCATCGCGGTCGTCGGACCGGCGTTCTCCGGGGCGACCAAGGCCGCGGAGCCGCTGTTCTCGGCAGCGCACCTCGCGACGGTCAGCCCCTCGGCGACGGCGCCCTCGCTCGCCACCGAGGGCTGGCACAACTTCTTCCGGGTCGTCGCCGACGACAACGCCCAGGGTCCCGGTGACGCGCAGTTCGTCGTGAAGAAGCTCGGTGCGAAGCACATCTACACGATCGACGACGCCAGCGCGTACGCGACCGGCCTTGTCAGCGCCTTCGACAGCGCCGCGCAAGGCCTCGGCGCCACGGTGACCCACGTGGAGGCCCCGGGCACCACGCAGTGCCAGGCCGGCACGGGCAACGTCCAGCAGTACGGCGCGCTCGCCTCCCAGATCAAGGAGACGAACGACCCCGTGACCTTCTACGCGGGCTACTACTGCGACTTCGCCCTGCTCGCCAAGGCGGCGCGTGCGGCCGGGTACACCGGCACGCTCATGTCGGACGACGGCAGCCTCGACCCCCACTACATCTCCGAGGCCGGCTCCTCGGTGGCGAACGGGACCTACCTGAGCTGCGCATGCACCAACCTCGGAACGAGCAAGGTCGACAAGGCGTTCAGCAGCGACTTCCGCAAGCTGGCGCACTTCTCGGTCGGCACGTACTCGGCCGAGGCCTATGACGCCTCGAACACGATCATCGCGGTCATGAAGAAGCTCGGCACCAAGATCACCCGCAAGGCGATCGTCTCGGGCCTCAGCACCATCGTCTACCCGGGTCTCACCAAGCGGGTCCACTTCCAGAAGAACGGCGACATCGCCGGCACGGCCGTCTACATCTACAAGGTCACGAACGGGACGATCAGCGAGGTCGGTCCCGTCACCTCGCTCGTCAAGTAGCGAGAACGTCCGTCCGCACAGCCGGCCGCCCCGTCTCATGCGGGGCGGCCGGCTGCCGCGTCGGCTCCGACCCGGGAACTAGGCCTGCCGCATGTGCTTCACGCAGAACTTCTCGAACGCGATCGTCCTCGGCCTCGCGGACGGCTTCATCTACGCCCTGATTGCGCTCGGCTACACCTTGGTCTACGGCGTCCTCCAGCTCATCAACTTCGCTCACTCCGAGGTGTTCATGAGCGGAGGGTTCGCCGGCTACTTCGTCCTCAACGCGATCATCGGCACGGGCCAGCCCCACGGTGTCGCCTCGTTCGGCCTGGTCGTGCTCGGCATCCTCGGAGGTGCGGCGGGCGGCGGGGTGATCGCCTTCCTCCTCGAGCGCGTCGCCTACCGGCCCCTGCGGAGGCGTAACGCGCCGAAGCTCGCGTTCCTCATCAGCGCGATCGGCGCGTCCTACTTCCTCTACAACCTCGCCGGCAAGGAGTTCGGCCGCGACTCGGTGAGCATCCCCTCGCCGTTCACGAACGGGACCGTGTTCACCGTGTTCGGGGCACAGGTGCAGACCTACTACCTCGTGATCGCGGTGGCGGCGCTGGTGATGCTCGCCCTCTTGGACCGGCTTGTGGCAGTCACGCGGCTCGGCAAGGGCATCCGGGCGGTGGCCCAGGACGCGGAGACGGCCAGCTTGATGGGCGTCAACATCGACCGGATCATCTCCCAGACCTTCGTCATCGGCGGCCTGCTCGGCGGCGCTGCCGGCTTCCTGTTCGGTCTCAGCTCCGGCGTCGTCTACACGATGGGCTTCACTCCGGCCCTGAAGGCCTTCACCGCAGCGGTGCTCGGCGGCATCGGGAACATCCGGGGCGCCGTGCTCGGTGGCCTGCTGCTCGGCATCGCCGAGAACCTCTCCGTGACGTGCATCGGCTTCCAGTGGCGTGACGTCATGGCCTTCGGCATCCTCGTGGTCGTCCTCCTGGTCCGGCCGACGGGGATCCTCGGCGAGCGGCTCGGCAGGTCGGCATGAGCGCGGCGGCGACGGACCGTGTCCTGTTCGTCCGCGGCCTGAGGACGAACACCGACGCACGGCGCCTCTTCGCCTGCCTCGTCGGCGGCCTCGTGCTCGCCCTCATGACCGGGCCCTCGGGCAGCGCCTCCGCGCCGACGTCCGGATTCACCGGTTCGATCCTCAACCCTCGGGTGTTCGGCTTCCTCGGCTTCGGGGCGGCCATCTGGCTGCTCATGACCGTCCGGCACCGCTTCGGCGACCGGATCCGGGCCGCGAGCGACCGGGTCCAGGCCGGCCCGAGGCGGCTGTTCCCCGACCGCCGGGTCCGCTATGGCATCTACGTGGTCGTGCTCGCGATCGCCATCGTGTACCCGATGCACCTCTCCAGCTTTTGGCAGGAGGTGCTCGTCGACCAGGTCGGCGTCTACGTCCTGCTCGCCGTCGGCCTGAACGTCGTCGTGGGCTACGCCGGCCTCCTCGACCTCGGCTACATCGCCTTCTACGCCATCGGCGCATACTCCGCCGCCTACTGGACCGGCGCGCTGCCGATCCATCCGTTCGTCCACCTGAACCCGTTCTGGGCGATCCCCTTCGCCATCCTGGCGGCGACGCTCGCCGGCGTCATCCTCGGCGCGCCGACGCTGCGCCTGCGCGGCGACTACCTCGCCATCGTCACGCTCGGCTTCGGCGAGATCATCCAGATCGTCGCGACCAACCTCACCGGAGTGACCGGGGGCGCACAGGGCGTCATCGGGATCCCGCACTTCTCGATCCACCTGTTCGGCATCCGCTACGCCTGGGGGATCAACAACCTCCCCTACTACTACCTGCTGCTCGGCTTCGTCGTCTTGGTCCTCGTCCTCTTCCGCTCGCTCGAGAGCTCGCGGGTCGGCCGCTTCTGGACCGCGATCCGCGAGGACGAGGTCGCTGCGGAGGCATCGGGCATCAACGTCCTCAAGTACAAGGTCATGGCGTTCGCGATCGGCGCGTCGACGTCGGGTTTCGCCGGGATGCTGACGGCGAGCAAGATCGCCTTCGTCGAGCCGGGCGACTTCACGGTGCAGCTTTCGATCCTGATCCTCGTGCTCGTGATCTTCGGCGGCATGGGCTCGCTCCCGGGCGCCGTGGTCGGCGCGGCCGTGCTCCAGTGGGCCCCGTGGTATCCTCCGCGAGCACCCCGTGCTCGGCTTCCAGCAACAGGACATCTACATCTACCTCGGTGCGCTGCTCGTGGTGATGATGATCTTCCGCCCGGAAGGGATGATCCCGTCCCGGCGCCGCAAGCGCGAGATCGGGCTCGCCGAGCACGGCGTCGGCCACGCCGACGCGTTGAGCGGCACCGGGTCGGGCCCAGTCGCATGAGCACCTCCGTGCTGCCGGAGCCGTCCGCCGCACTGGCGACCGGCGACGCGATCGTCGAGGTCGTGGACGTATCGCTCTCCTTCGGCGGTGTCACCGGCCTCGCCGGCGTCGACCTCGGCCAGCGCCGCGGCGAGATCCTCGCGGTCATCGGGCCGAACGGGGCGGGCAAGACGTCGCTGTTCAACTGCCTCACCGGCGTGTACACGCCCCAGTCGGGCTCGATCGTCTTCCGTGGCACGAACGGGCACGAGACGCAGGTGATCGGTCGCAAGCCGCACGTCGTGAACCACCTCGGGATCGCCCGCACCTTCCAGACGAGCCGGCTGTTCAACGCCCTCACCGCGTTCGAGAACGTGAAGATCGGGGTCGAGTCCCGCCAGCACACCGGACCGGTGGGCGCGATGCTGCGGCTGCCGAGGACGCGGCGGGAGGAACGGGACAGCGACGCCCGCTCCACCGAGCTGCTCGACTTCGTCGGCCTCGCGCGCCCGGGCGAACGAGCTCGCGAGCGCCCTCCCCTACGGCGACCGCAGGCGCCTCGAGATCGCCCGGGCGCTCGGCACCGCCCCCGAGCTCCTGCTGCTCGACGAGCCGGCGGCCGGCACCAACCCGTCCGAGAAGGTGGAGCTCGCCGCGCTAATCCGACGGGTGAACGCCGACATGGGCGTGAGCGTCCTGCTCATCGAGCACGACATGCGCCTCGTCATGTCGCTCGCGCACCGCATCGTCGTGCTCAACTTCGGCCGCGTCATCGCCGCGGGCACCCCCGAGGAGATCCAGCGCAACCCCGCCGTCATCGAGGCGTACCTCGGCACCACCGAAGGCGAGCGCGAGGCGTCGGGCGGCAGCGAGGGACCAGGCGCGGGTGCTGGCACGGACCCAGGCGCCGGCGGCGAGGAGCGCTAGTGGCATTCCTCGAGCTCGCCGGCGTGGACGTGCGCTACGGCTCGATCCGGGCACTTCGCGGTATCGACCTCGACGTGAACGAGGGCGAGATCGTCGCGCTGCTCGGAGCAAACGGCGCCGGGAAGACGACGACGCTGCGCACCATCTCGGGCCTGCTCCACCCGGTCACCGGCACCGTGCTCTTCGCGGGCGTCGCGATCCAGCAGATGCCGGCGCACGAGGTCGTCGCGCTCGGGATCGGCCACGTGCCGGAGGGCAGGCGCATCTTCCCCCGGATGAGCGTGATCGAGAACCTGGAGATGGGCGCCTACCAACGGCGCGGCAGCATCCGCGCCGAGCTCGGGCGCGTGTTCGGGCTCTTCCCGCTCCTCGAGGAGCGCCAGCGCCAGGACGGCGGCACCCTCTCGGGCGGAGAACAGCAGATGCTCGCGATCGGCCGGGCGCTCATGAACCGCCCGCGCCTGCTGCTGCTCGACGAGCCCTCGATGGGCCTCGCCCCGCTCATCGTGCAGCAGATCTTCCAGATCATCAGGGAGATCCGCGGGCTCGGGACGACGATCCTGCTCGTCGAGCAGAACGCCGCGCAGGCGCTGCACCTCGCGGACCGGGGCTATGTCATGGAGAACGGCGAGATCGTGCTCCACGACGACGCCACGACGTTGCTCAGCGACGAGCGGGTCCGCGCCGCCTATCTCGGCGAGGGCGCCGCCTAGCAGCGCCGGGCGGCCCGGGCGTCCGCCCGGGTGATCGACCGACGAGGCGGAGCGCCACGTGGCACGGCTAGCCGGGCTGGAGGAGGGTCCCCGATGAGCGCAGTGACGGCACGCGAGGACTGCGAAGCGCTCGACGCCGCCGATCCGCTGGCGCCGTGGCGCGAGCGCTTCGTCTTGCCTTCCGGACTCGTCTACCTCGACGGCAACTCGCTCGGTGCCCTGCCGAGGGCAGTGATCGAGCGTGTGCGCTCCACCATCGAGGAAGAGTGGGGCGAGGGGCTCATCGGAAGCTGGAACGCCGCGGGTTGGTGGGACAAGCCGTTCGCGCTCGGCCGCCTGGTGGCACCCCTCATCGGCGCGCGTGACGACGAGGTTGTCGTCGGCGACTCGACCTCGGTGAACCTGTTCAAGGTGGTGATGGCCGCTGCCCGCCTGCGCCCGGGGCGGCGAACGATCGTCAGCGACCCCGACGGCTTCCCGACCGACCTGTACATGATCGACAGCGCCGCCGAGCTCCTCGGCGGCTACGAGCACCGCCTGGCGCGCCCCGGCGAGGGGGAGCTCGAGCGGGCGCTCGACGACTCCGTCGCCGTCGTCGTCCTCGGTCACGTCGACTACCGGACGGCGCTCCTGCACGACATGGCTGGCCTCACCGCGACGGCGCACCGCGCCGGGGCGCTCGCCGTGTGGGACCTCTGCCACAGCGCCGGTGCCGTGCCCGTAGCCTTGAACGCCAGCGAGGTGGACTTCGCCGTCGGGTGCACCTACAAGTACCTGAACGGCGGTCCGGGCTCCCCGGCCTTCGTCTTCGCCGCGACCCGGCACCTCGCGGACGCTCGCCAGCCGCTGCCCGGCTGGCACGGGCATGCCCGACCCTTCGCCCTCGAGCGCCACTACGACCCCGCTCCCGGGATCGCCAGGTTCGCCTGCGGCACCCCGCCGCTCGTCTCCTACGCCGCCTTGGAGGCGAGCCTCGAACTGTGGGACGGGGTGCAGATGGACGTCGTCGTCGACAAGAGCCGGCGCCTCTCGGGGCTCCTCATCGAGCTGGTCGAGCGCTGTTGCGACGGTCGGGGTGTCGAGCTCGCCTCACCGCGTGACCCCGCCCGGCGTGGCAGCCACCTCGCCTTCCGTCATCCCCACGCCCACCCGATCGTCCGGGCCCTCGCCGAGCACGGCGTGCTGGCGGACTTCCGCGAGCCCGACCTGATCCGCTTCGGCCTCGCTCCCCTCTACCTCCGCTACGCCGACATGTGGGACGCCGCCGAGCGCCTGGCGCGCGTCCTCGCCGCAGCGCCGTGGACGGACCCGCACAGCTGAGGAGGTCCACCCGGGGCTGCGGTTCGTCGTGAACCGACGGCACCGGCCAGGGACCACGATGCCTGGCGTGCAGGTATTCCAGCTGCCCGGGAACCATTCAGTGCTCAATCGGCGTCAGGCGGTCAGAAACGGCGGTGAAAGCGAAGGAGATCTCCGAGGCTCAGATGAACCGGGTGGTACGAGACGATGCGGGACCCGCTGCCCGCGAGCAAGCATGGCAGCTCGGTCTCGACCCGATCGGGGTCAGCCGACGAATGCCGTGAGGTCCTTGACGAGCTTGTCCTCGATCTCGAGGTTCCAGGCGCTCTCGGCCACGTCCACGACGAGGAACAGGTCTGAGATCAGCAAGGTCTCGATGACTGCCACCCCGAGGTGTTCGAGCCATTTGCCGATGCCGATGTGGACCGTGAAGTCGTCGGCGCTCCCAGAGATCGCGATGGTCATCGCCCGGTCCGCGTCGACCACGCCACGCAAGAAGCCGCCCTTCTTGGCCTGGATCGCCACACCCTGCGCGCTCGGTGCGGAGGTCTGAACTGTGAAGCCGTCGTTCTTCAGGTACTCCTCGATGTGGGCCTGCACGGCGCCCGGATCCCGGTTCTTGCCTTGGAATCGCTCTACCTTGTCACCGATCATGACTTCCTCCTCTGTCATCGTCGCCGGATCGACCACCCGGCGAGGTGGCGTGCTGATGAGCGTGATTCACTAGCGAGACCACCGGATTCGCGGACGAATGCTGGCCACCCGCGGCAACCTAGTGCGCCAGCTCGCAGAGCACTCGTCGCGGGGTGGGTTGCGCATCCGTCGGCCCTCCTCGGGCCGTCCTCAAGTCGCGGTCTCGAGGCATCCCAGAGGACGGATCTGTCGGAAAGGTACGGAACCGATCGGCCGCTCAGAGGAGTCGCCGCTCACTACGCTCGCCGTATGGCAATCATCGGCACCCATGCCCTCCTGTACAGCTCGAAGCCTGAGGAGCTCCGGAGGGTCTTGAGGGAGGTCTTCGGATGGGATCACGTGGATGCCCACGACGGGTGGCTGATATTCCGGCTGCCACCTGCCGAGCTCGGCATTCACCCCGCTGACGGGCCGGCGCACGAGATCTCCTTCATGTGCGACGACATCCGAGCCACGATGGCTGAGCTCGGCGCCAAGGACGTCCAGTTCGAGGGCGAGCCCGAAGATCGGGGCTTCGGAGTGGTCGTGACCATGCTCCTTCCAGGCGACGTGAAGGTGCTCCTCTACGAGCCACGGCATCGCAGCGCGATCTGATCCTCGGGCGCGAGACTGACCCATCCCAGATAGCCGTCTCCGCGTCGCGCCTACGACACCGCCGATCCAGAGCCGGCTGAGATCAGCGGTCGCCCCGACGCGCTCAGCGCCCGCGCAGCTCACGTGTAGCCCTAGCAGCCGCAATCGTCAGCCGAACACCCGGGCAGTCGCAGTTCTGGACGTTCAGTTCGGTACTGGCTAGCTCCGAGCGACGAGCGCCCGAGCGACGCAGGGAACCACCGCTCGGCGCGCCGTCGACCGAGGCGTGCACCGTGCGGGACGCGCGTCCCGAAGTGCTCCGCACCCCCGGGCGCGGCTACCACCGATCGCCCGTTGCGTGCGGCACCTCAGGCGAACTACGTAGCATTCCGGAATGGCCGAGAGCACTCCCCGGAGCAGCGGCGACGCCACTCTCGAGAAGGCGAAGAGCATCGTCGCGGCCCTCGTGGTCGCCGCCGCTCAGTACCCCGAGTCGAGAGAGGACTTCCCTTGGGGTACGCGCGTCGCCAAGGTCAGCAAGAAGGTGTTCGCCTTCTTCGGTCGAGACGATTCGGCGCAACCGTCCGTCTCGGTCAAGCTGCCCGATTCCGTTGAGCACGCGCTGTCGCTGGCCTGTGCCGAGCCAACCAGCCATGGTCTCGGGAAGTCCGGTTGGGTCACGATCGATCTTGACCACCCCGACTGCCCCGATCTCGAGCTACTTCTCGACTGGATCGACGAAAGCTACCGAGCTGTTGCACCGGCCAGACTCGTCGCTCACCTCGGTCAGCAGTCGGCCTATCCAGGCCCGGGCGCGACGGGTGCGACGTGACGCCCGAGCACCACCGCCTCTCCGACGCGTCAACGGTGACCACGACACTCTCTCCCCGTTCCAGGTCGGATACGCCGGTGCCCCTAGTTGGCGGCCCGCCGTTGGGCACCGGTTCGCGTCCTGCCCCGCTGCGTTGGACGGTCACGCTCGTTGCCGATCGGGGCGACCGGGCGTTGCGCGGGACGCTCGCCACGAGTACCGCGGCCGAGGAGGTCGCCCAATGCGTCGCGCAGCAGTTCCTCAAGCGTGCCGGATGGGACGTCGTTGAGAAGGTCTCCATACAGCACGAGCACGGTCATGACCGCTCCGACAGCACACCCCAAGCGGACCCGGTCGCGAAGCGCGAGCGCGGGGTCGCTGATCAAGTCGCGGAGCAGCACGTCCAGATCCTCGTGCTGCGCATCGTGCTCCTTGCGGTGGAGTTGTTCGAACGCCGACCGGTTCCGATCGTGCATCACAAAGATCTTGCGATTGGCGAGCATCTCGCCCACCATCTGGTCGAGCAGGAGCGCCCAGGAGTCCACGCCGGCAGGTGCCTGGCCCAGCCGCTCGATCGCCCGGTGACCGATCTCGTGAAGGCGCAGATGGAGCGCCATCAAGATGTCGTCCTTGCTGGCGAAGTGGTAGTAGATGGCCGCTTTGGAGAACCCGAGCTGCTCGGCGATCTCGCGAAGCGACGTCTTATCGAAGCCGTTCTCGATGAAGAGATCGAGCGCGATGTCGAGGATCCGGTCACGGGTGCTTCGTTCCTCCGCCGAGCCGGCTGATCGGTCGCCGACAGCGGCTGTCTTCTCTCCCACGCTCGCCTCCGAGGATGACCCTGCTCGTTGCAGTCCAGCTCCATGTTACTTGACGGCCGGTAAGTATCCTGCTTACCCTGCGGTAAGTAAGACCGAGCGAGCAGGTACCGGGTGAGCGACGAATCGATGATCGAGGCAACCGCCCTGACCAAGCACTTCGGCGAGACGGTTGCGCTCGACGGCATCAGCCTCGACGTTCCGGGAGGATCCATCCTCGGCCTCCTTGGACCGAACGGCGCCGGGAAGAGCACGGCGCTACGCATCCTCACCACCTTGACGATTCCCGATGGCGGATCAGCCCGCGTCGCCGGTTACGACGTGGTGAACGACGCGGCGAACGTCCGCCGCAACATCGGGGTGGCCGCGCAGGACGCCACCCTCGACGAGACGTTGACCGGGCGCCAGAACCTCGTGATGGTCGGACGGCTGAGCGGACTGTCGCGAAGCGAGGCACGAACGCGCGCGGGCGACCTCCTCGAACAGTTCACGCTCGTCGACGCCACGAATCGCGTCCTCAAGGCGTACTCAGGCGGCATGCGCCGGCGCATCGATCTGGCTGCGAGCCTCGTTGCGCGACCACCCGTTCTCTTCTTCGACGAGCCCACCACCGGCTTGGACCCGACAAGCCGGGTGCGCGTGTGGGAGGTGATCCGCGGTCTCGTCGCCGACGGGGCCACGGTGCTCCTTACGACTCAGTATCTGGACGAGGCCGACGAGCTCGCCGATCGGATCGTGGTCATCGACCATGGGCTCGTGATCGCGGACGGCACGTCAGCCGAGCTGAAGGCTCGCACGGGTGAGGCGCATCTCGAGGTGACGTTGAGCCAGGCTCATCCCGAAGCAGCTGTCGCACTCGCTCCGTTCGTGATCGACGAGGTGCAGGTCAGCCACGACGGGCGCAGGCTGCGAGGCCGGGTGCGCAGTGAAGGTGGCCTGGCAACAACCGTGGTGCGGGCACTTGACGCTGCAAGCATCACCGTCGATGACGTCATCGTCCGTCAAGCGTCGCTCGACGACGTGTTCTTCGCGCTCACCGATCAGGCGATGAACCACACGGACGACGCGGCCGCCGGCGACTCCGACACCCAACCATCGGTTGTACGTCGATGACGGCCGCCAACCGGGCGATCGTGGCTCCGCGGGCTCGTCAATCGGCGTCGCATCGCCTCACGGGAAAGGTCCGCGACGTCGGCGTCATGACCGGACGCAATCTAGTGCATATCCGCCGCGAGCCGCTTCAGCTCTCCGACGTGACCATCCAGCCCGCCCTCTTCACGTTGCTGTTCGTCTACATCTTGGGCGCCGGAGTCATTCTGCCGGGCGGGGGCACCTACGTCGACTTCGCCATCGCGGGCCTCCTCGCCCTGAACCTCACCACGTCGTCGATGGGGACCGCCGTAGGTCTGAGCTCCGATCTCAATACGGGGGTGATCGATCGCTTCCGGACCCTGCCGATGTGGCGTCCCGCGATACTGGTCGGAAGATCTGTCACGGACCTTCTCACTGCGGTTGTGTGCGCCGCGATCGTCGGCGCCGCCGGACTGGTCATCGGCTGGCGGCCCCATGCTGGCATCGGATCGGTGCTGGCAGGATTCGCGCTCTTCCTGCTCTTCAGCTACGCGCTCTCATGGGGATGCGGCTGTCTCGGGCTCGTCAGCAAGGGCCCCGAATCGGCCCAAGGGGTCGGGCTCGTGATTCTCTTCCCGCTCGCCATCGTGTCCAACGCGATAGTGCCGACGGAGCGCATGCCGATCGTGCTCCGCGTGTTCTCGAACTGGAATCCGGTCAGCGTCGTCACCGATGCATGCCGCCAACTCTGGGGCAATCCGAACCCGTCGTCCACAATTCACACGTGGCCGATGCAGCATCCCGTCTTCGCTTCGTTGCTGTGGTCGGTCGCGCTGCTCGCCGTCTTCGCCCCATTGGCAACGCTGCTCTTCCAGCGGCGCACCGCCGACTAGTGACCGCGAGTCAGGGATGACTCGCGTCACTCGCACCGGTGACGAGTAGCGGGATCACGACGCGCCCGGGGAAACCGGTCGGGAGGACGCGCACGTCGTCAGCCGTCGCGCCCTGGACGCGCCCTCCACCATCTGGTGGACGGCACCGGCGTTGGGTTCGCGGCAAGCCTCTGCCACGCGCCTCAGCCCTGCTCGAGGCGGAGGGTCCGCCACGCTGGTGAGCCGATCTCGTCCGAGGCCGCGAGATCCACCTCGGCGACGATGGCGGTGTCGTGCCAGCCCTCCGGATCGTCGAGGACCTGGCGGACCTGCCATCGGCCCGGCAGCTCGGCGAGCTCGAACCAGGCCGCGGCGCGCGCGTCCGGGCCCGTGCCGATGCTCGCGTGGACCGCGAAGTACTGCTCTAGGGCGTTCGACCAGCTGGCGACGTCCAGCCCACCAGGCAGTTCCCCCTCCGCAAGAGCGGCGACATCGCGCCGGGCGGCGAGCTCGACCCGCCGGAAGGCGGCGTTGCGCATCATCACCTTGAACGCCCGGGCATTCGACGTGACAGGAGGAGGGGTCACGGTGACGTGGCCCAGCTCGAGGCCGATCTCGGTGGCAGCCTCCTCGAGCGAGGTGCTCGCCGCCGCGGCAGCGAGGTGCTCCCATTCGTCGATGAGGCTCGAGTCGACCTGGCGGACGAGCTCGCCGAGCCATTCGGTGACGTCGAGGAGCTCCTCGGTCTTGAGGTCCTCGGGCACGTTACGGACAAGCCCCCGGTAGACATCGGACAGGTACCGGAGCAGGAGACCCTCGGAACGGGTCAGTCCGTAGTGGGCGATGTACTCCGAGAAGGTCATCGCCCGCTCGTAGAGGTCCCGGGCGACGGACTTCGGCCGGATGTTGTAGTCGGCGGCCCAGGGATGCGCGAGCCGGTAGGCGTCGAAGAGGTCGTAGGTCCAGTCCCGGAGGGGCTTCGGGTGCTCGAGCTTGTCGAGGGCCTCGATCCGCTCCTCGTACTCGACTCCTGCGGCCTTGAGCGCTGCGAGGGTCTCCGTCTTCAGGCGGTCGAGCTGGGCCACGAGCACCGGGACCGGATTGTCGAGCGTGGCCTCGACGACGCTCATGACGTCGAGCGGCCACGCCGGCGCCGATGCCTCGAGGCGGGGGACGGCCTCCAGCACAAAGGGGCTGAGCGGGCTGTCGAGCGCGAAGTCTGGCTGCAGGTCTGCGGTGACACGGATCAGCCGACCCAGCTCGTCAGGCGTCGGGAGGCGCTCGAGCGCCCCCGCGGCGACGAGCGAGCGGTAGATCGCGATGCTCTGGCGGACGAGGCGGCGTTGTACCGGGCGCGGCTCGTCGTTCTTCGTGACGAGAGTCGCCAAGGCGTTGCAGCCGTCACCAGGACGGTCGAGCACGTTGAGCACGATCGCGTGGTTGACCCGGAAGTGCGGCACGAGCGGCTCGGGCGGCGAGGCAACGAGCTTGTCGTACACGGCCTCGTCCCAGGCGACGTAGCCTCTCGGCGGCTTGGACTTCACGAGCTTGCGCGTCCGGCGGGCATCTCCGGCCACCTTCTTCGCGGCCTGCTCGTTGTCGATGACGTGCTCGGGGGCCTGCACCACCACGAGCCCGGAGGTGTCGTAGCCGGCCCGGCCCGCACGCCCGGCGATCTGGTGCAGCTCACGGGCGCTCAGCAGTCGGGAGATCGTGCCGTCGTACTTGGCGAGCCCCGAGAGCACGACCGTCCGCAACGGCAGGTTCACGCCGACGCCGAGGGTGTCGGTCCCGACGACGACTCGAAGCAGGCCGGCCTGGGTGAGCCGCTCGATGAGCCGGCGGTACTTCGGCAGCATCCCTCCGTGATGGACCCCGATGCCGTGGTGCAGCAGGCGCGCGAGCGTGCGACCGAAGCCGGGAGTGAAGCGAAAGCCCACGAGCGCCGCAGCGATCGCCTCCCGCTGCGGGCGGGTCGTCACCTGCGCGGAGGTGAGCGCCTGGGCCGAAGTGACCGCTTGGGCCTGGGTGAAGTGGACGACGTAGAGCGGTGCCTGGTCGGCTGCGAGCAGGGAGTCGATCGTCTCGTGCAGCGGGGTGCGGCGGTACTCGAAGCGCAGTGGCACCGGCCGGGTCGCGGAGCGCACGACCGCGACCGGCCGACCCGTGCGGCGCGCCAGGCCCTGCTCGATCGCGCTCGTGTCGCCGAGCGTGGCCGACATGAGGACGAACCGAGCCTTGGTGAGCTCGAGGAGCGGGACCTGCCAGGCCCAGCCGCGATCGGGGTCGCCGTAGTAGTGGAACTCGTCCATCACGACCTGGCCGATGGTGCTGTCCGCCCCGCTGCGAAGCGCCATGTTCGCGACGATCTCGGCGGTGGCGCAGACGACCGGGGCTGAGGCGTTGATCGCGGCGTCGCCGGTCAGCATGCCGACGTTCTCGGCGCCGAGATCGCCGCACAGCGCGAAGAACTTCTCCGAGACGAGCGCCTTGATCGGCGCGGTGTAGAAGGAGCGCATCCCGCCGGCCAGGGCAGCGACATGCGCGCCGAGGGCGATCAGGCTCTTGCCCGAGCCGGTCGGGGTGTTGACGATCACGTGGGCGCCCGCAAACACCTCGAGCAGGGCTTCCTCCTGGGCGGGGTAGAGCGTGAAGCCCCGCTCGGCCGTCCAGGCGAGGAACAAGTCGAGGGCGTCATCGCGCCGGCCGGCGATCGTGGTCGGATCGAGCCGGGAGGACATGACCCTCCTACTGTGCCGCAACTTCGGGCTGAGCTGGGACCGGCCCGTCGTTGCCTCCCGTACTCCTGGCTCTCGGCCCTCGGCCAGCTGCGGAGGAGCGCCGACCGTCGAGACGTCCAGCGTCTCGCTCGGCTCGCGGACGCCATCACCCTCATCGTCATCGTGAGGCCCGTGAGGTGGGCCAGGCGCCGGAACGGCTGAGACGCCTCGCTGAGGCGCGCTCTTAGCCTGTCCTCGCGGCGGAGCAGCACACGTCGAGAAGCGCCGCGTCCTTGTTCCCGAGGTGGGAGACGGTGCCGACCTCACCGTGCACGGCGGAACCTCCGCCTCCTCCGCCGTAGAAGCGTGAGGTGCCGAATGGGCCGGTCCAGCCCACCTCCGCCCCCCCGCCGTGAGCACCACCGCCGCCGCCCCCGCTGGGCCACCGGGCCCGGTGCGACGTCACGTGATCGGTGAGAACCTGGCCGTGAAGTGCCGAAGCTGCGCCGGTTCCGACTCGATGCGGTAGCCCGGCAAGTCGGCCGCGCGCCGGGCCACCGCCTCGCACACCTCGATGACGTAGTCGATGTGGCTCTGGGTGTAGGTCCGGCGCGGGATGGCGAGGCGGACGAGATCCATCGCGGCCGGCTGCTCCGAGCCGTCGGGGCGCCGTCCGAACATCACCGTGCCGATCTCGCAGCTGCGGATGCCGCCCGTCTCGTAGAGGGCGACGGCCAGGGACTGGCCCGGGTAGTGCAGCGGGGGCACCTGCGTGAGGAGCGCCCGGGCGTCGAGGTAGACGGCGTGGCCGCCGATCGGGAGGACGACGGGGATGCCGGCGCGGTCGAGCGCCTCTCCGAGATAGGCGGTGGAGCGGATGCGGTAGCGGAGGTAGTCGTGGGAGACCGACTCCTTGAGGCCCTGGGCGATGGCCTCGAGATCCCGGCCGGCCAGGCCGCCGTAGGTCGGGAAGCCCTCGGTCAGGATGAGCAGGTTGCGGCAGGCCTCGGCGAGGGCGTCGTCGTTGCACGCCAGCCACCCGCCGATGTTGCACAGGGGGTCCTTCTTGGCACTCATCGTCATCCCGTCCGCGAGCGACGCCATCTCCCGGACGATGTCGGCGACGTCGCGGTCTTCGTTGCCCGCCTCGCGTTCGCGGATGAACCAGGCGTTCTCGGCGAAACGGCAGGCGTCGAGGAACAGCGGCCTCGAGTAACGGTCGCAGACCCGGCGGACCTCGCGCAGGTTGGCCAGGCTCACCGGCTGGCCGCCACCCGAGTTGTTCGTCACCGTGACCATGACGACGGGGACGTTCTGCGGGCCGGCGGTGCGGAGCAGCTCGTCGAGGGCCTCGGTGTCGACGTTCCCCTTGAAGGGATGGCGGCTCGCCGGATCGCGGCCCTCGGCGATCACGAGGTCGACCGCCTCGGCGCCGGTCGACTCGACGTTCGCCCGCGTCGTGTCGAAGTGGGTGTTGCTCGGGACCACCCGGCCGGGCCCACCGAGCACGGAGAAGAGGATCTTCTCGGCGGCGCGGCCCTGATGGGTCGGGATGACGTGGCGGAACGGGAACTGCTCGGTCACGGCCTCGCGGAACACGTGCCACGACGGCGATCCCGCATACGACTCGTCGCCGTGCTGGATGGCCGCCCACTGGTCGCGGCTCATCGCCCCCGTCCCCGAGTCGGTCAGCAGGTCGATGAGGACGTCCTCGGCGCGCAGGTTGAACAGGTTGTACCCGGCCTCGGCGAGCGCCCGGGCGCGCTGGTCGGGCGTCACCATCCGCAAGGGCTCGACGGAGTGGATGCGGAACGGCTCGATGATCGTGCGGAACGGCCCGGGCGCGTCAGGCATCTTCGCTCGCCACCCTTCTCGACGGGGACGCCGGCGCGCGTCCGACGGCCAGTCTGGCTCCCCGTCGCCGGGCCCGCCCACGGGTACTGCCACGACGCGCGCCGCCTCCGCGGCACCGGGCGGGACTTCAGGGCCGGCGCTCGGGCGTCGTTAGGAGCTGACGCTCGTCGGGGACCCCCGGCGGCTGGATTCGAGACGGCCGCGCGACCGGCGGGCGGGAGGAGACGACGTGGCGGGTACAGCCGGCACCTCGCGCTCGGCGTCCCGGTCGCGAGCCGCCACGGCCGCGGCCACCGTCCCCCGGTGGATGCTCGGGCACGCCGTGCCGGCCGCCGCGTTCGCTGTCGCCGCGTCGGCGACGCTCCTCGCGCCGTGGTCTGTCCTCGGCACGGCCAGCCGGTCGGCATTCGCGCTGGCCGGCGCCGCGGCCTCGGCCGGCCTGCTCCCGGGTGGCGCGGCACGCCTGCTCGTCGTCGCGCTCGACGCGCTGCCCGCCATCGCCGCCTGCACGTGCGCCGCCGTCGTCCTCGGGCGCACGAGCATCGTCGTAGGGCTCGCCGCGGCCGTCGGGACCGTGGTCCTGGCGGCGTCCCTCGTGGCGCTCGTCGTGCCCGGCATCGGCACGCAGGCCGGGCCGTGGCTCGGGATCGGGGTCGTCACCGCCGGAGTGGTGGGCGTGCTGGGCATCGGGGCACACACGGCGACAGGGAGGGACGGGGACCGTGGCTGAGGAGCCGACCACCGGATCGGGCACCGGCGGCACCGACGAGCAGACCGTCGTCGCCGGGGCGCCGATCGAGGGGCCCGGGCGCGCCCACCGCCACGGCGTCCCCGGGCCGGCGCCGTGCGCGCGCCCTCGTGGCGATCGCGCTCGTGGTCGCGCTCGCCGGCACGGGGATCGGCGTGTCGTTCGCGCTGAGCGGCGACACTTCGGGCGGCAGCGCCTCGCCGGCGGGCGCGGTCGGTGAGCTCCTCACCGCTGCGGATCACAGCGACCTGCTCGGCGCCCTCGACGCGCTCGGTGCCCGGAGAGCGCGACGCGATCGAGCCCGGGCTCGTCGGCCTCGTCGACCAGCTCAAGCGCCTCCACGTGCTCTCCGCCTCCGCCGACCCGGCCGACGTCGCCGGCCTCAGCTTCCACTTCGCTAACGTCACGACGCGCACGCAGTACCTGAGCCCCGCCCTCGCCGAGGTCTCGATCACCGGCGGACACGTCTCGACCGCCTACGACCTGGCGAAGCTGCCGCTCGGGAGCTTCGTCACCGGGATCGCCGGCGCCGCGCTCCACCGCTCGCAGTCGAGCACCCAGCGGGCGAACACGGGCCAGTCCGGCATCGTGGCGGTGAAGCAGAACGGGAGCTGGTACGTGAGCCTCGGCTACACCGAAGCCGTCGACTCGCTCCGCGCCGGTGGCCACCACGACGTCCTCCCCCCCGCCGGCGGCATCACGCCGGCGGGCGGCTCCACCCCCGACGCTGCAGTCGCCTCGTTCGTGCGGTCGGCCGCCAGCTTCGACCTGCGGGGATTGATCGCCGACCTGGCGCCAGACGAGATGGCGGCGCTCCAGGCCTATGCCCCGCTCTTCCTCGACAGGGCCGACGCCTCGACGGCGCGGGCGCGTGCCGCCGCGAGCATCCAGGTGAACGAGCTCGGCCTGTCCTCCCAGCCGCTCGGCGACGCCACCTTGGTGAGGATCGACAGCCTCGGGATGGTGCTGAACGTCAAGAGCATCCGGCTGACGATGACCTTCGCCGACCGCTGCGTGACCGTCGCCCTGCCCGGAAAGATCACGCACGAGTGCGCGACCGGCAGCGAGCGAGCGAAGGAGCTCGCGCTGCTGCCGGCGCCGCTGCGACCGATCCTCGAACGCCTGTCCGGTGTGCACCCGGACACGGGGATCGTCACCGTCGAGGTCGGTGGCCAGTGGTACGTTAGCCCGACGCGCACGCTCCTGCAGGACGTCGACGCCGAGCTCGGGGCGTTCCGCCCGCAGGACCTGGCGACGATCGCCGCCGACTGGGCGACGATCGAACGGGAGTTCCAGCAGAGCGCCCGCTCGCTGGACCCCGGCGCGCTGTCGGCGACGGCGATCGGCTGAGGCGCCCGACGGCCGACTAACGACCGGCCAGCGCAGCGGCGACGGCGGCCACGCTGCGGTCGACGTCGGCATCGGTCGTCGCCCAGCAGCTGACGCTGACGCGCATCGCCCGGCGACCCTGCCAGGTGGTCGGGCCGCACCAGCACGTCCCGTCGCGCTGGACGGCGGCGATCACGGCGTCGGTGCGGCCGGCATCGCCGAAGGCGACCACTACCTGGTTGAGCGCCACCTCGTTCAGGATCTCGCCGCCGGCTGCCTGCAACCCCTCGGCGAAGCGCCGGGCGAGGCGGGCGGTGCCGGTGACGAGCCCGGCCAGCCCGTCGCGGCCGAGCGCGGCGAGGACCGCCCAGACCTCCGCGCCGCGGGCGCGCTGGGACGACTGCGGCGTGTGCTGCATCGGCTCGCGACCTCCCGACGGCGTGAGGTAGGCCGCGTCGGCGCGCATCGCCCGGCGCAGCGCATCGCCGTCGCGCACGAGGGCGATGCCGCAGTCGTACGTCGTGTTCAGCCACTTGTGGGCGTCGGTCGCCCACGAGTCGGCGCGCCCGACGCCGGCGACCTGGCCCGCGAGCTCGGGGCTCGCCGCCGCCCACAGGCCGAACGCCCCGTCCACGTGCACCCACGCGCCCCGCTCGTGGGCCCAGTCGATCAAGGGTCCGAACGGGTCGCTCGCCCCGCTGTTGACGTTCCCCGCCTGCAGGCAGACGATCGCCGGCGGCTCGAGGGCGGGCAGCTCCCGGGCGAGCACGCGTCCCTGGCCATCGACGGGGAGCCGGAGCGCGCGGTCCCGCCCGAGCCCCACCAGACCGAGCGCCTTGTGCACGGTGGTGTGCGCCTCCGCCCCGACGACCACCTGGACCACCGGCGCCCCGACCAGGCCGAGGGCGGCTGCGTCCCAGCCCGCGCCCGTCAGCACGGCGTCGCGTGCCGCCGCGAGGCAGGAGGCGTTCGCCATCGAGGCGCCCGTGACGAAGCCGCCGGCGGTGCCCGCCGGCAGGCCGAGGAGCTCGACCACCCATCTGAGCGCGATCTCGTCGAGGCGGGCCGCCACCGGCGACATCACAGCCAGCGCGTCGTTCTGGTCCCAGGCGGCGAGGAGCCAGGAGGCCGCGACGGCGATCGGCAGGGCGCCTCCGTTCACGAAGCCGAAGTAGCGCGGACCCGCCGTCGCGACGGTCGCCGGGGAGCCGATCTCGTCGAGCAGGGCGAGGACCTCGCCGGGCGCGACGCCCCGGGGAGGCAGGGCAAAGTCGAGGCGGTCGAGGCCGTCGACCGCCTCGTGCCCCGGCGCGACGGCCCGCTCGGCCACCCCGGCGAGGTAGCGGCGGGCCCGACGGGCCGCGTCGCCCAACAGCTCGTCGCGCGCGTCGAGCGCCGCGTCGGAGCGCTCAGGACACACGGGCTCGGGCGATCGACCGCTCGGCGTCGAGACGGTGGTGCCGGGTCTCGTGCAGGGCGAAGCGCCCCAGGCCGTCCACCGTGAACCGCTCCGTGCCCCGCCGGGTGCCCTCCCGCTCCCACTGGAGCGGCTCGACGGAGCCGAGCAGCGACGCGAGGCGTCGCCCCCGGGCCAGCAGCACCAGCGCGACGAGCTCGGGGTCCTGGTCGTTGTAGCGCTCCGCGACGGCCGTCGCCTCGTGGTCCCAGCGGCCGAACTCCGGCCGGTCCTCGGTGAGGGCGAGCTCGACCCGGTCGGCGAAGACGCCGAGCACGTCCCGCACGTGGGCGGCGTACTCGAGCGCCGACCACGTCGTCGCCTCGGGCCGGTACCGCAGGTCCGCCGTGTGGAGATGCTCACCGAGGAGCACCACCCAGCGCTCGCATTCGGCTCCGACGGCGCCGGCGAGGTCGCCCCGGTCGACCTGCGAGGCCGTGAGGCCGCACTGGTGGCAGGTCCCTTCACCCACGATGCGGAACCAGTCGCCGTCGGCCACCGCGCTACTCGTGGACTCCACGTCCCGGCGGCCCGTCAGCCGCCGTCCGTGACGAAGTGCCGGGCCGCGTCGTCAAGGTGCTCCAGCATCGCCCGCACCGGCGGCTGGTCGGCGATCGCCGGGCGGGTGGCGGCCCAGACCTGGCGGACCGGCCGGTCACCCTTCACGCGCCGGACGACGACACCGGGATGGACCGAGGTGCCGAGGGCGAGGAGGGGCACGAGCGCCACGCCGAGGTCGGCCGCGACGAAGCCCTGCGCGGTCGGGTACTCGTCCGCCTCCAGGGCGTAGACAGGCTGGAAGCCCGCCCGGACGCACGCGTCGTCCACGACCTGCTGGCAGTAGCCGGGGCAGGAGGTGACCCCGATCCAGCGCTCGTCGGCCAGCGCCGCGAGGTCGACGCTGCGGCGCACGGCCAGCCGGTGCCCGCGGGGCAACACGATGCGGAAGGGGTCCGCGAGGAGATGGGAGCGCAGGAGCCCGTCGTTCGGGGCCTCTCCGACCCCGAACGTCTCGACGACGACGGCGACGTCGATCACGCCGTTGCGGAGGTTGTTGATCGCCTCGTCGGGCTCGACCACGGTGAGGTCCAGCGCCACCCTCGGATGGCTGCGCTGGAACGCCGCGAGGGCGCCGGGAACTAGCGAGGACCCGGCTGTCGGGAAGGCCCCGAGGCGGATGCGCCCGATCTGGCCGGAGCGCAGGGCCGCCAGCGTGTCCTCGGCCTCCTGGATCGAGGCGAGCACGTGCGCGGCGTGCTCGCAGAGCAGCAGCGCCGCGTCGGTCGGCCGCACCCCCCTCCCGGCGCGCTCCAGGAGGAGCGCCCCGGTCTCGCGCTCGAGCGCCGTGACGTTCTGGCTCACCGCCGAGGGCGTGTAGCTGAGGGCCGCTGCGGCCGCCGACACCGACCCGGTGTCGACGACGGCCTTCAGCACCCTGAGCCGGCGGACATCGAGCACGGCACCATTAAGTCATGCTTCATTACTCTTCGCAACTGATCGATTGTGCTTCAGCATCGCAGGGCGCACGATCGCCCCATGCAGATCGACCGCCACCGGGCCCGAAGGCCGCGCGTCGAGGGAGCGGGCAGATGGGCTGGGTGATCGCGGCCGTGGTCGTCGCCGGGCTCCTGGCGTCACCGTGGTTCACGGCCGACAGCCGCGACGGCGTGGACTGGAAGCCGCTCCCGCCCCGGGCGCCCGATCGCCTGGCGCGGGCGCGCCTCCGGCCGTTCTCGGGATCGCCGGGCGTGGTGGCGATCCGCGCCGGGACCGCCCGGCTGGCGCGGACCGTGCGCCGGGGGCGCCGGGCACGTGACGGCCCTGCGGTCGGGGTCGGGCGCGAGACGGGTGGCGGACCTGGGCGCCGAGGCCAGCCGGGGGGGCGGGCCGTGCCGGCGGTCCGCTCGAGGTCCTTCAGTCCTTCCTGCCGGTGAGGGCGAGCCGCAGGCCGATGCCCACGAGCACCAGGCCGCTCACACCCCCGAGCGCGGCGAGACGGCGCGGCGAGCGGGCGAGCCAGCTCCTCACGGTGCCTGCGGCGAGCGCCCACAGGCTGTCCGAGACGAGCGCGATCGTGAAGAACACCGCGCCGAGCAGGAGGATCTGGCCGGGCACGTCGCCCGCAGCGCGGTCGACGAACTGCGGGAGGACGGCGGTGAAGAAGACGATCGCCTTCGGGTTCGCGATCCCGACGAGGAAGGCGTCGCGAAGGATCCGCCCGGTCGGGCGCGGCTCGACGCTCACGTCGAGCAGCCGCGCCAGCGAGCGGCGGTGCCGGACCGCCTCGATGCCGAGGAAGACCAGGTAGGCCGCACCTGCCAGCTTGATCAGGGTGAAGACGGCGATCGAGCGCTCCACGAGCGCCCCCACGCCGAAGGCGACCGCCACAACCTGCGCGAAGACCCCGGTCGTGTTGCCGACGACTGTGGCGAGCCCCGCGGCGCGACCGAGGGCGAGCGACCTCGAGATGACGAACATCACGCTCGGCCCCGGGACCACGATGATGACGAGCGCGGTGATCACGAAGGCCAGCAAGTGCACGCCCGGCAGCATCACCGGAGGTTACTTCGGCGCCCGCGCCCGACCGCTCGCCGTGAACCGACGACCGGACGCGCCACGACGGGACTGCACGAACCGAACGCATCGTCCACCCGCCGTACGGAGTGCCCGAGGATGACTCTCGGCCCATCGTGCGCGGTCTCACCCCTGGCGGGAGCCCGCCGACCATCCCGGAGATGACCAAAGTCCCTCACTCCCCCGCCTTCGACTTGCTTCGATTGAACCGGAGGTCGAAGCGTGGACGCTCAGAGCACGCCAGGCGCTGAGAACTGGTTCGAGCAGCGGGCGACAGACGGGGGACCCGTCCGCTTCGTTGAACGACGCAGGGGCGACCGCCGCCGCGGCGACCGTCGCGTGGTCGAAGCGGTTGCGTCGCCATTTCCGACACGCCAGACCGTCAGCGTTGTCATCCCGACGCGCAACGAGGCGCGGAATGTGGCGGACGTCCTGGAGCGCCTTCCCGGACTGGTCGACGAGGTGGTGCTCGTCGACGCCGCGCTCGGCCGACGTGACCAAGCTCATGGCGAGCTCGACCCGACGCGACATCCGCATCATTGACGAGCCTGCGGCGGGCAAAGGGAACGCCCTGCGTGCCGGGCTCGCCGCCGCCCACGGCGACATCCTCGTCGCCATGGACGCCGACGGGAGCATGTCGCCAGAGGAGATCCCTCGCTTCGTCAACCCCTTGGAGCACGGGTTCGATCTCGCGAAGGGCTCTCGCTTCATCGCCGGCGGCGGCTCACTCGACATCACCCCGATCCGGCGCCTGGGCAATCGGGCGCTCGTGGAGGCGGCGAACATCCTGCTCGACGTGCGCTACACCGATCTCTGCTACGGGTTCTTCGCCCTGCGGCGGATCTTCCTGGAGTCCCTCGACCTGCGATCGACGGGATTCGAGATCGAGACCGAGATCACCGTACGGGCGCAATTGATGGGATTGCGGATCGCCGAGGTCCCGAGTGTCGAGCTGCCCCGGCGGAGCGGGCAATCGAACCTTCGGGCGGTGCACGACGGGATACGCGTGATGCGAACGTTGTTCCGCGAACGCAGCCGTCAGCGCGCCGTCGAAGCCGCCAATCGAGGTGTGGTGCCGGCGCCGGGGTCGGGCGACGAGCCGGGACAGGTCACAAGCTCACTGGCGACCATCGCGAAGCGCAAGGGCAACGAGGTTCGCTCGGCGTGATCGTCTGACGAGCCCTGCGACAAGGCGATGGGCCACTAGCTCGTCCCCGGCCGAGCGCGGGACACCTTGCGGGCCTTCAGGCGACGAATAGTCAAGAAGCGGCGCACCGTGCAAGGTCCAGCGCTTCCGTGGCGGTTAGTCGTCTATCCGCTCCTCCAAGGGGAGGATTACCGTGTCACCCGCTTCCTCGCCGATGACTTTGCGCACGTCGGCCTTGATAGGACGTTTGTGCGTGCCGTCGCCCAAAGCCATGAATGAACTTTGGAATAGATGACCATCAACCGTGCCTCGGACTTTCACGAGGCCCCGAGTGCCAAAGAAGTTGTCCAGGCAATCGTCGGGCCCCGCGTGCGCGCGATCACCTGACGGCGGCATCCGGCTCCTCGCAGCTGCAACTGGTGCTCACGAGCTTGCCGGGAGGCACCGATGAGTTCTGCTCGATGGCTCCGTCCACCGTTACTGGCAGACGCCACGCTCGAGTTCCCCTCAGTAGCATGCAGTGGCGTGGCCGTGCGCGAGGCCCCCCTGGCCCAGTCCGACCTGGAGCCGTTCCGCCGGGAGCTGACCGGCTACTGCTACCGCATGCTCGGCTCGGGCTTCGAGGCCGAGGACGCTGTCCAGGAGACGATGCTGAGAGCCTGGCGCAACGCGGAGGGCTTCGAAGGGCGCTCCAGCGTGCGCTCGTGGCTTTACCGCATCGCCACCAACGTGTGCATCGACATGCACCGCCACGTCCAGCGCCGAGCCCGGCCCATGGAGATGGGCCCGGCCTCGCCCCCCGAGGAGTCGCTACTCGGGCCGATGCTGCCCGAGGCCAGGTGGGTGACCCCGGTCCCTGACGCCCGCGTCGCGCCTGAGAGCGCGGATCCCGCTGAGATTGCCCAGTACCGCGAGTCGATCCGCCTCGCCTTCGTCACCGCGCTCCAGCACCTTCCGGCCCGCCAGCGCGCCGCGTTGATCCTCTGCGAGGTGCTGCGTTGGCAGGTGGCTGAGGTGGCCGAGCTCCTCGACATGAGCGTGCCCGCGGTCAACAGCGCCCTGCAGCGGGCGCGGACCACGCTCCGCGCCCTGCCGTCCGAGCCCCGACCCGAGATCCTGGACGGCGCCGCCGTCGAGCTGCTCGAGCGCTACGTGGACGCCTTCGAGCGCTACGACATCGAGCGGCTGGTGACGCTGCTGCACGAGGACGCCGTCCAGTCGATGCCACCGTTCGCCATGTGGATCCGGGGGGCGGCCGATATCGGCCGGTGGATGGTCCAGCCCGGGCCGAGCGGCTGCCGGGGCTCGCGCCTGGTGCCCGCCTCGGCCAACGGCTGCCCGGCCTTCGGGCAGTACCGGCCGGACCCGGCCGGCGGGCACGCGCCGTGGGCGCTGCAGGTGCTCGAGATCTCAGAGGCGAAGATCACCGGGATGACGTTCTTCTTGGCCTTCTTGGACCCCGAGCGGCTCTTTCCCGAGTTCGGCCTGCCCCTCCACCTCGACGCGTAGGCCGGCCAGCTCGAGGAGCGCTCGCAGCGCCGGCGAGACCTCGGCGAGGACGATGCCACCCCCGAGGCGCCCCGCCAGCAGGGCCAGGTGGGCCACGTCGTCCACCGCCTCGAGGTCCGGGGCGCCCGGTCCCCCGAGCAGGCAGCAGGCCAGCTCTGCGCCGTCAGGACCTACGACCATGACCCGACACCACAGCTGGACCGCAGCCATCACGTGGTGGACGGGCGATGGCTGGCGATCTCATCGGCCGTCCCTGGTTCGCGTCCCCGCAGGATCGGAGAGGGCGAGCCCACCGGGTGCCGTCGCAGCCCCGGTGCCGCCGGAAGATCCTCGGCGGACCGATGACTTCGCGCGCCCCGGGCCCGTCGAAGCAGTTGAATGATCCAACGGACCAAAAGGAGCAGTCATGACCACCCGTGACCGTGCCCCCATCGGATCGCCGTGCTGGGCAGATCTGTGGACCTCTGACGTCGAAGGCAGCCGCACGTTCTACAGCGACCTCTTCGGCTGGGAGGCCCAGGAGCCGAGCCCCGAGTTCGGCGGCTACTTCATGTTCACCCGCAACGGAGTCCCCACGGCAGGCGCCATGGGCGACATGGGCGACATGCGGGCCAACAACACCTGGAAGATCTACCTGGCCACCGACGACATCGTGAAGACCGTCCAGGCGGCCGAGGCCGAGGGCGCCCAGGTCATCGCGCCCGCCATGCCGGTCGCCGACCTCGGCGCCCAGGCGGTGCTCATCGACCCGACCGGCGCCCACCTCGGCGCCTGGCAGCCCGGGACCTTCCCGGGGTTCACGGTGCTCGGCGAGCACGGCGCGCCGAGCTGGTTCGAGCTGCACACCCGGGACCACGCGACCGCCGTCGCCTTCTACCGCTCGGTGTTCCGCTGGGACACCAACACGGTGGGTGACAGCGACCAGTTCCGTTACACGACCATGCGCGACCCCGGCGGCGAGGGCGAGTTGGCGGGGATCATGGACGCCACAGCGTTCCTCCCCGACGGCGTACCCGCCCACTGGTCGGTCTACTGGGAGGTCGACGACGCCGGGGCCGCCGTCGCCAAGGTCAAGGCCCTTGGCGGCTCGGTCGTGATGGAGCCTGAGGACACCCCCTACGGCCGCGTGGCCACGGTGGCGGACCCCGCCGGCGCTCAGTTCAAGCTGCGCACGCCCAACCCGTAGGCGTGCCGGGCGCCGCTCTGTCAGGCGCGAACCGGCGATCGTTGTTGTGGCCGCCGAGACCTTGACGCGAGCCGGTCCGCTTCGAACGACGGATGGGGAGCACTTTCTCACGCCCCAAGGGGAGCGGACAGATCAGGGGTGAGCCGTCGCCGTCTCACCGATCGGCGTGATGGCGACGGCTGTGCCGATGTCCCCGATCGCCGCGAGTGGGGGCACGGCCAACAAGGCAAACGTCGCCTGACACGGCACAGCAGCGTCCGCACCCGGGGCAGATGCGCCAGTGCGCCGGCCACTCCGCATCCTTCGGTCGAGGAGCGCCCCGGGGACATGCAGCAGCCGACCCGAGCCTGATGCGCCACGAGTCTCGTGACTCCGCTGACTGCGGCGTGCTCGGCGTGATCAGGTCGATCGGACGCTTCGGCCCGGGTCGCCCACCTGCTCGGCGGCGGGCGCCGGAAGGGCTCTGGCGCCGCGGTCGGCGGCTACGTTTGACCCGTGCACCCGAGCGCCCAGCGCGTCGCCGATGCCCTTGCCCGCGCGGGCGCCCGGGGCGGGGTCCGAGAGCTCGACGACTCCACGCGCACCGCCGCCGACGCCGCAGCCGCGCTCGGATGCGCGGTCGGCGCCATCGCCAATAGCCTCGTGTTCGTAGCGGACGGGGAGCCGGTCCTGGTCCTCACCAGCGGCGCGCACCGCGTCGACACCGCGCACCTGGCGGCGGCGATGGGCTGGTCCTCGCTGAAGCGGGCCACGGCCGACGAGGTGCGCGCGGCGACCGGCCAGCCGATCGGCGGCGTCGCGCCGCTCGGCCATCCCTCGCCGCTGCGGGTGCTCATCGACGGCGATCTCCGCGGGTTCCCGACGATCTGGGCGGCGGCAGGCACGCCCCACAGCGTCTTCCCCACCGACTTCGACGAGCTCCAGCGCATCTCCGCGGCAAGCGCGGTGCGCGTCGAGGCGCCGGCGGCGGCCGACGGGCACGCCCCGGCCTGACGCCCGGGGGCTCAGGTGCCGGTGTTGTGGAGCTTGCCGGCGGCCGCCGCCTGGCCGAAGTAGGTGGGCACGAGCGGCTCGAAATGCTCCAGGGGCTCGCTGCGGTAGTCGCCGTCGAACGCCACCTGGTCGTACTTGGCGCAGAACTCCGCCGTGTAGTCGAAGTACGGCGAGTCCCGGTAGGCCTCGCGCGCGTCGCGGTCGAGTCCGATGTGGTGCCAGAAGTAGAAGCCCTGGAAGATGCCGTGGTGCGCCACCATCCAGTGGTTCGCCTCGGACACGAAGGGCTTCACGATCGCCGCCGCGATCGCCGGGTGGTTGAGCGGCGCGAGGTTGTCGCCGATGTCGTGGATCAACGCGCAGACGACGTACTCCTCGTCTCGCCCGTCTCGCTCGGCACGCGTCGCGGTCTGCAACGAGTGCTGCAACCGGTCGACCGGGAAGCCCCCATAGTCGTTCTGCTGGTAGCGGAGCTGCTCCAGGATACGGTCGGGCACCGAGGTCTGCAGGTCCTGGATCTGGGGTGTGATGATCGCCCAGTCGTCTCGGGTGGCGTCCTCGAAGGACTTGAACGAGGCTCGCCTACCGGTCTTCGTCATCGACCTCTCCTGTGCTCGACTGCTCGCGACCTTATCCGGCGCCGCCCGGCGGTCTCAGATCGGCCTCGGACCGCTGCGCCCCGACGACCGCTCGTCCCGGGGCGCCGCCCGAGGGACTGCGGCGCTCGCCGACGCGTCACGACGAGCGAGCAGGCTGCGCCGTCACTGTCGCGTGACGCGAGGCCACCTCATACGAGGCGCCGCTCGGTCGCCCACCGGGTGAGCTGATGGCGGCTCGACAGCTGGAGCTTGCGGAGCACCGCCGAGACGTGGCTCTCCACCGTCTTCGTGGAGATCGACAGCTCGCGTGCGAGCTCCTTGTAGCTGTAGCCGCGCGCGATCAGACGCAACACCTCGCGCTCGCGGGGCGACAGCTGATCGAGCTCGGGGTCGAACGAGGGGCCGGTGCCCGGGGCCACGTCGGCCGGCATGGCCGCGAAGGCGTCGAGAACGAACCCTGCGAGGCGCGGGGAGAAGACCGCGTCGCCCTCCGCCACTCGGCGCACCGCGTCGACCAGCTCCGGGGTGGAGATCGTCTTCGTCACGTAGCCGCGGGCGCCGGCCCGGATCACCCCGATGACGTCCTCGGGCGCGTCCGAGACGGACAGGGCGAGGAAGCGCACCTCCGGGTGGTGGAGCTTGACGGCCTCCACCACGGCCTGGCCGCCGCCGCTCGGCAGATGGACGTCGAGCAGTACAACGTCGGGCAGCCGCTCGCCGATCAGCTCGATCGCCGGCGCGACGTCGTCGGCCTCGCCGACCACCTCGACGGCCTCACCGAGCTCGCCGCGCACGCCGGCGCGGAAGAGCTGGTGGTCGTCGACCAGGAAGACACGCGGCCGGGGGGCCGAGCTCACCGCTGCGCCGCCCGGCGGTCGGATCCGACCGGCGACCTCGGCATCGTCAGCTCGACGTCGGTCCCCTCGCCGGGGGCGCTTCGCACCACGGCCGAGCCGCCGTGGCGTGCCATCCTGCCGCGCACCGACTCGGCGAGCCCTCGGCGGTCCGGCGCGACCGCCGACGGGTCAAAGCCCTTGCCGCGATCGCGCACGAACAGCGACGCGGCCCCCTCCTCGACCTCGGCGAAGAGGGACACGACCGCCGCACCGGACCACTTGGCGGCGTTCACCGACGCCTCCCGGCCGGCGGCGAGCAGGACGCGCAGCTCCTCGTCGAGCGGGCAGTCCCCGACAATGACTGCGTCGACGGCCACGCCGTGCGCGTCCTCCACCTCGCGCTGGATGCGCCGGACGGCCGCCGCGAACGTGGCGTCCTCCTCCCCGCCCGAGCCCGGAAGCCGTCCCTCAAAGAGCCACGAGCGCAGCTCGCGCTCTTGCGCTCGTGCCAGGTGCACCACCTGCTGCGGCTGATCGGCGCTGCGCTGGATCATGGCGAGCGTCTGCAGCACCGAGTCGTGGATGCGCGCCGCCATGTCCGCACGCTCCTCGGCCCGCACGCGCGCCTTGCGCTCCGCGACGAGCTCTCGGGCGAGGCTCAGCCACCACGGCCCGAACACGATCACGAAGCCGGCGATCACGAGCACGACGCCGCCGAGGGGCCGCAGGAGGGTGTCGTGGTGGCCGAGCATCAAGCCGAGCACGCCACCGGCCACCGAGCGCGATGCCGACGACGACGCGCAGGGCAAGGGCCCTCAGGGAGCGTCGCGAGTCCACGCCGAGCTGGATCAGCGGTTGGGCGGCCCGGCGGATGAGCGCCCGCTCGTCGTCGGCGGCATTGCGCCAGATGAGCACGAGGCCGGCGGCGCTCAAGAAGAACGGCCAGGCCAGCGAGCCGAGCCATCCCGCGTGGAGCACCGAGGCGACGAGGAGCGCGACGGCGAGCGCCGGGACGAGGCCGATCGCGAGCGCGATGCCGCGCAGGTCCCCGACCGCGCGCGTGCCGATGCTCTCCGAATCGCCCTCCTGGGGCAGGAGGAGCCAGCCGAGCACGTAGACGGCGAGACCGAAGCCGCTCGCCAGCCCGAAGAGCACGAGGCCGATCCGCACGACGGTGACGTCGATCCCCATCCGCCGGGAGAGGCCGCCGGCAACCCCGCCGAGGAGCCGGTCCTCGCGGCTGCGGCGGAGCGGGCCGCGCTTCGCGCGGCACGCGCCACCAGCCACGCGGGCCGCGGCCGTCGTGTCGCCACCCGTGCGGCGGCACTGTCCCCCACGTGCCGGAGCGCTCCAGGCCGACGTCCGTGTCGGCGTCCTCGCACCAGCTCCGGCGGCGGTAGCGGGCGCCGGAGAAGCGCCGAGCGCGGGGGTCGAACAGGGGATCGATGTCCTGATGATCGCGCCCCTCGGGACCCGTTGCCATCAGGGGGCACCCTGAGCGTCGGCGTGGGCGCTCGGGGACCGGTCAGGGACATACCCGATGTCGTTCCGCGAGCAGCAGGCGGATGATCAAGGCATGCTCAACCCCACCGACACCACCACCCCCGACCGCAGCAGGCCGCTGCGCCGCTCGGGCGACGACCGCATGCTCGGAGGCGTCGCCGCCGGCATCGCCGACTGGTTCGGCATCGACGTCACCGCGGTCAGGGTCGCCTTCGTCGTCCTCGCCGTCCTCGGCGGGGCCGGCGTGCCGCTCTACCTCGCGGCGTGGCTCCTCATCCCCGAGGAGGGTACCGAGATCTCCGTCGCCGAGGACCTGCTGCACCGCCCCCGCTGGCACTGAGCGACCGCTCCCGATCGAAGCCACACGGCGAGAAAGGCCAGACATGCCCACCCCGAACGACCAAGCCCGAGCCTTCTGGTACGGCGAGCGCCGGCGGCCAACGGTGCCGAGCTCGCAGCTTCGCGTCTCGGACGCCGAGCGCAACGAGATCGCCGATGCGCTCTCCCACCACTATGCCGACGGGCGCCTCGACGAGGCCGAGTTCAACGAGCGGCTCGGCCGCGCGATGGCGGCCAAGACCCGCGCCGACCTCGACCCCCTCCTGGCCGACCTGCCCCGGCTGGACGAGCCCGACCCGGGACCGCCGCCGCGGCGCACCGCTGGGCTCGGCCGCGTCCTCATGCTCGCGTTGTTCGTGCTGTTCGCGTTGAGCGCCGCGACCGCCTTCGTACGCCCGCACGTGCCCTGGCTGCTGATCGGCCTCGTCGTGCTCGTGGTGGCCCGCCGCCGCCACTACCACCGCTCCCCGTCCCCCGCCGGGCGCCGCTTCCCTTGAGCAGCGGCGGCGGCGCAAGAATCGTCGGGTGCGCGTCGTCGTCGCGGTCGCACCCGGCCACGGTCACCTCTACCCGACGTTGCCCCTCGCCGGGGCGCTCCGGGAGCGGGGGCACGACGTCGTCTACGCCATGGTCGGCGAGCCGGCGTTCCGCGCCCGGGTGGAGGCGGAAGTGCACGCCTTCGTCGCCATCCCGCCGGGACTCGCCGAGCAGCGGGAGATCGTCGAACGCGGACTGCGGGACGACCCCACCGTGGCGGGGATCTTCGGTCCGCTCGCTGCCCCGGCCGTCGCCACCCTCGTCAGGCTCGTCCGGGAGACCGAAGCTCGCCTCGTCGTCCACGACATGGCGAGCTTCGCGGCGCCCCTCGCCGCCACGGTCGCCGGCGTGGGCTCGCTCCACCTCGGCGTCGGGCCGTCCTTCCCGGACGAGGCGCACGAGGCCGGCACCCGCCTGGCGCCGCTCTGGGAGCGCTGGGGCCAGCGGCCCCGTCCGCTAGCCGGGATGTACGGCTCCCTCTACCTCGACCCCTTCCCCCCCTCCCTCGACAACCCGATCCGGTCCCTCACCGGCTTCCGCCGTGGCTACCGGCCGGTGCCGCTGCGGTCGCTCGACGGAGCCGCGCCGGCCGGACTGCCCGGTCCCCCGTGGGTCTGGGTGACGCTCGGCACGGTCTTCAACGGCGACCGGGCGTCCTGGTCCCGGCTCGTCGCGCAGCTCGGCGCGGTGGGTATGCCGGTCGTGGCGACAGTCGGCGTGGGCGTCGACGTCGGCGCGCTCGGGGCGCTCCCGCCGAACGTCACCGTCCGCTCGTTCGTGCCGGCGAGCGCCGTGCTGTCGGGCGCCACAGCCGTCTTCTGCCACGGGGGTGCCGGCACCCTCCTCGGCGCGCTCAGCCACGGGCTCCCCGTCGTCTGCTGGCCGCAGGGAGCCGACCAGTTCCACAACGCCCGCGCCGTCGTCGACGCCGGAGCTGGCGTCGCCATCGGCGACGCCGACGCGGCCGGCGCGGCGATCCGCCAGGTGCTCGACGCGGGGTCGGCGCAGCGCGCCGGCGCTCGCCGGCTCGAGGGCGAGCTCTCGGCGATGCCGACGCCGGCCGAGACCGCCGCCCTCGTCGAGGAGGTGGCGCTCGGCGCCGACGAGGCCCTCGGCTAGACCTGCGGCGCCGGCTCGAGCAGCTTCGCGAGGCTCGGGACGGGCCGCGAGAACACCTCGTCCACCATCGGCAGGAACACCTCGAGCGGCTCGGACGCATAGGCCGGGTCGAAGGACCGCTGGTCCCACTCGCCGACGAAGTGGGCGGTGACGTCGAAGTAGGGGCTGTCACGGTGAACGTCGCGCGCGTTGCGGTCGAGGCCGATCTTGTCGAAGTAGTAGTAGCCGCCGAACAGGCCGTGGTGACGGATCACCCAGGTCGTCTCCTCGTCCACGTAGGGCTCGAGGATCGCGGCCGCCACGCCGGCGTGGTTGGCGGGCGAGAGTGAGTCGGCGATGTCGTGGAAGAGCGCCCCGACGACCATGTCGGTGCTCGCCCCGTCTCGAAGCGCCCGCGTGGCGGTCTGCACGCTGTGCTCGTAGCGGTCGACCTGGTAGCAGAAGGAAGGTCCCTTCAGGCCCTCGAGCATCGTGAGCAGCGTCTCGACCAGGTGCTCGTTCAGGTGCGAGATCCCAGTGACGAGGACCCGCCGGACCTCGGCCTCGCTGCCGTCGTCCAGCTGGGTGAACGAGACGGTCCCGCTGTCCGTTCCCGCCATGTCAGCCTCCCCTCGTCGGGCCTTCACCGCCCGGCGGTACCGGGTCAGTCCCAGTTGTCGAGCAGGTCGTCCACTGCCTCGTACGCCGTGTACAGCCCTTCGAAGCCGGTGAAGAACATCGCGGATCCGGTGATCCCCTTCACGACGAGCTCTCGCGTCATGCCCCAGGCCTTGCCGAGGAGCGCCGCCTCGCGCAGGCCCTCCACCGAACCCGTGATGGTGTGGTGCCGCAGCATCAGGTACGGGGCAAGCTGCTTCGGGAGGGTCTTGATCGCCACCTCCCACTTGGCGCGGTTCACCTTGACGAACTCGGGGTGATACTTGAGGCCGAACGTGATCGACTTCGGCAGGAACCCGATCGTCTGCTCGTACCACTCGGTGAGCTTCGTGCGGTCCTCTGCCGTCATCTCGCGCGTCGAGAGGTCGAGCCCGCACCTGAAGGCCGCCGGGTCGACGTCCCAGCCCTCCGGGAACGGCGCGAGCGGCTCGACGGGCGGGCCGTAGGCGGGCAAGGTCTCGCCGACCGCACGGAAGACGTGGCCGAGGCCACGCATCCCGGCGTAGAGCTGGGAAAACATCACCAGCTCCATGACCTGCTCCTTCGCCATGCCGTTGCGCCGGAGGGTGATGAACTCGTTCAGGATCCCCGTCTCCCAGCCGAGCATCATGTAGCTGTGGATGTTCTGAGAGCTCAGCAGGATGATGTTGACGTGTGAGGGCCGGCCGAAGAAGTCCGAGCCCCAGCGGTGCAGCTTGGCGAAGTCCGGCGCGTAGTCGAGCATGAGGCTGTTCGCGTAGAGCTCGTACAGCGGCCCGCGCCAGCTCCAGACCTTGATCAGGTTCGCGTTGATCTCGTCCTCGGACGTCTCGTCGAGATTCGTGAGGTCAAGGCCTTCGCTAGGACCAACCATGCGCTCTCCTTGCCCGAGGCGCCGGACGAGCCGTCCGCCCTCGCCAGCCGCGCCCACCGACCGTGCGGCACGACCGCCGAGTACCGGTACGCCGTCGGTGGGTCCGCGGCGATCGGTGGGTGGCGCGGGGAGGGGATGCCTAGATAATTATAACTTATGATATATGATAATTGCTCACGGCGGTCGGCGCCACCGGTTCCTCACGGGATCCGGCATCGGCTGACGCCGCCTGTCCAGTGCCGGTTGCCGGATCGGGACCCCAGTGGCAGGCAGGCGCGCGACCGCGCTGACCGTCACCCGCGGCGGCCTCGCCCGACGCCGGCGTTCGGCCTCAACCCGGCGCGGCGCCCCGAACCGCCAGGGCGGCGCCTCCCCCGCTCGGCCGGCTCCGATCACAGCCCGTGCGCGCTCGGGCAACGCCCCGCTCTCGCAGCGGTGACGACGAGCGGCGGGACAGCCCGGCGGACCGCCTGCTCGCGGCGACGCGTTCCCGGTCGCGGATCCCCTCACGCGTGAGCAAGCGCCCGACGGCGGCGGGCCAGGAAGTCGCGCTCCGCCGCGTTCGCGGCAAGGGCGATTGCCGCCTCGTACGCCTGCGCCGCCTGGGTGTCACGGCCGAGCCGCCGGAGGAGATCGGCGCGGACGGCGTGGAAGAGGTGGTAGCCCTCGAGATCGAGGGCCTCGACGAGGGCGAGCGCCGCATCCGGCCCTTCGACCTCGGCCAGCGCGACCCGCGCGGTTGAGGGTCACCACCGGGCTCGGGGCGAGCGACATCAGCTGGTCGTACAGCTGCACGATCTGCCCCAGTCCGTTGCGGCCGTGGTCGCTGCGTCGCTGGGCGGTGGTGACGATCCAGCCCGCCGGGCTCGGGGGCAGCCCCGTGGTCGGCCAGCGCTCCGAGGCCACGGTGAACACGTCCTGGACGGCGTCCTCGGCGACGTCGACGTCACCGAACGTTCGGACCAGGACGGCCACCGCGCGGCCGTACTCGGCGCGAAACACGCGTCCGATCTCGGGGCCGTCGACGGCCGGACCGCCCGCCATCAGTCCACGGGGGCGTCGCGCTGGAACGGCCGCACCTCGATCGGCAGCGTGGTCGCCCGGGCGGTCTTTCGGCCCCACTCGAGCGCGGCATCGAGGTCGGGCGCCTTGATGATCACGCACCCACCCAGGTGCTCCTTGCCCTCGACGTAGGGGCCGTCGGCCGTGAGCACCTCGCCGTCTTGGAGCCGCACCACGGTGGCCGTGCTCGGGGGGCACAGCCCGTCGGAGAAGACCCATGCGCCGGCCTCCCGCATCTCCTCGTTGACGGCGGCCACGTCGCGCATGATCCGCTCCAGGTCCATCGATGCCGGGGGCTCCCCGTCGGGCTGGTAGACGCTGAGCAGGTAGTGCTTCATCTGGTGCTCCTCCCGGACGCTTCCACCGGCAGCGCGCCGGCTCCTCCCCCTCTGTACGAACGGATTCTCACGGATCGACACGGCACGTGGCCGGGGCCACGAGCGAACGAGTGTGCTTCTAAGTCGTTTAGCCAAGTATACGAAGTTCCCTATAAATCATCGCTCCGGCCCACCACCAGCCGGTGCTCGCGGCAATCGGGGAGCGGCCGACGTCTCCCTCACGACCGCGTGGGCAGCGCAGCGACACCGAGCAGGCCCGCTAGATCATCCCCTCGGGAGCGGTAGTGGTCAGAGCGGTCGGAAGGTCCGTCGTCCGGTGACCGGGTCGACCAGCCTCGCCCGTCCGCTTGACGGGTCGATCGCCGCGACGCAGGCATGGAGAGGACGTTCCACAGGTAGATCCGCGCGACCCCGTTGCGCCGGTCGGTCTCCACACGGCCGCGGAGCTCGCTCGTGCGGAACCACGGCGCCGGGAGGGGCACGTCGGCGCCACACAGCTGGTAGGTGACCAGCTCGTCGTAGACGCCCGGCGCGTCCCGGCCCTCGGTGCCGTGCAGGATGCGCCCCGCGAGATCGAACCAGTACTGGTAGCGCTCGTGCTCCTCCTTCGCATGGGCCGTCGGCCGGCATGCCCGCCGACGCTTGGCGGAGATCACCGCCACCACCGATGGTCGCCTGCCCACCGACAAGCTCGCCGGCCTTCGGGTACTCTGGTTCGAGTACCCGGATTGGAGGCACAACATGGCGGCCAGGAATCGCAGCAATCCCCTCGCCCTCGCCGTGCTCGTCTGCCTCTACGAACGGCCGATGCATCCCTACGAGGTCGCGACGACCCTGCGCCAACGCCAAAAACACGACAGCGTCAAGCTCAACTACGGGTCGCTGTACGCGGTCGTCGACTCCCTCGAGCGGCGTAGCCTCATCACGCCCAAGGGAACCGAACGCTCGGGTCGACTTCCCGAGCGCACCGTCTACGACCTCACCGGGGCGGGTCGCATCGAGATGCACGATTGGCTGACCGACCTCATCTCGACCCCGGTGAAGGACTACCCGGAGTTCGAAGCGGCGCTCTCGTTCATTCCGGCGCTTCCCCCCGACGACGTCGTGGCCCTCCTCGATGAACGAGCTCAGCGCCTCGAGTTCGAGCTCGCACAGATGGGCTCCTCGCGTGAGCTCGTCGAGAAGCAGCGCCTTCCCCGTCTGTTCTGGGTCGAAGCGGAGTTCCGCGCCCTGCTCCGGGAGGCCGAGCTCGCCTACGTCCGCAAGCTCGCCCGAGAGATCGAGTCCGGCACGCTCGAGGGGGTCGAGTGGTGGCGCGAGGTGCACGAGCACGCCGGCGAGCCGGTATGGCTCCCGCCGACGGTGGCTGACGAGTCAAGTGACCGAGGAAGCAGATGACAGATCGTCAGCGAGGAGAGAACGGCATGGACACGATCATCTCGACGACAGACCTGCGAAAGAGCTTTCGATCAAAGCGTGGACCGGTCGAAGCGGTGCGCGGCGTCAGCATCGACGTCCGCCGAGGCGAGATCTTCGGCTTCCTCGGGCCGAACGGGGCGGGGAAGACGACGACGCTGCGCATGCTGACGACGTTGCTCCCCATCGACGGTGGCAGCGCGAGGGTGGCGGGATGCGACGTGGTACGTCAACCGAAGCAGGTCCGGGCGCGCATCGGCTATGTGAGCCAGCTCGGCGGCGCGGACGACCTCGCCACCGGTCGCGAGAACCTCGTCCTCCAGGGTCGCCTCTACGGCGGCGGCCTCCCGGCGGTGTCCGCTCGGGCAGAGCTCGTGATGGGGATCCTCGATCTTGCCGAGTTCGCCGACCGCCGCGTGAAGACCTATTCCGGAGGGCAACGCCGACGGCTCGACGTCGCGCTCGGCATCGTTCACGAACCGGAGGTGCTCTTCTTGGACGAGCCCAGCACCGGCCTCGATCCGCAGAACCGGGCGAATCTCTGGGAGCACATCCGGGCCCTTCGGGTAAACGGCACGTCGGTCTTCCTTACGACGCACTACCTCGAGGAGGCCGACGCGCTCTGCGATCGGCTGATGATCATGGACCACGGCGAGATCGTGATCGAAGGGACCCCACGTGAGCTGAAGCGTCAGGTCGCCGGCGACGCGGTGGTGCTGAGCCTGCGAGACGACGACCACGAAGTGGAACGGGCACGTGTTCTCGTCGGGGCCGAGCCTTACGTACGCGAGATCATCGCCGAGGGCGACCAGCTCCGTCTCTACGTCGAGGACGGAAGCGCCGCGCTCCCCCAGCTGCTCCGAGTGCTGGACGGTGCACGCATCGGGCTCAGGTCCGTCAGCCTGTCTGAGCCCAGCCTCGACGACGTCTTCCTGCGCCAGACCGGCCGATCGCTTCGCGACGCCGGGGCGAGCGGGACGGAGGTCGCGGCATGAGGACCGTCCGTGACACCGGCCTCCTCTTCAAGCGGTACACGCTCCAGATGTTGCGCAATCCGGTGTGGCTGTTCGTCGGGTTCTCGACGCCGGTCCTCTACCTGGCGCTGTTCACCCCGCTGCTCAAGGCGGCGTCCCGCTCGCTCGGCGTGCCGAGCGGCGGGGTCCTCGATTTCTTCCTTCCGGGCATCTTGTCCCTCTTGGCGTTCGCGAGCGGGAGCAGCATGGGCTTCGGGACGATCTTCGAGCTCCAGTCCGGCGTGATCGAGCGCTTCCGAGTCACCCCGGCGAGCCGCTTCGCCATCCTGATCGGGCCCATCCTGTCGGGCCTCGTGATGATGACGGTGTTCGATTCCGTCGTCGTCGCCGTCGGCTACGGGTTCGGGTTCCACGTGCACTGGCTCGGACTCGTGGTGCTCGCCGTGCTGCTCGCGCTGCTCGCTTCGCTCATGGCCGCCTTCTCGACGGCGACCGCCCTCGTGACCAAGGACATCAGCAGCTTCGCGGCCATCATCAACGGAATGAACCTGCCGATGCTGCTGCTCGCGGGCGTGCTCCTCCCGATCTCGGTCGGACCGCTGTGGCTGCGAGTGCTCGGGCACTTCAACCCGCTCTTCTACCTGGTGCAGGCCTCACGGTTCCTCGCAGCCGGCACGTTCGGCGCGCCGGCGGTCTGGCAGGCCTTCGCCGTCCTGGTGCCGCTCTGCGGGCTCGTGCTCTTCTGGGCGACGCGGGTGTTCCGGAGGGCCGTCGCCTGAGACCGACGCCCGCGTCTCGAGCGCTGCGCGGCCATTCGATCGTGAGCAGATCGTCACTCGCCTGCCAGGTCACGATACTGAAGCGCACTCCCACCGATGAGGGCCGCAGCGGCTCCCAGGACGACGAGGACTGCCCCGCTCGTCCAGTCGGGACTCACCGCGGGAGCCGGTGCCATCTGATGGAACAGCGACGTGTCGAGCAGCCAGTGGTTGGAGCTCACAAGTCCACCCACCAACTCGATGAGGAAGGACCAGGCGAGCACCGCATAGGTGACGATGCTTGTGCCTCGCGGCCAGACGCCGATGGTGAGCACTCCGATACCGAGGATGCACAACGCCGGAGGGACGAGGTTCAGTCCGGCCTCGAGCACGCCGACAAAGCTCACCCCGGCGTGCTCGCTCGCCGCGCCCAACCATGTGAACAGACCCGCGGTCAGCCCGCTTGCCACGATCGCGGTCACGCTCACCGACAGGCGGTCCGCGAGCCACGTCCAGCGCGCGACCGGCCGGACGAGGAAGTGCTCGAGGTGCCCGGCCGCCTCCTCACCCCGTGCGGCGGTGATCTGGCCGATCGCGACGAACGCCACGAGCACCGCCACGATCAGGAACGCCACGCCGAGGTACGCGTCGGCTCCTCGCCCGTGCGCCCCCAGCTTCGTGAGGACCTTCTCGATGCTCGGCGTCGTCGCGAACGACTGCCCCGCCTGCTTGGCGACGAACCCGAGAAGGAGGGCGGTCGCGGCGATCGCGCCCGTCCAGGCAAGGACGGTGGCGCGGGCCAGACGGACGGTCAAGCCGAGTGGTCCGGAGAGCAGGCGGGTACGCGGCCTCGCGATCCCTCGATCGGCCAGGATGCTCGCACCGAGGTCCCGGCTCCCCGCGAGGTGCACCGCGATGACCGCCAACAGGGCGGTGAGCGCCCCGATCGGCACCAGCGCCAGGGGACGGGGCGACGTGAGCGGCTGGAGCTCTTCGATCCAGCCGAGCGGCGTCGCCCACCGCAGCCAGGCGAGCCCGGTACCGGAGTCGGCGACCATCCGCAGCGCGTACGACACGCCGAGCGCCGCGCCCGCGTAGCCGGCTGCTTGGCGGCGGGTGGCGGCAACCTGGCTCGCGAGCGCGCCGGCGGCGAGGAAGATCGCGGCACTCGACACCACGGCGATCGCGAAGAACGCCATCGAGCCGGTGGCGATGTGGACCTTCGAAGCGTGCCCGACTGCGACGGAGATCACGCAGGTGAGCGCGAAGAGCGCAGCGAAGCCAGCTCCGAGCCCGGCGATCACCTGGGCCGTGGCGCGCCGCTTCGTGGTCTGGCCGGCGAGCAACAGCTCCCAGCGCCCCGCATCCTCTTCGCCCCGCAGCAATCGCGTCGCAGTCAACAGTCCCCAGAGCGCACCGAGGACGCTCAAGAAGGCGAGGGACTTCCACACCGTGTAGCCCGCCACGGTCTGGAGCTGGTTGGCCGGGCCCGCGATCGCGTCCAAGCCGGCATTCGAGCCGAAGGTCGTCGCGAAGTTCGCTCGCGCAGCGGGGGTCTTGTACGCCGACACGTAACCGAGCGCGGACGACGCCACGGTGAGCCCGAAGACCCAGCCCCACAGCACGCCCGAGCGAAGCGCGAGCCGCGCCGTACGGACGGCCACGACCGACCCCGGACGACGGGCTGCGGGTGCGGGCGCACGGAGGGCGGGCTCAGCCGGCACGGGCCGGTTCCCTCCCCGTCTCCGCGCCGGGCCCGTAGTGGGCGAGGAACAGCTCCTCGAGCGACGGCTCGCGGCTCAAGAGCTCATGCACCCCGGAGGCGGCCAGCACCTTCAGCAGCGGCTCGACCGTTCCGCGCACCTGACATCGAACGACCCGACCTTCCACCTCGACCGAGGTGACGCCGGGGACGCGACTGAGATCGGGGACCGATCCGTCGAAGGTCGCTTCGACGGTGAGCCCGGAGAGGTGTCGCATCTCCCCGAGCGTCCCGATCTCCACGAGTCGCCCGTCGCGCAGGATCCCCACCCGGTCGCAAAGTGCCTCGACCTCGCTCAAGATGTGCGAGGAGAGGAAGACGGTCTGGCCGCGTTCTTTCGCCTCGTGGACACAGTGGCGAAAGGCTTGCTCAATCAGGGGATCGAGCCCATTGGTGGGCTCGTCGAGGACGAGGAGGTCCGGCCGCGTCATGAGCGCCGCGATGACGAGCAGCTTCTGGCGATTACCCTTCGAGTAGGTGCGGACCTTCTTCGACGGGTCGAACGCGAAGCGACCGACCAGCTCGTCACGGTAGGAGGCGTCGACCCGACCCTGCACCTTGCCGAGTAGGTGCAGGGTCTCCGCTCCCGTGAGCGACGGCCACAGGCTCGCCTCGCCCGGCACGTACGCGAGCCGGCGGTGCGCCTCCACCGCCTGGCGCTGGCAGTCCAGGCCGAAGATCTCCGCCCGCCCCGCGCTCGGTCGGATCAGGCCGAGCAGCAGGCGGATCGTGGTCGTCTTGCCCGAGCCGTTCGGACCGAGGTAACCGAGGACCTCACCCTCGGCGACCTCGAGGTCAAGGTCCTGCAACGCGCCCACCTCGCCGTAGTGCTTCGATAGGCCCCGGGTGCGGACCACAGAAGTTGGCATTGTTCTATCCCTTCACGACAAGTCCGCTGACCGTCCGAATCCCCGGGCCGATCGAGCGCTCACGTCTCTCGAGCGACGGACACACTCCCCTGCGTGTGGTGCAGCTCCGATCTCTCTGGACCTTCGGCCCTGATCTGCCTGATGCGTCGAGCGTACGATCCTGGACGTGTGCCGATGCCGGTTCCAGTCGCTGACGGGCCGTGCCCAGCCTCGCTGAGCTCCTGCGCCGCTTCCGCTACGGAGGCGTGCCAGGCGCTCCCGCGTCCATCGGCGTGCCACCGGACCGACGACCCGAGCTCGAGACCGAGCTCGGCCCCGTCCTCGAGCTCTTGGCGGAGAGCGATCGCCAGGCGAACGAGCTCGTCGGGGCCGCGGAGCGACTCGCCGCCGAGCGGCGCGCCGAAGCCGAGCTCGAATCCCGCCGGATCATCGGCGACGCGGAACGCGAAGCCGAAGCCGTCCGTGCCGCGGCTTCCCAGGAGCGTCTCGCTCGCGCCGCAGCGGAGAAGCAATCATTGATCGCCGCCGCTACGGCGGAGGCGATCCGCGTCGACGCGCTGTCTGCGGCTCGTGTGCCGGACCTTGCCAAGGACGTTGTGCAACGAGTGCTCGCCACGGACAGGCCCGAGTCCCTGCCGGCTCAAGAGTCCGATCCACCCTCCGCCGATGGCTGACGAGGTGCCTGAGGACCCCTGCGCATGAGTGCCGGTTGGGTCGCGCCCGAGGTCCGCGGACGCGCGCTTCTTCATCGTCGACTGGGTCGAGACCGTGCCCGAGCGCTTGCGGCGCTCGGAACGCTCGAGCTCGCGCTCGCCGCGCTTGCCTCCTCCGCATATGGACGCGAGGTGCACCGGGACATGGGCCTCGCCACGGCGGAAGATGCGATCTCGAAGGTGCTGGTATGGCACCTTCGCATCCTCGCCGGCTGGTGTCGCCCGATCGGAGCGAGCTGCGTGCGACTCCTCGCCGGCGGCTTTGAGGTCGCCAACATCACGGGCCACCTCGTCCTCCTGGCAGGCCAGAGCGGCGGCCCCCCGCTCCAGCTCGGTTCGCTCGAGACGGCGTGGACGAGGGTCTCCAAGGCGCGGTCGCCGGGCGAGGTTCGAGCGACGCTCGCGGCCTCTGAGTGGGGCGATCCCGAGAGCGAGGATCCGTTCGTGGTCCGGACCGCGCTCGACCTCGCCTGGGCGCGGCGCGTCGCCTCAGGGGTCCCCGACGCAACCGCTTGGGCGACGTCATACGCGCTATTGGCGGTCGGTCGGCTGGTCGTTGCGGGCGCGACGACTGCGATGGGCGAAGGCGCCCTCCGCGACGCGCGCCGTCTGCTCGGTCCGCACTGGGAGCGCGCCAGCTCGGTTGGCGAGCTCGCGGCGCTCGCTCCGCGCGCAGCATCGCTCCTGCTCAGCGGCATCGAGGAGCCCGACGAGCTGTGGCGCGCCGAGGCACGCTTTTGGGCACAGGTGGAAGCCGACGCGGCCGCTCTCCTCCGGCGCGGCGGGGCGCTGCCCGGCTCGGTCGTCGCGGTGGTCGGCCTCCTCGGGGCGGAGCGCGTGGCGGACGCGGGCAGCGCTCGAGCTCGCCGCGCGTGGCGGAGGTGACTTGGACGCGGTGCTCGATGCGGTGGCGTGAGGCCCTCGAGGTAGCCCAGATGCAGCGTGTCGCGGTGGTCGCGCCGGCGGAGCGCTTTCGCGGCGCGCTCGTGGCGCTCGCCGATGCGGGCGTCGTTGAGCCCGAGCGGGTGCCAGCGGCTCTCGGCCCAGCGGGAGAGGCACTCCGACGCAGTCGCCATGACAAGGACATCGTGCCGCTGCTCGCTCCCGAGCCCCCCGATGTCGCCGCGCTCGAGGGCGCGCACGACCTTCGGACGCTCGCCGGTGAGGCCGAGCTCGAAGAGATCGCGGGTTCCGCTGTGCGACGGGGCGGCGTGATGGCGATCGCCGGTTGGAGTCCGTCCGTCGCAGTGGCGCCTCTCGCCTCGCGCTTGGGCGAGGTCGGCGGAGCGGTCGTGCCGCTCAGCTCGCCCCGGGGCGCACAACCCCCGACGCTCGTGCGCAGCGCCGGCGCGAGCGGTGCCTTTCAGCCGCTCGTCGACGTCTACGCGACCGTGCCCTACGCCGACATCAACCCGTCGTTGTTAGCCGGACTCGCATACGTCGCGATGTTCGGGATGATGTTCGGCGACGTCGGTCACGGGTTCGTGCTCGTCCTGTTCGGCCTCGCCCTGTGGAAACAGTGGCCGGCTCGACTGGCCCGCTTCGCCGCGCGGCACCGTTCGTCGTCGGTGCCGGGATCGCGAGCGTGCTCTTCGGCCTCGCGTTCGGCGAGGCGTTCGGACCCACGCATCTCGTCCCGACGCTATGGCTCACGCCGCTCGACCATCCGACCACGCTCCTCGCGGTCGCGATCGCGATCGGCGGGGCCCTCCTGGCGGCCTCGCACGTCCTTGCATCGCTCAACCGTTGGCGCGAGGGTGGCGCGCTCCGGGCGCTGCTCGCGATCTCGGGCGTCGCAGGCACCGCGCTCTACCTCGGTCTGGCGCTCGTCGGCCTCGGCTGGTACCTGCACGCTCTCGTCGCGATTGGTGTCGGTGGCTTCCTCGCGACCGCGGGTCTGGTGCTCGGCTTTGCGGGACTCTTCCTCGAATCTGGGGGTCGAGCACTCGGGGCGATGGAGGCGGGCATCGAGTTGTTCGACGCCGTGGTCCGACTCGGTACCAACACCGTCTCGTTCGCCCGGCTCGCCGCGTTCGGTCTCACGCACGCCGCGCTCGGATCGATCGTCTGGACGGGCACCGTGGCCCTCTCGCACCGCGGGCCAGGAGGCTGGATCGCGGCCGGTGCGCTCTTCCTCGTCGGCAACGCCGTCGCGTTCGCGCTCGAGGCGCTCGTCTGCCGCGATCCAGGCGATGCGGCTCGAGTACTACGAGCTGTTCTCCCGGATCTTTGTCGGCGAAGGCCGCCGCTTCGCTCCGTGGCATGTACCGTCGGTGTCTTCGAAGGAGGAACCATGCTCGTCTGGTTGATCGCCCTTCCGCTGCTCGTTGCCATCGGGGTCGGTGTCGGCTTCGAGCTCCGGCGCCGTCCGAAGGCGACGCTGCGGGCGGTCAAGGTGCTGAACCTGCTCCTGCTCGTCGGTGCTGGTGTGCTCGTCGTGCTCGCCGTCTCGGGGAGCCCGAGCGCGGCCGCGACGGCGACGGCGACGGCGAAGAGCGCATCCGCCTCCTACGGCGGACAGGCCTTGATCGGAGCGGCGATCGCCGTCGCCGGCTCTTCGATCGGGGCGGCGATCGCGGTCGCCTACACGGGTTCGGCGGCAATCGCCGCGATGAGCGAACGACCCGAGCTCTTCGGGCGGGCCATGGTCATCGTCGGTCTCGCAGAGGGGATCGCCATCTACGGGCTCGTGATCGCCATCATCTTGATCGGCAAGGCGTAACGCGTTGCCTCCGCTCGTCGTCATCGGCGAGACGACCCGCGTACGCGGATACGCGCTCTGCGGCGCGACGGTGCTGCCTGCCGATACTGACGCAGGCGTCCGCGAGCGGTGGGCGAACCTCCCGACCGATGTCGCGGTCGTCGTGCTCACCCCGAGCGCACGCGAGGCGCTCACAGACGCATTGGCGGAACTCGGGGACACGCCGCTGGTCGTGACGATGCCGTGAGCACGAACAGCCAGGCGGAGACCCGCCGTGCTCGGCCGGTGGCGAAGCGCCCCTCGGATCCGCATCCCCGCGCCTCCGCGCTCGAGCCGGCTGCGAACGCCCTCCTCGTCTCGGCGCGCGAACGGGCCGCGGTGCTCGCTGACGACGCGGAGGCCTGCTATCGGTCCGTCGTCGAACGAGCAGGGAACGAGGCCGAGCGGATGCTGGAGGAGGCTCGCTCGCAGGGCGAGGCTGCCGCGGTGGAGGTCGCCGCCCAGGAGCTCGCCCGATCACGTCAAGAAGCACGCGCGATCGTGCTCGCGGCGCGTCGGCGCGCCTACGAGGCCGTGCGCGAGGCAGCGCTTCAAGGGCTCGCTGCGTGCGCGAGCACGCCGGACGCCCTGGCGCTCCGGGATCGACTCGCTGCGCTCGTACGCGAGCGCCTCGGAGCCGACGTGTCCGTGACGAGCGAGCCGGCACTCGACGTGTGGGCGTCCGCGGAGACCGCCGACCGTCGCTGCGTGCTGAGCGCGGCGATGCTCGTCGATCACGCTCTCGCCAGTCGGACGATCGACCTGGAAGCGCTGTGGCGGTGACCGGGCCTCCCGATCGGGTCGACGGGGTGGCGAGCACCGAACGCTCGGTCGGTGGCCGGGTCTCGCGTGTGAGCGGCCCCCTCGTCGAGGTCGAAGGGCTCGATCGCGTCGCCATGCTCCACATGGTCGAGCTTGGACCGCAGCGCCTCCCTGGAGAGGTCGTCGCCATCCGATCAGGTCGGGTCACCGCGCAGGCGCACGAGTACACGGGCGGACTGAAGGTCGGCGATCCCGCCGTCGCTCTCGGGTACCCGCTGTCGGCTCGCCTCGGTCCCGGGCTGCTCGGCAGGATCTTCGACGGGCTGCTGCGCCCGCTGACCGGCCAAGCCGAGTGGTTGGGTCCGGGCGCGCTCTCCGAGGGCGAACAGCGCTTTGACGGATCTTCGCATTCGGTCTTCTCGGCGGCCGCCGAAGTCGGCGTGACGCTCGGCCCCGGGGCGATCGTCGGCACCTTGCCCTCGACGGGCGGCATCGAACACCGCGTCCTGCTTCCCCCTGGAACAGGCGGTGTCGTCGAGTGGGTCGCTCGAGACGGTGAGGTCGACAACGCCGGTCCCGTCGCCCGCGTCGATGGACGGGAGATCTTCTTGTTCGAGCGATGGCCGGTCCGAGTCGCCCGGCCGGCCCAGGCCCGGCTCGAGCTCCTCGCCCCGCTCCGCACGGGTCAGCGCGTACTTGACCTGCTCTTCCCGCTGGCCAGGGGTGCGAGCGCCGCCGTCCCTGGTGGATTCGGGACGGGCAAGACCCTGCTGCTCCAGCAGGTCGTGAAGTGGTGCGACGCCGACGTCATCGTGTTCGTCGGCTGTGGCGAGCGTGGGAACGAGCTTGCCGACGCCCTGGCCGACCTGGCGAGGCTTTCTGATCCGAGGAGCGGCAGGCCGCTCCTCGAACGGACCGTCGTCATCGCGAACACGTCGAATATGCCGGTCATGGCGCGCGAGGCGAGCATCTACACCGGCATGACGATCGCCGAGTACTACCGCGACATGGGCTATGACGCGGTCTTGTTGGCCGATTCGACGTCGCGGTGGGCCGAGGCGCTGCGCGAGTTCGCCTCGCGAAGCGGTGAGCTCCCTGCCGAGGAAGGCTACCCCGCCAGCCTCGCCTCCTCGCTCGCTGCCTTCTACGAGCGAGCCGGTCGCTTTCGGACGTACTCGGGCGCCGACGCGTCGGTGACCGCGATCGGCGCCGTCTCCCCGCCCGGCGGAGACATGACCGAGCCGGTGACCGCACACACCGAACGCTTCGTGCGCGCGTTGTGGTCTCTCGACCGTGACCTCGCCTACGCGCGGCACTACCCGGCGCTCACGTGGCGGCGCTCGTTCACGAAAGACGCCGATCGCATCGGATCGTGGCATGCCGCCACGGGTCGCCCGACCTGGGCAGCCGATCGGGCGCGGGCGATCGCGCTCCTGGCCGAAGCCGACCGGCTCTCCTCGGTCGTCGAGCTCGTCGGACTTCAAGCGATGCCGGCGCGCGAGCGCGTCGTGCTCCTTGCCAGCCGACTCCTTCGTGAGGGCGTGCTCCAGCAGAGCGCGCTCAGCGAGAACGACGCCTTCTGCGAGCAGGACAAGGAGTCGGCACTCCTCGCGCTCGTGCTCGCGGTCTACGAAAAGTGCCTCGCGCTCGTCGAGGCGGGCACGCCGGTCGCCTCGATCGAAGAGCTCGATCTGACGGCGGTCACGCGCGTGCGCGACGAGCTCGCGCCCGACGACGCCGTCGGAGTCGGGCGTCTGCGCGACGAGGTGATCGAAAGGCTCGACGCTCTCCGATGAGCGCTGACTCGCCGCCCACCTCGAGCGGGCTCACCGTGCCGGTCGAGTACGCACACGCGAGCGACGTCGACGGCCCTCTCCTCGTCGTGCGCGGGACGACGGCGGTCGGCTGGGACGAGATCGCGTCGATCCGTCTGCCGTCTGGCGAGGTCCGTCGCGGCCTCGTACTCGAGGTCCACGACGACCTCGCGGTCGTGCAGGTCTTCGAGGGCACGAGCGGGATCGACCCGAGCACGGTGGCGGTGGCATTCGAGGGACGGCCGCTCGAGATCCCGGTCGGACCGGGTTGGCTCGGCCGCGTCTGGAACGGGATGGGCGAACCGCTCGACGGCGGCCCACCGATGCTCGGCGACGTGATGCGGCCGGTTGCGGGCTCGCCGATGAACCCCACCGTGCGCGACGTCCCGGAGGATCCGGTGCTGACCGGCGTGTCGGTGATCGACGGGCTGATGACGCTCGTGCGCGGCCAGAAGCTGCCGATCTTCTCCGTCGCGGGGCTTCCGCATCTCGAGCTCGCGACCCAGATCGCCGCCCAGGCGAATGCCGGCGGCGAGCCCTTCAAGGTCGTCGTCGCCGCGATGGGGCTCACCCATGCCGATGCCGCGGCGATCGCCCAGGCGCTCGAGGCTCGCGCCGAAGCCGGAGAGCTCGCGCTCTTCGTCGACACCGCTGACGATGCGGTCGTCCAGCGGATCCTCACTCCCCGCGTGGCCCTCACCGTCGCCGAGCATTTGGCGTTCGAGCTCGGCCAGCACGTGCTCGTCGTCATGGCGGACATGACGAGCTACGCAGACGCGGTGCGCGAGGTATCCGCCGCTCGTGGCGAGATCCCCGGCAGGCGTGCCTACCCCGGCTACCTCTACAGCGATCTCGCATCGCTGTACGAACGCTGCGGTCGCATGCGGGATCGCCCGGGCTCCCTCACCCAGCTCCCCGTCCTCACCATGCCGGCGGGCGACGTCACCCACCCCGTCCCCGACCTCACCGGCTACATCACCGAGGGCCAGATCATGTTGTCGGCCGATCTCCACGGACAAGGCGTCTACCCACCCGTCGACGTGCTCGCGTCCCTGTCGCGTCTCATGCGCAAGGGCACGGGGGCGACACGGACCCGTGCCGATCATCCGGGGCTCGCATCGCAGCTCGTCGCATCGCTCGCACGGGCGCGAGAGGTCCGGGACCTCGCCGAGCTGATCGGGGTCGCCGCGCTCAGCGCGACCGATCGGCGATACCTCGCCTGTGCCGACGCATTCTCGGCGGCCCTCGTCAACCAAGGTTCCGTTGAGCTCCGCTCGCTCAGCGAGACGCTCGAGCGCGCCTGGCGCGTGCTCTCGGTGCTCCCGCGCCGCGAGCTCACGATGATCCCCGCAGCCGATGTGGCCCTCTACTACGTCGAAGCCGCCTCAGGCGAGGGCGAGGTCGATCGCCGAGCCGGGGAAACGAACGCGGGCGATCAGGCGCGCAATGCCTGAACCATTGCCGGGTGGCAGGGCTGGGCGGCTCCGGCTCATCGAGCGTGTCGCCGCGGCCGAGCGCGCGTCCGGGCTGCTCGACCGCAAGCGTCGACTGCTCCTTCTCGAACAGCGCCGGCTCGAGGAGCGGCACTCCCGCACCCGGCGACGCTTCGCCGAGGCGTGCGCGGAGGCCGATCGGTGGGGGCTCCGAGTCGGAGTGCTCGGTGGCGCGCAGGCATTCTCGTTCGCATCGAGCGCGATCGAAGGCCGTGCGCAGGTCACCGTGACGTGGGCCAACACCATGGGGGTCGTCCACCCCGATGCGGCACGCTGCGAGCTGTCTGAGCTGGCGCCGCCGGCCCTGGCGACGGCGACCGCTGCGCTTCGCCCGGCAGTCGCCGCCTATCGACGAGCGCTCGAGGCTGCGGTGGATCACGGTGTCGCGAGTTCGGCGCTCCGGCGGGTTGTGGCGGAGCTCACCGGAACGACGACACGCCAGCGTGCCCTCGAACATCACCTGCTCCCGCGACTGCGCCGCGAGCTTGCTGCGCTCGAGCTCCGCCTCGACGAGATGGAACGAGAGGACCGGGTGGTGAGCCGCTGGGCCAAGCTCCGCCAGGCCGACCAGCGCGAGAAGTCGACACGTGACCCCGCGCTCCGCGGGCCGCCGGAGTAGTGCACGGCCGGCGTCGACGTTCAACGTGTAGGCGATCAGGCCTTCTCGACGCTCGGCGGTTCCTCGCTGCGCGCAGGGATGATCCCCGCGGGATCGACAACGTCGCCAAAGGGCGCACGCTCAACCAACGTGACCTCACCGTGCCTGCCTCCCTCCCGTCGAACCCGGCGGTCCAGGCCTCGAGGTCCGCTGCATCCGCGACCGTCAACGCGAGCGACACGAATCCGGCGATCGACGCCGCGCCTCACAGATCCAGGTTCAGTCCGAGACGACGCTTGAAGCATGGTTGAGCACGACTGCGGTGACCGCCGTTCTCCTCCTCCTCGAACCGTGGCTCGCACCCGAGCACTTCCGCGTGCCAGTCTCGGCTTTGCCAGCGCGTCGCGCACCGGAAGGGCACCTGACGCAAACCGTCGAGGGGCGGGATCCCGATGCGGGCGCCGTGCCCGCTCCTGCCTGCGCTACGAGCTCGGGTCAACCACACGAAGGGGTCGGTCAGATGAAGCGAACCTCGTCCCGGTTCGCGCCCATCGGCACGCAGTCGAGTCGACCCACGCACGTCACAGGGTGGCGCGACGTGCGCAGCGACGCTGCTCGGGCGCTCAGCTCTGGTCCCGGACGACGATCACCGAGCAGTGCGCCTCGCGCACGCAGTTCCCGCCCACAGAGCCAAGCAGCAATCCGGCGAACCCCCCGTACCCACGGTCTCCGACAACGAGCAGGTCTGCGCCGCGCGACTCATCGACTAGCACCGCGGTCGGATTGCCGTGGTCAACTATCTTGACCACCCTGACCGGAGGCTTCGCCCCGAAGACTTTGTGGATTGTGCGGTCGAGGACGTGGCGCGACTCCCGCTCGAGATCCTCAGTACTGACGGGCGCGAATGCGAAGCCCATGAGACCCTCGCAGGCGATCACCGCATGCAGTTCGGCTCCGATCAGCGTGGCGTAGCTCCCGGCCCATCGGAGCGCCGCCGCACTGTTCGCCGAACCATCGATGCCGACGACCACTACTGGTCCGCTCTCAACTCTGCTCGTCATCGGGACTCCCGTTCAATTTCGACGGCGCGCTCGTCGTGTCTGGCCCCATTCTTTGGTCGGTGTCGCCGGGTCGCCAGGGACAAAGGTCCCTCACTCGACGCGCACGCCCTGCACGTAGCTGCCCGCGGCGGTCTGGGGCGGCCGGCCGGGCACCGCGTGCCGGCATTCGGCACCGGCGTCCTCTAGCCGGGCGCTCCACTGCGGCACATCCGGGCGCCCGACGACCCCACCGCCGCGCACCTTCTGGGACAGGGTCCGGTGGACCGCAGGAGATCACCGATCGATGCCGGTCGCATGTCACCATATGAGCGTCGACGTCGCGACAATGGCCACTGGACCGCGCGAGCTCAGCCTGGCCGCCAACGTCGTCACCCGTCGACGCTGCTACCAGCGTGGATACCCCCCGAGTCTGTGGCCTAACGGGACGGAATCACTCAAGAGGTGCCCGGAACATGTCGGGGGGTTCCGGCGTTATACAAAGTGTCGAGAGGCTCCATTGGAGATTGGGGCTGAGGTGTCAGGAGGCCCGCCTATGGTGACCTATTTGATGTCCAGCGCCGCCGTGTGAGTAGCTCCAGGCAGGCGTCCCGGTGTAGCGCACCGGGGTGTTCCTCAGCGGTGACTAGGTGCGATTGTCCGGGACAGGTGTTCCGGTACGCACGAGGTCGGAGCGCCTAAGGCTTTGCTGAGTGTTCGTCCGTCGGTTCGGCGTTCACCCGGAGTCGCTGGTTACAATCGAATGATGGTTCGCCCGTCTTGCCTTGAATGGTGGGGCGGGCGGATTCGCGTCAGACGAGCGGCCAGGCGTAGTGGTCGGGGTCGGGGTCGGGGTCGGGCTCGGGGAATCGGCCTTCGTCAAGAAACGCTAAGAGCACCCGGATGGTGAGGGTGAGGACCTTGCTACCTCCCTCAGCCCAGTCGCCGGTCGGGTGCCCAGAACATTTGTCGGCTCAACTGGTCTCGGGCTCTCTTTGTTCGTTGCGGCAGATCTCGCCGCCGTGGCCGTGCCCACTCTGGCGTTGCTGGTCGTTGCGAGGATCGCAGCCGCCGTGGGTGCCGCGTCTTCACCCCCACGGCCTTAGCGGCGGGTCGCGCTGGCCGGTCCGGCACGTGAGCTGCTGGGCGATGGTGGTCATCGCCGACCACTGCGAGGAGTACTCGCTTTGGTGCTCGAAGACCATCCGCTCCGCACCGCTCGCTCGCGGAACTCGTCGGGGTAGCGGGCCCGGTTGACGATGACTCCATCCTTCTCGCAGGGCAGAGCCTCCACCAGGCCCAGCGTGGTTCACTCGTTCGGCCCCCGGGCCCGGTGCTGACCGTGTGCCCGCGGAGTGGAGGTGGTCGTGGCGGATTGTAGACCGGCGACCAGCCACCGAAGGGCCTGAGCGAACAGGTCATCGGGGACGCTGACCGGATCTACACGGCGCTGGTGCACGAGGCCCTGGAAGAGACTAAGGATGACCGCGGTCACCGCCCTCGGTGGGATTTCCGGAGCAGCGCCAAAGCGCTCCATCGCCGGCGCCACGAGACGTTCGAGCGCGTCGAGCGATCGAGGCCCGAGGCCTCACAAAGCGGTACGGCGAGAAGCTTGCCGTCGCTGATCTGACCTTCGACGTGAAACCAGGTCACGTGACAGGGTTCCTCGGCCCAAACGGGGCCGGGAAATCAACGACCATGCGCCTGATCATGGGCCTCGACGCTCCGAATGCCGGCTCGGTCACCGTGAACGGTCGTCAGTACCACGACCTCGCCTGGCCGCTTCGCGAGGTCGGTGCCCTCCTCGAGGCGAAGGCGATCCATCCCGGTCGGAGCGCCTACTCCCACCTTTGGATGCTTGCCCAGACGAACCACATTCAGCGGAAGCGCGTCGACGAGGTGCTCGATCTCGTGGGTCTGTCGTCGGTGGCCCAACAACTGGTGGGCAACTTCTCTCTCGGCATGGGCCAACGTCTCGGCATCGCCGAAGCGCTGCTCGGTGATCCTGGCGTGCTGTTGTTCGACGAGCCGGTGAACGGGCTCGACAGCGACGGGATCCGCTGGGTGCGCAACCTGCTGCGTCGGCTCGCGTCCGAAGGCCCCACGGTCTTCGTCTCGAGCCATCTCATGAGCGAGATGGCACTCACGGCTGATCAGGTCGTCGTCATCGGCAAGGGACGGCTCATCGCCGAGATGCCCGTCGAGGAGTTCACGTCCCGCAACTCACAGCGCTATGTCCGGGTGCGCTCACCGCAGCTCGACCGGCTACGCCCTGCGTTGGAAGCAGCAGGTGCCTCGGTTGCAGTGGAGGACGACGGCTCGATCTCGGTGCGGGGGTTCGATGCAGAAACAATCGGTGAGCTGACCTTGCGCGAATCAATCGTGCTGTCTGAGTTGGCGCCACAGTCCGCCTCCCTCGAGGAGGCGTTCATCGAATCGACCGAAGCCGACATCGAGTATCGGGGCGATCACCCTGAAGTCACGAGCGACAGCACGAAAGGGGCCTGAGCGTGAGTGCCGCGACGATGATGGAACCGTAGAGCGCCCTGGGGCCGATTCCGCCCGGGCGCTACGGGTTCGGAGGGGTTCTCGCCTCGGAGTGGACGAAGCTTAAGTCTGTGCGCTCGACGGTCTGGACGCTGCTCGTCACTGTGCTCGTCGGGGTCGGACTTGGCGCGATCGTGACGTCTGCGCAGGCGGCGCGGTGGTCGAGCCGCACTCTTGCCGACCAGGCAAGCTTCGACCCGACCCGATCGAGTCTCGCCGGTCTGCTGTTCGCGCAGCTCGCGATCGGTGTGCTCGGGGTCCTCGTCGTCAGCGCGGAGTACAGCACGGGAACAATCCGGGCCACGTTCTCCGCGGCGCCACGCCGACCGCTTGTGCTCATGGCGAAGATCGCCCTCTTCGGCGCGGTCACCCTCGTCGTAGGCGAAGCAGTCTCGTTCGTCGCGTTCCTCCTCGGCCAGCATCTTCTCTCTGGCAAGACGCCTACCGCTTCCTTATCCGATCCGAGCGTGGCGCGCGCGGTGATGAGTGGTGGCCTCTACCTTTTCGCTCTGGGTTTGTTGGCGCTCGGTCTGGCGACGATCATCCGCCACACCGCGGCCGCGATCAGCACATTCGTCGGCCTGCTGTTAATCCTGCCGATCATCGTTGCCGCGCTTCCCTCTTCGTTCGCCGACTGTCGCTCGCCAGCGACATGGGACCACCCTGAGCTGAACTTCGCCAGCAACATGGGACCACCTCGTCGCCAGTCATGGGACCACCCGGTATCCACCAGCAGCGGTGCTGCTGCCGGTGGACTTGCCGCCACACCGACCAGCAGATCGGGAAGGCGGCGATGGCGTTCCGGGAGGTCCACGTGCACGAGATCCGAGAAGTCCTACGCGTCTGGCTGCGAGGCGAGAGCCTGCGCTCGGTCGAGCGGCTCGCCGCACTCGACCGCAAGACCGTCCGCCGCTACGTCGCCGCGGCCGAGGAGGCCGGGCTCGATCGCTCAGGCGGTGAGAGCCAGCTCACCGACGAGCTGATTGCCCGGGTCTGCGAGTCGGTCCGCCCGCACCGCGGTGACGGCCATGGGTCGGCCTGGGCACTCGTCGTCGCCCACCACGACGAGGTCAAGGGCCTCGTCGAGGACAGCCTCACCGTCCGGAAGATCCATGAGCTGCTCGCGCGCCGCGGCATCGTCGTTCCCGAGCGGACGCTGCACCGCTACGTGCTTCAAGTCCTTGGTCACGGGCGCAGCGCGCGCATGACGACCGTCCGGGTCGCCGACGGTGAGCCGGGGGCAGAGTGCCAGGTCGACTTCGGCAAGATGGGCCTGCTCTTCGACCCTGAGACCGATCGTCGCCGCGTCGTCCAGGCGCTCATCTTCACCGCCTGCTACTCGAGGCACTGCTTCGTCTTCCTGAGCTTTACCCAGACCACAGAGGCGGTGATCGCTGGCTTCGAGGCGGCCTGGGCCTTCTTCGGTGGGGTCTTCAAGGTTGTCATCCCCGACAACATGGCAACGATCATCGACAAGGCGAACCCGACGGACCCTCGCTTCAACCAAGCCTTCATCGAGTACGCGCAGAGTCGTGGCTTCCTCGTCGACGCCGCCCGGGTCCGCCGGCCACAGGACAAGCCCCGGGTCGAGCGGACCGTGCCCTTCGTGCGAGGAAGCTTCTTCGCCGGTGAGCACTTCGTCGACCTCGCCGACGCGCAGCGTCGGGCCGAGACCTGGTGCACGACCCGCGCTGGGCTGCGCATCCACGGCACGACCCAGTGTCGCCCGGCCGAGCTGTTCGCCCTCGAGGAAGCGCCGCGGCTGCTCGAGGCTCCAGTGTTTCCCTACGACCTGCCGCACTACGCGAGCCCGAAGGTGCACCGGGACCACCACATCGAGGTGCAAAAGGCGCTCTACTCCGTCCCGGGGCATCTGATCGGGCATCGCGTCGAGGTTCGCTCGGACCAGAAGCTCGTCCGGGTGTTCTTCCGTGGCGAGCTCGTGAAGGTGCATCCCCGGAGCTCACCCGGCGGCCGGGTGACCGACCCGGCCGACCTGCCGGCGGAGAAGACGACGTACGCGATGCGCGACCTCGAGCACCTGAAGCACTTGGCCTCCTCGGCAGGTCCGGCGGTCGGCGCGTACGCTGCGGCGCTGCTCGAGCACCCACTTCCCTGGACCAAGATGCGCCAGGTCTACGCGCTCCTTGGCCTCGTGAAGAAGTGGGGAGCGACCCGAGTCGAGCAAGCGTGTGCCCGCGCCCTCGAGGCCGAGGCGGTGAGCGTCGGGCTCATCACCCGGATGCTCGAGCGAGGTGCCGAGGCCGACCAGCCGGTGGCACCACCGCTGCCCTTCTCAGCGGCATCAGGGCGATTCGCCCGCGACGCGCAGCATTTCCGCACAACACAGCGACAACACGAGGATGCGAGTGACGCGAACGGCGGCGTCGCATGAGCGCGCCCGCCCCGTCGGTCTCGCCCGAGCTCTCCTCGCTGCTTCGCCGCGTGAAGCTCGGCCAGCTCCTCGACAGCCTCCCCGAACGGCTCGCCCTCGCGCGCGCCCGGGACCTCGGCCACGCCGAGTTCCTCGAGCTCGTGCTTTCCGACGAAGTCACGCGCCGCGACGCCACCTCGGCCGAACGGCGCGCGAAGGCCGCCGGGCTCGATCCGGCCATGCGCCTCGAGCTGTTCGACAATGACACCAAGATCACCTACGACCGCTCGGTCCTCGACGAGCTCTTCTCGCTCCGCTTCATCGAGGCCGGGCACAACGCGCTTGTGATGGGACCGGTCGGCGTCGGCAAGACCTTCCTCGCGACCGCGCTCGGGCACGCCGCGATCCGTCGGCACTACAGCGTGCACTTCGAGCGAGCAGACGTGCTGCTCAAGCGGCTGAAGGCTTCGCGGCTCGACAACAGTCACGACGTCGAGCTCCGCAAGCTGCTCCGCGTCGATCTGCTGATCTTGGACGATTTTTGCCTGCAGCCAATGGATGGCGCCGACACAGCGGACATCTACGAGGTCATCGTCGAGCGCCACCGCAACGCGGCCACGGTGACGACCTCGAACCGGGAGCCCGTCGAGTGGCTCGGGCTCATGGCCGACGGCCTGCTCGCCCAGTCCGCGATCGACCGCCTGCAGTCAGCTGCCTACGAGCTCGTGCTCGACGGGGAGTCCTACCGGCACCGGCAGCGACCGGCTCTGACCGCCACGTCTGACAGCCCGGTGGCGGCACGGCGCGGCCGGCGTGCTTGACCGCGGCTGAACCGCCGGTCATCATCACAGCGCCGCGCTGATCGACCCCGGACCCGGTCCCATGTGACTGGCGACGAGCCGGTCCCATCAAGCTGGCGAGCGACAGCCGACGACGTCGGTCGGTTCCTGCCAGCGAACATTGGCACCGTCATGCTGACCGCCCACTATCACGGCAGCGACCCGTTCGGCCCCTGGACTGGCTTCGCCCTGCTCTGCACGCACGCCGTGGTGGTCTTGATCGCCGGCGGCATATTGCTTGTTCGTCGAGACGCATAGGAATAGCGGCACGTCAGCTCCCGACCGGCCGGCCGGCCGGCCGTTGGCACTCAATCGGTAAACAACGACGGCAAGGATGTGATCGCTTGATTGGCGCCAATACAGAATGGGCTACACGACTACCACGCCGACTTGCGTAGCACGAGCTGCCGCGTCACCGTCATGGCATGACCGTCTACGCGGTGCGCAACCCTGAGGCGATGGGGGTGATCGCCGCGCAGCTCGGCGAGCGGCTCGACGCGCTCGGCAGAGAACCCGACGATCGGTCCCCGGACCCGTTCCTTCGACGATCTCCTCATCGAGGCGACCGATACCGGGATTCGTCAGGTCGTGCTCGTGGCACCCGGCATGGACACGAGGGCCTTCCGCCTCCCGCTGCCATCCGACACGGCCGTATTCGAGCTCGACGAGGGGCCGGTGCTGGCGGAGAAGCAGGCCGTGTTGGACGACGAGCGTGCCAAACCCATCTGTCGCCGCATCCAGGTTCCGGTGAACCTCACCGAGGACAGCTGGCCCGACACGCTCATCGGCGCGGGCTTCGACATCTCCAAGCCAGCGATTTTCATCGTCGAAGGGCTCTCTTGGTACCTGTCAGAGCATGAGAACGCACATGTGCTCGATCACCTCGCCGACCTTGCCATAATGGCCAGTCGCCTGGGGATCGACATGGTGCACCACGACTATCTGGAGAACCTCGCGATGGCTCCGTTCTTCGAGCTGGCGGCAACCCGAGGCGTCTATTGCAAGTTCGGCACCAACGACCGCGGGGTTCCTTGCCGCTCATGGCTGGCGCGCCGAGGTGAACCCGTTCGACGAGGTGGGGAGACGGTTCGGTCGCTGGCCCCCGCCAGGAATCTCGGAGGACGTCGCCGCGCGTGCTGCCGCGGTTAGTCGCAGCTACTTAATCGAGCGCGGAGCGCGTGCCTGAAGAAAGCAACTCCGATCCCATATCCCAGAAAGTACAAGCGCCCTGATGCCCACCAGTGCGCCCGACCGCCAGCACAGCGCGTCCGGCGACGAATGTCTAGAGATTGTCCCAAGTCCTCGATACGGAGGCAGCCGTCTGGGCGCGCGACAACCTACCGGGCCGCGTTGGCAGCGTCAGAGACGAGCCGCGTAGCCTGGCGTCTCTTTTTTCGCAACAACCTCGACGAGAACGGAGAATTGGATGTTACAGGGGCGGCTTCCATGGCTACGGCCGGAAGAATTGAATGTAGAGCAGCGTCGAATTTACGAGTCGATAGTGGGCGGGCCGAGGTCCGCCGAATCGA
>CAVXWO010000006.1:0-323568 GCA_963765505.1 uncultured Actinomycetota bacterium
CTACGACCACCGCCTCTATGCGCTCACGCCGCAGGGCACGCTCGTCCCGGGCTTCCCCGATCGACACCGAGGACACGATCTGGTCGTCGCCGGCGCTCGCGCACGCCCGGGGCAAGAAGGCCCAAGAGGACATCTTCATCGGCGGCGACGCGTCGGGCCGCCGAGGCTGCTACGGCGGCTTCGTCTACGACGTCACCTACCAAGAGAAGCAGCCGAGGATCGTCTGGCAGCACTGCGAGGAGCAAACCATCTGGTCCAGCCCGGCCGTCGGGGTGATCAACTCGACCGGGCGCCTCGTGGTGGTCGTCGGGACCGGCTTCGGCTGGCCGCCGCCATACAAGCCGGGTGCCGACGCCATCTACGCGTACTACGCCGACAACGGCACGCGCCAGGGGCTGGCCTGTGGCGACGGCCGGCCCGACCTTCGGCTCGCCGGCGATCGGCACCGTCGGAACGAGCAGCGCCCCAGTCGTCGTCGACACCTCGTGGTGCACGAGCTGCGCCGCCTCGCCGGGAACGTCGATGGTCTACGCCTGGAGCGGCTCGGGGACCCCGCTGTGGTCCCAGGCGCTCCAGGGCACGCAGGACTTCTCCTCACCGGTGCTCGTCGACCTCACCGGCTCGGGGCAGAACGACGTGCTCGTCGGCTCGGCCACCGGGCTCTTCCCGCTCGACGGCTCGACGGGCGGCTTCCTGTTCGGGACCACGAAGTCCACGGCGATAAACACGTGCTCGATGCAGGGCGCCCCCGCCGTCGCGGACGTGCCGGGCAGCGGGCCGGGTGCGGGCTGGCACCTCTTCGAGACCTGCGGCGGCCCCCACCAGGAGATCTCGACGGGGCGCCTGTTCGACTACCCGCTGCCGGCCACCCCCGCGACCCTGCCGCCGTGGCCGATGTGGCGAGCCGACCCCCGGCACGACGGCATCGTGGCGACGACGGCGGCAGGTGCCAGCCCGCCGTAGGAGACCGCAGGGAGGCGACATGGCGTTCGTCGCGGCACCCGAGACCACGCGTAGCTACGAACCCTCTGTGGCACTCCATGCCTGCCCCTGTTGCACCCCTAGAGGGGCGGCGGCCACCACCACGTGGCCGCCACGCGTCGATCGGCCGGAATCGAACCCCCAATGACCTCGATCGCCAGCAGCAGCGATGAGTAGGCCTGCTCGTCATGCCGGTTCGGCTTCGGACGCCGGCGCTTGTGGACATCGGTCCCCACGATGGCCAGAAGGGCAACCATCCCGAAGATCAGGGCGCCGAACACGAGGGCCACCCAGCCGTCGCCCAGCCCGAGCCCGCTCGAGGTCTTGGGCTTCCCCAGGCCGTCGGCGATCGAGGCTCCGAGGGGCCGGGTGACCACGTAGGCGAACCAGAAGCAGAGGACGGCGTTCCACCGGAGGAAGCGGTAGCCGATGGCGGGGATCACGATGATCCCGGCGAAGAGGACCGCCGAGGGGAAGTACCCGAGGTGAAGGGTCGTGGCCGTGAAGTCACCCGAGCGGTCCCCATGGCGAAGGTCGCCACGACCGCGGCCCAGTAGAAGGCTTCCCGTCTCGGGGTGTCGATGCTGTGGATCAACAGCGTCCTCTCGGTCTGCTGCCAGGCGACGAACACGGCGATGAGGACGATCGCGTAGAAGACGGTCGAGACGGTGTAGGGCACCCCGAGGCCCACGTGGAGGACGTCGGCGGCCATCGTCCCGAAGATGCCGACCATGACCACCGCGAACCAGTACGACCAGGCCATGTAGCGCGCCATCCTGAACTGGAGGACCATGGCGGCCACCAACCCGGCGAAGCCCAGCAGGACCGCCACCGCCGGGGCCATGGCATGGACCAGGTAGTCCGAGGTGGCCTCGCCCATCGCCGTCGACATGCCCTTGATCACCCAGAACGCGGCCGTGATCTCGGGGACCCGCAAGGGACCTGTCGTGGTCAGCCAGGACCGGCCGGGGCGCCCCATCGGAGTGCGCATCCCAGCACCATAGGAAATCCCCACCGGGGAGCACGTTCACCTCCGCTCGTCGAGTACTACGAGTCGCGACCAGGTCGAACTGTGGCCACCCGTTCCGCCGACGACCCGACGTCGGCGATCGGCGTGAACGCGTTCGGAGGCGAGTCGAGCACCGCTCGTCGGCGGGCGGACCTCCAGTTGCATGCTCGCTGGCAGAGACAGCGCCCTCCGGAACGCTCGCCCGCGCCTGCGGCACCGCTCGCTCAACTACCGACTGGTCGGTGTCGTTAGATGCTCCGAGGTATGTTGACCCGGCAAGGAGCCTGGAGCGAGGCTCGAAGCACGAGGTCCCGCGCACCAAGGTGTGCTGGTGCAAACTCATCGCTGGCGGGCCGAGCATCGGAGAACACAGTGCTTACGGGTTTGGCACCATAGGTGTTCCTTCTCGATGCGGTGAGGCCACGGCAGGGCACCCCTGACCGCGGCGGCGTCACTCGCCAAGACGTCCTCTTGGGTTTCGGGCTCTCGGCCGCACTGTTCTTCGTTCTGACCTGCACCGCGTGGGTGTTGCGGTCGGAGCAGGACGGATTCGGCAAGTCGATCGGAATCGCGGCTGCGGGCACGCTCATCGCGTATCTCCTGACCACGCTCCCGTGGGAGCGACTGCCGGTGAAGCTGCTTCTCGTCTTCCCGGCCGTGCTGTTCGCAGTCCTCATCGCCATCGCCGGCCTCACTCACGGCATCTCACCGGGTTATTCCGGTTTCTTGACGCTCGCGTTCATCTACCTTGGACTGACCCAGGGGCGTGCCGTGCCGGCGGTGGCGTCGCTGATCGCCATCCCGACCTTCATCTACTGCCAGGAGCGGTTGGCAGCCTCGGTTGGCGTGCGGTGCGTGATCGCAACCGGCATCTGGCTGATCATCGGTGATGTGCTCGCGACACGATCCGCGCAGAACAGAACGAGGACAGCGCTCCTCCTGGCTCAGGCCAATACCGATTCGCTCACCGGGTTGGCGAGCCGTCGCCGGCTCTCCGAGTGCATCGACCACGCCCTCGGAGTCCTCGCCCGGGAGGAGGCGAGCTACTTCCTGCTGCTGTTAGACCTCGACGGCTTCAAGAACATCAACGACACCTACGGCCACACGGTGGGCGACGACGTGCTCGTCGCCGTCACGCGACGCGTCGAAGCCTGCGTCCGCTCAGAGGACGTCGTCGCGCGGCTCGGCGGCGACGAGTTCGCTCTGCTGCTCCGAGGAGGCGACCTCTCCTCCGCCCTCGCGCTCGGCGCTCGCCTGCTCGCCGCGGTCGCTGGACCAATGCCCGCGTTGACGCTACAGCTCGCTCTGACGGCCAGTGGCGGCATCGTCCAGCTGGACCGCCACATGTCCTCCTCTGACGCGCTGCGAGGCGCCGACGTGTCGATGTACAAGGCGAAGTCGTTCCGGCAAGGCCCGACTCGCCGTCTTCGAACAGCACATGCAGGAACGGATCGCCGAGCGCCACCGGCTGGACGCCGACCTTCGGCGGGGGTTGGAACGCGACGAGTTCGAGGTCTACTACCAGCCGACGGTGCATGCCGGGACCGGTGAAGTCGTCGGCGTCGAGGCGCTCGTCCGCTGGCACCATCCCGAGCGTGGCCCGTTGCTTCCAGGCGATTTCATCGATGCGGCCGAGGAGAACGGCCTGATCTTCGACCTTGGGAGGTGGATCCTCGAGCAGGCCTGTCTTCAGGCGCAGCGATGGCAGCCGGTCGATCCCGGGCGCCAGCTCGCCGTCGCCGTCAACCTGTCGCCCCGCCAGCTGCTCGAGACCGATCTGGCCCACGACGTCAGGGCAGCCTTGGTGGCATCGGGGCTCCCAGGCAGCGCGCTCATCCTCGAGATCACCGAGGGTCTGCTGATGGGAGATGCGCCATTGGCGGTCGAGCGCCTGGTCGAGCTGAGAGCGCTTCGCGCACGCATCGCGATCGACGACTTCGGCACGGGCTACTCGTCGGCTCGCGTACCTTCGCGACTTTCCCATCGACATCGTGAAGATCGACCAGCGCTTCGTGGCGGCCCTCGGCGCGGGTCACCAGGCGTCGGCGTTGCTCCGGGCGATCATGTCGATAGCCGAGGCGCTCGATCTCGACGTCATCGCTGAGGGGGTCGAGACCCGTGCCCAGCTCGAGGCGCTGTCCGAGATGGGTTGCAAGGTGATGCAGGGCCACTATTTCGCAGCCGCAGCTCGGCCCGCGTGATCGGGCGCTACCTGAGCGACACGTCGCGACCCGTGTCCGTGAGGCCGTAGCCAACCCCGACGAGGGCCTGCTGCTCGACGGTACGAACGGCCGGGGCGCGCGTCCGCGCAGCGACCGTCGAGCGGGCGAAGGTGCCGTGGAAGGTAGAGTTCCGTCCAGCGTGCGGCGCGTGGGCCGACGGGCTCACGCCGGACGATCAGGAGACCCTCCTGGCCGCGGTGAACGTCTTGCGCCGGCTGGGTCCGCAGCTCGGGCGGCCGCTGGTCGACTCCATCCGACACAGCCGGCACTCGAACATGAGAGATCTCCGGCCGCCGTCGACGGGATCGACGGAGGTCAGGGTGCTGTTCGCCTTCGACCCCATCCGCCAAGCAGTCCTCCTGCTCGGCGGCGACAAGAGCGGAATGTGGGCGGAATGGTACCGGGAGAACGTCCCGATCGCAGACGCCCGCTGCGACGAGCATTTCGCCGCCATGGCGGTGGCACGGACGGGAGACGAGACGCCTTCGCCCAGGGCCGCTGGTAAGCGGAGGGGGAGGAAGAGATGAGCATGAAGGAGTTCGAGGAGAAGGTCCTCTCACGCCACGGCGCACCCGAGCGCGTCGCGGCACTCGAGAGGCGGCTCCTCGTCGCTCAGGCGCTTGGGGAAATGCGTCGCCGGCGCAAGGTGTCGACCCGAACCATGGCCCAACGCCTCGGGGTCTCCAGCCACGCGTCGTGGCGATCGAGAAGTCCGAGGAGCTGACCGTCAACACCATCGCTCGGTACGCCGAGGCGCTCGGGGGACATGTCGAGTTGACAAATCGTCGCGGACGACGACCGCGAGGAAGTGACGATCTGAGCCCGGAGCCCCGCATTCCGGTCGCTACTGCCAGCCGACATGACGTTCAGCTTGGGCGAGCCGTTGCAGTCGGTGGCGATCCAGAGGTGGGGCTCAGGGTCGTTGTCGGTGGACCTGTACCGCACATCCCCGACGATCGGGGTGGCCGCAGGCAACTCTGCGGCACACGCGCGCATACCAGCGCAGATCGCCGGCTCCGGCGCGCCGGCTGGGAGCCCACTGCTAGTCGGCGCGCCAGAACGCCAGCGCAGATCGGAAGCACGACATATCCGTCGGCGAACACGGGCCGTCGCACCAGATCGGCACCTCGGGGCGCGCCAGCGGGCGACAGCGGTCGTGATGGTCGAGGTGTGGGGTCGGGGCGGGTGATGGCTGCAACGGTGGGACAATGGGATACGTCAGATTGCTAGGAGTGCTCTGTGCCCACCATCTCAGCTGCCCCGGGCTTGCTGGCCCTTGGGTGGGACGACGGCTGGGCGACCGCGCTGGCGGAGCTGTGTGATCCGACCCTGGTGCCCGCACGGGTGTCGCGAGTCGACCGTGGTAGGTGCACCGTCATGACTGGAGTTGCCGAGCTTCGGGTCGCGGCTGAGCGTGGTGTGGAGCTAGCGGTCGGCGATTGGCTGGGTGTCGGCCCAGGCTCCGCCACCGGTGGCGGGGCGCGGATCGCGGCCGTCCTTCCTCGTCGTTGTGTACTCCGGCGGGAGGCGGATGCGATGGGTGCGGCGCCCCCGCAGATCGTCGCCGCAAATATCGACACGGTCTTGTTGTGCGATGCACTCGACGGAAGTCTCAGCCCTCGCCACCTCGAGCGGTTCCTGGCGCTGGCGTGGCAGAGTGGCGCCACCCCCGTCGTGCTCGTCACCAAGTCCGACGCGGTCCCCGCAGCGGTAGTGGCCGAGACGGTGGATGCGGTCAAAGCGGTCGCCGACGGCGTCAGTGTCCTCGTCGTCAGCTCGACGACCGGTGAGGGCATGGCCGACGTGGCGCCTTACCTGGCCCCGGGGCGCACGGTCGCGCTGCTGGGGTTGTCGGGAGCAGGGAAGTCGACCCTGGCCAACCTGTTGGTGGGTGCGGAGATCTTGGCGACGGGAGCGGTACGCAAAGACGGCAGCGGACGGCATACGACGTCTCACCGTGAGCTGGTGCAGCTTCCCGGAGGCGGGCTTCTGATCGACACGCCCGGGATGCGAGCCGTGTCAGTGGTGGGCGCTGGTGACGGGGTGGAACGGGTGTTCCAGGATGTCGAAGTCCTTGCCCGCGGCTGCAAGTACACCAACTGCTCCCACGTGGGCGAGCAGGGGTGTGCGCTCGCAGCCGCGCTGTCCGACGGGCGTCTCGAACGTGGCCGTCTCGAGAGCTGGCTGCGGTTGCGGGGCGAGCCGGCGACTTCGCAACTTGAGGTGGCGCGGCGCGACATCGCGAAGCGTAAGCAGCGCAAGGCGGCAAAGATCGCTGACCGCCGAGCCGCAAGGACCTAGCTCCGACCGCCCGCACAGAACGAGCGCTCCAGCTCACACCGTCACGTCAGCTCTGCGGCACACCGATCGGCACCTCGGGGCGCGTCGCTCGATCCCGCTCGCCACGCCGGAGACGGGGTGCTGCCGCCGCTCGACATGACTATAATAGTGGTCATGTCAGACACGCTGCCGCTTGCTCAGATCAAGGCTCATCTCTCCGAGATCGTCGACCGAGTCGAACGCGAACACGACCGCATCGTGTTGACCCGCAACGGACGGCCGGCAGCAGTGATCATCAGCCCAGTCGACCTCGAGGCTCTCGAGGACACCCTCGAACTTCTCTCCGACACCGGCGCCCTTGAGGAGATCAAAGCGGCTCAGGCCGACATGGCAGAGGGCCGGGTCCTCAACGCCGAGCAGCTCGCGCGCGAAGTACTTGGGTAAGTGACGTCACCGGCCTATCGGCTCGTTGTCGCGGCGACAGCGGAACGGTCGCTGGCCCGGTTGCCCGAGAGCGTCGCTGCGGCGACCGTCGAGTTCATGCTCGCCGGCCTCAGCGACGCCCCACGCACGGTCGGTCATCCGCTCCAACACGAGCTTGCCGGTCTGTGGGCGGCTCGACGTGGACCCTACCGAGTGGTGTACGAGATCGACGACGAGGCAGCCGCAGTGCTCGTCGTGCGGATCGACCATCGCGCCGACATCTACCGGCGCCGGTAGAGGCAGTCCCGGCGGATGGATCTCCAGGCCCGGAACGGAGTGACCCCCAGCCGGGCAACCCGAGAGAGCGGCCCAAGGTTGGCTCTCAACCGCGGCACATATCGGCAGCACCGAATAGTTTCGTATGAGCCGCACTTCGTGTGGCCGGGTGGGCGAGTTGCATTGTTTCACCGGTGATGTTCAGGCGTTGCGACGCACTTTCCGCCTCGGCACCATGGGTCGGCCGAGCTCGTGCTCCTCGAGGATCGTCAGGTACTGGGCGACGACGTTCGGCGTCATGGCCGTGAGCAACGGCAGCTCCTCGGGTTCGTGCTTGGCTGCGAGGAGGCGGACCCGCTCGAAGCCCTCGATGTAGCGATCGACCGACTTCTTCGCGTGATAGGTGCGACTGGCGATCTCGGGGGTGGTCAGGCCCTCGAGATAGAGGCGGATGATGGCGGCCTTGTGGGTGGGCCACGACCCCATGTCGGCAACGTATCCCCGCAGGGGAAGGATCTCGCCCCGTTTGCGAAGGCGGATGACCGTTGCCGAGACGCCGCCGTCGGTGTAGCCGGTGACCAAGGACAGATCGGCTTGGGACAACACGCCGCCTTGGTCGAAGGCCTCGTGGGCCAAGCGACGGACCCGGAGCTCCCGCCGTTCGAGCGCGGGCGCCCCGGCCACGAAGGCGTCGATGTCCTCTTGGGCGACGACGGTGAGGCGGACCGGCACGAGCTTGGTGTGCGCCATCGTCTTGCCCTTGCGGGCCCGCTCGGTGGCGTCCGGGCACCAGTAGATGAGCTGGCCCGGCTCGAGCTCCTCGGGCTTGGCGAAGTAGTCGCGGACCACCGCGCAGATGTCGTCCACGATCGCGGCGGCCACCACCTCGCCTTTGTCGTAGCCGTATTCGTGGAGGAACTTGTAGAGCAACAGGCTCAATAGCGTCCGCTTGGCCAGCCGTCGGCCCATCGCCACCGAGCGCTTCACGGGAGGCGTCATCGTGAGCCCCCCTTTTTCGACCCTCGGGCCACCTCCAACAGATCAGCCAGCCGTGGGGCGGCGGGGAACTCACGACGGGCCCGCTCATAAAGAGCGATGTACTCGCTGATCACCGATGCGGAGCGGCCCGAGGCTGCACGGATCTCGGGGACCGACGCACCCCGGGCATAGAGCGCGGCAATCTGGCGGAAGTCCGCCAGGTAGCGCTTGATGGCCGACTCGGAGTGGCGGGTGCGCAGCTCGATCTCGGTGAACTGCAGGCCCCACAGATAGAGCTGCACGATCTTTGCCTTGTGGCTGACCCCGGGGCCGATGTCGCGGATCTGGCCACGGGTGGGCACTGCGATCTCTGCTGATCGGCATGCGGCGAGGTCGCGTTTCACCGTGGCCGTCGACGAACAGGTCAGGTAGGCGAGGTCCTCGACGCTCAACAGTCCGTCTTGGAGCTGGGCCTGGCGGGCGAGGCGAGCGAGGCGCTGCTGTCGCATCGCGGACAGTCCTTTGCTGCGAAGCACCTCGTGATCCTCCGGAGTGGCGAGCTCGAGGGTCACCTGCACCTTGCGACAAGCGGCGATCGGCTTTCCCGGTGGCTCGTCGGACGCGACCGCGAGGTAACACAGCTCGCCGGCTTTGAGGGCGATGTCCCCGAACTCGGTGAAATAGCGGGCCATCTGCTCGTAGTGCGCCCGGGCCAGCACCGGGGTGAGGTTGAAGTCCTCACATATCCGAGCGACGATCGCCGACTCGGCGTCTTTGGCTGCGAGTCGGGCAGTTCCGTAGGCATCCATGACCAACCTCCGTGGTCAAATCAGGACCCACGAGAGTACGGCTCATTCGATCCCAGAGTGAATGACACCCCGGGAGCGCGGGCTAACGCGCCAGATCGGCACGTATGGCGTGCCCCGCGGATTTCACGCGACACGGGCGCGGCGGGGTGTTTCGGCGCCACGCGCTCAACGGTCAGCCCCGGGAAGAAGCTGATGTCGCGCCAGAGCGTCACCTTTGCAGCGCAGCGGAACCGGCAGCGAGGATCGGAAGAGCGCGGAAAGGGTCCACCACTTCGGTGATGGAACCGGTCAGGGGACATGAAAGTCACGGCCCATCATCAGGGGTGTGGTTCTCGGGTCGCCGCTCTGGTCTCGGGTTTATGGCCGCCGATGGACAGCCTCCCGCCTCACACTCCTGGCCGGGTCGTGGGGTCGTGTTCGAACTCGTAGTGAAAGCAGACGTAGTGCATCTGCTCGAACACGTCGTACCGACTGCGAGACAGTTCGACTGGGCGTCCGCAGCGGCGGCAAGTCGGTGCACTGGTCTTGAGGGTCACGCATGCATGATCGCCTAACCGAACCGCTCTCGCACGGCCCGACCCAAGCCAGCGTCAGGTGGTAGCCGCGGCCGTCGGCGCGCCGTCGATCCGGGATTCGGGGGCGCGCGTTTTGGGGCAGTCGTGCGGCTGCCGAATAGCCGGCCATCTCGGACGTTCGCCCCAAATTCGGGGGTCCTCTGGGCCAAGATGGTGCCCGTGAACAAGGACCGCCCGGTTTCAGCACCTCTGGACAGGGTTGACGAGGACGACCGGGATGCGGCCATTGCCCGGCTCCATGACCTGTTCAGTAGCGGAAAGTTGTCCCTTGAGCGCTTCTCTGGAGTGCTGGAACAGCTCTTAGCCGCGCCCACGCACGCCGATCTTGAAACAGCGATGTTGGCGCTGCCACCACTGGTTCGGCTCACACCAGCCTCGCGGCGGCTGACCAGGCCACTCGTGCTGCGAGCGGCAGACGGCGGTCTGCAGCTGGGCTCTGGCTGGCAGTTGGCCGCTGACACAACCATCAGCACCGGCATCGGCGCGGCCCGGCTCGATCTCACCGCTGCCAGCTGGGACGCCCATCAGATCAACCTCCGACTGGAGACCTGGGGTTCGATCGAGGTTCTCGTCCCCAAAGGAGTGGCCGTGCAGATGCTCGGCAGGTCAGGACGCGTGCAGCTTGAGTCGTTGTCTGCGCCCGTCCCCGGCGGGCCCGTGTTGCGGATTTCCACATCCGGACCAACCGGTGTGATCCGGATACGCCACCCCAAGGAGCGCAATGGTGGGCCGTTCACGCGCTGGGGGCGACGGCGCACCGCAGGCAGGCCAAGCTGGGGGAGATAGACCGCGTCCCTCCGACCACGGTTCTTGAATACTCGTTGCCGGCGCGGAGTGAAGCCCAGTCAGCCTCCAGACTTCGGAGATGCTGGACGAGTGCCCTTCAGCACGTAGTCGAAGAACCGATGTCACTAAAGCGCCATCAAGCCGGTTGGGGGCACGCTGAGCCGAGATCTGGTCGAGCACTATGGGTCGCGTGTTTGGTACTGCCGCGGATCGGTTCGACACTCTTCGGCACGAGCGCGACGTAGCGATGCGACACCGTCGCCCCGCGTGATCCCGATCCCGGAGCGGTACGGTCAGGCTGCCGCTCGGCTGAACGACTCCGTCAGGTGAGGAGCAGCACATGTGGGAAGCACTCGGGTCCGCTGGACTGACTGCCAGCTCGTAGCGGCCCGTGCCGTCCTGTTCCGGGCGGTTCGGTTGGACCTCGGCTGGCAAGATGACGTGCTCAGCCGCGACTAGATGTCTCCCGACTCGCTTCCCCCACTCCGGAGGCAGTGCTGCTCGCAATCACAATCGCCCAGCTAACGGGCGTTCATGATTTCCTCAACGAACTCGGCAACGAGCCCACCCACGTATTCACTCGTCAGCTCGTCTCGCGAGGGCCTCATCGGATTCACGCGACCGCTGCGGGTGCTGTGCGTCTCAATCGTGATGCCCGAGCTGACCTTAAGGAGCTTGAACGTCACTCGAGCGCCCAACTTTTGTGCTTCCCGGGCAATAAGAAGCGAGGAATCGAAGCTAGGCGCGTTCGCCGCTTGACTTATAAGAGGCCGCTCGTCGATGCGTGCGGCGAGCCCGCTGCCGCTAACGACCCGCACTGCCTCCTCGAATGCTGGCTTCACTACTGCGTCGTAGAGCCTGAGATTCGCTAGATAGTCGCTCTCGGCTTGCTGCTGGCTGGTCTCTCGTGCCTGCTTCTCCGCGAGTTCGCGAGCGGTCCCGATCTCTACGGCCGACCTGATGCGCTGTTGCCAATCTCCCGATTGAGGCATCGAACCCCCTAGGCATCATGTCGCGCCGCGCCGACGACCCGAACCAACGTAGCCTTTACGAGAGGATCGAACCGTATGCGGTCGAGGTGCTACCCAAGATGTTGGCCCCTCCCGTCGCCAGAGGCGCATCGACGATGCAGACGTGTCAGACACGCCGGTACTTATGCCAGGGACTCGTTGGTACGTAAAAAGACATCTGCGAAACGATAGGTGGTCGTCAGTGGCGGCAACTGTGTGCCACTGGCTCTCTGAGGCGCGAGGCAGACCGCGGAGAGGAATAGTCAAGAGTTGTGGATCGGCCCGACCCGCTGATCACGCGGCGACCTCCTCTTCCTGCAGCTCGCTCTCGACCAACACCCCCTTTCGGAACTTCGCGCCGGCGCGCACGAGCGCGACGAGATGGGCGCCGTTGACGTAGCGCCAGCGGTCCTGGGCGGCCTCGATGAGCTTGAAGGCCATCGCGAGCCCGGCCGCCCTCGAGCCCGGGCCCTTCGTCACCTTGGTTCGAAGGCGCACCGTCGAGAAGGTCGACTCGATCGGGTTGGAGGTCTTCAGGTGGAGCCAGTGCTCGGCGGGGAAGTCGTAGAAGCAGAGGAGCTGGTCGAGGTCGTCGCGGATCTTGTCGGCCGCCTTCGGCCACTTGGCCCGGAACTCGGCGTCGAAGGCCTTCGCGGCCGTCCGGGCGTGGTCGGCATCCTCGGCGTCGCGGATCTCGGCCAGCATCTTCTTCGCGAGGGGCTGGATCGACTTCGGCAGCGCGTCAAGGGTATTTGCTGACTTGTGCACCCAACATCTCTGCTCGCGGGTCTCGGGGAAGACGTCGCGCAGCGCCGCCCAGAACCCGAGCGCACCGTCGCCGACGGCGAGCACGGGGGCTCGCATGCCCCGGTGGCGGAGATCGCGCAGCAGCGCCGCCCAGGACTCGGTCGACTCCCGGTAGCCGTCCGCGATCGCGACGAGCTCCTTCTTGCCGTCGAGGCGCACGCCGACGATGACGAGGCAGCAGAGCCGCTCCTCCTCCAAGCGCACGTTGAAGTGGACCCCGTCTGCCCAGACGTAGACGTAGTCCCGATCCGCGAGCGAGCGATCCATGAAGGCGCGGTGCTCGGCCTGCCAGGAGGTGCTCAGCCGGGTGATGACCGAGGCCGACAGGCCGGCCGCTGAGCCGAAGAAGCCCTCGAGGGCGGGCGCGAAGTCGCCGGTCGACAGTCCGTGGAGGTAGAGCAGCGGGAGCACCTCGGTGACCTTCGGGCTGCGCCGACACCACGGCGGGACGATCGAGGACTTGAACTGCTGCTTCTTCCCCGTCTCGGGGTCGACACGGCGGTCGTCGACCCGCGGCGCGGTGATCTCCACCGCACCGGCCACCGTTTGGACCTTGCGCGCCCGGGCGTGACCGTTGCGTGTGACCAGCCGACGCCCGTTCTCGTCGCGCTCGGCCGTGAGCTCGGCGCGGTACGCGTCCACCTCGGCCTCCAACGCCGCGGCGAGCATCTGCTTCGCGCCCTCCCGGCAGATCTCGTCCAGCATCGACCGGCCGTCCGCCACGGCGGTCTCGTCGTTCACTACGCTCAGCACTGGCGTTCCTTCCTCGCCGGCGCGTCAACGCCGGCTGCTCGTTCTGATCTCAACGAGGAAGGTACGCCGCGTCTCCGGGCGAGTGGGCGATCCACAACTTCAGGTCATACCTCGACCGCGGACGATCGGTCGCAGGTCGAATCGCGTGGACTCTGTGCGCCACAGCGAGCACGTCGAGCAGCCGACGGGAGATGTCGAGAGTCGCACGAGCCGCAGCCCGACCTGGAGGCGGGCGCGACGCGGATCGCAACAGACCGACCGCCGCGGGGCCGGCGTCAAAGGCGCGTAGCGACCGTGGTGAACCCATGAGGCCGGCCTGCTGAACCCGTCGCAGGCCACCATGGCTGTGGACCTGGCCGGGGCCAGGTCCTGGTTGCCCGGGGGCACGGCAGACGCGCAGTCATGATGTGAGGTACTGGCGATCGCCGCGAGCGTCCGTCCCAGCCGGCTCGAGATATCCACAGAAGATTTTCTCCGAACCGCCGGGAGGTGGCCCGCGATAGCAACGAGCGAGCGGTACGCCGACGCGCGTCGAGCGGTCCGCGTTCTTGAGCTTCGCCGCGAGTCATGCGTTCGGTCTCAGCGACGATCGAGTCGATCTATCTCGTGAAGGACCTCTGGCCCTGGCGTTTCGATGTGCAAGGGCAGAGAATTCGCTAGAGATACGCGGGACGCGCGGAGTTCAACGTTCCCAGATGATCTTCAAGCAAACTGAGCCTGGGACAAGGAGACCGATATGCCGGAAGGTCAGGGGCAGCCTGATGTGACTGAAGGTCAGGGGCAGCCCGATGTGACTGAAGGTCAGGGCCAGACGGATGTGACTGAGACCAATATTCCAGAAGATCAGGGCCAGGCCAAATGGAATGTCACCGAATGGCGCGGCAAGATGATCATCGATTGCAACGGCGAGAAGATCGGCAAGCTGCAAGATGTTTACGTCGACGTCGAGACCGACGAGCCGCAGTTCGGCACCGTGAAGGAAGGCTTTCTTGACCGTCACTTGACCTTCGTGCCGCTGCGCGGAATTCAAATCGGTCCCGACGATCTTCAGGCCACAGTGACCAAGGAGCAGGTGCGGTCTGCGCCCGACATCGAGATGCATGGCGAGGAGCTCTCTCAGACGGACGAGTCGACCCTGTATCACCACTTCGAGCAGAACTACACACCGCCCAGCACCGAGAGCGGACGCCGCCTCGCCCGTCGCTGAGGATGGCACAGGCATCGAACTCGCGCGCCCGAGATTAACTCATGCTACGGCTGGCATCCCATGTCCATTTAGGCGGCGGAAAGGACCACGATGGCTGACCAGAAGGGGGAAGACAAGGTTGCTGGAGCCGGTGCAGCGATCGGTGGCGCTGTAGGCGGGTTAATCGGACTCGTGGGCGGTCCGCTCGGAGTGGCGGTCGGCGCCGGGCTCGGTGCATGGCTAGGCCACAAGGTCCACAAGTTAATCGGCAGCCAGCGTTAAGCGAACGAGGACCGAGGTGGTAGTCGAGCAAACGACTGGCCCTCCATTTGATTGGTCAATTCGTCCGTTGGCGAAGCAAAATGAAGAGCGGGCTTAAGAGCATTAGGAAGCCTGGTCACGATCACCGATCTCGATCATCGAAATCACCAGCAATCACACAGTTTCTCGAAAGGACCATCGGCTCTGACACATCGACATACACGCGACAGACAATGTACGGCGGGCAAGATCCTTGACCACTGAGATAACGCTGAGAGGTAGAGAAGGGCCTTAAGAATGATCATCCTGTTGATGTTGCTGCTTGTTGGGCTCTTTTTCGGACTGGGATTCACCGCGCATCTCTTGTGGTTCGTCGCAGTCGTCTTCTTCTTGATGTGGCTGATCGGGCTCGCACTCGGACGCCGGAGCTCCGGGAGGCACCACTTCTACCGGTGGTGAGCTGCGTGACGGGAACGGGAACAATGCCGCCCTCTACCGCTGACCCAGCTGCGCGGTCGAAAGAACCGCCGTCGCACCGGGCGGCAGATTGATCTGGCATCGGCCTCGCTGTCCAGACGCCACAGAGTGACGGATCTGCATGCCCCGACTCGGAAGCGCCTGCGTTCGGAAACCGCACCTAACGATGGCTACGTGTGCCACCGACTCAGCAGTAGGCGTACCGAAAACGTGCCCCAGAACGCGCGAGCTTGACGTGTCCCTAAGGGCCCGTGTGAGAACTACTTGCGTGTAGTTCTCCGTCTCTTCGGGGTGAGGTCGTAGTTCCATTCACCGTGCCAGTCGTGCGCGCTGAGCGGGAGTGCGGCGAGCTCGGCGTCGGAGACTTCGACACTGAGCGGATAGGAGCCCTGGTCCCACTCGGCGCGAACGCGAAGTCCCGCCTCGGTGGTCGTCGCGGCCGCGAGCTCGACGATCGCGCGGTAGGACGTGAGCGGACGGCCTCGCCAGTTGATCGTGATGAAGCTGAAGAGGCGGTGCTCGACCTTGTTCCACTTCGAGGTGCCCGGCGGGTAGTGGCAGACCGTGATCTGGAGGCCCGTCTCTTCTGCGAGCGTGGCGAGGGCTCGTCGCCAGAGCCGGTTGCGGTAGCCGTTCGAGCCGCCGGCGTCCGCCGTCACCATGAGGCGACGCGCCTTCGGGTAGCGCCCAGCGCCCATCTCCTCCCACCAGCGTCGGATCGCGTTCACGGCGAAGGCGCCGGTGTCGTGGTCGTCTCCGACCGACATCCAGCCCTCGTTCGCCCAGACGTCGAGGACCCCGTAGGGGATGGCCTTTGGGACGTCTTTGTCGGGGAAGTCGTGGACGTCGGTGCGCTCGGGCCGACCCTTCGGCTGCCACTCCCGCCCGGCGTTCGACTTGGTGCCGTTGACGAGCTCTTTCTGCGGTGAAATGCCCCAGAGTTGTCCCGATGATCGGGCGCGCGCCAGCGTCTCGGGGCGCAGCCCCGATCTCACGCTTGTCGGCGTTCGGTCGATCAGGCGGCCGAGGGTGCGAGGGTGACGCTGTGGCCGAGGGCCTCGAGCTGGCGGAGGAGACGCCGTGTCTCGCGCTCGGGATCGCGCCGCCGCTTGAGCCAGTCGTGACCGAGGTCCTCGTAGCGCTCGCCGGTGGTCAGGACGTGCCAGATCACAACGAGGAGGCTGTGAGCAACCGCAACCGCTGCCTTGTTCGGGCCTCGCCGATGCGCGAGCTGGCGGTACTGAACTGCGAAGTAGCTGTTCTTCGTGCGGGCGGCGGCATGGGCAGACTCGATCAGGGTCCGTCGCAGCCAGGGGTCGCCCGAACGTGGTCCCGACCCGACGTCGCTTGCCAGCGGACTCGTGGTTTCCGGGACAGACCCCGGCCCATGAGGCGAGGTGTCCGGCGGAGGGGAACCGGCTCATGTCGGCTCCAGTTTCCGCGATCACGACCTCGATCGATAGCCGGCTCAGGCCGGGCACGGCTCCGAGCAGCTCGAACACCGATGCGAAGGGCTCGGTGCGCACGGCGATCTGCTCGGACAGGGCTGCGACGCTCGCGTCGATGAAGTCGACGTGGTCGAGTATCTGACGGGCAGCAACAGCGTGGTGAGGACCGAAGTGCCCGTTGAGCGCTTCGGTGAGATCGGTGAGCTTGTTACGCATCCTTCCGATCGCCATCTCGGACAGCACGGCGGTGTCCCGTTCACCGGCAATGAGCGCTTCGATCATGTTCCGACCGGACATCGACAGCACTCTCGAGGCCACAGACGAGAGCTTGATCCCGGCGTCTTGGAGCACCTTCTCAAGGCGCTGGGTCTCCGCTGCTCGGACATCGATCTCAGTCCTGCGATAGCGGGTCAGGTCCCGGAGCTCACGAATCGGCGGCGGTGGGACGAAGCTCGGACGGACCATCCCATGGGCGACCACGTCGGCCAGCCACTCGGCATCGGACATGTCGGTCTTGCGGCCCGGGACGTTCTTCACATGGTGCGCGTTGCACAGCCACAGCTCGAAGCCCCGCCCCTCGAGCGCGTAGAAGGGCGGCTTCCAGTAGACGCCCGTCGCCTCCATGCCCACCACCTCGACACGATGCTCGGCCAGCCACGCTCCGAGCTGGCCGAGACCGGTCGTCGTGGTCGAGAAGCGCTGCTTGTGGGTCACGGTTCCTCCACCGCGGGCCGGGGACGCGAACGCACGCCGCAACACTGTCGCGGTGCACGTCGAGGCCGGCCACCCGGTCATGAATCTGGTCCATCTCGTCCTCCTCGGTTCGGGGTGGGTACACGCCCGCCGGGGAGGGCCCGGCTACCAGACGATTCTGCGGTTCGTGCTCAAAGCGACAATCCCGGGTCCCGGCGGTCCCTGCGCCAGACTTCTTGCGGGCTCACAGGCACCAATAAGGAGACGACGACCGCGCCCGGCGGGCACCACCAGCATTTCATTACTCCCGGGTGGACGAGCCGCTCATGCCGACTTCTTGCAGTCGACGGAGACGACCGGCTCACCCGCAGCGAGGCGCTCGGTCGCGAGGCGGTTGATGTAGGCGAACTGGGCGCCCCGGTCGGGGTGCTGGGCTCCTTCCACGGTCTTCGCGTCCGCCTGGAGCGAGTAGTCCATCTGGTGGAGCAGCTGGCCGACGGTCCACGACGACACCTGATGGCCCATCTCGGTGAGCGCCCGGGCGAGCTGGCGGGTCGACTTCAGCGTCCAGCGCAGTGACGACATCGGATCGCCTCGCACGTCGGGCTCGACAAGGTCGTCCAAGTCGGTGAGCAGGCTCGGGTCGAGATCGATGAGCCTCGGCCGCCCGCCCCCCTCGCGCCGCACCCGCTCGGAGGGTCCGGCGCCTGCGTCGAACTCCTTCGCGCCGTCAAAGACCGTGCGGGAGCTCATCTTCGAGGCCTCGACCACCGCCCTCTGCCCGCCGCGACCAAGCACCCGCGACATGGCACCGGCCATGAGGCGGCGCTGGCGCTCGTCGAGGAGCGGCGCCATGAACGAGAAGAAGCGCTCGAGCCCCTCCTCGGTCAGCTCCACACGGCAAGGCTACTTCAGGGTCCATCCGTTCTCGCGGATAGTTCCCTCGCGCTCCCTAACCGCCGGTTCTGCGGTGTATCGCGGGGGACGTTCTGGCGCGCAGACGCCCTGTCAACCGGCACCAGCCGCCGAGCGCGGATCGCCGATTACGAGCGAGGACCTTGCCTCTCACGGGCTCGTTCCGGCAGGCGTTTCTGTAGCGTTCGTTGCGGTGCGCCGATCTCGTCGGGTCGAGGCGGTCGGTCGAGCGAATGCGGCCGAGCGTATGGTCCGGACCAGTTCAACCACCGAGACATCGAGCTCGACTGGCTCGTCATCGCTCAGGATCTGTTCCCAATCTGAGGTGGGAGCCAGCTCGCCAAGAGGACGCGAGAAGCACACCGAGCGCGCTTTGCCTAGTCGCTGGCCCGTCGCTCCCCCACGACATATCCCCGCCTTCAGGCCAAAAGGCCCTCCCGACCAGCCAACTAGAACACGGTTCAGATCGCTCGGCGGCCAGCCACCGTCCGCCAACAGCGCGGTAATGCGCGTGATCCCCGCGCGAACGCCGCCTCGATCCCCGGTCATATCATCCTTCAACCCGCTGGGCACCAAGACAGAACACGCGAGTGTTGGGCGCGATCCGGGCACGTAGGGCAGGCTCTTCGAGGGCGCGGATGGTCCCTAGTGGTACAGAGCGGCAAAGCATAATCTGACCCTTGACCTGGGCATGAGCGCAAACCTGCTGGCAGCCCCAACGGGATTCGAACCCGTGTCTCCACCTTGAGAGGGTGGTGTCCTAGGCCTCTAGACGATGGGGCCGTGCTGCGCCGCAGCGCCCGGCCGACGCGCAGCGGCTCCGGATAGTACCGGAAGGCAAACGCCCCGCCGGACGGTCGTCACGGCGGGACGCTCTCTCGCTCGGGGGGGAGGACTCGAACCCCCAATAACAGGGCCAGAACCTGTCGTGTTGCCGATTACACCACCCCCGAATGGGTGTCTGGCGATGTTAACAGCCCAGCTGACCGACGCGGGCTCGACCTGGGGCCGCGAGTCGCTACTGGGCCGCCCACGTGGCGCGGCCGTAGCCGATGGCACGGCCGACCGCGACCCCGGTCGCCTGGCGCCAGAGCGGCCCGATCTCGGTGAAGACGGTCTTCTCGGAGCCGAACGCGGGGGAGATGTCGGCGACGAGCCCGTCGGAGGAGGCCACACCCCTGGTCCAGAGGCTGTCGATGGCGTCGGTGACGACGATCACCTGGGCACCTCGCCCGAGCATCTCGGAGACCGCGCCCAGCCCGGAGGCGGCGTTCGACGCGCTCACGGTCGTCACCTTGGACTTCGGTACCCCCTGGCGGGTGAGCCAGGCGGTCGAGACCGCGCCGACGCTCGAGGTGCCGGAGGTCGTCGGCGGGCCGGTGACGATGATCGCCGGCGCACGCTTGGCCTCGTAGAGGAGGAGGGCCTGCTGTAGGCGTCCCGAGAGATCGGCGCCCGGCTGGGAGCCCTGCACGGGGGCGCCGAGCACGACGATCGTCTGGGCCGGCCCGACGCCGGTGACCGCCGTCGGCAGGTGCGACGCGTCGACGACCTGCACGCCGCTCACCACGACGTAGACGATCGCGCCGAGCACGACGAGGGAGATCAGCCGGAAGGTCCAGCGGATCGGGGCGAACAGGAACACGGTACTTCCCGGCCTTCGCTACTCGGCTCGCAGCCCGGAACGGGCCCGGCGCGTCACTGTCCGCCCTGCCCAGCGGGTCCGCTGCCGAGCGCCGCGAGCGCCGCCCGCAGCCGTTCGAGCGAGCGCTCCCGCCCGAGGACCTCGAGCGACTGGAAGAGGGGCAGCCCGACGGTCCGGCCCATCGTGGCCACCCGGATCGGGGCCTGCGCCTTCGCAAGCTTGCGGCCGAGGGCGTCGGCGATGCCGGCGATGGCGTCCTTCAGGGCGTCCGCCTCCCACGGGCAGCGCTCCAGCGCCTCGACCGCCGCATCGAGGATCGCGCGCGAGCTCGTCACGCCGGATCGCCTTGTCGAATGCCGCCTCGTCGGCGACGAACGGGTCGTCGAACGCGAACTCGACCATCGCCGGGATCTCGCTCAGGACCGCGATGCGCTCCTGCGCGAGCGGGGCGAGGTGCTCGAACACCGCCTGGTCGAAGCGCTCCTCCGGCCAGGGCGCGCCGGGCGAGCGCACGAACGGCTCGGCGTGGCCCAGGAACTCCTCCGGGGTGAGCCGCCGGATGTACAGGCCGTTGAAGTGGGCGAGGCGCTGCTCGTCGAAGAACCCCGGCGAGTGGCTGACGTCCTCCAGCCGGAACTCCTCGATCAGCTCCTCGAGCGTCAGCACCTCGCGGTCCTCGCCCGGGCTCCAACCGACGAGCGCGAGGTAGTTCACCATGGCCTCGGGGAGGTAGCCGAGCGCCCGGTAGTCCTCCACCGCGACGCGGTCGCGGCGCTTTGAGAGCTTCTGGCGCTTCTCGTTCACGAGGACGGGAAGGTGGGCGTAGACGGGGAGCTCCGGGCCGCCGAGCGCCTGCCAGATGAGGATGGCCTTGGGCGTCGTCGGCAGGTGCTCCTCCCCCCGGATGACGTGGGTGATGCCCATGTCCACGTCGTCCACGACTCCCGCCAGCACGAAGAGCGGGTCGCCGTTCGACTTCACGATCACGAAGTCCTCGATGCTCGAGTTGGGAAACTCGACGTCGCCGCGCACGACGTCGTGGACGACGGTGACCCCGTCGTCGGGCACCCGGAAGCGCAGCGCCCTCCCCGGGGCCGGCTCCAGACCCCGGTCGCGGCAGAACCCGTCGTAGCCGGGGACGGGGTTGCCCCTCGTGCGCTCCCTCACCAGGTCCGGCGCGCAGTCGCAGGCATAGGCGAAGCCGCCGGCGGCGAGCCGCTCGGCCGCCGCGGCGTGCAGCGCCAGGCGATCGGTCTGGAAGTACGGTCCCTCGTCCCAGATGATCCCGAGCCAGCCGAGCGCCCCGAGGATCCCGTCGATCCAGGCCGGATTGCTGCGCTCGCGGTCGGTGTCCTCGATCCGCAGCACGAAGGTCCCGCCGAGGCGGCGGGCGAACAGCCAGTTGTACAGGGCGGTCCGCGCGCCGCCGACGTGGAAGTAGCCCGTCGGCGAGGGTGCGAACCGGACGCGGGGTGCCCCGCCGCTCGGGCTCACTCCTCGGCGAGCGAGATCGCCTGCGTCGGACAGGAGACCACCGCCTCCTCGAGCAGCTCCCCGAGGTCCTCCGCGGGGTGCTCGTCGAGCACGTAGAGGAAGCCGTCGTCACGCACCTCGAACACCTGGGGGAGGATGCCCATGCACACGGCGTTGCTCTGGCACTTGTCGTAGTCGACGACGACGCGCATCGTGTTCCTCCCTGGCTCGGCCGGCGGGCTCCGTCGAGCCGCGCTCGGAAGCGTAGCGAGCGCACCGCGGGCCAGGCGCCGGTCCGCGGCCACGCCACGATCGCCCCGATTACGCTCGCCAGGATGAGTACGAGGCGGCGGGTGACGCTCACAGCCTGCGGCCTCCTCCTCCTGGCGGGCGCCGGCATCGGCACCGGCAGCGCGCTCGGGGCGTTCAGCTCGCCCTCGGAGAGCCCTGCGCAGCTGCAGGCCGCGGCAGCGCAGGCCCGCGCGGCGGCGCAGGCCGCGGCGAACCGGCGGCTGCTCACCAAGGAGAACCGCTACGTCGCCCGCGCCACCGCCGCGATCACGATCCCCCTGCCGCGGCGCGCCGGCGCGCCCGCTCCGGCGGTGCCCGCCCAGCTCTTCCGCTCGCCGCTCCCGGCGCACGAGGTCTTCGGCTACGTGCCCTACTGGCTGGCCACCGGCCTCACGCCGAGCGACCTCACCTCGACGAGCGTCCTCGCCTGGTACGGGATCGCCATCGCTCCCACGGGCGCGCTCGAGGAGACCGGGCCGGGCTGGGCCGACTTCATCGACCCGGGCTTCGCCACGTTCGTCTCCTCGGCGCATGCCGCCGGCGACCGGGTCCTGCTGACCGTCTACGACCAGACGCCCGCCTCCATCGCCCGGATGCTCAAGTCGCCCGCCACGACCAGCGCCGAGCTGGCGACGCAGCTGCTCCCGTTCATCACGGCCGACAAGCTCGACGGCGTCGACATCGACATCGAGGGGCGCTCGCCGGCACTGCGCCCCCGCTTCGTCACGTTCGTGGCCGACCTGACGAAGGCGCTCCGCGCCGCCGACCCGAGCGGCGAGATCCTGCTCAACACCTACCCGCAGTCCGCGGGGAGCAAGACGGACTTCTTCAACGTGAAGGCGCTGGCGCACTTCGTCGACCAGCTGTTCGTCATGGCCTACGACATGTACGACCCGACGAGGGCCTCGGCGAACGCCCCCCTCGCGAGCCCGACGCTCGGGCTCTCCGACGTGCAGACGCTCCTCGCCTACGTGAAGCAGGTGCCGACGACCAAGATCGTGCTCGGGATGCCCTTCTACGGCTACGACTTCACCACCCGCTCAGAGGCGCCCGGCGCTGCGGCGGTCACGCCGCTCCCCTCGGGCCGCTACTACTCGGCGATCGCCAAGGTGGGGCGCAAGGCCTATTGGGACCCCGGCTCGATGACGCCCTACACCAGGTTCAAGCTCGGCAAGCGCCCGCATGAGACCTGGTACGACAACCCGGTCTCGATCGCGCTCAAGACCACGCTGGCGGAGAAGTTCCACCTGGTCGGCGTCGGCGTCTGGGCGCTCGGCATGGAGGGCAGCAACACGTCCATGCTCGTCGCGCTAGAGGGCGGCTCGCCCCCGGTGAAGCTCCCCGTGACCTCGCCCTAGCGGGCGAGCGGCGGCTCAGGCCTCGGTGGTCTCGCCGAGCACGTTGACGTGGCGCATCAGCCGGGACTTGCGGCGGGCCGCCTGGTTCGGGTGGATGACGCCCTTCGCCGCGGCCTTGTCGATCCGGCGCATGGCGGCACCCAGCGTCTCCTCGGCGTTCTCGGCGCCGGCCTCCGCCGAGGCGAGCGCCGACTTCGACCGGGTCTTCAGCTCGGAGCGGACCGACCTGTTGCGCTCGCGACGCGTCTCGTTCTGGCGGATGCGCTTGATCTGACTCTTGATGTTCGCCATGGGTTCCCTCGCTCGCGACACGGTGACGGATCGGGCATCGTAGCAGCTCATTTGGGCGACCCGTCCCGTGCCCAGGTCATCGGGCACCCGCCGGTGCTGCACTGCTGTCAGGCTACCTGCCACGACCGGGCGGAGCGCCACGGTGCCCCGAACGGGCCGGGCCCGGCAAGGTGGCACCATGGTCGTTGTGGTCGACCCCCAGCGCATCCGCAACTTCTCCATCATCAGCCACGTCGACCACGGCAAGTCGACGCTCTCGGACCGCATCCTCGAGCTCACCGCGCGGTCGACCCCCGGGACATGCGCGAGCAGTACCTCGACTCGATGGACATCGAGCGCGAGCGCGGCATCACGATCAAGGCCCAGAACGTGCGGGTCCACTGGCGCGACCACATCCTCCACCTGATCGACACGCCGGGCCACGTCGACTTCGGCTACGAGGTGAGCCGCAGCCTCGCCGCCTGCGAAGGGCGTCGTGCTGCTCGTCGACGCCTCGCAGGGCATCGAGGCGCAGACGCTCGCCAACTGCTACCTGGCCCTCGAGAACGACCTCGAGATCGTCGCCGCGCTGAACAAGATCGACCTCCCCGCGGCCGAGCCGGACCGCTACGCGGAGGAGATCGAGCGGGTGCTCGGGCATCCCCGCCGACGAGGTCCTGCGCATCTCCGCCAAGACCGGCGAGGGCGTCGACGTCCTGCTCGACGCGGTCGTCGCCCGCATCCCGCCGCCCGAGCGGCGACGCCGACGCGCCGCTGCGGGCGCTCATCTTCGACTCCTACTACGACCAGTACCGGGGGGTGGTGAGCGCCATCCGCGTCGTGGACGGCGCGCTGCGCGACAACGCGAAGGTGCGCTACTTCCAGGCCGGCATGACCCACGACATCGAAGAGCTCGGGGTGCGGACCCCGGTCCCGGTCCCCGTCGCCGAGCTCGGCCCGGGCGAGGTCGGCTACCTCGTCGCCGGCATCAAGGACGTCGGCGAGGCGCGCGTCGGCGAGACCGTCACCGACGCGGCGCGCCCGGCGCGCCGAGCCGCTGCCTGGCTACCGGGACCCGAAGCCGATGGTGTTCTGCGGCCTCTACCCCGTCGAGGGCGACGAGTTCCCCGAGCTGCGCGACGCGCTCGAGAAGCTCCAGCTGAACGACGCGCAGCATCACCTACGAGCCCGAGACCTCGACGGCGCTCGGCTTCGGGTTCCGCTGCGGCTTCCTCGGCCTGCTCCACATGGAGATCGTCCGTGAGCGCCTGGAGCGGGAGTTCGACCTCTCGCTCATCGCCACCGCCCCGTCGGTCGAGTACGTCGCCTACCTGACGAACGGCACGTCGCTGGCGATCGACAATCCCTCCGACCTGCCGCCCCAGCAGTCCGTGGACCACATCGACGAGCCGCTGCTGCGGGTGACGATCATCACGCCGGCCGAGTACGTCGGGACGATCATCGACCTGTGCCAGTCGCGTCGCGGCCGCCAGGAGAAGATGGAGTACCTCTCGGCGGAGCGGGTCGAGCTCGTCTACACGATCCCCCTCGCCGAGATCGTCATCGACTTCTTCGACCAGATGAAGAGCCGGACCAAGGGCTACGCCAGCCTCGACTACGAGGCGGCGGGGATGGAGACCGCGGACCTGGTGCGTGTCGACATCCTGCTGAACGGCCAGGGCGTCGACGCCTTCTCCTCGATCGTCCACCGCTCGAAGGCCGAGGAGTACGGGCGGAAGATGGCGCACAAGCTGCGCGAGCTCATCCCCCGCCAGCTGTTCGACGTGCCCATCCAGGCGGCGATCGGCGGTCGCATCATCGCCCGCGAGACGGTCAAGGCGAAGCGCAAGGACGTGCTCGCGAAGTGCTACGGCGGCGACATCACCCGCAAGCGCAAGCTGCTCGAGAAGCAGAAGGAGGGGAAGAAGCGCATGAAGTCGATCGGGCGCGTCGAGATCCCCCAGGAGGCCTTCGTCTCCGCGCTGCGGCTCGACGAGTAGGCGCCGGCACCCGCCGATGACCGTGCTGGGCCTCGCCCCGGGGGCGCTTCGTGCCCTCATCGGGACCTCGGTGCGCGACGCGCTCGGGGCCGACCCCGACGCGCTCGACGTCCACCGCACGCCGGCGGGGGACCCCGGGCTCTTCGGGCCCGGGTCGATCCCCTGGCTCGTCCACGGCGACCTGCCGGCGATGCTGATCGGCGGCTTCTCGGCGCTCATGCTCCAGACGCTCCACCCGCTCGCGATGGCGGCGGTGGCCGAGCACTCCAGCTACCGGGAGGACCCGTTCGGCCGTCTCCAACGCACCGCCCGCTTCGTGGCGGGCACGACCTTCGGCGGGATGCCGCTCGTTGACGAGCTCGTCGGCGAGGTGCGCCGGGTGCACACCTCGGTCCGCGGCGTCGCAGCGGACGGGCGGCGCTACTCCGCCAACGACCCGGCGCTGCTGACGTGGGTCCACACCGCCGAGGCGTGGAGCTTCCTCCGCTCCTACCAGCGCTACTCGACCCATCCGCTGCTCCGGGGCGAGCAGGACCGCTACCTCGCAGACGTGGCGGCGATCGCCCGCCGGCTCGGGGCGCGCAACGTGCCCGAGAGCGTCGAGCAGGTCCGCCGTTACCTCGCCTCGGTGCGCGGCGGAGCTGCGCGCCACGCCCGAGGCGCTCGACGCGGTGCGCTTCCTGAGGACGATGTTCGAAGGAGCGGTTGCTCGAGTCGCTGGCGCACCGGGTCGTCGGGGAGGCGGCGATCGACCTGCTGCCGAGCTTCGCCCGGCGCGAGCTCCGCCTCGGCGGCCTCGTCGCGGCCGGCGGCGGGCCGGTCCCCGCGCGCCTCGCGACGCGGGCCGCGGCGCGGACGTTCTGCCACGTCGTGCGGTGGTCGGTGGGCCCGTCACTCGTCCGCGCCATCGCCACGGAGCGCGCGGCTGGCCTGGCCGGAGGCGCTTCGCGCCAGGCCGCGGCGGGCCGCGCGTGACCCCGCCGGCCGCCCCGGAGGGGGGCCGCGAGGGCCGGGCGGGCCGCGAGCAGGGGCGCGCGGTCAGCGCTCGGTAGAATCGAGTGGCAGCACATCGGTTTCCGACCCGGCGCCCTGCCGGTCGGACCAGGGCGCGAGGGGCGCGGCACGCGATGCTCGACGAGAGGAAGTCGACCATCCTCCGCAAGGTCGTGGAGGAGCACATAGAGACGGCGCAGCCCGTCGGGTCCGCGCACGTCGTCAGGGACCCCGCGATCGACGTCTCGCCGGCCACCGTCCGCGCCGACATGGCGGCGCTCGAGCGCGACGGCTACCTGACCCACCCGCACACCAGCGCCGGCCGGGTGCCCACCGACAAGGGCTACCGCTTCTTCGTCGACCACCTCGTGGACCCGGGCCCGCTCGACCCGGCGCGCAGGAGCAGGTGACCACCTTCTTCGCCCGCGCCCACGGGGAGCTCGAGCGGGTGCTGCGGGACACGTCGCGCCTGCTCTCCCAGCTGACGGACCAAGCTGCCGTCGTCGTCGCCCCGGCGCACGAGGCGCTCACGCTGCGCTCCGCGCTGCTCACGCGGCTCGGGCCGCACATCGCCCTGCTGGTCGCGGTGCTCTCGAACGGCGCCGTCGAAAAGCACGTCGTCGGCGTCGACGAGTCGCTCACCGACGCCGAGCTCGAGGCCGCGAGCACGTGGCTGCGCGAGCACCTGACCGGCGAGACCCTCGGCCGCCTGTCGGTCCCCCCGAGCTCGGGGAGCGCCGGCGTCGACGGGCTGATCGGCTCGTGCCACGCCATCCTCGCCGGTGCCGACCGCCCGCTTCCCGAGACCGAGGAGGTCTACGTCGGCGGGACCGCCCGGATGGCCGAGCACTTCGACGCCGTCGACACGGTGCGGGCGGTGCTGTCGATCCTCGAGCAGTCCTTCGTCGTCGTCTCGCTCCTCCAAGACGTCCTCTCCCAGGGCCAGAAGGTCTCGATCGGCGCCGAGAACGGGATGGAATCGCTCGCCGAGTGCTCGCTCGTCGTCGCGCCCTACCGGGTCGGCGTCGACGTGCTCGGCACCATCGGCATCCTCGGCCCCACGCGGATGAACTACTCCCAGGCGCTCGCCGCCGTCGCGGTCGTCGGCCAGCGGCTCGGCCGGCAGCTGTCGAGCGGCTGAGCGAGGCTGGAGGGACGATGGCGACGGACTACTACGAGTTGCTCGGCGTCGCACGGGACGCCTCCGACGAGGAGCTGAAGCGCGCCTACCGGCGGCTCGCGCGCGAGCTGCACCCGGACGCGAGCGGCGGAGACCCGGCCTCCGAGGCACAGTTCAAGGAGGTCACCCTCGCCTACGAGACCCTCCGCGATCCCGAGCGCCGCCGGCAGTACGACATGTTCGGCCCGGACGGCGCGAGAGGCGCCGGGCGGACCGGTGCCCCCGGCGACATCTTCGGCGCCGGCCTCGGCGACCTCTTCGACGCCTTCTTCGGCGGCTCGCCCTTCGGCGGCGGAGCCCAGCAGCAGGCGGCGCCGCACCGGGGCGAGGACGTCGAGCTGACCCTCGATCTCCGCTTCGAGGAGGCCGTCTTCGGTGTCGGGCGCTCCACGTCGCTGCGCGGCCCGGTCACCTGCGAGGCCTGCTCGGGCAGCGGCGCCGCACCCGGCACGAGCGCGACGCGCTGTCCCGACTGCAGCGGCACGGGCCAGCTCCGGCGGGTGCGCCAGTCGATCCTCGGCCAGGTCGTGACGAGCTCGCCGTGCCATCGCTGCCGGGGGCTCGGTACGACGGTCGAGTCGCCGTGCCCGCAGTGCCGGGGCGAGGGCCGGCGCGTCGAGGAGCGCGCCGTCACCGTCGAGGTGCCGCCGGGCGTCGACGACGGCACGACGCTGCGCATCACCGGCGCCGGCTCGGCGCCGATCCGCGGCGGCATCCCCGGCGACCTCTACGTCCACCTGCGGGTGGCGCCGCACGAGCGCTTCCAGCGCTCCGGGTCGGACCTCCTCGCCGACGTGCACGTGGCCTCGACCCAGGCGGCCCTCGGCGCCGAGCTCTCCCTCGCGACCCTCGACGGGGACGAGACGATCGCCGTCCCGGCGGGCACCCAGAGCGGCAAGGTCGTCCGGATCCGGGGGCGAGGCGTGCCGCACGTGCGCGGCCACGGGCGCGGCGACCTGCACGTCCGGATCGTCGTCGACACCCCGACCGACCTCTCGAAGGAGCAGGAGCGCCTGCTCCGCGAGTTCGCGCGCCTGCGCGGCGAGGAGCTCGCGAACGAGGACGGAGGGTTCCTCTCGCGCATCCGCTCGAGCTTCGGTTGACCGAGCCGGCCGGCCCGCCCGAGCGGGACGACCGGGACCTCCTGCGGCGGGCCGAGGCCCTGGTGTTCGTCGCCGACCTCGACGCGCCTGCCTGCAGCCGGGAGGACGCCCACCACCTGCTCGACGTGCTGCGCCTTCGCGACGGGGCGCCCGTGGTGGCGGCCGACGGACGCGGCTCGTGGCGTCCGTACGCGATCGCGCGCCCCGCGCCGGCCGGGGGACGCGGCCGGGTGCGGGGGCGGGCGCCCGGGCCACCGGGCGGCACGATGACGGGCCTCCTCGTGCCGAGCGGCGCGCCGCGCCGGGAGGCGCCGGCCGGGCCCGCGCTCACGATCGGATTCGCCCTCCAAAAGGGCGACCGCCCCGAGTGGACGGTCCAGAAGCTCACCGAGCTCGGCGTCGACCGGATCCTCCCGCTGCTCACCGAGCGGACCGTCGTCCGCCTCGAGCCGGGGGAGGTGGCGGCGCACGGCGCGCGGCTCCGCCGGGTGGCGCGCGAGGCGGCGATGCAGTCACGCCGGCCGAGGCTGCCCGAGGTCGCCGACCCGATGCCGCTCGCCGACGCCCTCGCGGAGCTCACCGGGGCCGCCGCCGGCAACGAGCCCGGCGCCGCCCCGGCCCCCTCCGTGACCCTGGCCGAGCCCGGCGGCGGGCCGCTCCCGGCGGCGGCGACCTGCGTCCTCGTCGGGCCCGAGGGCGGCTGGTCGCCCTCCGAGCTCGGGGCGGGCGTGACGCTCGTCGACCTCGGGCCGTCGGTGCTTCGCGCCGAGACCGCGGCGATCGTCGCGGGTACGCTCCTCGCCGCGCTGCGGTCGGGAACCGTCCGACCTGCGTGAGAGCGACTAACCTGCATCCCAGCCGGTAGGTCCACCGGACGACAGAGCTGATGTCCGACACTAAATCGAACGAGAAACGCCAGCGAGTCCGAGCTGCGGTACGCCGAGGTCGTCGGCGCGCGCCTGCGCGCGGTCCGCCGGCAGAAGCGGCTGTCGCTCCAGGCCGTCGAAGCCAGCTCCGGCCAGGAGTTCAAGGCCTCGGTGCTCGGTGCGTACGAGCGCGGCGAGCGGGCGATCTCCGTCCCGCGGCTCCAGCGCCTCGCCCGCCTCTACGACGTGCCGGTCGACCAGCTGCTGCCGGCCGACCTGGCTCCCCCGGGAGCCCAGGCCCAGGGGAACGAGCCCGCCAACTCGCGCGGGCACGGGCGGTTCGCGAAGGTCCGGATCGACCTCAACAGCTTGAAGGACGCCGCCGGCCCCGAGGCCGCAGCGCTGCGCCGCTTCCTCGCGACGATCCAGGTGGAGCGGCAGGACTTCAACGGCCAGGTCCTCACCATCCGCGGCGACGACCTGCGGGTGATCGGCGCGACGTTCGGTCTCGGGGTCGCCGAGATGATCGCCACGCTCGACTCGCTCGGCCTCATCGCCCACGACTAGGGAGCCGGCGACGCCGCTCACGGACGCGACCTCGACTGGGGCGTTCGGGATCTACCTGCACGTCCCGTTCTGCACCCGCCGCTGCGACTACTGCGCCTTCGCGACCTGGACGGACAGGGGTCACCTCGCCGAGGGCTACGTCGAGACCTGCCTGACCGAACTGCGCAGGGCCTACGAGCACGAAGGGCTCGGACCGGCGACGACGGTCTACGTGGGGGGCGGCACGCCCTCGCTGCTAGCGCCGGACGCCCTGGTCCGCCTCCTCGGGGCGATCGAGCGCGTGCCGGGTGCCGAGGTCACCGTCGAGTGCAACCCCGAGAGCACCGGCGCCCCGCTCCTCGAGGCGCTCGCCGGCGCCGGGGTGACCCGCATCTCCCTCGGCGTCCAGTCGATGCTCCCCCACGTGCTGGAGGGGCTCGGCCGCCCCCACTCCCCCGGCGCCGTCGAGCGAGCGGTGGCGCTCGTCGGGCGGACGGGCTTTTCGACGTTCAACGTCGACCTCGTCTACGGCGGCGCCGGCGAGACCGACGCCGACTGGGCCGAGACGGTCGAGCGCGTCCTCGCGCTCGACCCGAGCCCGCCGCACGTGAGCGCCTACGCCCTCACGGTCGAGCCGGGCACCCCCCTCGCCCGGGACCCTTCCCGCCATCCCGACGACGACCTCCAGGCCGAGCGCTACGCCGTGGCCGACGGGATGCTCGGCGCCACGGGCATGACCTGGTACGAGATCTCCAACTGGGCGCGCCCCGGCCACGAGTGCCGGCACAACCTCGACTGCTGGCGCCAGGCCGACTACCGCGGCATCGGCTGCGCCGCCCACAGCCACCTCGACGGCCGGCGCTTCTGGAACATCCGCTCCCTTGAGCGCTACGCCGCGGCGGTCGCGCTCGGCGAGCGGCCCGTCGCCGGCGAGGAGCGGCTCAGCGGGCCGCGGCGGCGGCTTGAGGCGCTCGAGCTGGCGCTCAGGACCCGCGACGGCGTCCCGGCCGACGCGCTGGACGGGGACGACCCCGCGCTCGCCGGCCTCGTCGAGCGGCGCGGCGACGCCTGGGTGCTCACCCTGCGCGGCAGGATGCTCGCCAACGAGGTCGCGTTGCGGCTCAGGGCGGGCGACGAAGTGGTCGCGGGGAGCGCCGGCGAACCGCTGCCTTGACAAACCGCACGGGGAGGCGTGTACTACGGAGCGTGGTGGAGAGCGGTGATGATGCCACGAGACACCACGAAACCGGCCCCCCGCTGCTACCCTCTGTGGCCGTGGGCGGCGCGACACGGTGGTTGAGCACGAAGGAAGCCTCGCAGTACCTCGGCGTCAACCTCCGCACGCTCTACCGCTTCATCGACGAGGGTGAGCTCCCGGCGTACAAGTTCGGCCGGGTCATCCGGCTGAAGGAGAACGACCTCGAGCACTTCGTCGAGTCGTCCCGGATCATGCCGGGGACCCTCGAGCACCTCTACCCCGAGCCGGCACGCCCGAGCATGCCGTGACGGCGGCGCCGGACCGGGCGCCCGTCGAGGAGTGCATCTTCTGCCGGATCGTCACCGGCGAGCAGCCCGCCCACGTGGTCCGCTCCACCGACGCCGTGCTGGCCTTTCGCGACATCGCTCCCGTCGGGCCGACCCACGTCCTCGTCGTGCCGAAGGCGCACGTCACCGACGCCTCGGTGCTCGGATCGGCCGACGGCCCCCTGCTCGCTGAGATGCTCGAGGTGGCGCGCCTCGTGGCCGAGGACGACGGCGTCGCCGACGGTGGCTACCGGCTCGTCTTCAACGTCGGCGACGACGCCGGGAACTCCGTGCCCCACCTGCACCTCCACGTCATCGGCGGCCGCCAGATGGCCTGGCCCCCCGGCTGAGGGCCGCACCGCGCGGAGCGCGACCAGTCGCTGGTACCCTGGCCTGGTCACCGTGTCTGCCACCCAGCTGAAGATCCATGTCCCGGGGAACGACCTCATGGTCGGCCTCCTCGGCGAGCGGGACGAGCTCCTGCGCCTCGTCGAGCAGGAGTTCGACGACACGACGATCCACGTGCGCGGCAACGAGATCACCATCGAGGGCCCCGCCGCCACTCGCGTCAGCCAGCTCTTCGGCGAGCTCGTCGTCCTCCTCGAGCGGGGCCACCTGCTCGACGAGGCGAACGTCGGCCGCACGATCGAGATGGTCAAGGCGGACGTCAAGGCCTCCGACGTGCTGAGCGCCGAGGTGGTGCGCGGCGCACGCGGCAAGCCGGTCCGGCCGAAGACGGCGGGCCAGAAGCGCTACGCCGACGCGATCGCCAACAACACCATCACCTTCGGGATCGGCCCGGCAGGCACCGGGAAGTCCTACCTCGCGGTCGCCCTGGCGGTGCAGGCCCTGCAGGCCAAGCAGGTCGGCCGGATCATCCTCGCCCGGCCGGCGGTCGAGGCGGGCGAGCGGCTCGGCTTCTTGCCGGGCGACCTGATGGCCAAGGTCGACCCCTACCTGCGCCCGCTCTACGACGCCCTCTACGACATGCTCGAGCCCGAAGGCGCCCAGCGACTGCTCGAACGGGGGACGATCGAGGTGGCGCCGCTCGCGTTCATGCGCGGCCGCACCTTGAACTCCAGCTTCGTCATCCTCGACGAGGCCCAGAACACCACGCCCGAGCAGATGAAGATGTTCCTCACCCGCATCGGCTTCGGCTCGAAGGCGGTCGTCACCGGCGACGTCACCCAGATCGACGTGCAGGCCGGCAGGTCGGGCCTCGTCGGGCTGCAGGAGATCCTGGAGGGCATCGAGGGCCTCGCCTTCGTCCGCCTCGACCAGTCCGACGTCGTCCGCAACCGCATCGTGCGCGACATCGTCACCGCGTACGACCGGACGTCGGCGCCGTCCAGCGATCGCTGAGCGGGCGTGCCACTCGAGGTCTTCGTCGCGGACGAGCAGTCCGACCGCCCGGTCGACTGCGCCCGCTGGGCCGCGCTCGCCGAGGCGACGCTGCGCTCCGAGGGTGTGCGCGGCCACGCCGAGCTGTCGGTGCTCTTCGTCGACGAGGCCGCGATCGCCGCGCTGAACGAGCGCTTCCTCGACCGCAGCGGGCCGACCGACGTGCTGTCCTTCCCGATCGACGACGGCCCCGTCCCGGCCGGCCGCTCGCCGGACGCCGGCGGGAGCGGCCCGGGATGGGAGCCGCCTGAGGACGGCGGCCTGCCGACGCTCCTCGGCGACGTCGTGATCTGCCCCGAGGTCGCCTGGCGCAACGCGCCCGACCACGGCTCCTCCTACGAGGACGAGCTCGCCCTGCTGCTCGTCCACGGCATCCTCCACCTGCTCGGGATGGACCACGAGGTCCCTGAGGAGGCCGAGACGATGGAGGCACGCGAGCAGGAGCTGCTCGACGCCCACCACCGGCGGGTCTCGGGCGCTGAGCGCAGCTCGGGGCCCGAGGAATGAGCCCCGCGCCGGAGCTGGCGTCGAGCCTCGGCGCCGCCGACGGCGCGATCCTGGCGGCCGTCATCGTGCTGCTCGCCGTGGCGTCGATGCTCGCGCTCGCCGAGACCGGGCTCGTGCGGATGTCGCGGGCAGCGCGCCAAGGCCCTCGAGGAGCAGGGGCGCCACGGGGCGCGCTCGCTCAGCCGTCTGGTCGAGAACCCCGAGGTGTTCCTCGCGCCGGTCCTCCTGCTGGTGCTGATCTGCCAGCTCGTCGCGGCGACGCTCGTCGGCGTGGAGGCCTCGCGCCTGTTCGGTCCGCTCGGCGTCGCCGGTCGCGACCGTCTTCGAGGTCGTGGTGATCTTCGTCGCCGCCGAGGCGGTCCCGAAGCACTGGGCCGTCCGCCACGCGGACCGCGCCGCGCTGTTCGCCGCGCCGTTCGTGACCGCGGTCATCCGCTTCCCGCCGGTCCGGCTGGTGTCGGGCCTGCTCATCGGGCTCTCGCGCCTCGTCACGCCCGGGGACAACGCGGCCGACCTCGAGCCGGACGTCACCGAGTCCGAGATCCTCGCCCTCGCCGACGTGGCCGTCGCCGAGGAGGTGCTCGAGAGCGAGGAGCGCGCCCTCATCTCCTCGATCATCGAGTTCGGTGACACGATCGTGCGCGAGGTGATGCGGCCGCGTCCCGACGTCGTCGCGGTCGACGCCTCCTCGACGGTCGGCGCCGTGCTGGAGCGGGCGATGACGTCCGGCCTCAGCCGGATCCCCGTCTTCTCGACGAGCCTGGACGACGTCCTCGGCATCGCCTACACGAAGGACCTGATCGCGCGCGAGCCGCGACGGCGGCGAGGAGCGCCCCGTCACCGAGGTGGTCCGGCCGGCGCACTTCGTGCCCGAGACCAAGCGCGTCGCGCCGTTGCTCCGCGAGATGCAGGCCGAGCAGTTCCACCTGGCGATCGTCGTGGACGAGTACGGCGGGACCGCCGGCGTCGTCGCGCTCGAGGACCTCATCGAGGAGCTCGTCGGCGAGATCGTCGACGAGTTCGACACCGACGAGCCGTTGATGGTCCCGGTCTCGGAGAGCGGCTACCGGGTGTCGGCGCGCATGCCGGTGGACGAGGTGAACGAGCTGCTCGGCACCGCGCTCCCCGTCGGCGACTGGGACACCGTCGGGGGGCTCCTGCTCCACCTGCTCGGGCACGTCCCGGCGGAGGGCGAGTCGGCCGAGTCGGCCGGCTGCCTCCTCGTCGCCGAGCGCGTCCAGGGCCGGCGCATCGGCGCGGTCGGGGTCGTGAAGGCCGCCGTCGTCGGCAGCGACGGCACCGTGCCGGGCGAGGCAGAGCGGGCGCCGGTGGGCGACCCGCCCCGCGGGGAGGGTGCCGTGTCCGAGCGCCCCGGCACGCTGTGAGCAGCCCCGGCACCGGTCCTGACGAGGCAGCGGGCGGCACCGGTGCCGCCAGCTCCGACCCCGCCGGCGCCGGCGGCACCGGCGGGGGCACCGGCTTCCGCTCGGGCTTCATCTCGGTCGTCGGGCGCCCGAACGTCGGCAAGTCGACGCTCGTCAACCGCATCGTCGGGTCGAAGGTCTCCATCACCTCCTCGACGCCGAACACGACGAGGACGCCGCGTGCGGGGCGTGCTGGACGGTCCCGGTTTCCAGGCCGTCTTCGTCGACACGCCCGGCATCCACAAGCCCCGCTCGCCCCTCGGTGCCCGCCTCAACGAGACGGCCTCGGACTCCCTCGACGACGTCGACGTCTGCCTGCTGGTCGTCGACGCGACCGCGGCGATCGGGCCGGGCGACCGCTTCGTCGCCGGCCGGGTGCCGCCCGACACGGTCATCGTCGTCAACAAGGCCGACCGGGCCACGCCGACCGAGATCCTCGCCCAGCTGACCCGGGCGGCCGACCAGCTCGGCCTGGCGGAGGCGGAGTACTTCCCGGTCTCGGCGCTCACCGGGACCGGGATCGACGCGCTCGTCGAGCACGTCATCGCCCGGCTGCCGGCGGGGCCGCGCTACTTCCCCGACGGGATGGTGAGCGACGCCCCGGAGGCCTTCTACGTCGCCGAGCTCGTGCGCGAGCAGCTGCTGCGGGTGGCGCGCGAGGAGCTCCCGCACTCGATCGCCTGCCGGGTCACCGAGTGGGAGTGGCCCTACGTGCGCTGCGAGATCCTCGTCGAGCGCGAGTCGCAAAAGGCGATCGTCGTCGGGCGCGGCGGCTCCGTGCTGAAGGCGGCCGGCACCGCGGCGCGACGCGCCCTTCCCCCGGGCACCTACCTCGACCTCCATGTGAAGGTGGAGAAGGACTGGCAGCGGCGCCTCGACGTCATCGAGCGGCTCGGCTACTGACCGCTGGCGCCTTGCGCGCCTTCGGCCGGCCGCCGGCCTGCTCGGCCTGCGACGCGTCACGGTGGATCGTCCGGAGGAACGCCTCCGCCTCGGCGCGCTCCTTCGTCCTGCGCATCGGCGGCAGCGCCCGGACGAGGTCCCAGCGGTAGGAGGCGGTGGCGAGGCGGGAGTCGAGCACGGCCACGACGCCGCGGTCCCCGGCGCTGCGCACCAGTCGTCCCGCGCCCTGGGCGAGCAGGCTGGCAGCACGCGGCAGGTCGATGGTGCGGAAGGCCGAGGGCCCGGCCCGCTCGCGGCGGGCGGCCATCAGCGGGTCGTCGGGCCTCGGGAAGGGGATCCGGTCGATCACGACGAGGGCGAGCGTCGCCCCAGGCACGTCGACCCCCTGCCAGAACCCCATCGTCGCGAACAGGCAGGCACCGGCCTCGGCGGCGAACTCCTCCAGCAGGGCGCTCTTCGAGGCGTCGCCCTGGGCCAGGATCGGCCAGCCGAGTCGCTTGCGCATCGCCTCCGCGGCGCGCTCCATCGCCGCGCGGCTGGTGAACAGGGCGAGCGTCCGGCCCCCGGCGGCGTCCACCAGGGCGGCCAGCTCGTCGTGGATGGCCGCCTCGGCGTCGGGCCGGCGGCGGTCGGGCAGGTGGGCGGCGCAGTAGAGGAGCGCCTGCTCCTGGTAGGCGAACGGACTGCCGACGTCGAGCTCCTCGGTCCGGGCCTGGTCGGCGCCGAGCCGCGCCGCGAACCCGGGGGGCACGGTCGCGCTGGTGAGTACGACCGGCCGCTCATCGAAGACCTTCTCCTTGAGGACCGGTGCGACGTCGACGGGCGCGACCTCGAGGGTCGGGCGCGGTCCGCCCTCCACCCAGGCGACGTCGTCCTCACCGAGCTCGGCGAGCATGGCGAGCTGCTCGCGCAGGCGGCCGGCGACGAGAAGGGCCCGGGTCAGCCGCTGGCCGCGCTCGCCGCCCGCGCCCTCGGCTCCCCCCGCCTTCGCGCCGCCGGCGGCGCGGTGCAGCTCCGCCTCCAGGCGCTCGATGCGCCCGGCGAGGAGCGCCACGACCTCGCCGAGCTCGCCGCTCGCTCCCCCGCGCAGGCGCTCGCCCGCCCGTTCGCCGAGGGCGCGCTCCAGCCGGTCGGCCGCCTCCATCACCTGGTCGACGGCGCTCTCCGGGCCGTCCGCGCCGGCGCCGGAGCGCCGGCGCCTCGGCGAACCGCCGAGCGCGGCGCGCGCCGTCGCGGCCAGGGCCCGGACGCGCCCGGCGCCGATCGAGCAGCCCAGGCTGGCGGTGAGCACGTCCTCCAGCTCGTGGGCCTCGTCGACGATCAGGGCGTCGTGCTCGGGCAGGACGGCGCCGTCGGATGCGAGGTCGGCCCCGAGGAGATGGAGGTTGACGACGACGACGTCGGCGGCGGCCGCCCGGTTGCGCGCCGCCTCGGCGAAGCACTCCCCGCCCGAGGGGCAGCGGAAGGCGCCGGGGCACTCGTCAGCGGTGACGCTGAACGACGCCCACAGGCGCGGGTCCGGCTCGATCTCGAGCTCGGCCCGGTCGCCCGTGGTGGTGCGCTCCGCCCACTCAGCGACGCGGCGCGCCTCCTCGCCCAGCTTGGCGCGGCCGGTGTCCTCCTCGCCGAGCGCGCCCTGGGCGCCGGCCGCCTGCGCCTCGCGCACGCGCTGGACGCACAGGTAGTTCGAGCGACCCTTCAAGACGGCGAAGGACGGCCGCCGCCGCGTGCCCGCGAACACGAGGGGCAGGTCCTTCGAGGCCAGCTGGTCCTGGAGCGCCTTGGTGGCCGTGGCGACGACGACGCGCTTGCCGGCGAGGACGGCCGGGACGAGGTAGCCGAGGGACTTGCCCGTGCCGGTCCCGGCCCGCACGACCAGATGGCGCCCCTCGGCGAACGCCCGGGCGACCGCTTGGGCCATGGCGAGCTGGCCGTCTCGGACCTCGCCGCCACCGGGGAGCTGGGCGACGACCTCGCCGAGCGCTGCAGCGACGTCGTCGGCACTCACGCGGTCATGGTAACCACGGCCGTGTGACACGCCCCGATGGGGTTCGCACCTGGCGCCGGGCGCCGGCAGGCTGAGCGCGCCTCGCCGCGTCGAGCCGCCCGCCGCCGTGGGCGTGCCCTGATGGAAACGGAGCCGCCAGCCCTCGGCCGTCCTCGTCCACACCGAGCATCGGTTCGCGTGCACCGCCGCCCCGCCATCGGACACCGCGCTGACGTAGGTGAGCAGGGCGACGTCCGCGCCGAGCAGCTCGATCCTGAGCTGCCGCAGCGGCAGCTCGGCCTCGAAGGCGCGCGACGGTGCGTTCAGGCAGGCGTCACGGCTGTAGCGCTCGCCGGAGCGCCCGAACTCGGTGAATCCCGGCGCCAGCACCCGCTCCATGTGCGCCGTGTCGAAGCGGGTCTCGGGCCGCCAGAGCGACGCCTCGAGCACGCGCAGCGTCTCGACATCGTCGCTGCCTCCGGCCACGTCCGAACCGTACAACGGGGCTGTCGCCGCCTCGCGCGACGCGGGGCGTCGCGTCGGCCGCCGTCGCGCCCGGAGCGCCTCGCCCTCCCGCGGCGCTACGGTGCGACCGGCGGGCGAGACGGCCCTCCGGTCGCACGGCAGGCGGAAGGGGAGCTCATGCGGATCGGCGTGCTCGGAGCTGCTCGCATCACACCGAAGGCGCTGCTCGAGCCTGCGGCGCTGGTCGAGGGGGTGGAGGTCGCCGCCGTGGCGGCGCGCGACGTGGCACGGGCCGAGGCGTTCGCCGCCGCGCACGGCATCCCCACGGTGCACCGCAGCTACCGCGAGCTGGTGGAGGACGAGTCGCTCGACGCCGTCTACGTGGCGCTGCCGGCGAGCCTGCACGCCGAGTGGACGATCGCCGCGGTCGAGGCCGGCAGGCACGTGCTCTGCGAGAAGCCCTTCGCCGCCAACGCCGGCGAGGCCCGGGAGATGGTCGCCGCGGCCGAGCGCGCCGACCGCCGGCTGGTCGAGGCCTTCCACTGGCGCTTCCATCCCGTCGCCGGGCGGGTCATCGAACTCGCCCGGGAGATCGGCCCGCTCGAGAGCGGGGAGGGGCACTTCGACGCGGCGATTCCTCCGACCGACATCCGCTACGTGCTCGAGCTCGGCGGTGGCGCCACGATGGACCTCGGCTGCTACCCCATCCACTGGGTCCGCACGATCACCGCCGAGGAGCCCGAGGTCGTCCGTGCCGAGGCGACGGAGGGCCCGAAGGGCATCGACGTGACGATGGAGGCCGAGCTTCGCTTCCCCTCCGGGCTCGACGCCGTGATCCGCTGCTCGATGGCGGCCGACTCGCCGTCACTGCCGGAAGCGGCCTTCCTCGATCTCCGGGGGCGCAACGGCACGCTGCACGCGCTCAACCCGATGGCGCCGCAGTTCGGCCACCGCATCGAGGCCACGCTCGCCAACGGTCGCCGGATGGAGGAGACGATCGAGGCCGGGACGTCGTACCTCTACCAGCTGCGGTCGTTCGTGCGCGTGCGCTCGCGGGCGAGGAGGAGCCGATCACCGGGGGAACAGACGCCATCGGCAACATGGCGACCATCGACGCGATCTACACCGCGGCGGGGCTCGGCCCGCGTCCCTGACCCGAGCGTCCGCCGAGGACGCGCTGGGCCCGCCTCATGCGGGAGTGAACCGGGAGAGGATCGCCCGGCGGGCATCCGCCACCGCCTCGGCCAGGCGGTCCACCTCCAGCTCGACGGCGCCCGACGGGGGCGCCAGGAAGACGAGCACGCAGCGCGACACGGGCCGGCCGAGCACCTCGCCGAGCGCGAGGGCGTAGGCGCCGACCTGCAGCCGGTAGCGCTCGGCGGCGGCGGGGACGTCCTCGGGACGGGCGAGCGCATCGGTCTTGTACGTCGACGAGCACGATCCCGTCGCCGTCGTCGAAGCAGCAGTCGACGATCCCGTCGACGACGCCGTCCCCGACCGCGACCGTCACCGGCAGCTCGCGCCGGAGCGTCGCGCTGGTCGACGCCGCCACGACCACCGGGGCAGAGAGCGCCGCAGCGGCGAGCTCCGCCACCTCCGCCAGGCGCTCCGTGCAGCCCTCGTCCGCCGCCGCCATCGCCGCCAGCTCGTCGAGGCCCGCGCCCGTTGCGCGAGGTCGACGCGCTGGAGGACGGCGTGCACGGCGCGGCCGACCGCGGTCGCGGCCCGCCGGCCGCGCCACGGCGCCGGGTCGTGACCCGCCTCCCCGGCGCCGTCCGAGCCGGGCCCCGCGGCCGCCGGTGCCCCCGGACGGGCGAGCGGCCCGTCGGCGAGCTCGGTCGCGGCCACGCTCCCCGGCACCTGCAAGCGCGCGACGAGCGCCTCGTGCTCGGCGAGCCAGCGGGCGTAGCTGTCCGGGGTGGCGCCAGGACCGCCCGGGCGGCCCGCCGGGACGCCGGCACCGGCGTCCTCACGGGGCCGAGGGCGCCGGTCCGGCGCCGGGAGCGCCTGCGGCTCGGCGCCCTGGCGCCACAGCGCGGGCCACCGGGCACTCGCCTCGTGGAGGAGCTGCGCCAGCGAGGCGGCGCCACGCGTGGCGGCCGGCGAGTGGTGGAGCGCCACGACGAGGTGGTCGCGCGCCCGGGTCGCCGCCACGTAGCAGAGCCGGAGCTGCTCGGCGCGCTCGAGGAGCTGCTCTTGCTCGGCGAGGCCGGCGAAGCCGAGGGTCCGGCGCTCCTTGTTCACGTGGATCTCGAAGCCGCCCCCTCCCGTCGGCAGCACGGTCGGCCGTGCGGCCGCGGCCCGGGGCCGGCCGCCCAGCTCGGCCACGACCACGAGGGGGAACTCGAGGCCCTTCGCGCCGTGGATCGTCATGATCTCGACGGCGTCCTCGTCGTCCTCCGGCGGCGGAAGCTCCACCGTGCGGACCTGATCCTCTGCCTGCAGGTCCATCCAGACCAGCAGCTCGGACACGCTGGTGCGGCCCGCCTCGACGAACGAGCGCGCCTGGTCGAGGACGAAGCGGACGCGGCGCAGCGCCTCCAGGTTCCGCCGGCGCCCCGCCGCGAGCTGGAGCACGTGGCGGTCGCGCACCAGCGCCTCGAGGGCCGGGACGGGGCCGGCGGCGCGGCAGCGGGCCGCGAGGGCACCGAGCTCGCCGAGCGCTCCGGCGACGGGGTGCTCCGGCCCCGCTCCGGCCGGGACGTCCCCGTCGAGGCGCCACGAGCCGCCGGCCCGGCGCCAGGAGAGGAGGTCGTCGTCGCCGCAGCCGAGGTACGGGGTCCGGAGCGCCGCGACGACCGCCGGGCCGTCCGACGGCGAGCGCATCGCCCGCAAACAGGCGACGAGGTCGCGGACCTCGGCCGACTGGTAGACGAGGGTCGTCGAGCTCACCCGGTAGGGCACGTCCGCGCTGTCGAGCGCCTGCTCGAGCTCGGCGAGGCCCGTCCGGCGCGGCACCAGGACGGCGACGTCGCCGTGGCGCGCCGGCGTGCGCCACCGTCCCCCTCGACCGTCCAGCCCTCGCCCACCGCCCCGGCGATGGTCGACGCGATCGCCTCCGCCTCGCGCCTGCGACGCTCGCCGGCACGCTCGCGCTCGTCGGACGGACCGCCGAGGACGACGACGGGGGCGTCCGGCGACCGGCGCGCCCGTGCCGGGGCGAGCGCCGCGTAGGCCGGCCCCCGAGCGCCGCCCGCCGCGACGTCCGTGATCGGATCGCCCGCGCCCACGGCAACGCCCCCGTCAAGCAGCGCTCCGAAGACGGCGTTGACCCACTCGATCACGCCCGGCACGGAACGGAAGTTCGCCACGAGGCGCGTCGGATCGCCGCCAGCGACGGCGGCACGTGCGGCCTCGTAGCGACGGACGTCGGCACCGCGGAAGCGGTAGATCGACTGCTTGGGGTCGCCGACGAAGAACAGCTTCCCCGGCTCGAGCGGGCCTCCCGGCGAACGCGGCGCCGAGGAGCTGGACGATCTCGAACTGGATCGGGTCGGTGTCCTGGAACTCGTCGACCAGGATGTAGCGGTAGCGCTCGGCGAGCGCGAGGCGGACCCGCTGGTCGCGGGCGAGGAGGTCCCGGGCGTGGACCAGCAGGTCGTGGAAGCGCAGCTCGCCCGCGGCCCTGCGCCGGTCCGCTGCGGCGACGGCCTCGGCGGACAGGCGCTCGCCGAGCGCGACGAGCACGAGGTCGACGAGCTCGGCCTGCGCCGCCTCCCGCACCTCACGGCAGGCGGCGACGGCGGCCCTGGCGTCGGCGACGTCGCAGCCGGTCCAGGCGTCCCTGACGCCGACCAGCGCCGCGCCGACCTTCAGCGCGAGGAGCCGTCGTAGCCGGTCGACCCAGTCCGTGGCGGCCGCGATCGTCGCCCGTTCGGCGGCGAGGCGGTCGATGACGGCGAGCAGGCGGTCGTCCGGGTCGCGACAGCACCCCCGCAACCCCACCGCCTCACTGATCGCCTGATCGAGCCGGTCGACCCAGTCGTCGACGAGCCCGGGCAGCTCCTCGATCCCCGGCCGTGCGACCCGGCTGCTCCGGCTTGGGTCCGGACCTGGCACGTAGGCGTCCCAGGACTCGTCGAACGCGTGGGCGAGCTCGCGGAGCGAATCGGCGCGCAGGTCGACCGCCCGTGCGGCGACCAGCAGGTTCGCCGCCGAGGACTCGGCGCCGAGCTGGTCGAGGAGCCCGGCGAAGCGGCTCTCGAACTCGATGGAGGCGTCGATCTCGTCGAGCACGCGCAGGCGCAACGGCAGCCCCGCCTCGAGGGGGTGGTCCGCGAGGATGCGTTGCGCGAAGGCGTGGATCGTCGTCATCACGGCCTCGTCGACCTGGAGCAGCGCCGCGGCAAGCCGCTCGTCGCCCGGGTCCGCCTCGGCGAGCTTGGCGATCCGGTCGTGGACGCGCTCGCGAAGCTCCGCGGCGGCGGCCTCCGTGAAGGTGATCGCGGCGACGCCCGCCAGCTCGGTCCTGCCCGAGCGGACGAGCTCGACGATGCGACCGACGAGGGCGCTCGTCTTGCCGGTCCCCGCGCCCGCCTCGACGAACAGCGTGGCGTCGAGGTCGCTTCGGATCCGCTCGCGAGCGGCGGCGTCGGCGAGCGCGTCCGCCGCGGCGTCCACGGCGGCGGCGACCGGAACGGAGGCGTCGCTCACGGCCGGTCACTCATCGTCGGGTTCTCCCCCCGCGAGACGGGCGTAGCCGGCGATGGCGGGCACCTCGCGCGCCCGCTCCCAGAAGCGGTCCCGGTCGAGCGGGCAGAGCTGGCGGAAGTCGCAGCGCGTGCAGTTGTCGAAACCGCCCCAGATACGAGGTCCGGGGTGCTGGGGGTAGCAGCCCGAGGCGATCGTCGAGACGAGGGTGCCGAGCACCTCGTCGAGGCGCGCCCGGCTCGTCTCGTCGAACGCGAAGGGGACCTCGTCGCCGTCCTGGTCGAGCAGGCGGTAGCGCGCCGTCACGGCCGGCGGGTCGCCACCCCCGAAGAAGGCGGCGGCTGCGGCCAGCGCGTACACCGCGAGCTGGAGGTGCCTGCCCCGGTCGAACGGGTCGTCGCTGTCGTAGCGGCGCGATCCCGTCTTGTAGTCGACGACCGAGACCGACCCATCGGGCTCGCGGTCGATGCGGTCGATCTTGCCCCGGAAGCGCAGGCGGGTCGTGCCCGCCGCGATCTCGACCGGCGGCTGCTCGCCGTCGCCGAACGCCCGCTCCACGCCGATCGGCACGACGCCCGCCGCCCGGCGGTCGGCGTCGCGCCGGCGCTCGGACTCCAGTCGCTCGAGCACGATCCTGCGGTCGACCTCCCACAGCGCCCGGCGGCCCGTGAGGCCGGCCTGCTCGTAGTGACCGCACTCTTCGAGCGCGATATCGCGTAGGCGGGCCGCCTCGTCCGCTGCGGGGAGCGGAGCGCCGGCGGTCGAGCGGTCGATCAGCTCGCCGACGAAGCGCTCCAGGACGCCGTGGACGAGCGATCCCCGGTCGAGCGGGCTGATCTCGGAGCGGCGCTCGGGCTCCTCGACGGTCTCGCAGCCGAGCTCGTGGCGAAGGAAGTACCGGAACGGGCAGGTGGCGAAGTCCTCGAGCCGCGTGGGCGAGAACGGGGCGAGGTCGAGCTGCGCCTCGGCGGCGCCCCCCACGAGACCCGAGAACCGGCCCGGCTGGTGGCGCTCTGCGCCGAGACGACGGCGAGGCCCCGGGAGAGCTCGGCCGAGCCGACGACGAGGTGGTGGCGCTCCACGTCGCCACCGCCATCGGCGCAAGCGAGCAGGGCGGCGCACTCGACCTCGACGGGCGAGGTCGCGGCTCGCCGGCCCTCGCCGACGCCCACGAGCGAGCCGGCGAAGGTCGGGGCGTGGTAGACGGGCCCGGGGGCGCCGAGGAAGCGGGAGCGCACCTTGGCGCGCCTAGCGCGCCCGTCGGTCCTCGGGTAGGTGGCCACCGATCGCCCGGCGCCCGCGAGCGCGACGAGCAGCCGGCGGCGGTCCCGCTCGACGACGCGGCCCGACGTGGCCTCATCGAGGCCGGCCGCCTCCCGGTCCGCCGTGCCGAGGAGCGGGCTCGGCGGCGGCCGGCGCGGAGCGCTCCCTCGGCGCAGCCGACGACGATGGTCAGGTCGAGGTCGAGCCCTGCGACGGCCTCGAGGGGACCGACGACGACGCCGGTCGGGAACCTTCCGGCAGGCGCCCCAACGCGTGCCAGGCCGACGTCGAGCGCTGCCGCGAAGCCCGCGAGGTCGGGTTGCGGGTCGAGCTCGTCGAGCGTCGAGAGCTCGGCGAGCACCCGGAGCACGAGCGCGTCGGCCGCGGCCGCCTGCGGGTCCCCCCCGGCGCGGGCAGCGGGCGCGCCGAGGAAGCGGTCGAGCGCCGCCGCCGCCCACCCGGCGATGGAGGGCCAGCTGCCGGCGGCGCATCCTTCGCGACAGGTCGCCTCCAGCGCCTCGACGAACGTCGAGAGCCCCTCGCCGGCAGCCCTGGCGCGCTCCGCGGCCGTGGCGCGGCGCTCGCCCGCTGCGTCGCCCGGAGCGGCGTCGGTCACGATCGCCTCCTCCCGGCGGGCGCGCTCGCGCGCGGCGAATCCGGCGAGGCGCATCCGCCAGCCGGTCGCCCCTTCGTCCACGATGCCCGCCGCCCTGGATACCCAGTCCCACTCGCCGACCGGCGCCACGCGGCCGCCCGGCTCGATCACCGGCGCCGAGCGCAGCCAGTCGATGACCTCGCCGCGGGCGAGGACGCGCCGGTCGCGCCAGCCGAGCGCCAGGCGGACGAGGCCGGTGAGCGCCGCGAGCGGTGGGCGAGACCTCGAGGCCGTCCGGCCCGGGCCCGCTCCAGGGGACGCCGGCGTCCTCGAAGGCCGACGCGACGAGGCGGGCGTAGGGCGACGGCGAGGCGTAGAGCACGGCGACGCGCTCGGCCCGCGACCCGGCGGCGAGGCGCTCCACGACGAGGCGGGTCGCCTCACGCACCTCGGCGTCGGGATCCTGAGCTTCGACGAGCTCGTCGACCCCGACGGGGCGGCTCGGATCCGAGGGGGCACCGGCCGGCCGGGCGCCCGGATCGGGGAAGCCGGCGTCGACGAGTGCGCTGACGACCCGCCACGCCGGCGCGTCCGCCGCCTCGTCGCCCACCGTGCCGACGTGGACGGTGACGGGCCCTCCGGCCGCGAGGGTGCCGAGGAAGCGGGCCTCCGACGGGCGCATCCGCTCGGGGAGGTGCACCACGACCTCGCCGAGGTCGACATTTCCCGTCCCGGCGACGGCGTCGGCGGCGAGCGCCGCCAGGTCGACGTCGTCGTACCAGCCGCCGGCGAGCCGGGCGCGCGCCAAGCGGCAGAGGCGCGCGACGTGCGCGCCGCGGGCGCCGCGCGACTCCAGGCGTTCCAGCGCCTCGTCCCCGGCCTGGCGCAGCTCCAAATAGCGGTCGACGAGCTCCGCCTCCGTTGACGGGTGCGCGGCCACCCGCGCGAGCGGCCCGGGATGCTCGTGGAGCGCGGCTCGCAGGGCGGCGGTGAGCGCCACCCGGGTGGCCGGCTGGCACCCGCCCGCTCTTGCCCGCCGTGCCGGCAAGCTCCGCCATGAGCTCGGCGAGGGTGACGAAGCGCACGTTGGCCACGCCCCGCCCGCCTCCCGGGCGGCGCACGCGCCATGCGAGGCGGTGACGGAAGCGGACGGCCGACCTGGCAGAGGGGCACACGACCGTGACGGGCGCGAGCGCGTCGCCGGCCTGAGCGGCGCCGACCTCCCTGGCCAGCGCGGCGAAGGAGGGCTCGCCGTGCTCGACGATCTCGATCCGCCCGCGCACGCGGCGAGCATACGGCGGGGCTGTGTCGTCGCCTCGGACGTCTCTTGCAGCAGATGCCGGGAACCGCGCGCCCTGTCCGGGTGCCGAGACGGCCTCGGCGACCCGCCCGCGCCGCCATGGCGTCTGCCGTGGCCGCCCGCCCGGGCGGTTACGCGGCGGGCGCTCGGACGGCCCGCCGCCCCGGCGCCGTCCACGCCCAGGACAGGGCGTAGCAGGCGGTCGCCACGGCGAGGATCGAGAAGCTCGGCGGGAGGTCCGAGACGGCGTACGACAGCGTGAGGCCCACCCACATCGACAGGACGGACAGGACGGCCGACAGCCACATGGCCTGCCACGGCCGGTCCGTGAGCCGCTGGGCGGCGCCGGCGGGCGCGGCGACGAGGCCGAGGAGGAGGAGCGCGCCGACCGCTTGCGTCGCCTCGCCGGCCGTAAGGCCGACGAGGGCGAGGAAGCCGAGGCCGAGCAGGCGCACCGGCACCCCACGCGCCGCGGCGACAGCCTCGTCCAGGCTGGCGAAGAGCAAGGGCCGGGCGATGGCGAGGAGGGCGACGATGGTCCCCCCGGCGATGCCGGCCGCAACCGCCGCCTGGGCGCGGGAGAGGCCGTAGATCGACCCGAACAGGACCTGGACGCTCGCCGTCCCGTTCGAGCCGCCCCGGGAGGTCGCGTAGAAGGTGAGGAAGAGGACGCCGAGCCCGAGGATCCAGGCGAAGACGTTGCCGATCACGACGTCGTCGGCGAGACCCCGCCGACCGAGCGCTCCCATCACGACACCGACGAGGATGCAGGAGACGAAGAGGCCGATGCGCAGGTCGACACCGAGGGCGAGCGCTGCGAGCGAGCCCGTGAAGGCGACGTGGCCGAGCGCGTCGCCGGTGAACACCTGCCCCCGGAGCACCACGAAGTAGCCGACGAGTCCGGTGGCGAGGGCGATCAGGGAGCCCGCAACGAACGCATAGTCCATGAACGGGTGCGAGAGCATGTGGCCGATCCCCGTAAAGGGGCCTGCGAGCGCGAGCACTGGCGCTGCTCACGCCCGTCCGTTCGCCGGCACGACCGCTCGGGCGGCACGCCGGTCGAGCAGTGCGGTGGCGTGGCGCCCCACGGCGGCCAGGACGTAGGCGCCGAACGCGAAGGTCGTCAGGAAGAAGCCGACCGGGTACGGCGAGAAGTACGCCACGCCGAGGGCGAGCCACGTCACCACGAGCCCGACGACGATCGCGAGCACCATGCTGAGGCGGGGCCGGGCGGTGAGCTGCTGCGCCGTGGCGGCGGGCATCACGAGGAGCGCGAAGACGAGGAGCGAGCCGGTGATCTCGCTCGCCTCGGCCACCGCGGCGCCGAGCAGGAGCAGGAAGACGGCGGACAGCAGCCGAACGGGGACGCCGCGGGCGGCGGCGACGTCGGCGTCGACGGAGGCGAAGAGGAGGGGGCGACCGATCAGCGCCAGGACGGCGAGGGCGCCGATACCCGCGGCGAGCAGGACGCGCGACCTGCGTGTCGGTGACGCCGAGGAAGCTGCCGAACAACAGCGCATCGACCCCGTTGGCGAAGCCCTGGTAGAGGTTGACGAACAGGATCCCCGCCGCGAGCGCGAAGGCCTGCACGGTGCCGATCACCGCCGTCTCGACGCTGCGCGAGCTCCCCTGACGGGCGCGGGGCACCGCGGCGATGACGAGCGCCGCCATCAGGCAGAAGCCGAAGTAGCCCGCCGCGAGCGGCAGCCCGAGCCATGTGGCGCCCGCCGCGCCGGGGAAGCCCACCACCGCGAGGGTGTGGCCCGCGAACGCCTGGCGCCTGAGCACCATGAACCAGCCGATCGCTCCCGCGGTGACCGCGACGATGGTCCCCGCCTCGAGGGCGTTGACCATGAAGTGGAAGGCGAGCAGCTGGCGGACGTCGGCGACCACGTTCCAGGTCAGGGACGGCGCTCCCGAGGCGCCGATGCCCGTCGCGCCGGCGAGGCGGATCACCGGTGGCCGTCGAGGTGGTGACGGTCGCTGTGGAGCGCCGGCGCCTCCGGCTGGCCGACGACGACGAGCCGGCCGTCGGAGGTCCGCAGCACCTCGATCGGCGTGTCGAAGAGCCGGGACAGCGTTCGGGCCGGTGATCACCTCCTCGGGCTTGCCCGCCACGGCGCCCCCGCGGGCGATGTAGACCACGCGGTCGAGATAGGCGAGGATCGGGTTCACGTCGTGGGCGACCATCACCACCGCGACGTGCTCGTCCCGGCAGATCGAACCGATCAGCGCCGCGACGCCCGCCTGGTTCGGCAGGTCGAGGCTGTCGAGCGGCTCGTCGAGGAAGAGGAGGCGAGGCCGGCGGACGAGGGCCTGGGCGATGAGGAGGCGCTGCTGCTCACCGCCGGAGAGCTCGCCGACCGGCCGGTCGGCGTAGGCCGACGCGCCGACCTTGTCGATCACCTCCTCGACCCGGGCGGCCGCGGCGCGGCGCCCGGCGAACAGCCGATCCAGGCCGGGGATCGGACTTCCCCAGCGGTCGCCGTCGAGCCCGAAGCGCACGATGTCCGCGCCGCGCACCCGCAGCCCGGCGTCGAAGCTGCGGCGCTGGGGCAGGTAGCCGATCTCGTGGCGTGCCGCGCCCGGCGGACCTCCGAGCACCTCCACCAGCCCGGCCACGGCAGGGAGCAGCCCGAGCGCCACCTTCACCAGGGTGGACTTGCCGACCCCGTTCGGGCCGAGCACGGCGACGAACTCGCCTTGCGAGACCTCCAGGTCGACGTGGCTCCAGATGGTGCGGCCGCCGAGGCGCGCCGACACGTCGTGGAAGACGACGGCCGGCGCCAGCGAGGAGTCGGGCACAGTGACCAGCGTCCCACGGTCGACATCCCGGCCGTGCCGGTCGGCCCCACCGGCGCGCTCCGCCGGGACCGGCCGGCGGTCGAGCGACGGGAGTGCGCCCGCTCGAGGTGCCCTCACCCGGTGGTCGCCTTCTGCAGGGCGGCGAGGATCCCGCGGAGCTGGCTCACCTGCCAGGCCTGGTAGGTGGCCGTCGGCGGGGCGAGCGTCTCGGTGATCGTCGCCGTCGGGATGTGGGCCGCCTTGCACTCGGCCAGCTGGGCCTGGACGTCCGGGGTCGTGTTCTGGCTGTTGTAGACGTAGATCTTGATGAGGTGGTGGGTGATCTGGCGGTCGATGGTCGCCTTGTCGGCGGCGGAGACCTCCGTCCCCTCGCTGATCGCCTTCAGGAACGAGTAGGGCGTGATGAGCTTCAGCCCGAGCGAGGGCGCGAGCATCGAAAAGATCGACTCCGACGCGCCGACCGGGGTCCCGGCATACCTGGCCTTGATCTGCGCGACCAGCCCGTTGTAGGTCGCGAGCGAGACGGTCGTGAAGTGGTGGGCCTGCGCGCTCGAAGTAGGCGGCGTCGCGGTGGTCGATCGCAGCGAGGTCCGCGGCGATCGCCGCCACAACCCGGCGGACGTCCGACGGATTGTACCACCGGTGCGGGTTGTCGCCGTTCTTCAGTCCGAGCAGGCTGCCCACGGTGAGCACGGTGGACTTGTCCGAGTCGGCGGCAAGCAGCTTCGGCGCCCACGGGTCGTAGCCGACGCCGTTCACAATGACCAGCTGCGCCGTGGCGATCGTCCGAGCGTCGGCCGGCGTCGGCTCGTAGGAGTGCGGGTCGGTGTTCGGGTTCGTGATGATGCTCTGGACGTCGACGTGGCTCCCGCCCACCTGGGCGGCGATGCTCCCCCAGAAGTTCTCGGCCGCGACGACCCGGACGACCGTGCCGGGCTTCTTCGCCGCCACCGCCCGCGCGGTCCCGCCCGCGGGCGATGCTCCGGCGGCGGCGCTCGCCAGCCCGACGGCCAGCGCGAGGCCGATCGACGCGACGCTCGCAAGCCCGAGGGCTCGGCGTGTCGTCCAGGTGCGCGCCGGGCGTCGGGGATCCCTGCCGCCGCGGGCGGGGGCGCCGCAGGGGGTGGGGGCGCTCGCGGACATCATCTCGGCTCCTTCTCGCGCTCGGGTGCTCCGTGGTCGCAGCTCCCGACCGGCCCACGCCAGCGCGCGCTTGTCTGTAATCGTTGCAGGTAACCTAACCCGTGTTGGGAACCATTGCAAGTTAGCCTGGCAAGCCTGGGAGTCGTACCGTCACCACCTGGAACAGCTATTATCATCTACCTCTTATATGCGCCCGTGGTAATGTTCGATCATGGACATCGACGCCGCGCCCGATCGCATCGCTGGCGCCGCCGCGCTCATGAAGGCCCTCGCCTCCCCGGTGCGCCTGGCGGTCATCGTCGAGCTGCGGGCGGGGGCGCGCTGCGTGAACGAGCTGCAGGCCGCGCTCGGCGCTGCCGGACGGACGGTCAGCCAGCCGCTGATGTCCCAGCACCTGAAGGTGCTGCGCGACGCCGGGCTGGTCGTTCCCACCCGGCGGGCACAGGAGATGGCCTATGCCCTCGTCGACGAGCGCGTCATCAACCTGGTGGAGGACGCCATGCAGGCGGGCATGGTCGGTGCGCGATGACCGGCACGTCGCCACGGACCCTGGCGGTACCGCTGCCGGCGAGCGCGCTGGAGGTCGCAGGTGACTGACCGCCACGCCACGGAGCCGACTGCGCCGGAACGCTCGACCCGCCAAAAGCGTGCCCTCGCCGCGGTGCTCGACAGCTCCGACGGGTTCCGTTCCGCCCAGGACCTGTTCGCGGAGCTGCGCTCCCGGGGTGAGCGGGTCGGCCTCACCACCGTGTACAACCAGCTCCGGTCGCTCGCCGAGGCCGGCGAGCTCGACGCGCTACGCGCCGACGAGGGCGAGACGCTCTACCGCCGCTGCAGCACCGGCGGCCACCATCACCACCTGCTTTGCCGCGTCTGCGGGCGTACGGTCGAGATCGAGGGGCCCGAGGTGGAGCAGTGGGCCGAGCGGGTGGCGTCGACCCACGGCTTCGTCGACATCGGCCACACCGTCGAGGTGGTCGGCACCTGCGCCACGTGCGCTCGGCGTCACCCCTCCGTGTGACGGGGCGGCGGGCGCCCGCGCCGGAGGCGGCGTGCCACGGCGCCGGGACCGGCCTCCGGTACCCTGAGCCGGCGTGAGCCCGCCGCGTCCCGGTGGCGGCGGACCCCCCCGCCGTCCCCGACCGCCCCAACGGCCGCTCCCGTCGGCCCGGCCCGCTGCCCGTCCCGCGGGGCGCCCGTCGACGACGCGCCCCGGAACTCGCCGTCGCAGCCAGGCCGCCCGCCGACGCGCCCGGCTAGTCGCCGCCCTCGCCCTGGTCGTGGTCGTCGTCGCCGCGGTCCTCGTCTTCGGTCTCGTGCGCGGCTCGGGCAAGGGGGCTGCTGTGGGCCACGGCGCGAAGCCTGCGCCCGTCCACTACTCCGTCGGCTTCGCCCGCTGCACCTTCGTCGATCCGAGCCGTTCGACGCTCGACTACGCCACGAACACCTCGACGCCGGGGCGCCGGCTCGTGACCGAGCTGCGCTATCCGACCTTGTCTACGCGTGGGCACGGCGCCGAGACGGCGGGCGCGACGCCCGCCTACGGCTACGGCCCGTTCCCGACGATCGTCTTCGCCCACGGCTACGGCATCGACCCTGTGACGTACGCAGCGCTCCTCGACGCCTGGGTGCGGGCGGGGTTCGTCGTCGTCGCGCCCGTCTTCCCAGACACGAGCGTGGCGGGCCTCGTCGCCCAGCACCAGGATGCGAACGCCGAGACGGACGTCCGCACCAACCAGCCGGCCGACGTCGCCTTCGTGACGGGCCAGGTCCTCCGGGCGAGCGCCGGCGGGGCGACCTGCCCGCTCCTGCACGGCCTCGTCGACAGCTCCCGCCTGGCGCTCGCCGGCCAGTCCGACGGCGGCGAGACCGTCGCCACGCTCGCCTACGACCACGACCCGGCCTACCGCTCGCTCGCGCACGGCTTCACCTACCGCGCCGTCGCGGTCCTGTCGGGCCAGGAGAACCCGCTCGAACCCGACGACTACGGCGCCTCGACCGGCGATCCAGCCCTGCTCGTGGTGCAGAGCGAGACGGACACGTGCAACCCGCCGCAGAACTCCGTCGCCCTCTATGACGCCATCGACCAGCCCGACCGCTGGTTCCTCGCCCTCGCCGACGCACTGCACCTCCCCCCCTACGACGGCAGCGACGCCGCGGGGTTCCGGGTCGTCTCGAACGTCACGGCGCGCTTCTTCCAGCTGGAGCTCGGCGGCTCGACGCCCGGGGCCGGCTTCCTCGCCGAGGGGAACCGCTCCCCCGCGGTGGCCTCGCTCTACGCCGGACCGTCGCTCCCGGCGTCCCTGCAGGACCTGAACCTCAGCCAGAGCGTCGCCGACTGCTACGTGCGCTGAGCGCGGCGCGCGGCCGAGCCCCGGGGCGGCTCAGCCCGACGGGTGACCTCCGGCCAGGTCAGACCCGGCGCGCGACCCGGCCGGCCAGCCCTTCCACGAGCTGGTCCCACTGGCGATCGCCGAGCACCCAGAGCCACGTCTCGACGCCGTCGCCGGCGACCACGCTCCGCAGTGCCTGGGCCGACCCGCCACGGGGTGCGAGCTCGGGCCGCCAGGCCCGCCACAGGCGCTCGCTGAGGCGCCTGGCGATCGCGTCCTTCGCCGCGGCGGGGTTCTCGCCGACCAGCTCACGGAGCTCCCGGCGGAGGCGCTCCGGTTCCCGGAGAAGGCGGAGCGAGGGCGAGCCGGCGTCCGCCCGCACCAGCGCGTCCTTGCCCACCGCCGGGTCCCCGGTGGCGGCCGCCGGCGCGCCCTGCGGGCCCGGAGGCGCCCCGTTCACCGACCCCGCCACACCGGGGCGCGCTCGGTGCCGGCGTAGAAGGTGACGTGCTCCTCGAAGTCGACGAAGAGCGGGCCGTCGGGATCGAACGGACGCTGCAGCGACTCGCCGGCGATCCGCTTGTCGAGGCGGTCGAGCTTCTCCAGCGCCTCGGGCCGATCGAGCTCGGCGAGCTCGAGCTCGGGGATCACGCGCCCGACGGCCTCCATGCCGGCGGCCGTGCGGACGAGGACGCTCGAGTACCCCGCGGCGCTCCCGACGCTGCCGATCGAGATGTCAGCGGCGCGGCCGAGGAAGTCGGCGCACTCGTCGCAGCCCTTCAGGGCCGCGCCGTGGAACGCCTTCACCGGCTCGTCGACGAGCGCCGCCCCCGAGCGGTCCTCCACGATCATGCGCCCGTGGATGACGTCGACCTTGCCGACCTCGGCGAGGTCGAGGCCACGCTCGTCGCGAAGCGCCTCAACCATGAGCTTTCGGTAGTCGAAGCTCTTCGTGCAGAGCAGTGCGATCGTGAGCGACACCGCGTCGACGCGCGAGCTTCCCCGGCGCCACGAGCGCTCCTGGAGGGCGCGGATCCCCTGAATCTCGCAGGGCGTGCCGACGACGGCGATGCGGGCGTCGGGCCCGAGCCCCACGCGGGCAAGGTCGAGCGCGGCGAGCGCCATCGTCTGGTTGTAGAAGCTGCCGCCGGCCTCGACGATCTCCTCACGGGTCGTCGCCACGTGGGGGACGCCCCGCCAAGGGGTCGCGGGGTCCTCCCGGGCGACGAGCGCTCCGTCGATCGCCCCGGCCTCGAGCGCCGCGAGGAGGATCGCCGTCACCACGCCGCCGTCCTGGGCGGTCGGGGCGCGGTACTTCGAGCCGTCGCGCACCGCGCCGCCCGGCGGTCGAGCACCGCGCCGAGGCCGGGCGCCGGGTCGGCGCCGGTGATCCGCCAGTCGGCGGGCGGCTCCTGCTCGCCGGGGGACCAGGTCGCCTCGTAGCGGAGCCCTCCACGGGGGCAGAAGTCCCAGCACAGCGAGCACCCGGTACACATCTTGACGAGGTGGGGCAGGTCGTCGGAATTCACGCCGATCGAGTCCGTCGGGCACGCGGCGACGCACGCACCGCAGCGCACGCAGCGCTCGGCGTCGATCACCGCGGCAGCGAGCTCGAAGAACCACACCTTGCCCGGCGCCTCGGCGATGCCGTTCATCGACTCGCGCAGGCGGAAGGGCGGGATCGCGAGGTCGGTCACCGCGACGCCTCCAGCGACGCGCCGTCGAGCAGGGTGGACTGCAGCGCGCCGTGCTCGGCGCGCCGTGCCCAGGCGTGGAACGGCTCGCCCTCGCGGCGCTCGCTGACGAACCGGGCGACGACCGCGGCGAGCGCGCCGGGGACGTCGCCGACCGGCAGCGCCCCGACGACCCAGTCGCCGAAGCCGGCGTCGACGCCGAGGCTCCCGCCGAGCCCGATGTCGACGGCCTCCACGATCTCCTCGCCGACGTGCGCCGTGTCCCCCCGGAAGCCCACGTCGGCGATCTGCGGCTGCGCGCACGAGGCCGAGCAGCCCGAGAAGTGCAGGCGCACCACCGCGTCGTCGGAGCGCTCGAGCACACCCTCGGGGCCGCCGAAGTCGTCGGCGAAGCGCCGGTCGAGCTCGGCCGCCCACCGCGTCGCCCGCACCTTCGTCTCGACGATGGCGAAGCGGCAGAACTCACTGCCGGTACAGGCAACGACGCCCCGGCTGAACGGGCCGGGGAACGGCGAGTGGCGGGCGAGAAGCGCCTCGGCGAGCAGGTCGTCCAGCCGGTCGTCGGCCACGCCGGTGATGACGAAGTTCTGGTCGGTCGCGAGGCGGATCTCCCCGTCGCCGTACGTGTCGGCCAGGCGGGCAGCCTCGACGAGATCGAGCCCGGCCATCCGGCCGACGGTCACCGAGCAGCCGACGTAGGAGAGGCCGCCGCCGTGCTGGCGATGGACGCCCACGTGGTCGCCGCGGTAGCGCCGGGTGAGCGACACCCCCGCCGGGCGGAGATCGAAGGCCGTCCGGGCGGCCAGTTCGGCGCGGAAGCCCTCCGGCCCGAGCTCCTGGACGAGGTACCGCATGCGACTGAAGCCGCGGTTCTCGCGGTTGCCGAGCTCCCCGAAGAGCTGGGCGATCGCCCGCGTGCACTCGAGCGCCTGGCCCGGGGCGACGAAGACGTCGATGTCGCTCGCCATCCGGGCGCCGTCGGAGAGGCCGCCGCCGACGAGCAGGTTGAAGCCGATCGTGCCGTCGTCGAGGCGCGCCGGCCACAGCCCGACGTCGTTGATCTCCGCCTGGGCGCAGTCGTCGCGGCAGCCCGTCACGCTCAGCTTGAACTTGCGCGGCAGGTTGGCGTACTCCCGGTTGCCCGTGAAGAAGTCCGAGATCGCACGGACGACGTCGGACGCGTCGAACACCTCCTCCGCGTCGACGCCCGCGACCGGACAGCCGAGCACGTTGCGCGCCGAGTCGCCGCAGGCCTGGATCGAGGTCAGCCCGACCTCCTCGAGGCGCCGCCAGATCTCCGGCACGTCCTCGATGCGGATCCAGTGGAGCTGGACGTCCTGGCGGGTGGTGAGGTCGCAGTAGCGGTCACCCCACTCGGGGTTGGGCTCCGGCCCGCGGGCGAAGTCGTCGGTGATCTCGCCGATACGGCGCGCCTGCGCCGCGCTGAGCAGGCCGCCCGGCACCTTGATCCGCAGCATGAAGGCGTCGCCACCCTGGCGCTGGGGATAGATGCCGACCCACTTCAGGCGCTCGTGCTCGCCCTCCACGGTCGCGATCGCGTCCGCGCCCTGCTTGGAGTAGCGCTCGCGCACGGCATCGGCGACGTCGAGCGGATGCCGCTCGAGCTTCAGGCGCTCGACGCTGTTGAGCTCCGAGCCGTGGCGGAAGGGACGGATGAACTCCATGAAGGTGCCTGGCGATGCCCTGTCGTCGGGGAACGGGTCGGGGGTGCGCAGCCAGTCGGGAGGCGGTGCGCCGGGAACGCTGCGCCGGTCGGAGCGGCGGCCTCAGATGTGCAGGCCGCACTCCGTCTTGCCGCTGTCGGGCCAGCGTCCCGCGCGGGGATCCTCACCCTCGGCGACCGGCCGGGTCGTCGGAGCGCAGCCGATCGAGAGGTAGCCGACGGCGTTGAGCGGGTGGCGGGGCAGGCCGCGCTCGACCACGTACGCCTCGACGTCGTCCTCGGTCCAGGCGACCAGCGGGTTGACCTTGACGATCTGCTTCGCCGGGTCCCACGCCACCACCGGCGCGTCGGCCCGCTCGGGCGTGTCGACCCGCTTCACGCCGGTCACCCAGGCGCTCTTCGTCGCGAGGACCCGATTGAGCGGCGCCACCTTGCGCAGCTCGCAGCAGCGGGGGCTGCCGCAGGGGAACTCGTCGTCGGCCAGGCCGGGCTGGACGACCTCCAGGTTGAGGTCATAACGGCGCTCGATGCGCCGCAGGTACGCCAGCGTCTCGGGGAAGTGGAAGCCGGTGTCGAGGAAGACGACGTGCACCTTCGGCTCGGCGCGCGCCGCGAGGTCCACCAGCACACAGTCCTGGAAGGACGAGGTGACGACGAGCTCGTCGCCGAAGCGGTCGACCGCCCATCCGAGCACGTCAAGCGGGTGCGCACCGTCCAGGCGCCGATCCGCGACCTCGATCTCGGCGAGCAGATCCACGGCGACATCTTGCACCACCGGTCCGCCAGGCTTCGGAATGCTCTCGATCGTCACGCTCACGCCGCTCCCTCCTCGACTGCAATCTGACTATACCCGACCCTTCCGGTCAAGAATTTTCTCGACCTGCTAGGTCATGATTCGACGGCCCCTCGTAGACTCGGCAGCGCATGCCGCTCGACGCCCCCTCGTTCCCCGTCTCGCTCGTCGTGGCCGGGCGTCCGTGCCTGGTCGTCGGCGGCGGCCGCGTCGCAGCCCGCAAGGTCGACGCCCTGGTCCGCAGCGAGGCGGACGTGACGGTCGTCGCGCCCGAGGTGGACGACGCGATCGTCCGGGCCGCCGTCAGCGTCGAGCGCCGCGCCTACGAGCCGGGTGAAGCAGCGCGCTACCGGCTCGTCATCACCGCGACGGGCGTGGCCGCTGTCGACCGGCAGGTCTTCGCAGACGCCGAGGCCGCCGGCGTGTTCGTGAACGCCGCTGACGACCCGGAGGCCTGCACCTTCGTGCTCCCGGCCGTGCTGCGGCGCGGGGCCGTCTCCGTCGCGGTCTCGACCGACGGCACCAGCCCGGCGCTGGCCACCCTGGTCCGCGACCGGATCGCGGCCCTCGTCGGCCCCGAGTACGGCGAGCTCGCCACGCGCATCGGGCGGGTGCGCGGCGGAGGTGCGCGCCAACGGCCGCTCGAGCGAGGGGCTCGAGTGGCGCGGGCTCGCCGAGGCGATACTCGAGGCCCGTGGTCGCGGGGCCGCCCCGGCGGAGATCGACTCGCTGGTGGCCAGCTGGCGGGCGGCCCAGGACGGCGCCGACATCGTGCGCTCGCCCACGAGCTGAGCCCTCGGGGCGTGACGTAGGGGGCCTTTGCGCCCGGAGGACTAACTTCGCCTGCGTGGTCGTCGAGGACATCGATCTCGAGAAGGTCCCGCGCCACATCGGCTGCGTCATGGACGGGAACGGTCGGTGGGCGCGCCAGCGCGGGCTGCCACGCACCGCCGGCCATGCCGCGGGCGAGGAGGCGATGCTGGACGCGATCGACGGGGCGCTCGAGATCGGCGTGGGGTGGCTGTCCATGTACGCCTTCTCGACCGAGAACTGGCGGCGACCCGCCGACGAGGTGCGCTTCCTCATGCAGTTCAACGAGGGGATCCTGATCCGCAACCGCAACGACCTCCACGCCAAGGGCGTGAGGATCCGCTTCGCGGGACGGCGCGACTGGCGCGTCCCGCGGCGGCTGCTGAAGAACATGGACGACGCCGTCGAGATGACGCGGCGCAACCGCACCATAACGCTCACGATCTGCTTCAACTACGGGGGCGCGCCGAGATCGTCGACGCCGTGCGCCGCCTGGTCGAAGACGGCGTCAGCGCGGCGAAGGTGGACGAGCGGGCGATCCGCTCCCGGCTGTACTACCCGGACATGCCCGACCCGGACCTCGTGATCCGCACGTCGGGCGAGTACCGCATCTCGAACTTCCTGCTCTGGGAGATCGCCTACTCCGAGCTCGTCTTCAGCGACGTGCTCTGGCCGGACTACCGGCGCGAGCACCTCTTCGAAGCGGTCCGGGAGTTCCAGCGCCGCGAGCGCCGCTACGGCGGGGTGGACGGGTGAACGCCACCGACAACCCGAGGCGGCAGTGGCTCTGGGACCACATCGGGCGGCTCTCGGGGGCCGTCCTCGGCCTGCTCGCGCTCGCAGGGCTCATCTTCCTCGCGGCGATCGGCTTCAAGCCGGCCCTCGGCCTCATCGCCGTCGTGGTCATCGGCGTGCTGCTGATCGTCGTCGGGGGCAAGATGCACGGGTCCTGACCCGATGGCCCTCTACCGGGACGTCGGCGTCGTGCTGCGGACGATGCGCCTCGGCGAGGCCGACCGGATCGTGACGATCGTGACGCCCGAGCACGGCAAGGTCCGCGCCGTGGCCAAGGGCGTCCGGAAGACGAAGAGCAGGATCGGCGCACGCGTGGAGCCGCTCAGCCACGTGTCGTTGCTGTGCTGGCGCGGCCGCGAGCTCGACGTGGTGACCCAGGTGGAGGTGCTCGACTCGTTCCGGGCGATCCGCGAGGACCTCGACCGGCTCACGCCCGCACTCACGATGCTGGAGATCGTCGACCAGCTCGCGGTCCAGGACCACCCGATGCCGGAGCACTTCAAGATGCTCGTCGGGGCGCTTCGGGCGCTGGCTGAGACCGGGTCGCCGCTCGTCCTCGGGGCCTTCTGCTGGAAGCTGCTCGCGGTGGAAGGCATCGGCCCGGTGGTCGACAGCTGCGCCCGCTGCGGAACCGACGGGCCGCTCGTGGCGTTCGACGTCGAGGAGGGGGGCTTCCTCTGCCGCTCGTGCCGGCGCGGGCAGGCCGTCTCGCCCGAGACCGTCGTGTTGGTGCGGAGGATCCTCGGCGGGGATCTCGCCAAGGTGCTGACCGAACCGGCGGACGCGACCGCCGACGCCGTCGAGCGCCTGGCGACCTCGGCGCTCGAGCACCACCTCGACCGGCGCCTGCGCAGCACCCGCCACCACCCCGACTCCGGCGTGCGCCCCGCCTGAGCGACCGCCTCGGGCGCCGGCGCGGCGCATCCTGCGGCGCTGCTGCGCGCGGCGGCGGGCCAATCCGGTGGTCGGTCTGGACCGTAGAACGTGCATGGCGCTCGATCCGTCCCGACTGCTCGCACCCTCCCCCCGGCGTGACGCCGTCTCGATCGGGCTCAGGCTCGCCGCGGCCGGCCTGCTCGCGGGGACGGCGGGAATCCACCTCGACCTCTACCTCACCGGCTACCGCCACGTCCCCACGATCGGCGTGCTGTTCCTGTTCCAGATGGCGGGATGCCTCGCTGCGGCGCTCGCCCTCGTCGCCCTCGAGCGCCCGATCGTCCACGTGACGGGAGCGCTGCTCGCCGCCAGCACGCTCGGTGGCTACGTCCTCAGCCGGGCCGTCGGGCTGTTCGGCTTCCACGAGGTGCCGACCACGGCCGGCGCCGTGGCGGGCGCCCTGGAGCTCGGCGCGCTCGTCGCCTGCGCCGCCCTCGTCGTGCGCGCCGACCTGTGGCCGGTCCGGCCGATCGCCGCGACGGCCGGGCTCGCGGTCGCCGCCGGCGCCGTCCTCCTCGGGATCTACAGCACGTCGGTCGCGTCCGGCGCCGCCCGCACGCCGAGCGTCGCGACGTCGGCGAGCCCTGCCAGCGGATCGGGCGGCACCACGGCCCCCGCTCACGGCGTGATGATCACCATCGTCAACTTCGCCTTCACTCCGGCCCACTTCACCGTCTCGCCCGGCGAGCGCGTCACGGTGCTCAACAAGGACAGCGTCGCCCACACCTTCACGGCGATGCCCGGCAGCGGGTCGTCCGCCTCCTTCAACTCGGGCCCGATCGACCCGGGGAAGACGAAGACCGTCCTCGCCCCGACCGAGCCCGGCACGTACGCCTTCTACTGCTCAATCCACCCATTCATGACCGGGGCGATGAAGGTCGCCGGCTGAGGTGGCGCACCGAGGCGGCACGCCGCGCAGGAGGGACGCTTCGGGGATCGAGCCGCGGCGCCTCCGGCGCCTGCAGTGTGCCCTCGGTGTGCTCTGGCTGGTGGACGGGCTCCTCGCGCTGCAGCCGCCGCTGCTCCACGGTGGGCTCGCCCTCGGCATCGAGGAGAACGCGATGGGCGAGCCTGGCGTGCTCGCCCACCTGCTCCTGGCGCTCGGCCGCGGCCTGGCTCCGCACGACACGGCCTGGGCGCTCCTCGTCGCCGTCGTCCAGCTCGGTCTCGGCGCGGCGATCCTGCTGCCGCGCACCCGACGGCTCGGGCTCGCGATCTCCGTGCCCTGGGCGCTTGCGGTCTGGGCGGCCGGCGAGGGCTTCGGGATGCTCGCGAGCGGCTACGCGATGCTGCCAACCGGAGCGCCCGGTGCGGCGCTCCTCTACGTCCTCGCCGCCGTCGTGCTGTACCCGGGCGCCCGCAGCGTACGGGCGCGCACGACCTGGTCCGGGCTCTGGCTGCTGGCGGCGGCGCTCCAGCTCGTGCCCGTGATCAGCTTCGGCTTCAAGCTGCGCGCCAACCTCGTCGAGCTGGCCGACGGCCAGCCGGCCCTCCTCGCCGCGCTCGACCACCGCCTCGGTGCGGTCGCGGGCGGCCACGGCGTAGCGGTGACCGCGGTCCTGGTGGCGCTGGAGCTCGCCACCGCGCTGGCGGGCGGCCTCGACGGCCCGGGCCGGGCGTGGCTGCTCCGGCTCGGGGCGCTGTCCTGCGCGCTCTTCTGGGTGGCCGGCGAGAACGCGGGCAGCCTGTTCTCAGGCGCGGCCAGCGACGTCGGGGCGATGCCCCTCGTCGTGCTGCTCGCGCTCGCCGCGTGGCCCGCTGGGGAGCCCCTGCTGCCTCGCACACCCCGCGCCGCCACGGCGCCGCGTGCCACCACGTCGCCCGCGGCCGGTTCGAGGTCGCCCGCGACCGCAGTGGCGGCTGGCGTGAGCTGACGGCACCCAGCCCCGGCGCCTCGCGCCCCCGGCGGAGCAGGCAGTGGCGCCGAGTATCCTCGCCGCATGCCGAACGACCCCTCCGTGGACGAGGCCGTCCAGGACCGCGATACCGGGCTGTTCGACGCCGTCGTCAACCTCTGCAAGCGACGGGGCTTCGTCTTCCCCTCGGCGGAGATCTACGGGGGGATCCGCTCGACGTACGACTACGGACCCCTCGGTGCGCTGATGCTGCGCAACGTGCGCGAGGCCTGGTGGCGTTCGATGGTCCAAGAGCGCGACGACGTGGTCCCCCTCGAGGCGGCCATCCTCACCAACCCGAAGGTCTGGGAGGCCTCCGGGCACCTGGCGACCTTCACCGACCCGCTCGTCGACTGCCGCAACTGCAACGAGCGCTGGCGTGCCGACCAGCTCCCGACGACTGACGCCGGCGACCTGGTCTGCCCCAACTGCGGGTCGACCGACCTGACCGAGGCGCGGCCGTTCAACTTGATGTTCAAGACGTTCGTGGGTCCGGTCGAGGACGAGGCCTCCATCGCCTACCTGCGCCCGGAGACGGCCCAGGGCATGTTCGTGAACTTCATGAACGTCATGACGACGATGCGGCTGAAGCCCCCGTTCGGCATCGCGCAGATCGGCCGGAGCTTCCGTAACGAGATCACGCCGGGCAACTTCGTCTTCCGCACCCGGGAGTTCGAGCAGATGGAGATGGAGTTCTTCGTGCCCCCGCCGGACAGCCCGCGCTGGCACGGGTACTGGTGCGCCGAGCGCTTCGCCTGGTACCAGCAGTACGGGATCCCGGCCGCGAAGCTGCGCCTGCGCCAGCACGATCCCGACGAGCTCTCGCACTACTCGGCCGGGACCTCCGACGTCGAGTTCGACTTCCCGTGGGGCTGGGGCGAGCTGGAGGGGATCGCCAACCGGACCGACTTCGACCTGAACGCCCACGCCAAGCTCAGCGGAGTCCGGCTCGAGTACTACGACCAGGCGACGGGCGAGCGCTACGTGCCGCACGTCATCGAGCCGGCGGCCGGTGCGACGCGGACGATGATGGCGTTCCTCCTCGCCGCCTACGACGAGGACGAGGTCGCCGGCGAGCGGCGCGTCGTGCTCCGCCTCCATCCGCGCATCGCCCCGTACCAGGTCGCCATCCTCCCGCTGTCGAAGAAGGATACGCTCGCCCCGCTCGCACGCGAGGTGCTCGCCAAGTGCCGGCGATCCTTCCAGTGCGAGTACGACGACACCCAGTCGATCGGGAGGCGCTACCGGCGCCAGGACGAGATCGGGACGCCGCTGTGCGTCACCGTCGACTTCGACAGCCTCGAGGACCGGGCGGTCACCGTCCGTGACCGCGACTCGACAGAGCAGGTGCGCCTGCCGATCGACGGTCTGGTCGAGGAGCTCCTCGCCCGGACGACGGACGCCTGAGCGGGCGGCACCACCGGAGCGAGCTGCTGTCACCGAGCGAGGAGCCTCAACGCATGGCTGCGATCTTCGACTTCGACCACGTCCATCCCCGACCGCCGAGGGAGCTGCGGGCGCTGCTCGGTGGCAAGGGGGCCAACCTCGCCGAGATGACCACCGTCCTCGGCCTGCCGGTGCCCCACGGGTTCACCATCTCGACCGAGGCGTGCCGTGCCTACCTCGCGTCGGGCTGGCCGGACTCGCTCTCCGCCGAGCTCGGCGAGCACCTCCGGCGCCTGGAGGAGCAGATGGGCCGGCGCCTCGGCGCCGCGTCCGACCCGCTCCTCGTCTCGGTCCGCTCCGGCGCCGAGCACTCGATGCCCGGGATGATGGACACCGTCTTGAACCTCGGACTGAACGACGCATCGGTCGCCGGTCTCGCCGGCCAGACCGGCGACGAGCGCTTCGCCTACGACTCGTACCGGCGCTTCATCCAGATGTACGGCCGGATCGTGCTCGGCCTCGACGGCGAGCCGTTCGACGCGCGCTCCAGGCGGCCAAGGAGTCCTCGGGCGCCGTGGCCGACGCGGAGGTCCCGCGGTGGCCCTCGCCGAGGTCGTCGCCGACTTCAAGGAGATAATCAGCCAGGCCACGGGCGCCGCCTTCCCCGAGGAGCCCGACGGCGCAGCTGCGCGGCGCGATCGAGGCGGTGTTCTGTTCGTGGAACGGGGCACGGGCCCAGCGCCTATCGCAAGCGCGAGGGCATCCCCCACGACCTCGGGACGGCCGTGAACGTCCAGGCCATGGTGTTCGGCAACCGCGACGACCGCTCGGGCACCGGCGTCGGCGTTCACCCGCGACCCGGCGACCGGGGAGAACCGCCCCTACGGGGATTTCCTGGTCAACGCCCAGGGCGAGGACGTGGTCGGCCGGCATCCGCAACACGCTCCCCCTCGAGGCGCTCGGCGACCACTTCCCCACCCTGCACGGCGAGCTGTCGGAGATCTTCTCGCGGCTCGAGACCCACTATCGCGACATGTGCGACATCGAGTTCACGATCGAGCAGGACAAGCTCTGGATGCTGCAGACGCGCGTCGGCAAGCGCACCGGGCGGGCCGCGCTGCGCATGGCGGTCGAGATGGTCGACGACCCGTCGATCCGGCTGAGCCGCGCCGAGGCCGTCCAGCGCGTGAACGCCGACGCACCTCGACAGCGTGCTGCACCCCCAGTTCGCCGAGGAGCAGGCCGTCGTGGTCGACCACGGGCCTCGGCGCCTCGCCGGGCGCGGCGGTGGGCCGGGTCGTACTTCGACCGCCGACGACGGCCGTCGAGGCGGCACGGGCCGGCGAGCGACGTCATCCTCGTGCGCACGGAGACGTCACCCGGAGGACGTCCACGGCATGCTCGCCGCGCCGGGGCATCCTCACGTCGCGGCGGGGCCTCGTGTCGCACGCCGCGGTGCGTCGCCCGCGGCTGGGGCAAGCCCGCGGTCGTCGGCGCCGAGCGGCTCGAGATCGGCGAGCGCGAGATTCCGCGTCGGCGACGCCGTCGTGCCCGAGGGCGACGTGATCTCGATCGACGGCGCCACCGGCGTCGTCGTGCATCGGCGCGGTGACGCTCGTCGGCGGCGAGCCCGCCGGAGTCATTCGAGACGATCCTCGCGTGGGCGGACGAGATCCGCCGCGGGCGGCTCGGGGTGCGCGCCAACGCCGACAACGGTCCCGACGCCGCCAACGCCCGGCGCCTCGGCGCCGAGGGCATCGGGCTATGCCGCACCGAGCACATGTTCCTCGGCGACGAGCGGCTGCCGATCGTGCGGCGCATGATCCTCGCCTCGGGAGACGCGGAGGAGGCCGCCTCGCTCGACGAGCTGCGCCGGGCCCAGCGGGCCGACTTCGCCGAGATCCTGGAGGCGATGGACGGCCTGCCCGTCACCGTGCGCCTGCTCGACCCGCCTCTGCACGAGTTCCTGCCCGACGTCGCGGACCTCGCCCTGAAGGCGGCGCACGGGCGGGCTCACCGCCGAGGAGGAGCGCCTCTTCGAGGCGGCGAAGCGCTGGCAGGAGCAGAACCCGATGCTCGGCACACGCGGCGTGCGGCTCGGCATCATGAAGCCGGGCCTGTACGCGATGCAGGTGCGGGCGCTGATGGAGGCGGCCGCCGACCGTGCCGCGCTGCGGTGGCCACCCGATCGTCGAGGTCATGATCCCGCTCACGATCTCGCGCGAGGAGCTGGCGCTCGCGCGGGCGTGGGCCGAGGAGGCGATCGCGATGGAGCCGTGTCGGCGACACGCCCGTGGCGATCGGCACGATGATCGAGACGCCGCGCGCCGCACTGTGCGCGGGCGAGATCGCCGAGGCGGCAGAGTTCTTCTCCTTCGGCACGAACGACCTGACCCAGATGACGTTCGGCTTCAGCCGCGACGACGTCGAGGCCCGGATGATGACGCTCTATCTCGAGCGCGGCCTCATCCCGGCGAACCCGTTCGAGACGATCGACCGCGAGGGCGTCGGCGAGCTCGTCCGCATCGCTGTCGAGCGCGGCAAGGCGGCGAACCCGCGGCTCAAGCTCGGCGTCTGCGGGGAGCACGGCGGCGACCCCGCGTCGATCGACCTGTTCGCGCGCGGTCGGGCTCGACTACGTGAGCTGCTCGCCCTTCCGCGTCCCGATCGCCCGCCTCGCCGCCGCCCAGGCGCTGCTTCGCATCGACGCCGAGGCCGCAGCGACCGCCGCGAGCTAGCCGGCACGCGCCCCTCGCGCCTCGCACGGCCGAGCGAGCGAAGCGGTACGGTCCCGGTGATGGCCATCCCCGACGAGGACGTCGCCCGTGTGCGCGCCGCGACCGACCTCGCCGCGCTGATCGGGGAGCACACGGCCCTCAAGCGGGTCGGCACACGCTTCGTCGGCCTATGCCCGTTCCACGGCGAGCGGACGCCGTCGTTCAGCGTGAACGCCGAGGAGGGCCTCTACTACTGCTTCGGCTGCCAGGTGTCCGGCGACGCCATCACCTTCGTGCGGGCGATGGAGGGCTGTGACTTCGTCGAGGCGGTGGAACGCCTCGCCGGGCGTGCCGGCATCACCATCCGCGACGACGCCGACCCGGCGGCGTCGGCGGAGCGCGGGCGCCGCCAGCACCTCTACGAGGCCCTCGGTGCCGCCGCCGACTTCTACCACGACCGGCTGCTGCGCCACCCTGACGCCGGCCGGGCGCGGCACTACCTGCGCTCGCGCGGCTACGACGGCGACGTCGTCCGGCGCTTCCGTCTCGGCTTCGCCCCCGCCGCCTACGACGAGCTGGTGCGCGCGCTGCGCCTTCCGGCGAGGGTGCTCCGCGACGCCGGGCTCGCCCACGAAGGCGCACGCGGGGGCCTGATCGACACCTTCCGCGAGCGGGTGATCTTCCCCGTCTACGACCCCTCGAACCGCACGATCGCGCTCGGCGGGCGCATCCTGCCGGAGGAGCTGCGCCAGAGCGAGCGTGACCCCGGGCCGAAGTACCGCAACTCGGCCGAATCGCCGATCTACGCCAAGCGACGCACGCTCTACGGCCTCAACTGGGCGAAGGCGGAGGTGGCACGCACCGGGGAGGCCGTCGTCTGCGAGGGCTACACCGACGTCATCGGCTTCTTCCAGGCCGGCGTGCCCCGCGCCGTCGCAACCTGCGGCACCGCGCTCACCGAGGATCACTTCCGACTCCTCGCCCGCTTCTGCAGCCGGGTGGTCCTCGCCTTCGACGCCGACGAGCGCGGGGCAGAACGCCGCGGCCAGGCTCTACGAATGGGAGCGGCGCCACCAGCTGGAGCTGGCCGTCGCCGACCTGCCCCCCGGGAGCGACCCCGCCGAGCTGGCACGCGAGGACCCTGCAGCGCTCGCCGCGGCCGTCGCGGGAGCCCGCCCTTACCTGGGTTTTCGCGTCGAGCGGGCCCTCCGGGCCGCCGACCTGAGCACGCCCGAGGGGTGCACCCGGGCGGCCGAGGCCGCGATCGCCGCGATCGCCGAACACCCGAACGAGCTCGTACAGGACCAGTACGTGACCCGAGTCGCCGACCGCACCCAGCACGACCCGGACCGACTGCGCGCGCTCTTGGCGGAGACCCGCAAGCGGGTCGAACGCGGGGAGCCGCGTCGCGGGCCCCGGAGACCAACGGGCGCGAACGGGAGGGGGAGCGCCGGCGCGGGAACGAGGCCGACTACGACCCACCGCCGCGCGACGAGCCCGGAGCGCCCGCGGCGATCGGCGGCCGGGACGGGGCGGGCCGCGCCGGCGAGCGCGAGGGCCCCCGGACCCGGAAGGGTCGCGACGCGCTGCTGCTCGCGATCCACCGGCGCTCCGAGGTCCTCGAGCGCTTCGACGAGGTGCTCTTCGTCGACGAGACCCAGCGCGGCGGCGTTCCGGGCGCTGCGTCAGTCGTCCGACCTCCACGAGGCGATGGAGAGCGCCGAGCCCGACGCCAGGGAGATGCTCGTCAAGCTGGCGGCGAGCGACGTCCCGGCCGACCTCGACCCGGACGGGATCCTCGTCGAGCTGGTCCGGACCGCGACGGAGCGCACCCTTCGGGAGCTGGACAGCCAGGCCCGACGTCGCCGCCGAGGCTGGCGACGCGGTCGGCCAAGCCGCCGTCGCCGAGGCGTCGGCGTGGCTCGCCGGCCAGCTCCAGCTGCTGCGCGATCCGGTCCTCCAGCCCGGTCATCCCCTCTACGCGATCGACGCGGCCGAGCGATTGGTAGCCTGGCTGCTACAACGGCAGCTGCAGAGTCAACGGCGGCTGGAGGGGGTGACCACGCCGAGCATCGATCCGCTCGAGAAGGAACCGCGACCGCCGGAGGATGACGCTGTGTCGGCCGCCCAGGACGGGGCAGCACGCCCCGCGCGAGGAGGCGACCAGTCGCCCCGTTCCGCCCCTGGTCCGGCGACGACGCGGCCCCGCGCCGCCAGACCCTCACGCCTGTACGACGACGAGGAGGACGAGGCGACCGACGCGCTCGCCGCGTGCGTTACGGGGCGGCGGGACCGGCTCGGGCGCAGGCTCGCCCGGCGCCGACACCGTGCGGGCGTACCTGCGCGAGATCGGCCGGGTCTCGCTGCTCTCGGCGGACCTGGAGGTGCTCTGCGCCAAGCGCCTCGAGCGCGGCCAGCAGGCCGCGCAGCGCGTCCAGCAGTGGCGCGACGAAGGCGTCCTCGACACGGTGCCGGCCGACGAGCGTGCCGCGGCCGAGCGCCAGATCGCCGAGGGCCAGGAGGCGAAGGACCTCCTCACCGAGGCCAACCTGCGCCTGGTCGTGTCGATCGCCAAGCGCTACCGCAACCGCGGCATGGCCTTCCTCGACCTCATCCAGGAGGGCAACCTCGGCCTGATGCGCGCCGTCGAGAAGTTCGACTACCGGCGTGGCTTCAAGTTCTCGACCTATGCGACCTGGTGGATCCGCCAGGCGATCACCCGGGCCGTCGCCGACCAGGCCCGGACGATCCGGATCCCGGTGCACATGGTCGAGACGATCAACAAGGTCGTGCGCGTCCAGCGACAGCTGTCCCAACAGCTCGGCCGCGAGCCGACGGTCGAGGAGATCGCCGAGCGCATCCAGTTCCCCGCCGAGCGCGTCCGGGAGATCCAGCGGATCAGCCAGGACACGATCTCGCTCTCCCAGCCGATCGGCGACGAGGACGACTTCAGCCTCTCCGACCTCATCGAGGACCAGGGCGCCGAGGTGCCAGTCGACGCGGCCACGCGCGTGCTGCTGAACGAGGCGGTGCAGCGGGCGCTGCTGGAGCTGTCCGAGCGGGAGCAGGAGGTCGTGCGCCTGCGCTTCGGGCTCGATGACGGCCGGATCCGCACGCTCGAGGAAGTCGGCCGGATCTTCGGGGTGACGCGTGAGCGGGTGCGCCAGATCGAGATGAAGACGCTGGCCAAGCTGCGCCAGCCGACGGTCTCCCGACCGCTCCGCGACTACTTCGAAGCAGATTGATCGTAATGCGAACCTCTTGTGTCCCGATACAGGGGGTCGTATAACGGGGGGCAGCGAGCCGACCTAGCCGGGTGCCGTACCGACCACGACGATGCCGGCAGGGGGAGCACCGCTCGAGGGAAGGGCTGACAACAAGGACTGGCCGACCAATGCCAGGTAGGCAGAAAAGGGGGAGGAACTGCCGATGAGCCCGTCGCAGCACACGATCGAGGCACTCTTCGACGAGGGGAGGACCTTTCCCCCGCCGCCCGAGTTCGCCGCCAAGGCAGTCGTCTCCTCCCCTTCGATCTACGCCGAGAGCGAGGACTACGAGTCCTACTGGGCCGCGCAGGCGGAGCAGCTCGTCTGGCGGAAGCACTGGGACACCGTGCTCGACTGGTCGGGCGCACCGTTCGCGAAGTGGTTCGTCGGCGGCAAGCTCAACGTCACCGAGAACTGCCTCGACCGACACCTCGCCGATCACGCGGGTCAGCGTGGCCTACTACTGGGAGGGCGAGCCGGGCGACCGGAAGGTGATCACCTACGGCGAGCTGCACGCCGAGGTGTGCAAGCTCGCGAACGCGCTCGCCGAGCTCGGCGTCGGCAAGGGCGACGTCGTCGCCGTCTACATGGCCTCGTGCCCGAGCTCCCGGTCGCGATGCTGGCGTGCGCACGGCTCGGGGCGCCGCACTCGGTCGTGTTCGGCGGCTTCTCCGCCGAGGCCCTCGCCGACCGGATCAACGACGCCCAGGCCAAGGTGCTCATCACCTGCGACGGCGGCTGGCGCGGCGGCCAGATCGTCCCGCTCAAGGAGATGGCCGACGAGGCGGTGTCGCGGTCGCCTTCGATCTCCAAGGTCATCGTCGTGAAGCGCACCGACAGCGACGTCACGATGGTCGACGGCCGGGACATCTGGTACCACGACGCCGTACCGCACCAAAGCGCCGAGCGCCCCGCCACCGAGTGCGACGCCGAGGACATGCTCTACTTGCTCTACACCTCGGGCACCACCGGCAAGCCGAAGGGCATCGTCCACACCTCCGGCGGCTACCTCACCGGCGTGACCACCAGCTTCCGCAACGTCTTCGACCTCCACGAGCCGAGGACGTCTACTGGTGCACCGCCGACATCGGCTGGGTCACCGGCCACAGCTACGTCGTCTACGGCCCGCTCGCCAACGGCGCGACGTCCGTCATGTACGAGGGCGCTCCCGACTCGCCGGACAAGGACCGCTTCTGGGCGATCGTGGAGCGCTACGCGATCACCATCTTGTACACCGCCCCGACGGCCATCCGGACGTTCATGAAGTGGGGCACCGAGTTCCCGGACCGCCACGACCTGTCGACCCTGCGCCTGCTCGGCACCGTCGGCGAGCCGATCAACCCCGAGGCCTGGATGTGGTACCGCCACGTCATCGGCGGCAACCGCTGCCCGATCATCGACACGTGGTGGCAGACCGAGACCGGCATGACGATGATCACGCCGCTGCCCGGCATCACGACGGCCAAGCCCGGGTCCGCCACGATCCCCCTGCCGGGGATCAGCGCCGACATCGTCAACGAGCAGGGCGAGAGCGTCCCGCTCGGTGGCGGCGGGTACCTGGTGCTCACGCGACCGTGGCCGGCGATGCTGCGCGGCGTCTACGGCGACGATCAGCGCTACGTCGACACCTACTGGCGAAGGTTCTCCAAGCCCGACGAGAACAGATGGATCTACTTCGCCGGCGACGGTGCGAAGCGCGACCTGGACGGCTACTTCTGGATGCTCGGGCGCGTCGATGACGTGATGAACGTGTCGGGCCACCGCATCTCGACCCTCGAGGTCGAGTCGGCCCTCGTCGACCACCCGGCGGTCGCCGAGGCGGCGGTCGTCGGGCGCGACGACCCCCAGACCGGTCAGGCGATCGCAGCGTTCGTGACCCTGAAGGGCGACCGCATCGGCGACGAGGAGCTGATCCAGGAGCTCCGAGAGCACGTCGCGCAGAAGATCGGCACGATCGCACGCCCGGCGTCGATCGTCTTCACGGACGAGCTCCCGAAGACGCGCTCGGGCAAGATCATGCGCCGGCTGCTCCGCGACATCTCCGAGCAGCGCAAGCTCGGCGACGTCACGACACTCGCCAATGCGGCGGTGGTACAGGAGATCGCCGAACGGGCAAAGAGCATGCATAAAGCGGAGGCGGAGGGCTGACGGAGCGGGCGGGAGGGGTCGAGGTGTCCCCTCCCGCCGAACCGGGACGAGCCACGGGCAGGCCGGGGGACCGACCGTGGCGGGACGCGTAGGGAGGGAAGGAGGCGGGAACGACACGACAGTGACCCGGAGCCCGACGACGCGGGTCGCCGTCCGACGACGGCAAGGGCGTCATCCGGGAGACGACAGGCAAAAATAGGGGGAAAGGACGACATGTCTGATCAATCCGGTGGTTCCACCGAGCCAGACATCTTGGGCAGCAAGCAACCGCACCTGGTCGAAGCGACCATCAACTCGCCGATCGCCGATCCAGCGCCGATCGGCCTGGCTGGCTTCGCGATGACCACCGTCCTGCTCAGCCTCGTCAACTCCGGGGCAATCGGTGGCTCGGCTATCGATGCCGTGCTGCCACTGGCACTGTTGTACGGCGGTGCGGCCCAGCTACTCGCCGGGATGTGGGAGGTGCGAAACCGGAACACCTTCGGCGCGCTGGCCTTCACCTCGTACGGGGCATTCTGGATCTCGTACTACGTCCTCGCGAGGTGGTGGCTCCCGGGCCTCAGCGGCGGCGCCATCAACGATGCCGTCGGCTTCTACCTGCTCCTGTGGGGCATCTTCACGCTGTACATGTGGGTCGCCTCGATGAAGACGAACGTCGCGGTGTTTCTCGTCTTCCTCACCTTGTGGATCACCTTCGGCCTGCTCGCCGCCGGTGCGCTCGGCGGCGGCACCGGCTCCTACCACATGGTCACCGAGGTGGGCGGCTATGCCGGCCTGATCTGCGGCATCACCGCCTGGTACACCTCGTTCGCGGGCGTGACGAACGCGACGTGGCGGAGGGTGGTCCTGCCTGTCGGCCCGCTGAACAAGTAGCAAGCGGTCGGCGCCTCCGGTAGGCGCCACCGCACCGGAGGGTGATGGGTCCAGCCGGCGGGCACGTCGGCCCGTAGTCAGGCCGAAGGGTCAGGCAGCGTGGCCGGTGTGCCCGCCGAGGACTTGCTGGAGCACGTCCCGCACTCGTTCACGTCCGAGATCGGCCAGGGCCTTCGCCTTCTCGACAGTCTCGCCCGACACCGCGATGGTCGGGCTGCTGGAAGCACCTCGGGGCATCGGGACAAGCGCCCCGATGCCACTGCGGGCAGCCCGCCATCCCGCGTAGGCGCCGATCACCGCCCCGGCCAGCAGGGCTCCTTTTCGCATGGGCGCTGTTCTAGTCCTTTCGCAGCCGCTCGCCAAGCGTCGATTGTGTGTCGGAACACCTGGTCGCCAGCGCGGCAGGAGCCCAACTACTATCCTGCGAGAGTTCGATCCGGGGTAGCTCAATTGGCAGAGCATGCGGCTGTTAACCGCAGGGTTGAGAGTTCGAGTCTCTCCCCCGGAGCTGCCGGCCAGCCGACCCTCGCGGCGCGGCCAGCCTGGGGCGGGCCGGAGGCGCCGGGGCCCGCGAGCTGGTGAGTGCCCGGACGAGGGGCCGTAGCTCAGTGGTCAGAGCAGGGGACTCATAATCCCTTGGTCGATGGTTCGATCCCATCCGGCCCCACCAGTTCGATGTGTGCATTCGGCTCACCGGTTCCACTTCGACGTCGGGCGATGTGCGACACGACGTCGGGGACTGATCCGTGACGCTGTAACAGCTCACGCTTGACACCTCGGCCCCCACCGACCTGCGCTCTCGAGAGCGCCGAGTCGTCCGAGCTGGCCTCAGTTGCCGACGGGTCGGCCGTCCTCCAGGTACACGGCTCCAACGGCTCCGATGGCAGCACGCACGCGCCGGCGTACTGGTCCACTCAGAAGCTCGATTGCACTTTCCATCTCCGCGAGTTGGTACTCGGAGATCTCGTCCTGTTGGATGTCGATGGCACCGAGTGCGTCGTCGGCCAACGCGCCGCAATCGAACAGAAAGCGCATACCCCCGGGCCTTCCCGGCCGAGGACGGAGGAAGTCGACGCATACGAGCCGTCCCCGACCGAGGTCGAGGCCGGTCTCTTCTCGTGCCTCCCGCTGGCATGCCTCCCACGGAGTTTCGCCGTTGGCCTCCATCTGTCCGCCGGGCACCGTCCACCCGCTCTTGTAGGTCGGCTTGAGCACCAGGAGGCGACCGGTGGCATCGAAGATCAGCGCCCCGGCCGACGCCGGGATCCGCGGGATGTCGAAGACGGTGTCGTCTCGAGCGGGGTCGGTCGATGTCATCGCCAGAGGCTCCCGTCTCACGCTGCCCGAGTCAAGGACATCCGGCGCGGTGGCGCGCCAGGACGCGGCTCTCGATCTGACCGAGTCGTTGTCGCCTCGGCGAGTGGCGCGTCTGGTCAGGCGTCGATCGCGGCGCAAAGGCTCGCCAGGCGATCGCGGTCGAGCGAATACCACACCCACTTGCCGCGCCGGTCTCCGTGCACCAGTCCTACCTCGCTCAGGATCTTCAAATGGTGCGAAACCGTCGGCTGGCTCTTGCCGAGCGAATCCACGAAGTCGCAGACGCACACCTCGCCCCCGGGGGTGGCGGCCAGGATGCTGAGGACGCGGAGCCGAACTGGGTCGGCGAGGGCGGTGAAGCCTTTGGCGAGTTCGGCCGCCTCGGAGCTGTCGAGGGGCGACGCCAGCACCGAGGGACAGCAAACCTCTGCCTGCACCGTTTCGATCACCACACCCCGCTTCACCATGCTGTTCCTCTCCCATTGACAATGGTAAATGTATCGATCATGATCGAAGCATCGACAGTCGTGGATGCTAGTGGAGGTTCGACGTGTCCCGAGTACAGCTTGCCCTCAACGTGGCCGACCTCGATGCCGCGGTGGCCTTCTACTCGAAGCTCTTCGACACCGAGCCGGCCAAGCGACGCCCGGGATATGCGAACTTCGCTGTCGCCGAGCCGCCGCTCAAGCTGGTGCTCATCGAGAATCCGGCCGGTAGCGGCGAGGGCATGGTCGGTGCATTGAACCACCTCGGCGTCGAGGTGGCGACGTCCGAGGAGGTGCTGGCGGCCACCAGCCGGCTGGCCGACGAAGGTCTTGCCCCCACCGTGGAGGACTCGACCACCTGTTGCTACGCCGTGCAGGGCCGCCGGTCGATCCTGACGATCACGTACGCCTGGGTGAGGCCCGATCTCGACACCACGTCCATGCCGATGTCGAGCCTCGGAGGTGTTCCACTCTCGAGGTCGAACGACGTCGGGGGTGCGACAGGACCTTGGACCAGCACGTCAGCCGCGGTCGGCGCCGACTCGGCGGCCTCCACCGACAGTGTCTGGGCGGTGTAGTCGATCCGGACCGCCTCGAAGCGTCGGAGCACGTCCGAACCGACAATCCCACCGAGGCTCAACCCTGCCGCGAAACTGCCGAGGTGTCCGCTCTCGACGGCCTGAGCGGCGAGCACCATTCCTCCGGCCGACCAGTTCGCAAGGTTGATACGGTCATGGAGAGTCGGCCGGCAGCCGAGCACGCCGATGAGCATACGGCTCCCGCTCGGTTGCAAGTGCAGTCGCGTCGCCAACGCGCGTGTGATAAGTGAGGTGCTCGCACCGGTATCCAGCACGAACACGAATGGTCCCCGCGTCCCGATGCACACCCCGATGAGCGCGACTCGCTGGTCGCCTCTGTGGACGATGCCGAGGGGCACACTCTCGTTCGGCGACGGAACGGTCGGTGCTGCGCACTTCGTTGCCTTCACGCGAGCGATCGCCGCCGCGACTGACGTATATCCCGCTTCCGATGGGCGCAGCTGCGCCCGGCGTGGTTGAGCCTGCGCGACGGCTGCGTTCGCGCCGAGCGCGCACGTGAGCGCGACGCTGAGGACCGTGAGGCGAAGCGAGCGCGGCAGTCGAGGACGGGGGATTCTCGAGCGACGCCGCGCGACCACCGTGCTCACCACGACACGCGCGGCAGGAGACGTTCGCCGGTCAGATCCCTCAACGCACGCACGGTCAGCCGCCCATCGCTCACAAAATATCCTCGCATGTCGCGCCACGACCTGCGATAGGGGCCACGTCCACCGCGGCGCCTCACCTCGGTCCGGATGCGTCACTCGCGTGCACGGCGACCGCGGCCGGATCGCAATCTGAGCCTGACGACCGGGGGGACGTGCCGCAGCACCCCTCGCGCGCTGCGATGCGGTGCCGAAGCACTGGAGCTATCCGGGTCGAGCGAGGTTTCGGTGGATGAACGCCAGCACTTCTTCAGCCTGCCGGATCGATTCGGCGCGAGACGGGTCGTCCAGGATGAATCCGTGGTGGAGACCGTCGAACGTCAGCAGCTGCACGTCGCCGCCGGCGCCGGCGTAGCGGTCGACGAACTCGCGAGTCCCCGCGAGCGGGACGTTCTGATCGGCGGTCCCCTGCGACACGAACAGCGGAGGGAGCTCCACGGTCTCCTCGCGTTCGAGGATGCGGTTCGGGTTCCCCTCGATGGCCGCCTCATCATCTGGCCAGTAGAGGCGGTGGCGTTCCACGATGTCCGTGCGGCCCTCGTCGACGGCCATGAGGTACCGAGCGTACGGATCGGTGACCGGCACGTCGACGACCACGAAATCGAGGCTCGCGTCGATCCCCCCGCCCTCCGGTAGCGGTGACGCCGAGTAGCGCGGGTCCAGGGGGCGCATCGCGCTCAGGATCACGACGTGGCCGCCGCTCGAGCCGCCGAAGGCTCCCGTCTTCGCACCCGCCGCGACCCCGAAGTCGACCGTGTGCCGCTTCAGCCAGCGAGTCGCGAGATTGACGTCGACGATCGACGTCGGATACGGGTTGCCGGGGGGTTGGCGGAAGTCGACGGACACGACGAGGACGCCGCTCGATGCGATCGCCTGGTCGAGCGCCTGGTGCTGGGTCCGATCGCCGACGACCCACGCGCCTCCGTGCACGTCCAGCACCGCCGCGAGCGCCTCCGTCCCGACCGGTCGGTAAAGCCTTGCCAACAGCGGCACGCCGCCTGGGCGCTGGTATTCGACATCTTCGACCGTGACCTCGAACGCCTGGGGGATCGGGATCAGCGGCGCGATGCGCGTGGCGGGCGTCACGGCTGGGTCGGCGGCACCCGACGTTCGGCGCCGACCAGGTCGCCGTGGATGATCCTCCGCTCGAAGAACCACCGGCCGTCGACCTGGACGCAGGTGTCCTCGTAGCGCCCGACCATGGGCACACGGACGTTCTTCTCCGCGTTGTAGTCCAGGATCACGCAGTACGTCTGGGCGGTGCAGCGTTCGCTGTCCCCGCTGACGAGCGGGAGGCCGACGAAGTGCACGAGCTGGGGCGGGTCGCTGGCGACCTTGCCGGCGCCGATGAGCCGGCTGACCCAGGCCCGCAGCTCATCTTGGCCGGCTGCGACGGCGCTCATGCTCTCGAGGACGCCGTCTGGCAGGAAATTGCTCAGCCACGCCTCGATGTCACCGCCATCGACGTAGAAGGCGTAGCTGGCAATCAGGTCCATGACCCCCAGTCGATCCTCGGCGCACAGCGGCTTCGCGGTCATGGAGCCCCCTTCTCAACGCAATGCTGCTTGCGGCTCGCAAGTCAGCGCCTTGTTCCTTCATGTCGACCGTCGACGTCGCCCCGACCGGCTGAGGCCACGATCATATATGATCAGGGCCAGTTCGGCGGCGGCGTAGAGAGGACGTCCGGGGCTTCGTGGGACCTTCGTGCCTCGCTCAGGACGCTGCCCGGCGAGCCGTGGCGAGAGGAGAAGGCGCTCGTCCGCGGCCACCGTCAGCGGCGCACCGGCCCGGATCAACGCGGGCAGCCCGGTACGCCTGCCTCCCACGCGAAGGGCTGCGCCTGTGGGGAGGCGGCACCGCTGCCAACCGGGGCGGCGTCGAGGAGCGGGCCCCAGACGCGTTGATGCCGCACCGAAGAACACAGGATGCCGAGTTAGAGGAGACGCAATGACAGCAGACGTCGAGAGCCAGGAGTACATCGACCAGATGGCGCTCAGGGCGGGATTCGTCCTCGACTTCCACAAGATCATGGCGAAGCACGACGTGGGCGTGCTGAAGGCGATCAACGACCTCCGCAGCGAGATCCGCGCTGGATCCCAGCTCGACGACAAGACCCAGGAGCTCTTGTACGTCCTTGGCTACACGGTGGCTGGCTTCGCCAAGGACCACCTCGCCTGGCACACCCGCGCCGCCCTCGAAGCCGGCGCGAGCCCGGAGGAGATCCTCCACACGCTCGAGCTCGTGCTGCTGATCGCCGGCGTGGTCCCGTTCATGCGGGGCGTCGAGGCATGGGCCGACGTCACCGGGGCCGAGGGGATCGAGCCGACCGTGCCCGCGATCGCGATGGCCAACGACGGAGCTCCGAAGCGATGACGCAGCTCCGTCGCGGCGAGACGGCGGCCCATTGCGCGGGGGTGGCGGCCCGAGCCGTCGGTGCTACACGGGCGAGCCGGCCACCTGCGTCGGTCGAGGAAGCCGCAGCGTACGTAGGCATGGAGATCACAGGGGGAGACCGATGAGCACGGATGCCGAACGCCAGGAGTACATCGACGGCTTCGCAGAGCGGATCAAGGACAACCCTCCGACCGATCGGGCGGTGCGGATCCACAAGTTGCTCGCGAAGTACGACCTCGGGGTGGAGAAGGCGAACAGCGAGCTCAACAGGCAGATCGTCGCCGGGGGACCACTCGACGACAAGACGAAGGAGTTGCTCTTCGTCCTCGGGTACACCGTGCGCGGCTTCGACCAGCAGCACATCGCCTGGCACACGCGAGCCGCGCTGCGAGCAGGGGCGTCGCCCGAGGAGATCCTGCAGGCGCTCGAGCTCTCGATCCTCATGTCGGGCGTCGTCCCGTTCATGAAGGGGGTCGAGGCCTGGGCTGACGCCACCGGAGCCGAGGGGATCGAGCCGACGGTACCGGCCATCGCGATGAACAACGACGGCCTGCCGAAGGATGGGCCAGCTCCGACGTAGGCACGGCCCGCCAGCACCGGTGCCGGAGCACCGCAGCCCGTTCACCTCCGGTGCCGCGACGGCGCGATCATGCGGGCATGTTGACCGTGACCTTCCGCCAGGCCCGCGACACCGATGTCGCCGTCGTCGTCGACCTCGTCGAGTCCGCCTACCGCGGGGAGCGCAGCCTCGCCGGGTGGACGAGCGAGGCAGCCCTGCTCGGCGGCCAGAGGACGGACGCGGCAGAGGTCCGCGACGCGATCGCCTCGCCCGGCAGCGCCGTGCTGCTGGCCGAAGCCGGCGACGGCCCCGTCGCATGCTGCCGGGTCAGCAGCCACGACGGCGCCGTCGGCGAGTTCGGGATGTTCGCCGTCCAGCCCGGGCTGCAAGGCCGGGGGGTCGGACGCCGGTTGCTCGAGGAGGCCGAGCGTCGCGCGCTCCACCAGCTCGGCGCGGCGACCATGCGGATGCACGTGCTCCGGCAGCGCTCCGAGCTGATCGCCTGGTACGAGCGGCTCGGCTATCAGCGCACCGGCGAATCGGCGCCCTTCCCCTACGGCGACGAGCGCTTCGGGGTGCCGAAGCGGGACGACCTCGAGTTCGTCGTGCTGGAGAAGCACCTCGCCGCTCGACCCGGGGCCTGACGGCGGGGGCGCCGTCGGCCCTCGCAGGGGGACCGGAACAGGGGGGTTCTCGCACAGCGGTTGGCGCGAGCCAGCGCCGGAAGCTGTTCTTGGCCGGCGGTAGGCTCCGCCGCGTGAAGGGTTCCGCCCTGCTGTGCTGTGCGATGCTCGCTGCGGTCGGCATCGGGGTCGGGATCGAGGCCACCGCCACCCCGACCATCTACGGGTCCCCCGGCCCCCAGTTCGTCATCGCGAGCCCCGCCTCGCTCTCCGTCCGCGACGACGGGCTCGGCCCGGCACGCATGACGGAGTTCACGGGGGATAGGGCACCGTCTGGCTGGACGTGGTGAGAACGGTGGAGCCCGCTTCCGCCGTGTCGGAGTTCGTGGGCGTCCTGTACGGCACGTCCACGGCGTGCGGCTCCTACCCGAAGGCGCTCTGCGAGCTCCTCCGCGCGCAGCACGTGCCGGCGCCGAGCGACGTGGCACCGTGGCACGTCACCTGGGACGGGGCATTGATCACGTCCTTCTGCCTGCTGCCCCCCGGACCACGGGCGATCTGCTCCGACAACCTGTACCTCGTCGCGGGGAGGACCACCTGGTCGGTCGACGCGCTCGGCCCGCGAGCCCAGCTCCTGGCGCTCCTCGAGACGTTCCGGCCGGTGCGCTGAGGGCCGGATGGCTGCGGGCGAGTCGCTGGCGCCGGGACGGCCGGACCGGTCGTCCGCTGCGAGCGTCTGCTCGTTCTGCGGGGGTCGCGCCGAGCAGGTCGGGGTGCTCGTGAGGGGACCCGGGGTGCAGATCTGCGACGCGTCTGTCTCGCTCTGCCGCGGGGTCCTCGGCGGATCGGGCGTGGCGAGGGCGAGCTGGCGAGCGAACCGTGGACGACCGCCCGCGAGCGTTGGGGCCAGGAATGGCCGCAGCTGCTCACGCATCCGGCGATGCCGCCCGGGGTCGCCCTCGAGCTGGTGCGCCGCCAGCTCGTCGAGATGCGCGTTGTCCTACGCCGGACCATCGGCGACACAGCCTCGCCGGCCACCGGCCCGTCGGCGCCCGGTGGGGGGAGGGGCAGGGAACCTCGACGAGGCGTGCGGCGTCAGGACAGCGTGACGAGCGAACGCCGCAGGCTCCTTACTCGCATCGCTGGGTGCGCCGGCGCGATCACCGCCACGGGCGCGCTCGCCCTCGGCGCGGCTTCGGCAGCCCCGGCGGCGCCCGCCCGGAGCACGGGCGGGTCACCGGCGGCTGCTGCGCGAGCACTGGCCCGGCGGATGCTCGCGACGCTCGTCGTGCCGTCCGGCACCCGGCGCGTGCCGGGCCCGCCGGTCCGGGTGCTCGACTCGCCGTACTCGACGTTCGGATCGTTCCAGCTGGTCGACGTGCACCAGTTCCTCTCGACGCCCGGCCTGGCGCCGAGCGCGTTGGAGCAGTTCCTGGAGCGCCACGTGCCGACCGGAATGCGCATCACCGGGAACGGAACCGGCGGCGACAGCCTCGGAACGAGCGTGTGGGAGGTGACGTTCGGACTGCGCCACGTCCCGTCCACCGTCGCCGAGGACCAGCTCATCGCCACGATCGCCGCCGGGCCTTCGGGGAGGGCCGCCTGGCACGTCGACGCCGACGTCGTGTGGCAGGCGCCTCATCCGACGAATCTGGTCGTCCCGGCGGACGTCCCGAGCGCGACGGTCGCCCGGACCGCGACCCAGCCCCGACCATCCGTGCGCACCGTCGAGCTGCGGGCGGGTCCCGAGCTCTCCGCCATCGCACGCACCTTCGACCGCCTCCCCGTCGCCGTCCCAGGTGCAAGGTCCTGCCCGATGGATCTCGGCGTCCGCCTGCAGGTCGCATTCCCGGCCACGAGCACCTCGCCACCGATCGTCGCCACCGTCGACGACTGCGCCGACGTCGACGTCACGGTGGACGGCCGGGTGGGCCCCGTGCTGCGCGACCCGCCAGCGGCATGGACCAGCACGCTGGCCGAGAAGCTCGCCGGAGCGCTCGGCTACCACTCCGCGTCGGTCTGGCGCTAGCGGTGCGGCGCGACGTGCCCGGGTCAGCGGCCGGCGTAGACGAGGGCGAGCGGGCGGGGAAGGCAGCCCGGCGCCGCGACGTGCAGGACGCCGTTGATGACCCCCGCCGAGACGGTGCCGGTCAGGGTCACCGTGACGGAGATCGTGGCGCGCGAACGCGTCCCCAGGTGCCTGACGCCGTGCACGACGAGGTGACGGCTGAAGACGTAGTGCCCGCCGGAGAGGTGCATCACCGTGCGCGGGAGCCCGACGTAGGCGTCCCCGCCGGCGCGGCCCGGACCCGGCACGCAGTCGAAGTAGACGACCGTGTCCTGCGGCTTGCCACCCGTGCCGCTGACGTAGTTGCTCGGTCCCGCTGCGATCACCCTCGGGCCGGCGGCGACAAGGTGCATGCCGCCTGTTCTGTTCGTGCCGTACCAGTAGTAGCAGTAGGCGTGGCCCACGCTGAGCAGCGCGGGGCTGGCCGCCGCGGAGGTGGCGAGCAGCGCCGCGCCGACGACGGATCCCACCGGGATCAGACCCCGCTTCAGATACCGCCGAAGCCGGCTGCGCTCGTCTCGCATGAGAGACCCTCCGCGCCCGACGGGCGCCGCCCAGCGCCCGGCCGCGCCAAGCTACTCCGGGGTGGGCCGGTGGTCCTCGACGCCAGGGCCTCGAGCGGCCGGCTGAGAGGCGAAGGCCGGCCATCGGTGCCGGGCTCGCTCCCGGCCGGCCCTCACCGGGCATCTCGGCCGTCGGTGTGCCAATCTTCTGGGCCGTGGAGGAGGTGGCGAGGAGATGACCGACGCGGACGTGGTGATCGCTCCCTCGCATGTCGAGCCCACCCTCGACGGCGAGCACGAGCGGATGACCCACATCGTCCTCGAGGGATTCAAGCCGAAGGTCGGACGCTTCAAGTCGGCGGGACCCTCGGTCGCCGAGGGCATCGTCAACGGCACCGCCGTGCGGGCGCTCTGCGGCAAGGTGTGGACGCCGAGCCGGGACCCGAAGCGGTACCCGCTCTGCCCGACCTGCGTCGAGATCGCCGAGTCCCGGGGGTGGAAGATCCCGGGCCGCTGAGCCGCGACACCTGCCCGGGGCACTGCCGGCGCGCCTCGTCGGGGGCGTGCGATTCCGCGACATCAGGCGGTGCCAGCCGCCGATGTGGGCATCCGCCGGCCGAGCGCCGATAATGGGTGCGCACCACGCCGCATCAGGCGCTCCCCGCGCCGACGCCCCGGCTCCGGGGCGCATCGATCGCCGAGAACGAGGAGCACCATGACGAAGCACGTCACGCACTTCATCGCAGGCAAGCGCTTCGACGGCATCGCGGAGCGCACCGGGCCGATCTTCGACCCGGCCACCGGAGCGGTCAGCGGTGCGGTCGACTTCGCCACCGCGAAGGAGGTCGACATCGCCGTCGCCGCGGCGCGCGACGCCTTCGAGGAGTGGGGCAGCTCGCCGCTCCCCAAGCGGACCCGCGTCATGTTCGCCTTCCACGCGCAGCTCCTCTCGCGTGACGCCGAGCTCGCGGCGCTGATCAGCTCCGAGCACGGCAAGACGGTCGAGGACGCACGGGGCGAGATCGCCCGCGGGCTGGAGGTCGTCGAGCTCGCCTGCGGGATCCCCCAGCTCCTGAAGGGAGGGTTCTCCGAGGGCGTGTCGACGCGGGTCGACACCTACTCGTTGCGACAGGCGCTCGGCGTCGTGTGCGGGATCACGCCGTTCAACTTCCCCGCGATGGTCCCGATGTGGATGTTCCCGCTCGCCATCGCCTGCGGCAACTGCTTCGTCCTGAAGCCGAGCGAGAAGGACCCCTCCGCCTCGCTCCTCTTGGCCGATTGCCTCACCGACGCGGGTCTGCCGCCCGGCGTGTTCAGCGTCGTGCACGGCGACCGGGGCGCCGTCGACGCGCTGCTCGGGCATCCGTCGGTCGCGGCGGTGAGCTTCGTCGGCTCCACGCCGATCGCCCGCTACATCTACGAGACCGCCGCGCGGGCCGGCAAGCGCGTCCAGGCGCTCGGCGGCGCGAAGAACCATATGGTCGTGCTGCCCGACGCCGATCTCGACCTTGCCGCGGATGCCGCCGTCTCGGCGGGCTTCGGCTCCGCCGGCGAACGGTGCATGGCGATCTCGGTGGTGGTCGCGGTCGAGCCGGTGGCCGATGACCTGGTGGCACGGATCGTGGACCGCGTCGCCCGTCTGAAGGTCGGCCCCGGCAGCGCACCCGACAGCGAGATGGGCCCCCTCGTCACGAGGGAGCACCGCGATCGAGTGGCGTCGTACCTCGACACCGCCGCCGCCGAGGGCGCGACGTTGACGGTCGACGGGCGGGCACACCCCATCGACGGTGACCCCGCCGGCTTCTGGCTCGGCCCGTCGCTCCTCGACCACGTCGGCGTCGACATGGCGGCATATCGGGACGAGATCTTCGGTCCGGTGCTCCTGGTGCTCAGGGTGCCGAGCTTCGCCGCAGCGCTCCAGGTCGTGAACAGAAACCCGTACGGCAACGGCACCGCGATCTTCACGAGCGACGGCGGCACGGCGCGGCAGTTCCAGCACGAGGTGCAGGTCGGGATGGTCGGGATCAACGTTCCGATCCCAGTACCGGTCGCCTACTACCCCTTCGGGGGGTGGAAGCAGTCCCTCTTCGGCGATTCGCACGTCTACGGCACCAACGGCGTCCACTTCTACACGCGCAACAAGGTGGTCACCTCGCGCTGGCCCGAGTCGAGCCAGGCCGGCGTCCGCCTCGGGTTCCCCGGCACCCACTGAGCCCGGGCGAGCCGCCGCCCGTCGGCCGCGCCGCCCCCGCCCGATCGCCCCGAGAGCCCCGAGGTGACCCGGCGGGCCTCTGGGGGGTCCGGAGAGGCAGGCCGGCGGCACCTGGTGCGACGGCTCGCCGTCGGCGAGGGGTGCGCACTCCACCGGGAAGAGCGACTCGACGGTCGTGCCGAGCGCCCGCGCGATGCGGACCATCGAGGTGACCTTCGGCACGCCGCCGCCGCGCTCGATATAGGAGACGGCCTGTTGCGTGAGGCCCACGGCGTTGGCGAGCTCGCGCTGGGTGAGACCGAGCTTGCGGCGGCGCTCGAGCACCTTCTCGGCCCAGTCCGGGGTTCCGCGTGGCGAGGACGGTGACGTCACGCTGACTATGCTACGCATACTCGTGTAGGTGAGTCAACGCGTCACGGCAGCTCGGGCCGCCGGAGCCCGGCGGCGACGCGCCAACGGACGATTTCAGTTCCACGCTCACGAGCACTCGGGTACAACTACATGCGTGACGGGCGACTTCGGTGCGTGGTTGCGGGAGCGGATGGCGGACAAGGGATGGCGCCGACGCGACCTGGCAGTCGCCATCGGGGTCAGCCAACAGACGGCAAGTCGTTGGATGCTCGGTCGGACGACGCCGACGGTGCGTAACGCCCAGTCGCTCGCGCAGGCGCTCGGTGTCTCGACGGACGAGGTGATCGAACGGCTGGAGACGGCGGCACCGCCGTCGGGGACGGCGCCGGACGCGCGTGACGAGGAGCTAGCGGCACTACGGACAGCGCGTCCAGCAGCTCGAGGCCGAGCTCCGCCGGCAGCGGCACGCCTGAGCGCGAGCGCAGCCTCGAACGCGGCGATCCTCCGGTCGAGCTCCGCGACCTCGGCCGCCCGCTTCCTCCGCCGGCGAGCCAGCTCGTCGCCCATCGCGCACCTCCCGCCTCCTCGACGCTGCCATGGCAGCTCCGAGCATCGCCAGCGGGTGTGACAGCGCCGGTGCGGCGGAGCGGCGCGTTGCGCCTTGCGACCGTCGCCCGGACGGCGCGAGGAGCGGGACATGCCGGGGGCACGTCCCGCTCCTCCGCCCGCACGCTCCACCCCGGTCCCAGGCGAGGGGGGGCACCTGGGACCGGGGTTGAGACCGGGGATCCCCGCGTTACCTGGGGAGCCCCGCGAGCTGGACCGTCGCGGTGTGGGAGGTACCGCTCTGGTCCACGTAGTGGACGGTCAGCTGGTCACCGGGCTTCTCCGCGGCGATCGCCGACTGCAACGCCGACCAGGTGTCGGTGGTGTGGCCGTTGACCGAGGTGATCACGTCGCCGCCCTGCAGCCCGGCCTTCGCCGCCGGGCTGGCCTGGATCACGCCGCTGATCGTCACGCCGGCGGTGCTCGTGCTCGGCGTGGTGTTCGAACCGGAGCCCGGCAGGCTCCCGAACCCGCCGATCCCGCCCGACGGAGAGCTTGGCACCTGGTAGACGCCGAGGAAGGGCGAATCGCCGATCGTGACCGTACTCGAGGCCTGACCGCGCTCGATCTGCTGGACGATCGTCTTGGCGGTGTTGATCGGGATCGCGAAGCCGATGGTGGCGCCGGAGCCGTCGGCCGAGGCAGCGGCGGTGTCCATGCCGATGACCTGGCCCTTCGTGTTCACGAGCGGCCCTCCCGAGTCACCGGGGGCGATCTGCGCCGAGGTCTCGAGCAGGCCGTGGAGCGTCTCGGGGATCGCGCCGGTCGAGTCACTCGCCGTGATCGTCCGGTTGGTCGCCGAGATGCTGCCCGACACGACTGAGGGCTTGCCGCCGAGGCCGAGGGCGTTGCCGATCGCGACCACCTGCTCGCCGACCGCGACCGCGGACGAGTTGCCGAGCGTGACGTACGGCAGGTTGGAGACGCCCTCGATCTGCAAGAGCGCGACGTCCTGGGTCACGTCGGTGCCGAGCACCTTCGCGGTGTAGGTGCCGGAGCGCCCCTCGATCGAGACCTTGATGCTCGACGCGTCCTCCACCACGTGGTTGTTCGTCAGCACCTCTCCCGAGGGCGTGACGATCATCCCGGTTCCGGCCGCCTGCTCGACGCCGCCCACGCTCACGATGCTCGTCTGGATGTCGACCACGCCCGGCTCGACCGACGCGGCGATCGAGGCGACGGAGCGCGATCCGGACGCGGTCGCCGACGGGCTGCTCGTCGACGACGGCGTGCTGGACGAGGCCGGGAGCTGCTGGACGGCCGACGAGCTCGAGCCGCCGCCGCCGAACGGGGCTCCGAGGCCGGCACCGAGGCCGCCCGCCAGCAAGGCGACGGCCGCCGCGCCTGCGACGAGCGGGCGGCGACGGCGGTGGTCCGGTGTGGCCGGAGCCTCCACGCCAGCCGCGCCACCGAACGGCCATCCTCCAGCAGGCGGAGGCGTCATGGGCGGCTCACCACCGGCACCGGCCGGCGCGGCGGAGGTCCCGGCAGCCGCGCCCGGTGGGGCGAACGGCGGCATCGAAAGGGGCATCGGGCCGACGGCCGGGACGGGCGCGTCGGGCGCGGTGACATCTTCGGCGTCGGCCGCGCTCGCGACGGGGATGCTCGCGGTGTCCCCCTCCTCGGCCGCCGCGCCGGGTACCCAGGACGAGGCAGCCGCGTCGGGCGACTGGGCGCCGCCGACGGGGGGCATCCCGATCGTCGGGCGCTCGTCCTGTGTGGCGTCGTCGGCAGGCGTGACGCCGGCTACGGGCGTGGGATTCGTCGGAGGGACACCTTCGGAGCCTTCCGGCGGCATCTGGGGGTCGTTCCGCTCGTCCATCTCAGTCCATCGTCCTCTCGGCCCCCTCCTCGGAGGCCAGTCCTGGCGGGGGCCGGCGCACCGATCCCTCGCCGGCGGTGCCACACCGCACCGCGTCTCGCAGGATCAGCATGCCCGACGGGGCTCTGACGAGTCTGAAAGGTTCCTGCGGGTCTCCTGTGAAGATCTACCGCCGCCCGACACGAGCCGTCCGCACCGGTGACGACGACGACCGCCGCAGCCCTCGCGGCCCCGGCGGTCGTCGCCTCAGCTCCTGCGGTCGGCGGGCGAGCCCGCCCCGGCGGCGCGTGCTGGCGTCCCCGGCGGCTCGTCCGGGGTGACCCGCCGGCCGGTCGCCGGCGGGTCACCCCAGGATCAACGGCCGCTCACTCGTGAATCGCCATCGTGCTGATCGGTCCCGCCAACGCCACGTGCACCGGCGAGCCGAAGAACCCGCGTCGGCGTAGTTGTAGACGTTGCCCCGTGCCGAGACGAGGTAGTAGCCCTTGCCGTCGGCGGTCAGCACGATCTGGACGACCGGCGAGGCGAGGCGGACGGTCGCCTTCGAGCCGTAGAAGGCGGCATCGCCGAAGTTGTAGACATTGCCGCCCGAGCTGACGAGGTAGTACCCCTTGCCGTCGACCGTGCTCGCCACCGACACGACCGGGTGCGGCAGGCGGACGTGGGCCTTCGAACCGTAGAAGGGCGCGTCGCCATAGTTGTAGACGTTGCCCGTGTTCGTGACGAGGTAGTAGCCCTTGCCGTCGACCGAGGGCGCCATCGCGACGACCTTGCGGACCTTGAGGTTGACCGTCAGGTTCGAGTACGACTTCGCGTCCCCGTAGGGGTAGACGGCGCCCGTCTCGCTCACCAACCAGTAGCCCTTGCCGTCGGGCGTGACGGCGAAGGCGCTGATCGGCGCCGCGAGGCGCAGGTGCGCCGCCGAGCCGTAGAAGGCGGCATCGCCGTCGTTGTAGACGTTGCCCTTGGCGGACACGAGCCAGTAGCCCTTGCCGTCGAGCGTGGCGGCCATCGCCACGATCGGGCGACCTTGTCGTTCACCGAGAGGTTCGAGTACGACAGCGCCTGGCCGTAGGGGTAGACCGTCCCCGCCGAGCTTGCGATCCAGTAGCCGGACACCGGCGGGATCACCACGAGGGTCACGAACGACTGGCTCGCCACCGCGCCCACGCCGTTCGTGGCGAAGATACGGATCGGGAACGAGCCGACCGTGCCGCTCTGCGGCGTGCCGGAGATCGTGGCCGTCCCGTTCCCGTTGTCGTGGAACGCAAGGCCGGCGGGCAGCACTCCCGTCTCGGTGATGCTCGGTGCCGGCGAGCCGCTGGTGGTCACCGTGAAGCTCGAGCTCTGGCCGACCGTGAAGCTCACGCTGGTCGAGCTCGTGATCGCCGGCGGCAGGCCGGCATAGTACAGCTCGGCCGAGCCCGTCGTCGTCGTCGAGCCGGAGCCGCTCTCACCGCCGGCGACGAGCAGGTAGCCGTCGCTCAAGACGGCCGACGCAGCGAAGGCCCGCGCCGTTCCGAGCGAGCCGGTGGCCGAGAAGGACCCGGTGCTCGGGTTGAAGCGCTCCGCGGTGGCGATCGGGTTGCTGGAGCCGTCCTCGCCGCCGGCGATCAGCACCGTGCCGTCGGGCAGCAGCCCCACGGTCGCGCCGAATCGGGCGGTCGCCATCGAGCCGGTCGTGGACCAGGTGTTGTTGGACGGGTTGTACAGCTCTGCGGAGGTGAGCACGGTCGTCCCGTTCTCGCCCCCGGCCACGAGCACCTGGCCGTTGGGGAGCAGCGTCGCCGTGGCGTCATGGCGTGCCGTGGCGAGCGAGCCGGCCGAGGTCCAGCTGTTCGTCGACGGGTTGTACTGCTCCGCCGTGGCGATCGCGTTCCCCGCACCGTCCTCGCCGCCGGCGACGAGGAAGTTCCCGTTGGACAGCGCCGTCGAGCTGGCGAAGGCCCGCGCGGTCGTGAGCGAGCCGGCTGCGGACCAGCTGTTCGTCGAGGGGTTGTAGAGCTCGGCCGTGTTGGTGGCGGTGGCGGTCGTGGAGTTCCCGGTGTCGCCGCCGGCGACAAGCACGCTCCCGTTGGAGAGCAGCGTCGCCGACGCACCGAAACGGGCGGTCGTCATCGCTGCCGCCGCCGACCAGGTGTTGGAGGACGGGTTGTACAGCTCGGCCGTGTTGGTCGCGCCGAACGGCGCCGTCGCCCCGGTCAGCCCGCCGGCGACCAGCACCTGGCCGTTCGGCAGCAGCGTCGTCGTGGCGTCGTAGCGCGCGGTCGTGAGCGATCCTGCGCTCGACCACGTCTCAGCCGTCGGGTCGTACGACTCGGCGCTGGCGGTCGGAGCGGCGGTTGCGCCGCTGCCGCTCAGGCCGGCGGCGACGAGCACCTTGCCGTTGGTGAGGACCGTCGCCTGGGTGTCCGCCCGGGCCGTAGCGAGCGCGCCGGTGGACGTGAACGTCCCGACCGTCGCCGCGCCCACGGGCGCGGCGGCCACGAGGACCGCGCCCCCGCCGATCGCTGCGGCGGTGGCCGCCGCCGCGGCGAGCAACCGTCGGGGCCCTCGCCGTTGCGTCTGGCGGCGTCCGGGCCCGGCGCGGTCCTGGGCGCCGATATCGCTGCTCCCTGTCATCCGCGTCACCTTCTTCCTCACCATCACATTCTCCTAACGAAAGACGAGGCACTCCCTCACAATTGGCACGACAATGCCATTGCGGGCACACCCGACCATACGCACCATGGCTCCGCGATGCAACGCGGACCCCCTTCCAATTGGCGCCGCAACCCAAACTTTTGGCTGCTCTTACCGCCGCGACCTGCATGAACGGCCATGGGCCACACCGGGAGAACTAACGTCAACAGGGGTGGACACCCGTGCGTGAGAACGCACGAGATGCTGCGAACTAGGCGAGAGCGACCAGGTCCGCGAGCTCGTCGCTCCAGAGGTCCTCTATCCCGTCGGGCATGAGCAACACCCGTTCGGGTTGGAGCGCCTCGACGGCCCCCTGGTCGTGCGTCACGAGGACGATCGCGCCCCCGTAGGAGCGCAGGGCCCCGAGGACCTCCAAGCGGCTGGCCGGGTCGAGGTTGTTCGTCGGCTCGTCGAGGAGCAAGACGTTCGCCGAGGAGACGACGAGCGCCGCGAGCGCCAGCCGGGTCTTCTCGCCTCCCGAGAGCGTCCCCGCCCGCTGGTCGATCCGCTCGCCGCCGAAGAGGAACGCGCCGAGGATCCGGCGCAGCTCGACGTCGCTCAGCGAGTCGGGCGCGTTCCGGCGCACGTTCTCGAACACCGTCGCGTGGGGGTCGAGCGTCTCGTGCTCCTGGGCGTAGTAGCCGAGGCGCAGGCCGTGGCCGGCCACGACCTCGCCGGCGTCCGGCTCCTCCACGCCGGCGAGCAGCCGGAGCAGCGTCGTCTTGCCCGCGCCGTTCAGGCCGAGGATGACGACCCGGCTGCCCCGGTCGATCGCGAGGTCGACGGCGGAGAAGACCTCGAGCGAGCCGTAGTGCTTCGCCAGCCCGTTGGCGGTGAGCGGCGTCCGGCCGGACGGCGCGGGGTCCGGGAAGCGCAGCTTGGCCACCTTGTCGCGTCGACGGTCCTCCGGGAGCCCGGAGACGAGGCGTTCCGCGCGCCGGTCGAGCTGATGCGCGGCGCGCGCCTTCGTCGCCGTCGCCCGCATCCGGTCGGCCTGGGTGCGCAGCGCGACGATCTTGCGCTCGGCGCTCGCCCGCTCCCGGACGCGGCGACGGTCGTCCGCCGCCTGCTGCTCGAGGTAGGTGCGCCAGCCCACGTTGTAGACGTCGAGCACCTGTCGGGTCGCGTCGAGGTGGAAGACGCGGTTGACCGTCGTCTCCAGCAGCCCGGTGTCGTGGCTGATCACGACGAACCCGCCTTCGTGACGCTGGAGGAAGCTGCGCAGCCAGACGATCGAGTCGGCGTCGAGGTGGTTGGTCGGCTCGTCGAGCAGCAACATCGAGGCACCCGAGAAGAGGATGCGCGCGAGTTCCACTCGCCGCCGCTGGCCCCCGGAGAGGGTCCGCAGCGGCTGGGTGAGCACACGCTCGGGCAGGCCGAGGCTCGAGGTGATCGACGCGGCCTCCGCCTCGGCGGTCCAGCCGCCGGCCGACTGGAACCGTGCCTCGAGGCGCGAGTAGCGCTGCATCGCCGCGTCCCGGTCCGCGTCGTCGGCGGTGCCCATCTTCGCCGCCGCGTCGGCAAGGTCGCGGGCGATCACGTCAAGCCCGCGGGCGGACAGGACACGGTCGCGCGCGAGCACGTCCAGATCGCCCGTTCGTGGGTCCTGGGGCAGATAGGCGATGGCGCCCGAGCGGCGCAACGTTCCGGCGGCGGGGAGCGCCTCGCCTGCGAGGACGCGCGTCAAGGTCGTCTTGCCGGCGCCGTTCCGGCCGACGAGCCCGATCCGGTCGCCGGGCGCGACCTGGAAGGAGGCGCCCGAGAGGAGGGCCCGCCCGCCTGCGGCAAGCTCGAGGTCGTTGGCGGTCAGCATCTCGGGGGAGGGGCGCGCCGCGCCGCCCGCCCGATCAGGGGGGCGCCGACGCGCCACCACCAGCATCGCGCCAATTCGCCGCCTCCCGAGCACACCGGGCGCGCGAGGTGAGCCGATATCGTTCACCGGGTGCCCGGACCCGTCGCGCTCGTCGGCAGCGGAGAGTTCCTCGACGTCATGCGGGCGGTCGACGAGGCGCTCCTGGCCGGTCGGCGGCGGCGCGCCGTGTTCCTGCCGACCGCCGCCGCCGAGGAGGGCCCCGAACGGGTCGGGTACTGGATCGAGCTCGGCCGGGCCCACTTCGCCGCCATGGACGTCGAGGCGGTCCCGCTGCGGGTTCTCGGCCGGGCCGACGCCGAGCGCGCCGACCTGGCCGCGGCCGTGGGCGGCGCCGGGCTCGTCTACCTCTCCGGGGGCAATCCCGGGTACCTCGCGGACACCCTCCGCGGCACGGCGGTGTGGCGGGCGATCCTCGACGCGCACGAGGCGGGGGCCGCCCTCGCCGGCTGCTCGGCGGGTGCGTGCGCCCTCTCCCGGGTCTCCGCCGACTTCCGCAACCCGGGCCGCTTCTCGGGACGCGGGCTCGGCGTGGTGCCCCGGGTGGCGGTGATCCCGCATTTCGACCGCTTCTCCGGGTTCGCACCCCACCTCGCCGACGAGCTGCTGCGCACGGCGCCGGGCGATACCGAGGTCATCGGCATCGACGAGGAGACGGCGCTCGTCGGCGGGCCCGAGCGCTTCGAGGTGATGGGGCGCCAGGCGGCGTGGCTGCTCGGCCGCGACGGGACGCGCCGCCGCTACGGGCCGGGCGACCAGGTCAGCCTCGCCGGCCAGGCCGTGGAGAGCGCCGAGGGCGCCGCCGGTTGATGGGCGCTCCAGGCTGACCGGACCGGTCGGCCAGAAGGCGGGTGGCGAGGAGGCGGCGCGCTACCCTGAGCGTCCAGACGGCCCGTGCGGGGCCGACCGCCTCTCGAACGAGGTTCTGGTGAAGCCCGACGCGAAGGACGAGTTGGACCAGTCGGAGGCGTCGGAGCGGCCAGCCCGGCGTGGAGCGCGTGACCTGGCGGCGCGGGCGGTGGTGCTCGGCCTGCTCGGCCGGATCCGCAACGGCGCGGTCATCGTCCAGGAGGGTGGGCGGCGGCACCTGTGCGGACGGCCGGTCGCCGGCGAGCCGGTGCCCGAGGTCGAGGTGCGCTCGCCGCGGGCCTGGCGGGCGGTGGCCACCGGAGGGAGCGCCGGCATCGGCCGTGCCTACTTCTCGGGCTGGTGGCGCTGCGCCAGCCCCGACGACCTCACCATGTTCTTGCGGGTCGTCGTGCGCAACCTCGACGCGATCGAGCGCACGAGCGCGCTCGCCCGCCGGCTCGGCGCGCCGCTGCGCCGCCGCGATCCCCTGCCGGGCGGTCGCCAGAGCACCCGCGGCGCAGACCGCCGCAGCGGGCCCGCCCACTACGAGCTCGGCAACGAGCTGTTCGCGCTCTTCCTCGACGAGACGATGACCTACTCGGGCGGGCTCTTCGCGGGTCCCAACGCGTCGCTGCGCGACGCGCAGGTCGCCAAGCTCGACCGGATCTGCCGCAAGCTCGCGCTCTCCCCGCGGACCACGTCCTCGAGATCGGGACGGGTTGGGGGAGCTTCGCCCTCCACGCCGCCGGCCGCTACGGCTGCCGCGTGACGACGGCCACCACCTCACCCCGCCAGCACGAGTTCGCCGCCCGGCGGGTGAAGGACGCCGGGCTCGAGGACCTGGTCACGGTCGTCGAGCGCGACTACCGCGACCTGACCGGCACCTACGACAAGCTGGTCTCGATCGAGATGCTGGAGACGCTCGACGAGCGCCAGCACGCGGCGTTCTTCTCGACCTGCGCAGGCCTGCTCGAGCCTGACGGGGCCATGGCGCTGCAGGCGGTCGTCGTCGCCGACCGGTTCTTCGATCGCTCGCGCCACGCCGACAACTTCGTCCGACGCTACGTCCTTCCGGGCTCGTCCCTGCCCTCGGTCGCCACGCTGGCCGCGAGCATCGCCAAGACGGACGACCTCGACGTCGTCGCCCTCGACGACATCGGTCACCACGCCGCCGAGACCTTCCGGCGCTGGCGGGAGTCCTTCGCCGAGCACGCCGAGGAGCTGCCGGCGCTCGGATTCGACGAGACCTTCCGCCTGCTCTTCGAGTTCTACCTGAGCTACCGCGAGGCGTCCTTCGCCGAGCGGCGCATCGGCGACGTCCAGTGCCTGCTGGCCAAGGCGGGCTGGCGACCGAACGGCCTGACGCCCCCCGGAGGTTGACGCAGGCTCAGGCGGCCTCGGGCGCCCCGACGCGGCGCGCCCTCGCCTGCTGGGCGGGCGTCGGCAGGCGGAGGTTCTTCGCGAGACGGCAGCGCTCCAGCCCGCGGATCACCAGGTAGGAGATGTCGACCTGCAGGCGGCCGAGGCCGTGGCGAGCCGAGCGGGGGAAGGCGTGGTGGTTGTTGTGCCAGCCCTCGCCGAAGGTCAGCACCGCCACGACCCAGTTGTTACGGCTCTGGTCACGGGCGTCGTAGACGCGGCGGCCGAACGTGTGGCAGATGGAGTTGACCGCGAAGGTGGCGTGCTCGAAGGCGAAGATCCGCACGAGCCCCGCCCAGACCATCGCCTCGACGCCCCGCGCGACGCTCCCCGTGATGGCCCACGCGACGGCGAACGGCAGCGCGACCGAGAGCAGCACCCACAGGAGGTAGAAGCGGTCGACGAAGCGGATCGGGCGGTCGTCGTACAGGTCGCGCCCGTACATGTCGCCGCGCTCCATGCCCTTGGTCGTGAACATCCACCCGACGTGGGAGTGCCACAGACCGCGCACCGCGCCGATGAAGCCGTCGCCCGACAGGTGCGGCGAGTGGGGGTCGCCCTCCACGTCGGAACGGGCGTGGTGCTTGCGGTGGTCCGTCACCCACTGGGTGACCGGTCCCTGCAGGGTCATCGCGCCGAGGATCGCCAGCAGCACCCGGACGGCGGTGGGGGCCTCGAACGAGCGGTGTGTGAAGAGCCGGTGGTAGCCGACGGTGATGCCGAGGCCCGTGGCGACGTACAGCACGGCGAACAGGATGAGGTCGAGCGGCCGGACCGCCACGCCCCACAGCACGCGGGCTGCCGAGAGGATCGCGAGCGGCGGGACGACGACGGCAACCAGGGTCACGACCTGACTGACACGCGAGGTCCGCTCCCGGGTCGTCGCGAGGCCGAGGGTCGAGGCGTCAACCTCCCCGGCCTCGTCGACCGGGATCCCGTCGACGGCGCTCGCCCCGCCTGCGGAGGCTGGCGCCGCGTCCCCACCACCCGGTGGGCGCTCCAGGAGCTCAGCGTCGATCATCAGGTCATCCTCTCAATCCGATCAATCCGAACGGCGTGGGCCGGACGGTGCTGGGCCGAACAGCGCCGGGACAAGAACGGTGCCGGGTCAAACGGTGCCGGGCGGTCGCCCACCGCCCCGGGTCGAACCGGCCCGGGGCGAGGTCCGGCGTACGACGTGTCGAGATGGGCATCGGAGCGCGCGGCCGCCGCGGGTCTCGGACGGGCGCGAGGACGATACCTGCGCTCGACGATCACGCCCACATGATGACAGGCCGGGAGGCGCCCGGCGGCCCGGAGGCCCTGTCGCGGTCCCGAGCGGTCCCGCGTACCCTCGTCGCGATGGAGCCGACTGTCCGCCGCGTCGAACCGCAGGCCACCTGGGCGCTGCGCCAGGCCGTGCTCCGGCCGCACCAGAGCATCGAGCAGGTCGGGCTGGGTGACGAGGGCGACGGCGAGCTGGTCGCCTACGCAGCCGTCGATCCTGCGACGGAAGAAGCGGTCTCGACGGCCACGGTGCGGCGCGAGCCCCCTCCCTTCGACCCCGGCGCCGTATCGGCCGCAGGTGCGCCGGCGTGGCGATTGCGCGGCATGGCGACGCGTGAGGACCGGCGCCGGACGGGCATCGGCGGCCGGGTCCTCTCGGCCGTGATCGAGCACGTCGCGACCAGTGGCGGCGGCCTGCTGTGGTGCAACGCGCGCCTGCCCGCCCGGGCGCTCTACGAGCGCCGCCGGCTTCGTCACCGTCGGCGAGCCCTGGGACGACCCCGACATCGGCCCGCACATCGTGATGTGGAGGCTCGTGGCTCCGAGGCCCTGACGGCACCACCCACGAGCAGGCTCGCGGTGGTCCCGCCCTGGGCCCGGACCTCGGTTCAGCCGGGCGTCCGTCGACGCCCCGCGCCAGGGCGAGTCTTGCCGTCGGCCTCGGCTGCGCCGTCGGGCGTGCCCGTCCCGGCGGGAGCTTCCGGGGCCGGCACGTCGGCAGCCGAGGAGACGCTCTCCGCGGGAACACCCTTGGAGGCGGTGACGGCCGCCGCCGGAGGCGCAGCCGAGCCGGGCGGCGAGACCGTCCTGGTCGGAGCCCCCTCTCCCGGCGCGCCCGCCGGACCCGGCGCACCCGCCGGACCCGGCGGTCCTGCTGGCCCGGAGGGACCTGCCGGCCCGGAGGGACCTGCCGGGCCCGCGGGCCCCGCGGGCGGGGCGCCTGGGGCTCCCGGAACGGTGGGGGCAGCGGTGGCACCCGGCGGGATGACGCCCTGGGGGGCCGTCACCGGCGACCCCGCGGCCTTCGCGGCGTCGAGCACCGCCCGGTCGCGTGCCGGGTACGGTCCGACCGCCGCCGCGAGCATCCCCGAGTTCGGCACCTTCAGGACGCCGCCGTCGGTGTAGAGGGTCACGTACGTGAGGCTCATCCCGAGCACGACGCCCTCGAAGGTCCCGCCGAGCGCGCCCGAGCGCACCCGGATGTGGTCACCCACCGTGAAGGGCCGGGCGAACTGGAGCACGAACCCGGCGAAGACGTTCCCGAGGCTCTGCTGGCCGGCGATCCCGAGCACCACGCCGGTCACCGCGCCGCCGACGAGCAGGTGGGAGATCGAGACGCCGAGGAGCCCGAGCAGCCCGAACAGGACGATGACGTAGCCGACCGCGGTCGTCATCAGTCGCACCGCGGTCCCCGCGGCGCGGACGGTATGGGCGATCATGAGCTCGCCGAGGCCCGCGGCAAGCCGCCTGGTCGCCGCGATGGCGAAGATGACGTAGGCGGCCACCGACGCCCAGAGCACGACCCGGGGCTCGATCTGGGGCGAGTGCTTGGGCGGATGGAGCGACCCGAGGTCGGTCCCGACGACGATGGCCGCGCAGGCGATGAACCCGCACACCAGGGCGGTCAGCACGTGGCGGCGACCCCGGCGCCGCATCTCCTGCAGGTCCTGGCGGGCCTGGACCCTGCGGCGGTGCCACAGCTCCTTCCAGAGCGGTCGGCTGCTCGTCACCTCGGCTGCCCGTGACTTGGCTGCACCGCATCCGCCTCCACCGCGTGCCGACGCGCGGCGTCGACTGCGCCGCTCGCGTCGACGACGTTACTCGTCGCCCCCGCGCGCCCCCGCCCGGCTCGACGCGTCCCGTATCCTCGACACGTGTCCTGGTCCCCTGGCATGGCGCCTCCCGACCGTGCCCGGCGCGCGCCCGGCGCAGCATGGCTCGGGCTCGAGCTCGCGCTCGGTCTTGCGCTCCTCGGGGCCGCCGCCGTCGCCGGGTTCGCCTTCGTCCACCGGCCCTGGCCGAACCGGCTCGACGTCGCCGGGTTCGCCGCCTTCCCCGCGGACCCGACCTCCCGGCGCTGGCACGACATCGCGGACATCGGCACCCTCCCCGTCCTCGTCGCCGGGATCGCCCTCTCGATCGTCCTCAGCGTCTGGCGCGACCGCGCCCGGGCGCTCGCCTGCCTCGTCGGGCCCATCGCGGCAGTCCTCGTCACCGAGCGCATCGCCAAGCCGCTCGTCGGTCGCCACCTCACCCCGTTCGGTGGCTTCTCCTACCCGTCCGGCACCGTAACTGCAGCGGCAGCGCTCGTCGCGGTCGCGACCATCGCGTCACCCAGGTTGCTCCGCCCGCTCGTGGCGGTCGCCGGACTCGGCGTGGTCACTGCGGTGAGCGCTGCGGTCATCGCGATGCGCTGGCACTTCCCGACGGACGCGCTCGGCGGCGCTTGCATCGGCGTCGGCTCGGTGCTCTTCCTCGATGCGCTGTTCCATCTCCCCTCGCGCCTCCGGCAACCGGGGCGCGTCACCGCGCGCAGCTGCCCCAATCAGGGAAGCCGCCGCCATTCGGCCGAGCGCCAACCCGGCACGCTCGCCCAGACACACGAGCTTCGTTCCCTGCGGCTGGAGGCGCAGGCCGGCACGCCCGGGCGTGCCGACGCGTCCCCTGCTCAGGACGCTGCGCTCGCCTCGCCGGCCGCTCCGTCGAGCGTGCCGTCGCCGAGACGGCCGTACTCCGCCTCGTACTGACGCAGCTGCTCAACCAGATCGACGATACGGCCGTCGTCGCCGGGAGAACCCCGGCCGGTCCTGGCGTGGTAGGTGATCAGCCCGAGCTCTTCGAGGAAGGAGTCCGCCTTCCGCTTCGACTGGAGCGCCTCGATCTTGGCCTGCCCCGCCTTGCCCGCCTCCTGGGCCTTCTCGGCGAGCTGGGTGGCCTGCACCTTCATCTTGTCCATCAGTCTCATCGAAGCCTCCTTGTTGCCTTACAAGACCAGGCTACGCCCCGATGAGGTCCCTCCAACCGGCGAGCCGGCTTCGCACGTCTGCCGGCTTGAGCTTGAGCGTCGCATCCGGAACCAGGTGCGCCAGCTCCCGTCGCTCCCAGTAGTCGTGGCTCGCGCCCTGGAACAGCGCGCGGCGGAACTCGACCAGGTCGGCCGGGGCGTCGCCGAGGTAGCCGAACAGTGTCAGCGTGAGCTCGATGTCGGTGATCACCGGCGCCCTCCCGAACAGCGCGGCGCGCCGCAGCGCCAGCGAGACGGCGCCCGCGATGACGTCGCCGACGTGCTCGCCGGCCTCGAGCTCGACGCGCTCTTCGAACCGGCGGGCCAGGCGGAGGGCGTAGCCCTGGTCGGGACCCGGCACCCCGGTCCCTTTGGTGCGGGGGAACGGGCCGGCGCGGAAGTCGGCCGGCCGGTGCGGGGTCCACGGCTGCGGCGGCTCCAGCCGGTAGCCCGGGCGGACCTCGTCCTCTAGGGGGATGGGGGCGAATCTCGGCTGGGTCATGGCTGCTTGGCGTGCACGCTACCTGAGCCGACGGCCGCCGCTCGAACCAGCGCGAACACGATCGCGTCGACGAGCGCCTGCCACGACGCCTCGATGATGTTCTCCGAGACGCCGATCGTCGACCAGGTGCCCTCGCCGTCGGCGCTGTCGAGGAGCACCCTCGTCACCGCCCCCGTGCCCTTCCGGGTGTCGAGCACCCGCACGCGGTAGTCGGTGAGGTGCATCGCGGCGAGCTCGGGGAAGTACGAGCCGATCGCCTTGCGCAATGCCGCGTCGAGGGCGTTCACCGGGCCGTTGCCCTCGGCGGTGGCGACCACGCGTTCGTCGCCGACGTGGACCTTGACGGTGGCCTCGGTGACGAGCGTGCCGTCGTCGGCCCAGGGGTGGGCGAGGCGACCCGAGCCACCGGGCTCACCGGCTCCGCCCGGCGCGGCCCGCCAGTCGGTCGTCACCCGGAACGACTCGATCGAGAAGAACCGGTCGAGGCCGGCCGACGCACCGCCGGCCGCGGCCCGCATCAGCAGCTCGAGGGAGCCGTCCGCCACCTCGAAGTGGTAGCCGGCGTGCTCGAGGCGCTTCAACGTCTCGAGCACGTCGCCCAAGGCGCCGGAATCGAGGTCGATCCCGAGCTCGGCGGCCTTCAGGGCGATCGTCGAGCGTCCGGAGAGCTCGCTCACCACGACGCGCGTGCCGTTGCCGACGGTGTCGGGACGGATGTGCTCGTAGGCGTCGGGACGACGGGCGATGGCGCTCGTGTGCAGCCCGGCCTTGTGGGCGAACGCGGCCGAGCCGACGTAGGGGCGCTGGGGGTCGAGGTTGACATTCACCAGCTCGGCGATGTGGCGGGCGACCGGTGTCACGAGCTCCAACCGCTCACGCGGGATCGTCTCGACGCCCATCTTCAAGGTGAGGTTCGGGATCGCGGCCGACAGGTCGGCGTTGCCCGCGCGCTCGCCGTAGCCGTTGACGCAGCCCTGCACCTGGGTCGCCCCGCAGGCGACCCCGACCAGCGTGTTCGCCACGGCGCATCCGCTGTCGTTGTGGAAGTGCACCCCGAGCTGCGCACCGACGCGCTCGCGTACCTCCGAGACGATCTGCTCCACCTGGTGCGGCAGCATCCCGCCGTTCGTGTCGCAGAGCACCAGCGTCTCGGCGCCGGCGCGCTCGGCGGCGCCGAGGACGCGCAGGGCGAACTGCGGGTCGCGCCGGTAGCCGTCGAAGAAGTGCTCGGCGTCGAGGAACACGCGGCGGCCCTCCGAGCGGAGGTAGGCGACCGAGTCCTCCACCATCGCCACCGCCTCGTCGAGGGTCGTGCGCAGCGCGTCGGTGACGTGGAGGTCCGACGACTTGGCGACGATGCACACCGCCTCGGTCTGCGCGCCGAGCAGGAGGCGGAGTGTCCCGTCGTCGGCCGCCCGAACGCCGGCGCGCCGCGTCGAGCCGAACGCGACGAGGGTGGCCGTCGAGAGCTTCAGCTCGTCGCGCGCCCGGGCGAAGAACTCGTCGTCCTTCGGGTTGGCGCCGGGCCAGCCGCCCTCCACGTAGGCGACACCGAGGTGGTCGAGCTGCTCGGCGACGCGCAGCTTGTCCTCGACGGTGAGGGACATCCCCTCTTGCTGGGAGCCGTCGCGAAGCGTCGTGTCGTAGACGTCGACCGACGCCGGCAGGGCGACGCCCCCGGTGACGAGGTGCGTGTGGCCCGTGCCCGACCCGTGCGCCCCGGCGCCGGCGGAGTCGTCGTGGTCAGCGGCCATGATCAGTCGACCGACGCCCGGTCGACCCCCGGCTGACCGACCCGCCGTCATTCGACATGGTCGAGCCAGTCCTTGTAACGGTCGACCTCGCCCTTCACCGCGGCGAAGAACGTCTCCTGGATCGCCTTCGTCACCGGTCCCGGCTTGCCGGTCCCGACGGTCCGGTCGTCGACGGAGGCGATCGGCACGACTTCTGCGGCCGTGCCGGTGAGGAACGCCTCGTCGGCGAGGTAGACGTCCGAGCGCCGCAACAGCTCCTCGCGCACCTCATAGCCGAGGTCGCGCGCGATGAGGCCGACGGCATCAGCGGTGATCCCGGCCAGGGAGCCGACCGCCGAGTTCGGCGGGGTGACGAGCCGCCCGTCGCGCACGAGGAAGATGTTCTCGCCGGTGCCCTCGGCGAGGTAGCCGTCGGTCGTGCACATCAGCGCCTCGTCGTAGCCGGCCCGCACGGCCTCCACCTTGGCGAGCGAGGAGTTGATGTACATGCCGGTGGCCTTCGCCGCGGTCGGCATCGAACGCGGGTCGTGGCGGCTCCACGAGCTGACCTTCAGCCGGATGCCGTTCGAGATGCCGTCGTCGCCGAGGTAGGCGCCCCACGGCCAGACGGCGACGGAGACCTGCACCTTGCACGGCAGCGGGTTCAGGCCCATCTCGCCGTAGCCGAGGTAGACGAGCGGGCGGATGTAGCAGGCGGACAGGCCGCTCGCGAGGACCGTCGCCTTCACCGCCTCGACGAGCTCGTCCTCGGAGTACGGGATCGTCATCGCCAGCAGGTGGGCCGAGCGGGCCAGACGGACGATGTGCTCGCGCAGGCGGAACACGGCCGGTCCAGAGCTCGTCGGGTACGCGCGGATGCCTTCGAACACGGCCGTGCCGTAGTGGAGGCTGTGGGTGAGGACGTGCACGGTGGCCTGCTCCCAGTCCACGAGCTCGCCGTCCATCCAGATCTTCGCCGTCGGGGTGATCGGCATCTCACAACCTCTCTGCGACAGCGTCGCCGATATCGGTGGTGCTCCGCCCCTCGGTGGAGCCCGCGAGCTCGTCCTGCAGGCCGAGCACCGCCTTGGTGATCCGCGCCGCAGCGCCTGCCTCGCCGAGGTGCTCGAGCATCATCGCCGCCGAGCGGATCGCGGCGAGCGGGTTCGCCCGCCCGGTGCCGGCGATGTCGTGCGCCGCGCCGTGCACCGGCTCGAAGAGGGACGGGCCGGTGCGCGCCGGGTTGAGGTTCGCGGAGGCGGCGAGCCCGATCCCTCCGGTGACCGCGCCGGCGAGGTCGGTGAGGATGTCCCCGAAGAGGTTGTCCGTCACGACCACGTCGTAGCGGCCGGCGTCGGTGGCGAAGTAGATGCAGGCCGCGTCGACATGATTGTACGCCGTGACGACGCCCGGGTGCTCGGCCGCGACGTCGTCGAAGGTGCGCTGCCAGAGGTCGCCGGCGTAGGTGAGGACGTTCGTCTTGTGGACGAGGGTCACGGAGCGCCGCGGCCGCTGCTCGGCGAGGTGGAACGCGAAGCGCACGCAGCGCTCGACGCCGTGACGGGTGTTCACCGAGCCCTGGGTGGCCACCTCGTGGGGCGTGTTCCTGCGGAGCTGGCCGCCCTCCCCGGCGTAGGGTCCCTCGGTGTTCTCCCGCACCACGACGAAGTCGGTGCCCTCGGCGATCGCGCCCGGCACGGCGTTGAACGGCCGCAGGTTGACGTAGAGGTCGAGCTCGAACCGGAGCTTCAGCAGCAGCCCCCGCTCCAGCAGCCCGGGCGGCACCTCCGTCGAGCCGATCGGCGGCCCGACGGCTCCGAGCAGGATGGCGTCGACGGCATGGAGCTCTTCGAGCACGGCGTCCGGCAGCACCTCGCCCGTGCGCACGTAGTGGCTCGCGCCGAGGTCGTACTCGACGGTCTCCAGGTGGACGCCGGCGGCGTCGACGACCTTCAGCGCCTCGCGCAGCACCTCCGGTCCGATGCCGTCGCCTCCGATGACTGCGACCTTGTAGCCCGCCACCTCTTCCGCGTCCTTCCTTCGGGGTGCGGCTCGGGTCGCCGCCCGGTCCATGCTGGCGGCTCAGCGTACGAGCCGCCGGTGTGCGCCTGGGCTCCCTGCCGCAGGCTGGTCCCGACCAACAAAAAAGCCGCCCACCCAGTGGACGGCGAACGACGCACTCCCTCGAGGGGGTGCGTCGTCAGGGAATTACGATGTGCTTCGCGTACGCCATGGTCCGGCAAGTCTGGCGAACTGAGCGCCCCGCGTCAACTCGGTCGTGCCGCTGACATGGGCCCGCGCCTTGTGGCGGGCGCCCGCGGGGCGCCGACGGCGCCAGGACGCGCGATCATCGTGAGGTGCCACAAGCGCAGGGCGACCGCCGAATCCTCCGGGCGTCCGACGCCGATCGCGACGAGACGGTCGAGCTTCTCCGCCGCCACGGCGGGGAGGGCCGCCTGACCCTCGACGAGCTGCGCGAACGCATCGAGGCGGCACTCGAGGCGAAGACCTTGGGCGACCTCGACAATCTGCTCGCGGACCTGCCGCGCGAGCACGTCCTTCCTGCGACACCGGTGACGACCCCTCCGGCGCCGTTCCGGCCGTGGCGCTCGCCGTCGGTCATCGCGAGCGCGATGCGTCTCGTGGTGCTGGACCTCTTTGCCAGCGCCGTGTGGGCGGTGACGTCGGCGGGCCACAGCGCGTTCTGGCCGATCTGGGTGATCCTCTTCAGCGTCGTGCGTCTCGCGCAACGCTGCGTGAGGAGCTACGAGCGCGAGCAGCGGGCGCGCCGGCGCGCGGCGCGCCCGAGGACGCCTCCGCCGGGGCTCACACGCTGAGCACCGCCGCCACCGGGAGCGGCTGCCGGCCCGCCTGCGCAAGCCGCGGGCCGCGCGCCCCGGCCGCGCTGACCCCGCCACGGCCAGCGGTGCGGAGCGGGTAGTTTCGTTTGCATGAAGGAGACTCACCTCACGCCCGAGACGCACGCGCGGCTCGTCGCTGAGCTGGAGGATCTCACGACGCGCGGCCGCGTGGAGATCGCCAGGCACATCGAGGCCGCCCGCGCGCTCGGCGACCTGTCCGAGAATGGCGACTACCACGCCGCCAAGGATGCCCAGGGCAAGATGGAGTCGCGAGTCCGCCGGCTCCAGGCGATGCTGGAGAACGCCGTCATCGTCGAGTCCGGGGGCGCGTCGGACGGCGTCGTCGCCACCGGTCGCATCGTCGGGATCCGCTACGCGGGGGACGACGACGTCGAGCGCTTCCTGGTCGGCTCGATCGAGGAGCGGCGGGACGACGTCGCCGTCATCTCGCCCGGCTCGCCGCTCGGCCAGGCGCTGCTCGGCAAGCCAGTCGGCACCGAGGTCGAGTACGACGCGCCGAACGGCAAGCTGCGGGTCGAGATCGTCTCCGTCGACTGAAGGGAACAAGATGGGCAAGACGCTGTCGGAGAAGGTCTGGGATCGCCACGTCGTCCATGCCGGCGACGGCGGGGCGGAGCCCGACCTGCTCTACATCGACCTGCACCTCGTCCACGAGGTCACCTCGCCCCAGGCGTTCGACGGCCTGCGGCTCGCCGGGCGGCGTGTGCGCCGCCCGGACCTGACGGTCGCCACGGCGGACCACAACGTGCCCACGCTCGACATCGACAAGCCGATCGCCGACCCGGTCTCCCGGCGCCAGCTCGACGCGCTCGCCGCCAACTGCGCCGAGTTCGGCATCACCGCGTTCCCGATGGGCGATCCCAATCAGGGCATCGTCCACGTGATCGGCCCCGAGCAGGGCCTCACCCAGCCCGGGATGACGATCGTCTGCGGCGACAGCCACACCTCCACCCACGGCGCCTTCGGTGCCCTCGCCTTCGGCATCGGCACCTCCGAGGTCGAGCACGTGCTCGCCACCCAGACCCTCCCCCAGGCCCGCCCCGCCACGATGGCGGTCGAGGTGGACGGAGCGCTCGCCCCCGGCGTCACGGCGAAGGACGTGGTCCTCGCCATCATCGGCCGGCTCGGCACGGGCGGTGGCATCGGTCACGTCATCGAGTACCGCGGCTCGGCGATCCGCAGCCTGTCGATGGAGGGACGGATGACCGTCTGCAACATGTCCATCGAGGCCGGGGCACGCGCCGGGCTGATCGCCCCGGACGAGACCACCTTCGCCTACCTCGAAGGGCGCGACCACGCTCCGGCGGGCAAGGCCTGGGAGGAGGCGCTGGAGGACTGGCGCAGCCTGGTGACCGACCCCGACGCCACCTTCGACACCGTCGTCCGCATCGACGCGGCGGGGATCCGACCGCACGTGACGTGGGGGACGAACCCCGCCCAGGTGGTGCCGATCGACGGCTCGGTCCCGGATCCCGACTCGATCACCGACGCCGGCGAGCGCGAGAGCGCGCTGCGGGCGCTCGCCTACATGGGGCTGGTCGCCGGGACGCCGATCACCGACATCCCCGTCGACACGGTGTTCATCGGCTCGTGCACGAACTCCCGCATCGAGGACCTGCGCGCCGCGGCCGCCGTCGTCGACGGGCGGAAGGTCGCGAGCGGCATGCGCGCCCTGGTCGTGCCGGGCTCGCGCCGCGTGAAGGCCCAGGCCGAGCAGGAGGGGCTCGACGCGGTCTTCCGCGCGGCGGGCTTCGAGTGGCGCGAGAGCGGCTGCTCGATGTGCCTCGGCATGAACCCGGACAAGCTCTCGCCCGGCGAGCGCTGCGCGTCGACCTCCAACCGGAACTTCGAGGGCCGCCAGGGGCGGGGGGGCAGGACGCACCTCGTCTCGCCGGCGGTGGCGGCGGCGACGGCGGTCGCCGGTCACTTCGCCACGCCGGCGACGCTCGACTGACCGGCGTCGCGCTCCCCACCACCCGACCAGCAAGCTCTGCAAGGCCGAGAGCGACAGAGGAGAGAGACGATGGAACCCGTTCGAGTCGTGACCGGCAGGGCCGTCCCCCTCGACCGCTCGGATGTCGACACGGACCAGATCATCCCGAGCGAGTGGCTGAAGCGCGTCGAGCGCACCGGCTTCGGTGCCGGACTGTTCTCCGAATGGCGCGACGACCGTGACTTCGTGCTGAACCGGGAGGAGTACGCCGGCGCCAGCATCCTCGTAGCCGGGCCCAACTTCGGGATCGGCTCGTCCCGTGAGCACGCCGTCTGGGCCCTCGTCGACTACGGCTTTCGCGCCGTCGTCAGCCCGCGCATCGCCGACATCTTCAGGAACAACTCGACGCGCTCGGGGCTCGTCCCGGTCGAGGTCGCACCCGAGCTCGACCGGGCGCTGCTCGAGGCCGTGACGGCCGACCCGACGCTCGAGATCACGATCGACGTCGAGCGGCGGACGATCGAGGCGCCGGCCGCAGGCGTCGCCGGCCCGTTCTCGATCGACGACACGGCGCGCCAGCGTCTGCTGAACGGCCTCGACGACATCGGCGTGACACTCGGCCACGTCGCCGAGATCGACCGCTTCGAGCACCTCCGCCCAGAGCACCTTCCGCGCCTGAGCGCCTGAGCGGGCACACGGCACGCGGCACGATCGTGCCGAACGGCTCTGGTCGTGACGCCCGGTCCTCGGCGAACGTGGCAGCACGGGAACCAGCCGAGCGGGAGGTGGCCCATGAGAGCGCTCGTCGTCGCCGCGAGCAAGCACGGCGCCACGGCAGGGATCGCCGCTGCGATCGCTGACACGTTGCGCGGGCGAGGCGTGATCCCGGTGTCGGCCGAGCCGGACGACGTACGCGACCTCGACGACATCGACGCGGTCGTGCTCGGCAGCGCCGTCTACGCCGGCCACTGGCTGCGGCCGGCGATGTCGCTCGTCGAGCGCCTCGGCGACGAGCTGGCCGCGCGGCCGGTCTGGCTCTTCTCGAGCGGCCCGGTCGGCGACCCGCCGAAGCCGTCGGAGGCTCCGGCCGACGCCGCGGTCATGGTCGAGGCCGCGCACGCGCGCGGCCACCACCTCTTCGCGGGGAAGCTGGACAGGGCATCGCTCGGGATCGGCGAGCGCGCCGTCGTACGGGTGCCCGCGCGCCGGAGGGCGACTTCCGCGACTGGCCCGAAGTCGAGGCGTGGGCGGATGAGATCGCCGACGCCCTCGGCGCCGGCACGGGCGCGGGCGCGGGCGGCCACCGCCCGGCGACGTAGGCGGGGCCGCTAGCGCGCCTCGCGCCGGGCGTTGATCGCGGACACGACCGCCCGCAGGCCGGCGGCGAGGATGCTCGAGTCCATCCCGACCCCCCAGCGGGTCCCGCCGCCGGCGTCGATCGTCTCGACGTAGGCGACCGCCTGCGCGCTCACCCCGGCGGTGATCGCGTGCTCGCTGTAGTCCACGACGTCGATGTCGATGCCGAGCCCGTCGCGCACCCCGGCGACGAAGGCGGCGATCGGTCCGTTGCCCCCGCCGGTGATCGTCACGTGGCGCCCGTCGACCAGCAGCTGCGCGGTGACCTTGTCGTGCTCGCCCACGCTCGCTGTCTCGTGCGAGATGAGCTGGATCCGCGCGTCCTCCGGCAGGTACTCGCGGGTGAACACGTCCCACATCGCCGCCGGGGAGATCTCCGTGCCGGTGTCCTCCGTGACGTGCTGGATCGCCTGGGAGAACTCGATCTGGAGGCGCCGCGGCAGCACCATCCCGTGCTCCGCCTCCATGATGTAGGCGACGCCGCCCTTGCCGGACTGGGAGTTGACCCGGATCACGGCCTCGTAGCTCCGGCCGACGTGGTGCGGGTCGATCGGCAGGTAGGGCACCTCCCAGACGGCGTACTCCTCGGGGAGGGCCGCCATCCCCTTCTTGATGGCGTCCTGGTGCGAGCCGGAGAAGGCCGTGTACACGAGGTCGCCCACGTAGGGATGGCGCGGGTGGACCGGGAGGCGGTTGCAGTACTCGGCGACGCGGCGCAGCGCGTCGATGTCGCTGACGTCGAGCTCGGGGTCGACGCCCTGGGAGAACAGGTTCAGCGCCAGCGTGACGAGGTCCACGTTGCCGGTGCGCTCGCCGTTGCCGAACAGGCACCCTTCCACCCGGTCGGCGCCGGCGATCACCCCGAGCTCCGCGGCGGCCACGGCGCAGCCACGGTCGTTGTGGGGGTGGAGGCTGAGGACGACAGCGTCGCGCTCCGGGATGTGGCGGTGGAAGTACTCGATCAGGTCCGCGTAGACGTTCGGGGTCGACATCTCGACGGTGGCCGGCAGGTTGAGCACGATCGGCCACTCGGGCGTCGGCGCGACCGCGCCGATCACCGCCGAGCAGATCTCGACCGAGTAGTCGATCTCGGTCCCGGTGAAGGACTCCGGGCTGTACTCGTAACGGACGTTCGTGCCGGGCAGCTCCGACTCGAGCGTGCGGCAGAGCCTTGCCGCGTCCACGGCGATCTTCATGATCCCGGCCTTGTCCAACCCGAACACGACCCGGCGCTGCAGCACGGAGGTGGAGTTGTAGAAGTGCACGATGGCGTTCTTCGCGCCCCGCAGGCACTCGTAGGTGCGCTCGATCAGCTCCGGGCGGCACTGCACGAGCACCTGGATGGTGACGTCGTCGGGCACCAGATCCTGCTCGATGAGCTGGCGGACGAAGTCGTAGTCCGGCTGCGAGGCGGAGGGGAAGCCGACCTCGATCTCCTTGAAGCCCATGCCCACGAGTGCCTCGAACATCCGCCGCTTGCGCTCCGGGTCCATCGGGTCGATCAGGGCCTGGTTGCCGTCGCGCAGGTCCACCGCGCACCACAGTGGCGCCTTGGTGATGGTCCGCGACGGCCAGGTGCGGTCCGGCAGGTCGACCGGCTCGTAGGCGCGGTACCGCTCGAAGGGCAACTTCTTCGGCGTCACGTTGGCTGGTGGCATCGCATGTCCTGTCGTCGGGAGCCCGTCCGTCACGTCGGGTCTCGTATCGGTGATTCAGTGATCTCTTCGGTCGGCGTGTCGGCCCTGTCGTGGGCATGGCGGGCGTTCGGTCGTTGGCACTGGGGCAACAAAAAACCTCCTGGCCCGAAGGCGCAGGAGGTCGCGGCGAGCGCAAGATGGCGCTCGCCGTCAGGTAAGGAGGAGGCCCAGCTCGATGAGAAGGTCGCGGATCACCCGCTCAGTGTGACGGAAGTGCACGCGGACGTCAAGCTGCGCCGGCATCGCGGACAGCCGCGCCGGACCGGCGCGGCTGCATCCGTGGCCGCCGCCGTCGGTACTAGTCTGCGGCCCGCCGGCTCGCATGGGGCACGGCGCGGCGCCGGAGCGCCGGGACGTGCGGGAGGAGCAGCACCCATGGCACTGTGGCGCCTGAAGCGGCGGTCTGTCCGGATCGGTTTGGCGGCCGGTCTCGTGGCTGCGCTCGTCCAGGTCCTGCGCACCCTCGCCCGGCGCAAGCGCGAGCGCGACGAACGCGCCTTCTCGAAGGCGAGCGAGGGCATGTGGCCACCCGTTCCCCCGGCGAGCGCCGACGGCGTGCGCATCGCCGCCAGCCGCGCCGAGGTCCGCCCGGACGGGCGCGACGCCGGCGCGGCCGAGCCGGGCCTGGCCGATCTGGACGACCTGGGGACACCCGGGGAGGGCGCTGCCTCCTAGCGCCGCACCCGCCGGGCCGGGCGCGCGCCGGCGCGTCAGCGGAGCGTCGGCAGCACCTCGGCGCAGAGTCGCTCGACGTGCTCGCCGTCGGGGACGATGATCGCCGAGATGCCGATCCGCTGGGCTCGCTCGTCGAGCAGCCTCGCCATCCGCCCCGGGCTCCCCACCAGCACGTAGGGGCACTCGTCGAGCGGCAGGCTCGGGGCCCCCGCGGCCCGGCACATCTCCTCCTCGCGCGCGGCGGCCTCGCCGTCGGCGCAGAACAGGACGTGGCTGGCGAGCACCGAGAGCGTCACGGCCCCGGCCCGGCGACCGGCCCCGCGGGTCGCGTCGGCCACGCGGGCGGCCGAGTCGACCAGGTCGTCGACCGTCGTCGTCAGACGGCGGAGCACGTCGCGCTTCAACAGCTCGACGCGTCCGAGCGGTAGCCGCCTGGACGACCCGTTCAGGTCCAGATGGTCGGCGTAGCGGCCGGCGACGTCGACCACGAAGTCCGATCCGCCGCCGAGGAGCAGACGTGGCGGCGTCGCCGGAGCCGGCGTGAACGGCAGGTCGTGGACGGCGAATCCCGTCCCCTCGAGCGTCGCCACGCCCTCGTCGAACAGCTCCCGGGCGAGGCGGGCCGCGTCGAGGAGCCGCCTGGCCCGGGTCGCGTGGTCCGGCATCTCCAGGCCGAGCGCACCGAACTCCTCGGCGTTCCACCCCGCACCGATCCCCGCCAGCACCCGCCCGCCGCCGTAGAGGGTGGCGAGCTGCGCGAAGTGGCGGAGGACGAGCGCCGGGTGCTGGAGCCCGATGTTGGCGACGATCGTGCCGACCTCGAGCCGCCCCGAGCTGGCCGCGACCGCAGCGGCGAGGACGAAGGGGTCGCCCCGCTCGATCATGGTCGAGCGGTCTCCGCCGTGGGTGAGGAAGAGATGGTCGTCGAACAGGACGCCCCGGACCCCGGCCCGGTCCCAGCGCGCCACGTCGTCCGCCAGCTCGCCCATGGCGCCGAAGCGGTTGGGGATCACGTAGCAGTCGATGCGCGCCCCGCGCCCGGCGGCGCCGTCTCCTGCCATGGCCGCCCCGCCCCCCAGGCCCGACGCTCAGAGCCCGGTGACCCGGTGGACCCCCAGGATCCCCGGCGCCGCCCGGAGGGTCTCGAGGGCCTCGTCGTCGACCGCGCTGTCGGTCGCGAGCACCATCAGCGCGGTCCCCTCACCGACGGTCTGGCCGACGGCCATGTTGGCGATGCTCACCCCGGCGTTGCCGAGCACCGTCCCGACGACGCCGATCATCCCGAGCCGGTCGTCGTTGCGCACCACCAGCATGTTCGGTGCCGGCGGCACCTCGACGAAGTGGTTGTCGACCTCGACGATCCTCGGTGTCGCCGAGCTGCCGACGAGCGCACCCGCCACCGAGTGCTCCCCGCAGCTGAGCCCGATCTGGCTCACCCGGTCGTGCGTGGTGGCGGTCTGGGACTCGCGGACTGCCAGGCCCCGCTCCTCGGCGAGGCGCGGCGCGTTGACGTAGGAGACGGGCTCGTCCGAGCTCGCGGCGAACACGCCCTTCAGCACGGCGAGCGTGAGGATCCCCACGTCCTCGCCGGCGAGCGCCCCCTGGTACTCGACCTCCAGCTGCGCGGGCAGGCCGTCGCAGAGGGAGACGAGGAAGTGCCCCAGCTGCTCGGCGAGGCCGAGGAACGGCCGCACCGCCTCCGACGCTCCGCTGGCGGCGACGTTGACCGCGTAGGGCACGAAGTCGCCCCGCAGCGCGAGGACGATCTGCTCGGCGATCTGCTCGCCCGCCTTGTCCTGCGCCTCACCGGTGCTGGCGCCGAGGTGCGGGGTGACGACGACGCCCGGAAGGCCGAAGAGCGGCGAGTCCGTGCACGGCTCGGTCGAGAACACGTCGAGCGCCGCACCGCCGATGCGGCCCTCCCGGATGGCCTCGGCGAGCGCCGCCTCGTCGACGATGCCGCCGCGGGCGGCATTGACGATGCGCTGCCCCGGCTTCGCCTTCGCGAGGAGCTCCTTGCCGAACAGGCCGACGGTCTCCTTCGTCTTCGGCAGGTGGATCGTGACGAAGTCCGCCGTCGCCACGAGCTCGTCGAGCGCCAGCAGCTCGACCCCCATCCGCCTCGCCCGCTCGGGCGAGGTGTAGGGGTCGTAGGCGACGAGGTGCATTCCGAACGCGAGCATGCGCTGGGCGACGAGCGCCCCGATCCGGCCGAGCCCGACGATGCCGAGCCGCTTTCCGTGCAGCTCGACGCCCTCCCACTTCGAGCGCTCCCAGCGACCGGCGACGAGCGCCGCGTGCGACTGGGGGATGTTGCGGGCCTGGGCGAGCAGCAGCGCCACGGCGAGCTCGGCCGCCGAGACGATGTTCGACTCCGGCGCGTTCACCACCATGACGCCGAGGCGCGGTGGCCGCCGGGACGTCGACGTTGTCGAGCCCGACGCCGGCGCGACCGACGACGGTGAGCTGGCGGCCGGCCTCCAGCACCTCGGGGGTGACCTGGGTCGCCGAGCGGATCACCAGGGCGTCCGCCCCGCTCACCGCGTCCAGCAGCTCGTCGGGCGACAGGTCGAGGCGGACGTCGACCTCGTGTCCCGCGGCCTCCATCGCCTCCAGGCCGCTCGGCGCCAGCTTCTCGGTGACGAGGATCCTTGCCATGGCGTGTGCCGCTCCCTCTCCGTGTCGGGTTCCCGTTCGTCGCTCGCCCGCACACCCCGGGCGCCGGCCCTTCGGCACCACCGCCCGGCGCGCCTCGGCGCACCGGCGGCCCGCGTGGTGCCCCCCCGCTACCGCGCCTCCGCCAACAGCTCGGCGATCCGCTGCACGCCCCGGACGAGGTCCTCGTCGGACAGCGCGTAGGAGAAACGAGCGTAGCCCGGCGCGCCGAACGCCTCGCCGGGGACGAAGGCGACCCGCGCCTCGTCGAGCACGAGCTCGGCGAGCTCCAGCGTCGATTGCGGCCGGCGCCCGCGGATCTCGCGGCCGAGGACGCCCTGCATCGACGGGAAGGCGTAGAAGGCGCCCTCCGGCAGCAGGCAGGAGACGCCGGGGATGGCGTCGAGCATCGGCTGGATGGTCCGCCGGCGGCGGTCGAACGCCTCGCGCATGTGCGCCACCGCCGTGAGGTCGCCGGTCAGGGCGGCGATGGCAGCCCGCTGCGCGATGTTGTTCACGTTGGAGGTCTCGTGGGACTGCAGGTTCGTCGCGGCCTCCACCACGTCGGCCGGGCCGAGCATCCAGCCGACGCGCCACCCGGTCATGGCGTAGGTCTTCGCCACGCCGTTCACCACGACGCAGCGCCCGGCCAGCTCCGGCACGAGGACCGGCATCGAGTGGTGCTTGACCCCGTCGTAGGTGAGGTGCTCGTAGATCTCGTCCGTCAGCACCCACCAGCCGCGCTCGAGCGCCAGGCGGCCGATGGCCTCGATCTCCTCGCGCGGGTAGACGGCCCCCGTCGGGTTCGACGGGGAGACGAACAGCAGCATCTTCGTGCGCTTCGAGGCGCGAGCCTCGACCTGCTCGACCGTCGCGCGAAAGCCCGTCGAGTCGTCCGTCTCGACGACGACCGGGACGCCACCCGCCAGGGCGATCGCCTCGGGGTAGGTCGTCCAGTACGGCGCCGGGAGCAGCACCTCGTCGCCGGGGTCGAGGAGGGTGGCGAAGGCGTTGGCGATCGCCTGCTTGCCGCCGTTCGTCACGAGCACCTGGGACGGCGCCACCACGAGGGCGGAGTCGCGTGCCGTCTTCTCGGCGATGGCCGCGCGCAGCTCCGGCAGCCCCGCCGTCGGCGTGTAGCGGTGGTTGCGCGGGTCGCGGCACGCCAGCACGGCGGCCTCGACGATCGCCTCAGGGGTCGGGAAGTCCGGTTCGCCCGCGCCGAAGCCGACGACGTCGAGCCCCTCAGCTTTCATCGCCTTGGCCTTCGCGTCGATCGCGAGGGTTGCCGAGGGGGCGACCGCGCCGACGCGGCGGGAGATGCGGGGGGCGGGCTCGGAGGCGGCCCCGGTGATGTGAGGGGAAGCGGCCATACCTGCCATGCTGGCACAGACGACGAACGGGCTCGACACGCGCCGGCAAGGGCGCGTCGCGGGCCGCGACGGAGGTTGACATGGCAGCAATCGAGATCCCGAAGGCGCTCCTCCCGAAGGACGGGCGGTTCAACTCCGGACCCTCGAAGGTGCGCAGCGAAGGAATCGACGCCCTCGTCGCCGTCGCCCCGACCTACCTCGGCACCTCCCACCGCCAGGCCGGCGTGCGCGACGTCGTCGCCCGCGTGCGGCGCGGCATCGCCGAGCTCTTCTCCCTCCCGGACGGCTACGAGGTGGTCCTCGGCAACGGCGGTTCGACCGCATTCTGGGACATCGCCACGTTCTGCCTGATCGAGTCGCGCAGCCAGCACTGCTCCTTCGGCGAGTTCTCCTCGAAGTTCGCCGCCGCGGCGAAGGCGGCGCCGCACCTGGCGGACCCGGAGGTGCTCTCGTCGGAGCCGGGGACGCACCCCGACCCGCTCGCCAACCCCGGCGTCGACGCCTACGCGCTGACGCAGAACGAGACCTCGACGGGCGTCCAGACGACCCTCAGCCGGCCGCAGTCGGCCGACGGCTCGCCGGCGAACGGGCTCGTCCTCGTCGACGCCACCTCGGCGGCGGGCGGGCTCCGCTTCGACCCCACGCAGGTCGACGCCTACTACTTCGCTCCCCAGAAGTGCTTCGGTTCCGAGGGCGGCCTCTGGCTCGCCGCCCTCTCGCCCGCCGCCCTCGAGCGCGTCGAGCGCATCAAGGCGAGCGGCCGCTGGGTCCCGGCCTTCCTCGACTTGTCGATCGCGATCGAGAACTCGCGGCTCGACCAGACGTACAACACCCCGGCCCTCGTCACGCTGCTGCTCCTCGCCGAGCAGGTCGAGTGGTTCAACCGCAACGGCGGCCTCGACTGGTCGACCTCGCGCTCGGACCGCTCGGCGGAGATCCTCTACGGCTGGGCGGAGCGCTCCGAGTTCGCGACCCCCTTCGTCGCCAAGCCGGACGACCGCAGCCACGTCGTCGGGACGGTGGACTTCGTGCAGGCGGTCGACGCCAAGGAGGTGGCCAAGGCGCTGCGCGCCAACGGGATCGTCGACACCGACCCCTACCGCAAGCTCGGCCGCAACCAGCTGCGCATCGCGATGTTCCCCGCGATCGACGCGGAGGACGTCGAGGCCGTCACCGCGTGCATCGACTACGTCGTCGAGCAGACCGCCTGAGCCACCGAGGCTCGCGCCGGCCGGGTCGCACCCGCCGGAGCGACCCACCTGACCCCGACCGCCGGGAGGACCGATGGACCCCGATCTCGCCAAGGTGCTGCCGACCCTCACCCTCGTCGACCTGAGCGACGTGCCCACGGCGCGCGCGGCCTCGGCGCAGCGCTTCGCCGCCGCCGTGGCGCCGCCGACGCAGTGGCGGGCGAGCTTCGCCGACCGGACGATCCCCTCGGCACGCAACGAGGACGGCGTCCGGGTGCGCGTCTACCAGCCGGAGGGCCGGAGCGGCTCGCTGCTCGGCTGCGCCGTCTTCTTCCACGGTGGCGGCTACATCCTCGGGGACCTCGAGACCGACCACGACCGCTGTCTCTGCTACGCCTCGGAGGCAGGCTGCGTCGTCGTCTCGGTCGACTACCGCCTCGCCCCCGAGCACCCCTACCCCGACGGGCTCGACGACTGCTACGCCGCCGTCGAGTGGGCCGTCTCGGCCCGCGAGGAGCTCGGCGTCGACCCGGGCCGGCTGGCGGTCGCCGGCTCGAGCGCCGGCGGCGGGCTCGCGGCGGCGGTCGCGATCCGGGCACGCGACGAGGGGGGACCGGCCCTCGCCTTCCAGATGATGATGCAGCCCTCGCTCGACGACCGGCTGGAGACGACCTCCATGGCCCAGTTCGTCGGCGTCCCGCCCTGGGACGCGACGGCGTCGCGCCAGATGTGGGAGATCTACCTCGGGGCGAGCCGCGAGGAGCGCGCTCACGTCCCGGCGACGGCGGCGCCGTCGCCGCGCCGCCGACCTGTCGGGGCTGCCGCCCGCCTACATCATGACCGCCGAGCTCGACCCGCTGCGCGACGAGGGCAGCGCCTACGCGCTCCGGCTCAGCGCGGCGGACGTGCCGACCGAGCTCCACCAGTTCCCCGACGTGTTCCACGGCTTCGACCGTCCGGCGCTCGGCGCCGCCGTCGGGCGCCGTGCGATCGAGGAGCAGGTGCAGGCGCTCCGGCGAGCCCTCGCCGCCGGTTGACCGGCACCGGCGACCTCCGATGACGGGCACCGAAGACGCCATCCGCCCCGCCCCGGGGGCCAACGTCGCCGCCGTGCTCCACGGTGTCGGCGACCTGCGGTTCGAAGAGCGCCCCGTGCCCGTCCCCGGCCCCTCCGAGGTGCTGGTCGAGGTGCGCTCCGTCGGCATCTGCGGGTCGGACGTCCACTACTTCGAGGAGGGGCGGATCGGCGACTTCGTGGTGCGGGCCCCGCTCGTGCTCGGGCACGAGAGCTCCGGCGTCGTCGTCGGTCGCGGCGAGCGTGCCGCGCGCCACCCGCTCGGCCAGCGGGTCGCGCTCGAGCCCGGCGTCCCCTGCGGCAGGTGCCGGGAGTGCCGCGAGGGCCACTACAACCTCTGCGCCGACGTCGTGTTCTTCGCGACGCCACCGGTCGACGGCGCCCTCACGCGCTACGTCTGCATCAACGAGGACTTCGCCTACGCGCTCCCCGACGAGATCTCCGACGACGCGGGGGCACTCATCGAGCCGCTGTCGGTCGGTCTGTGGGCGTGCCGGAAGGCGGGCGTCACGGTCGGCTCCCGCGTCGCCGTCGCCGGCGCGGGGCCGATCGGCGCGGTCGTGGCCATGGCGGCCCGGGCCGCCGGGGCCGCCGAGGTGATCCTGAGCGACGTCAACCCGGTCCGGCTCGAGCGCGCCGTGCGCCTCGGCGCCACGGGCACGGTGGACGCCAGGACGGGCTCGGCTCGCGTCCGAGGCCGCCGACTCCAACGCCTTCGTCGACTGCACCGGCATCCAGGCGGCGATCGCCGACGGCATCCGGGCGGTCCGCCCGGCCGGGGTGGCCGTCCTCGTCGGCATGTGCGCCTCCCCCGAGGTGCCGCTGCCGCACGCCGCGATCCAGACGCGCGCGAGATCTGGGTCACCGGCACCTTCCGCTACGCGAACACCTACCCGACCGCCATCGCCCTCGTGGCGTCGGGCACGGTCGACCTCGACGCGCTCGTGGACGCGGACTTCGACCTCGAGGAGAGCCTCGACGCCCTGCAGGCCTCGCGCCGCGACCCGGCGCTGTTGAAGCCGGTCGTGCGGGTGACGACCGCCTGAGCGCCGGGCCGCCGCCCGCGGCGCGTTCAGCCCCCCGAGACGTCCTCCAGCCGCTGGCGGCCACCGGAGATGAACGGCATCATCGCCCGCAGCTCGGCACCGACCTTTTCGATCTGGTGCTCGCGGCCCTTCTCGCGCAGCTCGGTGAAGCGCTTGCGGCCCGAGGCGTTCTCGGCGATCCACTCGTCGGCGAAGCGGCCGTCCTGGATCTCGTCGAGCACGCGGCGCATCTCGGCGCGCACGGCCTCGTTGATGATCCGCGGCCCGCGCGTCAGGTCCCCGTACTCGGCGGTGTCCGAGATCGAAAAGCGCATCCCCGAGATGCCCTGCTCGTACATGAGGTCGACGATCAGCTTCAGCTCGTGGAGGCACTCGAAGTACGCCGACTCGGGCTGGTAGCCGGCGGCGACGAGCGTCTCGAACCCGGCCGTGACGAGCGCGGTCAGGCCGCCGCAGAGGACCACCTGCTCGCCGAAGAGGTCGGTCTCGGTCTCCTCGGTGAACGTCGTCTCGAGCACCCCGGCACGCGTCGCCCCGATGGCGTCGGCGTAGGCGAGGGCGAGCTCCATCGCCTTGCCCGACGGGTCCGCCTCGACGGCGATCAGCGCCGGGACCCCGCCACCTTCGGTGTAGGTGCGGCGCACGAGGTGGCCCGGGCCCTTCGGGGCGACCATCGCCACGTCGATCCCCTCGGCCGGGGTGATCGTGCCGTAGCGGATGTTGAAGCCGTGGGCGAAGAAGAGGGCGTCGCCCTCGCGCAGGTTCGGCGCGATCTCCGCGTCGTAGACGGCCGCCTGCTCGGTGTCGGGGAGCAGCATCATCACGAGGTCCGCCTCGGCGGCCGCCTCGGCGGTCGGCAGGACGCGAAGCCCGGCCGCCTCGGCCTTGGCGCGTGACGCCGATCCCTCGCGAAGACCGACGCGCACGTCGATCCCCGAGTCCTTCAGGTTGAGCGCGTGGGCGTGACCCTGGGAGCCGTAGCCCATGACGGCGACCTTGCGGCCGGCGATCAGGCCGCGGTCGGCGTCGTTGGCGTAGTAGAGCGTCGGCATCGTTCCTCGCTACCTCTCTGTTGCGGTTCTCGGAGTGGGAGATCCCGGCGTGGGGATCGGTGGGGCCAGGACGCCGGCGCTCGTCACGCGTCCGTGGCGCCGTCGGCGCTCAGCTTAGGAGAGCGCGATCCTGCCGGTGCGCTGGAGCTCGACGATGCCGTGCTCGCGCATCGCGTCCTCGAAGTCGTCGACGACGACGGGGTCGGCGGCGAGCATCACCGTGACGGCCCCGGGCACCGCATCGACGACCTTGCCACCGCTGGCGGTCGCCAGGGCCTCGACCTCGGCCTGGTCGTCATCGTCCACCGAGACGGTGACCAGCAGCAGCTCGGCCTCGCGCGCGTCGTCGGGGTGCAGCTCGGTGATCTCGACGACGTTCACGAGCTTGTCGAGCTGGTCGACCACCTGCTGCAGGGGGGCCGACTCGACGTCCACCACGATCGAGACCGCGCAGAAGCGCGGGTCGTGGGTGGGCGCGACGGCGAGGGAGAAGATGTTGAACCCCGGCGCGAGAACAGCCCCGCGATGCGCGCCAGCACGCCCGCCTTGTTCTCGACGAGGAGCGCCACCAGGTGGTGGCGGACCCTGCTGTCGTCGTCATCGTTGCGCTCCACGGGCCCCGCTGCGGCGCTCATCGGGGCAGCCCCGCCTGGCTCGGGTGCACGACGATGTCGTCGTTCGACGATCCGGCGGCCACCATCGGGTACACCTGCTCCATCGAGTCGGTGCGGAAGTCGACGACGACCGGCCGGTCGTCGATCTCGTTCGCCTTCTCGATCGCCGGCAGCACCTCCTCAGGCGAGCTGACGCGCAGCCCGACGCAGCCCATCGCCTCGGCCCAGCGCACGTAGTCGGGAAGGTCCGAGGAGAGGTAGACCTCGGAGTAGCGCTCCTCGTAGAACATGTGCTGCCACTGGCGGACCATGCCGAGGTAGGCGTTGTTCAGGATCGCCACCTTGATCGGGATCCGCTCGGCGGACGCCGTCGCGAGCTCCTGCGCGGTCATCTGGAAGCAGCCGTCGCCGTCGACGGCCCAGACCATCTTCTCCGGGCGACCGACCTTGGCCCCGAGCGCCGCGGGCACCGCGAAGCCCATCGTCCCGAGGCCGCCCGAGTTGACCCAGGTCCGCGGATGCTCGAACCGCCAGAACTGGGCCGCCCACATCTGGTGCTGTCCCACGCCCGACACGAGGATCGCGTCGTCGGGCGTCGAGCGCCGCAGCTCCTCGATGACGTACTGCGGCTTGAGCGGCGCGAGGCCCGACGTGATCGAGCCGGCGTCGTCGTCCCCCCGGTCGTAGGTAAAGGGGAAGCGCTCCTTCCACTGGCGAAGCAGCGCCGTCCACGGCGCGAGCCGCTCGGCGCCGAACGAGCCCGGCCGCTCGCTGGCGAGGCGACGGAGGGCGCCGACGAGCGCCTCGATGGCCAGGCGGCAGTCCACGTTGACGGCGACGTCGGCGCGGCGCACCTTGCCGATCTCCGCCCGGTCGACCTCCACGTGGATGACCTTGGCTCCGGGCGCGAAGGCCGAGACCTTGCCGGTGACCCGGTCGTCGAAACGGACCCCGAGCGCGATCAGCAGGTCCGAGCGCTGCATCGCCGTCACGGCGGTGTAGCTGCCGTGCATGCCCGGCATCCCGAGCCAACGCGGGTCGCTCTCGGGGAAGCCGCCGCGGCCCATCAGGGTCGTCGTGACCGGCGCGCCGGTCAGCTCGGCGAGCGCTCGCAGCGCCTCGGTGGCGCCGGACTTCAAGATGCCGCCGCCGGCGTAGATGACCGGGCGCTCGGCCGCCGCGATGAGGCAAGCGGCCTCCTCGATCGCCGCGGGATCGGGGATGGTCGGGGGCTTGTAGCCCGGCAGGTCGAGCGGCAGCGGCGGCGCGAACGTCGTGCGGGCGTTGGCGATGTCCTTCGGGAAGTCGATCAGCACCGGCCCGGGGCGCCCGGTCGTCGCGATGTGGAAGGCCTCGGCGACGACCTGGGGGATCTCCGAGGGGTCGGTGACGAGCCAGTTGTGCTTCGTCACCCCGAGCGTGATCCCGGTCGTGTCGACCTCTTGGAAGGCGTCGGTGCCGATCGCGCTGGTCGCCACCTGGCCGCTCACGACGACGAGGGGGATCGAGTCCATGTAGGCGTCGGCGAGGGGCGTGACGATGTTCGTCGCCCCCGGACCGCTCGTCACCATCGCCACGCCGGGGCGCCCGGTCACCTGCGCGTAGCCCTCTGCGGCGTGTCCCGCGCCCTGCTCGTGGCGGACGAGGATGTGGCGGATGGAGGAGTCGATGATCGGGTCGTAGACGGGCAGGATCGCCCCGCCGGGGAGGCCGAAGATGACCTCCACGCCCTGTGACTCCAGGCTCTTGATGAGCGCCTGTGCTCCCGTGAGCTCCATGTCTCCCTCAGTCTTGCTCCGTCCGCCATCGGCGGCGCTTGCGGCTTGCGGCGGCACGCCCTCCCGGGTTCCCGGATGCCGTGCCGCCGTTCCCGCACCCGGAAAACAGAACGACCCCCCGTACGGGAGGTCGTTAGCGCACAGACGGCGGGGCCGCTGTGCGCTAGGTGAGGAGTACGACGATGATCGTGGGCTGCATCGCCCCAGATCTTGCCAGAGTTGGCGCGACTCGGCAAGCGGGCGCGGCCGGATGCCGCTGCTCGGCGCACCCTCGTGCGGGGCCCCCGGCTCGGTCGGCCGGGGCACGGCCGTCACGCCTCCGTGATCGCCCCGCGCTCGGCGCCGGACGCGAGCCGTGCGTACTTCGCCAGGGCGCCCCGCGTGTAGCGGGGAGCGAGCGGCCTCCACCCCTCCCGGCGGCGCCGCAGCTCCGCCTCGTCGACGACGACGTCGATCGTGCCCGCGGCGGCGTCGATGACGATGCGGTCGCCGTCGGTGACGAAGGCGATCGGGCCGCCCACGGTCGCTTCGGGGGCGACGTGGCCGACGCAGAAGCCCCGCGTGCCGCCGGAGAAGCGCCCGTCGGTGACGAGCGCGCAGTCGCCCCCGCGACCCGCGCCGGCGAGCGCGGCGGTGACGGCGAGCATCTCGCGCATGCCGGGGCCGCCCTTCGGTCCCTCGTAGCGGACCACGAGCACGGTGCCGGGCCGGATCTCACCCGCCAGGATGGCGTCCATCGCCCGGTCCTCGCCGTCGAAGACACGCGCGGTGCCGTCGAAGCGCTCGAGGTCGGTGCCGGCGATCTTCACGACGGCGCCCTCCGGGGCGAGCGAGCCCCGCAGGATGACGATGCCGCCCCGAGCGTGGATAGGCGCCGAGGCGGTGTGGACGACGACGCCGTCGGGAGCCGGCGGTTCGAGCAGCTCGAGGTTCTCGGCCATCGTCCGGCCGGTCACGGTCAGGCAGTCGCCGTGCAGGTGACCCTCGTCGAGGAGCATCTTGAGCACCACCGGCACGCCGCCGACGCGGTCGAGATCGATCATGTGGAACTTCCCGTGCGGCTTCATGTCCGCAACGTGGGGCACCCGCACGCCGACGCGCGCGAAGTCGTCGATGCGCAGCTCCACGCGCGCCTCGTTGGCGATCGCGAGGAGGTGGAGCACCGCGTTCGTCGAGCCGCCGAGCGCCATGGTGAGGGCGATGGCGTTCTCGAACGCGTCCTTCGTCATGATCTGGCGGGGACGGATCCCCTGCTCCAAGAGCGCGATCACCGCGCGGCCGGAGTCGTAGGCGACGTCGTCGCGGCGGCGGTCGACGGAGGGGGCCGACGAGCCGGCCGGCAGCGACATCCCGAGCCCCTCGCCGATGGCGGCCATCGTGTTGGCCGTGAACATCCCCGCACACGCGCCCTCCGTCGGGCAGGCGTTCTTCTCGATCTGGTACAGCGTGTCGTCGTCGATCTCGCCGGCGGCGTGGGCCCCGATCGCCTCGAACACGCTCACGATGTCGAGCGTCTTGCCATTCCAGTGCCCGGGCAGGATCGTGCCGGCGTAGACGAGGACGCTCGGCAGGTCGAGCCGGGCCGCGGCCATCAGCATCGCCGGCAGCGACTTGTCGCAGCCCGCGAGGCCGACGAAGCCGTCGAAGCGCTCGGCGTGCATCACGACCTCGACCGAGTCGGTGATGACCTCGCGGCTCACGAGCGAGGCGCGCATCCCCTCGTGGCCCATCGAGATCCCGTCGGACACGGTGATCGACCCGAACTCGAACGGGAAGCCCCCGGCCGCCCGCACCCCGTCCTTCGCCCGCTTGGCGAGGCGGTCGAGCGAGAGGTTGCAGGGCGTGACCTCGTTCCAGGTCGAGGCGATGCCGATCTGGGGCTTGGCGAAGTCCTCGTCGCGCATCCCGACGGCCCGGAGCATGGCGCGCGCCCCGGCGCGCCGTGGCCCTTCGGTGACGTCCTGGCTGTGGATCTTCAGGGACCGGCCCACGGCCGGAGCCCCCGCTCGCTCGTCGCTCGACATGGCGCCCACGTTACGCACTGCGCGCCGCGCCGGTGGCGGGCGCGAGCGGCGGACGGCGCGGGGGCCGCGCGGACGGTAGCTTGGTCGTGTCCCGAGCTGACCTGATGGGGAGGGCCTGACGGCCCCGGCTCGCGGCGAGAGGAACCCGACCTTTCGACGCGCCCGAGGAGCCGACCATGACCGTCCCTGCCCCCACCGTCCGCCACGACCAGGCCGCTCCCGGCCGAGCGCCGCGAGCCTTGCCACCCCGAGCTCGGGGGGCCGTGGCCGTCCCGCCGAAGATCGAGCTCCACGTGCATCTCGAGGGCGCGGTGCGCCCGGCCCAGCTGCTCGAGCTGGCGTCGCGAAACGGTCTGCGGCTGCCCGCCTCGAGCCCCGGGGAGCTCGCCGAGCTCTACCGCTTCCGCGACTTCGAGGACTTCGTGCGCGTCTGGCTCATGACGACGGGCGCGATCAGGACGGAGGCCGACTTCCGCCAGATCGTCTTCTCCTACGCCGAGGAGGCCGCCTCGCACGGGGCCGTGTACGTGGAGGCGATCGTCACGCCCGCGGAGCGGGTCGCCGGCGGCGACTGCTCGTGGGACGAGGTCTTCTCGGGCTTCTGCGACGGTGCGGCCGAGGCGACCGAGCGACTCGGCGTCACCGTGCGGCTCACCGTCGACGTGCCGCGCACCGCCAACCTCGCCGTCGCGATGACGACCGCGCACTTCGCCGTGAAGTACCGCCCGAGGGGCGTCGTCGGACTCGGGCTCGGCGGCCCCGAGGACGGGTTCCCGCCCGAGCCGTTCGCGCCGGCCTTCCGCCTCGCCCGGGAGGGCGGCGTCGGCTCGGTGCCGCACGCGGGCGAGACCGCCGGGCCCGCATCGGTGCGCGGCGCCCTCGAGTCGCTCGGCGCCGACCGGCTCCGTCACGGCATCCGCGCCGTCGAGGACCCCGGCCTCGTGCGCGAGCTCGCCGCACGCGGCGTCGTGTGCGACGTCTGCCCGACGTCGAACCTTCGGACCGGCGCCGTGACCTCGCTCGAGGAGCACCCGCTCGCCCGCATGCTCGACGCCGGGGTGCCCTGCTCGATCAGCACGGACGACCCGGCGCTGTTCGGGACCGACCTCAGCACCGAGCACCGGCTCGCGGCGACGCTCGGCGCCTCGGCCGAAGGCGCCTACCGGGCGGGCGTACGCGGCGCGCTGTGCGACGAGGCGACGCGCGCCCGCCTCGAGCAGATCGGGAGGGAGTTCTGCTGGGAGGCGGCCGGCGCGGCGGCCGAGTAGTCGCGGCCCGGGCGTCCGCCGGGGCGGGTCAGCCCCGCCGGGCGGCGAAGGCCGCCGCGACCACCTTGCCGTTGGCGCGCCCCTTCGTCTCGCGCATCACGAGCCCGAGGAGGAACTGGAGGACCTTGTCGTCGCCGCCGACGTAGCGCTGCCACTCGTCGGGGTGGGCGGCGATCACCTCGGCGACGAGGGTGTCGACGGCGTCGTCGTCGAGCGCCTTGAAGCCGAGCCGGCCGGCGATCTCGGCCGGGTCCCCGCCGCCCGCGAGGAGCTCGGCGAGCACCGTCTTGGCCTGCGTGGCCGAGAGCTTGCCCGAGGCCTCGAGGCCGACGAGGCCGGCGAAGGCCGCCGGGTCGAGCGCTCGGGCGTCCTCGGGCCGCTGCGCCGCCTCGTTGGCGGCGCGTGCGAGGGCGAGGCGCCGGTCGGCACCGAGGCCGATCGCCGCGACCACCAGCTCGTCGAGCCCGAGATCGACCGCCGTGGCGACCTGGTCGATCGGGGCGGGGACCCGGTCCGTCGCGACCGCCTCGGCCAGGCGGTGCCGGCGCGCCGCGGGGAGGAGGCCGATCGACGCGGCGACCGCGCTCACCCACTCCTCGGACGGGACGAGCGGGACGAGGTCGGGCTCTTGGAAGTACCGGTAGTCGAAGGCCTCCTCCTTCGAGCGCATCGAGGAGGTGGACCCGAGCTCCTCGTCCCAGTGCCGGGTCTCCTGGACGACGGTGCCGCCCGACTCGACCAGCTCGACCTGGCGTGCCGCCTCGAAGTCGATCGCCCGGCCGAGCGAGCGCAGCGAGTTCAGGTTCTTCATCTCACAGCGCGTGCCGAGCTCGGCGGAGCCGGCCCGGCGGACCGAGACGTTGGCGTCGACGCGCAGCGACCCCTCCTCCATGCGGCCGTCGGAGGCGCCGGTCGCCACCAGGATCGCCCGCAGCTCGCCGACGTAGGCCCGGGCCTGCTCGGCGCTGCGGATGTCGGGCGCCGAGACGATCTCGACGAGCGGCACCCCGGCGCGGTTGTAGTCGACGAGCGAGTAGTCGGCCTCGTGGATCCGACCCCGCCCCCCGAGGTGCGTCGTCTTGCCGGTGTCCTCCTCCAGGTGCGCCCGGACGATCCCGACGATCGTCCCGTCGACCAGCTCGACGTGGCCCCCGACGTTGATCGGCTCGTCGTACTGGGTCACCTGGTAGTCCTTCGGCATGTCCGGATAGAAGTAGTTCTTCCGGTGGAACGTCGAGGGACGGACCGTGCAGCTGAGGGCCGCGCCGATGCGCATCGCCCGCTCGACGGCCCCCTCGTTGAGCACGGGGAGCGAGCCGGGAAGGCCGAGGCAGACCGGGCAGACGTGCGTGTTCGGCTCGGCCCCGAACAGGTTCGGGCAGCCGCAGAAGAGCTTGGTCGCCGTCGACAGCTCGCAGTGGACCTCGAGGCCGACGACGACCTCCCACTCCCCGCTCGACCCGGCGATCACCGTGGCCGCCAGCGCGTCGCCGGCCGCCGGCGCCGCGCTCACCCGCGGGCCCCGCTCGGCGCCGCGGGCCGCACGGGTCCCCGGGCCCGCTCGTCGGCCGCGGCCTCGAGGACGGCGGCCGTGCGGAACATCGTCTCCTCGGCGAGGGCCGGCGCGAGCACCTGGACGCCGACGGGCATCGCCTCCTCGCCGAGCGCGAACGGGACGCTCATCGCCGGATGGCCGGCCAGGTTCGACGGGATCGTGAACAGGTCCGACAGGTACATCTGGAGCGGGTCGCCGGTCTTGTCGCCGAGGTGGAAGGCGACGGACGGGCTGGTCGGGGCGAGCAGCACGTCGAAGCGCTCGTAGGCGGTGGCGAAGGCGCGGACGATGACCGTGCGCACCCGCTGGGCCTGGCCGTAGTAGGCCTCGTAGTAGCCGGCCGACAGCACGTAGGTGCCGAGCATGATCCGCCGCTTCACCTCGGCGCCGAAGCCCGCGGCCCGCGTCCTCGCGTTCATCGCCTCGACGTCCGGCCCGTCCACGCGAAGCCCGTAGCGGACGCCGTCGTAGCGGGCGAGGTTGGAGGACGCCTCCGCCGGAGCGATCAGGTAGTAGGCGGAGAGCCCGTGCAGCAGCTCGGGGATCGCCACCTCCCCGATCGAGGCCCCGGCGGACTCGAGCGCCTCGGCGGCCCGGCGCACCGCGTCGGCGCACGACGGGCTGGCGTCGGTCAAGAAGTCGGCGATGACCCCGACGCGCAGTCCCTCGACGCCGTGGTCGAGCGAGGCGACGAGGCGCGGCGGGTCGAGCGGGATCGAGGTCGAGTCGGCCGGGTCGTGCCCGGCGATCGCCTCGAGCAAGAGCGCGGCGTCGCCGACGTTCGTGGCGAACGGTCCGATCTGGTCGAGCGAGCTCGCGAAGGCGACCAGGCCGTAACGCGAGACGAGGCCGTAGGTCGGCTTCACGCCGACCACGCCGCACAGCGCCGCGGGCTGGCGGATCGAGCCCCCGGTGTCGGAGCCGAGCGCGAGCGGGACGAGGCCGGCGGCCACGGCCGCGGCGCTGCCACCGGACGAGCCGCCCGGCACGCGGTCGAGGTCCCACGGGTTGCGGGTCGGGCCGAACGCCGAGTTCTCGGTGGACGAGCCCATGGCGAACTCGTCGAGGTTGGTCTTGCCGACGGCGATCCCGCCCGCGGCGGCGATCCTCGAGACCACCGTCGCGTCGTACGGCGGTCGCCAGCCCTCGAGGATCCGCGACGAGCACGTGGTCGGCACGCCGCGCGGTGCACAGGTTGTCCTTAAGCGCGACCGGCACGCCGGCGAGCGGCCCGGGGTCCTCGCCTGCGGCGACACGGCGGTCGACGGCGTCCGCCGCGGCGAGAGCGGCGTCGGCCATGACGGCGTTGAAGCAGTGGAGCAACGGGTCGCTCGCCGCGATCGCCTGGAGCGCCTCCTCGGCGGCGCGGCGGGCGCTGAGCTCGCCCGTGCGCACCCGCGCCGAGAGCGCGAGCGCCGGGGAGTTGCCGTCCGCCGCGCTCACGGCGCCTCGCCGAGGATGGGCGGGACGCGAAAGCGCCCCGCCTCGGCGGACGGCGCCCCGGCGAGCACCTCCTCCCGGTCGAGGCCCGGGCGCACCACGTCCTCGCGCAGCACGTTCACGAGCTCCAGCGTGTGGGAGGTCGGCGGCACCGTCGCGATGTCCAGGCGCCGGAGCGACTCGACGTGCTCGAGCACGGCCGAGAGCTGGACCGCGAAGTGGTCCACCTCGTCGCCGGTCAGCTCCAGGCGGGCGAGGTGCGCGACATGGGCCACCTCCTCCGGCGAGAGGGCGCCGGCCATCAGGCGACCATCAGCTTCTGGGCGAACGCGACCGCCCGCGCCTCGAGCTCGGCGGCGTCGTGGTCGAGCGTCGCGACGTGGTAGCTGCGCTCGAGCCAGACCCGCTCGACGGGGCCGGCGACCGTCCCCTCGACGAGGTCGCCGGACTCCGTCGGCACGACGTGGTCGACGCGCGACGAGAGCAGGAGGACCGGGCAGGCGATCTCGCCGAGCCGCTCGGCGACGCCGACGGTCGCGTCGAACAACGACACCAGCGGGGCGACCGGTGTGGCGTCGTAGCCGCCGCCGGAGGCGTCGGGCTTGGCGATGTCCGAGCCGATCGTCGGCATGGTGCGCACCCCCGCCTCGAGCGCGCCACGCAGCATCTCGACGGCCTCGGCCGCCGGCGGCTTGACCAGGGGGTTGACGAGGACGAGCCCGGCCACCTCGACGTGGCGCTCGGCCAGCCAGCAGGCGAGGGTCCCGCCCATGGACAGGCCGACCGCCGCCGTGCGGTCCGTCCGCGCCGCCAGCGAGACGAACGCCTCGTCGGCAGCTGCCGACCAGTCGTCGAAGCGCGTCGACTCGAGGTCCTCCGGCGACGTCCCGTGGCCCGGGAGCAGCGGGAGCTCCACGCTGAAGCCGGCGTCGGCGAAGGCGTCCGCCAGCGGGCGCATCGACCGCGGCGTCCCGGTGAAGCCGTGCAGCACGAGCACCCCGAACGGTCCGTTGGACGCGGAGAAGGGCGCGGCGCCTTCCATGAGCTTTCGGGCCATGGCCGTATGCTATCCAGCTCCGCCGCAGGTCCTTGAGGCGGCACCTCGCCGAAGCCGGCGGATAGTGTGCCGGGCGCCGGCCGGAGCAGGACCGGGGGGCTGGCGCGGGCGACGCCGAGGGAGCGAGACGATGACGAAGCACGCGTTCTTGAGCGAGGAGTGGATCGAGGCGGCGCGCGCCATCCACGCCGAGCAGGCCGCGGGGGCGGAGCCCCCCTCGGTGAGCGTCCGCATGAACCTCGTCGTCGAGGGCGTCCCCTTCGGCGGCGGCCAGCTCGACGCCCACGTCGACACCTCATCCGGCATCGTCGACGTCGAGCTCGGCCACCTCGACGCCCCAGATGTGAAGGTCAACCTCGACTACGAGACCGCCAAGGCCGTTTCTCGTGGACGGCGACGCCCAGGTGGCGATGCAGGCGTTCATGGCCGGCAAGGTCCGCGTCGAGGGTGACATGACGAAGCTCCTCTCCTTCCAGGCCACCCCGCCGAGCCCGCGCCAGGCGCTCATCGCCGAGCAGGTGCGCTCGATCACCGACTAGCCGACCCGGCCCGGCGCCCGGCGCTCCCGGTAAAGTTGGCCCGCCATCGCACGTGCCGGCTCTCGAGCCGTGTCGTCGTCCGCCAGCCGCGACCGAACGTGCGTTACGTCCTCGAGCTCACCTGGCTCGCCGACGTGTTCGAGATCGAGGAAGGGCCGACCTGAGCGGCGGCCGCGCCTCAGCTGACGAGCGCAGGGATCGCGTCGGCGAGCTCGGCGACCGTCCAGCGCCCGGCCTTCTCGATCGCCTCGCCGAGCGTCCAGGGCTCGAAGAGCTGCACCTTGCCGCCCTGGGTGAAGAAGACCCGGCCGGTGACCGGGCACGACCGGCAGGCCAGGTAGGCGACGAGCGGCGAGGCGTTCGCCGGGTCCCACTCGTCGAACACCTCGGGGTTCTCCGGTGCCGCGAACAGCTGCGCCAGGCTCGGGAGCGTGTCGGTCATCCGGGTCCGGGCCGCAGGCGAAACCGCGTTCACCCGCACCCCGTAGCGGGCGAGCTCGCGGGCGGCGATGACGGTCAAGGCGGCGATCCCCGCCTTGGCGGCGCCGTAGTTGGCCTGGCCCGGGTTGCCGTGCAGTCCCGAGGTGGACGTGGTGTTCACGACCGCCGCAGCGACGGCCTCGCCCGCCTTGGTCCGCGCCCTCCAGTACTCGGCGGCGAAACGGGTGGGGGCGAAGTGGCCCTTCAGATGGACGCGCATGATGGCGTCCCAGTCGTCCTCGGTCATGTGCACGAGCGCCCGGTCGCGCAGGATCCCCGCGTTGTTCACGAGCACATGGAGGTCGCCGAAGCTCTCGATCGCCGTGTCGACGAGCCGGCGCGCGCCGGCGAAGTCCGAGACGTCCTCGGTGCTCTCGACCGCCTCGCCGCCGAGGGCCCGGATCTCCTCGACGACCAGGCCGGCCGCCGAGCGGTCCGCGCCGGCGCCGTCGACCGCCGTACCGGTGTCGTTCACGACCACGCGCGCGCCCTCGGAGGCGAAGCAGAGGGCGTGCGCCCGCCCGAGGCCCCGCCCGGCGCCGGTGATGATGGCGACCCGATCGTCCAGCGCGCCCACGACACCCCTTTTCGTCTGCTCGTGTGGCCAACGGCCCACCGGCACCGGTTCGCCGCTGGCCGCGACGTTGCCAGGGCTATGGCGGAAAGGTCAAGGCCGCAGCGCCGCCGGCCCGGCCGTCGCCGCCTCAGGCCACGTAGAGCGTGACCGCCGTGCCGGGCCGCACCCGCGCGCCCGCAGGCGGGTCGGTCGTCGTGGCGTGGGTCGCGAAGGGCGGTCCGACCTGCTCGGTGACGTCGAGCCCGGCCTGCTGGAGCAGGGCGATCGCCTGGCTGATCGGGTCGTTCACGACCTGGGGGACGCTCACGAGGCGCGGCCCGCGCGAGACCGTCACGGTCACCTTCGTCCCGACCGGTATCCCCTGCGCGCCTTCGGCGGGGGCGGTCGAGATGACGGCGCCGGTCGCCGCGGCGTTCGAGTAGGCGAGCGCCTCCACGGGGACGAGGCGTTCGGCGGTGAGGGCCGCGCTGGCCGAGCTCCAGGTGGCGCCGGCGCCGAGCTCGGGGATCGTCCGCGGGTGCGGGCCCTTCGACACCTGCAGCCGCACCGTGCTGCCGTAGCTCGCGCTGCCCGACGAGGGGGTCGCGGCGACGACGGAGCCGGCGGGCACCGTCTCGCTGTAGACGGCGACCTCGGTCGGGCTGAGGTGGGCCGTGCTGAGCGCCGCGATCGCCGCCGCCCTGGTCGCGCCGATCACGCTCGGGACCTTCACCGGGGCGTGGCCCTCGGACACCACGACCGTGACGCCGGCGCCCGCTCGCACCAGCTTGCCGGGGGCCGGCGACTGGCTGAGCACGTCGCCCGCCGCCACCGCGCCCGAGTAGACCCTGCCGGTCACCCGCAGGTGGACGCCGTCCCGGCTCGTCGCCGCCCGGGCGTCGGCCAGGCGCATCCCGACGAGGCGCGGGATGGTGTGGCCGAACACGACGAAGCGCACGACGGCGCCGGCCCCCGCCAGGAGGCCGAGCACGACCACCAGCGCGACGAGCAGCCGGCGCAGCACCCGGCGCCGGCCAGCGCGGCGCCCCGCCGGGGCCCCGGTCTGGCGGCTCGCCATCCTCGCCGTCGGCGTCGTGGCCGAACGCCTCACCGTCCCCCTCCTCGTCCTCGAAGTACGCGTCCCATCCGCCGCGGGGCGACCGGCGGGCGGGGGCGGGCGGCGCGCCGGGCGGCGCAGCCGCGACGCGGCCGGCGCGCACGTGGGCCGACGGGGAGAAGCTCGGCGCGTCAGCGCCGGCCCGGTCGCCGTTCGACGGGCGGGGAGCACCGTCGTCACGTGGCCGCAGCGGCTCGGGGAGCACGACCCTGGGCGCGAGCGGCAGCCGCTCCGGGGCGGGCAGGGAGCGGGCGGCGAGCTCGAGGTCGGTGGCGAGCTCCGCCGCGCCGAGGCGGGCGAGCGGCTCGCCGATCGCCGCCTGGGCGAGGATCGGCGAGAGCGGCCCGAGCTCGGGTGCCGGCGGCAGCACGGCGCCGACGCGGGCCATCAACGTGGCGAACGTCGTCTCCCCGGAGAAGGGCACGCGCCCGGTGACCGCCTCGAACAGGACGAGCGCCAGCGAGTAGACGTCGGACCGGTCGTCGAGCGCACGCCCCTCGGCCTGCTCCGGCGAGGCGTAGCGGGCGGTGCCGAGCACCGCGCCGGCCGGCTCGGTCCACGCCGCCTCGGCGAGGGCGCGCGCCAGGCCGAAGTCGGCGACCCGCACCCCGCCGTCCTCGTCGAACAGGAGGTTGGCCGGCTTCACGTCACGGTGGACTAGGCCACGGCGGTGGGCGTAGGCGAGGCCGTGCGCCGCCAGTGCGCCGACGGAGGCCGCCTGGGCCGGGCTGAGGCGCGCCCCGGAGTCGAGCAGGTCGCGCAGGCTCCCGCCGGCGAGGTACTCGAGGACGAGGAAGGGCCCGTCCTCCTCCTCGCCCCAGTCGAAGACGCGCACCAGGTTCGGGTGGTTGAGGGCGGCGACGGCCTGGGCCTCGGCACGGAAGCGCCGCAGGAAGGAGCGGTCGGAGCTGAGGCCGGGATGGAGGAGCTTCACCGCCACCCGGCGGTGCAGCCGGGTGTCGTAGGCGGCGTAGACGTGCGCGGAGGCGCCAGTGCCGAGCCCGGCGTCCAGCCGGTAGCGACCCGCGAGCACGCGGCCGATCTGGTCGGTGATCGTCGTCATCTCAACTCCTCGGCCTCCCCGCCGCCCCCCATGTTGCCAGAGATGGCATCGTGGCTGGTGTTGCGCGAGTAACGAACGAGGCGCGACGGAGCGAAGTCCAGGTCGGCGGCCTTTCGGGGCCGGGATCGGCGACCCCTCTGGCGGCCGCTGGACGTTCCCCGGGCCAGCTCAGTCGAGCTCGCCGCGCTCCAGGAGCCGCACGAACGCGGCCTCGTCGATGACCGGCACGCCGAGCGACTCGGCCTTGGTGAGCTTGGAGGCGCCCGGCTCGCTCCCGACGACGAGCGCGTACGTCTTCGCCGACACCGAGCCGGGGGACTTCCCGCCGCGCGAGAGGATCGCCGACTCGGCCTCCTCGCGGGTGAAGCCCTCGAGCGTCCCCGTGACGACGATCGACTTGCCGGCGAGCGGCTGCGCCGGGCCGGGCGCGGCCTCCCCGGCGGGGACGTAGCGGTCCGAGGCGAAGCTCACCCCCGCCGTGCGCAGCTTCTCCACGACGAGGCGGTTCCGCTCGACGGCGAAGAAGGCGGCGACGCTCGCGGCGATGGTCGGACCGACTCCGTCGATCGCCGCTAGCTGCTCCTCCGGCGCCCCGGCGAGCGCGTCGAGGTCGCGGAAGGCGCGGGCGAGCGCCGTGGCGATGGTCGGGCCGACGTGGCGGACCGAGAGGCCGACCAGGAGCCGGGTGAGCCCGCGCGAGCGCGAGTCGTCGATCGCCCGCACCAGGTTGTGCGCCGACAGCTCGCCGAAGCCCTCGAGCTCCGCGAGCTGCTCGGCCTGCAGCGCGTAGACGTCTGCCACGTCCTGGAGGAAGCCACCGCCGACGAGCTGGCCGACGCGTTGCTCGCCGAGCCCCTCGATGTCCATCGCGGCGCGCGAGGCGAAGTGGGCGATGCGCTGGATCCGCTGGGCAGGGCACTCGAGGTTCACGCAGTAGGTGTCGCTCTCGCCCTCCAGGCGCACGAGCGGCTCGCCGCAGCTCGGGCAGGTCGTCGGGAACGACCACGAGACGCTGTCCGCCGGGCGCTGCGCGACCACGGCGGCGACGACCTCGGGGATGACGTCGCCGGCCTTGCGCACGATGACGGTGTCGCCCTCGCGCACGTCCTTCAGACGCACCTGGTCCTCGTTGTGCAGGCTCGCGAGCCCGACGGTCGAGCCGGCGACGACGACCGGGCGCAGCTTGGCGAACGGCGTCGCGCGCCCCGTCCTGCCGATGGAGACGAGGATCCGCTCGAGGAGTGTGGTGCGCTCCTCGGGCGGGAACTTGTAGGCGATGGCCCAGCGCGGCGCGTGCGACGTCGAGCCGAGCGCCCGCTGGAGGGCGAGGTCGTCCACCTTCACGACGACCCCGTCGATGTCGTAGTCGAGGTCGTGGCGGTGCTGCTCCCAGTGGCGGCAGAACTCGTAGACGGCCTCCAGCTCCTCGACCCGGTGGATCTCCGGGTTGACGGGGAAGCCCGCCCGGCGCAGCAGGTCCAGGCTGTCCCACTGCGTCCGGAGCGCCCCGCCGCCCGCACCGACGACCCCGCCGTCGGCCTGGCCGATCTGGTACGCCCAGAACGACAGCGGTCGGGAGGCCGTGACCGAGGGGTCCTTCTGGCGGAGCGAACCGGCAGCGGAGTTGCGCGGGTTGGCGAAGAGCCGCAGCCCGGCCGCGAGCTGGCGGCGGTTCAGCTCCTCGAAGGCCGAGATCGGCAGGTACACCTCCCCGCGGACCTCGAGGACGCCGGGCAGCTCGGCGGGGTCGAGCGCCAGCTGGTGCGGCACCGCCCGGATGGTCCTGACGTTCGCCGTCACGTCCTCGCCGGTCGTCCCGTCGCCCCGGGTCGCCGCCTGCACGAGCGCTCCGCGCTCGTAGCGGAGCGAGACGGCGAGACCGTCGATCTTCGGCTCGCAGACGAAGGCGGCCCGCGGTGGCGCCTCGGCCGCCGCCACCGAGGCGAGGAGGCGCTCCAGGCGCTGGCCCCACGCCTGCAGCTCCACGAAGGAGAAGGCGTTGTCGAGGCTCATCATCCGCACCGCGTGGGTGACCGGCGCGAAGACCGTCGAGGGCGCCGCCCCGACGCCGGCCGGCGGCGCCTCCTCCGCCAGCTCGGGGTGCTCCTCCTCGATCCGGCGCAGCTCGACGACCAGGGCGTCGTACTCGGCGTCGGCGATCTCCGGCGCGTCGTCGCGGAAGTAGCGCTCGGCGTGGTAGCGGATCTGGCCGCGCAGCTCCCGCGCCCGCTCGGCAGGGTCGGCGGGCGGAGGCGACGCCCCGGCGAGCTCCTCGACGACCGAGCGGTCGCCCCCGGCCCTCTCCCCGGTGGCGGCGTCGCCGGGATCGCCGTTCTCGCCGAGGTCGGCCTCCAGCTCCTCGGGGAGCTCCTCGGGTGGCTCCTCGTCGCGCTCGCTCGCCATCTGGCGCCCCGTGCCCTCCGTGCTCAGCAGGCGATGCCCGAGCCGACGACCGCGTCGCCCCGGTAGCAGGCGACCAGCTGGCCCGGCGCGACGCGCCGCTCCGGCGCGGCGAAGCGCACGCCGTCCTCGTCCACCGCCGCTGGCCGGGGCCGGCCGTGCGCGCTCGCCTGCACGAGCACCTCCGTACCCGGCGGCAGCGCCTCGTGCACCCACGTCCGCTCGGCGAGGCGCACCGCCCCAGTGAGCAGCTCGTCCTCACCGCCGACGAGGACGGTGCGCGACGCGACGTCGACGGCGAGGGCGTAACGGCGGGCGCCGACCCCTCCGCCCGACGCGACGCCGAGCCCGCGCCGCTGGCCGACGGTGACGAGCTCGAGGGCCTCGACCGTGCCGAGCGCCGCGCCGGATCGGGCGTCCACCACGCGGCCGGGGTGCAGCTCGATCCGCTCGGCGAGGAAGGAGGCACGCCCCGCTCCCGGGGTGCGGCTCGCGACGAAGCAGACGTCCTGCGAGTCGGGCTTGGCGGCGGTGCGCAGGCCCCGCCCGGTGGCGGCGGCGCGCACCTCGGCCTTCGTGAGCTCGCCGACGGGGAGCAGCACCCGCTCGAGCTCGGCAGCGCCCAGCACCGACAGGACGTAGGACTGGTCCTTGGCCGCGTCGGCGCCCCGGAGCAGCTGCGGCCGGCCGGAGGCGTCCCGCTCCACCCGGGCGTGGTGGCCCGTCGCCACGGCGTCGAAGCCGAGCCGCAGCGCCCGGTCGAGGAGCCGGCGGAACTTCAGGTGCCGGTTGCACTCGACACAGGGGTTCGGGGTCCGCCCGGCGGCGTGCGCCGCGACGTAGGGCCCGATGACCGACGCCTCGAACTCCTCGGTGAAGTTGAAGACGTGGTGGTCGATGCCGAGCTGGTCGGCGACGCGACGGGCGTCGGTCACGTCGGCGACCGAACAGCAGCCCGAGTCGCCCGCGCCCGACCACAGCTTCAGCGTCGCCCCGACGACCTCGTGGCCCTGCTCGTGCAGGAGGGCCGCGGCGACCGACGAGTCGACCCCCCCGGACATCGCCACGAGCACCCGCACCTGCTCAGTCTCCCAGCTCGGTGCGCGTCCCGAGGCGCCCGAGGGCGGCGAGCACGGCGCGCCTCGCGTACTCGACCTCCTCGGGGGTCGTCGTCGGTCCGAGCGTGAAGCGGACCGCCTCACGCGCCTCGGCGGGCGTCCACGCCATGGCGAGCAGCACATGGCTCGGGTCGCGCGCCCCGCTCGCGCAGGCGGAGCCGGTCGAGGCCGCGACCCCGTCGCCGTCGAGCAGGAACAGGAGCTCCTCGGCGTCGACCCCGGGGAAGCGGAGGTGCGCGCTGCCGGCGACGCGCAGCTCGCGCGGCGCCGGCTCGGCGGCGCCCGGCACGGCGGCGAGCACGCCGTCGACGAGCTGGTCGCGAAGCGCCCCCACCCGTGCGACCGTCGCCTGGCGCTCGGCCACGCTCAGCCGGGCGGCGGCGGCCATCGCGACGGCCCCGGCGACGTTCTCGGTCCCGGGACGCAGCTCGCGCTCCTGGCCGCCCCCGACCAGCAGGGGCGCCACCGCGCCGGCGGCCCGCTCGCGCACGACGAGCGCGCCGACGCCCTTCGGGCCACCGAACTTGTGGGCGGACACCGACACGAGATCGCAGCCGGCCGTCAGCGCGGCGACGTCGCACCACAAGAGTCCCTGGACGGCGTCGCAGTGCACCAGGGCACCGGGCGCGAGCCGTCGGACCACGGCGACGATGTCGCCGACCGGCTGGACCACGCCCACCTCGCTGTTCACGAGCATCACCGAGACGAGCGACACGCTCGGGTCGACCAGCCCCGCCAGCGCCACGAGGTCGATCCTGCCGTCGGGGCGGACCGGGGCCACGCGTGCCCCGACCGACGCCGCGGGGCGCAGCACCGCGCGGTGCTCGACCGCGCTGACGACGACCGTGCCGCCGCTCCGGCGGTGCACGCCGAGCACGGCCAGGTTGTCCGACTCGGTGCCGCCCGAGGTGAGCACCACCTCGCCCGGCTCGCAGCCGAGCGCGACCGCCAGGTCGTCCCGCGCGTCGTCGAGGGCCCGGCGCGCCGCGCGCGAGGCGGCGTGGAGCCCGGACGGGTTGGCGAACTGCGCCCCGAGGTAGGGCAGCATCGCCGCCAACGCCTCGCGGCGCATCGGCGTCGTCGCCGCATGGTCGAGGTAGGCGCCCGGCCGGGAGGCGGGGGTGGCGGCGGTCATCGCGCCCGGCCTCCGGTCAGCCTGCGTAGCAGGCGGCGACGCTGTCCGGCAGGTCGGGCAGGGCCGGCGCGCTCGCGCCCGTCGAGATCCGCGCAACCGCCGGCCAGCGGCTGCCAAACGACAAGAAGCCCGCCGCCGGCGTCTTCGCGTGCAGCTCGAGCTGGAAGAAGCGCGTCGTGACCTGCGCCACCGCGGAGAAGGCGCTCGGGTCCCCGTCGTCGTAGGGGCCGAGGTGGGGGGCCTGCAGGATCTCGAGGAACCACTTGTCGGGCTGCTGGACCGCGTCGTAGAGCGCGGTCGAGTCCTGCGGGGGGTTGCACTCGTCGGTCGCGCTCTGGACGACGAGCAGCGGCGGGTCGCCGGGCGAGGCGCCGTAGGCGCCGGCCAGCTCCTCCCCCGACATCACCGCGTCCGCGGCGTAGTGCAGGCCCGCCCGGATCGCGGCGTCCTGCCGGTCGTACGCCAGGGCGCCGACGGTCTCGGCCCCGTCGGACTGGCCCGCCAGCCCGATCTCGCCGGGGTCGACGAGGCCCCGCAGCACCCGGCAGGCCGGCAGGCTCGCGCGGGCGCCCGCCTCGACCTCGCGGGTGAGGTAGGCGAGGTCGGCAGGCTGGTTGGGCACGTCGAGCTCGGGATCGCTGTCCGGGACGGCGTCGACCGCCTCGTTCACCGCGACGTGGTTGGTGTCGGGGAACAGCGGCGCCACCACGACGAAGCCCGCCCGGACCCAGGCGTCGAGCAGCGCTGCGTAGGTGTCGGGGGTGACGGCATAGCCGTGGGCGAAGAGGATGACCGGGTAGGGGCCCTGGTGGTACGCGGGGTGGGCGGCGCGGGTCTCGGCGCTCGCAGAGCCGTTCAGCGTCGGGTAGCGGATCTCGGTCTCGAGCACGCGCACGTCGCTCGAGGTGCGCGTCACGTAGTCGTAGGTGGGAGTGGCGGTCCGCTCGACGAAGGAGCACGACGCGAGGCCGACCGTGAAGTCGGCCGGTGCCGCCCGGCACGCGGTCCCCGCGACCGAGGCGCTGGCGGCCCGGTCCGGAGCGAGCTCGCGGCGCGCCGCGAGCACCCCGGCGAGCACGGCGAGCACGGCGAGCACGACGAGGAGCCCGGGGGCGAGGCGCGCCGGGCGCCGGGCGGCGCGGGGCCTCCGGGCACGGCCGCGCCCAGCAGGGGTGGGTGCGGACCGGGCCGGGCGGGGCACGGGGCTCGGCGGGGGCAGCGGGCGGCGCGACGCGTCACCACCGCCGCGTCGGGAGGGGCTCACGGCGCCCAAGGCTACCGCCGCCCCCTCTCGCCCCTGCCGTCGCGGCCGGGTGCCGGCGGCTCAGCCGGGCTGGGCGATCATGACGAACAGGGCGGCGACGAACAGCAGCGACGTCACCGCCGCCGCGCGTTCGCAGCGCGCGCAGGCGCGCTCGAAGGCCGCACGGTCGCCGGCGGGGCCCCCGGGGGGCCCGCCCGAGCGGGGGGCGCCCGACGCGAGCGCCCGCTGGATCTCCCGCTCCGCAGGCCACATCGCCGCCGAGGCGACGCCGACCGCGGCGGTCCAGATCCCGAGCCCGAGCCACGGGAACAGCCGCCCGCCGTCCTGGCCGTGGCCGAGCGCCAGCAGGAGGCCGCCGAGCACCGGGACGACGAAGACCGTGCGGGCCGCCCAGTTGCGCCCCGGCCGGAAGAAGCGGCCGAGCGACGCGACCGACGACGGCGAGGCGGCGCGGCGGGCGGCGTGCGCGTACGTCCCGGTGACGCCGAGCGCCCCGAAGCCGACCACGGCGGCGAGCACGTGGAACGCCGTCACGACGGCGTAGAGCGGGCTGTTCACGGCGTGGCGCACCTAAGGCCAAGTCCCGTACTAGCCTGGTTAAACACGCGCGCGTGCCTGTGACAGAGGACTTCACCCCTATGAACCAGCTCCGACTCGACCCCCTCTCCGGCCGCTGGATCGCCGTCTCCACGGACCGCTCGGCACGGGGCACGGTCTTCCTCCCCCGCCAGCCGCTCGGCATGGACCAGCGCGACGACTGCCCGTTCTGCCCGGGACACGAGGACGCGACGCCGCCGGCGCTCGAGACCTACGGGGCAGAGGGCAAGTGGCTGGTCCGCGTGGTGCCCAACCGCTACCCCGCGTTCGAGGGCCTGCAGCCCTTCGTGGTCGACCACCGCGGCCCGGTGTTCACCGAGGCGCCGGCGAGCGGCATCCACGAGGTGCTCGTCTTCTCGCCCGACCACGACCTGTCCTGGGGCTCGTTCGACGACCACCAGTGCGACCTCGTGATGTCGGCGATCCGCGACCGGGTGGAGGAGCACCAGAGCACCCCCGGGCTGCGCTACAGCCAGGTCATCGTGAACTCGGGCCGCGAGGCGGGCGCGTCGATCGAGCACCCGCACGGCCAGCTCCTCGGCATCCCCTTCGTCCCCCGTGAGCTCGTCGACGAGCAGGGCAGCTTCACTCGCTTCGCCGGCGGCTGCCTGCTCTGCACCGCCGCCGCCTCGGAGGAGCGCGCTGGGTACCGCCTCGTCGAGGCGACCGACCACACGGTGACCTTCGCTCCGTACTGGAGCGGCACCCCCTACGAGATGCTGGTGGTGCCCCGCTCGCACGAGGCCCACCTGCACCGCGGCAGCCCGGACGACCTGGCCGGCGTCGGGATGGCGATCCGCAGCGCCCTGTGGGCGATCCGCAAGCAGCTCGGCGACATCGCCTACAACGTCGTCTTCCACGCCGCGCCCTACCGCGCGAGCGCCCCCTACCACTGGCACGTGCACATCCTGCCGAAGCTCACCACCCGGGCCGGGTTCGAGCTCGGGACCGGCGTGTACATCAACGTCGTCGCCCCCGAGCGCGCCGCCGAGGAGCTGCGGGGCGTGCTGGCGCCAGGCAGCGCGCAGGCTCAGGCACCCGAGAACGTCGCCTCGTAGCGGCGCTCCCGGACTCGCTCGAACCCCTCCAGCAACAGCTCCGTCGTCGCAGGCTCGCTCGGCAGCAGCCGCTGCACCTCGGGCACCGTCGCGTAGCCCTCCAAGAAGGCGAGCCGGTTCCGCCGGCACCACGCGGCGGCGAGGTCGGAAGCCAGCTCGGATTCGGACGGGGGCCGCTGGGCGAGCGCCTCCCGGGCGACGACGCCGAGCGAGAAGCACATGTCGGCGAGGTCCTCGACGGGCGACCCGGTGCGCGCCGGGAGCGAGGCGTGCGGCAGATCCGTGGCGTAGAGCGGATCGTCGCTGAACCCGGCGACCAGCCAGCCGGTCTCGGCACGCATGACGCGCCGCAGGTGGAAGTCGCCGTGGACGCGGATGCTGCGGCCCGCCTCGCCCCGGGCGAGCGCCGCGATCCGCTCGGCGAGCTGGCAGCGTCGCGGCGGCGGCCGGCCGCGTTCGCCCGCGCACGGCTCCCGGCCACCACCGCGGCCATCAGGTCGGGCTGGGCGGGGCGGTCGCCGAAGCCCTCGGCGAGGGCGAGATGCAGCCTGGCGGTCGTCGCGCCGAGCCGGTGCATCTCCGAGGCGAGGTCGCCTCCGGCCTGGGCCGTCGCCAAGTCGATGTCGGCGGCGAGCTCCTGGCCGGTCGGGGCGCCCGGCATGAACGCCGGGCCGCGACCGGACGAGTCCTCCGAGGAGGCCCGCGCGAGCAGGTCCCGCAGCGACGTGAGCGCCAGCAGCCGCCCCTCCAGCGCGCTCGGGAGGAACTCCCGGACGAGCGCGAGGTCGTGGCCGTGCGCCCGCCAGCGTGCGATCGGGGCGAGCAGAGCGTTGAAGCCGATCTCGTCGAGGCGGAACAGCACCTCGATCTCGGGGCGCTCGCCGGGCTCGAGCACCCGGTAGCACTTCATGAAGAGGCGCTCGTCGAAGACGAGCGACGCGTGCGAGACGAGCGTCGAGACGCGCCTGACCCGCTCGGCGTGCTCGGCGCCACCGGTCGCGATCGTGAGCACCTGGAGCGTGAGCTCGTCGTCGGCCAGCGCGTCGTAGGCGAGGAGGTGCTCGCCCGCGTCCTCGACGGACCCGAGGATGGCCGACTCGCGCCCGTGGAGCACCCGGGCGCTGTCCTGGGCGCGGCGCCAGCCGACGAGGAGCTGGAAGCGGCGCTCGCCCCGCTCTAGTACCAGGCGCGCGAGGCCCGGGTGCCCCTCGAGGAGCACGTCGGCCGCCACCAGCCGGACCGGCGCGTCCGCGGTGTTCGCCGTCGCCGTGCGGTACCAGGCCTGGCCCGCCAGGTAGGCGGTGGCGAGGGCGGTGAGGGAGCGGGCCTCGGGCGCCATCAGCGTGCCTCCAGCTCGAGCCAGTAGAAGCTGTGCGGGCCGAGCGTGACCGGGTAGCCGCCCGCCCCGACGACGGGGAACGAGGCGCGCCCGATGAGCTCGACCGGACTGACGCCCTCCCAGCGGTCGAGGCTCAGCTCGGCCGCCTGGGCAAAGCGGCTCAGGTTGTTCACGCAGAGCACGGCCCGCCGCGCGCCGTCCTCGTCGGCACCCGGCCCGGTGCGGACGTACGCGAGCACCGACGGGTTGTCGGCCGGCAGGACCTCGAGCTCGCCGTCGGCGAAGAGCGGGTAGTGGCGCCGGATGGCCAGCATCCGCTGCAGCCAGTGGAGGAAGGAGGACGGGTCGCGAAACCCGGCCTCGACGTTCACGGCCTGGAACCCGTACACCGGGTCCATGAGCGGCGGGAGGAAGAGCTGGGCGAAGTCGGCGCCCGAGAAGCCGGCGTTGCGGTCGGGCGTCCACTGCATGGGCGTGCGCACCCCGTCACGGTCTCCCAGGTAGATGTTGTCCCCCATCAACAGCTCGTCGCCGTAGTAGAGCACGGGGCTCCCCGGCAGCGACAGCAGGAGGGCGTGGAGCAGCTCGGCGACGCGCCGGTCGTTGTCGACGAGCGGCGCGAGGCGGCGACGGATGCCGAGGTTCCTGCGCATGCGCGGGTCGCTCGCGTACTCGGCGTACATGTAGTCCCGCTCCTCGTCGGTGACCATCTCGAGGGTCAGCTCGTCGTGGTTGCGCAGGAAGATCCCCCACTGGCAGCCGTCAGGGGGCGACGGCGTCTGGGTCAGGATCTCGGTGATGGGGAACCGCTGCTCGCGGCGCACCGCCATGAACATGCGCGGCATCAGCGGGAAGTGGAAGCACATGTGGCACTCGTCGCTGTCGCCGAAGTAGTCGACGACGTCGGACGGCCACTGGTTGACCTCGGCCAGCAGGACCCGGTTCGGGTAGTCACGATCGATCTCCTTGCGCATCTGGCGCAAGAAGGCATGGGTTTCGGGCAGGTTCTCCCCGGTCGTGCCGTCCCGCTGGAACAGGTACGCCGCGGCGTCGAGGCGGAAGCCGTCCAGCCCGACGTCGAGCCAGAAGCGCACGACCGAGAGGACCGCCTCGCGCACCTCGGGGTTCTCGTAGTTCAGGTCTGGCTGGTGGTGGAAGAAGCGGTGCCAGTAGAACTGCTGGCGGGCCGGGTCCCAGGTCCAGTTGGACGGCTCGGTGTCGCAGAAGATGACGCGGATGTCGGACCAGCGCTGGTCGTCGTCGCCCCACACGTACCAGTCGGCCTTCGGGTTGTCCCGCGAGGAGCGCGACTCGGCGAACCAGGGATGCGCGTCGCTCGTGTGGTTGATCACGAGGTCCGAGATCACGCGGATGCCCCGGCGGTGCGCCTCGTCCACCAGGCGCACGACGTCGGAGACGTCGCCGCACTCGGGAGCGACGCTGTAGAAGTCGCTCACGTCGTAGCCGCCGTCGCGAAGCGGCGACGGGTAGAACGGCAGCACCCACAGGCAGTCGATCCCGAGCCACGCCAGGTAGTCGAGCTTCTCGACGATGCCGGAGAGGTCGCCGAATCCCGTCCCCGTTCGAGTCGAAAAAGCCGCGGGGCACCAGCTCGTAGAACACCGCCCGCTCGTACCAGCGCTGGTCGTTGGCGAGCTGGCGCCAGCCCGCCTGGCCGGCCTCGTGCGGCAGGAACAGCCGCTGCGCGTTCGGGGGCCCGCCGGGCGCCCACAGGGGCTGGCCCCCGGGCGAGGGGGGAACCAGCAGGGATCCGGCGGAAGGATCGTCCATCGGCGTGGGGGGTGCCTCAGTCGGAGGGACGGTCGTCGTCGACCCGGGTGACGTCTGCGCCGAGCCGGCGCAGCTTGCCCGCGAAGTCCTCGTAGCCGCGGTCGACGTGGCGCGCCCCGGCGACCGACGTCTCGCCGTCGGCGACGAGGCCGGCGAGCACGAGCGCCGCGCCACCGCGGATGTCGGGGGCGCGCACCGGCGCGCCGGAGAGCCGCGCGACCCCGCGGATGACCGCGTGGTGGCCCTCGGTGCGGATGTCCGCGCCCATGCGGCAGAGCTCGTCGACGTAGCGGAAGCGCCCCGAGAAGAGGTTCTCGCTCACGATCGAGACGCCGGTCGCGACCGACAGCAAGGTGACCAGCAGCGGCTTGTAGTCCGTGGCGACACCCGGGTAGGGCAGGGTGGCGACGTCGACGGGGAGGGGGCGGCCCGAGGCACGTGCGAGGATGCCCGTGGCGGTGACCTCGGGCTCCATGCCGGTCGCGGCGAGCTTGTCGAGGAGCATGTCCATGTGCTCGTGGCGGGCGCCCCGGACGTGCACCTCGCCACCTGCGAGCGCCGTCGCCGCGAGGAACGTCGCCGCCTCGACCCGGTCCGCCACGGTGACGTGGTCGCCCGGGTGCAGCGCGTCGACGCCCTCCACCTCGATGCGCGAGGTGCCGTCGCCCTCGATGCGCGCACCCATGGAGCGGAGCAGGCTCGCCAGGTCCTCGACCTCGGGCTCGCGCGCCGCGTTCTCGATGAGGGTCGTGCCCTTGGCGAGCACCGCCGCCATGAGGACGTTGTCGGTCGTCGTGTGGCTCGGGTACTCGAGCACGATGCGGGCCCCGACGAGCCGGTCGCAGTGTCCCTCGACGTAGCCGTGCTCGGTGCTGAACTCAGCCCCGAGCTCGCTGAACGCGCGCGAGGTGGAAGTCGATCGGGCGCTGGCCGAAGTCGTCGCCACCCGGCAGCGACAGCCGCGCCCTGCCCTGGCGGGCGAGCAGCGGGCCGAGCACGACGATCGAGGCCCGCATCCGCTCGACCAGCTCGTAGGGCGCCACGGGCACGAGCTCGGCGGGCGAGTCGACGAGGAGATCGCCCTCAGCGTCGCGCTCGACCGAGGCGCCGAGCGCCCGGAGCATGTCGGCCATGATGGCGACATCGGTGATACGCGGGACGTTGCGCAGCCGCGTCGTGCCTTCGGCCAGCAGGCTGGCCGCCATGAGCTTCAGGGCGGAGTTCTTGGCGCCCTGGACGGGCACCTCCCCCAGGAGGGGGCCCGAGGGTCGCACGAGGAAGTGGTCCATCGCCGAGACCCTACCGCCGCCGGCGGGCACCCTCCCGGGGAGGGGCACCGCCGGCGGGGCTACGGGCCCGGGCCCGCGGACCGACCGCGGCAGTGCCGGCGCGGCGACCCCGCCCGCCCTGTCCCGCTAACGTCGTCGGGCGTGACGACAGAGCGGCAGGCCCCCGACCGCAACCTCGCGATGGAGATCGTCCGCGTCACGGAGGCCGCCGCCATCGCGGCGAGCCGCTGGATGGGCCGGGGCGACAAGAACGGCGCCGACGGCGCAGCGGTCGACGCGATGCGCTTCGCGCTCTCCACCGTCCCGATGGACGGCATCGTCGTCATCGGGGAGGGCGAGAAGGACGAGGCGCCGATGCTGTTCAACGGCGAGCACATCGGGGACGGCTCGCCGCCCGAGGTGGACATCGCCGTCGACCCGATCGACGGGACGCGCCTCGCCGCGGCCAGGGCGCGGCGGCGCGCTCGCGGTCATCGCCCTGGCGGGCCGCGGGTCGATGTTCGACCCGGGCCCGTGCTTCTACATGACGAAGCTCGCCGTCGGCCCCGAAGCCGTCGGCCGGGTCTCGCTCGAGCTCAGCCCGAAGGAGAACCTCCGCGAGATCGCGCGGGCCAAGCGGAGCACCGTCGGCGAGCTGACGGCGATCGTGCTCGACCGGCCCCGCCACGAGGACCTCATCGAGGAGATCCGCTCGGCCGGCGCCCGCATCCACCTGATCGACGACGGCGACGTCGCGGGCGCCATCTCGACGGCGTGGGCGGACTCGGGCGCCGACGTGCTCTTCGGGGTCGGCGGGACGCCCGAGGGCGTGATCTCGGCGGCCGCCTTGAAGGGGATGGGCGGCGAGATCCAGGGCAGGCTAGCGCCGCGCGACGACGCCGAGCGTGCGCGCGGTCCGCAACGCCGGCCTCGACGCCGACACGGTGCTCACCGGTGACGACCTGGTGCGCGGCGACAACTGCTTCTTCGCCGCGACGGGCATCACCGACGGCGAGCTGCTGCGCGGCGTGCGCTACACCGCCACCGGGGTGATCACCCAGTCGATCGTGGTGCGCTCGGCGTCGGGAACCGTGCGCTTCGTCCAGGCGCACCACCGGCTGGAGAAGCTGCGCCAGTACCGCCTGATCGACGTGGGGATCGAGACCCCGTCCTGAGCGCGCCGGGCTACTCGGCGACGGCCGAGGGCCAGACCGAGCCCCACCGGCTCTCCACCTCGTCGATCGAAGCGACGCCCGAGCCCCAGCTGTCGAAGAAGGGACCGATCTCCTCGGCGCCGAGCGGGGCAGCGAACAGGAAGCCCTGACCGCTCTCGCAGAGCTCCTCCTTCAGGTGGTCGAGCTGCGGCGCCTCCTCGATCCCCTCGGCGAGCACGTCGATCCCGAGCGACCGGCCGAGCTGGACGAGGGTGCGGACCAGCGCCCCGCCCTCGCGGCTGGCGAGCATGCCGGCGATGAACGAGCGGTCGATCTTCAAGGCGTCCACGGGGATGCGCCTCAGGTGGGCGAGGGACGCGTAGCCGGTGCCGAAGTCGTCGACGGCGAGACGCACCCCGAGGTCCTTGATCGCCGACAGGCGGCGGGCCGTGCCCTCGGTGTCGCGCATGAGGACGGTCTCGGCCACCTCGACGATCAGCGCGTTCGGGTCGAGCCCCGAGACCTTCAGTGCCTCCTGGACGTCGTCGACGATCGCGTCGTGGTCGAGCTGACGACCCGAGACGTTCACGGCGATGGCGATCCTCCGGCCGCCCTGGTGCCACGAGGCGGCCAGCTCGCAGGCGCGCGCGAAGCACCCACCTGCCGACGTGGACGACCATCCCCGTCTCCTCCAGCACCGGGAGGAACTGCGAGGGGCCGATGACGCCGAGCTCGGGATGCCTCCAGCGCAGCAGCGCCTCCGCACCCGTCGCCCGCATGTCGCGCAGGTCGAACGTCGGCTGGTACACGAGGAAGAACTGGTCGCCCTGGAGCGCCGCACGCAGCTCCATCTCGAGCTTCATCCGGTGCTGCGCGGCCAGCTGCATCGCGGGCTCGAACAGGACGTGACAGTTCTTCCCGGCCGCCTTCGCCCGGTACATCGCGATGTCGGCGTCGCGGAGCAGCTCCTCCCCGGAGCTGCGCCCACCGACGGCGATCCCGAGGCTGGCCGTGACCGACAACGGCGTGTCGGTCACCCCCTCGAGCGTGAACGGCTCGCGGAGCACGCCGAGCACCCGCTCGGCGATCAGCTCGGGGCCGGCGATGACCGAGAGGCCCTCGGCCAGCACGACGAACTCGTCGCCGCCGAGGCGGCCGAGGGTGTCGCTCTCGCGCAGCACCGCCTTCAGTCGCCCGGCGACGGCGCGCAGCAGCTGGTCGCCCACGCTGTGGCCGAGCGTGTCGTTGATCCCCTTGAAGTTGTCGAGGTCGATGAAGAGCACGGCGACCGGCAGCTCGGCGCGCCGGGAGCGCGAGAGCATCTGCTCGACGCGGTCCAGGATCAACGCCCGGTTCGGCAGCCCGGTGAGCGCGTCGTGCGTCGCCTGGTACGCCAGCTCCCGCTGGCGCTCGGCGAGCTCCTCGTGCATGCGCTCGCGCTCGTCCTCGAACGACTCGCACATGCGCACGAGCGTGACGTCGAGGCTGCGCTGGAGCATCCCGAGCGCCTCCGACAGGGCCGCGGGCGGGGTGTGGAGCCGGGGCGCGGCGGCCTCCAGCGAGTCCGCCACCGAGTCGCGCCACATCAGGCAGCGTTTGGTCGCCTCGCTCAGCGGGGCGGCGCGCTCGGCCGCCAGGCGGCCGAAGATGACCCAGGCGTCCCGGCCGACGGCGCGGGCCTCGTCCGGGCCACCGCCGGCTACCCAGCGGGCGAAGGCGACGGTGCCGACGCGCGCGGCATCGGCGAAGTCCTGCTCGACCGCCGGGTCCAGCACCCGGCGCGAACCGTGTGCCAAGGTGAGGAGGCGGTCGACGACCTCGTCGGTCCCCGCCTCGACCGACTCGCCGAGGCGGTGCAGATCGCTTCGATGGTCGCGGCTCGTCGAGCCGGGAACCTCGGGACGGGGCATATTCCGAGCCTATGTCGTCCGTGTGACTTCTGCGCCTTTTCGCCCAGATTCTGGGACGTTTCGCTCCATCACGGCGACGTCCCAACTTCCCCGCCAGCGCGGCAGCAATGCAATGCGGGAGAACCCCCGCCGGGCGTAGAAGCCCTCGGCCGGGTCCCCGGCGATGGTGCGCAGCCGCACGCGTTCGCATCCCCGCTCGGCAGCGAGGCGCTCGACGAAGCGGAGCAGGTGGCTGCCGACGCCCCCCTGCCGGTGCTCGGGCGCGACGATCAGGCGCCGCAGCTCGCAGCACTCGCCCCGGACCTCGCCGGTCGCGACGCCGAGCAGCTCGCCCGCGTGGCGTGCCACGACGGCGAAGGGGGCGTCGGGTGACCAGCCCGGGCCGTACGTCTCGCGCGCGTACGCCGCCCAGGCCTCGGCCGCCCAGCGCGCCGCCGGCGGGTCGAGCTGCTCGCTCACGCTGAGCTCGACGGCGAGCCCGCCCCGGCCGACCACCGCCGGGGAGCCGAGGGCGGCGTCGGCGACCGCGTGCCACGGATGCCCCTCCGCGGCGACGTCCTGCTCCAGCAGCGTGAGACGAGTGAACGTCACGGGGAGCCGGAAGCCGCCGAGCGCCTCCGTGAGCGTCGCCGCCCACGGGCGCGCGACCTGGTTCGTCAGCGTGACGTGCGGGACGAAGTCCCGCGCCTCGCGGCCGGGCGGCGGCGCGAGCGGCCCGGTGGCGAGGCGGAGCCGCAGCGCCTCCAGCTCCTCCACGTCGCCCGAGACCCGCAGGTACACGACGGGCGAGCGCGGGAGGAAGGTCGCGACGGGACCGAGCTCGACGGCGATCGGGCGGCTCGCCGCGGCGGCTCGGCGCAGGAGCCCCAGCGCCGACTCGGCGGCGTCGTCGCGGACGTTGACCGGCGGCACGAGGGTGACATGGGGCGGGACACGACCGACCAGCGAAGGGCGCAGCGCCCGCCGCAGCCCGTCGACCTCGGCCGCCGGCCGCCCGTCGAGGACGAGGGCGACCAGGTAACGGTGGCGCGACGCCCGCTCGGGCGGCTCCGGCCCGCCAGGACCCGGTCCTCGACGGCCCCGGGCGCGGCCGCCCCCCGGCGGCGCGCCGTCGGCGTCGGGCTCAGACGGGCTCGGCCGCACCCGCGGCCTCGAGTCGTGCCCGAGCGCGTCGGAGCGCGGCCTCCGCGGACTCTGGCGCGAGGAGCCCGACCATCGCCCCGGACAGCCGGGCGGCGGTCGGCGGCGCTTCCTCCGCCACGGCGGCGGGCGCGGCCTCGGTCCCCGTCCGCTGCTCGGCCGCGGGGCCCTCGGTGGCGAAGCGCTCCTCGGCCGCCGCGAGCGCCGCCCTGGCGCGCCCGACGTCGATCTGGTCGCCGCGCTCGGCGACGCCCGCCAGGATCGTCACGGTGTCGGCGTCCTGGTCGACGTGGACGAAGCCTCCGTGCACCGCGAAGCGCAGCTCGCTCCCCTCGGCGTCGCCCGCCTCGCCGGCATCGGCCGCGTGCGAGCGGACGCGCACGACGGTGATGTCCGCCGCCCCAATGAAGTCCTCGTGATGGGCGAGGAAGGCGATCTCGCCCGCGTCGGTCCGCATCGAGACCTCCTCGGCCTCGCCCGAGTGCAGGACGCGCTCTGGCGTCACGATCTCGACGTGGAACGGGGTCGCCATCGCAGCGGTCCTCCTCGGTCCTGGTGCTCAGTGGTGCTCGTGCGGGCGGGTGCCCGCAGGCCTGTCGGGTGCCGGGCGGGCTCAGGCCCCGGCGAGCTGCTTCGCCTTGGCGTAGACGTCGTCGACGGCGCCCACGTTCAAGAAGGCCTGCTCGGGAATGTCGTCGAGGTCGCCGCCGACGAGCGCCTCGAAGCTGCGCACCGTCTCTTCGATCGGCACGTACACGCCGGGCTGGCCGGTGAACACCTCGGCCACGAAGAAGGGCTGCGAGAGGAAGCGCTGGATCTTCCGTGCCCGCGTCACCGTCAGCCGGTCCTCCTCGGAGAGCTCGTCGAGCCCGAGGATCGCGATGATGTCCTGCAGCTCCCGGTAGCGCTGGAGGATCTCCTTCACCCGCTGCGCGCAGCGGTAGTGGGCGTCGCCGACGACTTCTGGGGCGAGGATGTTGCTGGTCGACGCCAGCGGGTCGACCGCGGGGTAGATGCCGAGGGCGGCGATCTGGCGCGACAACTCCGTCGTGGCGTCGAGATGGGTGAAGGTGGTGAACGGCGCCGGGTCCGTGTAGTCGTCGGCGGGCACGTAGACGGCCTGCAGCGACGTGATCGAGTGCCCCTTCGTCGAGGTGATCCGCTCCTGGAGGGCCCCCATCTCGTCGGCGAGCGTCGGCTGGTAGCCGACGGCCGAGGGCATCCGCCCGAGCAGGGTCGAGACCTCCGAGCCCGCCTGGACGAAGCGGAAGATGTTGTCGACGAAAAGCAGGACGTCCTGGTTCTTCACGTCGCGGAAGTACTCGGCCATCGTGAGCGCCGACAGCGCGACGCGAAGGCGCACCCCCGGGGGCTCGTCCATCTGGCCGTAGACGAGGGCCGCCTTCTCGATGACGCCGGACTCCTGCATCTCGAGCCAGAGGTCGGTGCCCTCGCGCGTGCGCTCGCCGACGCCGGCGAACACCGACACGCCGCCGTGCTGCTGCGCGACCCGGCGGATCATCTCCTGGATGAGCACGGTCTTGCCCACGCCGGCGCCGCCGAACAGGCCGATCTTGCCGCCCTGGACGTAGGGCTCGAGAAGGTCGATGACCTTGATGCCGGTCTCGAAGAGCTGGCGGCGCGGCTCGAGCTCGTCGAAGGGCGGCGGGTCGCGGTGGATCTCCCAGCGGTCGGCGATCTCGCCGATGTCGTCGGTGTCGAGCGGCTCGCCGATCACGTTGAACACGTGGCCGAGGACGCCGTCGCCGACCGGCACCGTGATGCCGCGGCCGGTGTTGCGCACCCGCGTGCCGCGCACCAGCCCGTCGGTGGGCTTCAAGGTGATGCAGCGGACCCGGCCCTCGCCGATCTGCTGCGCGACTTCGGCGGTGATGATCGTCCGCTCGTTCTCGAGCTCCAGCTCGATCTCGAGCGCCATGTTGATCTCGGGGAGGCTGTGCGGAGGGAACTCGACGTCGACGACCGGTCCTGCGATCGCGACGACGCGCCCGTCCTCCAGGCTCTTCGTCGAGGCGGCGGCCGCGGAGGGCGCCGCGCCGGTGGGTTCGCTGCTCATGCGATGTGCTCCTCGCTGTGCTCGGGGGGGAGGTCGTGGTGTGCCTCGGAGTCGCCGGCGCGCCGGAGCGCCTCGGCGCCGCCGACGATCTCCATGATCTCGGTGGTGATGGAGTCCTGGCGGGCCCGGTTCATCGCCCGCCGGTAGGTCGTGATGAGCTCTTCGGCGTTGTCGGTCGCCGCCGCCATCGCCCGCTGGCGGGCCGTGTGCTCGGAGGCGGAGGCCTCGAGCAGCGCCCGGAACATCTCCGCCTCGGCGTACTGGGGGACGAGCAGCCGGAGGAGGTCCTCCGGGCTCGGCTCGAAGTCGTAAAAGCCCCCGCCGGTCGGCACCTCGGGGGTCTCGGCGCCTTCCGCCTCCCCCCTCACCCCGGGGGCGACGTGCTCGTCGCGGTCCTCGGGCCTCGGCAGCGGCAGGAGCTGGCGGCGCTCGACGTACTGCACCCCCGCCGAGCGAAACCGCGTCGAGACGAGCTGCACCCGGTCGACCTCACCGGCGAGGAACGGCCAGACCACCTCGTTGGCGACCCGCCGCGCGTCCTCGAAGGTCGGCCGGTCCGACAAGCCCGTGAAGGCCCGGTCGACCGCCCGCCCGCGGAAGCGGAAGAACGACTGCGCCTTGCGACCGACCGTGACGAGCCGGTACGAGCGCCCTTCCGCGTTGCCGCGCTGCATGTGGCGCTCCGCCCGCCTGAGCACGTTCGAGTTGTAGGCGCCGCAGAGCCCGCGGTCGCCGACGATCACGACGACGAGCGTCGTGCGCGGGTTCTCCGGCACGCCGATCAGGCGCGAGGCGCCGACGGACTCGGTGGCCGTGATGGCGAGCACCCGCCGCATCCCGTCGACGTAGGGCGCGGCCGGCGATCCGCTGCTGGGCGCGCACCATCTGCGACGCGGCGATCAGCTGCATCGCGCGCGTGATCTTCTTCATCGCCTCGACCGTGCGGATCCGCCGCCGGAGCTCGCGCTCCACGCCTCCTGCCATGGCTCAGGCCGCCCCGCCCTCGTCCTCGTCCTCGTCCTCGTCGCCGGCCGCCTTCGCGGCGCCGGAGGTGAAGGCCGCCTTGACCTCGTTCAGCGCGGCGACCAGGCGCTCCTCGTCGGGGAGGGTCCCCTTCTCGCGGATCTCCTCCAGCAGGTCGGGGTGGACGGCGCGGAAATGGGAGCGAAGCGCCGCCTCGAACCGCTGCACCTCCTCGACGGGGACGTCGTCGATGTGCCCACGCACGCCGGCCCAGATCACGACGACCTGCTCCTCGACCGCCATGGGCTCGTTCAGGCCCTGCTTCAGCAGCTCGGTCAGCCGGTAGCCACGGTCGAGCTGGGCCTGGGAGGCCTTGTCGAGCTCGGAGCCGAACGTGGCGAAGGCCTCGAGGTCGCGGAACTGCGCCAGGTCGATCTTCAGCGTGCCGACGACGGACTTCATCGCCTTGATCTGGGCGGCGCCGCCGACACGCGACACCGAGATGCCGACGTTGATCGCCGGGCGCACGCCGGAGTTGAACAGGTCGGTCTCGAGGAAGATCTGCCCGTCGGTGATCGAGATCACGTTCGTCGGGATGTAGGCGGAGATGTCGCCCGCCTTGGTCTCGATGATCGGGAGCGCCGTGAGCGAGCCGCCGCCGAGCGCGTCGCTCAGCTTCGCGGCCCGCTCCAGCAGGCGGCTGTGCAGGTAGAAGACGTCGCCGGGGTAGGCCTCGCGGCCCGGCGGGCGGCGCAGCAGCAGCGAGAGCTGGCGGTACGCCTCGGCCTGCTTGGAGAGGTCGTCGTAGACGACGAGCGCGTGCTCGCCGTTCTCCATCCAGTGCTGGCCCATCGCGCAGCCGGCGTAGGGGGCGAGGTACTTGAAGGGCGCCGGCTCGGAGGCGGGGGCGGCGACGACGACCGTGTAGTCGAGCGCGCCGTACTCGGCGAGCGTCGCGACGGTCTGGGCGACCGACGAGCCCTTCTGGCCGATCGCCACGTAGATGCACTTCACGCCCTGGCCGCTTCTGGTTGAGGATCGTGTCGATGGCGATCGTCGTCTTGCCGGTCTTGCGGTCGCCGATGATCAGCTCGCGCTGGCCCCGGCCGATCGGGGTCATGGCGTCGATCGGCCTTGATGCCGGTCTGCAGCGGCTCGTGCACCGGCTGGCGGCCGACGATGCCCGGGGCCTGGATCTCGAGGCGCCGGATCTCGGTGTCCCCGAGCGGGCCCTTGCCGTCGATGGGCACGCCGAGCGGGTTGACGACACGGCCGAGCAGGCCGTCGCCGACGGGCACCGAGAGGATCCGGCCGGTGGCGCGGACCGTCTGTCCCTCCTCGAGCCCCTCCACGTCGCCGAGCACGACCGCGCCGATCGAGTCCTCGTCGAGGTTGAGGGCGAGCCCGAGCACGCCGCCCTCGAACTCGAGCAGCTCGTTGACGGAAGCGCCGGGCAGTCCGGAGACGCGGGCGATGCCGTCGCCGACCTCGGCGACCCGGCCGACCTGCTCGGCGGCGACCTCCGTCTGCAGCTCCGAGAGGTGGTGCTCCAGCGCGGCGGCGATGTCGGCGGCGTTGATCGTGAGCTCTGCCATGGATGCTCCCTTGTTCTCTGATCAGCTCGGCTGGGCGAGCACGTCGCGGAGCCGCTCGAAGCGAAGTCGGACGGTCCCGTCGATCACGAGGTCCCCGACCGAGACCAGCATGCCGCCGACGACCGAGGGGTCGATCACGACCCGCACCTCGACGGGGCGCTCGACCAAGCGGGTGAGCGCGGCCGCCAGGCGGTCGCGCTCGGCCTCGTCGAGCTCGACCGCGGAACGGACCTCGGCGACGCGCCGCCCCCGCTCCTCGGCCGCCAGCTCGACCAGCCACTCGAAGGTCCCGACGAGGTCACGGACGTGCCCGGCGCGCAGCACGTAGCGCGTCAGGCGGAGCGTCGCCGGCCGGACCCGGTCGCCGAGGAGCGAGTCGACCACGCCGACGCGTGCCGCGAGCGGGTTGCCGGGCTCGCTGAGCGCCCGGCGCAGCTGCGGGTTCGTGTCGAGCACGCGGGCGAAGCGGAACAGCTCGTCCTCCACCTCGTCGACCTCGTCGCGGCCGCTGAGCTCCTGCAGCACCCGCTCGGCGTAGCCGCGGATCCGCTCGCGCACGAGGGAGCGGCCGGCAGGGGGCTCGGGCTCGACCTCGCCGCGCTCGACGCGCCGTTGCTCGTCCTCGGCCAGCTCGACGAGGACGGCGAGCGCCGGGGGCAGCTCGCCGGCCCTCTCGACCCGCACCGCGAAGGAGACGAGTGCCGTCGCCTCGGGCGCCGCCTTGGTCTCGAGCAGGTCGACGACGACGCCGCGCCGGGCGCTGACGGGGACGGTGGCGTCGGTGAGGACCCGGTAGAGCGACTCGGAACTGTCGAGCGCGCGCGTGAACGTCGCCACGTCGCTCACGACCTCGCCGAGACGGCCGGCGGCCGCGGCGCTCTCGAAGGTCGCAGCGGCGTAGCCGCGGAGGAACTCGCGCACGTCAGTGCGCCGTCTCGGTCTCGGCCGCGGCGATCGCCTCGTCGATCAGGCGATGGTGGCTCGAGACGTCCAGCTCGGCCTCGACGACCCGCTCGGCGGCGGCGATGACCACGGCGCTCACCTCGGCCGCGACCTCGCCGCGCACCCGGGCCATCGCCATGCGGACCTCGGACTCGGTCCGCGCCAGGATGCGCTGGTAGTCCTCCTCGGCGCGCCGGCGGCCGTCTGCGAGGAGCTGCTCGGCGCTGCGGTGCGCCTGGGCGACGATCGCGTCGGCCTCCCGTCGCGCCGCCTCCAGCGCGCCCTGCGCCTCGGCGACGGCACGTGCCGCGACGGCCGCGGCCTCCTCGCCCGCCTCGAGCGACGCCCGGATCTGCTCGCGCTTCGCGGCCATCATTTTGCTCAGGAACGGCACGATGTAGCGCCAGATGAACGCCGCCACGAAGATGAGCGCGATCCATTCGAGGATGAAGGACTCACCGAAGTTGTCGCTCGCTGCCAGCACGTGCGGGGTGGTCATCTAGCGAGCGCTCTTCGACTCGGCCTCGGCGAGCGCCTGCTCGATGAGGCTCCGGTGCTTCGCCGGGTCGACCGCCGTCCCGACGACCCGTTCTGCCGCGGCGACGACCAGGTCTCCGGCGCGGGCGAGGACAGCCTCGCGCGCCCGCTCCCGCTCGGCATCGATCGCGCCCTCCGCCTCGGTAAGGCGCGCGTCGTGCTCGACCTGGGCACGCTGACGGGCGTCGCGGCGCAGCTCCTCCACCGTGCGGCCCGCCTCCTCGAGGATCGTGCGCGCCTCGGCCCGGGCGCGACCGATCGCCTCCTCGCGCTCGGTGGCAAGGCGGACCGCCTCCTGGCGCCCCTCCTCCCCTGCCTGGAGCTCGCTGCGGACGGTCCGCTCGCGATCGTCGATGGCCTTTTGTATCGGCGGCAGGATGAACCTGGCCACGATGCCGAGCACGATCACGAACAGGATCAGCTCGACGATGAAGGTCCCGTTCGGGAGGAGGAAGATCGGAGCCGTCGTCGTGGAGGTCGTCGTGCTCGGCGTCGCCGCGAGGGCACCGTGCACGACTGCGACGTCAGCGCTGACGATCGGCATCGATCCTCGCTACTTCTTGTAGAGCACGAAGACGAAGAGGGCCATGAACACAAGGTTGATGAAGTACATCGCCTCGACCAGGCCGACGATGATGAACATGATCGTGAACAGGCGACCCTGCGCCTCGGGTTGGCGGGCGACGCCGGCGATCGTCTGGCTGCCCGCCAGGCCGTCGCCGATGGCCGCGCCGACGGCGCCACCGCCGAGGGCGAGCCCGCCGCCGACCATCGCGCCGGCGAGCTGGATCGCCTGCTGGGTCGTATCTGCTGCCATGTCGGTTCTCCTGTGGTAGGTGGTCAGGGGGCTGATGGGCCCGGGTCCGTCGCCGCGTCCTCGGGGGGCGGGGTCAGTGGCTGCCGGCGATCGCCGACTGGAAGTAGAGGATCGTGAGCAGCGTGAAGATGAACGCCTGGACGGGCCCGACGAACAGGCCGTCGAACAGCTTCCAGATGACGTCGAGGATCGGGATCGGTGCGACGAACTTCACCGGGAGCAGGTCGGCGATGAGGACGAGCATCAGGCCGCCCGAGAAGATGTTCCCGAAGAGCCGGAGCGCCAGGGTGACCGGCTTCACCAGCTCCTCAATGGCGTTGATCGGGAACAACGCCTTGAACGGCCGGAAGTAGTGGGACAGGTACTTCCTCAGGCCCTGCTTGCGGATCCAGGTCGCGTGGACGAGGACGATGACGAAGACGGCCATCGCCGCGGTGAAGTTGATGTCGCCGGTCGGCGCGGGCAGGTACTGCGGGTCGTGACCGGTCGGGATCAGCTCCAGCCAGTTGGCGATCAGGATGAAGAGGAAGAGCGTCACCGCCAGCGGCACGATCGGGCGCCCCTCGTCGCCCATCGATGACTTCACCTGGTTCTCGACGCTGCCCACGATCGTCTCGAAGGCGAGCTGCATCCTGCTCGGCACGCCCGAGGTGACCTTTGCACGGACGTAGAAGCCAAGCCCGAGGAGGATCGCGGCGGCGACGAGCACCGCCAGGAGGTCGTCGACGTTGACCGTCAGCCCGAGGAACTTCCGGGTGATGTGGCCGCCGATCGTGGGAAGGCTCGTCGCCAGCACTCCGAGACCTGCGCTCACCCGGTCACTCCCGGGGTGCCCTGGCGGAGGATGGCGTGCACGAGGTTGACGATGAGGAGGAGGTAGAACACCGCGATCCCCCCGGCGGTACCGAACCCGAGCTGCACGGAGGCGAACAGTAGGCCGATGACGACGACCGTCGTCAAGCCGAGGCGAACGAGCGTTCGCGAGGCCAGCACACGCTTCGGGTGCTCGGCACCAGAGGCGTTCACCTTGGCGACCGACGCCGAGACGAGCCGGATGTTCGCCAGGCCGAGACCGAGGCCGATGCAGGCGCCGAGCCCGACGAGGATGTAGCCGAGAACGGCTGCGAGGGCGAGCGCCACCACCCCGACGCCGATCGCTGCGAACGCGGTGCGGCGCAGCATCCGCACGATCGCGGGCAGCGGGAGTTGCTCGAACAGGGCAGCAAGTCGGTCCATCGTGTCGTCTCGGTGGCGATCGGCGTGGCTCGCCCAGGACGTTCACACACCCGGGCCGGCGACGCTGCAGGCTCCTAGAGGTACCTCTTGATCTTGAAGTACGTGGCCGCCACCGCGGCGACCAATCCAACGGCCAGTCCGGCCAGCTCGGCGGCCGATCCGGCGCCGGTCGCAGATCCTAACCAGTACCCGCCACCCACTCCGACGGCGATGCACCCGGCGGCCGTCGCGCCCATCCCGACCAGCTCGAACGCCGTCGGGCCCGGACGATCCGTCACCTCCGGCCTATCCTCCCACCCCGTCGTCGGGACGGGCAACACGGCCGCGGACCAGCGCCCGGCCGGCGTTGTCTGCATCCTCTTGGACAGCTGGCGCGCCGCCGCGGGCCACGAGCCGGCGGATGCGCTTGCGGGGGCGGCGCCGGGGCCTGCGCGGCGAGGCGAGATCGGGCTCGCCCGCCACCGCCACGCCCGCGGCGCCGCTCATCACCACGCTGATCGGGGGCTTGCCCTGGCCGGCCGTCTCGCGTGGGCCGTCGGCGGAGACCCGCTCGGCCGTTGCCGGCTGGGAGGGGAGCGGCCCCGACGAGCGGGTGAGCGTCGGGTCGACCGCGCCGGGCCGGCCGGCCGGCCGGAACACCGTGTAGAGGCCGACGACGAGGAACCCCAGGCCGAACGGCACGTAGACGTTGGCGCGGGGATCGAACGACGGCAGCAGGACGAACGCCGAGAGCAGCGCCGTCCAGGCCCACAGGATCAGCACCGCTCGGCGGTGGCCGTGGCCGAGGCGCACCAGACGGTGGTGCAGGTGACCGAGGTCGCGCTCGGCGAAGCTGGCATGGCGCACGGTCCGGCGCACGATGGCGAACGCGGTGTCGAGGATCGGGACCCCGAGGATGAAGAACGGGATGAACAGCGGAGCGAAGCGGAAGAACGTCAGTCCCGAGACGTCGGCCGCGCCTGACGGCGTCTCGGTCCGACCCCCGATGAGCATCGTCGAGGCCGCCATGAGCAGCCCGAGGAAGAGTGCCCCGCCGTCGCCCATGAAGATGCGGGCCGGGTGGAAGTTGTGCGGCAGGAACCCGATACAGACGCCGCAGGTGATCGCCGCGACGAGCGGGCCGAGGCTGTCGGCGGGCAGGTCGCCCAGCGCGATGAGCCGGAGGCCGTAGATGCAGGTGGTGCCGGCCGCGATGGCCACGGTGCCCGCCGCGAGGCCGTCCAGCCCGTCGATCAGGTTCACGGCATTGGCGATGCCGACGACCCACACAGCGGTGACGAGCGGCAGGATCGAGGGTGCGAGCACGATGACCCCGGCGACGAAGGGGATCTTGAAGAAGTACATCGTCACGCCGAGGAAGACCAGCACCATCGCCGCCAGCACCTGGCCGGCCACCTTGGCCGGCGCCGAGATGTCCTTCACGTCATCGACGAAGCCCACGAGGTAGATGACGAGCGCGCCGAGGACCACGCCGAGCGGTTCGGACGAGCCGTGGAAGATCCCCTGCAGGGGACCGAAGCGGGACGCGACGAGCATCGCGGCGGCAAATGCGATGAGCATCGACGCCCCGCCGACGGTCGGCGTCGGGCGGGAGTGGACGTGGTACTCACCGGTCGCGGCGACGGCGCCGAAACGCCGCGCGAGGTAGCGGACGGGGAAGGTGAGGAGGTAAGTGCCGAGAGCGGCGACGCCGAAGACGACCGCGTAGTCGCCGTAGGTGCCCACCTAGTCGGACCCGGCTCCGGCGCGCCCTCGCGCTGCGGTGCCGGCGGCCCCGGGCGCTCCCGGCAGCGGCTCGGGGTAGGGGTCGAACTTGGCGCAGAGCGTGCGGACCTCGTCGCGCACCTCGGCGAGCACCCGGGCGTCCTCCGGGACGCGAAGGACGCGCGCGATCAGCGCTCCGATCGCCGCCATCTCCCCTTCGCCCATCCCGGCGGTCGTCTCCGCCGCCGTGCCGAGCCTGAGCCCGCTCGTCACGAAGGGCGGCCGCGGGTCGTCGGGGATCTGGTTGCGATTGCAGGTGAGCCCGGCGCGGTCAAGCGCCTCCTGCGCGACCTTGCCGGTGAGCTCGGCGTCGAAGGCGCGCAGGTCGACGAGCACTGTGTGGTTGTCGGTGCCCCCGGCGACGAGGCGGAAGCCCTCCGCCGCCAGCGAGTCGGCGAGCGCCGCGGCGTTGCGGACGACCTGTGCTGCGTAGGCGCGGAACTCCGGGCGGGCCGCCTCGCCGAAGGCGACGGCCTTCGCGGCGATGACGTGCTCCAAGCGGGCCGCCCTGCAGGCCCGGGAAGACCGCCTCGTCGATCGCCTTGGCGAGCTCCTCCCGGCAGACGATCGCCCCGCCGCGCGGGCCGCGCAGCGTCTTGTGCGTCGTGAAGGTGACGACGTCGGCGAGGCCGACCGGGCTCGGGTGCGCACCCCCGGCGATCAGGCCCGGCGAGGTGCGCGGCGTCGAACATCAACAGCGCGCCCACCTCGTCGGCGATCTCCCGGAACGGGCGGGGGTCGATGACGCGGGGGTAGGCGGTCGCGCCAGCGACGATGATCCGCGGGCGTTCTCGGAGGGCGAGGTCGCGGACCTGGTCGTAGTCGATCCGCTCGCCCGATCGTCCTCGGCCGCAGGGGTGACGCCGTAGGCGACGAAGCGGTAGTATCTTGCCGGTGATGTTCACCGGCGAGCCGTGGGTCAGGTGGCCGCCCTGGTCGAGGCGCATCGCCAGGACGGTGTCGCCGGGCTCGAGCGAGCGCCAGGTAGGCGGCGAGGTTGGCGTTGGCCCCCGAGTGCGGCTGGACGTTGGCGTGCGTCGGCGCCGAACAGCGATTTGGCGCGGCTCGCGGGCGAGGTCCTCGACCTCGTCGACGTAGGTGTTGCCGCCGTAGTAGCGCTTGCCCGGGTAGCCCTCGGAGTACTTGTTGGTGAGGACCGAGGCCGTCGCCGCGAGCACCGCGGGCGAGGTGAAGTTCTCCGAGGCGATGAGCTGGACGGTCGTCCGTTGCCGCTCGATCTCCTCGGCGAGGATCGCCCCGACCTCCGGGTCCGACACCAGCAGATCGCTCGCGGTTGGCTGGCTCACGCGGCGTCCTCCAGACGGTCGATCTTGGCGATGCGGCCGGCGTGACGGCCACCTTCGAAGGCGCTGGCCAGAAAGGCCTCGAGCGCGTCGGTCGCCACGACGGTCCCGACGAGGCGCGCGCCGAAGCAGATGACGTTGGCGGCGTTGTGCTGGCGCGCGAGGCGCGCCGAGCTCACATCGTGCACGACCGCGGCGCGCACGCCGCGCACCTTGTTGGCGGCGATGGCGATGCCGATGCCCGTTCCGCAGCAGCAGACCCCGAGCTCCGCCCTGCCCGAGGCCACGGAGCGACCGGCGGCCGCGCCGTAGTCCGGGTAGTCCACCGACGCCTCGTCGTGGGTCCCGAGGTCGTCGACCTCGTGCCCGAGCTCGACGAGGTGCTTCGCGAGCAGATCCTTGAGCGCGAGGCCGGCGTGGTCCGACGCGACGGCGATCCTCACGGCAGGGCAGTCTACCGATCGGCTCCCGGGCCGCCGGGGCGCTCCCGGTGGCCGCGGGGCCCGACGGGCGCGCGCCCGGCGCTCGGGCGAGGGTGGCGCGCCGGGTTACGTGTGGCCGCATGGCCGTCGTCACCGTCGATGGGCTGCGCAAGCAGTACGGCCAGGTCGAGGCCGTGGCGGACGTGAGCTTCGAGGTCGAGCGGGGCGAGGTCTTCGCGCTGCTCGGTCCGAACGGGGCCGGCAAGACGACCGCGATCGAGATCCTCGAGGGCTTCCGGACCCGTGACGCCGGCCGCGTCGACGTGCTCGGCTTCGACCCGGCGGACCGCCGGCGCGACTTCCGCGAGCGCCTCGGCATCGTGCTCCAGGAGCTCGCCGTCGAGCCGATGCTCTCGGTCCGAGAGGTGCTGGAGCGCAATGCCGGGTTCTACCCCTCGCCGCGACGCGTCGACGAGGTGATCGAACTGGTGGGCCTGCGCGAGAAGTCGGATGCACGTGTGAAGACGCTCTCGGGCGGCCAGCAGCGCCGGCTCGACGTCGGCCTCGGCATCGTCGGCAACCCGGAGCTCATGTTCCTCGACGAGCCGACCACGGGCTTCGACCCCTCGGCGCGACGCGGCGCGTGGAGCTCGTGCGAGCGCTGACCGGCGGGGGCACGACGGTCATCTTGACGACGCACTACCTGGACGAGGCGGAGGAGCTCGCCGACCGGGCCGCGGTGATCGTGCGCGGGCGGATCGTCGCGATCGGGCCGCCGCGCTCGCTCGGCGGCCCGACGTCGGGGAGGCCACCATCCGTTTCCACCTGCCGGACGGCGCCCCCCGTCCCGAGCTGCGGGTGGCGACACGCGCCGGCACCGGCGGCGACCTCGAGATCTCGACCGACGACGAGGTGGCCGTGCTCCACGAGCTCACTGGCTGGTCGCTCGAGCGGCGCGTCCCGCTCCACGGGCTCAGTGTCGAACGGCTCACACTCGAGGACGTCTACCTCCGACTCGTGGGGACACCGCCCACAGCACCCACGACGCCCACGCGAGCACCGACGCCGGGCTGCGGGGATGACCGTCACCCCGACGGTGAAGCGCGCTTCGGCCCACGACCTCTACCTCGTCGGGCGTCAGGTCCACTACGAGCAGCTGGCCTTCTGGCGCAACCCCTTCGGCGCCATCTTCACCGTCGGCTTCTCGGTGGTCTTCCTGCTGCTGCTCGCCGCGGGGGTGGCACGTCACGCGTCAGCTACCTCGGCGACATCAGGCTGATCCAGTACTACGTGCCGGGCTTCGCCGCCTACGGCGTGATGTCGGCCTGCTTCAACATGCTCGGCATCCAGCTCGTCATCCGCCGCGAGACCGGGCTGCTGAAGCGGCTACGACTGAGCCCCCTGCCCACCTGGACCCTCTGTCGGGCATCTTCGTCAACGCCGCGATCATCTCGGCGATCCAGGTCGTGCTGCTGTTCGTCATCGGCCGCTTCGCCTACAACGTCCATCTCCCCCACAACTACGCGGCGCTGGTCCTCGCGCTCGTCGTCGGGGTGCTCTGCTTCACGGCGCTCGGGGTCGCGATCTCGACGGTGATCCCGAACCAGGAGGCGGCGGGCCCGATCATCAGCATCGTCTACTTCGTCCTGCTGTTCCTCTCGGGGCTGTGGTTCCCGCTGAAGCCCGGGTCGTCGTTGGCGCAGATCTCGGCGTACTTCCCCGTGCGCCACCTCATCCTGGCGGTCTTCGCGCCCTTCGAGCTGGTGCCCGGGGCGTCCCCCTGGGCGTGGCACGACCTCCTCGTCATGGCGATCTGGGGCGTCGGTGCCTCCGTGGTCGCGCTGCGCCGGTTCCGCTGGGAGCCGCGGCGCGCCTGATCGCGACCGGCTCCAGATCCTCACAATCAGCTGAGGGCTGCGACGACGCGCCCGAAGGCGAGGGCGCCTTCGCGGACGCAGCGCGGCTCCGGGCCCGTCAGCGAGACGACGGTGGACGGCATACTGTCGCAGCGTCCGCCGTCCACGACCGTCGCCACGGCGCGACCGAAGAGCGCTCGAACCTCGGCCGCGGTGACGCACGGCGCGTCGCCGTGGCGGTTGGCGCTCGTCACCGCCAGCGGCCCGAGCTGGCGCGCCAGACGCCGGACCAGCTCGTTGTCCGGACAGCGCAGACCGACGGTCGACGGATCCCCGCCGAGGCCGAGGGGCGCCGCGCGGGCACGGCGGACGACGACGGTGAGCGGGCCCGGCCAGAACGCCCGGGCCAGCGCCGCCAGCCCCCGCCCCGAGCCGTCGGAGCGGTCGATGAGCCCGAGGGCCTGGTCGAGGTCGGCGACGAGCACCGGGAGCGCCACCTCCTCCGGCCGCTCCTTCAGCGCGCACAGCCGCGTGCAGGCCTCGGGCAGGCGGGCGAGCGCGGCGATCCCGTAGACGGTGTCGGTGGGCAGGCCGACCACCTCGCCACGCGCCAAGGCGGCAGCCGCGCGCTCGACCTCAGCGTCGGGTACCGCTCCGGCGCCGCTCACCATCGAGCGACGAGCAGCCGTTCCCGGCCGGCGAGGTCGGTGAGCACCTCCATCTCCTGGGCGCCGGCTCGCGCCGCCATGCGCAGCGCCGCGCCGGCTTGGTGCGGCGCCAGCTCGACGACCGCCGAGCCGGCGGCGCCGAGCACGGCGGGGGCGCCGGCGAGCACCGACTCGAGCGCCTCCAGGCCGGTCGGCCCGGCCACGAGGGCCCCTTTCGGGTCGAAGTCGCGCACCACCGGATCGAGCCCGTCCCACTCCGCCTCGGCCAGGTACGGGGGGTTGGCGACGACGAGGTCCACCGCGCCGACGAGCGCCGGGTCGAGCGGCGCGTACCACTCACCCTCCGCCAGGACCAGGCGCTCGGCGTCGGCAGGGCGCAGCCGGGCGCGGTTGGCCGCGGCGAGCTGGAGGGCGGCCGGCGAGCGGTCGATGCCGACCACCGTCACGGCGGGGCACTCGGTGACGAGGGCGCACGCGATCGCCCCGGATCCCGTACCGAGGTCGAGCGCGAGGAGTCCGCCGCCCGGGCGCGCCACCCGCGACGCCGCGCCGGCGCCCGCCGGCGCCGCCGCGCCCTCGGGGCGGCGCGCCCAGAGGCGCTCGAGCTCGGTGAGCGCCTGGCCGGCGACGACCTCGGTCTCCGGTCGCGGCACCAGGGCACGCCCGTCGACGAGCAGCTCGAGGGTCCGGAACGACCAGTGGCCGAGGACGTGCTGGAGCGGCTCACCGCCCTGGCGGCGCTCGAGGAGGGTCGCGAACGTCTGGCGCTCCCGGGGCGAAGGGGTCTGATCGAGGCGGGCGAGCAACGACGAGAAGGACGCCCCGGCGGCCTCCTCGGCGAGCCGCCTCGCCTCCCACGTGTCGCCGAGGGAGGCGGCGGCGCCCGCCAGCAGCTCCCGCCAGGTCACGAGTCGTCGCCGAGCTGGCGCGCCCGCTCGTCCGCGACGAGGGCATCGACCAGCTCGTCGAGGTCGCCCTGCAGGACGCGATCGAGCTTGTGGAGGGTGACGCCGATGCGGTGGTCGGTGACCCGGTTCTCCTTGAAGTTGTACGTCCGGATCTTCTCGGAGCGCCCGCCGCTGCCCACCTGGTCCCGGCGCGCCTGGGACAGCTCCGCGGCCTGGCGGTCCTGCTCCGCCTTGAGCAGCCGGGCGCGCAGCACCTGGAGGGCCTTGGCACGGTTCTGGATCTGGCTCTTCTCGTCCTGCATCGCCACGACGATACCGGTCGGCAGGTGGGTGATGCGCACCGCCGAGTCGGTCGTGTTCACGGACTGGCCGCCCGGGCCCGTCGAGCGGTAGACGTCGATCCGCAGGTCGTCCGGGTCGATCTCGACCTCCACCTCCTCGGCCTCGGGCAGGACCGTGACGGCGGCCGAGGAGGTGTGGACGCGGCCCTGTGACTCGGTGACGGGGACCCGCTGGACCCGGTGCGGGCCCGCCTCGTGCTTCAGCCGCCGCCAGGCGTCGTCGCCCTTGACGAGGAAGGTGGCCTCGTCGATCCCCCCGAGATCGGAGGGCTGCAGCTCAAGCACCTCGACGTGCCAGTGGCGCCGGTCGGCGTAGCGGAGGTACATGTCGTAGAGGTCCTTGGCGAAGAGGTTGGCCTCCTCCCCGCCCTCGGCGCCGCGGATCGCCATGATGACGTTGCGCCCGTCGTTCGGGTCCCGTGGCAGCAGCAGCTCGCGCAGCTCCGTCTGCGCCGCGACGACGCGCTTCTCAGCCTCGGCCAGCTCGGAGCGTCCGAGCTCGCGCTCCTCCGCGGGGGCGTCCTGGAGCATCTCGCGGGCGGCCTCGAGGTCACCCGACGCCGAGCGGAGCTCGTGGATCGCCCGGACGATCTCGTCCAGCTCCTTGTGCCGGCGGGAGGCGTCCCGAAAGGCCTTCCGGTCGCTCACGAGCGCGGGGTCGGCGAGGCGCGCCAGCACCTCCTCGTACTCCCGCTCGAGCTGCGCGTACCGTCCTGGCTCTTCCACGAGCTCAGGCTACCGGCGAGCACCGTGACCGCCGTGATCGGCGGTCACGGGAGGGCACGGCGCGGCGCCGGCGCGGCAGCCCGGCGAGCGGCCTCCTTCAGCGCTTGGCGGGGCGACGGCCGTAGCGGCGCTCGAAGCGCTCCACCCGGCCTCCGGTGTCGACGAGCTTCTGCTTGCCCGTGTAGAAGGGGTGGCACTCGTTGCAGAGCTCGACGTGCAGCTCGGTCTTCGTCGAGCGGGTCGTGAAGGTGTTCCCGCAGGAGCAGTTCACCGTGGCGTCGACGTAGTTGGGGTGGAGTTCTGCTTCATGGGACCTCCATCGTACCGGGGCGCCGCGGGAGCGCCATTTCCCACGCTCGCGGTGCGCGGGCAGGACAACGTGCCCGCCGCGGCGGGCATTCCCGGGGCGCCCGCCCGGTCAGGCCGTGGCGACTGGCGCCTTGGCGATCTCGGCCAGGAACTCGTCGTTCGACCGGGTGGTGCGGATCTTGTCCATCAGCAGCTCCAGGCCGGCGGCGGCGTTGCCCTCGCTGGCGAGCGCGTTGAGCACCCGGCGCAGCTTCCAGACCTGCTGGAGCTGGGAGCGGTCGAACAGGAGCTCCTCGTGGCGGGTGGAGCTGGCGTTCACGTCGATCGCCGGGTAGATCCGCCGCTCGGCGAGACGCCGGTCGAGGCGCAGCTCCATGTTGCCGGTGCCCTTGAACTCCTCGAAGATCACCTCGTCCATCTTCGAACCGGTCTCCACGAGCGCCGTGGCGAGGATGGTGAGCGAGCCACCCTCCTCGATGTTGCGCGCCGCGCCGAAGAACTTCTTCGGCGGGTACAGCGCCCCGGAGTCGACGCCACCCGACATGATGCGGCCGGTCGCCGGCTGCGGCGAGGTTGTAGGCACGGGCCAGGCGGGTGATGCCGTCGAGGATGATCACGACGTCCCGGCCCAGCTCGACCAGGCGCTTGGCCCGCTCGATGGCGAGCTCGGCGACGGCCGTGTGCTCGTCGGCAGGGCGGTCGAAGGTGGAGGCGACGACCTCGCCCCGCACCGAGCGGCGCATGTCGGTGACCTCCTCGGGACGCTCGTCGACGAGCAGGACGATGAGGTGGACGTCGGGGTTGTTCGCCTCGATCGAATGGGCGATCTGCTTCATGACCGTCGTCTTGCCCGCCTTCGGCGGCGAGACGATCAGGCCGCGCTGGCCCTTGCCGATCGGCGAGATCAGGTCGACGATGCGCGCCGTCAGGTTGGCCGGGTCGCCGGGCAGCTCAAGGCGCAGCGTCGAGTCGGGGAAGAGGGGCGTGAGGTCCTCGAAGCGGGGCCGCTGGCGCGCCTCGTCGGGCGAGAGCCCTCCCACGGAGTCGATGCGGATGAGCGCCGGGTACTTCTCGCTCGGGCCGGCCGGCCGGCACGCCCCTTCGATCGCGTCGCCCTTGCCGGAGGGCGAGGCGCCTGGCCTGGCTCACCGAGACGTAGACGTCCTTCGGGCTCGCCAGGTAGCCGCTCGTGCGCAGGAAGCCGTAGCCCTCCTCGCGCAGGTCGAGCAGGCCCTTGACCGGCACGAGCTCACCCTGCCAGGGGACCTCCGGGCCGCCCTGGACCTCGCCCCGCTCGCCCCGCTCGCGGCCGCGGCGCCGGCGGCTCCGGCGGTTGCCGGCCTCGCCCTGGCTGCCGCCGTGCTGAGCGCCGTTCTGCTGGTTCTGCTGGCTCTGCGAACGGCCGCCTTCGCGATCCCGGCTGGTGTTGCCCGGCGCGCGCCCGGCACCGCCGGGCTGGCTCGCACGCGACTCGGCAGCGTCGCCGCCCGCCGTGGCCGGCGCCGGGGCGGCCGACGACGCGGTGGAGTCGCCCGCAGAGGCGTCGTTCCCCGAGGCGTCGGCGCCACCGGGGGCGGGCCCCTCGTTCCCGGCGGCGAGCTCGGCCGTCGTCGACGGTGCGGCGGCGGTGACCCCGGCTCCGGAACCCTCGCCCGTGCCGTCTGATGCCGCTCCGTCCGGCGGGACCTCCCGGTCACGACCGCCGCCCTCGAACAGGGTCGCCTCGCGTGCCTCGCGGGACGCCGCGCTCGTGCTGGTGCTGCGGCGGGAGGACGGGGCGCGCCGGCGCGGTCCCGTCGTGGCCGGTGCCTCGTGCTCCGCCGGAGCGGCGCCCTCGGAGGCGTTGGCGCCGTCCGGCGCGGCTGGCGAGCGACGCCGACTCCGCCGTCGGGCCACTGCCGTTGGACGAGATTGGCTCGGTGGCCGCGGTCGCGGCGCCATTCCCGGACGTCGCGGCACCGGCGTCGGACGCCTCGGCATGCGACGCTCCGTTGCCGGTGGCGCCGTCGGGCGCCCCTTCGACGTCCACGCCGGTCGCTCGAAGGATGAGGTCGATGATGTCGGCCTTCTTCGAGCGGGCGGTCGCCTTCAGCGACATCGCCGAGGCTATGGCATGGAGCTCGTCGCGTTCCTTGCGTTCGAGGATCGAGCGCTCGAGCTGCTCTCCGGCCATCAGGTCTACTCCTGGTCTCTCAATGTTTGGCTTCCGCATCCGGGACCGCACGCCGAGTGCTGTGGCCGTCGACCGCCCCGAAGGCGGCGGGCAGGCGACAGGTGCGTCGACTCCCGCCGGGCGCTCCGGCCGAGGTCGGAGGTCACGGGCGAGGCCCTAGCGCCGACAAGGTACCGCCAGACGGCTCTCTAGCCGCCAACGGTGCCCGACGGGCACCTCAGGAAGTGGTACGGGGTGCGATCCTGCAGGACTCCGGGATCTCCCTGTCCCCCGCCGGAAGACCGCGCGTGACGGCCGTCGGATCGGGAGGTGGTGCTTGCAGTGTACCGGTTTCCGTCCTGACGGGCAACATCATCCTGGCTGGTCCCCGGCGCGACAGCACAGCCGTCACAGCTCGAGGGCGCTGGCGACCGCCTCGAACGTGGCGTCGACGGTCGGGGGCACGCTCACCTGGCTGATCGCGAGGTCCGGGTCCTTCAGGCCGTGGCCGGTGAGGACGCAGACGACGGTGCGGACGCCATCACCCACGCCGTACTTCAACAAGCCGGCGACGGCGGCCGCCGATGCCGCTTCACAGAATACCGACTCCTCGCTCGCGAGCAGCCGGTAGGCCTCGAGGATCTCCTCGTCGCTCACCGCCGCGATCCCGCCGCCCGACTCGGATGCCGCGGCCGTCGCTCCGTACCAGGAGGCGGGGTTGCCGATCCGGATCGCCGTGGCGACCGTCTCGGGGTGCTCGATGGCGTGGCCCTCGACGATCGGCGCGGCGCCCGCGGCCTGGAAGCCGAACATCCGGGGCAGGCGTGTCGAGAGACCGGCCGAGCGGTACTCGCAGTAGCCCTTCCAGTAGGCGGTGATGTTCCCGGCGTTGCCGACCGGGATGCACTGCGCGTCGGGCGCGTCGCCGAGGGCGTCGACGATCTCGAACGCGCCGGACTTCTGGCCCTCGATGCGGTAGGGGTTCACCGAGTTCACGACGACCACCGGCGCGCGCGACGGGAGCTCGCGCACGATCTCGAGCGCGACGTCGAAGTTCCCCCGGACCTGGAGCACCTGCGCCCCGTGGACGAGTGCCTGGGCGAGCTTGCCCAGCGCGATGTGGCCCTCGGGGATGAGCACCACGCACCGCATCCCCGCCCGTGCCGCGTAGGCCGCGGCCGAGGCGGAGGTGTTCCCCGTCGAGGCGCACACGACGGCCCGAGCGCCCTCCTCCAGGGCCTTCGACATCGCCACCGTCATGCCACGGTCCTTGAAGGAACCCGTCGGGTTGGCCCCTTCGATCTTCAGGTAGACGTCCGCGCCGACACGCGCCGAGAGCCGGGGCGCCGGTAGCAGCGGAGTGCCGCCCTCGTGGAGCGTGACCACCGGCGTCGCGTCGCCGACGGGGAGGAAGTCGCGGTAGCGGCGGATCACGCCTTCCCAGGCACGGCCTTCGAAGGGGCCGGCGGCAGTCGCGACCTGTGGTCGCGGCTCGGTCGCCACCGTGCCTCCTAGCGTTCCGGGCCGATGACGCGCAGCAGGCCCCCGATGCGCTCCACGGCCGGGACGTCGCGAAGGCCCGCAAGGGTCGCCTGGACGTCGGCCTCGCGGGCGATGTGGGTGATGAACACCAGCCTTGCCTCGTTCGCCAGCCCCACCTGCTCCATCGAGCGGATCGAGACGCCGTGGGCACCGAACACCGCCGCGACCTCCGAGAGGACGCCGGGCTGGTCGAGCACGTCGATCGTGACGTAGTACTGGGCCCGGAGCTCGTCGATCGGACGGATCTCGACGTGGTTGCGAAGCGCCGGGCGCGGCGGCGCCGAGCCGGCCAACCCCCGCGCCACCTCCAGCACGTCGCCCAGCACGGCGCTCGCCGTCGGCCGGCCGCCGGCGCCCCTGCCGTAGAGCATGAGCTCGCCGGACGCCTCGCCCTCGACGAACACCGCGTTGAACGCGCCCCGCACACCGGCGAGCGGGTGCTCCTTCGGGATCATCGCCGGGTGGACGCGCACGGCGATCGCGCCCGCGGAGGCGTCATCGCCGGATCCGTCCACGCGCTCGGCGACGGCGAGCAGCTTCACCTCGTAGCCGAGCCGCTTGGCGAACTCGATGTCGGCGACGTCGATCGCGTCGATCCCCTCCCGGTACACGTCGCCTGCGACGACCTCGGCGTTGAAGGCGATGCTGGCGAGGATCGCCGCCTTGGCGGAAGCGTCGTAGCCCTCCACGTCGGCCGTGGGATCGCGCTCGGCGTAGCCGAGGCTCTGCGCCTCGCGCAGCGCCTCGCCGTAGGCGATGCCTTCCTCGCTCATCCGGGACAGCACGTAGTTCGTCGTCCCGTTGACGATCCCCATGACGCGGCGCACCCGCTCCCCGGCCAGGGAGACCCTGAGCGTCCGCACGAGCGGGATCGCCCCGGCGACGGCCGCCTCAAAGGCCAGCTCGACCCCGGCGGCCGCGGCAGCCGCGTGCAGCTCCTCGCCGACGTTCGCGAGCAGCTCCTTGTTCGCCGTCACCACCGGTTTGCCGGCCTTCAACGCGGCGAGGATCAGGTTGCGCGCCGGCTCGATCCCGCCGATCAGCTCGACCACGAGGTCGACCGCGGGGTCGGTCGCGACGGCATGGGCGTCGTGGGTCAGGCGGTCCGCGCCGAGCGAGGCGGCGCGCGGCTTGGCGAGGCTGCGCACCGCGACGCGTGACACCTCGAGGTGGATCCCGGTCGCCTCGGCGATGGCATCCGCCTCGGTGTCGATCAGCTCGACGAGGGCGCCGCCGACGTTGCCGCAGCCGAGCACGCCGACGCGGACGGTCCTCGCCGCGGACGCCACGTCGCCCCTCGCCTCAGTTGTCACCGGCACAAGGTAGCCAACGCCGGCGAACGCCTGCGCCGGGCCTCAGCCCACGGGCTCCGGCAGGCTCGGCTCGCCGCGCCGTCGGTCCAGCGCGCGGGCACCTGCGCCGGCGCCGACGACCAGCACGAGCACCGCCGAGAGCAGCCCCGCCGCGGCACCGAGCAGCTCGACCAGGTGCAGGCCCGACGTCATGCCCTGGGCCGAGGCCTGGGACAGCTCGGCGCGAAGTCGCGGCGCCAGCGCGCCCGCAGACCCCGGCACGCCCGACTGTGCGACCGCTTGGCCGAGATGCTGGGCGAGCGCCGGCCCGACGCCGCGCAGCGCCCCCGCGGTGACCGACGCGGTCCGTGCCTGGAACGCCGCCCCGAGCCCGCCGATGCCCCCGGCGATGCCGATCTGGCGGGCCGTGTTGTTGAAGCCCGCGGCCATGCCGGCGTTCCCGGGGCCGGCAGCCTCCAAGGACGCATGCGCGGCGATCGGGTTCACCGATCCCCACCCGGCCCCGGCGAGGAACAGGCCCGGGAGCAAGGTCGCCCACCCGCCCGCCGGGTCCGAGATGGTCATCAGCGCCGTGCCGCCCGCGAGCAGCAGGAGCGAGCCGGCGAGCAGGAAGGCCGGCTTGCGGCTGGCCGCGAAGCGCCCGCCGAGGATCGCCGCGCCGAAGGCGGTCACCGTCATCGGGAGGATCTCCAGCCCGGCGGCGAGCGCCGACAGGTGCCCGGTCTCCTGCAGGTCGCGCACGAGGTAGAGGAGCACGGCGGCGATCACCACGCCCTGGCCGATCACGGCGATCGTCGACGCGAGGAACCGCGGGTCCCGGAGGAGCGCGATGTCGAGGATCGCGCCTTCGCGCCGCGACAGGCGGGCGAAGAGGGCGAGCAGGGCCAACGAGACGACGAGCGAGCCGGCGATCTCCGCGCTCGACCAGCCCAGCCGGTTCCCCTCCACCAGGCCGAACACCAGCAGGAAGAGCGCCAGCGCGAAGACGGTGCTGCCGACCCAGTCCGGAGGGGCGATCGCCGACCTGGCGGCCTCTGGCACGCCCCGCCAGCTGGCGACCAGCATCACGACGCCGATCGGCACGTTGACGAGGAAGATCGCCGACCAGCCGAAGCCGTCGGTGAGCAGCCCGCCGACCAGCGGGCCGACCGCCAGCCCGGCGCCGATCGCCGCTCCCCACGCCCCGAGCGCGCGCCGGCGTGCGGGGCCTTCGGGCTCGTGCCCGACCAGGGCGAGCACGCTCGCGAACAGGGCCGCGCCGCCAGCGCCCTGGACCACCCGGCCAGCGATGAGCTCCGCGACCGAGCCCGAGAGCGACGACCACAGCGATCCGGCGGTGAAGACCAGGAGGCCCGCCATGAAGGTCTTCTTCCGCCCGATCAGGTCCGAGAGGCGGCCGGACACCAAGAGGAGGGCGGCGATAGCGAGCGAGTAGGCGTCGACGACCCACTCCAGATCCGTGAGCTGCGCGTGGAGCGACCGCTCCATGTCGGGCAGCGCCACGTTGACGACCGTGACGTCGAGGATCAGCATGAACGTGCCGACGCAGGCGAGTAACACCGTCCATCTCGGGCCGGAGCGGCGCAACTGGACACGTTCGGGAGCTTCGGTGACCATCCTCCAGTACTACCGGCGGCGGCGTGCCATCATGCGCGCCCGGCTGCGGTCACGCCTCCAACCGCAAGAGGTCCTCGATGGTCTCGCGGCGCACCACGAGACGCGCCTCACCGTCGCGCACGAATACCACCGGCGGCCGCCCGACGCGGTTGTAGTTCGACGCCATGGAGAAGCCGTACGCTCCGGTGACCGGCGTCGCGAGGATGTCGCCGACGGCTACGTCGGCGGGAAGGCGCGCCTCGGCGACGACGACGTCGCCGGTCTCGCAGTGCTTTCCGACGACACGCGCCGCGTACGGCCGAGGCACGTCCGTCTCGCGAGGCAGAAACGCCTCGTAGCCGCTGCCGTACAGGACGGGCCGCGGGTTGTCGCTCATCCCGCCGTCGACGGCGACGTAGCTGCGGATGCCGGGCAGCTCCTTTACAGTCCCGACCCGGTAGCACGTGAGGGCCGCCGAGGCGACGACGGCGCGTCCGGGCTCGGCGGTCACGCGCACCGCCTGCGGGACGCCCGCCGCCGCGCAGGCGGCGCGCACCGTCGCCGCCCACTCCGTGATCGTCGGCGCGCGCTCGTCGTTCAGGTAGGCGACGCCGAGTCCGCCCCCGACGCACAGCTCGTCGAGCTGGTGCTCCTCGAGGTACGTGGCGAGCACGGCGACCTCGCGCTCGAAGGCGTCGAGACGGAAGATCTGGCTGCCGATGTGGGCGTGGACGCCCACGAGGTCGGCGCCCTCCAGGTTGGCCAACAGCTTCGCGGCACGCTCCGCGGCGCCCGAGGCGACCGAGAAGCCGAACTTCGAGTCCTCCTGGCCGGTCATGACGTACTCGTGGGTGTGCGCCTCCACGCCCGGCGTCACCCGGACGAGCACGCCGAGCGGCGAGTGCCGGCGCGTCAGAGGGAGCAAGCGAGAGAGGCGCCCGATCTCGTCGAAGGAGTCGACCACGACGCGCCCGACACCGGCCTGCAGGGCGTGCTCGAGCTCCTCGTCGGACTTGTTGTTCCCGTGCAGCACGAGCAGCGCCGGGTCGACGCCGGCGGCGAGCGCCACGGCGAGCTCGCCACCCGTCGAGACGTCGAGGTGCATGCCCTCCTCAGCGGCGAGCGAGGCCATGGCCTTGCAGAGGAAGGCCTTCGTCGCGTAGGCGACCCCCGGGCCGAACGCCTCGACCGCCTCGCGCGACCGGGCGCGCAGGTGCGCCTCGTCGTAGACGAACAGCGGCGTGCCGAGCTCCGCGGCGAGGTCGCAGACGTCCACGCCGCCGAGCGACAGCCGCCCGTCGGGCGCGACCGAGGCGGTGTCGGGGAGGAGGTGGCGCGCGATCGCGGCCTCGCTCGGGACGAATCCCGCAGCGACCTCCGACGCGTCGTCGGGGATCACCGGCGCGAGCTCACATCGACTCGGGGGCGCGCACGCCGAGGAGCGACAACCCGATGGCGAGCCCGACGCGGACCCCCTCCACGAGCCACAGCCGCGCCTGGGTCACGCCCGGTTCGATGTCCTCACCAAGGACCCGGCAGTCGTGGTAGAAGCCGTGGAACTCGCCCGCCAGACGACGCACCCAGTTCGTGACCTTGTACGGCGCCCGTTCGCGCGCCGCCTCGGCCACGGCGCCGGGGAGGTCGACGAGGGCACGCACCAGCGCCAGCTCGCGCGGTGTGTGAGCACGGCGAGGTCGACGTCGGCGAGCGCGAGGCGGCTGAGCCCGCGCTCCGCACGGACCCGCTCGATGGACGCGATCCGGGCGTAGGCGTACTGCACGTAGTAGACGGGGTTCTCCATCGACTGCTTGGTGACCTCGTCGAGATCGAGCGTCGTCGGCTGGTCGATCGAGCTCATCAGCGACAGCAGGCGCGTCGCGTCCGGTCCGAGGAGGTCGACGAGCTCGTCGAGGCGGACGAAGGTGCCGGCCCGCTTCGACTGGCGGCGCCCCTGGATCGAGACGAGCTGGCCGAGCTTCACCTCCAGCCGGTCGCGGCGAGACGCCCATCGCCTCGACGCCGGCGAGGAGGCTCGCCACCTGGCCGTGGTGGTCAGCCCCGAAGATGTCGATCACGCGGTCAAAACCCCGTACGAGGAGCTTGTCGCGGTGGTACGCCAGGTCGCCCGCGAGGTACGTCGCGTCGCCGTTGGCCTTCACGAGGACGCGATCCCGGCTGTCGCCGAGCTGGCTCGACGCGAGCCAGGTCGCGCCATCCTGCTCGTAGACGAGGCCGCGTGAGCGCATCAGCTCGATCGTCTCCGCGACCCGGCCGCTCTCCTCGATCGAGGCCTGGCTGTACCATTCGTCGAACACGATCCCGAGCCGCTCGACGGTGGTCCTGATGTTCTCCAGGATCCGCTCGGAGGCGAAGCGCCCGGCCGCGACGACGTCCTCCGGCCCGGTGTAGGCCGCGGCGAGCTCCGTCACGTACTCGCCCTGGTAGCCCTGCTCGGGCGGAGCCTCGCCGCGCCGCCGGGCGAGCAGGCTCTCGCCGAGCATGCGGATCTGGCCCCCGGTGTCGTTCACGTAGTACTCGCGCGCGACCCGCCAGCCGCTGCGCTCGAGAACCCGTGCCAGCGCGTCGCCGTAGCTGCCGAGCCAGCCGTTTCCGACGTGGAGCGGCCCCGTCGGGTTCGCCGAGACGAACTCGACCTGGACCCGCTCGCCCTTGCCGAGGTTCGGCGTGGCGTAGCCCTCGGTGCCGGCCTCGACGACCTGACGGAGCGCCTCGTGGAGCCAGGTGTCCCGGAGCCGGAAGTTGACGAAGCCGGGGCCGGCCACCTCCACCGACTCGACGTGGGGGAGCCCGGCCGCGCCGAGGCGCGCCGCCAGCGCGCCGGCGAGCTCGCGCGGCGGCCGGCCGGCGCGCTTCGCGACGGCGAGCGCGACGTTGGTCGAGAAGTCGCCGTGCTCGGGCCGGGCCGGACGCTCGAGGCGGACCTCGTCCGCGCCCAGCTCGACACCGAGCGCGGCGAGGGCGTCGGCGACACCGCTGGCAAGGACAGCTTCGACGGTCATGGCGAAGTGAGGATGGCTGACGCACGGCTAGCATGCAACCGACCGGAGCGGCAGTCCGCTCCGCAGCCGCTCGCACCTACGCTCGCAGCACGGTGCACCGGTCGGCGCGGCGCAGCGCAGCGCCCTCGTAGCTCAGGGGATAGAGCACCGGCCTCCGGAGCCGGGTGCGCAGGTTCGAATCCTGCCGGGGGCACCAACGCCAGCTGCGCAGCCGGCACGCTGCCCGGAGGACCCCATTCCCTGCGCCGGCCCGACGGACGAGGGGTGGCGAGTCCGGTCACACCGTTCTCTGACGACACCCAACGCCCTGACGACCCCCGCCGCACCCACTGTGTCCGGCCGCGGGCCAAGTGGCGTCAGACCCCATCCCGACGCGGAATCCCCCCGACGGTCCACGCTGGTCTACATACCGGAAAACGCTGAGGCCAGCTTCGCGTTGACGCAATCCGGGTCGGCCGATATGGTCGCCGTTCGCGTCATGGCACCGGGGGGTGACGTTGGCGGAGATCGTGCTCGGCATCGGTTCCTCGCACACGCCGCAGATGAGCACGTCGGCGGAGTTCTGGAGCGAGCACGCCGCTCGGGATCGGCGCAACGCAGGACTCCTGACAGCCGACGGCGAGCGCCGCACCTACGACGAGGTGCTCGCGTCGGCGCCCCGCGAGCTCGAGCTGGAGCTCGCCCCAGCGGTGTGGACGGCGAAGTTCGAGCGAGCGCAGGCAGCGGTGCAGACGCTCGCGAGGCGGCTCGACGGCGCTGGCACCGACGTCGTCGTCGTCATCGGCGACGACCAGAACGAGCTCTTCGGCACGTCGGGCATCCCCGCTATCGGCCTCTACCTAGGCGAGGAGCTGTGGGACCTGCCGCCCGACGAGGAGCGTCTGGCGAGGATCCCGCCGGACATCCGTGTCGCGAGCTGGGCCGCGCACGCCGACGCGCCCGACGCCTACCCGGTCGCGAGCGGGCTCTCCGCCCACGTCGCCGCCGAGCTGGCGGCGCGGGACTTCGACCTCACGGTCATGACCGAGCAGCCCGCCGGTCACGGACTCGGCCACGCGTTCACCTTCGTGCGCCGACGGTTGCAGCTCGCCACCGGCGTGCCGGTCCTGCCCGTTCTCCTGAACACGTACTACCCGCCGAACGTGCCCTCCGCTGGGCGCTGCTACGCGCTCGGCGAGGCGCTGCGCGACGCCATCGGGTCCTGGCCCGGCAACGAGCGCGTCGCGGTGATAGCGAGCGGCGGCCTGTCGCACTTCGTCGTCCTCGAGGAGCTCGACCGGACGGTGCTCGACGCGCTTCGGCGCCACGACCGCGAGCGCCTCGCCGCCATCCCACGCGAGGTCCTTCGGTCAGGCACCTCTGAGACGTTGAACTGGATCGCGGCGGGCGGGGCCCTCGCCCACCTCGAGATGGAGCTTGTCGACTACATCCCCGCCTACCGCTCGGCCGCGGGGACGGGTGTCGGCATGGCCTTTGCCGTCTGGGACGGGTCGGACCGCTCTGCCGCGTCTTCGCGAACCGCGACGTTCACGCACACGTGCGAGCGCGACCGGCGGGGGCATGGCCGGTCCGACCATCACTCCGTCCGGCGCGCGACGAGGCGCCCGAGGGCCTCGACCTTCTGCTCGGTGCCGGCGTTCCACGGAAAGCCGGTGTTCAAGCGGACGAAGTCCCGGTACCCGCCGGACGGCGAGAACATCGGACCCGGCGCGACCTTGATGCCGAGGTCCGACGCGTCCCGGTAGAGGTCCATGGCATCGACGCCCGCGGGGAGCTGGACCCACAGCACGTGGCCGCCCTCGGGACGCGTGAAGCGCGTGGCGTCGGGAAAGTGGCGCGTGACGGCGTCGATCGTCCGCTCCATCTGGTCCCGGTACATGCGGCGGACCCTGCGCAGGTGACGGTCGAAGCCGCCGCTCTCCACGAAGGCGGCGATGGCGAGCTGGGGCGCGGTCGCGGTCGCCTGGTTGACGACGAGCTTCAGCAGCTCGAGCTCGTTCTGGTAGCGGCCGGGGATGGCCCAGCCGACGCGCAGCCCCGGCGAGAGGGTCTTGCTGTACGAGCCGCAGTACAGGACGAGCCCGCGCCGGTCGAAGGCCTTGATCGCCTTCGGCCTCGGTCCGTCGTACACCAGCTCGCCGTAGACGTCGTCCTCGACAAGCGGCACGTCGTGGTCCTCGAGCACGTCGACCAGGCGCCGCTTGGCGTCGTTGCTCATGCACGCGCCGGTCGGGTTCGAGTAGTTCGACACCAGCGCCACCGCGGCGATCGGCTGGGAGGCGAGCACCGCCTGCAGCTCGTCGAGGTTGATCCCGTGGCGTGGGTGGCTGGCGACCTCGACGGCGCGGAGCCGGAGCGAGGCCAGGACCTCGAGGAGGGCGTAGTAGGCGGGCGACTCGATGGCCACGGTGTCCCCGGGGTGGGTGACGGCCCGGATCGACAGGTACACGGCCTCCTTGGCGCCGCTCGTGATGACGATCTCGTCGGGCGAGACCGCGTAGCCGGCGTCGGCGCCGCGCTGCGCGATCACCCGGCGCAACGCGGGGCTTCCGGGCGGCGCGTCGTAGGAGTGGCACGCGGCCGCCTGGTGCCGCATCACCTGGCCGACCAGGCGGTTGAGCGCGGCGATGGGCATGAGCTCGGGGCCCTGCACCGCAGCGCCGAGGGTGGGCTCCTGGGGGTTGCCGATCCCGAGGTTCAGCTTCACCGCGAGCGACGCGTCGACCCGCCTCGCCTCCGCCGAGGGCCTCGACGGGTCCGGCTCGAGGCGCTGCTGCTGGCGGAGCGGCTGGACGTAGTGGCCGCTCTGCGGGCGCGCCCGGACGAGGCCGCGGTCCTCGAGGAGCCGGCAGGCCTCCAGCACCGTGCTGAGGCTGACGCCGTAGCGCTCGCGGAGCTTGCGGACCGACGGGATGCGGTCGCCGGGGCGCAGCGTGCCGCCACGGATCTGCTCCTCGACCGAGTCCGCCAGCTGCTCGTAGAGATGACGCTCCGGCCGGGCATCGGGTGGCATCGATCGGGCTCCTCGTCTCGCGCCGTACCAAGCGCTCGCCGGCGTGGGCGTGAACTGTATACGAGAACAGTTTGCCAAATAGTCCTGCCACCTGGCAACTGTACCGGTCGACTTCGGGCCGAGCTGTGTCTACCCCGCGTCGGACGGCGAGCGTACGGTCCAAGCGAACCCCCACGAGCAACAGGAGAGGCGGGCTGATGACCTGGTCGACGACCCTCGGCATGCCCCGGATCGGACCGAGGCGCGAGCTGAAGCGCGCCACGGAGGCGTACTGGGCCGGCAACCTCGGCGCCGCCGAGCTGGCGGAGGTGGCCCGCGAGCGGCGCGCCGCGAGCTGGCAGGCGCAGGTCGATGCCGGCATCGACCAGATCGTCTCCAACGACTTCTCCCTCTACGACCAGGTCCTCGACACCTGCTGCCTGGTGGGAGCGGTCCCCGACCGCTTCGCGTTCGGTGGCGGGCCCGTCGACCTCGACACCTACTTCGCGATGGCGCGAGGTGCCGAGTCGCCGCGCGGGCCCGTGCCGGCGATGGTCATGACCAAGTGGTTCGACACGAACTACCACTACCTCGTCCCGGAGCTCGGCTCCGAGACGCGCTTCGGGCTGTCCTCGACCAAGCCGCTGGACGAGCTGCGCGAGGCGCAGGCGCTCGGCATCCGCACCCGTCCGGTGCTGGTCGGACCCGTCACCTTCCTCCTCCTCGCCAGGCCGACCGAGGCCGCGTTCCCGGTGCTCGAGCTGCTGAGCGAGCTGCTGCCGGTCTACGTCGAGCTGCTGGGGGACCTCGCGGCGGCCGGCGTGGAGTGGGTCCAGCTCGACGAGCCGTGCCTCGCGACCGACCTCGACGAGCGCGCCCGCCAGGCGTTCGCGGCGGCCTACGACGTGCTCGCCGCCGCGGGTGGTCCGCGCCTTCTCGTGACCTCCTACTTCGGCGGCCTCGGCGACAACCTCGAGCTCGCCTGCGGGCTGCCGCTGGACGGGCTCCACGTGGACCTCGTCCGTGACCAGGGTCAGCTCCCCCGGCTGCTCGATCGCCTACCCGGCACGACCGTGCTGTCGGCCGGCGTGATCGACGGGCGCAACGTGTGGCGCAACGACCTCCGTCGCACGTTCGCCCTCCTCGAGGAGGCCCACCGCCGCCTCGGCGACCGGCTCTGGGTGGCGCCGTCCTGCTCCCTCCTGCACGTGCCCCACGATCTCGACCTGGAGCCGGAGCTCGACCCGGAGCTGCGCAGCTGGCTCGCCTTCGCCCACCAGAAGCTCGACGAGGTGACCGTCGTCGCCCGGGCCCTCGACGAGGGCCCGGAGGCCGTCGCCGAGGCCCTCGCCGCGAGCGACGAGGCCGCTCGCACCCGGCGGAGCTCGCCGCGGACCCGCTCGGCCGACGTCCGCCGGCGTGTCGCCGCCCTCGGCCCGAGCGACGCCACCCGCCGCTCGCCCTACGAGAAGCGCCGGAGCGAGCAGCTGCGGACGCTCGCGCTGCCGGAGCTTCCGACGACGACCATCGGCTCGTTCCCCCAGACCGAGGAGATCCGCCGGGCCCGGCAGCGCTACGTCTCGGGCGCCGCGACGCTCGAGGAGTACGAGGAGTTCTGCCGGCGGGAGATCGAGCGTGTCATCCGCCTCCAGGAGGCGATCGGATTGGACGTCCTCGTCCACGGCGAGCCCGAGCGCAACGACATGGTTCAGTACTTCGGCGAGCGGCTCGGCGGCTTCGCCTGCACCCGCAACGCCTGGGTCCAGAGCTACGGCACCCGTTGCGTGCGACCGCCCATCCTCTACGGCGACGTGGAGAGGCCGGCGCCGATCACCGTCGACTGGCTGCGCTACGCGCAGTCGCTCACCGCCTCGCCGGTGAAGGGCATGCTCACCGGACCGGTGACCATCCTCCAGTGGTCGTTCGTCCGCGACGACCAGCCGCGCGAGGAGACGTGCCGCCAGATCGCGCTCGCCGTCCGCGACGAGGTCGTCGACTTGGAGGCCGCCGGGTTCGCCATGATCCAGGTGGACGAGCCGGCGCTTCGCGAGGGGCTCCCGCTCCGCCGCGCCGAACGGGACCACTACCTGGCCTGGGCGACGGAGTGCTTCCGCCTCGCCACCTCCGCGGTCGGCGACGGCACCCAGATCCACACGCACATGTGCTACGGCGAGTTCGGCGACGTGCTCGACGCCGTCGCCGCCCTCGACGCCGACGTGATCTCGATGGAGGCCGCCCGGGGCGCCATGGCCGTGCTCGACGGCCTCGCCGGCAAAGGGCCGCGCTCGGCGATCGGGCCCGGCGTCTACGACGTGCACTCGCCGCGCGTCCCGTCGGAGGCCGAGCTCCGGCGGCTCGTGCTCGAGATCGCCGAGGCCCTCGGCGCGGAGCGCGTCTGGGTGAACCCCGACTGCGGCCTGAAGACCCGCCGGCCGGAGGAGGTCGAGCCGGCGCTCGCCAACATGGTGGCGGCGGCGCGCTCGGTCCGGGACTCGCTGACCGCGGCCGCCTCCCCGGCGACGCCGGCGCCCGGGCATACGGCGTGAGCGAGCGCTCGGCCGGCGCGGCCGGGCGGCCGTTCGGCGTCGTCTGCGAGGTCCAGCCGCCGACCCGGCCCGGCTTCGGCCGCGTCCAAGAGCAGGTGCGCGCCCTTTCGACGGTGGCGTCGGCGTTCGTGGTCCCCGACAGCCACATCGGCCGGGCGACGGTCTCGAGCGTCGCCGTCGCGCACGAGGTCCAGCGGCTCGGGGAGCGCTCGATCGCCTGCCTCAACTCCCGCGACCGCAACGTCCTCGGCTTGCGCCGGGACCTGCTCACGGCCGCGACGTACGGCATCGACCGCCTCCTCTGCGTCTACGGTGACCGGCCGAGTGCGGGGGGCCGGACCGGCGACCTCAACGTGCAGGCCATGATCGAGGAGATCCGCTCCTACGGCTCGGGCCGCGACTTCGCGTCGTCGGCGCCGTTCACGGTCGGCGTGGCCGCCCGCCTCGGCCCGTTCCCGCGGTGGAAGCAGGGGGCGGACTTCGTCTTCTCCCAGATCACCTTCTCCGCCGGGGAGCTGTTCGGCTGGAGGGACTCGCTGTGCTTCGACGGGCCGGTGTACGCCGGCGTGCTGGTGCTCCGCAGCGCCCGCAGCGGCGCCGGCGTCGCGGGCATCGAGGTGCCGCCCGATCTCGCCGAGCGCGTCGCGGCGGATCCCGTGGCGGGGATCGAGGCGGCCTGCGAACAGGTTCGGGCGATCATGGACCACGGTGGCTTCGCCGGCGTCCACCTCGTCCCACTCGGCCGCCCCGGGGAGCTGGCGCCGCGCCTCCAGGCCACGCTCGCCGGGCTGTCCCCGGAGCGCGTGGCGCTCGCCCGCTAGCGGGACCACCCGCCGTACAGGAGACGCGGGGCGGGGCTCGCTCGTTCTCCACCCCGAAGGTCCGCGAACGCCTGTGCCATGCTGTGCACCGCGTACCGTCACGGCCCTGAGGGAGAGCGGAATGCAGCGTGCCACGGCCAGTTTCGAGGTCGTCTCGTGGGAGCAGAGCGCCTACGACGAGCCGGACGAGGGCCCGGCGCTCGGCCGGGCGACCATCAAGAAGGTGTTCGCCGGCCACCTCGAAGGGGAGAGCACCGCCGAGCTGCTCACCTGCGGGGAAGAAGGCTACGTCGCCAACGAGCGGATCACGGGCCGGCTCGACGGGCGGACGGGCACCTTCGTCGTCCAGCACGGGGGCGTGCGCGGCGGGAGCGACGCGCCGGCGACCTTCGGCAACATCATCCCGGGATCGGGCACCGGCGAGCTCGAGGGCCTGCTCGGGCGCATCGAGTACCGCCACGACGAGTCGGGCGCGAGCGTCACGATCGACTTCGACCTCGCACCCGCCTGAGCGGCGGGCCGTCGGGCCGCTCCGGCGTGGCGCGGCTGTCGAGGGTCCCGCCCGTTACCAGCGGTTGTGGACCTGGGGGGCGATCCGCTCGCGGTAGAGGTCCGACAGGCGCCGGCGCAGCTCGGGCTCGAGCGGTCCTCGCTCGCCCGCCGCGGCGTTGTCGCGCGCCTGCTCCGGCGTCTTCGCCCCGGGGATGACGGTCGAGACCGCCGGGTCCGAGAGGCAGAAGCGCAGCGCCAGGGATACGAGGTCCTCGCCCGCAGGGACGAGCCCGCGGAGCTCCTCCACGGCGGCGAGGCCCGTCGCGTAGTCCACGCCGGCGAAGGTCTCGCCCACGTCGAACGCCTCGCCCCGACGGTTGTAGTTGCGGTGGTCGTCGGGAGCGAAGGTCGTCTCGCGGGTGAGCTTGCCCGTCAGCAGCCCCGACGCGAGCGGCACCCGGACGATCACGCCGACGTCGGCGGCTCGCGCCGCGGGCAGGAACCGTTCGGCGGGGCGCTGGCGGAAGATGTTGTAGATGACCTGGACGGTCGACACGCCGGGGTAGTCGAGCGCCTTCAGGCCCTCCTCCACGCGCTCGACGCTCACGCCGTAGTGGGCGATCCTGCCGGCCGACACCAGCTCGTCGAGGACCGCGAACACCTCGGGGTGGTAGAAGACGTCGGTCGGCGGGCAGTGCAGCTGGACGAGGTCGAGCGTCTCGCTCTCGAGGTTCTCCCGGCTGCGCTCGACCCACGCGCGCAGGTTCTCCGGCGTGTAGGCGGCGAGGACCTGGCTCGGGGCGCGCCGGCCCACCTTCGTCGCGACGACGATGCGCTCGGAGCGCTCGCGCCGCAACCGGGCGATCAGCCGCTCGCTCCGGCCGTCGCCGTAGGCGTCGGCGGTGTCGATGAAGCGCACGCCGGCGTCGACGGCGGCATGGAGCGCCGCCATCGAGGTCTCGTCGTCGACGGTCCCCCAGTCGGCGCCGATCGCCCACCCCCCGAAGCCGATCGCGCTGACCTCGAAGCCGGTCTTGCCGAGTCGCCGAGTTTCCATGGGCTCACCCTATCCACGCCCCGGCTCGGGCTCGCCGCCGAGCGAGCGGGCACGTTCACGAGTTGTTGACGGGTCACGTCGCCCGTTGACGTCCTGTTTACGCCTCCTCGCACATCATCGATGCCATGGCTGACTTCCTGACCGTGGTCGGCGTGATCGCCTTCGTGGTGGCCATGCTCGGCCTTGTGTGGGCGCTGGAGCGGGTGTGAGCGCCGTCCAGGCGATCTTGCTCGCCGTCTCCATCGTCATGTTCATCTACCTCGGCATCGCGATGTTCAAGCCGGAGTGGTTCTAGATGGGGTTCTTCTGGACCATCCTCACGCTGGTCGTGGCCCTCGGGCTCGCCTGGCGCTACCTCGGCTCGTGCATGGCGGCGGTCTTCGACGGCCGCGTGCACTGGCTGAGATGGGCTGAACGGCCCATCTACCGCCTCCTCGGCACCGACCCCGAGCACGAGCAGAGCTGGCAGCGCTACGCCGGCTCGCTCATCGTCTTCTCGGGCGTCTCGCTCGGGATCACCTACCTGATCCTGCGGGTGCAGGGCAGCCTCTTCCTGAACCCCCAGCACCTCGGGGCCGTGCCGCCCGCGTTGAGCTTCAACACCGCCGCGTCGTTCCTGACCAACACGAACTGGCAGAACTACGGCGGGGAGACGACGATGTCGTACTTCTCCCAGATCGGCGCCCTCACCGTCCAGCAGTTCGTGAGCCCGGCGGTCGGCATCGCCGCCGCGATCGCGCTGGTCCGCGGGTTCTCGCGGCGGAAGTCCGCGACCATCGGCAACTTCTGGGTCGACGTCACCCGCTGCCTGCTGTACATCCTGCTGCCCATCGCCATCGTGGCCGGGCTGGTCTTCGTCGGCGAGGGCGCGGTGCAGACCCTGGCGGGGACGGCGACGATCCACGACGTCTTGAACAACGTGACCCAGACGATCGCCCGCGGCCCGATCGGCTTCATGGAGGCGATCAAGCAGCTCGGCACGAACGGCGGCGGCTTCCTGAACGCCAACTCGGCGGATCCCTTCGAGAACCCGACCGCGCTGACCAACTGGCTCTCGATCTTCCTCCTGCTGTGCATCCCGTTCGCGCTGACGTACACCTTCGGCAAGATGGTGGGCAGCGTCCGCCACGGCGTCGCCCTGCTCTCCGCGATGCTGATCATCTTCGGCTCCTGGGTCGCGTTCACGAGCTACGCCGAGCACCAGGGCAACCCGGCGGTCGCCGCGGCGGGCATCACGCACCAGCCGACGGGCAACACCGAGGGCAAGGAGGTCCGCTTCGGCGACACCACGACGGCGCTGTTCGGCGTCGCCTCGACGAACACCTCCACCGGCTCGGCGAACGCCTCCTACGACTCGTTCACCCCGATCGGCGGCTTGGGCCTCTTGACCGGCATGATGCTCGGGGAGGTGACGCCCGGCGGCACTGGCAGCGGCCTCTACACGCTTCTCGTCTACGCCGTCATCGCCGTGTTCATCGGCGGCTTGATGATCGGGCGAACACCAGAGTACCTGGGCAAGAAGATCCAGGCCCGGGAGGTGAAGCTCGCCGGGTTGGCCTCACTCGTGATGCCGTTGGTCGTCCTCATCCTCACGGGCATCGCGGTGTCGATCCACGCCGGGCGCGCCGGACCGCTGAACGCCGGTCCGCACGGGTTCACCGAGATCCTCTACGCCCTCACCTCGCAGGGCAACAACAACGGGTCGGCGTTCGGCGGTCTCACCGGCAACACGACCTTCTACAACGTGGTCGGAGGCATCGACATGCTGCTCGGCCGATTCGCCATCATGATCCCGGCCCTCGCGCTCGGCGGCTCGCTGGCGGCGAAGAACGTCGTGCCCGAGTCGCTCGGGACCTTCAGGACCGACAACGGGATGTTCGTCGGCCTGACCATCGGCGTGATCATCATCATCGGCGGCCTGACCTTTTTCCCGGCCATCTCGCTCGGCCCGATCGTCGAGCAGCTGAGCCACCACCTCTTCTGACGGAGACCTCGAACATGAGCGACGTTCCTGAGACCCCCACCACGGCCGCCGGCGCCGTCACGACCGCCGAGCCGACGGCTCCTTCGACCGTCGCGCACGGCGTTGCCGAGGCGCCGCGGCCTGTTCGACAAGGAGATCCTCGGGCAGGCCCTGAAGGACGCCTTCAAGAAGCTGGACCCGAGGGTCCAGGTCAAGAACCCCGTGATGTTCGTCGTCCTCGTCGGCACGGTCATCACGTTCATAGAAGCCATCGCGCACGGCGGGATCTTCCCGTGGTCCATCACGATCTGGCTCTTCCTCACGGTGATCTTCGCCAACCTCGCCGAAGCCGTGGCCGAGGGACGAGGCAAGGCCCAGGCCGACACGCTCCGGCGCATGCGCTCGGAGACCATGGCCCGCCGACTCAGGGCGGACGGCACGGAGGAGCTCGTCGCCGCGGCCGAGCTGGCCCGTGAGGACCGGGTGGTCTGCGAAGCGGGCGACGCGATCCCCTCCGACGGCGAGATCGTCGAGGGCGTCGCCTCCGTGGACGAGTCGGCCATCACCGGAGAGTCGGCACCGGTGATCCGCGAGTCGGGCGGCGACCGATCGGCGGTGACCGGTGGGACGAGGGTCCTCTCGGACCGCATCGTGGTGCGGATCACCGCCGAGCGCGGCCACACGTTCCTCGACCGGATGATCACGCTCGTCGAGGGTGCGAACCGCCAGAGGACCCCCAACGAGATCGCGCTGACGATCCTGCTGGCGGTGCTGACGATCATCTTCATCCCGGTCGTGGTGGTGCTGCAGCCGTTCGGCATCTACGCGGGGACGACGGTGAGCGTCGTGATCCTGGTCGCGCTGCTCGTCTGCCTCATCCCGACGACGATCGGGGCGCTCCTGTCGGCGATCGGCATCGCCGGGATGGACCGGCTCGTCCAGAAGAACGTGCTGGCGATGAGCGGCCGGGCGGTCGAGGCGGCGGGCGACGTCCAGACGCTCCTCCTCGACAAGACCGGGACGATCACCCTCGGCAACCGCATGGCCTCGGACTTCTACCCGGTCGCCGGCACCACCGAGGAGGCCGTCGCCGACGCCGCCCAGCTTGCCTCGCTCGCCGACGAGACTCCCGAGGGTCGCTCCATCGTCGTGCTGGCGAAGGAGCGCTTCAACATCCGCGAGCGCGAGCTCGGCGTCGACCACGTCTTCGTCCCCTTCACCGCGACCACGCGCATGTCGGGCCTCGACTTCGACCACCGCCAGATCCGCAAGGGCGCGGCCGACTCGGTGAAGAACTGGGTCCTCGAGCAGAACGGGACGGTGCCGCCCGAGCTCGACCAGATCGTCGAGCGGATCGCCCGCGCCGGGTCGACCCCGCTCGTCGTCGCCGAGGGACCGACGATCCTCGGCGTGATCGAGCTGAAGGACGTCGTCAAGCAGGGCATCCGGGAGCGCTTCTCCGAGATGCGGGTCATGGGCATCCGCACGGTGATGATCACCGGCGACAACCCCCTCACCGCGGCGGCGATCGCGGCGGAGGCGGGGGTCGACGACTACCTGGCGGAGGCGACGCCCGAGGCGAAGATGGCGCTCATCACCGCCGAGCAGGAGGGCGGCAAGCTCGTCGCCATGACCGGCGACGGGACGAACGACGCTCCCGCGCTCGCCCAGGCCGACGTCGGTGTGGCGATGAACACCGGGACCACGGCCGCCAAGGAGGCCGGGAACATGGTCGACCTCGACTCCAACCCGACCAAGCTGCTCGACGTCGTCGAGGTCGGCAAGCAGCTGCTGATCACCCGGGGCGCGCTCACCACGTTCTCGATCGCCAACGACGTGGCGAAGTACTTCGCCATCATCCCGGCGCTGTTCGTCGTCGCCTACCCGCAGCTCAACACGCTGAACATCATGAAGCTGCACAGCCCGCAGTCGGCGGTGCTCTCGGCGGTGATCTTCAACGCGCTGGTCATCGTCGCCCTGATCCCGCTGGCGCTGCGGGGGGTGCGGTTCCGGCCGATGAAGGCTTCGGCGATCCTGCGCCGCAACGTCTGGATCTACGGCGTGGGCGGGATCATCGCGCCCTTCATCTTCATCAAGCTCATCGACCTCATCCTCACGGCGACGAAAGGCTACTGATGCTCGCCCACCTCCGCCGCTCGATCGTCCTGGCGCTCGTCGCCATCGTGATCTTCGGGTTCGGCTACGCGCTGCTCGGGACCGGCCTCTCGCAGCTGTTCTTCCGCGGCCAGGCCGACGGCTCCCTCACCGCCAACGGCTCCCCGCTTATCGGCCAGAACTGGACAGGTACGAAGTGGTTCCACGGGCGGCCTGACGACGCCGGGCCCTATGCCGCCAACCCGAAGGCGAAGGTATCCGGCGGGGACAACCCGCTCGTCGCCAACGGCGTCAGCGGCGAGTCCGGTGCCACGAACCTCGGGCCCCGCTCGAAAGTGCTGGCGGCCGACACCAAGGCACTCGTCCAGTACTGGCACAAGCTCGGCGTGATGGACCCGACGCCCGACCTCGTCACGACGTCGGGGAGCGGGCTCGACCCCGACATCACGCCCGAGGACGCGATCGTGCAGATCCCGATGGTCGCCAAGGCACGGCACCTCGCTCCGGCCGTGCTGCGCTCGCTGATCTCGAAAGAGACGCCCCCGGCGCAGTGGGGCTTCCTCGGCTCGGAGTACATCGACGTCCTGCAGCTGAACGAGGCGCTCGCCAAGCTGAAGTGACCAGACCGAGGACCGGGCTCCGGCTGCCGCATCCGCTGGAGCCCGGTCCTTCGCCGCGCCGCGTCTGCGAGGAGGGGCGGTTCACGCTGACGAGCCCACCGGACGCACGGCTTCGCCGAGCGGGACAGCGGTCGGCGAAAGTCACGGTTCGCGATCTTCGCGGAGACGGGAACGGCATGGCCGGCCCGCCGGGACGATTCCAGACCGAGCGAAGCGAACGGGGCGCAGGCTGCTGTCGGTGGTCGCTGAGGTCGGACAGGGACCAGGTCGATCCGGCGACTTGTCCAAGTAAGGCGTCGCTGAGAAGACGATGCAATGGGGCAGGGACGACGCCGGCCGGCTCCACGGGCGTTCAGCGGGCGACGAGCTGGTAGCCGATGCCGGGGTGCGTGCGCAGCAGCCGGCCGTCCTCGGTCCCCAGCTTGTGCCGGATCCGGTGGGCGTACACCCGCAGGTAGTGCGTATCGGCGCCGCGCTCCGGACCCCAGATCTCCTCCAGGAGCATGTGGTAGGTGCAGATCTTCCCGGCATTGCGGGCCAGATAGGCGAGGACGTCGAACTCGCGAGCGGTCAGGTCGAGCGGTCGCCCGTCCTTCAGCGCCTCGTGGTGCACCAGGTCGACGACGAGGCCCCCGACGGTGATCTCGCCGCACGCCTCGTCTGCAGGATGGCGCCGGACGCGCCGGAGCGCGACCTCGAGCCTCGCCTCCAGCTCGGCCACGTCGAACGGCTTCGTGACGTAGTCGTCCGCGCCGCCGTCGAGGGCGGCGGCGATGCGCTCCTCGACGCCGGCCGTCGAGAGCACGACGATCGGCACCCGAGAGAGCGCCCTCGCCCACCGGCACACGTCGATCCCGTCGGTGTCGGTCAGGTCGAGGTCGACGATGACCGCGTCCGGCCGCCAGCGGGCCAGCTGGGCCACGCCGTCGCTGCCCGTCTCGGCCGACATGACCTCGTGGCCGAGCGCTGCGAGCCCGACGAAGAGCGCGGTGCGCAGCGCGGCGTCGTCGTCGACCACCAAGATCCGCGACACGGGGTCAGGCCGTCCTGGCGGACGCGGCGCCGGGGCGGTCCTCCGGGATGCGCCGACCTTCCGGGGCGGCCGGCGCATCCCGGGGGACCGGGGACCGAAGGGCTACGCGAGACCCGTCGCGCGCGACCGCAGCGCGGTCCACCGGCGTCGGCTCCGCTCGCCGAGCTTCCCGACCACGTGCAGGATCATGACGGTCGCCCCGACCGCCGCGGCGGGACCCCACAACGCATCTTCGTGGACGAGCCGAGCTAACCGGTCGGCCGCAGCGGCATGCCGGCCTCGCGCCGGTCAGCCATGCCCCGCCTGAGCCACGCCGGGCTGTGGACACCGTTGTCCGCCGCCGGCGGGGCCGTGATCACCGGCAGGGAGGAGAGGCGGAGCACGTGCTCGCGCACCCCTCGTCCCGAAAGGCGGTCGACGCCGCGCAGCCGGCGCGAGCCGAGGACGATCGCGTCGCACCGCCACTCGACCGACTCCTCGACGATGCCGTGCGCGACGCGGTCCGCCCGGACCGAGCGGGCTTGACCTTCGGCGCCGACGCCGGCCAGACGCAGCGAGAGCGTCGCCCCGTCCACGAGGAGCTGCGCATCGTTCGGCGTCTCGAGCGGGGGGACCCGCGGGCCCAGGGCCAGCTCCCGCAGATGGAGCACCCTGACGTTGCTATCGGTGGCGATCGCCAAGCCCGCCGTGAAGGCCAGCGCGGTCTGGCCTGACTCGTACTGGTCGATCGCAAGCAGCAGACGGCTCCACATCTCCACACCTCCCGTCACCGCTCCCAGTATCGGGCGTCGCGGCGTAAGCAGGCGGTGAACACGCCCGGGATTCCCGTAAATAAGACGTGAACGGTCGCCCGGGGAACCCCTCAGCTGGCGACGAGCTGGTAGCCGATGCCCGGGTGCGTGCGCAACAGGTGGCCGTCCTCGTCGCCGAGCTTCTGGCGGAGTCGGTGGGCGTAGACGCGCAGGTAGTGGGTCTCGCTGCCGTAGGCCGGGCCCCACACCTCCTTCAGGATCATGTGGTGGGTGCAGACCTTCCCGGCGTGACGGGCGAGGTAGGCGAGGAACTCGAACTCCCGGGCCGTCAGCTCGAGCGGCCGGCCGTCCATCGAGGCCTCGTGATGGACGAGGTCGACGACCAGCTCCCCGACCACGACCTCCGACGGCTGGGCGCCGTTCGGGCTCTTGGCGTGGCGGAGCGCCACTCGAAGGCGCGCCTCGAGCTCGGCCATGCCGAAGGGCTTCGTGACGTAGTCGTCGGCGCCGCCGTCGAGGGCGGCGACCTTGCGCTCCTCGGCGCCCGCCGCCGAGAGCACCACCACCGGGACGTCGGAGAACTCCCGCACCCGGTGGCAGACCTCGATGCCGTCCATGTCGGTGAGGCCGAGGTCGAGGACCACGACGTCGGGCTGCGCGAGGGCCACCTGGGCGACGCCCTCCTCCCCCGTGCGGGCGAGCACGACGTCGTAGCCACGTGCGGAGAGACCGATTCTCAGTGCCCGGCGCAGCGAGGGGTCGTCGTCGACGACCAGCACGCGGGACATCTCAGGCGATCTCCGTCGGGACCTGCGCCACGGGCAGGGTGAACACGAAGCGCGCCCCGCCACCGGGCGCCTCCTCGGCATGGATCTCCTGCCCGTGCGCCTCCACGAAGGCCTTGGCGATCGTCAGGCCGAGCCCCGCTCGGCCCCCGCCGCTGATGCGGTTGAACATCTGGAAGACGCGCTCGCGCTCCTCCTCCGGCACACCGGGGCCGTGGTCCTCGACGGCGACCTCGACGACCTGGCCGGCGCGCCTCGCCTGCACCTCGATCACCGTGCCCTCGGGCGCGTGACGGTGGGCGTTCTCCAAGAGGTTGGCCAGGACCTGGGCGACGAGGAGGTGGTCGACGTCGAGGAGCGGGAGGTCGCCCACGAAGTTCGTCTTCACGCGACCGCGCTCGAGCTCGGCGCCGAGCGCTCCCAGTCCCTCCTCCACGAGCTCGGAGAGCGCCGTCGGCTCAGGGTGCAGCTCGAGCGCGCCCGCCTGGATGCGCGTCATGTCGAGCAGGTTGGCGACAAGGCGCGCCAGGCGGTCCGACTGCACCTCGATCAGCTCCAGGAGCTCGTCCACGTCGTCGGGGCTGAGCGCCACGTCGTGGCGGCGGAGGTCGGACACCGCAGCCTTCACGGCGGCGAGCGGCGTGCGCAGGTCATGGGAGACGGCGCCCATGAGCGCCCCCCGCCACCGGTCGACCTCCTCCAGCAGCGCCGTGCGCAGCGCCTGCTCGCGGAGCTGGGAGCGCTCGAGCGCGAGCGCCGCCTGGTTGGCGTAGGTCCGCAGCAGCTCCTGGTCGTGCACGTCCAGCGGACCGCCGGCGGCGACGAGGAGGCCGAGCGGCCGGCCAGAGGAGACCAGCGGCACGACCATCATCTCGCCGCCCGGGACCGCGCGTCGTCCCGACATCGGGACGACGCTCCGCCGCTCGCCGCCCGAGGGCGAGACTGCTCGCAGCTCGTCGGGCGAGAGCGGGGTGCCCGCCTCGGCGGCCACGCGCACCTCGTCGCCCGTCGGGAGCAACAGCGCGGCAGAGCGGAGCGAGAAGGCGCGCTGCATCGTGAAGACGATCCGCCCGAGCAGGTCGGCGAGCGGCGTCACGCCGATGAGGACGTCGGAGAGGTCGAACAGGTGCCGGGTCTGCACCTCGCGCCGGCGCGCCCTCGGCGCGCGCCGCATCGACGCGCGCCACCACGCGGGCGGCGACGAGCATCACGACGACGTACACCGCGAGGGCGGTCCAGTTCTGGGCGTTGCCGACCGAGAGCCTGCCGTACGGCGGGATGAAGAGGAGGTCGTCGGCGAGGAAGCCGGCCGCCACGGCGAGGGCGCCGGCACGAAAGCCCCCGGCGGCGACGGCCAGCACGACGGGCACGACGAGGACGAGCGCCGTGGTGGCGACGCTCAGGTGCGAGCGGAAGGGGAGCATCAGGGCGCAGAGCGCCCCGACCGTGCCGAGGGCGACGACCGAGCCGCGCAGACCTCGTCCAAATGAGCTCATGAGCCTCGCGCACCGCCTTCGATCCGTTTTTCGAGTCTACGGGGTCGTGCGGGCGGCCCCCGGGGCTCCGCCCGCACGCGTCCCCCCGGCGAGCGGCGAGAATGGCGCGATGGCTGAGCTCGGCGTGGTGGTGGACGAGGGCGAGGCGCAAGCCGTCCAGCCCGCCGGACGGTTCCGCATCTACCTCGGCGCCGCCGCCGGCGTCGGAAAGACGTACGCGATGCTCGACGAGGGGCGCCGTCGCCACGAGCGTGGGCGCGACGTCGTCGTCGGCTTCGTCGAGACCCACGGCCGGGCGCACACCGCCGAGCTCATCGGCTCCCTCGAGGTCGTGCCGCGCAAGAAGGTCGAGTACCGGGGCGCAACCTTCGAGGAGATGGACCTCGACGCCGTGCTCGCCCGCCGTCCGGAGATCGCGCTGGTCGACGAGCTCGCCCACACCAACGTGCCGGGCTCGGGACGCAACGAGAAGCGGTGGCAGGACGCGCTCGAGTTGCTCGAGGCCGGGATCGCCGTGGTGAGCAACGTCAACATCCAGCACCTGGAGAGCATCGCCGACGCGGTCGAGCGGATCACCGGCGTCACGATCCGCGAGCGCGTCCCGGACTGGGTCGTGCGCCGGGCCGACCAGCTCGAGCTCGTCGACTCCTCGCCCGAGCAGCTCCGCCGCAGGATGCTCCACGGGAACATCTACCCGGCCGCGAAGGTCCCGGCGGCGCTCGGTGGCTTCTTCCGCACGGAGAACCTCGTGGCGCTGCGCGAGCTGGCGCTGCGATTCGTCGCCGACGAGACGGAGGAGGACCTCCTCGAGTTCCTCGCCAGCCGCCACGTCGAGATGGTGTGGGAGACGGCCGAGCGCATCATGGTCGCGGTCACCGGCGCCCCCGGGACCGACGCCGTGCTGCGGCACGCGGCGCGCATCGCGGCCCGCGTGAAGGCCGACCTGCTCGTCGTGCACGTCGCCAGCGACGACGTCAGCAGCAAGGTGACGAAGGAGGCCGTGGAGCAGGCGCGGCGCCTCGCCGAGGACGTCGACGGACACTGGTTCGACGTGCGTGGCGAGGACCCGGCCCGGGCGCTCGTGGTGTTCGCCCGCGAGCACCAGATCACCCAGATCGTGCTCGGCTCGTCGCGCCGGAGCCGGCTCGAGGAGCTGACGAAGGGCTCGGTCGTGAGCCGGGTGCTGCGCTTCGCCGCCGAGGAGGGGATCGACGTGCACGTCATCGCCCGGCGCACCGAACGCGAGCTCGAGCAGGAGCGGGAGCGGGGCAAGGAACGCGGACGCGATCGGGAGCGCGCCGACGACCGTGGCTGACCGGACGGCCGTACGGCTCACCAGGAGCCGGCGGCCCACGCCATGCGGCGCCCGTCGCGCGCCTCGACGTGGACCGCGAGGCCGTAGCACTCGCTGAGCGGCCCGTCGCGCAGCACCTCGCCGGCGGTGCCGGACGCCACGGAGAGCCCGTCGCGGAGGAGCAGAGCGTGGCTCACCGAGCTCGGGAGCTCCTCCAGAGTGTGCGCCACCTGGATCGTCGTCGGGCCGTCGCGCTCGTGCGCCAGATCGTCGAGCGCCGCCACGAGCGCCTCGCGCCCGGGCAGGTCCACGCCGACGACCGGCTCGTCGAGGAGCAGCAGCTGGTGGCGGCCGAACAGGAGCGCGCGATCAGCACCCGCTGGCGCTCTCCCTGCGAGCAGTGACCGAAGGGCTGCTCCGCCAGCTGGTCGCAGCGCAGCCGCTTCAAGAGCGCGTGCGCCTCCTCCCGGTCGGTGTCGTCGAACTCGCCCCACCACGGCGCCAACAGGCCGTCCTTGCCCGTGAGCACGATCTCCAGCGCGCTCGCCTGGAACGGCAGGCGGTCCGAGATGCTGTGGCCGACGACCCCAATCCGCCGGCGCAGCTCGCGCATGTCGGTCCTGCCGAGCTCCTGGCCGAGGACGTGCACGCTGCCCGCCGACGGATGGCGCTGCGCGCCGAGGAGCGAGAGCAGGGTCGTCTTGCCGGCGCCGTTCGGGCCGAGCAGCGCCCAGTGCTCGCCCGTCCGCACCTCGAGCGACAGCGGGCCGAGCACCCGCCGGCCATCGACGGACACGATGGCGGCGTCGACGTGGGCGGCGGGCTCGGGCATCGCCGCATTGCAGCAGGCGGACGGTGGCGGGCGCAACGTGGAGGCTCCCGGTGCGAGCGCGCCGCAACGACCACGGGCGCGCGCCCCGCCCGGGCGCGGCGCGCCCGGGCAGCGAGACCGCCGGCGGGCCCGAAGGTCCCGCCGGCGATCGTTGTTCCCACCGCGATCGGCGCCGGCGACAGCGCCGGCGCCCGGGCGGTCAGGCCTGGAGAACGGCCTCCGCGTCGATCTCGATCTTGATCGTCTTGCCGACGAGCACGCCGCCGGTCTCGAGCGCGACGTTCCAGGTCAGCCCGAAGTCCTCGCGGTCGATCTCGGTCACGGCCGAGAAGCCGATCCGCTTGCCGCCCCACGGGTCCCCGCTCGCGCCGTTGAACTCGACGTCGAGGACGACGGAACGGGTGACGTCTTTGATGGTGAGGTCGCCCTCCACGATCCAGTGGTCGTGGCCCTTCGGCGACACCTTCGTGCTGCGGTAGGTCATGACCGGGTGGCTCTCGGCGTCGAAGAAGTCGCCCGAGCGCAGGTGCCCGTCGCGCTGCTCGTCACGAGTGTCGATACTGGCGACCTGGATGGTCGCCTCGACGTGCGACTCCAGCGGGTTCTCGGCGACGGTGATCGTGCCCTCCACGTCGTGGAAGGTGCCGCGCACCTTGGCGACCATGACGTGGCGCGCCACGAAGCTGACGGCGCTGTGCGATTTGTCGATCGTGTACGCGCCCGGGATCGGCACCGTCTCGTCGTCGACGGTCCTGGTGAGCGTGGTATCAGCCATTGCAGTGCTCCTTCTCCGCTCATTCGAGCGTCTCGCGTCCCGACCCTGTGCGGTGACACCCTAGCGAACAACAATTGCATACGCAACTATTCCGGCGGAAGCGGCTAGACTCACGCTCATGGCGAGCAGCACTGATCGTGGCGAGGTGGAGCCGGATGGGGGCGCCGGCCTCGTGCTGGAGCGCGCCGGCGGCGGGCAGGGCGGGGAGCGAGCGGACCGGATCACCCTGGTCGGCCTCGTGCTCGAGAGCGCCCTCGGCCTCCGCCGGGCGCTCGGTCCCGGGCACGACTGCGAGGTCGGGATCAGGGGCCAGTCCTTCGAGATCCTGCTCCGCCTGCTGCGCACCCCGGGGAACCGGCTCCGCATGAGCGACCTCGCCGCCCAGACGGGGCTCACCCCGAGCGGGCTGACGCCGCGCCGTCGACCGCCTCGTCGACGCCGGTCTCGTCGCCGCGAGCTGTGCGTGAGCGACCGCCGCGGCGCGTTCGCGCTCCTCACCGAGGCGGGTGCCGGGCGCGCCGCGGAGGCCGTGGCCCACCACGAACGTGACATCGACGACCTCCTCGCGGGTCTCTACTGCCCCGGGGAGGAAGAGGAGCTGGCCGCGCTGCTGCGGCGACTACGCGATCGCGTCGCCCCCGAGGCCACGCTCGTCAGCGAACCGACGCCGGACGCGCCCGCCGAGGTGAAGCCGCCGGCCGATCCCCATTAGCGTCGGCGGCGGCGGACGCACTGGGAGGACGCGATGGCACGGAACAGCTTCGGGGCGGAGAGCGGCCTGGAGGTCGGGGGCAGGCGCCACACGATCCACCGTCTCGCGCCGCTGGCGGCCGACCACGACGTCGAGCGGCTCCCGTTCTCGCTGAAGGTCCTCCTCGAGAACCTGCTCCGCAACGAGGACGGCGTGAACGTCCGCGCCGAGGACATCCAGGCCCTCGCCGGCTTCGCCGACCACGGCCCCGGCGAGCGCGAGATCGCCTTCTCGCCGGCGCGCATCCTCCTGCAGGACTTCACCGGCGTCCCCTGCGTCGTCGACCTCGCGGCGCTCCGCGACGCCGTCGAGCAGCTCGGCGGCGCCACGCAGCGGGTCAATCCCCAGGTCCCGGTGGACCTCGTGATCGACCACTCGGTGATCGCCGACGTCGCGGGGCGTCCCGACGCGTTCGCCGTCAACGCCCAGCTCGAGTTCGAGCGCAATGCCGAGCGCTACCGGTTCCTGCGCTGGGGCCAGCAGGCCTTCTCGAACTTCCGGGTCGTCCCGCCGGACACGGGGATCTGCCACCAGGTCAACCTGGAGCTGCTCTCCCAGGTCGTCTTCACCGACGCCGCAGGCAACGCCTACCCCGACACGCTCGTCGGCACCGACTCGCACACGCCGATGGTGAACGGGCTCGGGATCGTCGCCTGGGGCGTCGGCGGCATCGAGGCCGAGGCGGCGATGCTCGGCCAGCCGATCTCGATGCTCATCCCGAAGGTCGTCGGGCTGCGTCTCGACGGCGAGCTGCCCGAGGGTGCCACCGCCACCGACCTCGTGCTCACGATCGCCGAGCTGCTCCGGGGCCACGGCGTGGTCGGCACGTTCGTCGAGTGCTACGGCCCCGGCGTCACGAACGTCCCACTCGAGAACCGGGCGACGATCGGCAACATGTCGCCCGAGTACGGCTCGACGGTGACGATCTTCCCGATCGATGCCGAGACCCTTCGCTACCTCGCCTTCACCGGCCGCTCGCCCGAGCAGGTCCGCCTCGTCGAGGCGTACGCCAAGGAGCAGGGGCTCTGGCACGAGCCCGACGCCGAGCCCGTGTTCTCCGAGACGCTCGCGCTCGACCTGTCGAGCGTCGTGCCGAGCCTCGCCGGTCCGGCGCGGCCCCAGGACCGGGTCCCGCTCGACCGGGCCAAGCCGATGTTCGCCGAGGCGCTGGCGAAGGCGCTCGCCGGGAGCGGCGCCGCCGGGAGCGGCGAGCGCCCCCACGCCGAGACGCCCGTCGAGCTCGCGGACGGGACCGAGCTCCAGCTCGACCACGGCCACGTCGTCATCGCGGCCATCACGAGCTGCACGAACACCTCCAACCCCCAGGTCATGCTCGCCGCCGGCCTCCTCGCCAAGCGGGCCGTCGACGCGGGCTCTCGGTCAAGCCGTGGGTCAAGACCTCGCTCGCCCCCGGCTCGCGCGTCGTCGTGGACTACTACGAGCGGGCCGGGCTCATGCCGTACCTGGAGAAGCTCGGCTTCGGCCTCGTCGGCTTCGGCTGCACCACCTGCATCGGCAACTCGGGGCCGCTCGCCCCCGAGATCTCCGCCGCGATCGGCGAGCACGACCTCGCGTGCGTCGCCGTGCTGTCGGGGAACCGGAACTTCGAGGGGCGCATCCACCCGGACGTCCGGATGAACTACCTCGGCTCGCCCCCCCTCGTCGTCGCGTACGCCCTCGCCGGGACGATGGACATCGACCTGTACAACGACCCGATCGGCGAGGACGGCGCCGGCGAGCCGGTGTTCCTCCGCGACCTGTGGCCGAGCCAGGCCGACATCGTGGCGGCGGCGCAGCAGTCGGTGCTCGCCTCGATGTACCGGGACGACTACGCCGACGTCTTCGCGGGCGACGAGCGCTGGCGCTCACTCGAGGTCGGCGCCGGGGACCGCTACGAGTGGGACGACATCTCGACCTACATCCGCAGGCCGCCCTACTTCGACGGCATGGGCGCCGAGCCCGGGCCGCTCACCGACGTCGCGGGCGCTCGGGTGCTCGCGCTCCTCGGCGACAGCGTGACCACCGACCACATCTCGCCAGCGGGGTCGATCAGGCCGACGAGCCCGGCCGGTGCCTGGCTCCAGGCCCACGGCGTCGAGCCGCGCGACTTCAACTCCTACGGCGCGCGCCGTGGCAACCACGAGGTGATGATCCGCGGCACCTTCGCCAACATCCGCATCCGCAACCGCCTCGCGCCGGGCACCGAGGGCGGGGTGAGCGTCCACCTCCCCGACGGCGAGCAGGCTGCGATCTACGACGTCGCCCAGCGCTACCTGGAAGAGGGCACGCCCCTCGTCGTCCTCGCCGGCAAGGAGTACGGCTCAGGCTCGTCGCGGGACTGGGCGGCCAAGGGCACGGCGCTGCTCGGCGTACGGGCGGTGCTCGCCGAGAGCTTCGAGCGGATCCACCGGTCGAACCTCATCGGGATGGGCGTGGCGCCGTTGCAGTTCCTCCCGGGTGACAGCGTCGAGTCGCTCGCGCTGAGCGGCCACGAGCTCTTCTCGATCACCGGGCTCGCCGGGGCCACGGCGGACGAGCTGATCGGCAGGAGCGTCACCGTCCGCGCCGACGGCGCGCAGTTCCAGGCGCTGCTCAGGATCGACACCGAGACGGAGGCCGAGTACTACCTCCACGGGGGCATCCTGCGCTACGTCGTGCGCAAGCTGGCCGCCTCCTGAGCGGCGGAGGAGGCGGGCCCCAAGACGGGATCGGCGCCATCGACCTGCCCGGGAGCGCGGCCGCGCCCGTGAGCGAGCACCAGCTCACCATCGCCAGCTTCAACGTCCACGCTGGGATCGACGGCTGGGGGCGCCACTTCGACCTCGTCGGCGCGTCGCGACGGATCGACGCCGACGTGCTCGTCCTCCAGGAGTCCTGGTCCCCCGAGGCTGGCACGCCGCTCGCCCGGGAGATCGCCGACGCCTGCGGCTACGAGGTCGTCGAGGCCGAGCTCGCCCGGGGCCGGATGGTGTCGCCGGACCCAGCGCTCGTCACCGACGACGACCCGCCCACGTGGGGGCCCGGGCGCGCGGCGCAGACGAGGATGCTGCGCATCGACGGGCGACCCGGCTCGCGCCGCTCCCGACTGTCGGCGGCCGAGCTCCGCCTGCCCGCGACGCGCGGCGGCTGGGGGATCGCGCTCCTCTCCAGGCTGCCGGTCCGTCGCCACGAGGTCGTGGAGCTGCCGGACCTGCGGGGTGACGCGGCGGATCGCAAGGCCGTCGTCGCCGAGCTCGACGTCGGCGGCACGCCGCTCGTCGTCGCCGGGGTGCACCTCAGCCACCTCCGCCGGGGTTCGCCGATCCAGGTCCGTGCCCTGCGGCACGCACTCCCCCCGGCCCCGACGCCCGCCGTGCTGCTCGGGGACATGAACTGCTGGGGCCCGCCGCTCGTGGCGATGCTCCCCGGCTGGCACCGGGCCGTGACGGGCCGGACATGGCCGGCGTGGCGCCCGCACAGCCAGATCGACCACATCCTCGTCCGTGGCTCGGTCGAGGTGCTCGGCGGCGAGGTGCTGCCTCCGCTCGGCTCCGACCACCGGCCGGTGCGCGCCACGCTCGCCGTCTGAACGGTCCGACCGGCGCGCGAATCCTCTCGGGGTCGGCCGATCCCACGTTCCGGCGCGGGATCAGCGCAACGTGACCGACGGCCGGAACGACGGGCGCAGCGTCAACCCGAGCTGGTGTTCGAGCGCCGAGGCGAGGCGCAGCAGGGTCGGCTCGCTCCACGCCCGCCCGAGGAAGCTGAGCCCGACCGGCAGGCCGTCGACGCTGCCGACCGGGAGCGAGAGCGACGGGTAGCCGGCGACGGCCGCCGCGGAGTAGCCGGCCCGGAGCGTGGGGTCGCCGTTCACCTGGTCGATGCTCCACGCCGGCGGCATGGTGAGGACGACGAGCGCGTCGAGCCCGGCGCCGTCGAGGGCCGCGTCGAGGCCGTCACGCCTGGCGCGCCGGAGGTTGCGCTCGAGCGCCTGGCGGTACTCGGGGGCATCGAGGCCGCCTGTGGCCGCCGCCGCCACAAAGAGGTCCTGCCCGAAGAGGGCCAGCTCCTCGCGGGCGTGCGCCTCGTTGAAGGCGATCAGCCCCGCCAGGGTGCGCGGGCAGGCGTCACGGTCGCCGGGCCGGCCCCCGAGGTAGCGCTCCAGGCCGTCGTGGAACTCGTGGAAGAAGACGGTGAGCTCGTCCTCGCTCTCGTCGAGCTCGGCGGCGGTCGGCACGTCGACCGGGTCGACGAGCGTGGCACCCGCCTCCCGCAGCGCCCGCAGGGCCTCCTCGACCACCCCGTCGGCCGCCGGGTGGTAACCGCTGTAGAAGGCGCGCGGCACGCCGATGCGCGTCCCCTCGAGCCCCCGCACCCGGCAGAACTGCGTGTACTCGGCCGGCAGGTCCGCCGGGCGCTCGAGCGTCGCGGGGTCGGCGGGGTCCGCTCCGGCGAGCACGCCGAGGAGGAGCGCCGCGTCGACGACCGACCTCGCGATCGGGCCGACCGAGTCCTGGCTGGCAGCGATCGGGACCACCCCGGCGCGGCTGACGAGGCCGCGCGTCGGCTTCACCCCGACGACGCCGCACACCGCCGCCGGGCAGAGGATCGATCCGTCCGTCTCGGTCCCGACGGCGAGGGGGGCCAAGCCGGCCGCGACCGCTGCGCCGGAGCCGGAGGACGAGCCCCCGGGGCTGCGGTCGAGCGCGTGGGGATTGCGCGTCTGGCCGCCGACGGCGCTCCAGCCGCTCGAGGAGTGGCGCGAGCGGAAGTTCGCCCACTCCGACAGGTTGGTCTTGCCGAGGACCACCGCCCCCGCCTCGCGAAGCCGAGCGACCGCGGTGGCGTCGCGTGCCGGCGGGGCGTCGGCGAGGGCCAGTGAGCCGGCGGTCGTGCCGAGGCGGCCGGCGGTGTCGAGGTTGTCCTTCACGAGGACGGGGACACCGAGCAGCGGCCGGCGGGTGTGGCCGGGGGGCGGACCGTCGGCGGCGGCCGCCCGCCCGGCCGCGCCCTCGTCGAGGGCGAGCACGGAGCGGAGCTGCGGCCCGGCGCGATCGAGCGCGGCGATCCGCCCGAGCAGCGTCTCGACGAGCTCGGCGCGGGTGAGGCCCTCGCGGATGAAGGAGCGGAGCTCGCCGAGCGTGGCGTAGCCGAGCGAGGACGTCCGCGGATCGGGGTCTGGCGGGTGCACGGCGGCCCGGCCGTCAGCCGACGGTGACGAGGCGCCCGAGGCCGACGTGGCGCAGCAGGGTGTCGAGCGCCGAGGTGATGATGGGGAGCTCGTTCAGGATCAGCAGGACGCCGAACCCGGCGAGCAGGCCGGAGGACAGCGAAGGTGATTGCACGCGAGTGCACCTTCACCCAGCACAGCGCCCCGGTCAGCCGGCCGAAGCTGCACCCCACGACGAGGAAGGGGACCCCGAGCCCCGCCGTGTAGAGGGCGAGCAGGACGGCGCCCTGGCCCGGGCCTCGGTTGGTCGACGCCACCGCGAGGACGGAGGCGAGCACCGGCCCGATGCACGGTGTCCAGCCGAAGCCGAAGGCCGCTCCGGCGACCGGCGCGTAGAACGGGCCGAAGCGCGAGGGGCTCGGGTCGAAGCGCGCCTCGCGGTACAGGCTGGGAAGGCGCAGCACGAGCGAGCCCGCGAGGAACAGCGCCATCGAGAGCACCACGACGCCGGAGATCCGGGTGATGAGGGTGAGGTTCCGGTGCAGCGCCGAGCCGACCGCCGTGGCCGTGAGGCCGAGCAGGACGAAGACGACGCCGAAGCCGGCGATGAACAGCAGGGTGTCGCGGACGATCTTCGCCAGGTGGCGGCGGGCGTCCCCCGCCTCGGTGATGTCGAGCCCCGTCACCATCGACAGGTACGCCGGGACGACCGGGAGCACGCACGGCGAGACGAACGAGGCGACCCCCCCGCCGAACGCCACCACGTAGCTGACTCCTGCGCCCAACTGCGATCGCTCCTGTCGTCGGGCGTGTCCGCGCCCGCCGGGCCGCCAACCGGTGGCGCGCCCTCTCCGAGGACGGCGGCGCCGTCGGCATCCAGCCTCGCGCCGGGGACGGCGGTGTGCGAACGCGAAGAGCCGGTCGAAGGCACGGTCCTTGCTTCGCGTGCGCGGCCTTGGCATTGTCGAGTCGATGGAGGTGTCTTGACGGAGCTGAGCGAACGCGAGCGCGCCGTGCTCGACTTCGAGCGCGAGTGGTGGATCGACCCGGCCGGTTGCACGAAGGCGGAGTCGATCCGCCGGCGCCTGTCGATCTCGTCGGCCACCTACTACGCGCTGCTGGACCGCCTCGCCGACTCCGAGGCCGCGTTCGGCTACGACCCGCTCGTCGTGCGCCGCCTGCAGCGCCGGCGCGCCGCGCGCCGGCGCGCCCTCCTCGCCGGCGAGCAGCCACGGCGTCGCCGCCCGCACTGAACGCGGCCGCGCTCGCCGCGATCGAGCTCCTCGCCCTGAGCCCGAGGGCGTCGGGCGTGTTCACCGACTTCGACGGCACGCTGGCCGAGATCGTGCCCGATCCTGCCACCTCCGTACCCGTCCCGGGCGTGGTCGACGTCCTCCACTCGCTCGCCGCGCACCTCGGCGTCGTGGCGGTGGTCTCGGGGCGTCCGGTCGCGTTCCTGGTCGACCGCCTCGGCCGGACGGGCGCCGGTCCGCGCGTCTCGCTCTTCGGCCTCTACGGCCTGGAGCGGGCGAGCAGCCGGACCGGGCCCGGCCGGGGGGAGCTGGCCGTCGAGCCGGGGCTCGGCGTCTGGCGGGAGCCCGTGGCGGCGGCGACCGAGGAGGCGGCCGCGCTCGTCGGCACCGGGGTGCGCGTCGAGGAGAAGGGGCTGAGCGTGACGCTGCACTGGCGCGACGCGCCCGGGCGCGCCAGGGAGACGGCCGCGCTGGCCGAGGAGCTCGCCGGGCGCCACGGCCTGGTCGTGCGCCGAGGTCGCATGTCGGCGGAGCTCGTCCCGCCGATCTCGGTGGACAAGGGGAGCGTCGTCGCCGACCTCGCCCGGGACCTCGAGGCGGCGTGCTTCCTCGGCGATGACGTCGGGGACCTGGCGGCCTTCGGCGCCCTCGACGAGCTCCGAGCCTCCGGCCTCGCCGCGCTGAAGATCGCCGTGGCGAGCGAGGAGGCGCCCGACGAGCTGCTCGCGGGCGCCGACCTCGTGCTCGACGGCCCCGCCGCGGCGCTCCTGCTCCTGCGTGGCCTCGACGACCGCTTGCGGGCTGCGGCGAGCTGAGCGGCGTCGCCGGGTCGGCGGGCGCCTTGTCCTGCTCGGGCCCGTCGGCGAGCATGCTCCCGTGCGGATCCACAAGCTCGACCACGTGCAGCTCGCGATGCCACCGGGCGAGGAGGCGCGCGCCACCGCCTTTTACGAAGGGGTCCTCGGGATCCCGCGTGTGCCGAAGCCGCCGCGGCTGGCGGAGCGGGGCGGGTGCTGGTTCGAGGACGCAGGCGTGAAGGTCCACCTCGGCGCTGACCCCGGGTTCCGCCCGGCGCAGAAGGCCCATCCGGCGCTCGTCGTCGACGACCTCCCCGCGCTCGTGGCGGTCCTCGAGGCCGCGGGCCACCCGGTCCGTCACGACGGGGCGCACGGCGGGTACGCCCGGGCCTACGTGGACGATCCCTTCGGAAACCGCATCGAGCTGATGGGCGCCATCCCCGGCGGCTGAGCGGCCTCGGGCGCTCCCCACCGTCCTCACAGCGGGCACCCGGCACGGCCACAGGCTCGCGTCCCACACTTGGGGCGAGCAGGTCGACCCGGGCGTGCGGCGTCGCAGGCCGGGAGCCGCGGGAGGTCGTGAGGAGGATGCCGATGACGAGAACGCCGTCGTGCGAGTCGTATGGCGCCGGAGGCGGTCACGTGCCGACGCCCGCCGGTCGCACGCCGGCCACCCGCCGGCGGCTCGTGCGCGCCGGGGCGCTGGCGGCCGGCGGCGCCACCGTGCTGCTGCTCGTCGCCCCGGGAGCCGGGGCGTCGGCGCGCGTCAGCGCCGCCACGATCGACGCGTCGGTGGTGGACATCGACACCAACCTCGCCTACCAAAACGCCGGTGCCGCGGGGACGGGGATCGTGCTCTCCTCGACCGGCGAGATCCTGACGAACAACCACGTGATCCGCGGCGCCTCGACGATCAAGGTGACCGACGTCGGCAACCGGCGGACCTACTCCGCCACCGTCGTCGGCTACGACGTCTCGGCCGACGTCGCCGTCGTGAAGCTGGAGGGCGCCTCGGGGCTGCAGACCGCCGCGATCGGCAACTCGGCGACCGTGAAGGTGGGCGAGGCCGTGACGGCCACCGGCAACGCCGGGGGCACCGGGGGCACGCCGACGGCCACGAGCGGCACGGTGACCGCGCTCGACCGCTCGATCGTCGCCAGCGACGAGAGCGGCTCGGAGCAGCTGACCGGGCTGATCGAGACTGACGCCGCGCTGCAGCCCGGCGACTCGGGCGGCCCGCTAACGAACAGCGCCGGACAGGTTGTCGGAATGGACACCGCCGCGTCGGCCAGCTTCAACTTCCAGCCGGGCGGGAGCGAGGGTTTCTCGATCCCGATCAACCGGGCGATCGCGCTGGCCCGCCAGATCACCGCAAAGAAGGCCTCGGCGGCGGTGCACATCGGCGCGACGGCCTTCCTCGGGGTGGACGTGGCGCCCTCGGGCTACTACCGCGGCCAGCAGTTCACCGCAGGCGCCTACGTGGTCGAGGTGATCCCCGCCTCCCCCGCCGAGCAGGCGGGGATCGTCGGCGGGGACGTCCTCAACTCGCTCAACGGCCACGCCATCGCCACGCCGACGACCCTCACCAACCTCCTGCTCGCCATGAAGCCCCATGCCACCGTCACGCTCGGCTGGGTCGACCCGTCCGGGACCCAGCACAGCGCTCGCCTCGTGCTCGCCAGCGGACCGCCTCAGTAGGGGGCGGGGACCGTGGCGGTGCTCCTGATCCTCCTCGTGGTGGTGGCGCTCGAGGTCGTCGCGGCGGGCATCGTGGTCGCTGTGGCGCGCGCCGCAGCGCGCGGGCGCACGCGGCTCCGCACGACTGGCCCGCCGGCCGTTGGGACCCGTGGCGGTAGGACGCGTTCACCGACCGGACGCCGTGGCCCTCCGCTCAACCTGCAGGCCGCGCCTTCCGTTACTCAGGTATGGGCTCAGCGCAGGGAGGGCTGCCTGAGGACGTTGTCGCGCTGCTACGGCTCGTCCTGGAGACGGCCGGCGAGGGAGTGTACGCGACGGACGGGGACGGTCGCTGCACGTACCTGAACGCGGCCGGCGCGCTCGATGTTCCGAGTCGACGCCGACGAGCTGCTCGGGCGCGACCTGCACCAGCTGCACCACGGCACCGGCGTCGAGGCCGACTCCTGCGCCGCGTGCGCCTTCGTGCCGATCGGCGGCCAGCAGCGTGCCGACGACCTCTTCCGTGCCTCCGACGGGACGGCGTTCCCCGTCGCCTACACCCTCACCCGCGGCAGCGTGCCGGCAGTGACGCGCGTCGTCGTGTTCAACGAGATCCGCGAGCGCAAGCGGGTCGAGGCGGCGCTTCGCCAGTCCGAGCTCAAGTTCCGTGCCGTCACCGAGTCGGCGAACGACGCCATCGTCTCGACCGACACGAGCGGGAACATCGTCGCCTGGAACCGGGCCGCGAGCGAGATGTTCGGTTACACCGAGGAGGAGGTCATCGACGAGCCGTTCGCGCCCTTGCTGCCCGGCTTTTCGGAGAAGGGCGCCGGCCTCGCCCTCGAGCAGCCGCAAGGCGCGGGCGACGCGGCGGGCAGCGCCACCGTCGAGGCGGAGGGGCGCCGAAAGGACGGCAGCACCTTCCCCCTCGAGCTCTCCGTCGCGCACTGGAAGCGCGGGGACGCGTACTACTTCACCGGGATCCTGCGCGACATCACCGACCGCAAGCGGGCCGAGGCGGAGCTGGCCCGCGGGGTCGCGCTGGTCCAGCTCCTCGAGTCGGTCGCGTTGGCGGCGAACGAGGCCTCCGACCCGCGCAAGGTGCTGCAGTTCGCCGTCACGAGGATCTGCGCCCACGCCGGCTGGGGCGCCGGGCACGTCTACTTCGTCGAGCACTCCGGTCCTCCGCGCCCCGTCGCCTCTGAGATCTGGCACCTCGGTGACCCGAAGCGCTTCCGGGCCTTCCGCCACGCCACGCGCCGTGCCCTCGCCGGTGACGCCGAGACGCTGCCCCCACGCGTCGTCGAGACGAGCCGGCCCGTCTGGATGCCCGACGTCACCGCCGGGGACGTCCCGGCGCGCATCCGCATGGCGGCGATGGTCGGGTTCCGCGCGGCGTTCGCGCTGCCCGTCCTCGCCGGGCGCGACCTGGTTCGCGGTCCTCGAGTTCTTCACGGAGGACGCGACCGAGCCCCACGACACCTTCGTCGAGGTCATGGGGCAGATCGGCGCGCAGCTCGGACGGGTCATCGAGCGCCAGCAGGCCGAGGAGCAGCTCACCTACCACGCCCTCCACGACGAGCTCACCGGCCTTCCCAACCGGATGCTCTTCTTCGACCGGCTCACCGTCGCCCTCGGGCGCGCCAAGCGTCACGCTCCGGTCGCCGTGCTCTTCCTCGACCTCGACCGCTTCAAGCTCGTGAACGACAGCCTCGGCCACGACGCCGGTGACCAGCTCCTCGTCCAGGTCGCCTGCCGCCTGAGCTCGGCGCTTCGCGAGAGCGACACCATCGCGCGCTTCGGTGGGGACGAGTTCGTCGTGCTCTGCGAGGACGTCGTCTCGGCGGACGAGGTCGTCGGCGTGGCCGAGCGGCTGTCCCAGTCGCTCGCCGCGCCGATCGCGCTCGCCGACGGCGAGGTCTTCATCACGACGAGCATCGGCATCGCCTTCTCCGAGGGTCCCGGCCAGACGCCCCAGGCGCTGCTGCGCGACGCCGACGCCGCCCTCTACCGGGCGAAGGAGCTCGGGCGCGGAGGCTACGAGCTGTTCAACGAGCAGATGCGCGCCCGCGCCGTCGAGCGGCTCGCCACGGTGAACGCGTTGCACCGCGCGATCGAGCGGGACGAGCTCCTCCTCTACTACCAGCCCATCGTCGAGCTGGTCAGCGGGTCGATCGTCGGCATGGAGGCGCTCGTTCGCTGGCAGCACCACGAGCGCGGCCTCGTCCCCCCGACGGAGTTCATCCCGCTCGCCGAGGAGAGCGGCCTGATCGTCGAGCTGGGCCGCTGGGTGCTCCGGGAGGCCTGCCGCCAGGCACGGAGCTGGAGCGAGGAGCTGCCCGCGTCGGCCCGCCTGACGATGAGCGTGAACCTGTCCGCCCGCGAGCTCCAGCACCCGATGGTCGTGGAGGAGGTGGCGGACGCCCTCGCCTCCGCGTGGGTGGACCCGCGGCGGCTCGTCCTCGAGATCACCGAGTCGGTCCTGATGAACGACGCACGGGCCACGCTCGACCGCCTGCAGCAGCTGCGGGACCTCGGCGTCCGCCTCGCCATCGACGACTTCGGCACCGGCTACTCCTCACTCGCGTCGCTCCGCCGCCTGCCGGTCGACATCTTGAAGATCGACAAGTCGTTCATCGACGGGCTCGGCGTCGACCGGGACGAGTCGGCGATCACCCGCACGGTCGTGCGCCTCGCCCAGGCCCTCGGGCTGGAGATTGTCGCCGAGGGCGTGGAGCGTGCCGAGGTCGCGGCCGAGCTCCTGGCGCTCGGCTGCCACCTGGCGCAGGGCTACCACTTCTCGCGGCCCCTCCCCGCCTCCGAGCTCGAGCAGCTGCTGCGGGCCCAGTTCGACCCGACGCCCGCGAGGCGCCGCAGGCTCGTCTCCTGAGCCCGCCGGCCGGGTCAGCCGGCGCGGGGCGGCGCCGGTCGGCGCGCCGCCGCGACGACCTCGTCGAACCACAGGCTCGGCGGCCGTGAGGCGGCGAGGGCGACGAGCGCGCGGCTGCGCTCGGCCCGCTCGGGCGCCGGCATCTCGAGGCCTCGCTCGAGGGCGGCCGCCGTCCCGTGGACGTCGAAGGGTTCGACCTCGAGGGCGTGGGCGCCGAGCTCCTCGAACGCGCCGGCGTCGTGGGAGAGCGCCAGCACCCCGTCCCGGGCGTTCACGACGGGACCCTCCTTGGCGACGAGGTTCATGCCGTCGCGGATCGGGTTGACCAGCAGCACGTCGTAGCGGGAGAGGGCGGCGACGCTCGCCTCGAAGTCATCGGCGACCTCGAGCTCGACCGGCGGGCGGCCGCCGGACGTGAAGCGTTCGTTCACCCGGGCGACGAGGTGCTCGACCTCGCTGCGGTAGGCGAGGTACTCGGGCAGCTCCTGGCGCGACGGATAGGTGCGGGCGAGGAAGACCGCCTCGCGCTGCCAGCGCGGGCGCTGCTCCAGCAGCTCCTCGAAGGCGAGGAAGCCCCGCAGCAGGTTCTTGGACGGCTCGACCCGGTCGCTGCGGAGCACGAGCCGGCGGCCGGCCAGCCGTTCCTCGAGGGCCTCGCGCCGCTCGCCGCAGGCCGGCGAGGCGGCGATCGCCCGCAGCTCCCCGGGATCCGTGCCGAGCGCTGAGACGAAGGTCGCCGGCACGTCGCCGACGAACGCGGTCGCGCCGGCACGGAAACGTTCGGCCCACCGTCGGGTGTGGAAGCCGCAGGCGCCGAACGCCGCCATGGACGAGATGAGCTCGACGGCGATCGAGCGCGGCAGCGTCCGCAGCTCGTCGGGGCCGCAAAAGGGCGTGTGCGTGAAGTGGACGGTCTTCAGGTCGGGGCGGAGCGTCGCCAGGTGGGCGCCGACGAGGAACAGGTGATAGTCGTTGACGACGACGGTGGCGCCGTCGTTCGCCGAGCCGGCGACCTCCTCGGCGATCGCCCGATTGAAGGCGCGGTAGCCCTCCCACGCCTCGTACCACCGCCGGTCGAACAGCGGGCGGCGCGTGAGGTCGAACATGTTGTGGAGCAGGAACCACAGCGTCCCGTTGGCGATCACCCGGTAGGCGGCGTCGCGCACCTCGCGCGGCAGGTCGACCAGGCGCAGGTCGATGCCGCCGCCGAGGTCCACCGGCACGCCCTCACCGGCGGCGCGCCGGTCGCCCTCGGTCATCGCCGAGGCGATCCAGAGCGCGTTCGTGCCGGACAGCGCCCGCAGCAGGCTCGGCGCCAGCCCGCCGGCCGCGTGGTGCACGACCAGCTCGTCGTCCTCGCCGAGCTGGAAGCTCGCCGGCCCCCGGTTGGCGACGACCACGAGGTCGCTGCCGGCCGTCGCGCCCGGTCGCGGCGCGCGGCCGACCGCGTCGCCGCTCATCTGCGCGGGCTCACGTCGCCGGGCTCACGTGACCGGGATCCGGCTGCGGCCGAGCGCCGCGGACAGCACCTCGCGCGCCTGGGGCGCGAGCTCGGCGAGCGGACGGTTCCGGTGGACGCGCACGCCGAGATCGACCTGGGCGATGGCGCCGGACCCGTGGCGCTCGGCGACGTCGAGGAGGAGCCCCATCTCCACGCCGTAGCCCTCGGCCAGCTCCAGCTCCTCGACTACGCAGCGCCGCAGCGCCGTCTCGCCGGCGAGGGGCTGGGACACCGCGGCGAGCGAGGGGAACAGCAGGGAGATCGCCGGGCGGGCGACGAGCTCGGTGACGCGCCCGCCTCCCGCGGGGTCGCCGCGGTACGCCCGGGCGTAGCAGCCCTTCACGAGCACGATGTCCGGCCGCGCCAGCAGCGGCCCGAGCAGTCCGGTGACGAAGTGGGCGCGCAGGTTCTCAACGTCGGCGTCGAGGAAGACGACGAGGTCGCCCGTGGTCGCCTCGATGCCGCGCCGCATCGCCCCGCCCTTGCCGACCGCCACCGGACGGGCGCCGGGCGTGGACTCGGCGCTCGGCACGACGCAAGCCCCCGCGCGGGCCGCCATGGCGGCCGTGGCGTCGAGCGACCCGTCGTCGATCACGACGAGCTCGTCGACGAGGCCCGTGCGCTCCACGAGCTCCGAGCGCACGGCCGCGACGACTCTTCCTACCGTGCGCTCCTCGTCGCGGGCGGGGATGCACACCGCGACGCGGTGATCGCCCTTCAGGTCGGCCAGGCGCTCGACGGGGAACTCCCGGTGGTCGAAGGTCGAGATCTCGCCCTCGGCGCCGGTCACGGGTCCATCTTCGCCGCTGGTCCCTGCCGCGGCAATTGCCCACCTGGAGCCGGCGCCCGCCGCGGGCGGCCGCGGGTGCACTTTGACGAGCGTGCGCCCGTCGTCCACACTTGAACCATCATCCAGAGCGGCTGAGGGACGGGCCCTGTGACGCCGCGGCAACCAGTGCCAGGAAGAACCGCCTCCTCGCCGGGAGGGGCGGGGATCCGACGCAAGGTGCCAATGCCCGAGCGATGAGGAGGATGCCATGGGTGCCATCGAGGGTCTGCGTTGTCGGGAGTGTGGACGCGCCTACCCGGCAGAGGCGCTCCACGTGTGCGACTTCTGCTTCGGCCCGCTCGAGGTCGTCTACGACTACGACGCCCTGCGGCGACGCGTCTCGCACGCCTCGCATCCAGGCGGGCCCGCCGACGATCTGGCGCTATGGCGAGCTGCTCCCCGCCGCCGAGCCGGCGCCGGTCGACCTCGGCGCCGGCTTCACCCCGCTGCGTCCGCGCCGACCGGCTCGCGGCCGCGCTCGGCCTCGGCGAGCTCTGGCTCAAGGACGACACCCGCAACCCCACCGACTCGTTCAAGGACCGGGTCGTCTCGGTCGCGCTCTCCAAGGCGCGCGAGCTCGGCTTCAAGGTCGCCGCCTGCGCCTCGACCGGCAACCTGGCCAACTCCGTCGCCGCGCACGCGGCCCGGGCGGGAATGGACTCGCTACGTCTTCATCCCGAGCAACCTCGAGCGGGCGAAGATCGTCACCACCGCGGTGTTCGGGGGCCGCCTCGTCGCCGTCGAGGGCACCTACGACGACGTGAACCGGCTCTGCGCGGAGCTGGCGAGCGAGCATCCCGACTGGGCGTTCGTCAACGTCAACGTCCGCCCGTACTACGCCGAGGGCTCCAAGACCCTCGCCTACGAGATCGCCGAGCAGCTCGGCTGGCGGCGCCCGACCACGTCGTCGTCCCGATCGCCTCGGGCAGCCAGCTGACCAAGATCCACAAGGGCTTCCACGAGCTCAACGAGCTCGGCCTGATCGAGAGGAGGCGACGACGTTCGGGTCTCCGGCGCGCAGGCCGCGGGGTGCTCGCCGGTGGCCACGGCCTTCGCCGACGGGCGCCGACACGATCCGGCCGGTGCAGCCCGACACGATCGCCAAGTCGCTCGCGATCGGCAACCCGGCCGACGGCTGGTACGCGCTCGACGTGGTGCGCTCGAGCGGCGGCGCCGTCGAGTCCGTCACCGACGACGAGATCGTCGACGGGATCCGTCTGCTGGCGCGGACCGAGGGCATCTTCGCCGAGACGGCCGGCGGCGTCACGGTCGCCACGCTGGCAAAGCTCGCCGCCGCGGGCGTCGTGCGGCGCGACGAGCGGGTCGTCGCCTACATCACCGGCAACGGCCTGAAGACGGTCGAGGCGCTGGAGGACCAGTTGGGGCCGAGCGCCGTCATCCCCCCGACGATCGAGGCGTTCGAGGCCGCGGAGAGCGAAGCCGAGCACGAAGAGGAAGGAAGCCGTCGATGAGCGTCACGGTCCGCATCCCCGCCCAGCTGCGCGCCCTGACCGGAGGCGCCGGCGAGGTGGCCGTCGAGTGCACGACCGTGCGCGAGGCGATCGCCGCGCTCGACGCAGCGCACCCTGGCGTCGGCGAGCGTCTCCTCGACGAGGACGGCTCCCTGCGCCGCTTCGTGAACGTCTTCGTCGCCGAGGAGGACGTCCGCTTCCTCGACGGGCCTCGACACGCCGACCCTCGACGGCCAGACGTCTCCGTCGTCCCGGCGGTCGCCGGCGGCTGACCCGCTCGGGCCGCCTCCCCGGCGCGCCGGCGCCGCGGTTGCGCCGCTACGCTGACCGTGGTTTGCTATTAGCACTCGACGTAGGAGAGTGCCAACGCTCGGCTCGCCGAGCAGCCAAGGGAGGACACCCGAGATGGCGAAGTTGATCAGCTTCGACGAGGAGGCCCGCCGGGCGCTCGAGCGCGGGATGAACAAGCTCGCCGACGCGGTGCGGGTCACGCTCGGCCCGAAGGGCCGCAACGTCGTCCTGGAGCAAGAAGTGGGGCGCGCCCACGATCACCAACGACGGCGTGTCGATCGCCAAGGAGATCGAGCTCGAGGACCCGTTCGAGAGGATCGGCGCCGAGCTGGTCAAGGAGGTCGCCAAGAAGACCGACGACGTCGCCGGTGACGGCACCACCACCGCCACCGTCCTGGCGTGGGCGCATGGTCCGCGAGGGCCTGCGCAACGTCGCCGCCGGCGCCAACCCGATGTCGCTGAAGAAGGGCATCGAGGCGGGCGTCGAGGCCGCCGTCGGCCGCCTGAAGGACCTCGCCAAGGAGGCCGACTCCAAGGACCAGATCGCCCAGGTCGCGGCGATCTCCGCCGCCGACACCGAGATCGGCGAGATGATCGCCGAGGCGATCGACAAGGTCGGCAAGGACGGCGTCATCACCGTCGAGGAGTCGCAGACCTTCGGCATGGAGATGGACCTCGTCGAGGGCATGCGCTTCGACAAGGGCTACATCTCCCCGTACTTCGTCACCGACCCCGAGCGCATGGAGGCCGTCGCTCGAGGACGCCTACATCCTGCTCGTTCGGCTCGAAGATCTCCGCCGTCGCGCGACCTGCTGCCGGTGCTCGAGAAGGTCATGCAGACGGGCAAGCCGCTCGTGATCATCGCCGAGGACGTCGAGGGCGAGGCCCTCGCCACCCTGGTCGTGAACAAGATCCGCGGCACGTTCAAGTCGGTCGCCGTCAAGGCCCCGGGCTTCGGCGAGCGGCGCAAGGCGATGCTCCAGGACATCGCGATCCTCACCGGCGGCCAGGTCGTCACCGAGGAGGTCGGCCTGAAGCTGGAGAACGTCGGCCTCGACCTGCTCGGGCGCGGCCCGCAAGGTCGTCGTCACCAAGGACGAGACCACGATCGTCGAGGGCGCCGGCGCCGAGGACGACATCAAGGGCCGGATCAACCAGATCAAGGCCGAGATCGAGAACACCGACTCCGACTACGACCGCGAGAAGCTGCAGGAGCGCCTGGCCAAGCTGTCCGGCGGCGTGGCGGTCATCAAGGTCGGCGCGGCCACCGAGGTCGAGCTGAAGGAGAAGAAGCACCGCATCGAGGACGCCGTCTCGACGACCAAGGCCGCCATCGAGGAGGGCGTCGTGCCCGGCGGCGGCGTGGCGCTGCTGCGTGCCCAGGACGACGATCCTCGAGCGTGGCCGACAAGCTCGAGGGCGACGAGGCGACCGGGGCGCGCATCGTGGCGCGGGCCGTCGAGGAGCCGCTGAAGCAGATCGCCGTGAACGCCGGCCTCGAGGGCGGCGTCGTGGTCGAGCAGCGTGCGGAACCTCAAGGTGGCCCGAGGGCCTGAACGCCGCCACCGGCGAGTACGAGGACCTCATCAAGGCGGGCGTCATCGACGCCGCCAAGGTGACCCGCTCGGCGCTGCAGAACGCGGCGTCGATCGCGGCGCTGTTCCTCACCACCGAGGCGCGTCGTCGTCGACAAGCCCGAGGAGAAGTCGGCGCCGGCGATGCCGGGCGGCATGGAGGACTTCTAGTCCGAACGGCGTGATCGGCGGCCGCCTCCCGCTCGACGGGGTGAGCGGCAGCCGAGCGGGATCGGCAACGAGCGACGGGGCGCCTCCGGGCGCCCCGTCGCCGCGCCCGGGAACGGCCCGGGCCGAGCCCTCGTAGACTTGACCCGTGCACACGACCGACGAGAGGACGTACCCGGCGCCGTCGGCGGCGGCGCAAGGGAGCCCGGGCTGGACCGTCCTGCACCTCTTCTGCACGCTCGAGGCGGGGGTCGACCCCACCGCCGTCGAGCTGGCGGTGAAGGAGTGTCAGGCCTCGGGCCACCAGGTCGTGACCGCGGCGCTCCTCGGCCACAAGGCGGACCTGGCGGTGATGGCGCTCGGTCCCTCGCCCGAGCGGCTGCGCGCGCTGCAGAGCGCCCTCAGGCGCGCGGGCTGTCGCGTCGCGTGGTCCTACGTCTCGCTCACCGAGGTCTCCGAGTACGCGAGCGGCATCCCCGAGGCGATGCGCGAGGCCCGGCTCCACCCGGTGCTGCCGCCCGCCGACATGCCCGCCTTCTGCTTCTACCCGATGTCGAAGCGCCGGAGCGCCACCGACAACTGGTACTCGCTCCCCTACGAGGAGCGCCTCCAGCTGATGCACGGCCACGGCGCCGTCGGGCGGACGTTCCACGGGCGGGTGGTCCAGCTGATCACCGGTTCGACCGGCCTCGACGACTGGGAGTGGGGCGTGACGCTGTTCGGGCGCGACCTCGACGTGCTGAAGGAGTGCGTGTACACGATGCGCTTCGACGAGGCATCCGCCCGCTACGCGGAGTTCGGCCCGTTCGTGGCCGGGGTGGTCGGAAGCACCGCCGAGGTGCTCGCCGCCGTGGGGGCGAGCTGAGCCGGTGACGCTCGAGGTGGCGCCCCTGCCGCGCCGTCGAGCTCGACCGCCTGGAAGCGGTGCTCCGGCGGCTCGGGCGCGTCGTCGTCGCCCTCTCCGGCGGCGCCGACTCGGCCTTCCTCGCCTACGTGGCGACGGCCACCCTCGGGCCGGAGGCGGTGCTGTGCGCCACGGCCGTCTCGCCGTCGCTTGCCCCCGAGGAGCAACAGGAGTGCTGCCGGCTCGCCCGGGAGTGGTCGCTCCGCCACCGCGCCGTGCGCACCGACGAGCTGGAGCGCGCCGCCTACGCCGCCAACGGGCTCGACCGCTGCTACCACTGCAAGTCCGAGCTGATGGACGCCCTCGCCCCGCTCGCCGAGGCGGAGGGCGCGACGGTGGTGCTTGGGGTCAACCTGGACGATCTCGGGGACCACCGACCGGGCCAGCAGGCGGCGGCCGAGCGGGGCGCGTCCTTCCCCCTAGTCGAGGCCGGGCTCACCAAGGCGCGACCTCCGCGAGCTCTCCCGCCAGCTCGGCCTGCGGACCTGGGACAAGCCGGCCGCGGCGTGCCTCGCCTCGCGGGTCCCGCACGGCACGCCCGTGACCCTCGGCGTGCTCGGCCAGGTGGCGCGCGCCGAGTCGGCGCTGCGCCGCCTCGGCTTCTCGCAGCTGCGGGTCCGCCACTACGGCGAGTGCGCCCGCATCGAGCTCGGCCTCGACGAGCTGGAGCAGGCGATCGGCGCCCGCGAGGCGATCGTGGCGGCGCTGCACGGCGCCGGCTACCGGTACGTGACGCTCGACTTGGAGGGCCTGCGCTCGGGGAATCTCGCCCGCAGCGCGCTCGACCACGCCGGCCTCGCACCCCCGGGCGGGGTCGCGCCGGCCGGGACGGAGCAGCGATGAGCGTCCGGGTCCGTCTCGTCTTCCCCGAGGCGCTCGTCCGCGAGCCCGTGCTCGCCCGGCTCACCCGCAGCTTCGACGTGCAGCCGAACATCCGGCGCGCCAGCGTGGACGAGGACTCCGGCTGGATCGTCTGCGAGCTGGAGGGCGACGCGGCCGCCGTCGACCGGGCGATCGCGTGGCTCGCGGAGACCGGCGTGCGCGTCGAGCTGCTCGGCGACGTCGTCGAGAGCTGAAGGCACTCCGGGCGCCACCGGCGCCGGTCTGCGCCGCCGCCGGCCCGGGCCGGTCAGCGCCGGGGACGCTCGGGTCCGGGTGCGTCGCCCTCGCCGACCTGCCAGCCGGCGCTCGACGTCGACCGCCGCTCGAAGAAGAGGCAGCCGTCGGGGCAGCCGAAGGGCACCGTGTCGTTCGCGCCGAGCCGGCAACGCTCCAGTCGCTCGCCGTTTCGGACCGTCTGCATGATGTAGTGGCGACACTCCGCCCGGACGGCCATGGCGCAATCGTCGCACACGGTCGAGGTGGCGATAGCGTCGGTCTGGTGACCGGCGAGCCCGTACCCGTCGCCGACCTGCTCAGGTGGAGCGAGAGCCTGGCAGCCGTCGCGCGAACCGGCCTCGGCTTCACCGCGAGCGTCTTCGAGCGCGAGCGCTTCGAGGAGGTGCTGCGCGTCGCCGCCGAGATGCGCGCCATCGCCGACGAGCGCCTCGCCGGGGCGGGCCATGCGCCGGGCGGGACCACGACCGAGGGGCTGGTCCAGGAGTGGATGCGCAGCGTCGGCGAGGGGGTCGCCGGCTACGTCACGCCGCGGGTGAGCGTCGGGGCGATCGTCGGCAACGACGACGGCGAGCTGCTGCTCGTCCGGCGGCGCCGACTCCGGCGTCTGGCTCTACCCGACCGGGTGGGCCGACGTTGGCTACTCGGCGGCCGAGGTGGCGGTGAAGGAGGTGGCCGAGGAGACGGGGATCGAGGTCGAGCCGCTCCGGCTCGTGATGGTCCTCGACGGGCTGCGCCTCGGCTTCACCCGCTCCCCGCTGTACTCGCTCGTCTTCCACTGCAAGCGGACCGGCGGGTCGCTCGCCGCCCACCCGCTCGAGTGCGCCGAGGTCGGCTGGTTCGCCCGGGACGCGCTCCCCGAGCCGCTGGCAGGCTCGGCCCGCTGGGTGGATCAGGCATTCGCCGCGATCGACGGCGAGCCGGTGGAGGTGCTCTTCGACCGCCCTCGGACGGGGCGTGGCGCGGGCCGACGTCAGCTCGAGCGCCGTCCCCTCAGGTAGCGCTCGATCTCCTCGGCGAGCCCCTCGGCGGACAGGTCGCCGCCGGCGGCCTCCTCCAGCTCTTGCAGGCGCGCCACGTACGCCGCGACGTTCTCGTCGTCGCGGACCAGGTCGTCCATCCGGCTCTCGTACTCGAAGGCCTGCTCCTCGAGCGCCGCCTTGTCCACGGTGCGGCCGAGCATGGTGGTCGTCGCCTCGACGAGGGCGAGCGCCGCCTTGGCCGAGAGCGGGATCGAGTAGCACGGCACGCTCGCCCACAGCGAGGTCGTCGGCAGCCCGGCATCGGCGAGCGAGCCGCTCAGGACCCCGACGATGCCGGTCGGGCCCTCGTAGCGGGAGGGCTCGATCGCGTACTTCTCGAGGAGCCCTGCCACGCTCGAGGTTCCGCTGAGCGGGACGGGACGGGAGTGGGTGACCTCGGAGAGGAAGGCGCCGAGGGTCACGGCCTGCTCCACGCCGAGGCCGCGTGCGAGGGCCACGACGGTCTCGCAGTACGAGCGCCAGCGCAGCTGCGGCTCGTGCCCGCGCAGGAGGACGACGTCTCGCCCCTCATCGCGCACCGTCGCGATCGACAGCGAGGTCGCCGGCCAGGCGACCCGGCGGGAGTCGCTCTCGGCGATCGCCACCTCCGGGCGGACCTCGGTGAAGTCGAAGAACTCCTCCGGGTCGATCTCGGCGAACTGGACGGCGCCCCAGGCCCGCGCCAGGTGCGAGACGGCGTAGGAGGCCGCCTCCCCGGCGTCGTTCCAGCCCTCGAAGGCGGCGACAAGCACCGGGCGGCGCAGCTTCGGCCGGCGGAGGAAGCGCACCGCCGACTGGGGAAAGTGACCGAAGGCGCCCGTGAGCGGGCGGGTCCCACCGGTGAATAGCCCCGTCCGTCGCCGTCCCATCGCGAATCCTCCTATTCCCTCCGCAGCCTACCGGCGCGCTCGCGCCAGTCGCGACCGGGGCCTTCCGAGGGCGCCCGGAGGGCGCCCGGTACACTGCGGCCCGTGCCGACCAACGGCCTTTCGATCGAGCGCGTCCAGCAGGCGAGCGAAGAACTCGTGGGGGCCTTCGCCAGGCTCGGGCCCCAGCTCTCCTCCGCACCGCCCGCCGGCCTCGAGGCGCTGCGCAGAGTCGTCTCGTCGCCCGGGACCGTCCTGCTGGTGGCGCGCGCCGCCGACGGCAGCATCGTCGGGACCTGCACCCTCGTCACCTTCGAGATCCCGACGGGCGTGCGCGCCTGGCTGGAGGACGTGGTCGTCGACGGGGCGGTGCGCGGCGGCGGCATCGGTGCCACGCTCGTCGAGGCGGCGCTCGAGGCGGCACGGGCTGCGGGAGCGCGCACCGTCGACCTCACCTCGCGTCCGAGCCGTGAGGCGGCGAACCGCCTGTACGAGCGGTCGGGCTTCGCTCGTCGGGAGACGAACGTCTGGCGCCGCGAGCTGTGAGCCCGGCGCCTCGGTAGCCACCGGGAGGCGGTTGCGGCCCGCCGACCGGCCGGACCGTGCTGATCGTTAGTTCGCTAACCTAACGACATGAGCTGCCGCAGCGACGCGGCGTCGCGCCGTTGTGCACGCCGCACCGGATCCCGGGGTCGATGAGCGGTCACGCCCTGGCGATATTGCGCAATGGGGGCGCGGCGACGGCCGACCGCTCGCGCGACGACCGGTACAAGTGGGTCGCCCTCTCCAACGTCACCCTCGGCGTGCTGATGGCGACCATCGACGGGTCGATCACCCTCATCGCCATGCCGGACATCTTCCGGGGCATCCACCTCGACCCGCTGCAGGCGGGGAACAGCTTCTACCTGCTCTGGATGCTCCTCGGCTTCCTCGTCGTGACGAGCGTGCTCGTGGTGAACTTCGGGCGCCTCGGCGACCTGTTCGGGCGGGTGCGCCTCTACAACCTGGGCTTCGTCGTCTACACGCTCTTCTCCCTGCTGCTCACCGTCACCTGGGAGACCGGGCGCGCCGGCGCCCTCTACCTGGTGATCATGCGCATCTTCCAGGGGGTCGGCAGCGCCCTGTTGATCGCCAACTCCGCGGCCATCCTGACCGACGCCTTCCCCGAGCACCAGCGGGGGATGGCCCTCGGCATCAACAACATCGCCGGCATCAGCGGCATGTTCATCGGGCTGGTGTTGGGCGGCCTGCTCGCGCCGATCGACTGGCGGCTCGTCTTCCTCATCTCGGTCCCGATCGGGCTGTTCGGCACCGTCTGGGCGTACCTGAAGCTGGAAGAGCGGGGGGTTCGTCGTCCCGGCGCGGATCGACTGGCTCGGGAACACGACATTCGCGCTCGGTCTCATCGGGGTGATGATCGCGATCACCTACGGCATCGAGCCCTACGGCGGCAGCGCGATGGGCTGGGCGAGCCCCCAGGTCATCGTGTCGGGTGTGGCGGGCGTGGCGCTCCTCGCGGCCTTCGCCGTTATCGAATCGAGGGTCGAGAACCCGATGTTCCGGCTCCCGCTGTTCAAGATCCGCGCCTTTACCGCCGGCAGCATCTCGACGCTCCTCGCCGGGATCGCCCGGGGCGGGCTGATGTTCATGCTGATCATCTGGCTCCAGGGCATCTGGCTGCCCGAGCACGGGTACTCCTTCGCCGCCACCCCGCTGTGGGCGGGCATCTACATGCTCCCGCTCACCTTCGGCTTCCTCGTGGCCGGCCCGGTATCCGGCCTGCTCTCGGACCGCTACGGCTCGCGACCGTTCGCCACCGGCGGCATGCTGGTCCAGGCGGGCAGCTTCGTCGCTGATTGCTGTTCCTCCCCGTCGACTTCTCCTACCTGCCCTTCGCCCTGCTCCTGGTCATGAACGGGCTCGGCGCCGGTGCGTTCGCCTCCCCGAACCGCGCCGGGGTGATGAACAGCCTGCCGCCCGAGCACCGCGGCGCGGGGGGCGGCATGAACTCCACCTTCCAGAACTCGGCGCAGGTGCTCTCGATCGGGATCTTCTTCACCTTGATGATCGTCGGGCTCTCCTCGACCCTGCCGGCCGCCCTCACCCACGGGCTCTCGGCGCAGGGCGTCCCCGCGGGGGCCGTCCGCCGGATCGCGCACCTCCCGCCGGTCTCGGTGCTCTTCGCCGCCTTCCTCGGCTACAACCCGATGCAGCACCTCATCGGGGCGGCGACGCTGGCGAAGCTCCCGGCGGCCCACGTCGCGGCGCTGACCGGCAGGCGCTTCTTCCCCCAGCTCATCTCGACGCCGTTCCGGTCCGGGCTGAGGCACGCCTTCGCCTTCGCCATCGCGGCCTGCGTCGTGGCGGCCGGCGCGTCCTGGCTGCGCGGCGGCCGCTACGTCTACCGCGAGCCGCTCGAGCAGGCGGTGCCGACCCCCGGCGCCCGCCCCGGCGGTGCCGCTGCCAGCGCGGCCGCCGCCGCGGCCGACAGCACGGCGGTCCCCGAGATCCTCATCTGATTCCCGATCCAGCACCCGAGCGGGGTGCGCTCCCCGGAGCAGCGGCCGGCAGCCGGGCCCCGGGCGGCCCGGCTGCGCCCGCGAGCCGGGAGCACGGAGGTGCCGTTTCCGGCGAGCGGTCGTAGGATCCCTCTTCGCGAGGGACGGGGGGCCGACCATCGAGGAGGTCGCAGGGCGTGACTGACAGCGTCACCATCACCGACAACCGGACCGGACAGTCGATCGAGATCCCGATCGTGGACGGCGGCGTCAACGCGACCGAGTGGTCGAAGCTGCTCCCGGGCATCTGGTTCTACGACCCGGGCTTCTCGACGACGGCGGAGTGCGAGAGCTCGATCACCTACATCGACGGCGACGAGGGGATCCTCCGCTACCGCGGCTACCCGATCGAGCAGCTGGCGGAGCGCTCCACCTACCTCGAGGTCGCCTACCTGCTCCTCAACGGCGAGCTGCCGACGGCCGAGCAGTTCGAGACGTGGAAGGACGAGGTCACCCACCACACCTTCATCCACGAGAACGTCAGGAAGCGCTTCCTCGAGGGCTTCCACTACGACGCCCATCCGATGGGGATGCTGGTGTCGGCGGTGGCCGCGCTGTCGACCTTCTACCCCGAGGCCAAGGACATCCTCGACCTCGACTCGCGCCACAAGCAGATCGTCCGCCTGATCGCGAAGATGCCGACCCTCGCCGCCGCGACGCACCGCTTCAGCGTCGGGATGCCCTTCGTCTACCCGGACAACTCGCTCAGCTTCCCGGAGAACTTCCTCTCCATGATGTGGAAGACGGCGGAGCCCCGCTTCGAGGCGAACCCGGCGCTCGCCCGGGCGATCGACCTCCTGTTCATCCTCCACGCCGACCACGAGCAGAACTGCTCGACGACGACGATGCGCGCTGTCGGCTCTGCCCACGCCGACCCCTACTCCGCCTGCGCGGCGGCCTGCGCCGCCCTGTACGGTCCGCGCCACGGGGGGGCGAACGAGGCGGTGCTGCGAATGCTGACCTCGATCGGCTCGATCGAGCACGTCCCCGCCTTCGTCCAGTCCGTGAAGGAGGGTCACGGGCGCCTGCAGGGCTTCGGGCACCGCGTCTGACAAGAACTACGACCCCCGGGCGAAGATCATCCGCCGGGCCGCCCACGACGTCTTCGAGGTCACCGGGAAGAACCCCCTGCTCGACATCGCCCTCAAGCTGGAGGAGACAGCGCTCGCCGACGAGTACTTCATCTCGCGCAAGCTCTATCCGAACGTCGATTTCTACTCCGGCCTCATCTACCAGGCCATGGGCTTCCCGCTAGAGATGTTCACCACGCTCTTCGCCATCCCGCGCACCGCAGGATGGCTCTCACACTGGATCGAGATGCTCTCGAAGGACACCAAGATCGCCCGGCCGCGCCAGCTCTACACCGGCAGCACGGAGCGTGACTACGTCTCCGTCGAGCAGCGCTCCTGACCGCAGCGGTCCGCGGCGCACCGCCCGGTTGTCGCGCCCACATCTCTGGCGCGGATGATGACGATGCGCTAAACAGATGAAACGGCCGGTCTCCGGGGGGGCCCGGTTTGGAACGGGGGGGTCCAGGCAACGGCCCGCCGGCGTCAGCGCCGGCGGGCCGTTGCCTCACCTCCCGGCGCTCACGCGGTATGGCTCCGGCGGCGCCCCGCGACGGCAAAGCAGGCGACGGCGGCGGCCGCCGCCACGTTCAACGAGCCGAGCGGGCCCGCGAGCGGGATGCGGGCGAGCACGTCGCAACGCGAGCGCGTCAGGGCGGCGAGGCCGTGCCCCTCGGCGCCGAGCACGAGCGCCACGGGTCCGTCGAGCAGCTCGAGCCCGTCGATCTCCCGCTCCCCCTCGGCGTCGAGGCCGACACTCCACACCCCGCTGCGGGAGAGCTCCTGGAGCGCTGCGCCGATGCCGGGAACGAGGGCGATCGGCAGGTGCTCCACCGCCCCGGCGGCCGCCTTCAGCGCGGCGGGGGTGAGGTGCGCCGAGCGGCGCCGCGGGAGCACCGCGCCGGTCGCGCCGGCGCAGCTCGCCGTCCTGAGCACGCTCCCGAGGTTGCGGGGATCGGTGACGCCGTCGAGGACGACGAGGAAGGGCGGCGCGGCCACGTCGCCGGTCGCAGCGTCCTGCCTGCCCGCCGTCGGGACGAGGAGCTGCGCGAGGTCGGTCGCGACGAGCGGCGCGGCGCGGGCGACGACGCCCTGGTGGACCTCGTTGCGGGCGAGGGAGTCGACGTGGTGCTGCGGGGCGAAGCGCACGGAGACCCCCCGCGACCGCGCGAGCTCGACGATCTCTTCCAGCACCGTCGAGGGGTCGCGCCCCTCGGCGACGACCAGCTCGAACACGCGGCGGCGCCCGGCGGCCAGCAGCTCTCGGACGGCCTGGCGGCCCTCGACCTGCTCGCCGCCCAGCTCCTCGGCCTGCTCGCGGCGGTGACCGGGTTCGCCGGCCGGCCGGCGGGGGGCGCCCCGGCGCCCCGGGGTGCCGCGGGGTGCGCCGCCCCGGCCACCGGCGCCCCGACCACCGGCGCCCCGTGCACCGGCGCCGCGGCGGCCCGGGGGCGGGGCGCTCATCGGTCCGGAGCGGGCGATGCCCGCTCGAGCAGGACGACAGCGAAGCATGCGATGCCCTCGACGCGCCCGAGGCTCCCGAGACCCTCCGGGCGCGTCGCCTTCACGTGGACCGGCGCGCCCGCGGCATCGGAGAGGCGCGCCACCATCTCCTCGCGCCGGGCGACGATCTTCGGTCGCTCGCCGACCACGGTGCAGTCGGCGTTGACTACCCGCCACCCTTCGGCGGCGGCTCGCTCGACGACGGTGCGCAGCAGCAGGAGGCTGTCGGCCCCCCGCCAGCGCTCGTCGGTGTCGGGGAAATGGGCACCGAGATCGCCGAGGCCTGCCGCTCCGAGGATCGCGTCGGCGACGCTGTGGGCGACGACGTCGGCGTCGCTGTGGCCCCGCAACGCCCGCTCCCCGGGGAACGCGACGCCACCCAGCACCAGCTGGCGATCGTGCCGCTCCTCCGGGTCGTCCGGCGTCGGCTCGTCGAAGGGGTGGACGTCGACACCGAGGCCGACGCGCTGCTCGGTCACCGGGAGCCGGAGGCGAGGACCTCCGCCCCCCAGGACCCGAGACGCGCCAGGTCGTCGACGTCGGTGAGCTTGACGTTGCGCGCCTCGCCGGGCACGGTCACGACGGCGGCGCCGATCGCCTCCAGCAGGCCGGCGTCGTCGGTCGCGTCGGGCTCGCCGTCATGGGCCCGGCGCAGCACCTCGGCACGGAACGCCTGCGGCGTCTGGACGGCGACGAGATCTGAGCGCTCCACCGTCTCGACCACGCGTCCGCCGGCGACGCGCTTCACGGTGTCGGCCAGGGGAACGACTGGGATCGCGCCGTCGGCCCCTGCGCCGATGGCGGCCACCACGGCGGCGAAGAGCAGCGGGGAGGCGAGCGGGCGGGCGGCGTCGTGGACCACCACGATCTCGACCGACGCGGGCACGGCTGCCAGCCCCGCCCGCACCGAGGCGGCACGCGTCGCGCCGCCAGCGACGACGACGGCGCAACCGGCGTGACGGGAGGGCTCGTCGAGTGCTGCCTCCGGGAGGACGAGGACCACCTCCTCGGCGACCGAGCGGGCCGCGTCGACGGCCCATTCCACAACGGGACGGCCGCAGAGGTGCTCGAACTGCTTCAGCCGCCCGAAGCGGCGACCTTCGCCCCCTGCGACGACGATCGCCCAGGTGCCAGCGGCCAAGGGGCGAACCGGCTTAGGGAAGAGCGGCGTTCAGCCGCTCCTCGGCCTCGACCTCGCTCACCCCGATGGCGAAGGTGAGCTCCGAGACGAGGATCTGGCGGGCGCGGTTGAGCATCCGCTTCTCGCCAGCCGAGAGCCCCTTGTCCTTGTCGCGGATCGAAAGGTTCCGCACGACCTCGGCGACCTGGTAGATGTCGCCGGACTTCAGCTTCTCGACGTGGTTCTTGTAGCGGCGGGACCAGTTGGTCGGCATCCGCGCCTCCTTCTTGCGAAGGACCGCGAAGACCTCCTCGACCTCCTCGTCGTTGATCACCTCGCGCAGCCCGACCTCGTCGGTGTTGTCGGCGGGGACCATGAGGGTCAGGTCGCCATAGGCGAGGCGGAGAACGAGGTACTCCCGCTTTTCGCCGAAGGCTTCCCGAACCTCCCGCTTCTCGACCACCGCCGCACCATGATGCGGATAGACGACTTTGTCGCCGACATCGAACACTGCGCGACTCCTCAACCCGGCACGTGCGGAACGGCGTCTCTGCGACGAGACCTGCCGTGGGCCGCTCGATGCTCCGAGCCGGCCGAACTGCCATTGTACCGGTCCGGGGCCGACCTCAGTGCGGGAGGTCCAGCAAGCGACGCTTCCGGAGGTGCCCGGGGCGCTCGGAGCTGCGAGGAGGCGGCGCCGAACGGGTCGAGCCCGGCGCCCCGAGCCGGAGTGCGGTCAACCGAAGCGGTCGAGCGCGCGGGGGTCGGCCACCCGGGCCAGCCGGCCCTTCACGAGGCGCGCCTGATCCTCGCCGATCGCCGCGGCCTCGGCGAGCTCGCCGGCCGGCGCCCGGAGGAGGCGGTGGAGGTCGCCGAAGTGGGCGACCAGCCGCTCGACCTCCGCCCGGGACATCTCCGGCATGCGGCGGAGGAGCCGGTAGCCGCGCGGCACGAGCGGGGCGTCGAGGTCGATGGGGACGGGCCAATCGGGGCGGAACGCGCAGATGACGTGCTCCAGGCTGAGCAGGTCGTCGGCCGGTATGGCGGCGAGCCGGGCGAGCGCATGCTCGACCGTGTCGCCCTTCCCCGGGCCGACGTAGTCGGCGGCGACGAGCCGCCGGTCCTCGAAGACGCCGCTCGTGAGCTCGTTCAGCTGGAGGCGCAGCAGCCGGCCGTGCTCGCCGAGCTCGTCGAGCACGTCGGCGATCGCGTCGGCCACGCGAGCCACCATCTCGGCCCGCTGCAGCACGGTGGCCACGTCGCGCAGCGTCACCACGTCCTCGACCTCCGAGGCGCCGAGACCGCCGTTGACCTCGTCGAAGCGGGCCCTGAAGCGGTCGAGGGTCTGGAGGAGATGGTTCGCCCGCCCGACCAGCGCGTCGGTCGACTGGAGCTGGCGGCGGGCGTCGCGCTCGTAGAGGGTGATCCTGCCCGTCTCCTCCGAGACGGCGACGACCGGGACCCCGACGCAGCGGGCGACCCGCTCGGCGGTGCGGTGACGCGTACCGGTCTCGATCGTGAAGGCCGACGGGTCCGGGATGAGATGGACGTTCACCCACACGATGCGCTTCGCCTCGCGGTCGAGGACCATCGCCCCGTCCATCTTCGCCAGCTCCGACAGCCGCTGCGGCGTCATCTCGGTGTCGATGTGGAAGCCGCCCGAGCAGATCTCGAGCACCTCGGGACCGTCGCCGAGCACGATCAGAGCGCCCATGTGCGCGCCGAGGATGCGCTCGAGCCCCTCGCGCAACGGGGAACCCGGCACGACCTGAGCGAGCAACTGACCGAGCGCTGCGGGAGCCTCCGCCACCTGGGCATCGTACCGGACACCGTCTGCGTCGCCGCCCGGCGCCGGCTCGGCCGGGCGGGCCCCGGTCAGGCCGGCGGCCGCAGTCGCCGCGGAGCGGTGCCCGCCCCGATCAGGGCGCCGACCGCCTCGGCGAGGGTCGAGACGCGCACGAGCTCGATGCCCGCCGGCGGCTCCGGCGCCGAGACCGGCACCACGGCGCGCCGGAAGCCTCGGCGGGCCGCCTCGCCGAGACGCCGCTCGGTATGGGCCACCTGGCGGACCTCCCCGCCGAGGCCGACCTCCCCGCAGGCGGCGAGGTCGTCGCCGAGCGGAGTGCCCGCAGCGGCCGAGGCGAGGGCGAGGCCGAGCGCCAGGTCCGTCCCCGGCTCGGTCACCCGTACGCCGCCGACGACCGAGGCGAAGACGTCCATCGCCCCGAGGGCGATGCCGACCCGCTGCTCCAGGACGGCGAGCAGGAGGGCGAGGCGCCCCGGCGGGAGGCCCTGGGCGGTGCGGCGGGGCGTGGCCAAGCTGCTCGGTGCGGCGAGCGCCTGCAGCTCGACGAGGAGCGGGCGCCGTCCCTCCAGCACCGGGGCGACGACGCTACCGGCGATGCCGCTCCGGCGATCGGCGAGCAGCAGGCCGCTCGGGTCCTCGACGCCTTCCAGCCCGTCGGCGGTCATGGCGAAGATGCCGAGCTCGCCCGCCGGACCGAAGCGGTGCTTCGTCACGCTGAGGATGCGAAGGGCGTGGTGGCGCTCCCCTTCGAACGAGCAGACGGTGTCGACCAGGTGCTCGAGGAGCCGGGGTCCCGCGAGGGTCCCCTCCTTGGTCACGTGGCCGACGAGCACGGTCGCCACGGCGCGGCCCTTGGCGTAGGCGACGAGGCGCGCCGCGCACTCACGCACCTGGACGACGCTGCCGCCCGCCCCGCCGAGGGCCGGGTCGGCGATCGTCTGGATGGAGTCGAGTACCAGCAGATCCGGGCCGAAGCGCTCGGCGGCGTCCAGCACGGCTGGGAGGCACGTGGTCGCCAGCAACGACACGCCCGGTACGGCGGCGCCGAGCCGCTCGGCGCGCCGGCGGACCTGCTCGGCGGACTCCTCGGCAGAGACGATGAGCACCCGCGCCCCCCGGCCGGCCGCGGCGGCCGCCGCCTGGAGCAAAAGGGTGGACTTGCCGATCCCCGGCTCGCCGCCGACGAGTGTCACCGACCCCGGCACGAGGCCACCGGACAGGGCGCGATCGAGCTCGCCGATCCCGGTCGGCACCGGGAGCCCTCCCTCCAGGCCCACCTCGAGGAGGGGCACGGGTCGGAGTGGATCCCCGCCAGCGCCCTCCCACCCGGCGCCGGCGCCCTGCCACGTCTCGGCGCCCCAGCCGGACGGCGCGCCGGGCGACGCCGGCGCGAGGCGCTCGGCGACGAGGGTGTTCCACGAGCCGCACTGTGGGCAGCGCCCCGACCAGCGCGGGGACGTCGACCCGCACTCGGTGCATCGATGGACGATCCGCTCCCGGGTCACGGCTGGACCATACGCGCCGGCTGCGACACAGCGGGGACGGCGCAACGTCGGGTGGCGATCTCTCGTTACCAGTCGAGCGCCGCGGGCTCAGGAGAGGCTCATCTGACGATGCGCTCGACGATCGGCCCGAAAACGAGCATCGGCAGGCAGATGAGATCGCCGACGATCACGATCACGCCGAACGGGAAGGCGACGAACGTCGGCCCGGTGGTGTCGAGTGTGGCCCTGGTGCGCGCGTGCGTGCGCGCCCGGCGAGCGAGCCGGCGAGCGCGGGGGCGAGGACGATCGGGACGAAGCGCCCGATCAGCGTGGCGACGCCGAGCGTCGTGTCGGACCACGAGGTGTTCGCCGACAGCCCCCCGAACGCGGAGCCGTTGCTGTTGGCGACCGAGGCGAAGGCGTACGTGATCTCCAAGAGCCCGTGGAAGCCGGGGTTGAGGATCGAGCTGGTGCCGGCGGGGATCACGAGGGATTGAACGACCCCGGAACGACCGCCTCAGCGCGTTCACGTGGTTGTCACGGACGCGGGTCGGCTGTTGACGCCGTGTTCACGCCCGGGCCGCTCGAGCAGGCGGCGAGGCCGGCCGTCGTCCGAAGGCCACGCCGCTCACGGGACGGCCCGAAGTTCGCCACGGTGGTCGCGCTGGTAACCGGCGATGGGACAGCCACGGCGCCGGATCGCGTGGACCGACGGTCAATCAGACATGAATAATGCACCGGGCATGTCAATACTCCGTCAACTCGTGGTCACCGCGTCCAGTTCGGTCCGATTATGCTGGAGTGTCCGCAGACGATTCGCCGGCACCGGTATCTGGCAGGGGCCCGAGCGGGTCAGTGCGACGGGGACGACTTCACGTGCTGCTCGGCGCAGCTCCCGGAGTCGGCAAGACCTACGCCATGCTGGCGGAGGGCCGGCGACTCGCGGCAGACGGTGTCGACGTCGTCGTCGCCTTCGCCGAGACGCACCGCCGGGAAGCGATCGAGGCAAGCGTGCTCGACCTCGAACGGATCCCGCCGAAGCGCGTCAGCTACCGCGGCACGTCGTTCGAGGAGATGGACGCCGACGCGGTCATCGCCCGCCGCCCGGAGGTGGCGCTCGTCGACGAGCTTGCCCACGCGAACGTGCACGGGGGCCGCCGCCTCAAGCGCTGGCAGGACGTCGAGGACCTGCTCGATGCGGGGATCGACGTCATCACCAACGTCAACATCCAGCACCTCTCGAGCCTCAACGAGACGGTCGAGACCCTCACCGGGGTCGCGGAGCGTGAGACCGTCCCCGATGCCGTCGTCGCGGCCGCCGAGCGGGTCGAGCTGATCGACGTCGATCCGGGGGTGCTACGTAGCCGGCTCGCATCGAGCGACGTCCTCGCGCCGGGATTGGCCCACATGGCGCTCAGCGGCTACACACCGCCGAGAACCTTGCCACCCTCCGCGACCTGGCGCTCGGATGGTTGGCGGACCATGGTCTGCTCGACCCGTCCAGGCGACCCGAGACGAGCGGCGACGGTCCGGCTCCCGCGAGCGGCGGGCGCGTGGTCGCCGCGCTCACCGGAGACCCCGAGGGTGAGCACGTCCTGCGCCGCGCTGCCCAGATCGCGACGGCGACGCGCTCGGAGCTGATCGGTTTGCACGTCCGCGGCCCGAGTGACCTGATCGAGCACGAACCCGTCTGGCTGGAGGCCCAACGGCGTCTCCTCGCGGAGCTCGGTGGTCACTACGCGGAGCTCGCCGCGGTCGATGTCGCCAGCGCGGTGGTGGAGTTCGCCGAAGCCGAACACGCCCGCCAGCTCGTGCTCGGCGCGACCCGGCGCTCCCGGCTACAGGAGCTGCTCCACGGATCGGTCATCAACCGTGCCATCCGCCACGCCGGGCCCGTCGAGATCCACGTCGTCCCCACCCGTCAGGTCTCGGACGAGGAGCGCCGCATCCACCGGCGACCGGCGGCGCCCCGACCGCGGATGCCACTGCCCCTCCGTCGCCGCCAGGCCGCATGGGTCCTCGCCGTCGCCGCCCCGGCCGCGGTCACCCTCGCCCTGGCCCCCTTCCACGCCTCGATCGGGCTGTCCGGAGTCCTGTTCTGCACGCTCGTGACCGTGGTTGGCGTGGTCGTGCTCGGCGGCATCGCCCCAGGGGCCTTGGCGACGGTGGTCGGCTTCTTGCTGGCCGACTACTTCTTCACCGTGCCGCTGCACAGCCTTCGCGTCGACCGGCTCATCGACCTCGTCGCGCTCAGCGCGTACGTCGCGGTGGCAAGCATCGTCGGCGTCCTGGTCGACCTCCTCGCGCGCCAGGGCCTGCAGGCAGCCCGAGCTCGGAGCGCCAGCGAGAACCTGGTACGCGTGGTCGCCGACATCGTGGCCGCCGCGCCTGGCACCGTGGGCCGTCTCCCGACCATCCTGCGGCGCGCCCTCGACGTGGACGCTGTCGCCCTGCTGCGTCCGACCGGGTCCGGCTGGCACGTCGACGCGGCGGTCGGCGAGCCGGTCCCCCAGCGGCCGGAGGAGGCAACCCGCGCCGTCGAGCTCCCTGATCACCGGGTGCTGGCCCTGCTCGCCGCCGGACCGAGCGCCGCCGACGTCCGCCTGATGGACGCCTTCGGGAACGAGCTCCGGCTCGCCGAGGAGCGGCACCAGCTCGAGCGTCTCCCGCTTCTCGACGACCGGTCGGCACTCCCCGACGGCGACCGAGGTGGGTGACCGGATCGCCCGGCTGGGCGCCGACGGTGCCTGACCACACGCTACGCGCCACCGTCCTCCGGCAGCTCCCTCAGACCCGCCACAGCGGCATCTTCAAGCAATCGCTGGTAACGGACACCGATGTCCTCGAGATCGCTCGGATCGGGCACGGACTCCTTGGCGCTGCGGAAGATCATCTCGGCCTGGCGAATCAGGATGCGCCGCTGATCGGCGGAGGTCGTCTGCCCCACGATGGCGGTCAGCGCGTCCATCATGCGGATGATCACCGCCGGCATGCCGCGCGCCGCCTGGCGCACCTTGTCGAAGGACCGGTTGACCATCCGGGCGTAGGAGGGATCGGACTCGATGAGCCGCACACGACCGAACCCGTCCCGGTAGACCGCCTCGGCAAGCGTCCGGCCGGAGATCTTGCTCAGACCCGCGGAGAGCCAGTCGATGCAGGTGAGCGCGGTGAACGTGTCGTTCACCGCGGGCGACAGCGCGCGGATGGCGATCTCGACGAGCTGATCGATGGCGAACACCGGATCCTGCATGAGGGTCCGATGTGGCCCGGTCACGTGGGCCTTCGCGAGCGCCAACGCGACCTGCTCCGCAGCGCCTCGAGGCCAGACCGTCGCCAGGGGCCGCCCGGAAACGACGAAGTGGCCCGGCCGGTGATTGAGCCGGATGACCGCATCCGTGCGAGCGGCGATGTCGACCAATTGCGCATAGCCGACGAACTGCAGATAGCCGCTCGAGCTCGCGGGGACGACCTGGCCTCGCTCCTCGATCAGCTGGAGCAGCTCGGCCACAGTTCGCGTGTCGCCGCCCAGATCTGGTCGGTGCTCCTCGGTGCGCTGCTCGGGAAACTCGTCGTCGATCGCACGCATCAAGTCGCTCGCTATGCCGGCGATCACCTCGGGCAGCTGGATCGACTTGGCGATGTGGTGGATGAAGTAGACGAGGACCACGACGTCGACGACGAGCAGGACTTCGGCGACGGTGATCGACAGGTGGGGTACGAAGTTGGTGTGGGGGGTGCTGATGACCGAGCCGAGAACCAACACCGAGTACACGAAGGTGGCCACGAAGACCCCGAGCGTGAGCTGGTTCCCGACGTCTCGGACGAAGTTCCGCATCATGCGGGGGCCGAACTGCTGCGACGCCAGGGTCAACGCGAGGATGGTGATGGAGAACACCACGCCCACCACCGTGATCACCGCGGCCGCGATGGCGATGAGCACCTGGCGGCCGGCGTCGGCGCTGCCCGTACTGGATCCAGAACGGCAGGGTGAGCTCGTGGTGGTAGGCGGCCACGTCGATCTCGATCGTCGACCACGAACAGCACGCCGGCGACGGCGATGAGGATGGTGGGCACCAACCACAACGTCGTGCGGAGCGCTTCCCACCGCCAGCTGGGCAGCCGTCGGCGCCCCTCCCGCCCGCGCATGTTGTTCGGCGGTGTGCTCAAGAGCGGCAGATCTGGGCGAAGTGATCAGTCATAAGGCGCGGTTCCCCTGGCCGCCGACCAGGCTTCCCGGCACACCCTTGACCGCAAACAGTAGTCGGCGCCGGCCGCGCGCCGACGTGACCGGTCAGCGGCCGTCGGATGGCGCTCCAGCCGGTGGTCAGCGCGACCCGGCCCGAGCCTGGCCTCGACGCCGCGCTCCCCGACGACCGATCGCCTCGGGCGCGGCATACTGATCGGGCCTGCCGGCCACGCCGGCCGGTGTCCCTGTCCCGACGCCGGCCCGGGGGACCGATGTCGCTCGCGAGCCTGCCGCGCCTGACCGCACGACCGACCTGGCGCTTCCTCCAGACCGAGGCCGCCGGCGGCGTCCTCCTCGTCGCCGCGACAGCGGTGGCGCTCGTCTGGGCGAACACGCCCCTCGTCGGCGCCTACGACCGCCTGTGGGGGACGTCGCTCGGGCTGTCCCTCGGCGGGCACGTGCTCACGATGAGCCTGCGCGGCTGGATCAACAGCGGGCTGATGACGGTGTTCTTCCTCACGGTCGGGCTCGAGCTGAAGCGGGAGCTGACCGTCGGGGAGCTGCGGGACCCGCGCGCCGCGGCGCTGCCGATCATCGCCGCCCTCGGAGGCATGGTCGGCTAGGCACTCGTCTACGTCGCCTTCACCGCCGGGACCCCCGCCGTCCATGGCTGGGGCATCCCGATGGCGACCGACCTCGCCGTGGCCCTCGGGGTCCTGTCCTTCCTGTGCGGCGACACGGCGGCCTCGGTGAAGTTGTTCGTCCTGGCGCTGGCGGTGGCCGACGACCTCGGCTCGATCGTCGTGCTGGCCATCTTCTACGAGCACAACTTCGACTGGGCCGCCCTCGTTGCCGCCGTCGGCCTCTTCGGGGTGGCGAGCGTGTGCCGCCTCGCTGGCGTCGGCTGGTGGCCCCTCTACGTCCTCCTCGGCGTCGGGGTCTGGCTCGCGCTCGACCAGGCGGGCGTCAGCCCGACGCTCGCCGGGGTCGCCATGGGCCTCCTCGCGCCTTCCCGGCCCCGGCTCTCTCTTGCGGAGACCGGGGCGCGCGAGGACGAGCTGCTCGACCTGTCCTCCCCCCGCGAGGTGCGAAAGACGGTGCGCATCGCGCTCGGCGCGGTGCCGAGGGCAGAGTGGCTCGGCCTCCAGCTGCACCCGTGGTCGAGCTTCCTCGCCGTGCCCCTGTTCGCGCTGGCGAACGCCGGGATCCCCCTGAGCGGCGGAACGCTTGCCCACGGCGGGGCGACCCGTGTCGTCGGGGGCGTGCTCTTCGGCAAGCTCATCGGCAAGTTCGTCGGCATCGCGGGCGCGGCCTGGCTCGCCCAGCGCCTCGGCGTCGGCAGGCTGCCCGAGGGGATGGGCCTGCGTGAGGTGCTCGGCGTCGGCGCCCTGGCAGGCATCGGCCTCACCGTGTCGTTCCTCGTGGCCAACCTCGCCTTCGACCGCGACGGCCGAGCAGAACCAGGCGAAGCTGGCGGTGCTGGTCGCCGCGCTCATCTCGGCGGTCGCGGCGACCCTGATCCTGCGCGGCGGCGGGACCCCGGAGGAGCCGCTGGAGCCGTCCGACCGGGCGCCTGATCCCGAGACGACCGTGCCCTGAGCCCGGGGAGCCCGGGCCGAGGGCGCGGGCGGTCAGCTGTCGGAGTCGGCCCCGGCGCCGGCGAGCTCGACGGGTGGCGGCTCGAAGCCCTCCACCGCGTGGAAGACGACCTCGCCGTTCTCCACGTCGGCGATGACCGTCTCGCCGACCCGGAACTCCTTCCAGAGGATCTTCTCCGAGAGCGGGTCCTCGACCATCTGCTGGATCGCCCGCCGCAGCGGCCGCGCCCCGAGGGCAGGCTCGTAGCCCTTCTGGGCGACGAGCTCCTTCGCCTCACGGGTGAGCTCGAGGCCGATGCCCTGGCTCTCCAGCTGCTCGCGGACCCTGCGGATCATCAGGTCGACGATCTGGACGACCTCCTCGAGCTGGAGCTCGTGGAAGACGATGACCTCGTCGATGCGGTTGAGGAACTCGGGCCGGAAGTGCTGCTTCAGCGCCTCTTGGACCTTGGACTTCATCCGCTCGTACGTGACGGCCTCGCTCGTCTTGGCGAAGCCGACCGCCGCCTTGCGCAGGTCGGAGGTGCCGAGGTTCGACGTCATGATCAGGACGGTGTTCTTGAAGTCGACCGTGCGCCCCTGCGCGTCCGTCAGCCGGCCGTCCTCCAGGATCTGGAGGAGGGCGTTGAACACGTCCGGGTGGGCCTTCTCCACCTCGTCGAAGAGCACGACCGCGAAGGGCTTGCGCCGGACAGCCTCGGTGAGCTGGCCGCCCTCTTCGTAGCCGACGTAGCCGGGGGGCGAACCCACCAGCCGACTCACCGTGTGCTTCTCCATGTACTCGCTCATGTCGAGCTGGATCAGCGCACTCTCGTCGCCGAAGAGCAGCTCGGCGAGCGCCTTGGCGAGCTCGGTCTTGCCGACCCCGGTCGGCCCGAGGAAGATGAACGAGCCGCTCGGGCGCTTCGGGTCCTTCAGACCGGCCCGCGTACGCCGGATCGCCCGTGACAGTGCCTTGATGGCGTCGTCCTGACCGACGATGCGCTTGTGGAGCTCGTCCTCCATGCGCAGCAGCTTCGCGGTCTCTTCCTCCGTGAGCTTGTACACGGGGATGCCGGTCCAGTTGGCGAGCACCTCGGCGATGACGTCCTCGTCGACGACGTCGAACAGGTCGACACCCTCGGCGCGCCACTCCTGCTCGAGCGCCGTCTTGCGCTCCAGCTTGGCCTGCTCCTGCTCGGCGAGCATCTTCGCCGCCTCGAAGTTCTGCCGCTCGAGCGCGGCCTCCTTCTCGGCGCGGATGCGGACGAGGTCCTCTTCGATCTTCTTGTACTCGGGCGGCGTCGACATCCGCCGGATCCGCAGGCGGCTGCCCGCCTCGTCGATGAGGTCGATCGCCTTGTCCGGCAGGTAGCGGTCCGAGATGTACCGGTCGGCGAGGTTGGCCGCGGCGATGAGCGCCTGGTCGGTGATCGTGACCTGGTGGTGCTCCTCGTAGCGGTCGCGCAGCCCCTTCAGGATCTCGATCGTGTGCGCCAGCGAGGGCTCCTCGACCTTGATCGGCTGGAAGCGGCGCTCCAGCGCGGCGTCCTTCTCGAGGTGCTTGCGGTACTCGTCGAGCGTGGTCGCGCCGATCGTTTGGAGCTCGCCGCGCGCCAGCATCGGCTTCAGGATCGAGGCCGCGTCGATGGCGCCCTCTGCCGCCCCCGCGCCGACGAGCGTGTGGAGCTCGTCGATGAACAGGATCGTGTCGCCGCGCGTGCGGATCTCCTTCAGGACCTTCTTCAGCCGCTCCTCGAAGTCGCCCCGGTACCGGCTGCCGGCGACGAGGGCTCCGAGGTCGAGCGTGTAGAGCTGCTTGCCCTTCAGCGTGTCCGGGACGTCGTTCGCCACGATCTGCTGGGAGAGGCCCTCGACGATCGCCGTCTTGCCGACGCCGGGTTCCCCGATGAGCACCGGGTTGTTCTTCGTCCGGCGAGAGAGCACCTGCATCAGGCGCTCGATCTCGCGGTCACGGCCGATGACCGGGTCGAGCTTGTGCTCGCGAGCGAGCTGGGTGAGGTTCCGGCCGAACTGGTCGAGCACCGGCGAGCCGGCGGGTGCCTGCTCGCCCCCGGTGCCGCCGGCGGTCGCGCCGGCGGTCTCGCGGCCCTGGTAGCCGGAGAGGAGCTGGATCACCTGCTGGCGGACGCGCGGCAGGTCGGCACCGAGGCTCTGGAGGACCTGCGCTGCGACACCCTCGCCCTCGCGGACGAGGCCGAGGAGCATGTGCTCGGTTCCGATGTAGTTGTGACCGAGCTGGAGCGCCTCGCGAAGCGACAGCTCCAGCACCTTCTTCGCGGGGCGTGAACGGGGGCGAGCCCGTCGGGGCCGAGCCGGCGGGGCCGATGGTCTCTTCGACCTTCTCCCGCACCGCCTCGAGCGAGATGCCGAGGGACTCGAGCGCCTTCGCGGCAAGGCCCTCGCCCTCGTGGATCAGGCCCAAGAGGATGTGCTCGGTGCCGATGAAGCTGTGGTTCAGAAGACGTGCTTCCTCCTGAGCCAGGACGAGCACCCGCCGTGCCCGATCGGTAAATCGCTCGAACAACGTTCGACTCCCTCTGCGTGCGACCTGAAGGCAGTCTACCGGTCGCACCCGTCATCGCGGCGGTCGGCGCGGGTGGCGTTCGCCAGGCGCGTGACCAGCCTCTCCGTGCTGCTCGCCCGGACCCAGACTGCCTGGTCACCGGGCAGATTCGCCGCCGCCGGTCCCCCGGCGCCACCCTCTCTAACGGCCGCCGTTGTCGGGACGACGAGTCCTTGACGTATCGTGCTCACCTAGTGAACGCGCCGGACCTCTTCGCGCTTCCCGTTCCGGAGGAAGACCTCACCCGGCTCGAAGCCCGCCTGCGCAGCGTCGTCACGCGGGGCGACCCCTTTCTCGACGAGATCTCCACGCACCTGATCGAGGCCGGCGGCAAGCGGGTGCGCCCCACGCTGACGCTCGCTGCCGCGTCCCTGGCGGGTCTCGACGCCAGCGAGGACACGCTGCTCGGCGGCGTCTCGGTCGAGCTCGTGCACCTCGCCTCGCTCTACCACGACGACGTGATGGACGAGGCGACGCGCCGGCGCAACGTCCCGAGCGTCAACGCCCGCTGGGGGAACCTGCTCGCCATCGTCGCCGGCGACTTCCTCCTCGCTCGCTCGGCCGAGATCGCGGCGTCGCTCGGCACGGAGATCGCCGGGCTCCTCGCGGCGACGCTCGCCCGGCTCTGCCAGGGCCAGATCGCCGAGGTGCGCTCCGCCTACCACCTCGACCGCAGCGAGGAGGACTACCTCGTCGCCATCGCCGACAAGACCGCCGCCTTGATGTCGACGGCGTGTCGGATCGGGGGGATCACCGCGGGGCTGGAGCGCTCGCAGATCGAAGCGCTCACGAGGTTCGGTGAGTGCCTCGGGATCGTCTTCCAGATCCGCGACGACGTCCTCGACGTCGTCGCGGGCGAGCAGGAGCTCGGCAAGCCGCCAGGGCAGGACCTGGCCGAGGGCATCTACACCCTGCCGGTCCAGCGCGCCCTGCTCGACCGCCAGGTCGGACCGAAGCTCCGCTCGCTGCTCGGCCGGCCCCTCGGGCGCGAGGAGGTCGAGGTGGCCCGGGAGCTCGTCGCCGCCTCGCCGGGGATCACCGCTTCGGCCCACACGGCACGCCGCTACGCCAACGAGGCGACGGATACGGCCCTCAGCCTCGGCGACGGCATCGTGCCGAAGGCGCTCTCCGAGCTCGGCATGAGCCTCCTCGACGACCTGGAACGCTCGACAAGGGCGCTCGCCAGCTGAGCGTCGGCGGTTCCCCGCGGCCCCCTGGGCACGCGCCCACGCGGGACCGTATCCGCCGGTCCGAGTAGCAGCAGGTGCAGGAGAGCTCGGCTACCCGCCGGCCTCCGCGACCGGCGCCTCCTCGCCCGTGTGCCCGCCGCCCGTCGCCTCGCCGGCACGATGCTCGGGGCGCAGGGCCGGGAACAGGATCACCTCGCGGATGTTCGCCTTGTCGGTAAGGAGCATGACGAGCCGGTCCACGCCGATGCCGAGACCGCCCGTCGGGGGCATCCCGTGCTCGAGCGCCCGCAGGAACTCCTCGTCGAGGGCCATCGCCTCCTCGTCACCGGCCGCACGCTCGGCCGCCTGGGCGACGAGACGGCGGCGTTGCTCGTCCGGGTCGACCAGCTCGCTGAAGGCGTTGCCGAGCTCCCGGCCGGCGACGACGGGCTCGAACCGCTCGACGTAGCCGGGCCGGCTGCGGTGGTCCCGGGCGAGGGGCGAGACCTCCTTCGGGTAGTCCATGACGAAGACCGGGCCCCACAGGTTCGGCTCGGTCGTCTTCTCGTAGATCTCGAGGATGATCTTGCCCGGCCCGTCGGTCTCGGCGACCGGCACGCCGAGCCCCTCGGCGCGCCGCCGCAGCTCCTCGACGCCGAGCTCGAGGCTGACCTCGGCGCCGGTCTGCTCGGCGATGAGCTCCTCCATCGTCGCCCGGCGCCACGGCGGGGTGAGGTCGAGGTCACGGTCCTGGTAGCGCAGCGTCGTCGTGCCGAGCACCGACTCGGCGACGCCGGCGACGAGCTCCTCGGTGATCGCCATCATGTCGGTGTAGTCGGCGTAGGCCTGGTAGAGCTCGAGCATCGTGAACTCGGGGTTGTGGCGCGGCGAGAGGCCCTCGTTGCGGAAGACCCGACCGAGCTCGAAGACGCGTTCGAACCCGCCGACGAGGAGCCGCTTCAGGTAGAGCTCGAGCGCGATCCGCAGGTAGAAGTCGGCGTGGAGCGCGTTGTAGTGGGTGACGAACGGCTTGGCGTGCGCCCCGCCCGCGATCGGGTGGAGCACCGGTGTCTCGACCTCGACGAAGCCGCGCTCGGCGAGGAGGCGGCGCAGCTCGGCGACGACCTTCGAGCGCACGAGGAACGTCTCGCGCACACCGTCGTTCGCCCACAGGTCGACCTCGCGCTGGCGGTGCCGGAGCTCGACGTCGTGGATGCCGCGCCACTTGTCGCCGAAGCTGCGGCGGGCCTCGGCGAGGAGCGACCACGAAACGACAGCGACGGACAGCTCACCCCGCTTCGTGCGCACGACCTCGCCGGTCGCGCCGATCCAGTCGCCGAGGTTGAGGCGCGTGAGCTCCTCGAAGCACTCGGTGACCCCCTCTTGGGCGAAGAGCTGCACGGCCCCTGTCCAGTCGCGCACCTCGGCGAAGGCGATCCGGCCCTGGGGCCGTGAGCGCATGATGCGCCCCGCGACGGAGACGACGACGCCGGAGGAGCCCCCCGCCTCGAGGCTCGCGTAGGCGGGGTCGGCGGCGACGACCCCGGCGCCGACGGTCCCGGGGAGGCGGTACGGGACGGCGGGAGCGTCCCCATCGGGAGCCTCGCCATTCGGGGCGTCCGTCACCGGCTCGCCCCCTCGGCACCGGCTTCTGTGTTCTTGGCGTACAGCAGGCGCAATCCGTGGAGGGTGAGCCAGGGCTCGTAGTGGCGGATCTTCCGTGAGTGCGGGGCGACCAGGCCGCCGAGACCCCCCGTCGCCACGATCGTGGACTCGCCGAGCTCCTCCTCGAGCCGCTCGCACATCCCGTCCACCAAGGCGGCGTGGCCGAACACCGCGCCGACCTGCATCGACTCGACGGTGGAGCGCCCGATCGCCCGCCGCGGCTCGCCGAGGGCGACCCGCGGCAGGGCGGCGGCGTGCGCGAAGAGCGCGTCCATCGAGATCTCGATGCCGGGCACGATCGCCCCGCCGAGATACTCCCCGGCCGCAGAGATGGCGTCGAAGGTCGTCGCCGTGCCGAGGTCGACGACGATGATCGGCGGCGAGAACAGGTCGAGCGACGCCACCGCGTCGGCGATCCGGTCGGCACCGACCTCTTTCGGGTTGTCGTAGAGGACCGGCATGCCGGTCCGGATGCCCGGCTCGACGACGACGAGCGGCACGTCGAACCAGCGCGCGGCGGTCTCGCGAAGCGCCACGGTGACTGACGGCACCGACGACGAGACGACGAGGCCCTCGATCAGCCGGTCCGGGGTCCCAGCCCCCGCGTCGCCCATCCCGCGGACCCGCAGGCCGTCGAGGCCGAGCAGCTGGTTGAGGAGCAGGGCGTGCTCGTCGGCGGTGCGCTCGGCGACGGTCGCCGCCCTCCAGCTCCTCACGAGGCCGGGGAGCTCGCCGGGCGCACGCGCGCCGATGGATCCCGAGGCCTCGGCGTTCTCGAAGACGCCGATGACCGTCTGGGTGTTCCCCACGTCGACGGCGAGCAGCATGGCCTACTGGTCTACCCGATCCGGCGGCGGCGCCCCATTCCCGGAAGCACGAGTCGACCGGGGCGGCGGGGGGTGTCAGGTCTCGAGGTCGAGCCCGATGTCGAGGATCGGCGCTGAGTGCGTCATCGCGCCGATCGAGACGACGTCGGCGCCGGCCGCGGCGTAGGCGGCCACGTTGGTGAGGTCGATGCCGCCCGAGGCTTCGACGAGGACGGCGCCGGCGGCGCCGCGGGGGTGCGCCCGGACGATGGCGACGCACTCCCGCACCTGCGCGGGCGGCATGTTGTCGCACATCACGAGCGTCGCCCCCGCCGCCACCGCCTCCTCGACCTGGTCGACCCGGTCGCACTCGACCTCGACCATGCGGCCGGGCCAGCGCTCGAGGGCCCGTCGGACCGCGTCGGTGATGGACAGGCCCCCGAGGTGGTTGTCCTTCACCAGGACTCCTTCGGAGAGGTTGCCACGGTGGTTCGCCGCGCCGCCGGCGCGCACCGCCGCCTTCTCGAGCGCGCGCAGCCCCGGGGTGGTCTTGCGCGTGTCCCACACCCGCGTCGCCGGGTTGGCGGCCTGGGCCAGCTCGACGTAGCGGCGGGCGGAGGTGGCGATGCCCGACAGGTGGCAGAGAAAGTTGAGGGCGCTGCGCTCGGCGGTGAGCAGCGACCGGAAGGGGCCCGAGACCCGGGCGACCACGCCGCCCGCCGCCACCTCCTCGCCGTCGTCGAGCACGATCTCGCAGGCGAGCGCCGGGTCGACCTGGTGGCAGACCTCGAGCACGCAGCGCGTCCCGGCGACGACGCCGGGATGGCGCGCCACGAAGGCGGCCCGTGCGGTCGCGTCGGGAGGCAGCAGCGTCGCCGTCAGGTCGCCGAGCGGCAGCAGGTCCTCCGCGAGGGCGAGCGCGACCGCGGGGGGGACCGCCACGACCGGCGGATGGACGTCGTCCCGCCTCATCGCCGGCCTGCCTCCGCTGCCTCGTCGTAGCTCACGGCTCGCCCGCCTCCCCGGTCGGGCGGCTTCCGGCGGTCGGCGGGGTGGGGGCCGGGCCGGCGTGGAGCGGGGCCGCCCGCCGCCCGGTCGCGAGGCGGACCCGCCAGGCGTCGTCGGTCGCCGGGAAGTCGGAGCGGAAGTGGGCGCCCCGGCTCTCCTCCCGCAGACGCGCCGAGCGCAGCATCGCCGCGGCGACCTCGGCGAGGTTCGCCAGCTCCGCCTCCGCGACGACGCGCCGTGGATCGGCCCCGCTGGCGAGCGGGGCGCCACGCCGCAGCTCGCCGACCGTGCGCTCGACGGCCTCCAGGCTGGCGGCGCTGCGCACCACGCCCGCGCCCTCGCCCATCGCGCGCTGGAGCACCTCCCGGAGCTTCACGACGTCCCCGCCGGCCCCCGCCGGCGGGGAGGGGGGCTCGACTGGCTGGTCGCCTGCCGCGAGACGGACCGGGATCGCGCCGCCGGAGGCGCCGCCACCGAGCAACGGGCCGAGCGCCCCGGCGCGCAGCGGTCCGTCGCGCCCCGACGCGATCGCCGTGGCCGCTCGCGCGGCGAACACGAGGCCCTCGAGCAGCGAGTTGGAGGCGAGCCGGTTCGCGCCCTGCACGCCGGTGCAGGCGACCTCGCCCACCGCCCACAGCCCCCGGAACGCGGTGGCGCCGTCGAGGTCCGTCAGCACGCCACCGCACAGGTAGTGCGCCGCCGGCGCGACCGGGAGCAGGTCGCGCCCGGGGTCGAGGCCCTGCCCCGCGAGCTGGGCGGCGAGACCGGGGAAGCGGCGGGCGAAGCCCGCGACCGACCGGGCGTCGAGGTCGACGTGATCGGTGCCCTCCTCGGCCATCCGGGCCGCGATCGGCGCGGCTCACGACGTCGCGGGGGGCGAGCTCGTCGACGAAGCGCTCGCCCCGCCCGTCGCGCAGCAGCGCGCCCTCGCCGCGGAGCGCCTCGGAGAGCAGCGGCCTCGGGAGCGCATGGATGGCGAGCGCCGTCGGGTGGAACTGGACGAACTCCAAGTCGGCGAGGGGGACGCCCGCCCGCAGCGCCAGCGCGAGCCCGTCGCCCGTCGCGCCGAGGGGGTTCGTCGTCAGGTCGAAGAGCTGACCGGCGCCGCCGGTGGCGAGGACGAGCTGCGGGGCGACGAGGCGCCGGGTCCCTCCAGCGTCGAGCACGTCGAGACCCGTGCACCGCCCGTCCTCGACGACGAGGGCGGAGGCGAACGTGCGCTCGAGCACGACGACGGGCTCTCGCCCCACCCGCGCGACGAGCGCCCGGACCACCTCGGCACCGGTCGAGATGCCACCGGCGTGGACGACCCGGGCGGTGCTGTGCCCACCCTCCGCGAGCGGGCGAGCTCGCCCCGCTCGTCGCGGTCGAACACGGCCCCGAGCGCCACCAGGTCGAGCACCGCCCGGGGACCACCCTCGACCAGGATGCGGGTCGCCTCGGGGTCGCACAGGCCGACGCCGGCGCGCAGCGTGTCCGCCAGGTGCAGCTCCGCGGAGTCGCCCTCGACGGGGAACGCCGCGGCGATGCCGCCTTGGGCCCACTCGGTGGTCGAGGCCCCGAGCTCCCCCTTCGTGACGAGGGCGACCCACACGCCCGCGGCGGCAAGGCGCAGCGCGATCGCGCAGCCCGCGACGCCGCTACCGACGACGACGACGTCGAAGCGCGAGCTCGGCCCCGGCACGCCGACCCTCGGGTCCGGGCCGGGCACCCGCCGCGCTCACGAGGCGACCCCCAGGTTGTCGATCAGCCGCACTGGCCCGAGGCGCGCCGCGATGAGCAGACGGATCTCGCGGGCCACGTCGAGCGAGCCGGTCCGGTCGAGCGCACCGCGGCACGCGCCACGGCATAGTCCAAGGTGGCGAATGGCTCGCCGGCGACCACCTCTACCATGGCCTGCTCGACCACGGGCGCGGAGTGACCGGCCGAGCCCAGCACCTCCCGGCCCCGGATCAGCGCCCGGTACAGGACCGTGGCGGCGGCGCGCTCCTCCGGCCCGAGCCGGCGGTTCCGGCTGGACAGGGCGAGGCCGTCGGGCTCGCGCACCGTCGGGCAGCCGACGACCTCGACCGGGAACGACAGGTCGGCGGCGAGTCGCCGCACGATCTCCAGCTGCTGGTAGTCCTTCTCGCCGAAGTAGGCGGCCGCCGGCATGACGAGCGCGAAGAGCTTCGCCACGACCGTGGCGACGCCGGCGAAGTGCCCCGGGCGCGAGGCCCCCTCGAGGACGTCGCCGAGCGGCCCGGGGTCGACCGTGACCTGCGGTGACCCCGCCGGGTACATCTCCACCACGCTTGGCATGAAGATGATCTCGACGCCAGCGGCCTCGGCCGTCTTCAGGTCGCCGTCAGGATCGCGCGGGTAGCGCTCGTAGTCCTCGTCCCGGTCGAACTGGAGCGGGTTGACGAACATCGAGAGCACGACCGAGTCGCTCCCGGCCGATGCCGCCTCGACGAGGGAAACGTGGCCGGCGTGCAGGGCGCCCATCGTTGGCACGAGCCCGACGCGCCGGCCCCGCCGGCGCCGGCCGGCGAGCACCGCGGCGAGGCGCTCGCGCGTCGTCACGACCTCCAGCACACCCACCCCCTAGGGCGCCTGGACGAGGACGAGATCGCCCACCCGGCGGACCGCCGCAGCGACAGCCTGCTCGCCGCCGAGCCGCTCCCGCCAGCGGTCGGGAACGAGGCCGGGATCGAGGTCCTCGAGCGGTGCGAGCACGAAGGCACGCTCCGCCATCCTCGGGTGCGGCACAACGAGGTCCTCCTCGTTCACGCGGAGCCCGCCCAGCAGCAGGACGTCGACGTCGAGGGTGCGCGGTCCCCAGCGCTCGGCAGCGTACGCGCCCCTCCATGGACTCGATCTCCGCGGCGAGCGCGAGGACGTCGCGCGGACTGCCCTCGACGCGCAGACGCACGACGCAGTTCAGGTACGGGCCCTGTCCCTCGGGGCCGCCGACGGGCGCTGTCTCGTAGACCGGTGATGCGACGAGGGCGGCGTCCACCCGGTGGAGCTGATCGACCGCCCGTCCGAGGTGCGCCCAACGATCACCCAGGTTGGAGCCGAGCCCGAGATGGGCGAGGAGGCCGTGCTCGCGTGCCGGTGTCACCGTCAACCCCGGGTCAGGCATCACGCGAAGGGAGCTCGCCCCGGTGCCGGACGACGCGCACCCCGACCGTCGCCACGTCGGCTGCGAGCGGCGGGCGGAGCTTGCGGAGGCCGACGGCGACCGACTCGACCCTCGGCTCGGCGAGGACGGCGTCGGCGACCGCCTGGGCCAGGGCCTCCAGGAGCTGGTAGCGGCCTGTCTCCACGACTCGGCGCGCCGCCTCGACGAGCGGTCCGTAGTCGATCGTCTCGCTCAGGTCGTCGGAGCGAGCCGCCGGGGCGAGGTCGGCCAGGACATCGAGGTCGAGCTCGAAGGGCTGCGGGCGCTCCTGCTCACTCGCCAGCACGCCGTGGGTACCGAGCACCCGCAGGCCCCGGATCTCGATCGTGTCGCTCACCGGCTCCGCCGAGCCTCGCCCACCGCGGGCCCCCTTTGCCGGGTGCTCGACCGGCGACGGCGGCCGCGCCTCGGCACCCTCGGCACTGCCGCCGGCGGGCACCTCGTTCTTGGTCGCGACCTTCGGTTCCGGCTTTCCGGCGGTCGGGCCCCCGGCCGCGTCCCTCCCGGCCGCTCGCGCCACCGGGCCGCCGCCAGAGCTGCCGGGCGCTACGGCCCCGGGCAACGCCGTGCCGGGGCCCACGGCATCCGCGCCGGTGGCGTCGGCGGCAGGCGGGACCGAGATCGGGCGCTCTCTCGCGGTCACGCCTGCGGCTTCGCCTGCACCCGACGATTCGGCGGGCGCTCCCGTGACCGGCGCCCCGGCGGGGCGGGGCGGCGCGGGGGCGCCCGGCGGTGGCAACTCGGGGACGAGAGCCACGATCGCCCGGCCGGCCGAGCCGAGCTGGCGCTTGAGCAGCTGCTCCACGGCGGAGATGGCGCGCGGGGGCTCGGGCAGTGCGCCGCTCCAGCACAGGAAGCCCGCCACGACCCCGGCCACCCGCTCGCCCAGCTCCTCCTGGTGCACGAGGACCCGCTCGCCGGCCCGCAGCCAGTCGAGCAGCGCCGGGTACAGCTCCGAGAGCGGCGCGCGCACGTCGGCGTTGACGGGCAGTGGGAAGTGCGACGACGGGATGTGGAGCTCCTCGTAGGCGTGGAGGTTGTGGGTCGAGGGCAGCAGCGAGACGATCCTGGTGAACCCCTGCGCGTTGAGCCAGAGGATCTCCTCCTGGCGCCGCACCCGGCGGTGGTGAGGGGCGTAGCCGCCCGGCCGCTCGCTCACCGCCAGCTGGTCCTTGATGATCCAGGCGAAGTTGCGCGGGACGATCCCGGCGGCCCACCGGCCCCTCATCGCGCCGCCCCGCGCCCGCCGGCGCGGCCGACCTGACAACCTCGCCGACAAGCCGCGCCGCCTGGGCCGTGGCCTTCACGTCGTGGACCCGAACGATGGCCGCCCCGGCGGCCATCGCCCAGATTGCAGTGGCCAGCGAGGCCTCGAAGCGCTCCTCAGGCGGCAGCGGCGGAGCCCCGGCCGGCGCCAGAAGCCTCCCGAGGAAGCTCTTGCGGCTCGTGCCGATCAGCACCGGCTCGCCGAGCGCGACGAGCTCTGGAACCGCCTGGAGGAGCGCGAGGTTGTGCTCGGCCGTCTTGCCGAAACCGATCCCCGGATCGACGTAGAGCTCACCGACGCCAGCGGCGTGCGCGGCTGTTGCAGCCCTGGTGAGGCTGTCGAACACCTCCCGCACCACGTCGTCGTAGCGCGGGTCGCGCTGCATGTCCTTCGGCGTCCCGCGCATGTGCATGACCACCAGGCCCGCTCCCGTCGCCGCGGCGACGTCAGCCAGGCAGCAGGCGACGTCGTTCACCAGCGTCGCGCCCTCCTCGACCGCCGCCATCGCCACCTCAGGCTTCATGGTGTCGATCGACACCCGCACCTCGGGCGCCAGCGCGGCGACGACCGGCAGCACCCTGCGGAGCTCCTCGTCCCGCCCGACGGGCTCGGCACCTGGACGGCTCGACTCACCGCCGACGTCGACGATGTCGGCCCCCTCGGCCACGAGCGCCCGCCCGTGCTCGATGGCGGCCGCCCGGTCGAAGTAGCGCCCGCCGTCGTAGAAGGAGTCGGGGGTGACATTCAGCACGCCCATGACGAGGGGCCTCATAGAAACAGCCTAGGGCGCCGGGGGCTTGAGTCGAGGTGGCACCGCTCCGCCGGCCGGCCCGCTACCGGTCGCCGCGCACGAAGGCCATCGCCTCGGCGCGGGTCGCGACGTCGTGGCGGAACAGGCCGCGCACCGCGGACGTGATCGTGCGAGTCCCCGGCTTGTTCACGCCCCGCATCGCCATGCAGAGGTGCTCCGCCTCGATCACGACGAGGGTCCCTCGTGGGGTCAGCACCCGCTCGATCGACTCGGCGATCTGGGTCGTGAGGCGCTCCTGCACCTGCAGGCGGTGGGCGTAGGCGTCGACGAGGCGAGCCAGCTTCGACAGCCCGGTGATCTTGCCGTCGTCGCAGGGGATGTAGGCGACGTGCGCCTTGCCGATGAAGGGGATGAGGTGGTGCTCGCAGAGCGAGGCGAACGGGATGTCACGGACCATCACCATCTCGTCGTGGTCCGCTGCGAACGTCACCCGCAGGTGGTGATCGGGATTCTCGAACATGCCGCCGAGCAGCTCGGCGTACATGGAGGCGACCCGACTGGGCGTCTCGGCGAGACCATCGCGGTCGGGGTCCTCGCCGACCGCGGCGAGCAGCTCGCGGACCGCCGCAGCTGCCCGGTCGAGGTCGACACCGTGGCGTTCGACGCCGGCGTGGTCGGTCACTCGCCGCCCGCGTCCAGCGGCGTGTCCACGATGTAGATCCCCGAGAGGTTCCGGTAGCGCTCGGCGACGTCAAGCCCGTAGCCGACGACGAACTCCGGAGGGATCTCGAAGCCGATGTAGGGCACGTCGAGCTGGACGCGCTGCTGGCCCTTCTTCACCAGCAGCGCGCAGATCTCGAGGCTCGCGGGGCCGCGCGCCAGCAGGCCTTTTCGCAGGTAGGAGAGCGTGAGGCCGCTGTCGACGATGTCCTCGACAACGATCACGTGCCGCCCCGTGAGGTCGGCGTCGAGGTCCTTCACGATGCGCACGATGCCGCTGGTCTTCGTCGCCGTCCCGTACGAGGACACCGCCATGAAGTCCATCTCGACCGGCAGCCGGATCGAGCGGCTGAGGTCGGCCATGAAGACGAAGGCGCCCTTCAGCACGCCGATGAGGAGTGGGGGGCGCCCCGCGTAGTCGCGGGTGATCTGGTCGCCGATCTCTTGGATCCGGATCCTCAGCTGCTCCTCGGAGATGAGGACGCGACCCGGCGTCATCCCGTTCGGTCCGCCGGGCGACAGATCGGGCCGATCGGTTTGGCCGCCGCTGCTCACTGGGGTGACCTTAGCCGTGGTGGGATCGGCCGGTCATCGTGAGGAGGCGGCTTCGGCGACCAGCCGGCCGTGGGTGCGGCGGATCCGCCGTCCGCCGGGGAGCTCGCAGGCGCGCGCCGCGCCCCGCGCGACCTCGAGCACCCGCTCGGTGTCCCGCGCGCCAGGCGCGTAACCCTCCGAGTCGAGGCCGCGCAGCCATCGCCGGATGGCGCGGCGGGCGAGCGCTGCGGGGGCCTCGCGCACCGCCGCCACGTCGGTCGCGTCGAGCCCCGCGACGAGTTCGTCGAGGAGCTCCACCTCGTCGGCGAACAGCTCGGCCTGGCGCGCCAGCACCGGCACGAGGTCGCGCCCGGCGATCTCGGCGGCGAGCGGCAGGAGCTCGTGGCGCACCCGGTTCCGACGGAACGCCGGGTCGGCGTTGGACGGGTCGTCGACCACCTCGAGGCCGAGCGACGTGACGAGCGTCACGGTCTCGGCACGGCGCAGGGCGAGGATCGGGTGGCGCGGCCCGGCGCGCATCCCGCGCATGCCGTCGCTGCCCGCCCCCCTCAAGAGGTTGAGGAGAATCGTCTCGGCCTGGTCGTCAGCGGTATGGCCCGTGGCGGCTCCCGCGGGCAGCGCGGCGAGGCGGGCGCTGCGGGCGCGGGCCTCGAGGTTCGGGCCGGCGGGACATGCGATGCTGAGCGCGACGAACCCGCTCCCGACGCGATCGGCGGCCACGCGAACGACCTCGGCCTCCTCGGCGGAGCCGGGGCGCAGACCGTGGTCGACGTGGTACGCCGTGACGCGACAGCCGGCGGCGACGGCCAGCACCAGCAGCGCGAGCGAGTCCGCGCCGCCGGAGACCGCGCATGCGAGCGGCTCACCGGCGGGCGGGAACGTGCAGCGCGGGAGCAGCCCTGCGGCGACGTCCGAGAGCACGCCGCGGTCAGACCCCGGCGTGTCGGGTCCCGCCGACCCGGGCGACCCAACGCTCCGGTTCCCTGATCTCCTCCAGGCTCGGGAGCATCTCGGGGGATCGCCAGACGACCGCGAGCAGCTCGTCGCCGCCGGCCCGCTCGACTTCCTCGATGAACCGCTCGCCCTCGGCGTACTGGCGCATCTTCGCCTCGATCCCGATCATCTGCTGGACTGCCCGGGCGACGCCGGAAGCACTCTCGCGTCGCTCCTTCAGCACGCGAGCGAAGCGGGCGGCACCGGGGACCTGCTGCTGCCCCGCGCGCGACATCACGACGTCGCCGTGACCCTCCAGCAGGCTCATCAGGGCCTGCGCCTCGTGCAGGGTGGCGAGCTGCTCGGAGGTCGCAAGCAGTCCGATGATCCCGCCCTCGGCGAGGGGGTTGTTCCCCGCGCGCACCTCGGCTGCCGCCCGGCGCACGCTTTGGAGGATCGCCTTCGTGTCCGGCGTGGTCAGGGCGGCGCCACGCTCGACGATGCCGAGGAAATGCTCCTGCATCCAGGGGACTCCGGTGAACTGCAGGCGGTGGGTCACCTCGTGGAGGGCGATCCACAGCCGGAACTCCTGGGGGGGAACCCGTGCCGCCGCTCGAGGGCGACCACGTTGGGCCCCACGTAGTAGACGACGTCACCATCGTCGCCCTCGTCGCTCCCGAGCATGTCGTACTGGCCGAGCACACGCCCAGACATCCAGCTCAGGACGAGGCCGACCTCGACGCCGGCCGCGGCGCGGCTCGCCGGGTTGAGCGCTTTTCTCGTCGTGGCAGAGGCGGCCAGCCGCTCGCCGATGGGCCGCAGCAGCCGGCGGAAGGTGCCGACGTTCGCCTCGACCCAGCCGGCGCGGTCCGTGACGCGCGCCCGTGCCGGTCCTTCGGAGGAGGAGAGCCCGGTGACCTCCTCGACGAGACGCTCGGCGCGTGCCGTCGCCTCGGCGAAGTCGTCCCCCAGGCGGCGCCGGGTGGCGGGATCGAGCGGCGGTGCGAAGCGCACGGCCTGCCGAGCCACCCGGAGCGCCACGTCCCAGGCGACCGGGTCGGTCACCGACCGGTCTCCGTCATCACCAGTGTTGCGGCTCACACGCCGAGCCTACGCCGACGCCGGCGTGGCGGCGCCGTCGCTACCGCTTCGCCTGCTGCTCGTGGTGGATCGCCTCCGCGATCCGCTCGCGCAAGCTGGCGGGCACGCGGTCCTTGCAGCGGTCGGCGATCACCCGCCGAAGCTCGGCCTCGAACCCGAGTGCATCGAAGCAGTCGCCGCAGCCGTCCAGGTGGGACCGGATCGCCTGGCGCCGTTCCTCGGTCAGCTCGCCGTCGAGGAAGTGGTAGAGGCGATAGATCGTCTCCTCGCAGTCCGCGGGGTCCTCGTTGACCTCGTCCTCCGGATCGCGATCGATGCGCACGCCGTCGGTCATCGCGTCTTCTCCCCCATCACGGAGCGACCACGGCCCGGTGTCCGGCGTCGCTTCGTCGAGCGATCCCCCCGCCTCTTGCTCCCGCCGTCATCGCCAGCATCCCTCACCTCGGGTGCGCTTCCACCAGTCCGCGCTCAAGTCCGTACTCTCCTAACGCCTTCTGGAGAGCCCTTCTTCCCCGGTGGAGCCTGCTCATGACCGTCCCGATGGGCACGTCCATGATCTCGGCGATCTCCTTGTAAGAAAAGCCTTCAACATCGGCCAGGAGAACCGCGATGCGGAACGCCTCGGGAAGGGACTCGATCGCCTCCTTCACCTCGTCGTCGGTGATGCGCTCGAGCACGTCCTCCTCGGCGCTCCGGCCGGCGCTCGCACCCGCCAGCCCCCCGAGGCGGCGGTACAGGTAGAGGTCCTCGACGTCTTCGATGTCGGACTCGTCGGGCCGACGCTTCTTCGCCCGGTAGGAGTTGATGAAGGTGTTCGTGAGGATGCGGTAGAGCCAGGCCTTGAGGTTCGTACCCTCCTTGAACCCGCCGTAGGCGCGGTACGCCTTCAGGTAGGTCTCCTGGACGAGATCCTCCGCGTCGGCGTTGTTGCGCGTCATACGCATCGCCGCCGTGTACAGCGACGGCATGTACTGCATTGCGTCATCCACGAAGCGCGCCTGGTCGGCCACGACAGCGAGACTAGCCACTCCGCGCCACCGGCGGGCCGGCACGGCCGCCTCAGCTCACGTCGACGAGGACCTTCCCGACGGCTTGATTCTCGACCGCCTCGTGAGCTGCGGCAGTCTCGGCCAGCGGGTAGCGGAGCAAGGGCAGGCCGGCATCGGGCCCGGCGCGGAGCGCGCCCGCAGCGACCGCCGCGACAACGTCTCGCACCGCCTGTTGCTTGGCGCGTGGGGGGACCGTGTAGACGAGGACGAACTGGTAGCGGATGTTGTTGAGCATCAGCGGTCGCACGTCGACGGCGAGATCCCGGTCGCCAGTCGAGTAGATCGCGACCGTGCCGTTCGGCGCGACGACTGCCTGATCGAGCTGCTCGTTCGCGATCGGGCTCACCTCCACGATCAGGTTGACCCCGTCCGCGGCGAACCCGCGGATCGCGGCGATCGCGTCCCCGGCGCGGTAGTCGACCACGTGGTCGGCGCCCGCGGCCTTGGCGAGCACGGCCTTCTCCGGCGAGCTCACCGTCGTCACGACCGTGGCGCCGGCCCACTTCGCGAGCTCGATCGTGGCGTGACCGACCGCGCCGGCTCCGCCCGAGACAAGCACCGTCTGGCCGCTCAGGGTGCCCGGCGAGACCGCGTCCGGGCCTTCGGCGCCGACCGTGAGGCAGCGGTGCGCCGTGAGCGCAGGAATGCCGAGGGTCGCTCCGAGGTCGAACGAGGCGCCGTCGGGCAGCGCCACCGCCTGGCGAGTGGGCAGCGCGACGAGCTCCTGCGCCGTACCGTCCGCTCGAAGCCAGGCAGCCTCCCAGATCCAGACGCGCTCGCCGACCCGGGAGGGGTCGACGCCCTCGCCGACCGCGACGATCGTGCCCGCGCCGTCTTCGGTTGGGGACCACCTCGGGGAAGGGCAGCGGCTTGCCCGGACCGTCGGCGCGTCGGAACCGCCAGTCGGTCGGGTTCACCCCCGAGACGGCGACGCGGACGAGCACTTCACCCGGTCCCGGCCGCGGCTCCGGCCGTTCGACGAGCTCGAGGACCTCGGGTCCTCCGGTCTGGCGGTAGACGATCGCTCTCATCGCTCCTGGCAACCCCGTCCCGTTGGGCGGCCCCGCGCGCCCCTGCCGCCCCCTCGCGGACCCGCTACCGAACGGGGATCCGATGGAGACGCGACGGATGCCGGAGACCTGATGGCAGCCGTACCATGGCTCGCGATCCGCAAGGTCGTCAAGTGGCGCACCAGTGCCCGAGCGCTCCGTCCGGACGCGCGACCACCCGGCCTGCCGAACTCGGCGGACCGGGTGGGGGACGCTTGGGTCAGATGCCCGGCAAGGTTCAGGCGCTCTCCAGGACCTTCGGCTCCGTGCCGTCCTTGACCTGTGCGCCGATCTTCAGCTCGGCCTCGGTCGGCACCCGCCGTGCGTGCCAGAGGCCGAACCCGACGAGCACCGCCATGATCCCCGCCAGCACGAACGAGGCCACTCCGGCCCAGAAGGCGATCTGGCCGAAGGTCCAGAAGGCGTAGGCCTCGAGCAGGAGGCCACGTAGGGTCGTGCCCCTGAACGACAGCTGGACGTAGTTGGCGAGCGATGCATTCTTCGGGCTGGCGAGCGACGCTGCGCTGATCTTCGCGTACACGCCGCCGTAGGGCATTTCGCTCAGGTGCACCGCGATGAAGTGGTCAGCGTAGGCCTCGGCCTGCTGGCCGGTGAGCAGCTGCTGTCCGGCGTACTTCTCGAGGTAGGGGATCATCCCCGGGGTGATCTCCGTGCCGGGCTTCGCGGCGGCAAAGGCCGCCTTCGATGGGAAGACGATCGACTGCTCGGCGAGCTGGTTGTGGACGTTCGAGTTGGCGAAGCTGTAGCCCCACATCAACAAAGCGCCGGCGACGACCAGCACCGCCACCACCACTGCACCGCCTGCACTGGCAAGGACGTCGAATACCTTGCGTCGCATCAGCTGCTCCTCTCAGTTGCCTGCTCGAGAAACTAACAGGTCCCACCTTGGCGGTTCGGCCAGGAAGCCGGGTAGGTACCAAGGTCCTTGCATCCGGGCCATCGGTCCAAAGAGTGGAAGTACTTCTGCGGACTTCGAGCCGGTCGGTCCAATCCTCCAAACCGCTCCGAGCGTCGTCCGCGGAGCGTCCCGCCGTCAGGGGCCGAGTAGCGCGAGCGGGACGACGGCGATGCCGTCGGCAGCGTCGATACGCATACTCGCCCGCGGTCAGCACGAGCGAGTCGATGACGTCAGCTCCGATCTGATCCGAGAGCCAATGGAGGTGGCGCACGTCCCGATCGTCTGGCGTGGCCGCGAGCTTCGTCTCGATCGCAACGACGCGGCCGTCTCGACGTTCGACCACGAGGTCGACCTCGTGGTCGCCGCTCTTCGTTCGGAGGTGGCCAACGCGGGCCCGCGCCCGCTGTGCGAACACCCGGACGGTGAGCGCAGCAAGCGATTCGAAGAGCGCTCCGAGCAACGAGCCGTCGCGAACGATCGGCGGCCCCGCGGGGACAGCGGACAGCAGTGCTCCCACGTCGACGCCGAGCAGGCTCGCGGCCAGCGCGGGGTCTGCAAGATGGTGCTTCGGCGGACCGGTCAGCCGCGCGATGCGGTTCGGCGTCGGCGCCCACGCCGGAACGTCGTCGACGATGAAGAGGCGTTCGAGGACCTCGCGATAGGGCTGTGTCGTCGAGCGGGCGGGTTTGGTGTTCTCTCCCCCCGTCGCCGCGTCGCGAATCGTCTCCAACGACGCGGTCGTGGCGGTCGCTGCCGCGTACGCGGTCATCCATCGGCGAAGGGTCTCCGGCCGCCGGACTGCCTGGCCGAGCTCCTCGAAGTCGCGCTCCACGATCCGTTCGAGATAGCTCTCGAGGAAGTCCTCGGCAGCGCTGCTCGTCAGTGATCGCGCTGCTGGGAACCCGGAGGTGATGATCTCGTGCGCGTACTGCTCGAGGCCCACATCGCTCCTCCCACCGATCTCGGGTCGACCGCCATCGAGGATCGCCCGGAGGCTGGTCGTTGGCTTGCTGACGCCCCGTTCGGGGAGCGTCATCGGCCGCATCCGCACGCTGATGATCCGCCCTGCACCCGAATGCGCACCTCGGTCGCTCGCTGAGCCAGCGAGGAGATAGCTGCCGGGAGCTGCGCCATCGTCGACCGCGCGACGCACGACATCCCATGTAGAGGGAACACGCTGCCATTCGTCGATCAGGATCGGCGGATCACCGACGAGCACGATCTCGGGTTGCTCGCGGGCGAGCGCTCCGGCAGGACCGTCGAGCAGATGTTCGGTCTTGGCGCGTCGTCGAGCGGTCTCCGTCTTGCCGACACCCTTTGGTCCCTCGATGGCGATGGCAGCGAACTCTCGGGACCTCTCGTCGAGTTCAGGGTCGAGCACTCGCGGGTGATAGGGCCGCAACCTCGATGAGGCGGGACGAGCTGGCACGCCTCCCACGCTACAACTGGACAGCTCTTAACGCTACAACTGGGCGCCTTCCTGCACTACAGATGGACGGCTTCCTACGCTACGACTGGCCGCTCGGTTCGAGAACATCGGTCCCGTGGACCACGCGGCCAAGATGGTCAGCCGCTTTCCTCTGGGCCGACATACGAGCCTTGCTGTAGTGCTTGGCCAACACCTCCGGCGTGTGACCCTGGCGCTGAGCGACGACGCTGATGTTGAACCCAGCATCGAGCAACTCGCTCGAGGTGCACTTGCGGAACCCGTTGAACGAGAGATTGAAGTTCAGCTCCCGTCCGGCAGCCTGCTCGCGCCGTATTGCTGCCGCGCAGGCCCGTTGCGCCCATGCCTGCGTTCGCCCGAGCGCCGTCGCGACATCGAGGTAGGACATGGCCGCGCCGTCTTGAGGCGCGGGACCAGGCCGACCCGACCGGTCGACGCTCCCGGATCGGCGAAGCCTCAGCGCCTCGTCCTCCAAGGCGATCGTCTCCGGGCGCTTGTCCTCGACGCCGAGATGGCCCTTGAGGATCTGGAGTCGCTTCGTCACGCGCCCCGGGAGGAGTGGCTTTGAGCCATCGGGCTCGATGCTGAAGATGAACGGGTCGGCCGCAGGCGACGCGCCGACCGACGCGCAGCGCGCCTCCATCTCGTCGAGCAGGCCGCGCAGGACGGCGAGCGTGTCCTCGTCGAGCGGGATCTCTCGGCGGTGCTGAGCGCGCTTCGTCTCCTTGAGCGTGCCGTCGAGGTCCGTGGCGGCACGCACCCACACCGTTTGGCGAGACCAGTCGATGTCGGACCGACGTGGAGCGATCAGCTCGCCGAGTCGGGCACCCGTCGTCGCAGCGAGCACCAGGATCGGCGCGATGTCCGGCGTGTACTCGAAGGCAGCCTGGAGGATGAGCGCGATGTCCTCGGCCTCGGGAGGCAGTCGTTCCTCTGGCACGTAGGTGCTCTTGGGCATCTGGAAGTCCGCCATCGGGTTGTGGAGGACCTTGCCCGTCCGGCGACCCCACTTGAACGCCCCGGACAGCAGCGCCTTGGCGTAGTTCATCGAACCGGTGCTCTGGCCGGCCTTGCGCATCCGGGCGAAGCAGCGGTCGACGTCCTCGGGCGTTAGGCGGCGGGCGGGTTTCGTGCCGATGACCGGGAGCACCCAGTTCCTGGCGACGCTTTCGTACCGTCGGCGCGTCCGCAGTTCCTTGCCCTGTTCTTCAAGGTAGGTGAGGTAGTGGCGGATGAGGTCCTCGACGCTCCAACGGGTCGCGTCACGATCCTGCGGCACGGCCCGGTGAAGCTGGTCTCGCAGCAGTCCGCGAACGAACTCGACGTCCTCCTTCGATCCGCGGATTCGCCGATGCGCCCGGATTCCATTGACTTGAATCTGGACGTGGGTACTCGCAGCACTGCCAGCGCGACGCGGCCGCGGGCGGCGCGCAGCCCGCTTGCTCAACTGGAGATGGTCGAGCCGGACGCAAAGAGGCTCGTCGGGACACGGCTGGACCGCGACGTCCGGAGGCAGGGGGCCGTTCGCCAGCTCCCAAGCGCGCCGGTGTGCGGTCATCTGCTTGCCGTTGACCTTGAGCTTGCCGGTGCCTCGCTGAGGATTACGGCTGCCCGTCCAGAGATGGTGCAGCCCGGAGCGATCCACGTGAGCCTCGAAGCGCGCCAGCTCGGCCTGACCGGCCACACGCAGAGTGTATCCGGCGGTGTATCGGTGGGTGTATCGCGCCATCCGAGGACTAGAGGTGAGCCAGATACACCCGACCGTTACCACAAATAAGCTGTCACCAGCTATTTTGTGGAGCCCGAGGTGGGATTCGAACCCACGACCTGCGCATTACGAGTGCGCTGCTCTACCACTGAGCTACCCGGGCACGGGAGCGGGCGGGACCGCGGTCGGAAACCGCTGACCAGGCGATCCGACTGCTCCGAGAGGACATCGTAGGCGCTCTCCAAAGGCCAGAGGGCCTGAAGGCGAACCGAGGGCCGCCCGTTGGATGCGCTCGATCAAGCAGTCTCTGTCGCTGCCTGCGGAGCTGTCGCTGTCAGGCTCCGGGTACCTGGCCCAGCTCCCCGGTCTCATCGAGTCGCTTCCGCCACAGGGCCACGGCCCGGGCGTTGCGCAGCATCTGGTGACCGATGAAGTCGAGATTCTGACGATGCCGTGATCGGGGGCAGTGAGCACCCGCGCGCTCCGGTACGAGTGCCTGCCTCCGGAGATCGGCACGCTCGACCTCACACGCCCGCCTCGTCGAAGCGGACGTCCAGGTACCCGCGGGCGACGGAGGTGCCAGGATCACGGCGTGACACGTAATCGTGACGTCGCAGCGTTCGACGAACGGGCAGCCGGATACGAGGACGGCTGGTTGGGCAGGCTGCATCACGAGATCGCGGACCGTACCGCAGACCTCGCCCTCGCCAGCCTGCCGACGCCGCGGCGCATCCTCGACGTCGGGTGCGGGACCGGCTACCTGCTGCGCCGTCTCGCCGCCCGTGCCCCCGAGGCGCTCGAGCTAGTCGGGATCGACGCGGCGTCCTCGATGATCGAGGTCGCCGAAGACCTCGCCGACGACGACCGGTTGCGCTTCTCGACAGGGGTCGCGGAGCGGCTTCCCTACGCCGACGAGGCCTTCGACCTCGTGGTGAGCACGACCTCGTTCGACCACTGGTCCGATCAGCAGGCCGGACTCCTCGAGTGCGCCCGGGTCCTGGCGCCAGACGGGCGCCTAGTGCTCGCCGACCAGTTCTCGGCGTGGCTCGTGCCGACGCTCGTCGCCGGCCGCCGGGACAGGGCGCGCACGAAACGTCGGGCCGACCGCCTCCTCGGTGGCGCGGGACTCCGTGCGCAGGAGTGGCACGACCTGTACGCAGTCATCATCCGAGCCGTGACAGCGACGAAGTAGCGCCGTCCACGCCGCGCGCCGTCACTGTCATCTGCGCGGTGAATGCGTCGCGTCAGTCGCTTGCACGGTCCCGCATGGGTGTTCGAGCGCGTCGCCCTCGAGTACGCGCGACCGCCGAACCATCTGGACGACCAGGTGCTCCCCGGGGATGTCCCCGCGGGCCGTCGCCGATCTCCGGCGACACTCAGGCGGTGGCGTCGTCGGCCGAGGCGCGGATGGCACCCATCAGGTTGTCGGTGACGCGCGACAGGTGCCCCTCCATGGCCGCCACGGCTCGCTCGAGCTCGCGAGAGCGCAGCGCGTCGACGAGGGCCCGGTGGTCCTGCTGGTAGGCGCTCCGGCGCTGGCGCGAGTCGTTGCGCCGCTTCATGTTCCCCCAGATCTGTCCCCGCCTCGCGGACTCGACGGCGCCGTACATCCTGAGGAGCAGCGGGCTGTGCGCAGCAGCGACGATCGCGTGGTGCAGCGCGAAGTCCCACGCTTCGAACTCCTCGCTGGTCTCCGCGGCGTCGCCTCCGTCGAGGCACCGCTCCATCTCCTCGAAATCGCGCGCCGTCGCCCAGGCGACGACCAGCGCGAGCGCCTGTGGTTCGATGAGCCGGCGCACGGCCATCACGTCGGCCGGACCGACGTCGTCGGGGCGCTGCGCCGACCCGTCGGTCCGAGCCTCCGCGAGGTGCACCAGCTGCTCCGGCGCCTGCAGGAACGTGCCCCGTCCGACCTCCCGGGAGACCTGGCCCCGAGCCTCGAGCAACCCGAGCGCGTGGCGCACGGCGGTCCTCGTGACGCGCAGATCCAAAGCGAGCTGGCGCTCTGTCGGCAATCGATCGCCGGGACCGGCACCGGACCTCACGCACTCCTCGAGGATCAGCTCCGCGAGCTCCCGGCCGGCGACCGCCGGCAACGCGCGAACCCCGGTACGGCCACCGTCCATCTGTTGCGTCATGCGTGCTGTTGCGCCATGAGTTGCGCCGTCTTCCGCTCCGGTCCGGGTTGCCAACCAATTCTACCCATTCTGCCGGGCAGCTCACAAGGGTTGATCATTCGCGCCGTTGACGCCGCAGAGTGGCGGGGTTTACAGTCACGCCAATCCGACTAATCGGAACCAAGCTCTCAACCAATCCGCTGAACACGATCTGGCGACGGGAACAGCGGGCATCCCTATCGGTAGATTGGCGGATATTCCAGGAACTTCGCAGCCGGACCAATTCTCCCGGCATGCGACCAATCGAAGGGAGTGCTCGACCGTGAGACTCGCCACCATCGCAACCTCCGACGGCCTGCGCCTGCACGTAAAGGGCGAGCGGGGATACGTCGACGTCGCCACGGCGACGGGCGAGGCCCGCTATGCCGAGCTGCAGGCGGTCCTGGAGGGCGGGCCGGAAGCGCTCGACGCCATCCGCAGGGTTGCCGAGCGCGAGGGCGTCGAGTACGCGGAGTCCGACTTCGGTCCCGCGGTGCCCGCGCCGAACCGGGTGCTCTGCCTCGGAGTGAACTACCTGGAGCACGCGCTCGAAGGTGGTCGCGAGGCGCCCACGTGGCCCGAGTCGTTCGTGCGCGGCGCGGGGTCCGTGGCTGCGCCCTACGGCGACCTCGTGAAGCCGGCACTCAGCCCCCACTTCGACTACGAGGGCGAGCTCGGCATCGTCATCGGTAGTGGCGGGCGCTACATCCCCGCCGAGAAGGCCCTCTCGGCCGTCGCAGGGTTCGTCGTGCTGAACGACGGGTCGGCACGCGAATGGCAGCGTGCCGCGACCCAGTGGACACCGGGCAAGAACTTCGAGGGAACGATGCCGATCGGCCCGGAGGTCGTCACGGTCGACGAGGTCGACGTCTCGGACGTGGAGCTCACGACGCGCCTGAACGGCGAGGTCATGCAGAACGCGCGCACCTCCCAGATGATCGTCAACGTGCCGAGCACCATCGAGTACCTGTCGTCGTTCACCACGCTGCGCCCCGGCGACGTGATCGCGACCGGGACGCCGGGCGGCGTCGGCTTCGCCAGGACACCACCGGTATGGCTCCAACCGGGGGACCTCGTCGAGGTGACGATCGAAGGCATCGGCCGGATCGCCAACCGGGTGGTGGCAGAGCAGGCCGACCTCTCCGGCTGGCGGTGGGTGCCGCCCTCGTCGAAGGGTGCGTCGCTCTAGGGACGCGACGACGTCCGGCCGCCGGGGCACGCCCGGTCGTGCCGGCGAACGCTCGGTGGCGCTCGGTGGGGACGCGCACTGGAGCGGGGATGTAGGAGCAGCACTGGACAGCTAACAAGCAGGAACACAGGACAGCCAACAGGCAAGAACAAAGGGGGGATACATGTTCCACGGCAACGCAAGGGGGAGCACTGGCGGGCCGGGAGGACGACGAGCGTCGACGGGGGCGGCCCGGCGGCCCGGCCGTCGTACCGTCCCGCTCGCCGCTGCATCGGCAGTGCTGGCGGTGAGCATGGTGGCCATCGGGGCGGCATCGAGCGCTTCGCCGGCGCCGAAGGCCGGATCGGGCTCCACGCTCACGGTCGCCGACGTGGCGCCGTTCACCGGAACGGACGCAGCGCTCGGACCGACATACCTCGTCTCGTGCGACGCGGCGACGTCGGCCATCAACAGCGCCGGAGGCGTGCTCGGCCACCAGCTCGGATGCAAGGAGGTGGACACACGTGGCGACCCCGCCGACGCCGTTCCCGCCGTCCGGCAGATGTACGCCTCGACGTCCAACCTCGTCCTGGTGATCGGCTGCACCTCGGACGAGGCGGCTTCGGTCGTGCCGATCATCAACGCCGAAAAGACGGTGGCCTTCTGCATGACGGGCCAGTCCGAGTTCGACCACACGCACTTCACGTACTTCTACCGCCTCGTCCCGCCGGACCTGGAGGAGTCGTACGCGATGATCGCCATCGCCCACTACATGAAGCACTACAAGCGGGTGGCGCTCGCCTTCGGTAACGACATCGGATCGCAGACGTTCGTCGGACCGGCGATCTCGGCCATCAAGAAGGCCGGCGAGCAGCTCGTGGCCAACGAGACGCTCGACCTGTCGGCCACCACGTTCCGGACCGAGGCGGAGAAGATCATCGCAGCCAAGCCCGACGTCATCCTCACCGAGGCGCTCGGCCCAGCTGAAGCCGCGTTCCTGTCGGAACTCAAGCAGCTCAACGGGAACAAGGTCATCCCCGTCATCGGTACCTCCGCCACCATCTCGCCCGACTGGTACAAGTCGGTCGCGGCGGCAGTGGGAGCGAGCACGCTGTCGAGCAACTTCCTCGCGGACAACCTCGTCGTCGAGACGAACGGGCCCGCATACGCGGCGTTCTCGAAGGCGCTCCTCGCCGAGAAGGGAAAGGTCGGCAACTCGGGCAACTTCAGCACGTACCTCACCGCCCCCGGCGCCGTCCACCTCTACGACGGGATCAACCTGGCCGCACTGGCGATGATCGAGGCGAAGAGCACCACGCCGAGCGTCTACCGCCCGTTCATCCAGAAGATCGGCAACGGCGTAGCCGGCGCGACCGTCGTCTACTCCTTCGTCCAGGGAGCCGCAGCGCTGAAGGCGGGGAAGCAGATCCGCTACGAGGGACCCGGCGGACCGACGAACTTCGACAGCTACCACGACTCGACGGGCATCTTCCAGGTGGACAAGTACGGAACCTCGGGACAGGTGAGCGTGGTGGCCAACATCCCGACCGCCGAGCTGAGGGCGCTCTCGTCCTGATCCGTCCCTGCTGAACCACGGCGCCACTTGGCCCCGTGGTGTCGGGAGGGGAGCCGGCCACATCCGGCTCCCCTCCCACGGCACCCGGGGCGGCCTGGCACGGACCGGACCGACGCCCGAAAGGCAACCTCGTCCTTGAGCATCTTCATCGCCTCCATCGCATTCGGCCTTGTGACCTCGGCGGTCCTCGCCCTTGCGTCTGTCGGCTTCACCCTCCAGTTCGCCGTCACGAACGTGCTCAACCTCGCCTACGGCGCGGTCATGATCGCCTCGGCGTTCATCGCCTACGCGGTGAATCAGGCGGGGGTGAACGTCTGGGTCGCGGCCGTCGTCGCCGCGGCGACGGGAGCCGTGCTCTCGCTCTTCTTGAACAACGTCATCTACACGCCCTTCCAGAGGAGGGGAACGTCCCCCATCGCGATGGTGATCGTCGCCCTCGGCATGACCCTGATCCTCGAGTTCGGCACCCAGGCCATCGCCGGGGGTACCAACGTCTCCTTCACGATGGGTCAGGGACCCACGCTCCAGGCTGGCTCGTTCCAGCTGAGCGGGGTCGAGCTCGCGATCATCGGCATCAGCATCGTCTCGATGCTCGGCATCCACGTGCTGATCCGCCACACCCGCCTCGGCAAGGCGATGCGCGCCACCGCCGCCAACCGCAACCTCGCCCGAAACTGCGGCATCCGGACGGACCGCGTCGTGACGCTCACCTGGCTCATCACCGGCGCCCTCTGCGGCCTGGCCGGCGCGGTGTTCGCGATGGACGCCGGCACCTTCGGGGCGACCAGCACCGACCTGTTCCTGGTGCTCATCCTCGCCGCGGTCTTCCTCGGAGGTCCCGGCGAGCCCTACGGGGCGATGCTCGGAGCGCTCGTGATCGGGCTCGCGACCGAGATCAGCGCCGCCTTCATCGTCCCCGACTACAAGGACGTGGTCGCGTTCGTCATCCTGCTCGCCATGCTCGCCGTGCGGCCGACCGGGCTGCTCGGCAGCGCGGACCTGACCGGAGCGAAGGCCTTGCGCCGATGATCTACTACCTGACTACGCTGCTGGTCTACGGAGGCGTCGATGCGATTGCCTGCCTCGGCCTCAGCCAGCAGTTCGGCGTCGCCGGCGTCACGAACTTCGGCTTCATCATCTTCCAGGCCGCCGGCGCCTACACCGCGGGCGTCCTGTCCCTCCCCTCCGACAGCGCCAACGGTGCCTTCCAGAGCTACGTCGGCGGCCTGCATCTCCCGTTCCCGTTTCCGCTGATCGGCGCGGCGGTCGTCGGGGGACTGCTGGCACTGCCGTTCGCATCGATCGTCGGCAAACGGTTGCGCGGCGACTTCGCCGCCATCGGGTTGCTCGTCACCGCGGTGATGGCGAACCTCCTCGTCACCAACTACCGACCACTCCTGAACGGCGCCGCCGGGCTCTCCCTCGTCCCGTCGCCGCTCGGCGGCCTGATGAACCCCCAGTCCGCCGGCTACCAGTGGGGCTACAGCGCCGCGGCCGTCGTGCTCGCCGCGCTGACCTACCTCTTCGTCACGCGGATCACCAACTCCCCCTACGGGCGCACGCTGCGCGCCATGCGCGACAACGACCTCGTCGCCGACTCCCTCGGCAAGAACCTCCGCTCGCTGCGCACCTCCTCGCTCGTCGTTGGCGGCGCCATCGCGGGATTGAGCGGCGGTCTGCTCGTGGGGTTCATCAATCTCTGGGACCCGCAGGCATGGGGCTACGCCGAGACGATCGTGCTGTTCGCCGCGGTGATCATCGGCGGCCTCGGCAACCACCGGGGCGCCGTCCTCGGAGCGGTCCTCGTGCCGCTCGGCTTCGAGGAGGCGAGCCGGTACATCCCCGCGATCGGCTCCCCGGGGCTGATCCCGGCCCTCCAGTGGGTGGCGATCGGCCTTCTCATCGTGCTCTTCCTCTGGTTCAGGCCCCAGGGCGTCCTGCCGGAGCGCCGGCGGGTGATCGCCGGGGCGGCCTTCGCCGAGCAGAGCACCGCGTCCGACCCGGCCGGTGCGGGGCAGCGCGCCGGCCGGGTCCTCGGCGACGGGGCGCCCCCGCCGAGGGCCCCCGTCCCCCTCCGGGCACGCGGCGAGGCCGGTGGGGGCGACGTCATCCTGGAGGCGGTCGGGCTGGTCCGGGCGTTCGACGGCGTCCGCGCCGTCGACGGGGTGTCGATCGCCTTCGAGCGGGGTCGTCTCACGGGCCTGATCGGCCCGAACGGCGCCGGCAAGTCCACCACGCTCGCCATGCTGGCGGGGACGTTGCCGGTCACCGAGGGTCGGATCTTGTACCGGGGCGAGGACATCACGCAGCTCCCGGCCTTCCGGCGGGCCCGGTCGGGCCTCGTCCGGACCTTCCAGCTCGCCAGCGAGTTCAAGAAGCTGACGGTCATGGAGAACCTCCTCACGGCCGTGCCCGACCAGCAGGGCGACACCTTCCGCGGGGCTGTGCTGGGCCGGCGCTACTGGGGTCGCCAAGAGCGACGCGGCGAACCGAACGCGTGGAGCGCATGCTCGAGGAGTTCGGCCTGACGGCGCTCGCCGACCGCTACGCGGGGGACCTGAGCGGCGGGCAGCGACGCCTCGTCGAGATCATGCGCTCGCTGATGGCCGAGCCGGAGGTGCTCCTGCTCGACGAGCCGATGGCCGGCGTGCACCCGCGCCTCGCCCACCAGATCGGCGAGCGGCTGGTCGGGCTCTGCGAGCGCGGCATGACCATCGTGATGGTCGAGCACGAGCTGGCGATCATGGACGAGTTCTGCGACCCGGTCGTCGTCATGGCCGAAGGGCAAGCGTCCTCGCCCAGGGCACGATGGCACGTTGCGGGCGACGGAGGAAGTCGTGGAGGCCTACCTTGTCGGCTGACCAGCCAGCAGCGACCGCGGGCGACCAGCCGAAGGTGCAGGGGGTTGCGCTGCGCACCGTCGAGGTGACCGCCGGCTACGGCGGGAGCCCGATCATCCACGCGGTGTCGATCGAGGTCGAGCCGGGCGAGGTCGTCTCGATCGTCGGTCCGAACGGCTCGGGCAAGAGCACGCTCTTGAAGAGCCTCGTCGGGATCGTGGAGGTCCTCTCGGGCGAGGTGCTCGTCGGCGAGCGGGACGTCACCAACTGGGTGCCGGAGGCCGTCGCCCGCATCGGTGTCGGTTACGTCCCGCAGGTCGACGACATCTTCAGCCCGCTCACCGTCCGGGAGAACCTCGAGATGGGCGGCTACCTGCTGCGGCCCCACGAGGTGTCCGGCGCGCGTCGAGCGGGTGCTGGCGGTCTTCCCCCAGCTGCAGCGGATGCTCGGCCGGCGGGCCGGCAAGCTGAGCGGCGGCGAGCGCAAGATGCTCGCGATGGGCCGGGTGCTGATGCTCCAGCCGGCGCTCGTCGTCCTCGACGAGCCGACGGCGAACCTCGCGCCGATCGTCGCCCTGTCGGTGCTCCGGGACCACGTCCGCCAGCTCGCCTTGACGGGCGCGTCGGTCCTGATCGTCGAGCAGCGGGCCAAGGCGGTGCTCGAGATCTCGGACCGGACGTACGTGCTCGGCGGCGGCCAGCTCCGCATGGAGGGGACCCCGGCGGAGCTCGCCGCGAGTCCCGACTTCGTCGAGTCGTTCCTCGGCGGCGGCCAAGGCGCGACGGCGCGCGCGGCCGGCGACTGAGCTGCCGGCGGGCGTGGGCGCGCAGCTCCCGGCGTCGCCGGGGGGCGCCCCGAGGGCAGCGATCCCGGTGGCCCGGCGCGTCGAGCCGGCGACGTTGCGCAGCGTGCTCCTCGTCCCGCTGAGCCTCGTCACGGGGATGACCGACGCCATCGGCTTCACGAGGCTCGGCGGCGTCCTCTCGAGCGTCATGACGGGCAACATGGTCCTCTCGGCGTGGCGGCCGACCGGCACAACGGGACCCTGGCGCTCCACATCGGCGTCGCCTTCGCCGGTTACGTGCTCGGGAGCGTCGGCGGCGCCCATGTCGCGGGGGCCGTCCGCGACGGCGACGGCTTGTGGCCACGGCCGATGACCCTCGCGCTCTGCGCCGAGCTCCTCGTCTTCTGCGCCTTCGCCGCCGGCTGGGAGGCCGCCGGGGCCCATCCCGCCGGCTCGGCGACCCTCGTGCTGCTCGCCGCCAACGCCGCGGGGCTCGGGATCCAGAGCAGCGCCGTGCTCCGGCTCGGTGTGAGCGGTCTGTCCACCACGTACCCGATGGGGACGCTGACGGGCGTGATGGCGTCGCTGGTGACCCGCACGCCACTTCGCACCTCCTCGCGAAGCGTCGCCATCCTCGTCGCGCTCGTCGCCGGTGCCGGCCTCGGGGCGCTCCTTGCGATCCGGGCCCCTGCGGCGGCTCCGGCGGCACTGCTCGCCGTGCTGGCGACGGTGATCGTCGCCGCCTTCGCCGTCTTCTGCGGCGACCGCCCCGCCCCGCCGGCGGGCGGGCCGGCGCTCGGCGGGTACGAGGGCCCGGCGTCGAGACGTAGCCGGACCCCGACGCGCCGACCCCCGCCGGCAGCGCCGGGGGGACGGGACGCGAACCGTCACCACGGGCGAACGGCGGCCAGCGGCGGCCCGCGCACCGTGCAGCCGGCCCGCACGTGCCACGCTGGAGCCGCAGGAGGTCCTCCGATGCGTCTCGCCGTCGTCGCACTGCCTTGGCTCCCGGTCCCGCCGACAACCCGCGCCGGCGCCGCACCCCCCGGGTCGCGACGCGCCGACGCGCCGCCGGCATCCCGCCGATGACGAACGCCTGGACGTTCACCGGGACCCCCACCCTGAGCGGGCTGGCCGGCGAGACCGTCACGTTGGTGGAGGGCACCTCCTTCGTCATCTCCTCGGCCGGCGGCGACATCGAGCCGGGCAACTCCCAGGGCCTCTTCTTCTCGGATACCCGCTTCGTCTCGCTCTGGCGGCTTCGCCTCGACGACACCGAGCCCCAGCAGCTCGCCGTCGTCCCCCACGAGCCGTTCGGCGCGACGTTCCTGGCGCGCGCCCACCCGCGCTCGGGCGAGGCCGACAGCACCCTGTTCCTCGTGCGCGACCGGTTCGTCGGCAACGGGATGCGCGAGGACCTCGTCGTGCGCAACCTCGGCCGGGAGCCGGCGGCGTGCACGCTCAGCCTGGAGATCGACGCCGACTTCGCCCACCTCTTCGAGGTGAAGGAGGGTCGGGTGCGGCTCCACGGGGAGTACGTGGTCGACACCTCGCCGGCGACGATGACCTTCTCGTACGTGCATCGCGAGGTGAGCCGCCGGCTCGAGGTGCGGCTCCCGGAAGGGGCGGTGGTGACACCACGGCTCGCCGCGATGGAGTTCGTCGTGCCGGCGCGCGGTGAGTGGCGGGGCTGCGTCGAGATGCGCCTGGAGATGGACGGCGAGGCAGTCGCCCTCCGCTACTGCTGCGGCGAGGCGGTGGCCGGCTCGGCGCCCGCCTCGCGCCTCGCGCGCGTGGCAGCAGAAGACGCCACGGGTCCGGACCGACCACGACGGCCTCGCGGCCGCGCTCGACCAGAGCGTGCGCGACCTCGGGGCGCTCAGGATCTTCGACCCCGAGCAGCCGGGGCGCGCCGTCGTCGCCGCCGGCGCCCCGTGGTTCATGACGCTGTTCGGCCGCGACTCGCTGATCACCTCGTACATGACGCTCGGCGTCGACCCGACGCTCGCGACCGGGACGCTGCTGACTCTGGCGCGCTTCCAGGGAAAGCGAGTCGACCCCCTCTACGAAGAGGAGCCCGGCAAGATCCTCCACGAGCTCCGCCACGGGCTCGCGACCGCCGCCGAGACGCGCAAGGGCTCGATCTACTACGGCTCGATCGACGCCACGCCGCTGTTCGTCATGCTCCTCGGCGAGCTCTACCGCTGGGGGCTCGCCGGGGATGTCGTGCGCCAGCTCCTGCCCCACGCCGACCGCGCCCTCGCCTGGATCGACGAGTCGGGGGACCGGGATGGCGACGGCTTCGTCGAGTACCAGCGGGCGACGGCTCGTGGCCTCGCCAACCAGGGCTGGAAGGACTCCTTCGACGGGGTGAACTTCGCCAGCGGGCGCCTGGCCGAGCCGCCGATCGCGCTCTGCGAGGTCCAGGGCTACGCCTACGCCGCGTTCCTGGCGCGCGCCGACATGGCACGCGGCCTCGGCGACGACGCCGTCGCCCGCACCTTCGAGGAGCGGGCCGCGACACTGAAGGCCGCGTTCAACGAGCGGTTCTGGCTCGAGGACCGCGGCTACTTCGCGATGGGCCTCGACGGCGAGAAGCGCCCGATCGACTCCCTCGCCTCGAACATCGGCCACTGCCTGTGGACCGGCATCGCCGACGCTGACAAGGCGGCCCGGGTCGCGGAGCGGCTGTCCAGCCCGGAGATGTTCACCGGCTGGGGCATCCGGACCCTGGCGAGCTCGATGGGGGCGTACAACCCGGCCAGCTACCACAACGGCTCGGTCTGGCCGCACGACAGCGCCATCTGCGCGGCGGGGCTCGCGCGGTACGGCTTCATCGAGGAGGCGCACGCCGTGACGATGGGTCTGCTCGCGGCGGCCGAGTCCTTCGGCGGGCGACTTCCCGAGCTCTTCTGCGGGTTCGACCGCACCGACTTCCCGATCCCGGTGCGCTACCCGACCTCGTGCTCGCCGCAGGCCTGGGCGGCCGCGACGCCGTTCCTGCTGCTGCGCTCGACGTTGCTCCGACTCGATCCGTCGGTCCCCAGCGAGACGGTCTGGCTGGCGCCGGTGCTGCCCGCCGGCATCAGCGAGCTGGCGCTCGAGAACGTCCCGCTGGCCGGCGGTCGCCTCTCGATCGAGACCGACGGCGACGAGGTCAAGGTCGACGGCCTGCCGGCCGGCCTCGAGCTCATCACCGCGCCGTGGCCGCTCCCCGGGACGTGATCCCCTCGGTGCCGACCAGCCAGGCCGCCCGGGCGGAACGCACCGTCCGCCGGCAGCGCTCCGCCGGACCCGGCGCCGCCCGGGCTGGCCACGACCGGCGGTGCCGGGCGTCACGGGCCTCCTCGAAAGAGAAATGCCCCCCTGGCCGGACCGGCCGGAGCCTGAGCAGCCCCGGCCTCCCCGAACAGGAGGGCGTTTCTCGCGTGCCTCGCCGGCTCAGCGCTCGGCGCCAGCCGGCGAGAGGATCAGGAGGCCGCGGCCTTCGTGCGCCACCCCTCGGCGTAGGTGGTGCGGGCCACCTCGGAGTACGGGCAGGGGCTGACCACTGCCCGGATCTCGGTCTGGACGTGGCGCTCGACGACCGGCTTCGACGAGCCGCCGCCCTCCTCGCCCCATACCAGCGTGACCTCCGTGCCGACCTCGACGTCGACGTCGACGATCGAGAGCGAGAGCATCGAGCGCTCGTTGAAGCTGTACCCGGAGAACGTCGACACGCCGACGACCTTGCCGTTGCTCAGGACCTTGTCGTACGGCCAGGTCGAGTAGTTGGAGAGCGGGAGGTCGATGTACTTCGCCGGATCGCCCTTCTGGAACAGCGTTCCCATGGCCCGGGCGACGTCCTCGCCGTTCCAGGCGAGCGTGACCTTGCGCCGCGCCGGCTTGTCGGCGATCTGCTCGAGCGCCTCGCGCCCGATGAAGTCGTGGTCGAACTTCACGAACGGCCAGTAGCCGAGGTCGTGCGGCGTCAGGTAGTAGTCCTCGATGTTGTCGGAGTAGAAGCTGCCGCCGAGCGAGCCCGTACCTTCGTAACCGTTCGCCGGCAGCCACTCGCGGTAGGCGCGCATCTTCTCGCCCGTGAACACCGCCGGGAGCGGACGCGGGATCCAGCCGGACTCGAGGGTGTTGGTGGCGTAGACGCGAGAGCCCACCTGGCGGAGCCCGAACTCCTTGCCGGCCTCGACGATGGCCGCCTTGACCTCGGCACCTTCCTCCCAGGGCCCGAACAGCTCGAGCCCGGGGGCGCCGGACATGCCGTGGTGCAGCGCACGCACCTTGTGCCCGGCGATGGTGATGTGGTCCATGTTGAAGAACTTGATGTCGGGGAGGGGACCTCCGGTCGCCGCCTCCAGCACCTTCAGCGCGGTCGGGCCCTGGACCTGGTACCGGTAGATCTTCCGCCGGCCCGACGGGTTGACGGCCGTGCGCTCGTCGCGCTCCACGGTGACGTCGTAGCCACCGGTCTCTGCGTGGTACTGCACCCAGTTGTGGGCCGAGGGGCGGCCGACGAGGTTGACCCGGTTCTCGTCGAGGAAGAAGAGGATCGCGTCGCCGATGACGTAGCCGTCGTAGTTGACCGCGACGAACTGCTTGGCCTTGTTGACGGCGAAGTTCTTGAAGGTGTTGATACCGAGATCGGAGAACAGCTTGACGACGTCGGGGCCCTCGACGTACATGTCCGTCATGTGGTGGGACTGGTCGAACAGCGCGGAGGTCTCCTTCCAGGCCACCTGCTCGTCCCGCCAGTTCGAGAACTCAGCGGCCACCGCCGGATACACGTACGGGCCGATCTGCGAGTTCCGAGCCAGTTGGACGGCGCCTCCGCCCGCTTGCAGCAATTCCTCCAAACTCCGGTAACTCATAACTTCGTAGCCTCCTCATAAGGACGGGGCGAATGCCTCTGGGCGCCCGCGGCGCCCCAGCCTAGTGACGGGGCCGCTGGGCCGGTAGTTCGTGACTGCGCAACGTCGCGCCCGCGCTCGGATCCAACGTGTCTAGCGCCTGTCCTCGCTGAAGCCGTCGGCGCCGACGGTCACCTCGGCCACCTCGGTGAGCTCGGTGGTGGGGCGGACCTTGCCGTCGAGGCCGAGCACGGGGGTCGCCTCGGAGTACCACGAGGCGACGACGGCGTGGCCCCAGAAGTCGCGCCGGCGGGGGTCGTGGACGGACCAGCGGAAGGTCTCGTGGTCGGGGTCGCCCGTGAAGTAGTCGCTCGTGTAGAGCTCGACGCGATGGCCGTCGGGGTCGCGCAGGTACACGTAAAAGGCGTTCGAGACCCCGTGGCGGCCCGGGCCGCGCTCGATGTGGGCCTCTTCGTGCAGCGAGCCGAGCACGTCGCACAGGTGCAGGATCTGGTGGGCCTCGTGCGCGAAGAACCCGAGGTGGTGAAGGCGCGGCCCCGCCCCGCCGGTGAAGGCGACGTCGTGGACGGTCTGCTTTCGGAACATCCACGCCGCGTAGAGCCGGTGCTCGTCCTCGATCGTCTCTGAGCAGGAGAAGCCGAGCGAGCGGTAGTAGTCGTAGGCGCCGGCCACGTCGGGCACGACGATGTTGAAGTGGTCGAGGCGCGCCGGCTCGGCGCCCCGGCGCAGGTCGTAGCGCTGGACGAGCCGCTCGGGGTGCTCGGTCGCGAAGAAGAACTCGACCGGAAAGCCGAGCGGATCCTCGACGCGCACCGCCTCGCCGATGCCGCGCACCGCCCCCGCCGGGCGGCGCTCGGTCGCGCAGCCGAGCGCGTCGAAGTACGCCTCGGCGCGCGCCAGGTCCTCGGGCGAGCGCACGCGGTAGGCGAGGGCGACGAGGGCGGCCTCAGGGCCCTGGCGGAGCACCAGGTTGTGGTGGGTGAGCTCGTCGTAGCCGCGCAGGTACAGCGCGTCGTCCTCCTCGGCGGTCACCGAGAAGCCGAGCAGGTCGACCCAGAACCACCGGGAGCGGTCGAGGTTCGTGACGGCGAGCTCGGCGTAGGCGGAGCGCACGACGTCGGGAGGGGCGGGGGGCGTGCCCGTGCCCGCGGAGGCGCTAACGGTCCGGGTCACCGGAGTCGGCACCAGCTCGGGCCCGGCCCACCTGGCCGCAGCCGGGAGCCGACGCGGCCGGCGCCGGACGGCGTGTTCCGTGCGGACAAGTGCTCCTCCTACGCTCCCCCGTCGACGCCCTTGGCGGGCGGACGCCCCCTGGCAACGTTGTGCCGGGACCTTCGGTCCTCGTTGCGAACGACACTACTTCACGCCCGCGGCGGCCAGTCCATGCCTCGCGACCCCGGCGGTCAGGCGGGGCCCTTGGCGTACAGCACGACGGGCCAGCCCTGCTGGTCCCAGACGACGCACCGCCGCTCGTGCGCCCCTTCGGTCACCTCGCCGACCTCGAGGCCTTCTGCCCGGGCGCGACGGCACGCGTCCTCCAGGTCGTCCACCTTCACCATCACGCCCGGCAGGTCCGGCACGCCTTCGCCCGAGAGCGCGAGACGGCCGCCGCCGACGTCGAACTGCGCCCAGCGGACGCCGTCGACGAAGGTCGGCTCGACACCGAGCAGCGCCGTCCAGGTCGCGACGGCCATGGGGAGGTCGGCCACCGGAACGACGGTGGAGAGCCCCAGCGCGCTCACGCCCGGATCCCCGGGTGCCTCGCGCCGGTCGAGGGCGTGCTCGCCGGTCTCACCGGAAGACGACCGTTCTGTTGCCGTTCAGCATGACCCGGCGCTCGAGGTGCCACCGGACCGCCCTGGCGAGCGCGACGCATTCGATGTCCCGCCCGATCGCCACCAGCTCGTCGGGGCTGCGCGTGTGGTCCACTCGCGCCACCTCCTGCTCGATGATCGGCCCCTCGTCGAGGTCCGTGGTGACGTAGTGCGCCGTGGCGCCGATCAGCTTCACGCCGCGCCGGTACGCCTGGTGGTACGGATGGGCCCCTTTGAAGCTCGGGAGGAACGAGTGGTGGATGTTGATCGCCTTGCCCGCCAGCAGCTCGACCGACGGCTCAGTGAGGATCTGCATGTACCACGCGAGGACCACCAGCTCGACGCCGAGCTCGTCGGCGAGCGCCAGCAGCTTGGACTCCTGCGCCGCCCTGGTCTCCGGGGTCACCGGCAGGTGGTGGAAGGCGATGCCGTACGAGCGGGTGAGGGACTCGAAGTCCGGGTGGTTCGACGCGACGGCCACGATCTCGGCGCGCAGCGCCCCGATTCGGTGCCGGTAGAGCAGGTCGTTCAGGCAGTGGCCCATCCGGCTCACGAGGATGAGGATCTTCGGCCGCTCGGCCGGGTCGTGCATCCCCCACGACATCTCGAAACGCTCGGCGAGCGGCGCGAACTCGGTGCGCAGGTCGGCCAGGCGGACGCGCTCGGACAGCGCCGCCTGGACGCGCATGAAGAAGCGGCCCGTGTCCGGGTCGGCGAACTGCTGGCTCTCCAAGATGTTGACGTCCCCTCCGGCCAACAGCCCGGAGACCGCGTGGACGATGCCGACCCGGTCCGGGCACGTCAGGGTGAGGACGACCTCGCCGTGCGTGCCGCGGCCTTCAACCGCCTCCACCTTCTGTTCAACCCTCCCGGTTCGATCCCGGACCGCTCGACCGGGCGCTCAGTACCGGTAGTGATCCGGCTTGTACGGGCCCGTCGACGGGGACGCCGAGGTAGCTCGGCCTGCGTCGGTGCGTCAGCTCGCGTGAGCCGCACGCCGAGGGCGTCGAGGTGCAGCCGCGCCACCTTCTCGTCGAGGTGCTTGGGCAGCACGTAGACGCGCCGCTCGTACTGGTCGCGCTTCGTGAAGAGCTCGATCTGCGCCATGCGTCTGGTTGGTGAACGAGTTCGACATGACGAAGCTCGGGTGGCCGGTCGCGTTGCCGAGGTTCAGCAGCCGCCCCTCGGACAGCATGATGACCGCGTGGCCGTCGGGGAAGCGCCACTCGTCGACCTGCGGCTTGATCGTTCTCGCGCGCGATGCCCGGGCACGGCCGTCGAGGCCGGCCATGTCGATCTCGTTGTCGAAGTGGCCGATGTTGCCGACGATCGCCTGGTGCTTCATCCGCGCCATGTGCTCGGCGGTGATGACGTCGTTGTTGCCGGTGGCGGTGACGAAGATGTCGGCCGTGCTCGACGACGTCCTCGAGCGTCGCGACCTGGTAGCCGTCCATCGCCGCCTGCAGCGCGCAGATCGGGTCGATCTCGGTGACGATCACGCGGGCGCCCTGGCCGCGCAGCGACTCGGCAGCAGCCCTTGCCGACGTCGCCGTAGCCGCAGACGACGGCGACCTTGCCGCCGATGCAGGACGTCGGTCGCGCGGTTGATGCCGTCGATCGAGCGAGTGGCGGCAGCCGTACATGTTGTCGAACTTGCGACTTGGTGACCGAGTCGTTGACGTTGATCGCCGGGAAGAGCAGCGTCGCCGTCGCTCCTGCATCTCGTAGAGGCGGTGGACGCCGGTGGTGGTCTCCTCGGTGACGCCGCTGGATCGCCGGCCGCGACGCGCGTCCAGCGCTGCGGGTCCTCGCTCGAGCGAGCGCCGGAGCAGCGTCGAGGACGACGCGCGTACTCCTCGGAGTCGGCGGTCGTCGGCGTCGGGCACCGTCGCCGGCCCGCTCGAACTCGACGCCCTTGTGCACGAGGAGGGTGGCGTCGCCGCCGTCGTCGAGGATCATGTTGGGGCCACCGCCGCCCGGCCAGGCGAGCGCCCGCTCGGTGCACCACCAGTACTCCTCCAGCGTCTCGCCCTTCCAGGCGAAGACCGGCACGCCCTGCGGGCGCTCGGGCGTGCCGTGCGGCCCGACGACGACCGCCGCGGCGGCGTGGTCCTGGGTCGAGAAGATGTTGCAGCGACGCCCAGCGCACCTCGGCGCCGAGCGCGACGAGCGTCTCGATGAGCACGGCGGTCTGGATCGTCATGTGCAGCGAGCCGGTGATGCGCGCGCCGCGCGAGCGGCTGGCTCGTCGCCGAACTCGGCGCGCAGCGCCATGAGGCCGGGCATCTCGTGCTCGGCGAGCTCGATCTCCTTGCGGCCGAACTCGGCCAGGGACAGGTCGGCGACCTTGTAGTCCTCGGCCGTGAGCACGCCTGCGTCGTTCGTCATCGATCTGCTTCCTCCATCGCGCCGTCGGCGCCCTGTCGTCTCTCCACTGTCCTGACCGTCCTGCCCATGGGATCGCTGCGTTCTTCGGGCGCTCGGTGCCGCGCGCCCGTGCTCGCGCTCCCAGCTGCCCGAGCCACCCTCACGATCGCGGCTCCCGCCCGGTGCCGGCGCGGCGGCGCTCCGCGGCTCCCGGCGGGCGGACGAGCTTCTCGTGGAGCGCGACCTCCACCACGAGCTCGTTCAGCGAACGCTCCGGACGCGCCCCGAGGTGCGCGATCACCTCGCCCGCTGCCAACGCCCCGAACGTACCGCAGACCTCGAGGTCGGCGCCGTGGGTCCAGCCGAAGAGGAAGCCTGCGGCGTACAGGTCGCCCGCCCCGGTCGTGTCGACGACCGACGGGACGGGCCACGCGGGCACCGGGATCCGCTCGCCGTCGACGACGACCACGGAGCCCTGCCCGCCGAGGGTCACGACACCCACGCCGCCGAGCTCGCCCAGCAGACCGAGCGCCGAGTCGAGGTCGTCGCTCCCGCTCAGGAGCTTCACCTCGCTCTCGTTGGCGAAGATGATGTCGGCCTGCTCCCCGAGCTCCAGGAACAGCTCGCGGTGGCGCTCAGCGCAGAACGAGTCGGAGATCGTGAGGGCGACCTCGGCGCCGGCCGCCCGGGCCGCCGACGCCGCTTCGCGCAGCACGTCGTAGCCGGCGGGCGCGTCCGAGAGGTAGCCCTCGAGGTAGACGACCCTCGCCCTGCCGAGCACCCCGGCGTCGAGGTGGCCCGGCTGGAGCAGCGTCGAGGCACCGAGGAAGGTCCCCATCGTCCGCTCGCCGTCGGGCGTGACGAGCACGAGGCAGCGGCCCGTGCCGAGGCCGTCGCCGGAGCGGGACGGCGCCGCGAAGTGCACGCCCGCGGCCCGCAGGTCGTCGACGAACACGTCGCCCACCGGATCGCCGGCGACGCTCGCGATGTACCCGGCGGACCCGCCGAGGGCGACGACGCCGACGACGGTGTTGGCCGCCGAGCCCCCCGAGACGCCGCGGGTGGAGCCGGCGGCGACGGTCATGCGCTCCGAGGTCTCGTCGTCGACGAGCGTCATGGCGCCGTGCTCGAGGCCGAGCTCGACGATCACGTCGCGGCCGACCTCGATGATCATGTCCACGATGGCGTTGCCGATCCCGACGACGTCGAAGGCGCCTGCCTCGGCCGGGCCGCCCGCCGAGGCGCGCTCGGTCACCGCACGCAGCGCCGCCTCGTCCACGTTCACGGCCGCACCCGGGCCCGGCCTCGCCGGGCGCGCCCGCGAGAGCCGCGCCCGTTCGTCCCGAGGATCTCCGCCCGCACGTTCGCCGCCGCCGCGCACATGGCCGAGAGCTTCGCGCGCGCGACCGCGGTCGGGAGATGGCGCAGCCCGCAGTCCGGGTTGACGACGATGCGCTCCGCCGGCACGAGCTGCAGGGCCTGGCGGAGCCGGGCCTCGATCACCTCGACGGGCTCGACCTCCCTGCTCTTCACGTTCACGACGCCGACGCCGATCTCGAAGTTGCTCGGGTAGCGGCGCGCCAGCTCCAGGTCGTCCAGCCCCTTGCGGGCGAACTCCAGGACCAGCTCGTCGACGTGGGCGTCGATCACCGCCGGGAACAGGAAGTCGTAGTGACCCTCCCAGGCCGGGCGTGCGTAGCGGTTGCCGTAGCAGACGTGGAGGGCGAAGTGCGCGGGCACGCCCTCGGTCATGACGTTGACCGCCTGCACGGCGCAGTCGGCCGCCTCCGGGTAGCCCGCGAGGAACGGCTCGTCGATCTGGACGTGGGTCACGCCGGCGTCCACCAGCGCGACGCACGCCGAGTGCAGCACGTGCGCGAGCGCCATCACGAGCTCGCGCTCGTTGGCGTAGGCCTCGTTGCGGATCCGCTTGGCGAGGGAGAAGGGCCCGGCGAGCGAGACGGTGACGATCCGGTCGGTGAGGCCCCGGGCGAAGCGGAAGTCCGCGACGAGGTCGCTGGCGTCGACCGCGGCGCCCTCAGGGAGCCGCTCGCGCACGACGGACTCGTAGTAGTCGAAGTAGTGGTGCTTCGGCCCGCCCACGATCTCGATGCCCGGGATCCGCTCGATCAGGTAGTCCATGTCGTTGTCCCGGCGGAGCTCGCCGTCCGAGACGATGTCGACGCCCGCCTGCGCCTGGTCGACGATCGCCGCCTTGATCGCGACGTCGAGGATCTCGTTCAGGCCGGCCGCGCTCAGGCGGCCGCGGTGGTAGTCGGTCTTGAAGCGCCCGAGCCAGTCCGGAACGGAGTACGACCCGACGACCGACGTCCGGAGCAGCGCCGGGAGCGGAGGATCGGACGCGACCTTCGCGCCGCCGCTACGCCCTGGTGCGTGGTTCACCACTGCTGGCTCTTCTCCCTCTTCCCGGTCCGCGCTCAGTCCCGCGCCCGCGCCGTCGCCGTCAGCACCGGCGAGCGGGACTGCTCGGCGAACGGGCTGAACTCGACGTGGAAGCCGCGCCTCGCGGCGATGGCCTTCAGCACGGGCCCGTTGACCCAGTTCACGACGGACCCGTCGTACTTGCCGGGGCCCTTGAAGCCCGACCGGTACTGCGTGAGGTCCGTGACGAACAGGTCGTGGCAGGTCAGCGCGCCGAGCGGGTGCAATAGGGGCAGGGTGTCGACGAAGCTCGCCAGCGCCCCGTTGCTCACGTGGAAGCGGACGTCGCCGTGGCCGTCGACCAGCGGGGCGAACACCTCGCCGGTCGTGCCCTCGAACACCTCGTAGAGGTCGAGCGGCCCGAGCGGCACGTACCGCTCCGTCAGGCGCAGCGCCGCCCAGGCGTCCTGCCAGAAGGTCGTCGCCGCGCCCTCGCTCGGGAAGATGTCCGGCGAGGACTCCGCGAGCAGCCCCGGCGCGAGCCGCAACAGACGCGAGGCGAGCTCGCCCACCTGACGCGGCTCGACCCCGAGCCCCTTCGCGATGCGCGCCGCGTCGGCGGCGGGCAGGTAGGCACGGGTCTCCACCTGGTAGAAGTTGTCGTCCAGCACGACGACCTCGTCGGTCGGGAGGTTGTCGTAGACGTTCGAGACGAAGACGAAGAAGATCTTCGACTCGAGGAAGCGGAGCGTGTCGGTCGGCCGCGCCGCATCCAGCACCAGCGTGCTCACCCGCGACTTGTGGTCGGCGACCGTGACGCGCGCCCGCGAGAGCACGTGGGTCGAGTAGTCGCCCATCAGGTACTGCAGGCGCCGGTAGTAGCCGCTGCCCCGCTCGTTGTCGAGCCGCTGGAACTCGTCGAGCCAGACCTTGGCCTGCTCGCCGTTGCCCACGCCGAGCTCGAGCACGGTCAGCTGGTCGGGCAGGGAGTGGCGGGCGACCAGGTTGTCCCAGATGGCGAAGAGCTCCTCGATGACCCGCCGGGAGGCCTGCGCGTTGGTCCCGCCGCTCTCGCCGCCGGGCAGCGCCTGGGCGTAGCCGCGCCCGGCGGCCTCCTCCCAGATGGCGAGCTCCTGCCAGTAGAGGGCGTTGAAGCGCCAGATGCAGCTGCGAGACAGCGGCACCCACGGCTCCAGGTAGACGGACGGGTCGTCCTGCTCCTCACGCAGGGCGAGCTCCTCCGCGAGCTGCGCGTCGAACGCGTCGGCGTCGACCCGGCGCAGGTCGACCGCCAGCTCCTGTCGCACGTTCGCCCGCCGGTCGACGATCGGGCGCACCGCCACGGGCGTGCGGAAGTTGTTCCGGTACTGGATCCAGTCGCCGGCGACCCTCGTCCGGGTCGGGTCGAGCCGGCCTTCGGCCGCCGCCCGCATCACCGCGGAGACAGCCGCGACGCTCTCGGGCACGCCGCGCTCGCTGCCGCCGGGCAGCCGCACGTCGATCACCATCACTGACCCCCCTCGCCGCTCGCGTTCCCGCCCCCGTCGCGGGCCTTGAGACCGGCGCGCGTGAGGATCTCCGGGATCGCCTGCTCGAAGGCGTACGCCATGACGTGCACGCCGGCGACGCCCGGAACCTCGCGCAGCCGAGCGATCGTCTCGGCACACAGGTCGATGCCCTCCTCCTCCATCCGCGACTCGGGCTGGGAGGAGATCCGCTTCGCCACGTCGTCGGTGACGACCACGCCGGGGACGTCGTTGCGCATGTGCTCGAGCGCCCGCAGCGAGCGGATCGGCCCGACGCCGGCGATCACCGCGCAGCGCTCGGCGATGCCGAGGTCGACCACCTGTGCCATCCAGGACTCGAACGTCGCGAGGTCGAAGACGAACTGGGTCTGCACGAAGTCGGCCCCCGCAGCCACCTTCTTCGCCAGCCGCGTCGCCCGGAAGCCGAGCGGCGGCGCGAACGGGTTCTCGACGGCGCCGATCAGCCAGTTCGGCGGAGGCTTCAACGCCCGGCCGGAGAGCAGCGTGCCGCGGTCGCGAAGCGTCGCCGCCAGCCAGACGAGCTGGACCGAGTCAAGGTCGAACACGCCCTTCGCCTCGGGATGGTCACCGAAGCGCAGGTGGTCGCCGGTGAGGAGCAGCACGTTCGGGATGCCGACCGCCGAGGCCCCGATCAGATCGGACTGCAGCGCGATCCGGTTGCGGTCTCGGCACTGCAGCTGGAACACCGGGTCGACCCCCTCGGAGAGGACGATGGTGCTGGCGGCCCAGCTCGACATGCGGACGTAGGCGCTCGGGTTGTCCGTCAGGTTCACCCCGTCGACCCAGCCCTTGAGGGCGCGCACCTTCTGGCGCAGCGGCTCGGCGTCGGCGCCGAGCGGCGGCGCGACCTCTGCGGTCACGGCGAACCGGCCCGAGCGGATCGTCGCCTCGAGCCGGCTGCGGGGAGGCAGCCCTGCGTCGATACGACCCACGATCTTTCCGGGCGTCGCCTGCGGGCCCCGGTCCGGCGCCTGCGGGGCGCTCACGTACGGCCCGCGCGCCGGCCCGACGCGGATGTCCACCGGCTCGCCGGCGGAGGGCCGCGCCGCCAGCATCTCGTCGCGCCCGCTCCAGTAGTTCACCCACGAGCTCTCGCCGAAGCGCCGCTGGTCGAGCGGACGCTGGAGGAGCGAGAGGTCGTCGCCGTGCCCGCCCTGCTCGGCCCGCTCGTAGGCCATGACCCACACGCAGCGCCGATCGGGGTAGACCTCGCACCCGCCGTCGGGCTGCACGCCGCCGCACGGCCCGTTGCGCAGTTGCTTCGGACAGGTCATCGGGCAGGCGTAGCCCGTGACGGGGAGCGCACACTGGCCGCACATGCGGCAGCCGAAGAGCCGCCGCTTGGCGCGCTCCTCGGCGCCGGTGAACCCGCGGTAGACGGGTCCGACCGATTCCGTCGCCTTCGCGACGGCCTGCCAGAAGCGGTTCCGCTGGACGATGCGGTGGCTGCCGTACGCGGCGCGGACGGAGACACGCGGCGCGAACGGAACGGGGGGACCCTCGCCGGCGAGGGGCTGGCTGGCTACCCTCGTCCCGCCGTCGACCATCGTCCCGCCGTTCCTTCGCTTCCGGATGCTGCGCTCAAGCGCCCGCGGCGCTGCGGAGGTCCGCCGAGCGCGAGGTGCTCTCCCAGGGCAGGTCGAGGTCGGTGCGGCCGAAGTGGCCGTAGGCCGCCGTCTGCTGGTACATCGGCCTGCGCAGCCCGAGGTTGGCGATGATCGCCGCCGGGCGCAGGTCGAACACCTCGCCGATGGCCGCCGCGATGCGCTCGGGGTCGACCGTCTCGGTCCCGAAGGTCTCGACGGCGATGCTGACCGGGCGGGCGACACCGATCGCGTAGGCGATCTGGACCTCGCAGCGGCGCGCCAGCCCGGCGGCGACGACGTTCTTGGCCACCCACCGCGCCGCGTAGGCGCCGGAGCGGTCCACCTTTGTCGGGTCCTTGCCGCTGAACGCACCGCCGCCGTGGCGGGCGAGACCGCCGTAGGTGTCGACGATGATCTTGCGGCCGGTCAGACCGGCGTCGCCGTAGGGACCGCCGATCACGAAGCGGCCGGTCGGGTTCACGAAGTACTTCGTCGCATCGTCGAGCAGGTTCGCCGAGACCACCGGCCGGATGACCTGCTCGATCACCGCGTCCGTCAGCTCCTTGGCTTCGATCTCCGGCGCGTGCTGGGTAGAGACGACGATGGCGCCGATGCGCACCGGGGTGCCGTTCTGGTACTCGACGCTCACCTGGCTCTTGCCGTCGGGACGCAGCCACGCCAGCGTGCCCGCCTTGCGGAGCTCGCTCAGGCGGCGGGTGAGCCGGTGGGCGAGCACGATCGGCATCGGCATCGCCTCTTCGGTCTCGTCACAGGCGAAGCCGAACATCATCCCCTGGTCGCCGGCGCCGGTGTCGAGGTCGTCCTCGAGGTCCCCCTCGCGTGCCTCCAGGGCCTGGTCGACGCCCTGGGCGATGTCGACCGACTGCCCGGAGAGGAGCACCTCGATCTCGACCGCGTCGCAGGAGGTCCCGAAGGCGACGTCGGTGTAGCCGATGTCGCGCAGCGTCTGGCGGACGATCCCCTCGACCTCCGCGATCTGGAGGCGCGGCGTCGTCTCGCCGAACACGGCCACCCAGTGTCGATGCTCGTCGCTCTTGATCGCCGTCTCGCAGGCGACCCGGGCCTTCGGCGTCCTCGTGAGGCAGGCATCGAGGATCGCGTCCGAGATCTGGTCGCAGATCTTGTCCGGGTGCCCCTCAGTGACGCTTTCGCTCGTGAGCAGCAGCCGTCCAGAGCGTGTGTCGGTCATCGACCCTCCAGGTCCTCGTCGCCAGTCCAGGCTCGCGCGTCGAGCCCAGGGTGGAACCCCGGCACAGTCTCGACTGTCGAGGAGCCCCGTGTCATCACCGCGCGCAGCCAATCTTCGCGCCCAGCGATTTGTATGCCGCGCACAATTCGACTGCGGTGCACCCGGGCGGCGCGGGTGGCGCTCGGCGCTGCGGGCTCAGCGTGTCTCGGGCGCCCCCGTCGAGCCGGGCGCGCCCGGAGCGGGCGCACCGGCCGGAGGCCTCGGCGGCCACGCGCCGGCGAGACCGAGCACGGCGCCGAGCAGCTCGGCGCCGTCGCGTGCGGTGCCTGACGCCGGCATGACGACGACGCCCTGGACGAGTCCCGACGCCGCCCACACCAGCTCGGACGCGATCTGCAGCCCGACCCCCGGCCCACTGTCGCGGCGCAGGCGCCCCAGCAGCTCGTCGGGGACGCGCACGCCGGGCACCTCGTAGTTCAGGTACTCGGCGTGCTCGTAGTCCCGGAGCGCCATCACCCCGAGCAGGACCGGCACCGACGGCTCACCGAGCGCGTCGGTGAAGCGTCGGAGGTCGGAAAGGTCGAACACCGGTTCGGTGACGAGGAAGTGGGCGCCTGCCGCGATCTTCCGGCGCGCCCCGTGCGACGGCCTCGTCGAGGTCGACCGCGACGGGGTTGACGCGCTGCCCCGATCAGGAACGACGTCGCCCGGCGGATCCGCGTCCCGGTGTGGTCCCGCGCCTCGTTCAGGGACTGGAGCATCTCGATCAGGTCGATCGAGGTGACGTCGAAGACCCCGCTCAGGTTCGGGTAGTCGCCCTCGGGCGGTGGCGTCCCGGTCCTGCACAGCACCGTCTGCAGCCCGAAGGCGTGCGCACCGAGCAGGTCAGCCTGCAGGCCGAGCATGCTCTTGTCCCAGGTGGTTGCCGTCAGGATGGCGTCCATCCCGAGCCGCTCCCGGACCAGCAGCCCGAAGGTCACCGGGCTGATGTGGACGCGGGCGCTCGCCGTGGAGGCGATGAGGACGGTGTTGGCGCCCGCCTCGCGGACCAGCTCGACCTCGGCGACGGCGGCGTCGGGGTCGGAGCCCTCCGGCAGCCGCAGCTCGCAGCCGACGACGAACTCCCCGCCGAGCAGCTTCGTCCGGAACTGGCCGGACTGCGGCGCGACCGGCCGCACCGACGCGCCGCCGAGGAGCGTCGGCCGCTGCTCGGCCTCGCGGGGGCCGGGCGAGATCCCGCGGACCGCGGCGGCGACGGCCTCGATGTGGCGCGGCGTCGTCCCGCAGCAGCCCCCGACGATGGACGCCCCGAGCTCGACGAAGCGGCGTGCCGCGCGGGCGAAGTACTCCTCGTTCCGCTCGTACTGGAAGCGCCCGTTCACAAAGGTCGGCGGGCCGGCGTTCGGCTGCACGCTGAGCGGAACGGTCGTCGAGCGGGCGAGCTGGTCGACCACGGAGCGCAGCCCGCGGGGCCCGAGCGTGCAGTTGGCCCCGAGCGCCACGACCCCTAGCTCCTCCAGGGCCGCGGCGACGGCTTCGGGCGGGTCGCCGGCGATCGTCCGGCCGTCCTCCAGGAACGTGACGTGCGCGATCACCGGGCGCCCCGAGACCTCCTTCGTGGCGCGAACCGCCTGGACCAGGGCGGCGAGGTCGCCGAACGTCTCGAAGACCAGCAGGTCGACGCCGGCCCGGTCCAGCGCCTCCACCTGCTCCGTCAGGGCCTTGACGGCCTCTGCCCCGGGAACCGACGAGGCGCGCCGGGGCGAGACGGCGGGCCCGATCGAGCCGCCGACGAGCACCGCCGAGCCCTTCTCGGCGCATACCTCCCTCGCGAGCTCGACGCTGGTGGCGTTCACCCGCTCGACCTGGTGCTCCAGGCCGTAGCGCCGCAGCGCCAGCCGGTTGGCGAGGAAGGTGTTCGTCTCGATGATGTCGGCGCCGGCCGAGACGTAGGCACGGTGGATCGCCCGGACCAGGTCGGGCCGGGACAGGCTCAGCTCCGGCAGGCAGCGGTCGAGGGACGCGCCGGCAGCGGTGAGCATCGTGCCCATCGCCCCGTCGCAGACGAGCACCTCTCGCTCAAGGCGCCGCCGGAGCTCGAGCTCCCTGCCGGCTGCGTCGGCGTCTGCCATGCGCCACCCTCCCGCCGCGGATGGTACCAGCACCCTCCCGGGCACCCCGCCGGCCACGGCGCCCCGCGCCCGCCGGGCCGCCCGGAGCCGGACCCGCCGCAGCGACGGTCGTTTGTGCCGAACGCACAGGTGCGGCGCGTACACTTCTGTCCTACATCCGGGTTGCGGCCCGGTGGCACGGGGGACGGCGCATGGAGACCGACGAGACGGCCGAGCTGCACGAGCCCGGCGCGCTCGGCTGGCCGCGCACCGCAGCGCGCGCCGTAGCCGGCTCCGGCCGGCGCGGCGACGCCACCTCCGCGCTCTGGAAGCAGAACCAGCACCTGCGCCAGGCGATCGCCCTGTTCGACCGCCTGACCGCGATGGCGCTCGCCGGTGCCGGCGTCGGCGAGGTCACCGAAGCGCTCGCCGCTTCGCTCGGCCAGGGCGTCGTCGTGTTCGACCCGGTGCTCGAGCCCCTCGCCTCCGCCGGGTTCGGCGACCTCGCCCGGGCCGGGACGGGGTCGCCGGTCGAGATGGCCGACGCGGTCGCGGCCGGCGACGCCGGGCCGGCGGGCACCGACGGGGCGGGAGGCGCGGGCTTCCTCGCCTGGGAGCTCGACGACCCGCGCCTTCGCGAGGTGTTCGAGACCGCCGCCGTGAAGCGCCTCCCGCTGCGCCTGCCGAGCCTGCCGGGTTCGCCGTTCGCCGGGGAGTACGTCCTCGCGCCGATCGCGGCCGGCGACGACGTCCTCGGCTTCCTGGCCGTGACGAGCGATCACGGGGCTGTCGGCGAGGAGCTCGACCTGCTCAACGTGCAGCACGCCGCCTCGATCTACGCCCTGGCCCTGCTGCAGGCGCACCGCGACTCCGAGCTGCGGGCGCGCTACAAGCGCGAGCTGGTGGAGGGCCTCCTGCTCGGGCGCCCGTCGCGGCCGAAGGCGGCCGAGCTCGCCGTGCTCGCCGGCCTCGTGCCCGACGCTCCGTACTGGGTGATCGCCGTCGCCCCCGCGTCCGGCGGCGGCGCCGAGGGCCGCGAGGCGACCGCGGAGCAGCCGCCGCTCGCCGCGCTCGCCCGCTCCCTCGACGACCGCGTCCCGGGTACCGTCGCCGTCCCCCGCTCCGACCACGTGGCGGTGCTGGTGGCCTCGCTCGACCCCGCCGAGCGCGAGCACCAGCCCGGTACGCCGAGCACCTTGGCCAGGATCGGCGAGGAGCTCGCGACGTTCCTCGGCCGGCGCTTCCCCGGCCAGGCATTCGCCATCGGCGCGAGCTCCCGGGTGCCGGACCCGAGCGGGCTTGGCGCGGCGGCCGAGCAGGCACAGCGGGCGCTCTCGGTGGCACTGCGCATGGGCGTCGCCGGCCGCGTCACCACCTACGACGACCTCGGGATCCACCGGCTCCTGCTGCACGTCCCCCAGGACGAGCTGCGGACCTTCGCCCACGACGTCCTCGGCCGGCTCCTCGCCTACGACCGCGAGCACCGCTCCTCGCTCGCGCTCACCCTCGCGACGTACCTGCACGCCAACGAGAACCTGCGCCGGACCGCCGCCGAGATGCACCTGCACGTGAACACCGTCAACTACCGCATCCGGCGCATCGAGGCGATCACGGGGCTCGGCCTGGCCGACCCCCGCCAGCGCCTCCTCGCCCAGGTGGCGGTCGAGGCGCTCCGCGTGCTCTCCGCCGAATGAGCGGGCGGGCGCAGCCGCTCGCCGGCGACCGGGCCCAGGTCAGCTGGTGGGCGCGCCCGCTCTGCGCGCGGCCGCGGCGACCGCGTTCTTGAGGAGCATCGCCCTCGTCATCGGGCCGACGCCACCGATGCGCGGCGTGATGTAGCCGGCCACCTCGGCGACGGAGTCGTCGACGTCGGAGAGCAGCTTCCGGCCCTCCCAGGAGACGCCGGCGCCGACCACGGCCGCGCCGGGCTTGATCATGTCGGCGGTCACCAGACCGGCGGCACCGGCCGCGGCGACGACCACATCGCCCTGGCGCACGTAGCTGGCCAGGTCGCCGACGCCCGTGTGCACGACGGTCACCGCCGCGTTGCAGTGGGGCCGGCGCAGCGCCAGCAGCAGCGCGAGGGGGCGGCCGATCGTGAGGCCGCGCCCGATCACGACGGCGTGCCGGCCCTCGACCTGGACGCCGTACGCGGCCAGCAGCTCGACGATCCCCGCGGGCGTGCACGGGAGGGGGCCCGGGGCCCCCATCACGAGCCGGCCGAGGTTCACGGGATGCAGGCCGTCCACGTCCTTGCCGGGATCGACGGCGAGCAACACGCGCTCCTCGTCGAGGTGGCGCGGCAGGGGCAGCTGGACGAGGTAGGCGTCGATCGCCGGGTCGGCGTTGAACCTCGCCACCACCGCCTCGAGATCGGACTGGGACACGTCCGCCGGGAGGTGCTCGTGGAAGGACTCGATGCCCACCTGGGCGCAGTCCTCGTGCTTCATCGCGACGTAGCGGGCGCTCGGGACGTCCTCGCCGACGAGGATCGTGCCGAGGCCGGGGGTGACGCCCCGCTGCCTCAGGGCGGCGACCTCCTCGCTCAACTCGGTGCGGATGCGGGCCGCGAGCGCCTCGCCGTCGAGCAGGGTGGCCGCCATCAGACGACCACCCCCGTCGAGGCCGCCTGGGCCAGGCGGGTGGGCGCGTGCAGCGAGAGGACGTGGAGGCGTGCCATCGAGCGCCGAGGATACCTTCCGGCCCCCTCGGCGCACAGTTCCGCCGCGCGCCGGTCGCGGGCGAAGGTCCGGCCCGGGGGGAACGGCGAGGACGGTCAGCGGCGGCGGCTGCCGCCGGTGCTCGCCACGGGCTCATGCTGGCGGCGGCGCGCCGGTGGCTGGGGCTGCTGGTGCTCCGAGCGCCACTCCTTGAAGCTCCGCAGCGTGTTGAGCTTGTGCTCCCGAGCCGCGCTCTCGACCTTGGCGGAGGACGCGCCCGACTTCAGCAGCTCGATCAGGTCGCGGTGCTCGGCCACCAACGCCGTCCCCCGGTAGGGGATGTGGACGAACACGGTCCGGCGGATGGCGTCGAGGCGGCGCGTCACGTCGCGCAGCATCTGGACGAGCGCCGTGTTCGGGCAGCGATCGTGGATGAGGGTGTGGAACTCCTGGTTCAGCCGGCCGAACTCGAGCGCGTCCAGGTGCTCCATCGCCGCGACCATGCTCTCGTTGATCTCTGTCAGGCGCTCGAGCTCGGCCTCGCCGATGAACGGTGCGGCGAGCGCGGTGGCGTACCCCTCGAGCACGGCGAGCACGGTCGTCTGCTCCTCGAACAGTCCGGCGTCCACGGGCGCGACCTGGGCGCCGGCGTTCGGCCGGTAGACGACGAGGCCCTCTGCCTCGAGGCGCCGGATGGCTTCGCGCACGGGCAATGCGGAAACGTGGAACTCGCTCGCGAGCGCGTCGATGACCACGCGGTACCCCGGGCTGTACGCGCCGGTGAGGATGCGCTCGCGGATCGCGCTGTACACACGCTCCTGCTTCGTCTGGCCGTTTGGTCTTTCGTCAGACACGCGAACATCCTTCCACACCTCGGAATGAAACTGCAGGGTATTCTGGCCTTCTTCGCCGACCGCGGATGGCGCTCCCGCGGGTCTCGCGCGCCACGCGGCCCTCGGGACAGGCGGCTCGGGCCGGCACCCGTCGAGGCCGCGCGGGACGTCGCCGGCCGCGCCCGCCCTGCGCTCGACATTATGGCGCCCGGTAGCAGGCACCCCGGCACGAAACAGGCAGTGGCCGCGCACGACAGCCGCCACGCTGGCGCGGAGCTCGGTTCCCGGCCTCGCGAGCCCGAAGCGCCGCGCATTGGATACTAATTGGATTCTCGCTCTACACTGCGCCATGCGATTCGGGGGGAAGGTCGCGCTGGTCACCGGTGCCGCGAGCGGGATGGGCGCGGCGACGGCCCGAGCGCTCGCTGCCGAGGGCGCGCAGGTGCTCCTGTTCGACCTCCAGGGTGAGCGGGCGGCGGCGCTGGCCGGCGAGATCGGCGGCGGCGCCGTCGCCGGCGGCGCCGCCCGTGACCTCGGAGGCCTCGACGTGCTCGTCGCGTGCGCCGGCGCCGACGTCGGCGGCGGCGAGCTCGGCGGCGAGGAGTGGGACCGCTGCCTCCGTGCGAACCTGCAGACGTCGGTCGTGACGGTGCGCGCGGCGCTGCCGGCCCTCGTGGAGCGCGGCGGAGCGGTCGTGCTGGTGGCCTCGCTCGGCGCCTTCACCGCCGGCCCGCACCTCGCCGGCTACGTCACGGCGAAGTCGGGATTGCTCGGGCTCGCCCGGTCGCTCGCGATCGACTACGGGCCGAGCGGCGTGCGGGTGAACGTGGTCTGCCCCGGATGGGTCCACACGCCGATGGTGCAGCAGGCGACGGACGACTTCGCCGCCCAGCTCGGCATCTCGCCGGCGGAGGCGTACACGTTCGCGACGGCGCCCCTCCCGCTGCGCCGCGCCGCCGAGCCGGAAGAGGTCGCCTCGGTCTGCCTCTTCCTCGCCTCGGACGATGCCTCCTTCGTGACGGGGACCCACATCGTCGTCGACGGTGGGACGCTCGCGACCAACGTCGGGACCGCGGCGCTCTCCTGAGCGCCCGGCATGCTCTCCTGCGATGACGCACTACCCGATGCTCGACCTGCTCGAGCCGTCCCGCACGACGCCCGGCGAGATCGGCGCGCTCCTCGGGCGCCTCCGAGAGCGCGGCGTCACCGGCTACCCCCTCACGACCTTCGCCCTCTGGGCCGAGCACTGGCCCGAGGTCGTGAAGCGCTATGCGCTGTCGGTCGACGCGGAGATGCCCACGGCGCTGGCGGCGCGGCTGTGCAACCTGGCGGTCCTCCACCAGTACGCGGTGGCGCGGTTCGCGCCGGGGATCGCCTGGGAGCTCGACACCGCCGCCCGTGCGGGCTTCTCGAGTGGAGCACCCCGCCGGTGTCGGTGCCGTCGGTGAAGGTGCGCGCCCCGCCGCCGCCGAAGCTGTTCCCGATCGGCGTGACCGAGTACTCCTCGTCCCCGTTCACGCCGGCGAACGAGCCGGTACAGACGCCTGGCGACCACGTGGCCTGCGCTTCCGAGCGGTAGCGCTCCGACGTGAGCAGCATCGCGGCCACCACGCCCGCGACGACGTCCTGGGTGGACAGCGTTGCCATGATCGACGCCATCGACGTCGCCGTCGGGCTCACCGCGTCGTGCAGCGTCCCCGGTGCGGAGACGATCTCGGTCACGCGGCGCACGCCGCCGATCGACCAGGGCAGGTCGTAGCAGAGGAAGCTGAGCACCACGCCGAGCACGGCGGCGTGCAGCGCCGGCCGCGGCGGAGTTGATCGGTCCCGGTGCCTGCGATGATGTGCCGGCCACGTCGAAGACGAGCCCGTCGCCGCGCTTGGTGACGCGGCAGCAGATCTCGTAGATGACGTTCGCGGTGCCGTCGTGGTCGAGGTAGCCCTTGGCGAACCACTCGCCGTCGGGGATCTCCGAGAGCCTGCGCCGCAGCACCCGCTCGACGTTGTCGAGGATCCCCTCCTCGGCGGCGAGGAACGCGTCGAGGCCGTACTGGGCGATGAGCTCGTGGACCCGCTGGTGCGTGCCCTTCAGCGCCGCGACGCGAGCCCGCATGTTCAACGCGTTCAGCTCGGCGGTGCGGCTGTTGCGCAGGTAGAGGCGCTCGATGTCCCGGCGGACCTCGAAGCGCTCCGCGATCTTCACCCCGGGGAGCAGCGGGGCCTCGGCGAAGCGCTCGCGCTGCGCCCGTCACCCAGCTCCCCGGGACCGAGCTGCCGACGTCGTTGTCGTGCATCACGATCGTCGACCAGGCGATGAGCCGGCCCTCCCAGAAGATGGGCGAGGCGAGGATCCCGTCGTTGGCGTGGAGCGCCCCCCACCAGGGATCGTTCGTGAAGAACATGTCGCCCTCGTGGACGTCCTCCGGCGACCAGTCCGCGATCACCCGGCGGACGAACTCATAGGATTTCAACGGGAACAGCGAGCGACGGGATTCGCCGATCCGAGGCGGGGTGACGCCGGCCGGGCGACCCGACTGGCGGGTAGGGCTCCGCCGGCGGCGGGCGTGCAAGGATGCTCGACGTGACCCCGGCGCACGGTGCGGCGACGAACGCTGCGGCGACCACCAGTGCCGCCATGCACCGCCGCGCTGACCGGGACCGGCCGTGATCGAGCACGAGGTCCGCGTCCACCCGAGCGCCGACCGTCTCCCACCCGCGGAGCAACTCGCCTGGAAGCTCGCCGAGGTGGCCACAGACCCCGTCGACATCGGCGAGGACGTCACCGAGATGGTCATGAACCGGGTCATCGACGACGTGGCGGTCGCGGTCGCGGCGCTCTCGCGTCACCCGGTCGTGACCGCGCGTGCCCAGGCACTCCGGCACCCCTACACCCCCGGAGCGACCGTGCTCGGCCTGTCCCCCGAGCTGCGCGTCTCGCCGGAGTGGGCGGCGTGGGCGAACGGCGTCGCCGTCCGTGAGCTCGACTTCCACGACACCTTCCTCGCCGCCGAGTACTCCCATCCCGGCGACAACATCCCGCCGCTGCTCGCGGTGGCCCAACACTGTGGCCGCTCGGGACGCGACCTCGTCAGGGCGATCGCGACCGCCTACGAGGTCCAGGTCGACCTCGCCCGGGCGATCTCGCTCCACGCTCACAAGATCGACCACGTCGCGCATCTCGGCCCTTCGGTCGCCGCCGGCCTCGGCACCCTGCTCGACCTGGACACCGACGTCGTCTACCAGGCCATCCAACAGGCGCTCCACGTCACCACGGCGACCCGGCAGTCACGCAAGGGCGAGATCTCCAGCTGGAAGGCGTACGCACCGGCCTTCGCCTCGAAGATGGCGGTGGAAGCCGTGGACCGGGCGATGCGCGGCGAGACGGCGCCGTCTCCGATCTACGAGGGCGAGGACGGGGTGATCGCCTGGATGCTCGACGGAAGGGACGCGCACTACCGCGTGCCGCTTCCCGACAAGGGTGAGCAGAAGCGGGCGATCCTCGACACCTACACGAAGGAGCACTCGGCGGAGTACCAGGCCCAGGCGCTGATCGACCTGGCACGGCGCCTGAGGCCGCGGCTCGGCGACCTCGCACGGGTCCGCTCGGTGACGATCCACACGAGCCACCACACCCACATGGTCATCGGCTCGGGCGCGAACGACCCGCAAAAGCTCGACCCCCGCGCCTCGCGCGAGACCCTCGACCATTCGATCATGTACGTCTTCGCGGTCGCCCTGGAGGACGGGACGTGGCATCACACGTCCTCCTACGCGCCGGACCGGGCGGGGCGGCCCGAGACCGTCGCGCTCTGGCACAAGATCCGGACGGTCGAGGACCCCGAATGGACCCGGAGGTACCACTCGGACGACCCAGCCGAGAAGGCCTTCGGTGGCCGGGTGGTCGTCGAGATGGAGGACGGCTCGGTCGTCGAGGACGAGCTCGCCGTGGCCGACGCCCATCCGCTCGGCGCGCGGCCCTTCGGCCGGCACGACTACGTGCGCAAGTTCCGGGCCCTCGCCGACGGCGTCGTCCCCCTTCCCGAGCAGGAGCGCTTCTTGGAGCTGGTCAGCCGTCTCGACGCATGCTCGTCCGCCGAGCTCGCCCTGTGCACGGTGACCGTCCCCGGGCTCGAGACCCCGACCGCCGGAGGGCTGTTCTGATGCGGCACCTCGTGCCGACGGACAGTGGCGTGCAAATCCAAGCCGCTGTGTTGACGGGGGTCCCCGTGCCGCTGCGACGACGCTGCGCATCGTCGGCGGCCGGAGAAGTTGACTGATGCTGCACGCCACCACGCCGGCGACGGAGCGGCGGGCCGCGCTTCGCTCCGGGCTGGAATCGGGTCGACTGCTCCGCTTCCCCGGAGCGTTCAACCCGCTGTCGGCACTCCTGATCGAGGAGCTCGGCTTCGAGGGTGTCTACGTCTCCGGGGCGGTCCTGTCGGCGTCGCTCGGCCTGCCGGACATCGGCCTCACGACCCAGACCGAAGTCGGCGAGCGGAGCCACGAGATCGCACGGGTGACGAACCTGCCGACGCTCGTCGACGCCGACACGGGCTTCGGCGAGCCGATGAACGTCGCCCGGACGGTGCAGCTGCTGGAGGAGCTCGGCCTCGCGGGCTGCCATCTCGAGGACCAGGTGAACCCGAAGCGCTGCGGCCACCTGGACCACAAGGTGATCGTCGAGGTCCCCGAGATGCTCCGGCGGCTCGCCGCCGCGGTCTCCGCACGGCGCGATCCCTCCTTCGTCGTGTGCGCCCGGACGGACGCGAGAGCGAGCGAGGGCCTAGAGGGTGCCATCGCCCGGGCGAAGGCCTACGTCGACGCGGGCGCCGACGTCGTCTTCCCCGAGGCACTCGCCGACGAGTCGGAGTTCGAGGCGTTCCGCGGGGCGATCGACGTGCCGATCCTGGCGAACATGACGGAGTTCGGCAAGACCAAGCTGCTCGACGCCGCCACGCTCCAATCTCTCGGGGTCAACCTCGTCATCTACCCCGTGACGCTGCTGCGCCTCGCGATGGGCGCCGCCGAGCGCGGGCTTCGGGCCATCGTGGAGGAGGGCACCCAGCAGCGCGCCGTCGACGAGATGCAGACCCGCGCCCGGCTGTACGAGCTGATCGACTACGAGGCCTACGGGGCCTTCGACGACAACGTCTACAACTTCTCGCTCGACCCTGGAGGCGACTGAGGTGGCTGGAGCCGGATCCGAAACCAAACGGGGGCTCGTCGGCGTCGTCGCCGACTCGACCGCGATCTCGATGGTCAACGAGGAGACGAACTCGCTCTTGTACCGCGGCTACCCGGTCCAGGAGCTCGCGGCGTCGTGCAGCTTCGAGGAGGTCGCCTACCTCATCTGGCACGGCGAGCTGCCCTCGAAGGCCGAGCTCGAGCGCTTCGTCAGGGCCGAGCGGTCGCTGCGCCCGGTGCCGCCGGCGCTCCTCGACCTGCTCGGCGCGCTCCCGACGACCTGCCACCCGATGGACGTGCTGCGCACCGCGGTGAGCTTCCTCGGGGCCTCGGACCCCGACGAGGACGACGCCTCGCGCGCCGCGAACCTCCGCAAGTCGATCGACATGATGGCGAAGCTCCCGACGATCGTCGCCTTCGAGCAGCGGCGCCGGCGCGGCGAGCCGCCCATCGCCCCGGACCCGGATCTGTCCTTCGCCGAGAACTTCTTCCACTGCTGCTTCGGCGCCGTGCCCGAGCCCGTGGTGGTCCGCTCGTTCGAGATCTCGCTGGTCCTCTACGCCGAGCACAGCTTCAACGCCTCCACCTTCACGGCGCGGGTCGATCACCTCGACGCTGTCCGACATCTACTCGGCGGTGACCGGCGCGATCGGCGCGCTGAAGGGTCCGCTGCACGGCGGCGCCAACGAGGCGGTCATGGCGATGCTCCGGGAGATCGACGACCCGCAAGCCGCCGCCGACTGGCTCCATGAGGCGCTCGCCGCCAAGCGCAGGATCATGGGCTTCGGCCACCGCGTCTACAAGCACGGCGACAGCCGCGTGCCGACGATGCGCCAGTCCCTGGAGGAGCTGGCTCGGGCAAAGCGCGCCGACCGGCTGCTCGCGCTCTACGACAACCTCGAGCAGGCGATGCTCCAGGAGAAAGGCATCCACCCGAACCTCGACTTCCCGACCGGGCCCGCGTACCACCTGATGGGCTTCGATATCCCGACCTTCACCCCGATCTTCGTGATGAGCCGCATCACCGGCTGGACGGCCCACGTCATGGAGCAGCTGGAGGCGAACGCCCTCATCCGCCCGCTGAGCGCCTACTCCGGGCCACCCGAACGCCACGTCGCGCGCTGAGCTCCCGGCGGCGGGGCCACCGGCGGGGGAGCTGCCGGACGGCCGGCGCCCGGGGCGCGCTACGAGAAGTGCGTGCGCGGCCGGTCGATCGGGACGCCGCCGAGGGTGATGTCCACCTTCTCGTTGTAGAAGCAGACCAGGCCGGCGATCTTCGCGGACTCGGCGAACGGGGCGCGGTAGGTCCAGACGTAGTCCTCGTAGCGACGACCGTCGATCTCGATCGACCAGTACGAGGCGGTCCCCTTGTAGGGGCAGCGGCTGACCGTATCGGACGGGCGGAGCAGCTCGGTGCGCACCTGGCTGATCGGCGGGTAGTAGCGGGGCGGCAGGCCTGTCTCGAACAGGATCCGCGGCTGGTCGGAGTCCGCCACCTCGACACTGTCGACCGACACCTGCACCCGGCGCGAGCTCGCGAGGATGTCGATGCGGGTGTGGGGGTCGTGGGCGTGGACGTAGACGGGCTCGTCCTCCTCGAGCCACTCCTCGAGCGCGTCCCACTCGAAGCGGACGAGCCCGCGCAGCTCCTCGATCGGCGACGACGTGCAGGCGTAGGCGGCCCCGGACGCGACCTGACCGCCGGCGTGGACGTCGAAGTACTCCGCATCGCCACGGCTCGGGGAGTGGGACCGCTTCTCCACCGGCACGAGGCGGGCATGGACGTCCTCCAGGGGGACGTAGTACGAGGGGAAGTAGGGCACTTCCCAGACGAGCCTCGGCGCGAGCGTGTCCAGCACGAGCTCACCGCCGAGGTAGGCGCGCACCCGCTTCGGGCTCAGCTCGACTCGTACCCGGCCCCGCGCCTCGTCCGCCATCACGCTCCTCCCGTTCGTCCCGCCCTCGCGCGCACGGTCGGCCTGGCACGCCCGCCCGGCCCGCCCTCAGCGGCGTGACACCGAGGGCCCGACTCCCCCGACCCTATCGACGACGACGCACGTTCACGTGCCCGCCGGGCGATCGGGCATCGGGAGGACCTCACGTCGGGGCCGATGCCCGTCCCCGCCAGCGGACCGAGCGGTTCCGGCGCTCCGCGTCGGTGACGCGCGCCCCGCGACAGCGTCGACGGGCCTGCGCGCGGGTCCCGGCGGATGTCGCGGAGCGCTGCCGGACTCCCCTGTGGACGGCAACAGCTCGTCGGCGTCCAAGCCGACCCACACGATTGTCATGTGCGGGCCGTCGTCGTTCCCCGAGCACGAGAGGCGCGCCCGGTTCAGCGCGCTCGAGGGCGGTGCGGACCTCGTTGTGCGGCGCGCTCGGTCGCCCGATCAACCGGCCAGCGCGATCACGCTGAACATCGCGCCGAAGGGGTCGACCGCCGCGACGAACCGACCCTGGCTGATGTCCATCGGGGGCGTCAGCCCTCGCCCTCCGAGCTCGCCGATGCGAGCCAGGGCCTCGTCCGCGTCAGCGACGGCGAAGTACACGCCCCAGTGCGGCGGGACCTCGGCGGGCATACCGGGCGGTTTCTGCATCATTCCGGCCACCGAGCGGCCGCCGACCTGCCACTCCGTGTAGCCGCCCGGTATGCCGCCGGTCTCCTCAGGCGGGTGGGACAGCGCCTGCCAGCCGAAGACCGCAGGATAGAAGACTTCCGATTTCGCGAGGTCGGTCGTCACGAGCTCGCTCCAGCACCAGGCGCCGGGCTCGTTCACGATGCCGGCGCCCTTGTGCTGGCCGGGCTGCCAGACGCCGGTCACGGCGCCAACGGGATCGGCGAGCAAGGCCATCCGCCCGGCCTCCATCACGTCCATCGGCTCGACCAGGACCCGGCCGAGGTGCACGAGGGCCCGCGCGACGACGGCTTCGGCGTCTGAGTCGCTGACGTAGGTCGTCCACGCAGGAGGTCCCGGGCTCATCTGCGGGCCGATGCCCGCGACCGTCCTGCCCCGCAGCGTGCAGACCCGGTAGCCGCCGGCCTCGGGCGGGCCCTCTTCCGACTCCCAGCCGAGGAGGGCGGAGTAGAAGGTAGCAGCGCCGGACGGGTCGGGGCTGCTGACGTCGACCCAGGAGGGGACCCCGTCCTCGTACTGGTCGATCTCCATCGCCGTCCTCCTCTTCTCCCTCGCGCGCACCGGTCACAGACGTGGCGCACGTTCGCCGAGCCTCGCGCGGCACGGTAGCGCCGAGGACCCCCCGGCGCCAGGGCTCCGTTGCACATGTCACGCGAAAAGCATGCGGTGGTCCCGGCCTCGCTGGCGCGGCGAATCCCGCCGGACGCGCGCTCAGGTGCTCGCGGCGCGTGGCTTCGGCAGCTTGTCGACGAGATGGGGGGGCACCGGCTCGTAGTGGTCGTGGGTCGCCTCGAAGCGCCCCTGGCCGCCGCTCAGCGCCCGCAGCTCCACCGCGTAGCGGACGAGCTCGCTGGTCGGGACGAGCGCCACGATGACCTGCTCCCCCTGCTCATCGGGCTCGCTGCTGAGCACCCGCCCGCGACGGCCGTTCACGTCCCCGAGCACGTCGCCCTGGTGCTGCGGCGGCACCGTCACCTCGAGGCGGGAGATCGGCTCGAGCGCCACCGGCGCGGCCTGGCGCAGCGCCTCGGTGAAGCCGAGCGCCCCGGCCATCTCGAAGCTCGCCTCGGAGGAGTCCACCGAGTGGAACTTGCCGTCGTCGCACGTGACCCTGACGTCGACGACCGGGAAGCCGAACGCCCCGCCCTGGCGCATCGCGCGCTGCACGCCCTTTTCGACCGCGGGGATGAACTGGCGTGGGATTGCGCCGCCGACGATCTGGTCGACGAACTGGAAGCCCTCGCCTCGCGGCAACGGCTCGACCCTGAGGTGGGCGACGCCGAACTGGCCGTGGCCCCCGGTCTGCTTCTTGTACCGACCCTCGGCTTCGGCGGCCGCCGTGATCGTCTCCCGGTAGGGGATCCGCATCTCCTCCTGTTCGACCTCGACGCCGAACTTGCGCTGGAGGCGCTCCGCCACGACCTGGAGGTGGGTCTCGCCCATCCCTGAGAGGAGCGTCTGGTGGGTCTCGTCGTCGCGCCGCAGCGTCAGCGCCGGGTCCTCTTCCATCAGCTTGTGCAGGCCGGTCATCAGCCGGTCCTCGTCCCCGGTCGTCTTCGGGCGCACCGCGATCGTGTAGACGGGCGCCGAGATCGGCGGCAGGTCGGCGACCACCGGCGACGTCTTCGGCGCGATCGTGTCGCCGACCCGCACGTCGGCGAGCTTTGGCACGGCGACCACGTCGCCGGCCACTGCAAGGGAGACCGGCGACGCCTCCTTGCCGCGCAACGTCTGCAGGGTGTGGAGCCGTTCGTCCGCCCGGGTCCGGCTGTTCACGAGGACGATGTCGGGCCGCAGCGTCCCCGACACCACCTGCAGCAGCGAGATGCGCCCGACGAAGGGGTCGATGATCGTCTTGAACACCCGAGCGAGGGGCTCCCCATCCGGGTCACGCGGGACCTCCACCTCGGTGCCACCCGCCCGGGCGAGGACGGGGCGGTGCACCCCGAGGTCACTGAGCAGCACCGTCAGCCGGTCGACGGCCACCCCGGTCAGCGCGGAGCCGCAGAGGACGGGGAAGACCGTGGCGTCCTCCACGCCGTGGGCGAGGGTCTCCTCCAGCTCCTCTGGCGACGGCACGTCGCCCTCCAGGTAGCGCTCCATCAGCCCGTCGTCGGCGACGACGATTCCCTCCACGAGCTCCTCACGCATCCGGTGCTCGAAATCCGACATCTCCTCGGGGATCGGACCGACGGTCGAGGCGCCGGCCTCGTAGGTGATCGCCGTGTCGGAGAGCAGGTCGGCGACCCCGCGAAAATCGGCCTCGGTGCCGATCGGCAGCTCGATCGGGGCGATGCCGGCGCCGAACGCGTCCTGCAGCTCCTTCACCGTGCGCTCGAAGTCGGCGCGCTCGCGATCCAGCTTGTTGACGAAGATGACGCGGGGGATCCCGGCCTTCGCTGCCATGCGCCAGACCACCTCGGTCTGCACCTCGACACCCTCGACCGCGCTCACGACGACGACCACGACGTCGGCCACCGCCAGCGCCAGCTCGACCTCGGGCAGGAACTCGACGAAGCCGGGCGTGTCGAGCACGTTGAACTTGTGGTCGCCGACGTTGAACGGCGCCACCGCGGTCGCCACGGTGAAGTGCCGTTTCACCTCTTCGGGCTCGAAGTCGCAGACCGTCGTGCCGTCCTCGACCCGGCCCCGGCGGGGGATGACGCCGGCGAAGTACAGGAGCGCCTCGGCGAGCGTCGTCTTCCCGGCGCCTCCGTGGCCGACGAGGGCGACGGTGTGGATGTGGGACGAAGCGGCGCTGGTCATGCGCACCTCGCACTGGTCGGGTCGGTGTTCTCGGGCGATGCTAGCCCCGGCTTCCGTCGGCGCACGAGGGCCATTCGGCCGGTGCTGCGCGCGGGCCGGCGCGCCGGGGCGGCCGGTGGGCTACCAGGCAACCCGTACGCCGGGCAGCGGCCTGAGGGGGCCCCGGGCTCCGCCGCTGTCGAGGGGACCGGCACCCCGGCGTTCCAGGCGGCCGCGTCGGCGCCGGGGGCGGACACCGGTGCCCGCTCGACGAGGCCGCCCGTCGGGCCGAGCGGGCGGGGCGACGAGAAGCCGGGGGGCACCCCGCCGCACACGACGTTCACCGGGCTGCGTGCACGCTCACGCGGGACCCGCAGCACCCTGCACGCAGGTGCAATCTCCGCGCGCACGCCGGTCAGGACCGGTGGCGCGCCCGTCGTCGTCTTGAGCAGCGCAGCCCCTGGCTGTAGACCGTTCCCGTGCAGCCGCTCGCCGCCCTCGCCGTCTTCGGCGCGGGCTTGGCGGCAGGGACGATCAACACGATCGTCGGCTCGGGCTCGCTCGTGACCTTCCCGACGCTCCTCGCGCTCGGCTACCCGGCGGTGCTCGCCAACGTCACGAACACCGTCGGCATCATGCCCGGCAGCTTCAGCGGAGCGGTCGCCTATCGGCGCGAGCTCGAGGGCCAGAAGCGGCGCCTGCTCGTCCTCGGCTCGGCGTCGCTCACCGGTGGCTTGCTCGGCAGCAGCCTCCTCTTGGCACTCCCCGGCGGCGTGTTCCGACGGATCGTGCCAGCACTCATCCTCCTCGCCTGCCTGCTGGTCGTCATCCAACCGCGCCTTTCGCGCTGGCTCGCCGAGCACCGGGAGCACCGGGAGCATGGCGGTGCCACCTTGTGGGCGACGGTGTTCGCCACCGGCGTCTACGGCGGCTACTTCGGCGCGGCGCAAGGCGTCATCCTCATTGCGCTGCTCGCCACGTTCCTCAACGACGAGCTCAACCGCCTGAACGGCACCAAGAACGTACTGGCGCTGATCGCCAACGGCGTAGCCGCGCTCTTGTTCATCACCTTCTCCCACGTCGCCTGGGTCGTGGCAGGCTGCCTCGCAGCGGGCGCGATCGTCGGCGGCCAGCTCGGTGGCCTCATCGGGCGGCGACTGCCGCCGGCCCTGCTGCGGATCGTGATCGTCGGCGTCGGCGTGACGGTCGCGATCCTGCTGCTCGTCTGAGGCCCGTCGCCGTCTGGCGTCACGTGTCAGGTCTGCGCCCGGGCCGCTGCACCGTCCCCGAGGGCTCGCCTCGTCGTACGGGCAGCAGTCCTGTTGGTCGCCCCAGGCGACGACCGCGCCGTGCTCCGGGCAGACAGGATGCCCCGCCGCGGCCTTGGCGCCGGCGCCAGGCGCGGGCGGCACCGCTGGCGGGGCGCTCGCTCGGCCCTACGCCGACGCCTTGTCGAGCTGCTCGGTCTCCTCGGCCGTGAGGTGGAGCCCGAGAACCGGGAGCAGGTCGGCGAGCTGCCCTACGTTGCGGGCGCTGGCGATCGGGGACACGACGGTTGGACGGTCGGCCAGCCACGCGAGCGCGACCGCAGCGACGGTCGTTCCGCGTGCCGCGGCCACCTCATCCAGCACGGCCAGCACGCGCTCGCCCCGCTCGTCGAGGTAGCCGCTCGCGACCGCTGCCCGCGGCGAGTCGACAGTGACCCCGCGGCGGTACTTGCCGGTGAGGAAGCCACGGGCGAGGCCGAAGTAGGGGACACACGCGATGCCCCGGCTGGAGCACAGGTCAGCCATCTCACCCTCGTAGCCGTCCCGCTCCAGGAGGTTGTAGTGGGGCTGGATGGCGACGTAGCCGGTCAGACCCTCACGCTCGGAGATGTCGAGGGCTTCCGCCAGCCGCTTCGCCGAGTAGTTCGACGCCGCGTACCAGCCGATCTTGCCCTCCCGCGCCAGAGCCTCGAAGGTGGCGAGCGTCTCGTCGAGCGGCGTGCTCTCGTCGTCGAGGTGCGCGTAGTACAGGTCGATCCGGTCAACGCCGAGCCGCCGGAGCGAGTCCTCGGCGGCAGACCTCAGGTTCGCCGGAGCGAGCCCCTCGCGTCCGGGGAGCTTGCCGACCTTGGTGGCGATGATCACCTCGCCGGCGAGGCGTCGGGCGGCGAGCCAGCGCCCGATGATCTCCTCGGACTCGCCGCCACGGTGCCCCGGCGCCCACGCCGAGTAGCTGTCAGCGCTGTCGACGAAGTTGCCGCCCGCGCCGACGTAGGCATCGAGGACGGCGAAGGAGTCCTCCTCGTCGGCGGTCCAGCCGAAGACGTTGCCGCCAAGGCAGAGCTGCGACACCTCGAGCTCCGTGCTCCCGAGTCTCCTCATTCCGACCTCTCCGATCCCGATCAGTCCGCCCGTACCCGTGCCGACCCGAGTGCCACCACGTCGCCCGACCCTGCCAGGCTTCGCCCCCGCCGGGCGACGCCACTCCGGGAACGCTGGTCAGTACGGTGACAGCCCGTGTCCGACAACCGCGGACCGGGGCGGCGCTCGGCATCGAGGCGGCCCCCGGGCCGCCTCGACGTTCAACGTAGCGGCGCCGCGCCGAGACGCGCACCGGCATCACGTGATGCGGCGCCGCGGCGTCAGGCGAAGCGTCGGCCGTCGCTGCGGGCGCGGCGGCTGCGCGCGCTCTGCGTGCTGGTGCTGATCGCGCTCCTCGGGTATCTCGCGGCAGACCTCCTCGGCACGCCCTCCGGCGGCCGGCGATCGGCGCTCGCCGCGAGTGCCACCCAGCTCGGGCCGCCCGGCACCTACGCCGGCGGCTCGTGCATGGAGCTGCAGCCGACGACGGGCGACCGCCACACGACGGTGTTCCTGGACGCCGGCCACGGGGGTCCGGACCCGGGCTCGACCGGGACGGCGCCGTCGGGCAAGGCCGTCTACGAGAAGCAGTTCACCCTCCCCGTCGAGCTGGAGACGGCCTCGCTGCTGCGGGCCGACGGCTACACGGTGGTCGTGTCACGGACGACCGACGGCCCGGTCGCGGCGCTCGGCCCCGGCGATCTGAACGGCGTGATCCTGACCAGCACGGGCGAGCACGTAGAGACGGCGGCACGGGTCCGCTGCGCCAACGAAGCCCATGCCGCCGTCCTCGTCTCGATCCACTTCAACGCCTTCTCCGACCCTTCGGCTGGCGGCGCACTCACCACCTACGACCCCTCGCGCTCCTTCGCGGCGGCGAGCCGGCGCCTCGCCCTGCTCCTCCAGCGCGACATCGTCAGCTCGCTCGCACGCAGCGGCTGGCACGTCGAGTCACGCGGCGTCGTGACGGACACCTCCATCGGCGCGCCCGCGCTCACGACGGCGGCGGCCTCCTACGGCCACCTGTTCATCCTCGGGCCGCGCCTCGCCGGGTTCAACAACGACCCGAGCCAGATGCCGGGTGCGCTCGTGGAGCCCCTGTTCATCACCGATCCCGCCGAGACCGCGATCGTCCAGAGCACCGCTGGCCGCCACGCGATCGCATCGGGCATCGCCCAGGCGGTCGAGAGATTCCTGGCCACGTCGCGGGGCGCTTGAGCGTCTCGGGCGACCCGCGGGCAGCCCACGCGCACGAACCTCTAGCCTGTGGCTCCGTGCGCCCCCCCGAACGACCTCGTCGGCCACCGGCCCGGACACGGGACGGCCGCGGCGGGCCCGCCGGCGGGCGCCGGCGGTGACGGACGAGGCAGCGCCCGGCGACTTCACGGTCGACACCGCGGCCCTCGAGCCGGCGCGCGCCACCACCGGCACCTCCGCTCCGACGGAGTTGCCCGGCACGGACGGCGTGCCCGCCGGGGCCGATCGCGGGCGGGCCGGCACCGTGACCGAGCGGGCAGCGGCCCGGCGTCGGTACCGCAAGCGGCGCGCCCTCGAGTGGGTCGTCGTCCTCGGCGTCGCGGCGCTCGTCGCGCTGGCGCTTCGGACCTTCGTCGTCCAGACGTTCTTCGTGCCCTCGGGCTCGATGACGCCCACCTTGCAAACCGGCGATCGGATCCTCGTCGACAAGCTGCCGTTCGTGGCCGACAGCATCCACCGCGGCGACATCGTCGTCTTCCGCAGGGTGCCGAGAGACACCGAGCACGACGTCACCGACCTCGTGAAGCGGGTGGTCGGACTGCCGGGAGAGACCATCTCGTCGAAGGGCGACACGATCTACATCAACGGGCACCCCGTCGCCGAGCCGTGGCTGCCGAGCCTGAACTCGCCGCTGTCCACCGCGGCGCTCTGCCCGCAGTCCGCCTACGACATCCCGAAGACGCACATCCCGCCCGGCCACTACTTCGTGATGGGCGACTGCCGCGGCAACTCCTACGACAGCCGCGACTGGGGGACGGTCCCGGCCTCCTACATCATCGGCAAAGTCTTCCTCGTCATCTGGCGCCACAACCACCCCTGGTTCCACTGGTTCTGAGCGCCCGCCGCGCTCGCCCCGAGGACCGCCGCCCGGCGCCGCCGGCGAGCCGGCGACCTGGTGGCTCGCCGGCCCTCCGGTCAGCGTCGCCGCGCCTCCGGTACGCTCCGCCAGATGGCGACCATCGCGGTCGAGGTCGACGGTCTTGTCAAGCGCTACCCGAAGAACCCGGTCCCGGCCGTCGACGGCGTGAGCTTCACGGTCGAGCGGGGCGAGGTGTTCGGCTTCCTCGGGCCGAACGGCGCCGGCAAGACGACGACGATCGGCGTCCTCACGACCCGTGTCCGGCCGAGCGCCGGACGGGCCCTCGTGACGGGGATCGACGTCGTCGCCGATCCGGTCGCCGCCCGCCGGCACTTCGCGGTCGTGCCGCAGCGGAACAATCTCGACCGCTCGCTGTCGATCCGCCAGAACCTGCTCTTCCACGCCGCCTATCACGGCATGGGCAGGGCCGACCGTGTCGCTCGGGCGCAGGAGCTCCTCGAGCAGTTCGGGTTGGCCGATCGGGCCGACGACCGTGTCGACATGTTCTCCGGCGGCCAGATGCAGCGCGTGATGATCGCACGGGCCCTGATGCACGCTCCCGACGTGCTCTTCCTGGACGAACCGACCACCGGACTCGACCCGGCGGCGCGCCTGTTCGTCTGGGACCGCGTCCGGGAGCTGCGTGCCGGCGGCGTCACGATCGTCCTCACGACGCACGCCATGGACGAGGCGGCCCAGCTGTCGGACCGCGTGGCGATCATGGACCACGGCCACCTGCTCGCGCTCGACACGCCCGACGCCCTGACGCGCTCGCTGCCCGGCAGCTCGACCCTGGAGATCGCCGTGACCGCACGCGACGCGTCCTCCGGCGACCTGGTGGGGGCGCTCGGACGGCTCGACGGCGTCGAGCGGGCCGAGACGGTGGACGAGGGCGCCACCGTTCCGGGGGGAGCGCAGACCGCTCCTGGCGCCGGAGCGTGGCCGGGCGGCGGGGGCGGCGCACCGGGCCAGGACGCGGCGGGTGCGGTCCGCGCCGGCACCGCCGAGCTGAGGATCCGCCTCTACCTCTCCGCAGACGCGGCGGGCATGGTGGCGCCGGTCGCCGGCCTGCTCGGCGAGCAGGGCGCGACGCTCACCGACGTGCGGCTCGGGACGCCGAGCCTGGAGGACGTGTTCATCGGCCTCACCGGTCGGTCCCTCCGTTGACGGCCGTGCGCACCGCCGAAGCGGACCGGCTCTCCGCGGGGGCCGGCCGCGCCTTCCTGGCCGTCCTCTACCGGGACATCTACGTCACCGGGAAGGAGATCCCGGCCTTCCTCGCCCAGGTCGTCCTGCAGCCCCTGCTCCTGCTGTTCGTGTTCGGAAGGATCCTCACGGACCTCGGCTACGCCCGCGGTGGCTACGCCCAGCTGCTCTTCCCGGGGATCGTCGCGCTCACCGCCGCGCTCACGAGCCTGCAGTCCACGGCGCTGCCGCTCGTTATCGACTTCTCGTTCACGAAGGAGATCGAGGACCGCCTCCTCGCCCCGATGCCCGTGGCCTGGGTGGCGATCGAGAAGATCGTGTTCGCGTCGCTGCGTGCGCTGGCGGCCGCGGTGCTGATGTTCCCGATCGGGATCGCCGTGCTGGGCTCTATCCCCTGGCGCGCCGCCGGGCTGCCCCTCCTGGTCCTGATCATGGTGCTCGGCTCGCTCGTCGGCTCGGCGCTCGGGATGACGCTCGGGACGCTGGTCCCGCCGCACCGGATCAACATCATGTTCGCCCTCGTGCTGACGCCCCTGATCTTCACGGGCTGCAGCCAGTACCCGTGGCCGTCGCTGTCGCGGCTCGCCTGGTTCCAGTGGCTCACGACACTCAACCCCCTCACCTACGTGAGCGAGGGCATGCGCGCCTCCCTCGTCCCGGCGGTGCCGCACATGAGGCCGTGGATCTGCATCGTCTTGCTGGTGGCGTCGCTCGCCCTCTTCGGAACGACGGGCATCCGCGGCTTCCTCCGCCGCTCGATCGACTGAGCAGGCGCCCCGCGCGACCGCCTGCACGTGACCAGGTCCCCGGCGAACCCGCCGGGGACCTGGTCACGCTCGGCCGCCAGGCCCTTCAGCCAGAGCGGAGCGAGGCGACGTCACGCGGCCTCGCGCTCGCCCGACCCCGGTGCCGTGCGCTCCTCGAGCGCGACGGCCAGCACCTCTCCCACGTCCTCGGCGAGGTGGAACGTCATCTCCTGGCGGACCGCCTCGGGCACGTCCTCCAGGTCGGGCCCGTTGCGCATCGGGAGGACGACCTCCTTCAGCCCCGCCCGGTGGGCGGCGAGCACCTTCTGGCGGACGCCGCCGATCGGCAGCACCCGTCCCTGGAGCGTCACCTCGCCGGTCATGCCGACGACGGGACGGACCGGACGCCCGGTCAACAGGCTGACGAGGGCCGTCGTCATCGTGACGCCGGCCGACGGGCCGTCCTTGGGGACCGCGCCCGCGGGGACGTGCAGGTGGAACCGGTGGCCTGCGAACGTCGCGGGATCGATCCCGAGGCGATCGGCGTGCGAGCGCACGTAGGAGAGCGCGATCTCCGCCGACTCCTTCATGACGTCGCCGAGCTGGCCGGTGAGGGTCAGACCCTCCCGGCCGTCCATCATCGTGGCCTCGACGAAGAGCACGTCGCCACCCGTTCCGGTCACGGCCAGACCCGTCGCCACGCCCGGGACGCTCGTCCGGTCGGCCGCCTCGAAGAAGAAGCGCGGGCGGCCGAGCCAGCCGCGCACGTCGTCGGCGTCCACGTTGACCGGGGCGACCAGCTCGCCCGACGCCAGCTTCGTCGCCACCTTGCGGGCCAGCCTGCCGAGCTCGCGCTCGAGAGAGCGCACGCCGGCCTCGCGGGTGTAGTCGGAGACGATCATCCGCAGCGCCTCGTCCGTGACGCGCACCTCGTCGGGCCGGAGCGCGGCACGCTCGAGCTGCCTCGCGACGAGGTGGTTCCGCGCGATGGCGACCTTTTCGTCCTCGATGTAGCCGTCGAGCCGGATCACCTCCATGCGGTCGAGCAGCGGCCCGGGGATCGTCTCGGCGACGTTCGCCGTCGCGATGAACAGGACCTTCGACAGGTCGAGCTCGACCTCCAGGTAGTGGTCGCGGAAGGTGTGGTTCTGCGCGGGGTCGAGGACCTCGAGCAGCGCCGAGGACGGGTCCCCGCGGAAGTCCGTCCCGAGCTTGTCGACCTCGTCGAGCATGAGGACGGGGTTCGCCGTCCCCGCCTCGGTGAGGGCGCGGACGATGCGGCCCGGCTGGGCACCGACGTAGGTCCGGCGGTGGCCGCGGATCTCGGCCTCGTCGCGCACGCCGCCGAGGGCGACGCGCACGAAGCGCCGGCCGAGGGCGCGGGCGACCGACTCGCCGAGCGAGGTCTTGCCCACTCCCGGCGGCCCCACCAGGGCGAGGATCGCGCCGGCGCCGCGCCCGACGGGTGCGAGGCCGCGCTCCGCCTGGAGCTTGCGCACCGCGAGGTGCTCCAGGATCCGCTCCTTCACGTCCGAGAGGCCGTCGTGGTCCTCGTCGAGGATGCGGGCAGCCTCGGCCACGTCGAGCCGGTCCTCCGACTCGACCCCCCACGGCAGCTCGAGCACGGTGTCGAGCCAGGTGCGGATCCAACCGCTCTCCGGGCTCTGGTCGCTCGTGCGCTCGAACTGGTCGACCTCGCGCAGGACCGTGGTGCGCACGGCGTCGGGGAGCTCGCGATCGGCGACCTTGGCGCGGTAGTGCTCGGGGGTGCCCGCTTCGGGGCCACCCTCGAGATCGCCGAGCTCCTTGCGGATCGCCTCCATCTGGCGGCGGAGGAGGAACTCGCGTTGGGTCTTCTCCATGCCCTCCTCGACGTCGGACTTGATCCGCTCGCGAAGGGTGATGTCGGCCAAGGTCTCCCGCGCCCAGCCAAGGACGAGCCGCAGCCGCTCCTCCAGCTCGATCGTCTCCAACACCTGGACCTTCTGGGCGAGGCTCAGGTCGGCCGAGTATCCCGAGACGTCCGCGATCTGCTCGGGCTCGGTGACGTCACGCAACCGCTCGGCGATCCGCTGCGCGCCCCTGGCGAGCAGGATGTTCTCCAGGATGGCCCGGTACTCGCGCGCGAGCTCATGCTCCCTCGGCGTGGCGGGCTTCGCCGCGACGGGGTCCACCTGGACCCACAGGGCCTGACCCGTCGCCGGCACCGCGGAGCCGATGACGGCACGCTGGACGCCGCGCACGACCATGGCGAACGGCCCGCCGGGCAGCTCGCCGGTCTCCAGGATCTCAGAAATGACGCCGACGGAGGCGTAACGGCCTTCGATGTGGGGCACCAGCAGCAACCGGCCACCCGCGGAGCCGGCCGCGTCGGCAGCAGCCTTGGCTTCGTCGGTCTCGAGCGCCATGGTGAAGACCATGCCGGGCAGCACGACGCCCGAGGTCAATGGCAGTAACGGCAGTGTTTCGTTCATCTGCACCACCGCAGCACCTCCCGTACACCTAGACGCAGTGGTGCAGAGTTCAACGGTCCTTGCCGCGGTCTATTCCCGGTGCCAGCCCGGCCGCCGCCGCACGACGCTGCTCAGACCGCATCGTCGATGCGAGGCGGTGCTCCGGCGCCGTCGGGACCGGCGCTCTCAGGCGGCGCCGTGACGCTCGGTGGCGACGTGGTGCTTCGGATGGCCGACGACCACCACGGGGCAGGGGGAGTAGCAGACGCAGTGCTGGCTCACCGAGCCGAGCAGCACCCCGGCGAAGGCACCGTGGCCACGGCTGCCGACGACGAGGAGGTCGGCGCCGTCGGCCGCCTCGACCAGGGCCTGCCCGGGCGGCCCCAACAGTGTCCGCTGGTGTACCTCGAGCCCGGGGTGGTCCGGACCGAGGACCTCTTCGACGGTCGCGGCCAGCGCCGCGGTCGCGTCGCCTGCGAGATCCAGGTCCGCCGGCAACGGGTAGGGCCAGCCGTAGGAGATCGGGAACTCCCAGGAGGTGACGACCTCGAGGACGCCGCCGCTAAGACGCGCCTGGCGCGCCGCCCACCGCAACGCCTCCTTCGACTGCTCGGAGCCGTCGACCCCGACCACGATCCGCGTGCGCTTGGACTCGGTGCCGCTCATAACAAGCCTCCCTTCTTGCACATGCCGAACCGTAGGCAAGACCCGGCCGGGGTCATCAGGGACGAAGGTCCTAACTCTCCGAGTACATCGGCGACGACGCGTCCGCGCCGCCCGAGACGCCCACCTGAGCGTGGGTCGCCGACCACCCGGCGCGAGCCTGGGCGGCGAACGTCTCGTCCTCCTCGACGAGGCGGAGCAGCCGTGTCCGCTCGTCGAGCGGCGGCGCCGGGGCGGTCAGGTGCTCCTCGATGCCGAGCGCCCCGCAGAGCCGCACCAGGGCGACGTCGTGGGCGAGCTCGAGCGCCATGCGCTCGACCAGGTCGCCCGGCGCGCCTGCGTCCTCGGGGAGGAGCGATCGTTGCGCGTCGAGCCGCGCGACCAGCTGCGGCACGGTCGCTTCGGGGCTCCCGGGAACATCGTCGCTGGCGAGCGCCATGCGGAGCACCTCGGAGTAGATGGTCATCAGCCGAACGCCCTCCCTCGTCGGGCCATCACAACCCTCCTCTGGGCCGAGCGGCCCGCGCCCTCCCTGAACGCCAACCCGCCGACAACGGCAGGCTCTGGCCGCTTTGGCGGCCCCGGCCGGAGCCTCAGTCGTGTACCCGCCGCTGGTGCTCTTGCATCCGCACGGCGAACACGGCCGCCTCGGTCCGCCGTTTCATGCCCAACTTCGACAGAAGGTTCGAAACGTAGTTCTTCACGGTTCGCTCGGCCAGGAACAGCTCCTCGGAGATCTGCCGGTTCGTCTTGCCCTGGGCGATCAGGTCGAGGATGCGCCGCTCGCCCTTCGACAGCCTGGCGAGGCGCTCGTCCTCTCTCGGCCCCGAGCGCAGTCGGTCGAGGACCCGCTGGGCGAGGAACGGGTCGAGCAGGGACTCTCCCTGCCCTACTCGGCGCACCGCGTCGAGGATCCCCAGGCCTCTCAGGTCCTTCAGCAGGTAGCCGGCGGCGCCGGCCATGATGGCCGCCGCCAGCGCTTCGTCGTCGGCGAAGGACGTCAGCATCAAGCAGCGCAGCTCCGGCATCCTCGATCGCAGCTCGCGGCACACCTCGACGCCGTCGCCGTCCGGCAGGCGCACGTCGAGAACAGCGACGTCCGGGCGCTCGAGGGGCACGCGCAGCAAGGCCTCGGCGGCCGTCGACGCCTCGCCGACGACCTCGAGGTCGTCCTCGCCCTCGATGAGCCCGCGAAGCCCGCGCGCACGACCTCGTGGTCGTCCAAGAGGAACACCCGTACACTCACCGTCTCTCCCTCCGGGCCACGGGATCGTCTCGATCCGCCCTGATCGTGGTCGCCCGGGTGGTTTGGCCGGGAGGGCCGAAAGTCACACGCGGTGCATGCGAAGGTACGTACGCTCCGGGTGCCGGCGCAGATGGGCGCCGCCGACCCTGCGGGACCGGGGCAGCTGCCGGGACCTTCTACCCTGGTCGGACGGCGGCTCCCGACGACAGGCTGATCCTGGTCAGCACGGGAGCGGCCCCGCCCGGTGGTGGTCACACCTCCCCGAAAGGAGCACGGTCTTGGACAGCACCCACGCCGCAGCGGGGTTCGAGGAGCTGAGCCACGAGGAGTGCCTGGAGCTTCTCGCCCGCCACGACTTCGGCCGGATCGCGATCCTGCTCGAGCACCAGCAGCCCGACATTTACCCGGTCAACTACACCCTCGACGGCGAGAACATCGTCTTCCGCTCCTCGACGGGCACGAAGCTCACCCACGCAAGCCTCGACAAGGTCGCGTTCGAGGTCGACGAGCGGGACGACGCCGGAGGGGCGTGGAGCGTCGTCGTGAAGGGCGTCGCACGCGAGATCACCGACGCCCTCGACCCTGCGTCGGTGCGCGAGCGGAGCCTGCCGATCGACTCGCCGCTTGGACGGGGGGGCGACCATTTCGTGCGGATCGTCCCCCGCGCCGTGACCGGTCGGCGCCTCGTCCCTCGCGCCGTTTGAACGCGCCTTCGTCACGCGACCTGCAGCTCGTCTACCCTCGCGCTGGCGTTCCGGAGGGCGAACCGTGGTGAACAGCGTGATCGAGACCGAACAGAAGTACGCAGCGGGGGACGAGCTCGAGCTCCCGGACCTCGCTGCAGCCCTCGACGGCCGGGCGGCGAGCGTGGAGTGCCACGATGCGGTGGTGCTCGACGCGCTGTACTTCGACACCGACGACCTCCGCCTCGCCCGCTCGGGCGCGACGCTCCGGCGGCGCACGGGCGGCGAGGATGCCGGATGGCACCTGAAGCTGCCGACCGGACGCCCCGGTACCCGGACGGAGCTGCATGCCCCCCTCGGGGAGGACGTCGACGTGCCGGCCGAGCTCGCCGATCTGGTGCGCGCCCGGACGCGGGCGAAGCCGCTCGTGCCGGTGCTCCGGCTCGAGACGGTGCGGACGGTGACGCGCCTGCTCGCGGAGGACGGTTCGCTCCTCTTGGAGATCGCCGACGACCGAGTCCTCGCCGAGCCGAACGGCGCGCCGAGCCGGACCTGGCGCGAGATCGAGGTCGAGCGCCACAGCGCCGGAAAGGGGCTCGTCGGGCACGTGGACGCGCTGTTGCGCGAGGCCGGAGCCAGCCCGGCGGCATGGCCCTCGAAGGTGACCCACGCCCTCGGCGACGTCGTGCCCGCTGCACCGCTCGTGCCGCCGGCGCGCCACGACGACCTGGTGACGGAGCGCCTCCGGGCCCAGCGGACCGAGTTCGTCGCGCGCGACGCCGACGTCCGCCGCGAGCTCCCCGAGGCGGTGCACGACATGCGGGTGGCATGCCGGCGGCTGCGCAGCTGCCTGCGGACGTTCGGGCCGCTGTTCGAGCGCGAGCCGGCGCGGCACCTGCTGGACGAGCTCGCCTGGATCGCCGGCGTGCTCGGCGCCGAGCGTGACCTCGAGGTTCTCGAGGCACGGATCGAGCGGAGCCTCGCCGGGCTCGACGACGTGGAGGTGACGAGGGCGGTCCGCAGGATCCTCTCGGAACGCTTCGACGCCGGGCGGGCGGCCGCGCACGCGGAGATCCTGACGGCGCTCGGCGGGGAGCGGTACTGCCAGCTGCTCGACGAGCTCGACGTCTTCGCCTCGGACCCCCCCTTCGGCGTCCCCCTCCGGGCGCGCCGCGTCACCCGGCTCCGCCGCCTGGCGGCGATGGAGCTGCGCCGGACGCGGCGCTGGGTCGAGCGGGCCGAGGCCGCAGTCGGCGAGGAGCGCGACCACGCCTTCCACCAGGCCCGCAAGGCGGCGAAGCGCGTGCGCTACGCGGCAGAGGTGCTCGCGCCCGCCTACCGGGGGGAGGCCCGCGTCGTCGTGGAGCGGTTCACGCGCCTGCAGGACCTGCTCGGCGAGCGCCACGACGCCGTCGTCGCGCGGGCCATGCTGCAGGAGGAGGGCACGCGCGCCGGGCCCGGCCGTGGGCGGACCGGCTACGCGTTCGGGCTGCTGGTCGGCCACGAGGAGGCCGCCATCGCCGACTATGACCGCGCCTTCCCCCGCACGTGGCGGCGGGCGACTCGCGGCAAGGTGCAGCGCTTGCTCGGTTGAGGTCGAGCCCGGCGCGCGGCCGTCGAAGCGTGCGGCCGTGGGCGCTGCGGCGGCGCGGGAGCGGCGCGTGCGCACGGGCGGGGAGCGGAACACTCGGGACTTGCGCCTCTGGCGCGCGCCGGCCCGTTGTGGCGCGATGGTGGTGGACTTGCAGGTGCTGCGGTCCGAATAGTGAGGAGGTGGCCCGATGACATTGGTCCGCCGAGATTGGCTGAACCTTGACCTGCCCGAGCGGTGGCGGCGCATGTTCGACATGGACATGGACCTCGGGAGTTGGTTGCGCGTCGAGGAGTTCCGCGACGGCGACACGCTGGTGGTACGGGCGGAGGCGCCAGGCCTCGACCCCGAACGCGATGTGGAGCTCACCGTCGCCGGTGACGTGCTCGAGATCCGGGCGCACCGCGAGGAGCGGGAAGAGACGAAGGGGAAGACGAGCTACCGGTCCGAGTTCCGCTACGGGGCGTTCGTCAGGACGATCCCGCTGCCGGTCGGAACCGGCGCGGAGGACGTGAAGGCGTCCTACAAGGACGGGATCCTCGAGATCAGGCTCCCGGTGCCGCCCGAGCACAAGACGGCGGCGACGAAGGTCCCGGTGGCGCGTGGGTAGCTGCCAGGCACACCGGGCGATCTGGAGGTGGGGATATGCAAGCGAGCATCGGTGACCGTCTCGTCGTGAAGGGTCACCGGACCGGCGAACCGGACCGGGACGCAGAGGTTCTAGAGGTTCGGGGCGTCGGTGGCGAGCCGCCCTACCTCGTCCGCTGGACGGAGGACGGCCACGTCGGCCTCGTCTTCCCGGGCCCGGACAGCATGATCCAGCACGTGCATGGGGGCGCCGCGACGAGCGGCGTCCCAGGCGGCACGTAGCCGTCGTGCTGGCCTGGGTGGTGGAGCGGCCGGCGCCGATCGACGAGCGGCCGCTCCGGCGGGTTGAGCGATCACCCCCGGTTCCTGGGCCCGGAGAGGTCCGGGTACGGGTCCGTACTTGTGGCGTCTGTCGGACGGATCTCCACCTGGCCGAGGGCGAACTGGCACCGAGGGCACTTGCTGTCGTCCCCGGTCATGAGGTGGTGGGGTTCGTGGACGAGCTTGGCGAGGGCGCGACTCGCTTCCGGCTCGGCGAGCGGATCGGGATCGCATGGCTGCGGCATACCTGCGGGGTGTGCCGTTTTTGCGCGAACGGCGCCGAGAAACCTTTGCATCGCGCCGCGTTTCACCGGTTGGGACGCCGACGGTGGGTTCGCCGAGCACGCGGTCGTCCCCGAGGCGTACGCGTACGTGCTGCCGGCCGCCTTCTCCGACGAGGAGGCGGCCCCGTTGCTGTGCGCCGGGATCATCGGCTACCGGGCGTTGCGCCGCTCGGCGCTGCCGCCGGGCGGCCGGCTCGGCATCTACGGCTTTGGCAGCGTCGGCACACCTCGCGGCGCAGATCGCCCTGCACGAGGGGGCGACGGTGCACGTCATGACGCGCTCGGAGGACGCCCGCCGGCTCGCGCTTGAGCTCGGCGCCGCGTCGGCCGTCGGCTCGGCCGACGCCCCGCCCGAGCCGCTCGACGCGGCCATCCTCTTCGCGCCGGTCGGCACGCTCGTTCCCGTCGCGCTGGAGGCGCTCGACCGGGGCGGGACGCTGGCGATCGCCGGCATCTACCTGAGCGACGTGCCGACGCTCTCGTACGAGCGGCACCTGTTCGAGGAGCGCTCCCTCCGGAGCGTGACGGCGAACACCCGGGCCGACGGCGAAGAGTTCCTCGCCATCGCGGCGCAGATCCCGGTGAAGGTCGTGACGACGCCCTATGCGTTCGCCGAGGCCGACGAGGCCCTGGCTGACCTCGCCCACGACCGGGTCAACGGCGCGGCTGTCCTGCACGCGAGCTGACGCGACCGCGGTGTCGGCCCGCCCGGGACGGGGCCGTGATGACCTTCGGCTCTGGCTCGGGAACCGCTCCCGTCCTAGGTTCGTAATGGGCGTCCTGACCGACGCCGCAAGAGGCTCCAGGGCCTCCGGCCCCGGGCTCGGGAGGAGGAGTCGTGCAGCCGTACGCGACGGTCGTGCGATGAGTGCCCCCGAGCGCGGCGTGGTCGCGCCGGTGGCGCTCAGGCCCCGCGACAGCAGCGAGCGCGAGGCATTGCTTTTCGCCGTGTCCGAACGGCTGGCACTGCTGGAGCGCGAGCTCGTCGAGGCAGGCGCGCTCGCAGCCCATCGGTCGAGCGCCGTGCATCCGGTGCACCGTGCGAGCGTGGTCAACCTCGCCCAGTACCTCGCGCTCCGCCGTCACGACATCCGCCCCCTCCAAGAGCAGCTGGCCGCCCTCGGGCTCTCCTCACTCGGCCGCGCCGAGGCCCACGTGCTGGCGAGCACCTCCCAGGTCCGCACCCTCGTCGATCTCCTCCGCGCCGAGCCGGCCCGGCCCGCTCCGGAGGCGCCGGTCAGCTTCGGGGAGGGGCCGCGGCTGCTCGAGCAGAAGGCCGACGCGCTCTTCGGGCCCCCGCCTCCTGGGCGAGCCACCCGGATCATGGTCACCATGCCCTCCGAGGCGGCGGCCGACTACGCCCTCGTGCGCGACCTCGTCGATCGAGGCATGGACTGCGCCCGGATCAACACGGCCCACGACGACTCCCGCACCTGGGAGCGCATCGTCGCGAACGTGCGGCGGGCCGCGCTCGAAGGCACGAGGCCCTGCGCCGTGCTGGTCGACCTCGCCGGCCCGAAGCTCCGGACCTGCCTCGCCGGCCGCGGCACCCAGGTGGTGAAGGTGCGGCCTCGCCGGGACGAGCTCGGCCGGGTGATCGAGCCGGGCCTGGCATGGCTCACCCCGATCGAGCGGCCCTCCCCCGCCCCGGCAGGCGCCGTCGCGATCCCGGTGCCCGAGGCGTGGCTCGAGACGCTCGAGCGCGGAGCGAGGGTCCGCTTCACCGATGCCCGGGGCTCCCGGCGCGAGTTCAACGTCGTCCAGGTCTCCCGCGACGGTGCACGAGCCGTCACGGGGAGGACGGCGTACGTCGTGCCGGGGACGGCGCTCACCGCGCGCTCGGCAGGTGGCGTCGCGACGGGGCGGGTCGGTGCGCTGCCGGAGGTGGAGCGGCCGCTCCGCCTGGCGACGGGGGACCGCTACGTGCTCTGCGGCGACGCGGAGGTGACGGAGGAGGACGGCCCTGCGCGGGTCGGCTGCAGCGCCCCCGAGGCCGTCGCCGCGCCTCCGACGTGGCGACTCGGTCCAGCTCGACGACGGGCGCATCGGTGGCATCGTCGTCGCCGTCTCCGGTGCCGGCGCCACCGTCGAGGTGCGCACGGCGCCACCGGCAGGCGCCAGGCTCCGATCGGGGAAGGGGATCGTGCTCCCGGACACGGACCTCGCGTTCGGCGCCATCACGGCGGACGACGAGGCAGCACTGTCGTTCGTCGCGGCCCACGCCGACCTGGTGGGCCTCTCCTTCGTCGAGCGCCCCGAGGACGTCGAGCGCCCGCGTGGCGCGCTCGCGGCGCTCGGTGCACCGGAGATCGGGGTCGTGCTGAAGATCGAGACGGCGCGCGCCTTCGAGCACCTCCCCCAGCTGTTGCACGCGGCGATGTCCAGCGAGCGGGTGGGGGTCATGATCGCCCGTGGCGACCTCGCAGTCGCCTGCGGCTTCGAGCGTCTCGCCGAGGTCCAGGAGGAGATCCTCTGGCTGAGCGAGGCGGCGCACCTGCCGGTCGTCTGGGCGACCCAGGTCCTCGACCAGCTGGCGAGATCGGGGCTCCCGTCGCGCGCCGAGATCACGGATGCGGCCATGGGCGAGCGGGCCGAGTGCGTGATGCTCAACAAGGGCCCGTACATCCGGGAGGCGACGACCGCGCTCGACGACATCCTCCACCGGATGGCCGACCACCAGACGAAGCGGCGCACCATGCTGCGGCGCCTCCACGCCTGGCATGCCGGCGTGAACGAGGCCGGACCGGCGCCGCCCGGGTAGCGGGGGCCGTGCGCCCACCGCCCGGCCACGGACGCGGCCCGGCGTCGGGCGCGCCACGACGGCATCGGAGCCCGGTGTTCATGTGCCGGTAATGCCCCGTGCGTACCGTCCAAGGGTCATGGCCACACGCCCACCGCACCCCGATCCTCGCCCGCCCGCGCCCCGCGGGCTCGCCGCGCTCGCCGCCCTCAGCACGTCTCCGCCGCGTCGCGCCGCGACCCTCCGGCCGCGCCGCGGACCCGGTACCGACCACGAGGCCGCCGCCAGGTCCGCCGCCGGCGTCGAGGGCAACGCACGGCTGACGGCCTCGATCGGCGCCGTGATCTTCCTGCTCCTCGCCGCCGAGGGCGTCACCATCCTCTCCGTCGGCTCGCTCCTCGCCGAGCACGTGTTCATCGGCATGATGCTGATCCCCCCGGTGCTCGCGAAGGTCGCGACCACCGGCTACCGCCTCGCCCGCTACTACCTCGGCGACCCCGCCTACCGGCGCAAGGGGCCGCCGCCGGCGCTGCTTCGCGCCGTCGGTCCGCTGATCGTCGTCTCCACGCTCGTCGTGCTCGCGAGCGGCGTGGCCCTGCTCTACGTGCCCGGCCGGTGGCGTCCGGACCTGCTCCTCCTGCACAAGGCGACCTTCGTCGTCTGGTTCGGCATCACCGCGATCCACGTCCTCGGGCACCTGCTCGAGACGGTCAAGCTCGCGCCGCGCGACTGGTCGCGCCGCGCCGGGCCACGTCTCCCCGCCGCGGGGGCACGCCGGTGGGCGCTGGCGACGGCGCTCGTGCTCGGCCTCGTGCTCGGCAGCCTCGTCCTCGGCCGCGTGGCGCCCTGGCTGGCCTGGGCGGCGCACAACGGCGCGGGCCACTGAGCGCGGGCCGGCGGCGCCCGGCGCCGGCACCGCACGCGCCGGGCAGGCGACGCGGCAGCGCCGGGGCGCGTCAGCCCGTCGCCGGGTGGGTGGGGGTCGCCCCGTGCGGCGCCAGGAGGTCGAACCCGTCGGGCGAGCTGAGAAGCCCTGGGCCGCTGCCGGCCGTCGCCGTCACCCCGTACTGCCAGACCAGCGCGCCCGTCGCCGGGTCGACGGCGACCATCCGGTCGTTGTAGTCGTCGTTCGCCATCAGCACGCCGGAGGGCAACAGCTCGACGAGCGACGGGTGGTCGAGCCGGCCGGGCCCGGCCGCGGGGCCGTAGCGGTAGAGGACACGGCCGGCCCGGTCGAACTCGACGAAGGCGCCCGGCGAGGAGTAGTCGGCGATGAGGTAGCGGTCGGGCCCGAGCTGCTGGGGGTCGGACGGGTAGGAGATCGGCAGCTGCACGGTCCAGGCGAGGCGCCCGCCCGGCGTGTACTCGCTGACCCAGGAACCGTTGATCTCCGAGATCAGCAGGTTGCCGTCGGCGAGCGGCGTGTCCCCGTTCGGCGAGCCGAGGCCGCTCGGCGGGTTGTGTACGCACGATCCGGTGGTCCCGATCTGGTGGAGCACCTTCTTCTCCGGGCTGATGACGAGGACCCGGCAGTTCACGGGGTCGGCCGTCGAGATGTCGCCGTTGCGGAGGAGGTAGGCGTCGTCGGGCATGTGGAGGTAGCCCGGAGCCGACCCCGGCGCGCGGGGGTGGCCGTAGGACCACAGCAGCTTCCCGGAAGGGTAGGCGATCTCGACGATCGTGTCGTTCTCCTCCTGGTTCGAGATGATCGCCGTGCCGTGACGGATGAAGAAGGCGTCGTCGGGGAAGTAGAAGCCGCCCGGCGGCGCCGGCGCCCGGCTGGAGGGGTAGCGCCAGAGAATGCGCCCGGCGGCGTCGAGGAGGAGGATCCGGTCGTTGCCCCGGTCCGCGATGAGCAGGCGGTAGCCGTAGTAGGGCGACCCGGCGCCGCTCGCCCCGGCCGGCCCGAACGAGCGGTTCGGCTCGAGCATCTGGACGAAGGCCGTAGGGGCTCCGCCGGCACCCTCCCCGCCGAGGATCCAGAGCCGCCCCCCCGTGACGGCGGCGCCGGCGTAGCCGACGGCCTCCCGCAGCGATCCCGCGGCGAGGAAGGTCCCGGACGACGGCCGGAAGGCCAGCACACCCGCGACCGGGTGGAGGCTGCCCGCGGACGTCCCGGTGTCGCCCCCGGCGACGTAGACGGTGCCGTCGAGCGTCGCCGCGACGGCGCCGGCGAGCGGCAGCGGCAGCCGCCCGACGACCGACGCCGTGTGCGAGGCCGGATCGACGACCTGCACGGTGTCGACGGGAGCACCGCTCGCGGACTGGCCGCCGACGACGTAGATCCTCCGCCCGAGGACCGCCACGGCGGGGTAGCGCACCGGGACCGCCAGCGCGGCGACGTCTCGGAAGTGGCTCCCGTCCGTCGTGGCGAGGACCTCGCGGTCCAACGCCGGCCCGTCGTAGCCGCCGACCACGTACGCGCTGCCCCCGAGCACTACGGCCGACGCGTCGGCGCGCGCCTCGGGCAGCGCGGCGACCGAGACCGCGCCGCCACCGGGGGCGAAGCGCTGGGTGGTCGCGCTCGGCGACACGGTCCCGCCGCCGAGCACGAGGGCCCGGCCCCCGACGAGGGCCCCGGCGGCGTCGTGCGTCGCCAGGCGGAGGCTCCCCGTCGTGACGAGGTGGCCTGACGTGGTGTCGAGGGCGAGGACGGCGGCGCTCGAGCCGCCCGTGGAGATCAGGCCGCCGGCGACGACGAGCTCGCCCGTGCGCCGGCCGGGGAGCACGACCTCACGGCTGACCGGTGCCCCGAGCTGCCAGGAGAGCAGGCCCGACTCGACCGCGGCGGGACCGGCCGGCGCCGCACGGGTCGATGCCGCGGTGCTCGGCGCGCCGGGCGTGGCCTGCTTGGCGCTCCGCCGCGCCGGCGACGAGGAGCCGGTCGCGAGCAGCACGGGGACGACCACGATCGCAACGAGGAGCGAGCCGGCGACGAGGCGGCGGCGGCGGAACCGTGCGGCCGTGGGTCGCCGGCGGGGCCGCCTCGTCGGCCGGCGGCCGGGCGGCGCGGCGGGGCGCGTCGCGCTGCGCGAGCTCGCGCGCGCCGCCGGCGCCCCGCCGCGCCGGCGCGCGCCTGGCCGATCCATTGGCGTGACCCTAGGTGCTCGGCCTTACGGCGACATGAATGGGCCCGAGCACCCCCGGCACCGCCAGCCCGCTCCGAGCTGCAACACTCTCGCCGTGCGGCTTCTGCTGGCCGAAGACGACGACGGCCTGCGAGAGGTCCTCCTCCGCGGGCTGCGCGAGGCGGGCTACGTCGTCGACGCCACCGCGGACGGCGAGGACGCCACGGCCTACCTCGGCGTCAACGAGTACGGCGTCGCGATCCTCGACTGGCGCCTGCCGGGCCGCTCGGGGCTGGACGTCGTGGCGTGGGCGCGGGCGCGCGGCATCAGCACGCCGTTCTTGATGCTGACGGCACGCGACGCCCCGGTCGACCGGGTGCGCGCCCTCGACGGGGGGGCGGACGACTACCTCGTCAAGCCGTTCGACTACGGGGAGCTCCTGGCGCGCCTTCGCGCCCTGCTCCGCCGGCCCTCCGGCGAGCGCGACCCGGTGCTGCGCTGCGGCTCGCTCCTCGTCGACCCGGCGACGCGGGAGGTCACCGTGGACGGCGAGCCGGTCGACCTGACGCCGCGCGAGCACGCCATCTTGGAGCTCCTCACGCGGCGCGCGCCCGCCGTCGTGAGCCGGCGCTCCATCGCCCTCCACGCCTGGCCCGAGGAGGCCGACGCGCTCGGCTCGAACACCATCGAGGTCCACATCGCGCGCCTGCGCGGGAAGATCGCCCACTCCGACGCCCGGATCGAGACGGTCCGCGGCTCCGGCTACCGCCTGGTAGGGCCGTGATCCGGGGCGCGGCGGGCGGGCGGCAGCCCCCTCCGGGGGCGTGCACCGCCACGCCCGCGACGTCGCGCTCAGGGCGACGCTGCTCGCGCTGGTCGTCTACCTCGTCGCCTGCGCCGTCGCCGACGTCGTCGTCATCGGTCACCTCGGCGGCTCCGTCGACGCCCGCCTGTCCGGCCGGCTGAGCGCGCTGGTGAAGTCGGCCGCCGGCAGGACCGCCGCCGGCAGGCTCGGGCCCTTTCCGGCCACGACGCAGACGGGCGCGCGCGACGACCTCGACGACGCCCCCGTGTTCTCCTGGTGGGTGCCCACCGGCTCGTCCGCCGCCCTCGCGCTGTCGGCCGGCGCCCCCGAGCTCCCGCGCCCGCTCTTCGGTGTCTCGGGCACCTCGGGCGCCACGATCGCCGGCCGCCCGTTCCGCCTCGCCGGCGCGGGCGTGAGCGGCGGCCGCGTCGTCGTCGCGACGAGCGTGGAGCAGCTCTCGAGCGTCCGATCGACGCTGCTCGTCGCCGAGGGCGCCGTGCTCCCCTTCGTGCTCCTCACCTTCTTCCTCGTCGCGACGGTGATCGGCCGACGGGCGGCGGCCCCGGTCGAGCGCGCCCGCCAGCAGCAGCTCGACTTCACCGCGGACGCCTCCCATGAGCTGCGCACGCCGCTCAGCGTCATCGAGGCCGAGGTCGGCCTGGCCCTCTCGACGGAGCGCTCCCGTGACGACTACCGGGCATCGCTCGAGCGCGTCGCGAACGAGAGCCGCCGGCTGCGCGGGATCGTGGACGACCTGTTGTGGCTGGCGCGCCTCGACACGGTGCCGAGCGCTCCGGCCGAGGAGCCGGTCGACCTCGGCGCGCTCGTCGGGGCCTGCGTGGGTCGCTTCGCCCCGATCGCCCGCCAGCGGTCGATCACGCTGTCGAGCTCGGGCGCGCCCGACGCCGTGGTGCGCGCCCCGGCGGAGTGGCTGGATCGGCTGGTGTCGGTGCTGCTCGACAACGCCTGCCGCTACACGGGCTCCGGCGGGCGGGTCGAGGTGACGGTGGCGTCCTCGGCCACGCGCGCGACCCTGACGGTGGACGACAGCGGCCCGGGCATCGCCGAGGAGGACCGCGACGACGTGCTCCGGCGCTTCCACCGGGCGAGCCCGTCGCCCGGTGGCGCCGGGCTCGGCCTGTCGATCGCCGACACCGTCGTGCGGGCCACCCGCGGTCGCTGGGAGATCGGGGCCGCGCCGGCGGGCGGCGCGCGGATGCAGGTCTCCTGGCTGCGGCTGAACCCTGAGCCGCCGGAGGGGTCGCGCCCCGCCGTCGCGGCCGAGCCGGCAGCTCCCCTGCGGCCGGCCACCACGGTGACACGACCTGGGCTGCCGTAACATTCGCGGCCAGTGACCGGAGCCTTCGCACGGCTGAGGCGGCGGCAGCGCCCGCCGCCGCCAGGCACGCAACCTGGCGCCGCGGCGCGACTCGCCGCGGTCGTCGAGTCGTCCGACGACTCGATCGTGAGCACGACGATGGACGGCACGGTCACCAGCTGGAACCAGGGGGCCGAGCTCGTCTACGGCTACACCGCCGAGGAGATGATCGGCCGGAACATCGAGCTGGTCTTCCCGGAGGAGGAGCGCGCGCAGCTCCGCGAGATCTACGCCAGCATGCGGCGCGGCGAGCGCTTCGCGCCGACCGAGGGCATGCGGCTGCGCAAGGACGGCTCGCTCGTCGAGGTCGAGGTGCGGGTCTCGCCGATCCTCGACGGGGACGGCACCGTCGTCGGCGCGTCGGCCATCGCCCGCGACATCACCGACCGCAAGGAGGCCGAGGAGCGGCTCACCGAGAGCGAGCGCCGCTTCCGCACGCTCGCCGAGGGCGCGCAGGACCTCGTCTTCCTCTACCGCTTCGTCCCCGAGCCCGGGTTCGACTTCGTGAGCCCCTCCGCCCCGGCGATCACCGGCTACACGCCGGAGGAGCTGCGCGCCGATCCCGGTCTGCTCGACCGCCTGCTCGATCCGGGCGTCCTCGGGCTCCTCGGCTCGGACCGCTCGGTGACGGCGTTCTCCCAGACCTGGGACGTCGGCGTCCGGCGCAAGGACGGGACCGTGGTCTGGACGAGCCAGCGGCTGAGCCCCGTCTACGACGACACGGGGCAGATCGTCGCCGTCCAGGGGATCGTCCGCGACATCTCCGAGCGCAAGGAGGCCGAGGAGCGGCTCGCTCACGACGCGCTGCACGACCCGCTCACCGACCTGCCGAACCGGATCCTCCTGCTCGACCGGATCGAGGGCGCCCTGAGCCGGGCCGGGAGGACCGGCGCCCGGGTCGCGGTGCTCTTCGTCGACCTCGACCGCTTCAAGCTCCTGAACGACACGCGCGGCCACCAGCAGGGCGACGCGCTCTTGCGCGAGGTCGGCGAGCGCCTCGTCCGGACCGTCCGACCGACCGACACCGTCGCCCGCTTCAGCAGCGACGAGTTCGTGCTCGCCTGCGAGGGCGTCCGCACGGTCGCCGACGCGACAGCCTCGGCCGAGCGGGTGACGCGGGCCCTCGAGGCGCCGTTCTCGCTGCCGGGCGGGGAGGTCTTCGTGACCGCCAGCGTCGGCGTAGCGATCGGTGCCGCGGGGAGCGCGGCCGAGACGCTCGTGCGCGACGCCGACCTCGCCATGTTCCGCGGCGAAGGAGCGCGGCGGGGACCGCGTGGAGCTCTACGACGACGAACTGCGCCGCCAGGCCGAGCAGCGGATCGAGGCGGAGTCGGGGCTGAGGAGGGCGATCGCCAACGGCGAGATGTTCCTCGAGTACCAGCCGATCATCTCCCTCGCCGACCACCGGTTCATCGGCGCGGAGGCGCTGGTCCGCTGGCGCCACCCCGAGCGCGGCACCGTCGCTCCCCCCGAGTTCGTCCAGGTCGCCGAGGACACCGGTCTCGTGGTCCCCATCGGGACGTGGGTCCTCGAGGAGGCGTGCCGCCAGCTCCGCCGGTGGCAGCTCGAGGCGGGCGGCACGCCCGGCTGGAGGATGTCGGTCAACATCTCGGCGACCCAGCTCTACGCGCCGAACTTCCGCGAGCTGCTGGCGAACGCCACGGACTCGGCGGACCTCGATGCTTCCTGCGTGCAGCTCGAGCTGACCGAGTCGATCCTGATGGACGCCGAGCGCTGCGCCGACGCGCTCGAGGGCCTGCGCGACCTCGGTGTGCGGCTGGCGATCGACGACTTCGGCACCGGGTACTCCTCCCTCGCCTACATCAAGCGCTTCCCGTTCGACGAGCTGAAGATCGACCGCTCCTTCGTCGACGGGGTCGCCGACGACGAGTACGACTCGACCATCGTCAGCGCCGTCGTGGCGATCGGCCGGGCGCTGCGGCTCGGGGTGACGGCGGAGGGGGTCGAAACCGCCCGGCAGGCCGAGGCGCTCCGCCACCTCGGCTGCCCCGCGGCCCAGGGCTTCTACTTCTCGCCGCCCCGGCCGCCCGAGGAGTGCCTCGCGATCCTGCGCTCGGGCACGCCGCCGGGGCACACGTCGGACCCGGACTGAAGGAGACGGAGATGGGCACAGCCGAGACGTTCCAGCGGGGCTTCCTGCGCTTCCACCAGCGCGTCTACGAGGCGACCGGAGGCCGCGTCGGCCACCGGCTCATCGGGGTCCCCTGCCTGCTGCTGCGGACGACGGGCCGCCGCAGCGGCGCGCTGCGGACGAACGCCCTCGTCTACGCCGTCGACGGCCGTGACCGCGTGGTGGTGGCGTCGAACGGGGGCGACGACCGGGCTCCGGGATGGCTCCACAACGTGCGGGCGGAGCCAGTCGTCGAGGTGCAGGTCGGGGCGGGGCGCCGGCACGCCACGGCCCGCGTGGTCGAGCGCGGCGAGCCCGACTACGACCGGCTCTGGGCGCTCGTCAACGCCAACAACCACGGGCGCTACGACGGCTACCAGGCCAGGACGACGCGACCCATCCCGCTCGTGGTCCTCACGCCGGACTGAGGCAGGCCGGCCGGGACCGGGCCACGGCGGGCGCCGCGCCGGTCGCGGCGCCGCAAGAGCGCGATGGCGGGCAGCCGTGGATCGTCGGCACGGGGCGAGCCGTCGCTTAATGTGCCCCACACGGACGACGAGCGGCTCGAAGACAAAGTGCGCCACGAGCGCGAGGCGGCGGCCTGGGGCGAGCAGTCCCGGTCCGAGCCGCGCTGGCCGGCCTCGCTCGCCGTGGCGGCCGCGATCGCGCTCTACATCGCGCTGCCCGACAGGCTGATCGAGGGCCTCGGTCCGCGCTGGCTCGTGCCGACCCTGGAGGGCGCCCTCGGCGCGGCGCTGCTGATCGCGAGCCCGAAGCGCATCTCGCGTGAGTCGGTGCGCCTGCGCTCGGCGGCGATCGCGCTGATCGCGCTGATCAACCTGGCCAACCTGGTCTCGCTCGCCGAGCTCGTGAACGACCTGCTGGGCGGTCTCCCGTCGAGAGCGAGCGGTCGCCAGCTCGTCATCGCCTCGGCGCCGATCTGGGTCACCAACGTGCTCGTGTTCGCGCTGTGGTTCTGGGAGCTCGACCGGGGCGGGCCCGCCGCGCGCCTGCAGCCCCGCCACCGCCGGCCGGACTTCCTCTTCCCCCAGATGACCACACCCGAGTCGTGCGGTCCGGAGTGGTCGCCGAACTTCCTCGACTACCTCTACACCTCGTTCACCAACGCGACCGCCTTCAGCCCGACCGACACCATGCCGCTCACCGGCTGGGCGAAGGTGCTGATGATGGTCGAGTCGCTCGCCTCACTGCTCACCGTGGCGCTGGTGTTCTCACGCGCCGTCAACATCTTGGCCTGACCCGCCGTCGGACCGGACGCAGCCGCGGGGCATCCGGGTCAGTCGCGCTCCGCCACCGCCAAGAGCGCGCGGCCCGCCACGCGGCGCGAGCCAGGCCCGCAGCGAGTCGGCCGGCATCGGGAGCGCGAAGAGGAAGCCCTGCGCCAGGTCGCACCCGGCGTGTCGCAGCACGGCCAGCGACTCCTCGGTCTCGACGCCCTCGCCGACGACCGAGAAGCCGAGGTTGTGGCCGAGCTCGATCACCGAGCGGACGATGGCGCGGTGCGACGCGTCGCGGTGCGCGTCGGTCACGAACCCCCGGTCGATCTTGAGCTCACGAAGCGGCAGCGCCGAAAGGTAGCCGAGGGAGGTCTGGCCCTTCCCGAAGTCGTCGAGGCTCACGCGCACCCCGAGCGCGTCGAGCTCCCGGAGCACCACGGCGGCCCGGTCCGTGTCCGCCAGCAGCGCCGTCTCGGTGATCTCGATCGTCAGCTGGTTCGCGGGGACCCCGACCCGCTCGAGCACCAGTGCGACCGTCCGGGCGAAGTCGGCGCGGCCGAGGTTGCGCGCCGACGCGTTCACGGCGACGCCGACGCCCGCCGCGATCGGGCCGAGCTCGCGAAGGTCGGTGAGCGCCCGCTCGAGCACCCACTCGGTCAGCCGCTCGATGAGCCCGGTCTGCTCGGCGAGGGGCACGAAGCTGTCGGGGTAGAGCAGGCCACGGACCGGGTGCTTCCAGCGCACGAGCGCCTCGACGGCCCGCACCCGCCCGTCCGCCAGCCGGGTCTGGGGCTGGTAGTGCAGCACGAGCTCCCCGCCCTCGATCGCGTAGCGCAGCTCGCTCACGAGCTGGAGGTTGGCGGCGTCGAAGTGGTCCGCCGCGGCGTCGTAGCGCAGCACGCCGGCGTGGCGCTCCTGCGCCTGGTACATCGCGACCTCGGCGTGGCGCACCAGCTCCCCGTGGTCGCTGCCGTCCTCCGGAGCGACCACGTAGCCGATGCTCGCCGCGACCGACAGCCGGATCCCGCCCACCTCCACCTCGTCCTCGATCACGGCCCGGAGGCGGGCGAGCGCCTCGTCGACGTCGACGACGTCACGCAGCACCAGCGCGAACTCGTCGCCACCGAGCCGCGCGACGACGTCGGTCTTGGCGGTGTGCCGCCCCAGGCGGGCCGCCAGCTCGACGAGCACCACGTCGCCGTTGTGGTGGCCGAGCGTGTCGTTGATCTCCTTGAACCGGTCGAGATCGAGGAGGGCGATCACCGCCGAGGTGCCGCGCCGCCTGGCCGACGCCACGGCGCCCCGGGCCCGGCGGTGGAAGAGGGACCGGTTGGCGAGGCCGGTCAGCGGGTCGTGGTCGGCGAGGAACCCGTTCAGGCGCACCTGCTGGCGCAGCCGCCGGCTCACTGACAGCGCGAGGACGAGCAGCACGACGTACACGATGCCGAGGCCGATCCCGAGGTCCTGGTAGAGGTCGTGCAGCCCGGCGCTCACGTCGGCGGCGATGGGCGCGTAGGGGAGGTAGATCTCGAGCACCCCGACGCGCTTCGACGGCGTCCCCCCACGAAGCGGGACGTAGACCTCGACCGACGCCGGACCGACCGGTCCGGCGTCGCTGGAGTCGGCGTTCAGGTGCGTCAGGCGGGCGACTGTCTGTCCCTGCGCAGCGTCCAGGGCATCGTCGTCGGGCGCGACCTTCACGCCCGAGCCGTCGTCGGAGAAGACGACCTGGCCGGAGAGGTCGCGCAGCCGCAGCCGCAGGACGCCGCGCTCCGGCGCGACGTGGTTCACGATCTGCTCCAGGCGCTGCCGCTCCGTGGGCGAGAGCCCGTCGGCGAGCGGGCGCCCGTCGAGGATCGGCTCCACCGCCGTCCGGGCGACCAGCACCGCCTCCGATCGCCCCTCTGCCACGCCCCGGCGGGTCGCCTCGGAGCGGAAGCTCGCGGCGAGCACGAGGCCGAGCAGCAGCACGGGCACGAGGGTGAGCACCCCGTAGCTGGCGAGCGCGCGCAGCCGGCGGAACGAGGTCGGGTGCCGGCGAGCCATGTACCACCAACGGCACCGGACGCGTGCGCCTTGAACACCCGACCCGCGACCTGGGACGATGCAGCTGCGCGCCGGGCAGGGGCGACGACGCCCCCCCCCGCTGCGCCTCGGGCAGCCCCCCGCCTCCGCAGGCCGCGCCTCGCTCCGCCGAGGTGACCGCTCCTCGGAACGTCGTGGCCTCCCGACCCTTGCGCCCTCGGGTGGGGGCGGCCTGCACCGAGAGGTCCCCGACTCGATCAGGTCGTACGGGGACCTCCGTGCCAGTCGCGCTCGTTCGATTCCCCGTCGAGCGTGCTCGCAGGAGAGGCAATGCTGGAAGGGAGTGGTGTGAACCGTGTCCCGCGACATCGCAGCTGCGGAGGGAGTGGGATTCGAACCCACGGGGCTCATCGCCCAACGGTTTTCAAGGCCACTGGCCGCCATCTTTGCCGTTCGGCAGCGTCCACAATATGCCTTGTGACCAGCACTTTTATGACAGAGGCGTCTTCGCCGTCAGTCAAGATTCCGCACGGTCCATGCCTTTTGAGGGATGGTTTGAGGGATGAATCGACCGCACTCACCGACGGTCAGACGCCGATCACTCGCAGTGATGGGCGTCGGGGCGCCCGGGACGCTGCCAAGGTGTCCGCCAAGACGTCGATCCCGCCGGTGCGGTTGACTTCAGCAACGAGGTCATCGAGCGCCCCCTGATCCATGGGGTCGATCCCGCGGCGTTGTACGGCGAGCGCCATGGTCTTTGCCGGCCCCCAGACCCGAGGGTCTTCCGACAGCTCGATCATCTCGGGCACATGTTCGTCCGCGGCCTCGACCGCCTCCTCGATCGACTCCTCCGGAATGCCCCGACGTCGGCCGACGAAGCGGATCCAGGCCGCCAGCACGCCTGGAAGGAGCGCAAAGCCGTCACGATCGATCGCGATCTTTCGCGGCGCCCAGTCCAGACAGAGCATCTCCGCCATGACCGGGCTGAAGCGCAGGGGCGTACCGCCCACGTAGTCCAACGTGAAGGTGAGGATCTGACGAGCCAGGTGCTCGACGGCGGATTCCGCGTCTCGCTCACCCGCGATGCCCTGGAGCACGGCGGTTTCGTCCGACTCGAGGAACTCGGCGAGCAGGAGCTCGCGCTCCTTCTCGCCGAGCACGGGCGGCTCGGGCACCACCGCGCCAGTCGGCAACTTGGCCATTCGAGCAGCGACGAGAGCCCGGAGGTCGTCGAGGTCCTCACTGGTCGGCGGATCGAGGTACATGTCAGTCATCGCGAAAGCCTCGCGCCACCGCGCTGCCGCCTCGGCCACGGGAATCTCGCGGTACTGCGACCCACGGGCGCCCTCGTCGTCCTCCTTCATCATGGCCAGCACCGAGTCGATCCCGACGGGAGCAACGAAGGCGTCCTTCGCGAGGCCGCCAAGGTTGTGGTCGATGTAGACGCCGACGGTGCTCGGCTCGCCAGGGCCGGCGAAGCCGACCATCACTGAGACGCCGTCGTCGTCGATCGGGTCGTACGATAGCCACGCCGCTGTAGGCTCCCCCCCTCCCACCACCGCGGCCCAAGGCGGCTCCGCAACGCCGGCCCTCGCCAGCCGTTCGGCCTCGCGGCGGGCGCGAGTCCCGTACGGTTCGGGGGCAACCGCGCCGAGGGCTCGGACCACGAGCAGCGCCCCTGGAGTGGCGCGCTTGGCCGCGTACTTGATGATCCCGCCGCCGAGTACCTCGACTGCATCCATACCGATCAGCTCGGACTTCGCCCAGATTGACCACATCTGTGAAGCCCACATCTCGACTGCGACAGGAGGCAGATCCTCGCTCAGATCCTTGGCCGCCGAACGAAGGACCGTCTCGAACATCTCCTCAAGCCCAGCACGCTCCGCTGGCGTCAGGCGTCCGATGGGGGCACCTCCCTTGGGAGTGACCCGGCCACCTCTCTTCTTCCCCTGCTGTCCGCCCACTGCGTCGACCTCCAGTTCGCTCACCAATGGTCACCGTACGACGTCGCGTCAGTTAGCTGGCGGACCCGACCTCTGCACCATCCCGGGTATCGAGCCGCGCGGCCAGGCCGCCGGGTTATGAGGGCGCTGGAGGCCGTCTAAGGCGTCCGGTGGCATCCGCCAGCGTCCGTCATTTTCTGCCTCTGAGCTGCGAGTTTACCGGTCCTCCGGCGCCTGATCAGGAAGGCGGCCGCGACAGCGAAATCCCGAAGACTAGGGAAAAACTAGGGATGGTAACTCAACGCCAGCCGCCGAAGCGACCCACGCCGGGGCCGGCCGACCACCGGCCGGCACGAAGGACGTTCAAGGGTGGCAGCCTCGGACTGTCGAGAGCTGCCGGGGACCATCGAGCCCCGTCCTTGATGAAGTAGTCCATCCACGCCTCCTCGCGATCGCTCGCCGCCGAGTCGATGTAGATCACGACGTCGGGCACGTCGCTCCGGGTCTGGGCCGCGGCGAAGGTCGCCTGGGCGAACACCACAGGGTTGTTCATCACGATGTCTCGCGACTCGAGGACCAGAAGTGTCGTCGACTCCGGCAACCGCGCGGCCTCGAGCTTCGAGCACTTCATCTCGAAGGCCCTCGTCGTGCTCTCGATCCGCAACTCTTGGAGGTTCCCCGGCGCCAGCAACGCCACCTTCAGAGCGCCATCATCCTCAGCCAAACACCGAGCTCGGTAAAGGGTGACCGGCACCGGAACGTCCGGCGGAGCCGCCTCGACGAACGATGATGGACGGGGCCATGCGTTCGGGTCGGGAGGTTGTTGCGATCGAACCCAGGACTCGAGCGCGTCGAGCGCGACAGCCTGCTCACGGCCACGCGGGAATCCGTGTTCGCCGAGCGTGTGGACCGCGAGGGTGTAGGTGCCCGGGCCCTCCAGTGAGTGCTCGAACCGTTCTCCAAAGCGGCTGAATACCTGCGCGAGCCGCGCGTTGTCGTGAACCTGATTCAAATAGGACGGCACGATCGTGTGCTCGGCGACGATCGTGCCGATCTCGTCGTGACCAATCAGGTCGACCGCCTCGTTTGTGCGCTCAACTTCATCCGGGTAGGCGTCGACGACGAACTCGCCACCGTTGCGGTGGATCGTCAATCGACGAGCGGCGTGCTCGCACACGGCCTTGTCTCGGCGGTCGCGCGCGTCGATCACGTCACAAGCGTTGCAGGCGCCGACCAGCGAGTGAGCACCGCGATACGGTCCGCCAATCGGGTGGAAGAGCGCGGAGGTGCAGCGATGGCGGACGAAGACGCCGAGCGAGATACGTACCTCTCCTGGGACGCGTTTCGTCAGCGGATTGCCGAGAGCTTCCTCTCTGAGGAGGGACGCGCAGCGGCTGTGTGGGCAGTCGACGTTCTCGCTCCTGTACTCGGAGACGAGTGGTTGCGCGGCACTGACGAAGAGGACTCTGTCCCGCGGCGAGATTCTCCTCGCCGAGAGTCACTCTGTGGCGCTCGGCGAGTTGCTCGAACTCGGACTTCGCCTCCACCTCCTCGCGGGTCTTGACGGGATGGGCGCCATACGCCGAGAGCTGAAGGCGGATAGGCGCGTGGATCGGCGCGTCCACACTCGTGCCATGCTTGGCGTCGCTGGCTTGGCCGTGCGGAAGGGATGGCCGGTCTCCCTCGAAGCAGGGGAACCGCCAACCGATGTCGCAGTGACCGTCGGACCTGACAGCTCGCTTGTCGCCGAAGTCTTCGTCTCCCTCACCGACAGCCGCATGCGATCAGGAATGGAGCGCACTGACGACCTGATGCACCGCATCCGCGCAGTCACATGGCCGTTCGGCGTCGATCTCGACGGGAGCTTCGTCGGGGGAACCGCCGAGGAAGAGGAGCAGTGGTTCACCGCGGTCGAGGTCGCAGCGCGAAAGGCGCGGGATGAGCACCTGACGATCACAGTCGACCTGCCAGCCGGCAAGGTCGATGTGTTTCCCATGTCGATGGTGCCCGAGAGGGATTCCGTTGGGTTCAGCGGGCCAATGATGTATGGAAAGGACGGCCGCCGCCTCGAGAGCCGCGTACGTCAAAAGGCGCAGCAAGCCGTCCAGTCAGGGGCTGGCTGGCTTCGCGTCGACGTCCTCGATGGGCTATGGCAGTTCACCGAATTCGCGGGCGCGACGCTGAAGCAGAAAGGCGAGTTGCTCGCCGCAGAGATGCACCCCGTTCTCGCGGACGTCCCTGGACTGATCGGCGCAGTGTTCTCATCAGGTCCCGCGACCGCACAAGGCGCGTTCTATGGCGAGAGCGCCCGCCTGTCCCGCGGAGGCTTCGCTCTCCGACGGCCGATCGAACCCGGCCGCGTCCGCGAGACGCTGATCATGCCCATCACGTCGACCGGTGAACGCGACGCGCAAACGTGGCTCGAACTCTACGACGAAGAGGACACTTGGCTCGACTGGGCGCTACAGCAGGTCGGCCTACCGCCAAGAGCTGGGGTATTTGGTCGCGCGCAGATCGCGAGCGATTGACCTTTCACAGCGCGTGACGAATTCGGTCACCGTTGGCCAGCGTGACCGCCATGTCGCGGACTTAGCTACAGACATGATCTGGGAGAGCTGGCCCTGGAAGCGTGAGCTCTTCCGCATCGCCGAGCGGCTGGAGCGCCGCTTGATCCAAGCTCGCTGGCTCGAAGCGACGTCGGCTTCAGTCGAGCGGGATGTCATGATCGCGGCCTATTCGATCCGCAAGCTGATCGAAGCGCAGACGAAGGTGCCCCATGCCATCGCTCGCTCCCCCGTCAACGTGCAAGCGTTCCGCTCCCTGAACGATGGAAAGCCGGACTTGATGCGCTGGGACGAGATCGCCCGGTGGTTCGACCTCGATCACGCTGAGTCAAGAACGCTGTCGCTTGAGGATCTTTGTAACCAGCTGATCCACAGCTGGGTCTTCATCCTCGGATTCAGCGAGGACCGATTGTTGGACTCGATCTTCGTGAGCTCCGATCGAGCCCGCGCACGCGTCCTCTACCACGTGTCGATGCGCACGCTCATCGAAGTCATCCGGCGTGTCGCCGTGTCCGATGTCACCGGCATGACCATGAAGCGTGCCGAGTCCGGCCAGTGGGAGATCGTAGAAAGCGTCGACGATTCCTCCACTAGCGACAGCTGGCCGCCACCAACGTAGGCGGGAGACGTTGGTTCCGGCGATCGCCGACAGGTCGTGCATCGCCCCTCCCAGTCGATCGGCGCGATGCCCGTCGGCGCAAACCTCAATCAACTAAGAGGTTCACCGTGGTCCTCCGATGTCCCACGGAGGAGCTCCTCCATTCGGGTCTTGAGCACTTCGGGCGGAGTCTCGGCGCGCCATTCGTTGAGTGGCGCTCCATTGTGGAG
>CAVXWO010000007.1:0-215961 GCA_963765505.1 uncultured Actinomycetota bacterium
CTACGACGCGAAGGGACTGCTGGCCCAGGCGATTCGCGACGACAACCCGGTCCTCTTCTTCGAGCACATGAGCCTGTACCCGAAGAAGGCCGACGTGCCCGAAGGTCGATAACGCGATCGACCTCGGGCGGGCCCGTGTGGTGAAGCAGGGTTCGGACGTGACGATCGTCGCCATCGCGGCGATGGTCGAGCGGGCCCTCGCGGCGGCTGATCTGCTCGCGGCCGAGGGCATCGACGCAGAGGTCGTCGACCCGAGGACGCTCTCGCCGCTCGACGAGAGGTCGATCCTCGACTCGGTAGCGAAGACGCACCGATTGATCGTGGTGGACGAGAGTCCGCCGAGATGCGGAATCGCTGGTGACATCGCCGGACTCGTGGCGCAGCATATTCCGAGCGAGCTCCGCTCGGGCGTCCGGCTCCTGACCTGCCCGCATACACCGGTACCGTTTTCGCCCACCTTGGAAGCCCGCTACGTTCCTTCGGTCGAGCGTGTGGCAGCCACGGCCAGGGAGCTCTGCGGGCATGGATGACGGTCGTCCCTTCGGCGTGCTCGTCCACGGGAGGGGGCCGTGACCGTCGAGTTTCCGCAGTTCATCCAGCAGTTGCCGCGGCCGGACAGCCCGTTCGCGATTGACGCTCGCATCGTCCCGAGCGACCACGTGCTGACGATGTTCTACTCGATGCACGACGACCTCGAGATCCCCGAGCACCGGCACGGGCCGCAGTGGGGCGTCGTGCTTGCGGGCACGCTAGAAATGGAGATCGAGGGTGTCGTGACGCGCTACGGCGTGGGCGACACGTACTACGTGGGCGATGACGTCCCGCACATCGCCCGGGTGACTGCTGGGTATCAGGGCATCGACGTGTTCGCCGATGCCCATCGCTACGACGCACTCACTTGAGGCGCAGCGGCCGCGCGACCCCGTCGGGGCGCGCCAGGCTCCCTGTCGTAGATCTGATCCGCGTGTTGACCACCAAGGAGCCATGAATGCGTGCAGCGGTCGTTCGCGAGGTCGGCGACAGTCCCGAGCCGGCCGAAATCGACGAGCCCGAAGTCGGTCCGCACGAGGTGGCGTTCCGAGTGCTCGCCGCACCGTTCAACCCGATCGACCTCGCGATCGCACGTGGTCAATTCGGCGGAGGGCATCCACCCCTGCCCTACGTACCGGGCGTCGAGGCCGTCGGGCGGATCGAGGGCGCCGGACCTCTCCACTACGTCATGGGTGGGGGGCTGGGCGTCCAGCGCTCGGGCACGGCCGCCGAGTGGTGCTCCGTCGCCGAGGGGTCGACGATCGAGATCAGGGCTGAGGTGGCTCAAACGCTGGCGGCGGGGCTCGGTACGCCTGGACTCGCGGCGTGGCTCGGGATCGAATGGCGAGGAGAACTCGAGCGCGGGAGAGACGGTGGTGGTCCTCGGAGCGAGTGGCGCGGCGGGAACGCTCGCCCTGCAGATTGCGCGCCTGCTCGGGGCGGGTCGCGTCGTCGGTGTCGGGCGGGACGCCCCGCGGCTCGAGCGCGTTCGGGATCTCGCTGACGCCGTGGTCTCGAGCTCGGATAGCGATTATCCGCAACGGCTGCTCGCCGCGTGCCCCGACGGCGCCAACCTGATCGTCGACCTGACCTGGGGCGCCCCCCTCGAGGGTGCGCTGACCGCGACCGCAGTCGGTGCGAGGGTCGTCCAGATCGGTGCCGCCGCTGGCCCGATCGCTGGCGTGTCCTCACCCCTCGTCCGGGGACGCCAGTTGTCGATCCTCGGGTACACGAACTTCGCGGTGCCTCGGGCTGTGCTGACCTCGACGTACGGCCGCATGCTCGATGCGGCGGAACAGGGAAGCCTCACGCTCGCGGTCGACGAATACTCCCTGGATGACGTCACAGGCGCCTGGGCCCATCTCGCAGCAGGTCGGGGCAAGGTGGTGCTCACTCCGTAGAGCCGCGGCGCTGGCGGCCCAGATCGTGTGTGTCGGTTGTGGACGGCATAACCCTCCGAGATGCACTGTCATGATGTGGGGTAGTCGGGGCTGCAAGTGGTAGATCGCTCTACGACTGGCCGGACGAGACCGGACGGACTGGACTCAAAACCGGACCAGTCCCAGCTCGGCGGACGTAACCGGACGGGCTGGACGGATTCTGCAACCCTGGCGAGGTGTCGTGCGTGACGGGGATGTTGCGCGAGCGCCTAGCTGAGCTGATCCGTCGGCTCGCCCCGGATCCGCGGGACGACGTCAGCCGGGCGCTTCGGGTCGCTACCGTGCGAATCGACGAGGCGAGCGTCTCGTTCCGACGGAGCTGACGAAGATCGGAGACGGACCCTAACGTCGAGAACAGGCTGCCTCACGGCTGACACCACCCGCACGGTAGAGCCTCTCCGCCGACCTCCTCCGCCGCCCACTCCTCGAGCAGCGCCGTGCTCGGGCCGCAGACCTTCACGTACTGATCCGTCCAGCGCTTCCCTTGGTCGCCGGAGATGTGTCGGCAGCTCGCCCTGTGCAGCATCAGGTAGTCACGTTGGGGCGAGCGGGTCGTGTTCACCACGAAGCCGGTCGGGGTTCGCCGCCACCCATGCGAGGTACCCGGCATCGTCGTCGACGAAGGCGACGAGCGGCGGCTCGACGACGAGTTGCACGGCAGGTGACCGTAGCGCCTCCCGGTCGTGGTAGGCAGGTTGCATGGGAACGATTCACGTAGTTGCTGAGCTGATGCCAGCGATTTTTGAACTTCCCCACTCGCGATCACTGAAATTCCCCACCCCGCGCCGGTGAGCTGAACCATCCACCCGCGGAAGTGGGCCCCCTCCGAAGCTGGCGAGCGACCAAGCAAGCCGGTAGGGAGGGGACCCGCTCCGCATGCTCACACATGGGGAAGACGTGGAAGCACACGCATTACGACAGCGCGGCTGGACGATCTCGGCGATCGCTCGCCATCTCGACCGAGACCGCAAGACGGTTCGGGCCTATCTGGCTGGGACGAGGACCCCGGGCGTCCGGACCCGGTCTCGACCCGACCCGCTCGCGCCGTTCGTCGCCTATCTGGCGGCCCGTTTCGTGGACGACCCGCACGTCTGGGCCTCGGCGCTCCACGACGAGGTGAAGCGCCTCGGCTACACCCAGAGCTATCCGACCTTCGTCCGACAGCTCCGCCTCGCCGGGCTCCGCCCGCACTGCGAGGCGTGCCGGGGCGTGAAGGGCCGCGACACGATCGAGATCGACCATCCCGCCGGTGAGGAGATCCAGTGGGACTGGTTCGAGCGAAGGAACGCCCCCTGGGGCGGGACCGCGTACGTGCTCCTCGGCACGCTCCCGCACTCGGGTCGCGTCCGCGGCGTGCTCGCCGAGAAGATGGACCAGGCCCATCTCGTCCAGGCGATGCACGAGGTGATGCTCCGCCTCGGCGGCACACCGCGCATCTGGCGCACCGACCGCCTCGCCACGGTGATCATCCCGGGGAGCCGCGACGTCCAGGCCTCCTTCGCCCCGGTCGCCAAGCACTACGGGGCGGTCGTCGAGCCCTGCCCGCCGCGACGTGGCAACCGCAAGGGCGCCGTCGAGTCCTCGGTGCGCTTCGTCTCGGGGAGGTGGTGGCGGACGATGGGCGACAAGACCCCCGAGGACGCGCAGCGCTCGCTCGACCGGTTCTGCGCGACGACCGGCGAGGAACGAGAGCGGCGCTTTGGCGACGGGACCCGCACCACCGTCCGGGCCCTCGCGGATGCCGAGCCGCTCCTTGTCCTTCCGCCGGTGCCGTTCCCGGCCACGATCGAGGTCGAGCGGACGGTCGCCGACAACGCGACGGTCTCCTATCGGGGCAACCGCTACTCGGTCCCGCCGGGACTCGGGGGAAGCACCCTTCGCGTCCGCCAACGGATCGGAAGCCCGACGGTCGACGTCGTCGCCCCCTCCGGGGCGATCCTCGTCACCCACCGTCTGGCCCCGGACGGATCGGGAGCGCTCGTCAGATCCCTCGAGCACCGCGAGGCCCTCGAGCGGGCGGTGCTCTCGGCCTTCACGACAGCGAGACCCTGCGACCGAAAGGCCAACCGGCCGCCTGGCGATGCGGCGCTCGCCGAGGCGGCCAAGCTCCTCGGCCCCGGCGGCCACGAGCCCGTGGTCGACCTCGGCATCTACGCGGAGATCGCCGGGGGTGCCAGGTGAGTGAGGCCTCGACCTATCAGGAGCTGCGCGCCCACCTCGCCTATCTGCGCCTCACCGCGGCAGCCGAGGCGCTGCCGGGCGAGCTCGACCACGCGAGGAGAAACGACCTCGGCCACAGCGAGTTCCTCGCTCGCCTGTTGGAGGTGGAGGTGGCGGCGACCGAGGCCCGGCGAAGGGCCGGCCTCGAGCGCTTCGCCTCGCTGCCCTCGCCCTGGCGGCTCAGTGATTTCGACTTCTCCGCCCAGCCCTCTGTCGACAGAAAGCTCGTCGAGGAGCTTCAGACGCTGCGCTTCTTGGAGGACGCCACGAACGTGTTGCTGATCGGACCGCCTGGCGTCGGCAAGACGATGCTCGCGGTCGGCCTCGCGAGAGCTTCCATCGACGCGGGGTTCAGGACCTATTACACGACCGCCGCAGATCTCGTCGCCCGCTGTCACCGCGCCGCGCTCGAAGGGCGGTGGGCGACGACGATGCGCTTCTTCGCCGGACCGCGGCTGTTGGTCATCGACGAGGTCGGTTACCTGCCGCTCCAGTCCGAGGCCGCGGCGGCGCTGTTCCAGGTGATCACCCAGCGCTACCTGAAGAGCTCCATCGTGATGACGACGAACCTGGGCGTCAGCTCCTGGGGGAAGATCTTCGACGACCCGATGGTCGCCGCGGCGATGCTCGACCGCCTCCTGCACCGAAGCGTCGTGTTCAACATCGACGGCGAGAGCTACCGGATGCGCTCCCACCGGGCGCGCTCCGAGGCGCTCCGCAAGGGGGTGACGCCGGCGACCAACAAGTAGTCTCAGCCTCGCCTCACCGCGTGGCTACCTGGGGAATTTCGTTGATCGACCCTGGGGAGTTCCCGGAATCGCCGGCACTGACAGTGGATGCGCCCGCCAACACCGTCTATGGCTATCTCGCCGACATGCGCGAGCATCACCCCCGGTTCCTGCCTCCGGCGTTCTCCGACTTCGAGGTCGAATCAGGAGGTGTCGGTGCCGGCACGATCACACGCTTCAAGGTCACCGCAGGCGGGCGCAGCCGTGAGTGCCGCATGAATGTCGACGAGCCCGAGCCTGGACGGGTCCTCACCGAGTCCGATGCCAACTCGAGCCTCGTCACGACCTTCACGGTCACCCCGCAAGACGGCGTCTCGAGCGTGCGCATCTCGACCACCTGGAAGGGTGCCAACGGGATCGGGGGGTTCTTCGAGCGGCTGTTCGCTCCGAGGGTCATGCACGGCATCCATGCCGACACGCTCGAGCGCTTGGACGCCTATGCGCGACAACAAGCGGCCTCGGATTCCAGCTCCTGAGCTGGAGGCGCAGAAGGATACGTGCGCCGGAGACGCATCATCAGGAACGTCGATCGGGTGGCGGCGGGAGCAGGGTCGTAGGCCCGCTCGCTGTCGCTGTCACGGCTGGAGGTGCGCACGACGGCGAGGGTGGCTGTCGAGCGTGAGACCGCTCGCGAGGCGGACTGGTATCGCCTTGACACGTGATCAGTCGTTAGGCCGCTTGACGACGGCCTCCGGAATCCCATCCTCAATCCCACCATTCGGAGATTGAGTCGAGCTGGGCCCTCCTCTGCCGCATCGGGAAACGGCAGGTAGGAATGGATAATCTGGGTCGCTCTTGCGCCAGTTGGAGGGCCTGCCTTGACTGGCAGTCAAGCACCCATCGCTTGCACGGTGGTGTGTTGAGTTGGCCGAGCTACGCGGACCCGGGTCCCATCGATCCAGCCTGAAGCGGTGCAGCCTCCTTGCTGACCACGTGGTTGACGATATCGACGTGCACAATGCGGGGCGAGTAGCTCGCCAGTTCCGCCGCGGAGTAGTCGGCGTAGGTAAGGAGGATCACGCGGTCGCCCGGTGAGACCAGGCGAGCGGCACCCCCATTGAGACAGGCTTCGCCCGGCCCGCCGACGATGGCATAGGTTTCAAAGCGCGCCCTGTTGTCGACGTCCAAGACAACAACCTGCTAGTTCGGAAGAATGTCAGCGAGTTCCATCAGCATCATGTCGATACTGACCGACCCGATGTGGTCAAGGTTGGTCCCTGTCACCCTCGCTCGGTGGATCTTCGACTTCATGATCCGGCGTCGCATCAGCTCACTCGATCTCGCGGTCGTTCCTGGCCGCTCGTGTACAGCTGCTCGCCTTTGGCCAGGTGGCCATCGAGAGGAGTACCAACTGCTGCGGGCCTTGTCTCGGTGGCCAGGCGCATCGCCAACGCGACACCCGCTCGGAGTGCGGATCGCTCGTCCAGTGCGAGCGCGTCGAGATGCTGGCGCACTCTCGGCCAGTCCGAACGGGCCACGGGTGCGGTGAGCGGATGGCGACGCCCTCGTTTCAGTGCTCCAATTGACGTGTTTCAGTGCTCCAATTGACGTACTGGGTGGGCCGAGCACAGGCAGCCAGAACCGCTCGACGTACTCCGAGCGCGGGTCATGGCCGAGCGCGTCGACGACCGGGTCCTCCCAGGCCCTGATCGTCAGCGCACTCCCCGTCACGATGGCCTCGAGCGTCGCAGGCATCCGGTCCTCCTCTGTCCGTGCTTGTCGGAGCCCGTCCTCAGACGGGACCCGGACAGCGTGGAGCGCGCACCTACCTGGCGACCTACCGGATTGCTTGTATCCGCCGGATTGCTTGTATCCGGCTCAGTCGCCGCGCGGCGTCGGCGGCGACCGCCGGGCCGGGGGCCGGCAGCGCGTTCACCGCGTGCAGGTTGAGCGCCGTGTAGTGCTCGAGGCGCGCCCGGCCTCGCGGCGTCAGGTGGTCGCAGACCCAGTCCCAGTGGAGCGAGACGACGTCACCCGGCGCGAGGTCCTCCACGAAGCCGACGCCGCCGACACCCCGCCTCGCGACCTCGGAACGCTCCTCGCCGAGGACGAGCCTGCTGCTCGCGAAGCGAAGCGGGCGGGAGCGGACGACGACCGAGTCGCCTGAGACGGCCTCGACGGTGCCCCAGCGGATCCGGCAGCGGTCGAGCACCGTGAGCGGAGCGCCCTCCATGCCGGCCCGCAGCAGCCCGAGCCACGGGTACACCGCGAAGACGTGGAAGCTGTGGTGCGGGATCCCACCGAGTGGCACCACCGTCGTGGCGATCGAAGCGAAGTCCCGCCGCGCCCGCCGCTCGAAGCGCTCGTCGAGCGAGGCCACGAGCACCGATGGCGGGACCCGCTCGAGCAGCGCGTTGCCGACCCAGTAGGCCTCCACGACCCGGCGGTCGAGCGGGTCGGCGATCCGGTTGCAGGCCGCGATGAGCTGCAGGTAGGGCCACGCGCCCTCGAAGCGGCTGGCGAGCTGCTCCAGCGTCGCGAGGTCGCTGCCGTCGCTCGCCGCCCCGAGGAGCGCTGCGGGGTCTGCCGGGCCGCAGTAGCCGAGGGCGTTCGGGGGGTAGGCGTAGCGGGCGAACAGGACCGGGCCCGGCGCGGGCCCCCGCCCGGGCGCGGCCACGGGGCCGTCCCGCCCGGCCGAGCCGTCGGGGCCTTGCGCGCCGCTCACGCGCTCGCCCGGCGCGGCCAGCTCCACAGCACCGCCGCCGTGCCGGCGACCACGAGGCCGAGCCCGGCGAGCTGCGGGACGAGGGAGCCGTGCCCCGCGGCCGTCTGGAGGAGCGCCGTCACGACCACGCTCGCCACGAGCACCGACGTGACGTCGACCGCACGTGCCCGGGCGAGCGCGATCAGCCAGGTGCCGACGTAGCAAGCGAGGAGCGCTCCGGTGAGCAGCGCCCAGCCGAGCTGGCGGGCATCGAGGGCCATCAGCGTATGCAGCTGGCCGGTGGCGGCGAGGTACGCGACGAGCAGGGCCGATCCTCCGCCCATGCGGACGAGGGCGACCGAGCCGGGGGAGAGCGTAGCGAGCAGCCGCTTCGCGACGACGATCTCGACGGCCCAGAGCAGGGTGGCGCCGAGCACCAGCAGCTCGCCGCTCCCGGCGACGAGGTTGCCGACGCCGCCGGCGGCCAGCGCCTCGCCGGCGACGAGGAGCCCGACCGCGCCGACGTTCCACACCGAGAGCCGCTCGCGTAGCGCCGGCCACGCGAGCACGCCGACCCAGACGATCAAGGTGTCGTGCACGAAGGCGGCTGGCTCGGCGCTGGTCCGGGCGAGCCCCGTGAAGAACAGGACGAAGGCGAGGCCGCCCCCGACCGCCCCGACGTAGGCGAGCGCGGCGGCGCGTGCCCAGGGGGCGCCCGGTGGCGCACCGGCGGTGCGTGCCGGCCGGTCGCCGGGGCCCCGGCCGCGCAGCGCCGGCACGAGCAGGGCCGCCGTGGCGAGGAGGATCGCCGCGACGAGGTTCTTCGCGGTCGTGTAGACGGCTGCCGTCGGGACGGCGTGCACCCCGTAGCTGTTCACGAAGACCGAGACGCCGCTGATCAGCGCCGTCGCGCCGGCGACGAGCACCCCCGGCAGGCGCGCGGGCGCTACCGACATGGCCGTGCGGCTCATCGCGCCTCTTCGCGCACGTCGCCCCGGTCCTCGTTCGTGGCGAGCTCCGCCGCCGCCAGCTCGGCGAGGACGGCCTCGGCCTCCGCGGCGTCGACCTGACTGAGGGCGTAGCCGCTGTGGACGACCAGCCAGTCGCCGACCACGGGGGGCGGGCCCTCGTAGGCGAGGAGCGACACGACGTGGCGCCGGCGCTCGGCGTCCTCGACGCACACCGTCCCGCCCATCGGCGCTTGCACCACCCGCTGGAGCCGGTGCTGGCACATCAGCGCACCCCCTTCACGAGCTCGAGCACCACGGCGGCGGCTTCGGGCACGGAGCGCTCGACCTGCGGGCACAGCCCGATGCCCGGGCCGAAGCGCTCGCCCTCGATGCCGACGACGACGACGTGTTGCGGGGCCTGGCCGACGGCGCGGGCAAGGCGCAGGACCCCGGCGATGCCGATCCCGTGGGTGCTGGACGGCCCGGCCCCGCGCTCGGCCCCGTCGGCCCCGTCGGCCTCGTCGAGCTCGAGGAGCTGGATCGTCCCGGGCGCGGTCCCCGAGCGGGTGGCGTCGACGATCACCGCCAGCTCGGCGCCGTCCCACCGTCCGAGCAGGTCGAGGGGCTCGCCGATCGGGCCGACGTCGACGACCCCCGGCGCTGCGATCGCGACCGAGCGGGCGACCGCCACGCCGGCCCCGTCGTCCTGGCGGTATTCGCTTCCGATCCCGGCGACGATCACCGGGCGTCGGGCGGCGGCAGTCATGAGCGCACCACCTCCACCTCGAGGAAATGGGCGGCGCAGGAGATGCAGGGGTCGTGGTTCCGCACCGCCTGCTCGCACCGCCACGTCAGCGCGTCGTCCTCGAGCTCGAGGCCCTCCTCGACCACCCGTCGCAGGTCGGACTCGATGCTGAGCTGGTTCTGCGAGGTCGGGGGCACGATGCGCGCCGAGGTGATGAGCCCGCCGGCGTCGAGCTCGTAGCGGTGGAACAGCAGGCCCCGCGGCGCCTCGGTGGCCCCGACGCCCACGCCGGCGCGCGGCGGCACCTCCACGGCCGGCGGCTCGGGCGGCTCGTAGGAGCTCACGAGCCGCAGCGCCTCGTCGCACGCCTCGACGAGCTCGACGCTGCGCACGACGATGCTCTGGAAGGGATTCCGGCAGGTCGCGCCGAGACCGGCGGCGTCGGCGGCCTGGCGGGCGAGCACGCCGAGCTGGTCCCGGTTGAGCGAGTAGCGCGCCAGCGGACCGGTGAGGTAGGCGTCGCGCCCGTCGAGCCTCGCGTGCAGCGCCGTCGAGCGGGCCACGTGCTCCTCCACCACGGCGGCGTCGAAGCCGGCCGGCGTGGTGTCGAGCCCGCCCGAGGAGCGGACGCGCCCGGACTCGATGGCGTAACGGTCCGGCTCGTGCAGGGCGACGAAGAGGTAGTCGCCCTCGACGTCGGGGAAGGCGAAGCCCGCCGTCCACGCGACCGTCTCGAGCGCGAGGTCGCGAGCGGCGCGCAGCGGCTCGGCGAGGGCCGCGATCTGCTCGGGCGACGGTGCCCGGTAGAAGCCGCCGACGCGCACGTTCACGGGGTGGATGGCGCGGCCGCCCACCGTCTCCATCACCAGGTTGCCCACCTTCTTCAGCCGGAGCCCCCGCTCGACCGCGGCACGGTCGCGCTCGGCGAGCTCGACCGCGTCCTCACAGCCGAGGAAGTCCGGGGCGTGGAGGAGGTAGACGTGGAGGGCGTGGCTCTGGATCCACTCGCCGCAGTAGAGGAGCCGGCGCAGCGCCGAGATCGGCCCGCGGACGTCCACGCCGCAGGCGTCCTCCATCGCCCGGCAGGCGCTCATCTCGTAGGCGACGGGGCAGATCCCGCAGATGCGCGCCGTGATGTCCGGCGCCTCCACGTGGCGCCGGCCGCGAAGCAGCGCCTCGAAGAACCGGGGTGGCTCGAAGATCGTGAGCTCGACATCGGTGACGGCGCCGTCGCGCACCACGGCGCGAAGCGACCCCTCGCCCTCGACCCGGGCGAGGCCCTCGACGGCGATCGTGCGCTCAGCTGGCCGGGCGCCGTGGGTCATGGGCGAGGCTCTCCTCTCGGAACTCGGGGGCGTTCGCATTGAACGTGCGGAAGAGGCGGAAGACGTCGCCCGGCGTCGTGCCGATCTGGAGGAGGCGCCCGGCGAGCGACGCCGTGTTGGCCGTCTCGGCCGGCCCGAAGCAGCCGAAGCAGCCGCGGTCGACGCTCGGGCAGAGGGCGCCGCAGCCCGCGCGGGTCACCGGCCCGAGGCACGGGGTGCGCTTGCCGACGAGGAGGCACGTCGTACCGCGCGCCTTGCACTCCTCGCACACGCTGTGCCCCGGGATGACCGGCTTGCGGCCCGCCAGGTACGCGGTGAGCACCTCGACCAGCTGCGCCCCGGTCGATCGGGCAGCCGTGGAGCTCGAAGTCGACCGGGACGTGGTCGGCGATCGGCGTGGAGGTGTCGAGCGTCGCCAGGTACTCGGGATGGGCGTAGACGGTCGCGGCGTACTCGCCGCTCGCGGCGAAGTTGCGCAGGCCCTGGATCCCCCCGGCCGTCGCGCACGCGCCGATGGTGACGAGCGTGCGCGAGGCGGCGCGCACCTCGCGGATCCTGCGGGCGTCGTCCTCGGTGGTGATCGAGCCCTCCACGAGCGAGAGGTCGTACGGTGCCGCGATGGTGGCGCGCGACATCTCGGTGAAGTGGGCGATGCGCACGGCGCCGGCGAGCACGAGCAGCTCGTCCTCGCAGTCGAGCAGGCTCAGCTGGCACCCGTCGCACGAGGCGAACTTCCACACCGCGACGCTCGGCCGGGTGTCGCCGGCCGCCCCGGGCACTGTCGCCCCGGGCCCTGTCATCGCTCGCGCTCGGTCATCAGCTCGCCCACACGGTGGTAGGCGAGCACCGGACCGTCCCGGCAGACGAGGAGGGGCCCGAGCTGACAGTGGCCGCACAGGCCCACGCCGCACTGCATGTTGCGCTCGATGGAGACCCGGATCCGTGCCGGGTCGACGCCGCGGTCGAGGAGGTCGCGGGCGACGAAGCGCATCATGATCTCCGGCCCGCAGAGCATGGCGACGGTGCGCCCGGGGTCGAAGGCCATCTTCGGCAGCAACGTCGTGACGAGGCCGACCGGCCCGTTCCATCCGGGAGCCGCCGCATCGACCGTCAGCGCCACCTCGGCGCCGGCCTCGCGCCATGCGGCGAGGTCGTCGCCGAAGACCACCTGATCGGGAAGGCGCGCGCCGATGGCGACGAAGAGGCGGCCGCCACCGGCGCCGAGCCGGTCGGCGATCGTCCAGATGGCACCCCGGAGCGGTGCGAGCCCGATCCCGCCGGCGACGACGACGACGTCGGCGTCGCCGATCTCGTCCACGCCCCAGTCGGTCCCGTAGGCGCCGCGAACGCCGAGGACTGAGCCGACGGGCGCGCGGCACAGGGCGTGGGTGACTGCGCCCACGTCGCGCACGGTGTGACGGAGCGGTCCGAGCTCGCGGGGCGCGCCGCTCACCGAGATCGCCGCCTCGCCGACGCCGAACGCGGTGAGCATGTTGAACTGCCCCGGGCGCCAGGCGAGGGAGGACCCGGGCGGGGGCTCGAGGAGCAGCGTCACGACGTCGTCGGTCTCGACACGGCGGCCGACGACGCGGCAGGGCGACGGGACGAGCGGCCCCGTCCCGCCGCCCTGTCCGCTCCGCAGGGCCGGCGCCTCAGGCGAGGCGGTCATTGCCGTAGAGGTCGAGAAGGCGGAGCCGTGTCGCTTGGAGCCGGTCGAGCAGCACGGCGCTCACCCGCTTCATCAGCTCGTAGCCGAACGCCGGGTCGGCGTCGGCCTTGTCGCGCAGGCATCTGGCGTCCACGGCGACCGCGCCGACCGGCCCGATGGCCCGGGCGTCGAGGTGCCACCGGTACGGCGGGAAGAGCCACGACCACCCGACGGCCGCGCCGGCGTCGAGGGTCTCGATGACGAGCGTGCCCCGGCCCGGCGAGTGCACCTCCAGGGCGACCCGGCCGCGCCGCAGGAGGTAGAGCGTGTCGGCGGGCTCACCCTCGGCGAGGAGCAGCGCGCCGGCGTCGAAGACGACGTTGCGCGCGCAGCCCGCGACGCGCTCGGGGATACCGCCCGGCAGCCCCTCCAGCAGCGGGTGCCGGGCGACGAGCCCGGCAAGGTCCTCGATCATGTGCCGCCCCCTCCCGCCGGCGAGGAGTGCGCCGTCTGCCCGTCGCTCGCCCGGATGGCGGCGGCCTCCTCGGTGATGTCGATCCCCACGGGGCACCAGGCGATGCAGCGCCCGCAGCCGACGCAGCCCGAGGTGCCGAACTGGTCGTGCCAGGTGGAGAGCTTGTGCGTGGCCCACTGGCGGTAGCGCGACGAGGTCGAGCTGCGCACCGGCCCGCCGTGCAGGTAGGAGTGCTGCAGGTCGAAGCAGGAGGCCCAGTGGCGCCGGCGCTCGGTCGTTCCGGCGAGGTCGGTGACGTCGTCCACGTCGCTGCAGAAGCAGGTCGGGCAGACCATCGTGCAGTTCCCGCAGGCGAGGCAGCGCTCGGCGACCTCCGCCCAGCGAGGATGCTCGAGGTTCCGGGCGAGGAGCGCCGGGAGGCCGTCGGTGTCGAGCGAGCGGCCCATCCGGCTCCTCGCGCCTTCGAGCACCGCGTCGCGCCCGTGGATCTCCTCGGCTGTCGCCGGCCGGTGGGCGATCTCGTCGAGGACGGAGGCGCCGAGCTTGGAGCCGGCCCGCACGACGAAGCGGTGACCGCCGGCCCCGGGCGTGCCGGCCGGCGCACCGTCCCCGCCGAGGCCGGCGCCGCTCGGGCGAAGCTCGGTGATCGCGAGGTCGAAGCCGTCGGGTGCACCGGGCCCGGTTCCCATGGAGGTGCAGAAGCAGGTGGCGGACGGGGTGCCGCACTCGGCCACGACGAGGAAGGCGGCGGCCCGCCGGGCCGCGTAGCGCGGGTCGGCGTACGCGCCTTCGGCGAGCACGCGGTCAAGCACGGTGATCCCGGCCAGCTCGCACGGTCGCGCGCCGACGATGGCGAGCGGGGGAGCGGGATCGGCGACCTCCTCGACGGTGACGCCGTCGCCTCCGGCCTCGGGGCGGGCGGTCCAGAGCGTCTCGGCGGGCGGGAAGAGCTCGGGCTTCCAGGACTGGGGCCCGACCGCCCAGCCGAAGAGCTCCTCGCCGCCGTCGCAGTGGAGGCGGTACGAGCCGGGGGCGTGCTCGTCGTGCCATCCCGCCGGGAGGTCGGCCGCCGCCGAGACGGCGCCACGCACGATCGCCCCGTCCCTCGGCACCGGGCCGAGCGTCCGGTAGCCGCGCCCGCTCAGCACCGCGATCAGCTCGTCGAGGCCGGCGACGTCGATGACCGAAGCGTCGCCTACGCGTGCCGGAGCCATACCGCCGATGCTAGGGAGGATCGGCTCGCACCAGCTAGGGCCGAACGGCCTGCGGCCGGACGCGCCGGCGCGAGCACCTCGACGTGGTCGAGCAGAACTATCGCCACGCGTGCAGAATGTCCGCACCGTGCCGGCGCCGACCGGCGCTTCCGACGAACGGGGAAGGGGCAGGCGATGCAGGCAGAGGTGAGGGGAACGACGCTTCCGGTACTAGATGTCACGCTCGATCCCGGCGACGCCGTGATCTCGACGCACGGCGGGCTCTCCTGGATGACCGCCAACGTGCAGATGTCCCAGAAGGTGAACACCGGCGGCACCAAGGGCTTCATGGCAGGGCTGAAGCGGATGGCCGGCGGGGGTGGGCTGTTCCTCACCCGCTACGAGAGCACCGGTGGCCAGGGCTCGGTCACCTTCGCCGCGAAGATGCCCGGCCGGATCTTCCCCATCGAGATCACACCGCAGGGCGGCTTCTTGGTCCACCGTCACGGTTGGCTCTGCGGCACCCCCGGAATCAACCCGACGGTCGGCCTGCAGCAGACGTTCCGCGGCGGGCTGTGGGGCGGCGACGGCTTCGTCCTCGAGAAGCTCGAGGGACAGGGCACGGCCTGGGTCGAGCTCTCGGGCGAGATCATCACCTACGACCTCGTGGCCGGTCAGACGCTCCTCGTCCACCCCGGGCACGTCGGCGTCTTCCAGGACACCGTGAGCTTCCAGATCACCCGGGTCCCCGGCATCGCCAACATCCTCTTCGGCGGCGACGGGTACCACCTCGTCGCACTCACCGGCCCGGGCACGATCTGGCTCCAGAGCATGCCGCTCGCGATCCTGGCGGGGGCGCTGGAGCCCTTCCTCGGACGGGAGGGGCGCGACACCAGCGTCGACGTGGCGGGTGCTGGGCTCGGGGGCGTGCTCGGCGGCGTGATCGGTCGCAACATCTAGGGGAGAACCACCGAGCGCCTTCTTCGCCGCAGGCCCTTCACGGGCGCGCCGCGCGGCTCCCGCAGGGCGCTCGGAGGGCTCAACGGGCGCGGAGCAGCGCGCCGTAGAGGGTGAGACCGGGTCCGAAGGCGAGGGCGACGACGTAGCGCCCCGGTGCCGGCGCGCCCAGGCGGCGGAGCTCCTCGAGCACGAGGAGCACCGTCGCCGACGAGCAGTTGCCGTGCTGCGCGAGCACCTGGCGCGACGGCGCCAGGGCGTCCTCGCCGAGGCCGAGCCGCTCCGCGACGACCTCCAAGATGCGCGGACCGCCCGGATGCACGGCCCAGCAGTCGACGTCGTCGCGCCGGACGCCGTTTCGCGAGAGGAGCCCGTCGACGATCGGCCCGACGTGCGCGGCGAGCACGTCGGGCACCTGGCGCGACAGCCCCATGCGGAAGCCCAGGTCCGTGACGTCCCACGTCATGTAGTCGGCCGTGGCGAAGTCGGTCCTCGCCGCCACGTCGACGACCTCGAGCGCCCCGGGCCGCCGAGCGCGCCCGGCGCCGGTCTCGCGGCCCGCGGCGGGCTCGACGACGAGGGCCGCGGCCGCGTCGCTGAACAGCGCGTGGGCGACGATCTGCTCGACGTCGTCGGTCGGCGGCTGCGCGTGCAGGCTCGGCAGCTCCACGCACACGAGCGCGGCGGGACGGCCGCGCGCGACCACGAAGTCGGCGACCGCGCCGAGGCCCGGCAGCGCGGCGAAGCAGCCCATGTGCCCGACGAACAGCCGCTGGACCGTCTTGGCCATGCCGAGGTCGCGGCTGAGCTGGACGTCGACGCCGGGCGTCGCGTAGCCGGTGCAGGAGACCACGGCGAGCAGCCCGAGCTCGGCTGCCTCCAGCGCGGCCGCGTCGAGCGCGCCGGCGAGTGCGTCCTTGCCGAGCGGCACGGCCTCGGCGACGTAGCGCTCCATGCGCGCGCCGGTTGACCAGCCCGAGACGTCCTCCACCCGCGGGTCGGCGACCGTGTGGCGGCGCTCGACCCCGGCGGCGGCGAAGATCCGCGTCGCCATGCGGCTGTGGCCGAAGTGCGGCCCGAAGTGGTCACGCCAGAGGTCGGCCTGGAGCTCGGAGCCCGGGAACGAGCTCGCGGCACCGGTCACGACCGCCGGCCCGACGCCGCTCACCAGCGGGGCTCCGGGGAGTCGCTGTCCGGGTCGCCGCCGAGGGCGGCGATGCCGAGCCAGTCGGCGCAGACGTCGGACGTCGCCGGCTGCAGCGACCCGCAGCGGGCGTCGCGGTAGAGGCGCTCGAGCGGGTGGCCCCGGCGAGTCGCCGAGGCGCCGGCGGCCTCGAGCATCGACGCCGCCACCTGCGCCGCGGTGTCCCCGGCGAGGAGCTTGGCCCGCCAGACCGCGTGGGCCGTCTCGCGATCGCCAGGGGCCGCGTCGACGTGCCGTGCCGCTTCACGCACCGCCAGCTCGGCGCCGGCGACCGCCGCGTCGGCCCGACCGACCCTGGAGCGGACCGCCGGGAGCCGGTCGAGCCCGCGGGCCCGCAGGTGCTCGGCCGCGGCGGCGATGGCGGCGCGGGCGACGCCGACGTACACGGCGGCGTAGCTCGCCACGAGCCACTGCGGCATCGTCCGGGCGATCAGCAGCGCCAGACCCTCGACACCGCCGACCAGCGCGTCGGCGGCGACGGTGACGTCGAAGCTGACGTCGTCGCTGCGAGTCGCCCGCATGCCGAGCGCGTCCCAGCAGCGCTCGACCCTCACCCCGGGCCCTGCGGGGACGAGGAAGTATGAGACCCGGGCCGGCTCTGCACCGGCGGCTCTCGCCGCGACGAGGTAGGCGTCGGCACAGCCTGCGCCGGACACGAACGACTTCGTCCCCCGCACGTGGAACCCGCCCGGGGTCCTGGTGTACGAGGTCGCCATCGCCGACAGGCGCGAGCCGGCGCCCCGCTCGCTCATCGCGACGGCGTAGAGCGCGCCCTCGAGGGCGCCCTGCAGCACCCGGTCGCGGGCCGCGAAGAACGACTCGGTCGCGCCGAGCGCCTCGGCGAGGGCGTCGGGCGCGAGGGCGAGCGCGCCGGTGATCGAGGCGTGCATGTTGAACACGAGGGCCGTGGCGCCGCTCGCCTCGCCGAGGACGAGCGCGACCTCCGCGTAGTCGGCGAACGAGGCGCCCGGGCCCCCGAGGCGCCCGGGGACCATCAGCCCGAGCAGGCCGGCGGCGCGCAGGTCGAGGAAGTTCGCGGCCGGAAACTCCCCCGTCCGGTCGTGCTCGGCGGCCCGCCCGGCGAGCGCCGGTGCGAGCGCCTGCGCCGCCGCCAGCGCGCCGTCGGCGCCGGCGAGGCGGGCCGGCAGCCCCCGGGGCCTCGCCGATGGGCGGGCACGCGTGGACATCAGGCCTCCTTCACGCCGATGCCCTGGAACAGCACGGCGGTCGTCCAGCTCGGGACCATGCGGACACCGGGCCGGCGGCCGGCGAGCCACGAGACGAGGTCGGGCACGGAGGGGCGCAGCCCGCGCAGCGACAGGCGCACGCCGCCTCGAGCGCACGCGTCGATCAGCACAGCTCTGTCTACGAAGAGCGCCGGGTCGTGGATGCCCGGAGGCGCTCCGCCAGGGACTCTCGGCGACGGTGACGGCGGCGAAGCGCGCCACACGGGTCGCGGCGATGGTGTCGAGCACCAGGGTCCCTCCCGGCCGAAGCACCCGGCAGGCCTCGGCGACCACGACGGCGAGGTCGCTCACGTGCTCGAGGATCTCGCCGGCCGAGACGACGTCGGCGGAGGCGTCGCGGGAGGGGAGCGCGCCGACGTCACCGTGTACCGCCGCGACGCCGTGTCCGCGCTGCCGCGGCGAGCGCCGAGTCGGTGAGATCGACGCCGAGATGGCGGTAGCCCTTGCCCTCGAGGTGCGGTGACAGCAGGCCGCCGCCGCAGCCGAGGTCGACTAGGAGCGCGCCCGGACGGCGGGCCGGGGGAACGAGGGACGCGTGGGCGGCGGCGATCCAGTGGAGCATGGCCAGGCGACCCCGGGGCTCCCACCAGTCGCCGGCGAGCTCGTCGTACTGGCGGGGGTCGTTGCGCGCGAAAGCCCGCGGGGCGCTCACCACCGCTCCCGGTGGACCACGTTGTCGAGCGTCCGCCGGCCCCGGCGCGAGGGCGAGGTCCTCGGGTCGGGCACGGTCGGATGCCCGAGCGCGACGGCGCCGATCAGGCAGCGTCGCGGAGGGACGCCGAGCCCGGCGAGGACCGTGTCCGGATCGCCGTGGAGCCGGAAGAACAGCGACCCGAGCCCCGCGTCCTCGGCTGCCAGCAGCAGGAGCATCACGGCGAATGCGGCATCGACCAGCCAGTAGGGGACGGGCCAGCGTTCGGTCTCGAGCCCGGCGAGCCCCGAGGCCGCCTTGTCCGCCTCGCCGTAGCGGGCCGCGTACGTGTCCGGCTCGGCGACGGGGAGGACGAGGACGGGCGCCGCCATCAGGCCCGCGGCGCGCCCGCCCGAGGCGCGCCAGCCGGGGTCCGAGGCCAGCTCCCAGAAGCGGGCCCGCCGCTCGGGCTCGTCGAGCACGAGCAGGTCGACACCCTGGGCGAAGCCAGCCGAGGGAGCCCGCAGCGCCGCGGCGAGCACCCGGTCGACGAGGGCCGCGTCGACCGGCGAGGTGCAGAAGTTCCTCGTCATCCGGCGCCGCCGGATCGCCTCGCCGAGTTCCACCTTGCGGACGCTAATGGTCGCGGTCGGACGACACCCCGTCGAGCGCCCCGCGGCCCGGCGGGGGCGGGCAGGAATGTTGACCCGGCTGGTAGTGTTTCGAACAGCGTCAGGTGACCGCCGGGCGGCGGGCCGCGAGGGGGTCGTGGCCGCCCAGGCGGGGCGATTAGGGGAAGGGGCGTAGCGGTGCCGAGCTTCAGGGACTTGCTCTCCCAGGTCAAGCAAGAGATCACCGAGGTCGAGCCGACCGAGGCGCAGCAGCGCAAGGACGGGGCTGTCTTCCTCGACGTGCGGGAGCAGGACGAGTACGACGCAGGGCGCCATCCCCGGCGTGTGCACCTCCCACGCGGCCACCTCGAGGTCCAGGTCGAGGGCCGGCTGCCGGACAAGGCCCGGCCGATCGTCGTCTACTGCGCCGGCGGGACCCGCTCCGCGTTCGCGGCGAAGACGCTCGCAGGACCTCGGCTACACCGACGTCGTGTCGATGGCCGGCGGCTTCAGCCGGTGGAAGGACGAGGGCCGCGCCTGGATCACGCCGCGCGTGCTCACCGCAGAGCAGCGCAACCGGTACCACCGCCACCTGCTCCTCCCCGAGGTGGGCGAGGCCGGCCAGCAGAAGCTGCTCGAGTCCAAGGTGCTGCTGCTCGGCGCCGGCGGCCTCGGCTCGCCGGCCGCGCTGTACCTCGCCGCCGCGGGCGTCGGGCACGATCGGCATCGTCGACATGGACGTCGTCGACGCGCTCGAACCTGCAGCGCCAGATCCTCCACAACATGGACCGCATCGGCGACCGCAAGGTCGACTCGGCGAAGAAGACCCTGACCGCGCTGAACCCCGACGTCAACGTCGTCACCTACGACGTGCGCCTCGGCGCCGACAACATCGCTGGACGTCATCGACGGCTACGACGTCATCGTCGACGGCACCGACAACTTCCCGACCCGCTACCTGCTGAACGACGCGTCGCTGCTCACGCACACCCCGTCGTGCACGGCTCGATCTTCCGCTTCGAGGGCCAGGTGACGCGTGTTCGACCCGTACGACGGGCCCGTGCTACCGCTGCCTCGCTCCCCGAGCCGCCGCCGCCGGAGCTCGCGCCGTCGTGCGCCGAGGCCGGCGTGCTCGGCGTGCTGCGCGGCATCATCGGCTCGATCCAGGCGCTCGAGGCCGATCAAGCTGCTCCTCGGGCTCGGCGACCCGCTCGTCGGGCGGCTGCTCGCCTACGACGCCCTCGCGCGAGGAGTTCCGCACGTTCAAGGTGCGCCGCGACCCGTCGTGCCCGGCGTGCGGCGAGCGACGCCGGCGAGATCGTGATCGCCGAGTACGACCAGCTCTGCATGCCGCACCCGAAGCAGGCACCGCTCGCCAGCTGATGAGGGGGGCGGCGCCCGTCGTGGGCGACGCGCCTCAGGAGCGACGGTAGGCGGAGGCCGCCAGCCTGGCGCGCTCGCCGTCGTCGAGCGCGAGGTCCACGACGGTCCAGGCCATCGCCGTCGCGCCGTCGAGGACCGCACGGTCGGCCGCCGGGCTGACGCAGTGCGCGGCGAACTCGGCCTGGTGGTTGACGGCCGGGAGGGAGTCGATGCCGAGCGTGGGGTGGATCGCCGGTAGCGCCAGCGAGACGTTCGCCATGTCGGTCGAGGCCGGCACCGCGTGCTCGGGCGGGTCCGGGAAGCGCCGCCCGAGCGCCTCGGCGTTCGCCTGGTAGCGCCGCGCGATCGCCAGGTCGGCCCGGAACTCGGAGTAGACGGGGCCCTGTGGGAGCAGCTCGACGGTGGCTCCGGTCGCGAGCGCCCCCGCCTCGAAGCAGTGCCAGATCCGGGGCTCCCACTCCCCGAGGCGCTCCAGGCTGCGGGCGCGGACGTAGTACTTGGCCTCGGCCCGGCCCGGCACGATGTTCGGCGCCGAGCCGCCGTAGGTGACGATCCCGTGGACCTGGTCGCCCGGCGAGGCGTGCTGGCGCAGGAGACCGATCGCCACCTGGGCGACGGTGAGGGCGTCGGCGGCGTTGATGCCGCGCTCGGGGAACGCCGACGCGTGCGCCTCGCGCCCGGTGTAGCGGACGTCGAAGTGCGAGACCGCCAGGCAGGGCATCTGGATGAGCTCGGTGGGCCAGGGGTGGACCATCATCGCGGCGCTCAGCCCGTCGAAGGCTCCCCCCTCGAGCATCGTGATCTTGCCGCCGCCGCCCTCCTCGGCCGGCGTGCCGAGGACGCGGACGGTGATCCCGAGCTCGTCGGCGAGGGGGGCGAGGGCGAGGCCGGCGCCGACCGCCGCGGCGGCGATGACGTTGTGCCCGCAGGCGTGCCCGATGCCGGGCAACGCGTCGTACTCGCAGCAGATCCCGATCTCGAGCGGCCCGCTCCCGGCCGTGGCGGAGAACGCGGTCGGCAGCCCCGCCACGCCGCGCTCGACGGCGAATCCGCCGCCGGCGAGCGCCTCGGCGCACCACGACGAGGCGAGCTCCTCCTCGAAGGAGAGCTCGGGGTGGTCGTGGATCCGGTGCGACAGCTCGACGAGCGCCGTCTCCGCGCGCACGACGCCGGCACGGACCTCGTCCTTCGCCCCGTGCTCGGCCGCCCCGCGGTCGGCGCTCATCGGACCACGGCGACCACGTCGCCCGGGCCGAGGGCGTCGCCCGGAGCGACGCGGACCTCGGCGACGGTGCCGGCGGTCTCGGTACGGATCGGGTTCTCCATCTTCATCGCCTCCAGGACGCAGACGACGTCCCCGCTCTCGACGGTGTCCCCGACGGCGACGAGCACCTGGATGATCGTTCCCTGCATCGGCGCCGTGACGGTCCCGTCGCCGTGGATCGCCCCGCCGCCGGGCGCCCGGCGGCGCCCCGGCGCGGCCCCTGCGCCGCCCGGCGATCCCGGCGCGGACTCGGGGACCCAGAGCCGCACCCGGTAGCGGCGCCCGTCGACCTCGGCGTCGACGGTCCGCAGCACCCGGCCGTCGTCGCGGGGCGTGCCGTCTGCGGGCGGGGGGACGAGAGCCCCGAGAGGTCGACGCGCTCCTCGACGAAGCGGGTCGAGTGGGTCGCCGCCACGAAGTCGGGATGGACGAGGATCGCCTGGGCGGCCGGGATGGTCGTGGCGACGCCCTCGACGACCATCTCGCCGAGCGCGCGCAGCATCCGCCGGCGGGCGTCCTCCCGGTCGGTGCCCCAGACGGCGACCTTGGCCACGAGGTTGTCGAAGTGGGGGCTCACGGCGTCGCCCGACTCATAGCCGCTGTCGGTGCGCACGCCGAAGCCGTCCGGAGCGGCGAGGCGCGTGATCGTGCCCGGGCTCGGGAGGAAGGCGCCGCCGGCCGGCTCCTCGGCGTTGACCCGGCACTCGATGGCATGGCCGCGGGTGACGACGTCGGCCTGCGCGAACCCGAGCGGCTCGCCGGCCGCGACCCGCAGCTGCAGCGCCACGAGGTCGATGCCCGTGACGAGCTCGGTGACCGGGTGCTCGACCTGCAGGCGCGTGTTCATCTCCAGGAAGTAGAAGTCGCCGTCGGCGTAGAGGAACTCGACGGTCCCCGCGCCCTCGTAGGCGCAGGCCCGGGCGATGCGGACCGCCGCATCGCCCATCGCCTCGCGCACGGGCGCCTCGAAGCTGGGCGCCGGCGTCTCCTCCACGAGCTTTTGGTGGCGGCGCTGGGCCGAGCAGTCGCGCTCGCCGAGCCAGACGACGTTGCCGTGGCGGTCGGCGACGACCTGCATCTCGATGTGGCGCGGCCAGGTCAGGTAGCGCTCGAGGTAGACCTCGGAGCGGCCGAAGGAGGTCTCGGCCTCCCGCCTCGCCTGGGCGAGCGCCTCCTCGGCCTCCTCGGGGCCCGAGACGACCTTCATCCCCCGACCGCCACCGCCGTAGGAGGCCTTGATGGCGACCGGCCAGCCGAAGGCCTCACCGAACGCGGCCACCTCGTCGGCGTCGTCGATCGGCTCGTCGGTGCCCGGCACCCCGGCGACGCCGGCGGACTGGGCGGCGTGCCGGGCGCTGAGCTTGGACCCCATCAGCTCGATCGTCGCCGCGGGCGGCCCGACGAAGACGGCGCCGGCCGCCGTGACGGCGGCGGCGAACCCCGCGTTCTCGGCGAGGAAGCCGTAGCCGGGGTGCACGGCCTCGGCGCCGGCGCGCCGGACGACGTCGATGATGGCGTCGACGTTGAGGTAGCTCTCCGACGCGCTCTCGCCCGGGAGCACGTAGGCCTCGTCGGCGTAGCGCACGTGCAGCGCGTCCCGATCGGCCTCGGAATAGACGGCGACGGCCGTGATACCGAGCTCGCGGCAGGTCCGCATCACGCGGAGCGCGATCTCACCTCTATTCGCGACCAGGAGCTTCCCGAACACACGCCCTCTTCGGACCTATCGTTCGCCCGTGCGGGACGCTGACGCCACCGCCGCTCGGCGCGGCCCGACGAACCGGGGCCCAGGCGGGCAGGCTACTTCGGGGCGGCGGCGCTTCACGAACCTCGTGGTGCTCGGCCGCGTCGACTCGACCAACCGCTACCTGCGCGACCTGGCGCTCGCGGGCGGGGCGGAGGGTCTCGCCGTCGTGGCCGACGAGCAGCTCGCCGGTCGTGGCCGGCGCGGCCGGCAGTGGGTCGCCCCGGCCGGCGGCGCCCTGCTCCTGTCGGTGCTGCTCCGCCCGGCGTTCGGTCGCGAGGAGCTCCACCTCCTGCCGAGCGCGCTCGGGCTGGCGGCTCTCGACGCGCTGCGTGCCACCTGCGGGCTCCCCGCGGCGCTCAAGTGGCCGAACGACGTCGTCGTCGGGGGGAAGAAGCTCGCCGGGATCCTCGCCGAGGTCGTCGAGGTCGACGGCCCCGAGGCCCCCGCCGTCGTCGCCGGCATCGGCGTGAACCTGTCCTGGCCCGACGGCTGGCCCCCCGACGATGCAGGGCTGGGCGAGATCGCAGCCCGGGCGACGACCGTCGAGCGCGCCTCGGGCCTCGTCGTCGGGCGGGACGAGCTTGCCGAGGCCCTGCTCGATGCGCTGGACGAGCGCTACGAGGTCCTCGCCACGCCGGCCGGGCGATCCGCGGCGACCGCCGCCTACCGCCGGGCGTGCGCCACGATCGGCCAGGAGGTCGAGCTCGACCTCGGCGATCGAGTGGTGCGCGGCGTCGCGCTCGACGTCGCCGACGACGGCCGGCTGCTCGTCGAGCACGGCGGCGCCGTCGAGCGGTTCGAGGTGGGCGACGTCGTCCACCTGCGTGGCGGACCGCGCCCGGTGCCGGCGCCGGGGGCTCGGCCGGAACCGGGCTAGCGCGCCGTGGGCGGCCCCTGCGCGGCCTCCGGGCGTGCCGGCGCGCGAGCCCGACGGGCCGCGTGCGCACCGCTACCCTTACGGGACCATGCGCATCCTCGTCACCGGTGCCGCCGGCTTCATCGGCTCGAACTTCGTCCGCTACTACGTCGAGCGCCACCCCGCCGACGCCGTCGTGGCGCTCGACGTCCTGACCTACGCCGGCAACCTCGCCAACCTCTCGCCGCTCGTCGAGGACGGCCGCGTCACCTTCGTGCGTGGCGACATCGGCAACCAGGAGCTGGTCGAGCACGTGCTCGCCGAGAACGGCGTGGACACGATCGTGAACTTCGCCGCCGAGTCGCACAACAGCCTCGCCGTGCTCGACCCGGCACGCTTCTTCCGCACCAACGTGCTCGGCACCCAGGCGCTGTGCGACGCCGCCCGCCGCGTCGGGACCGGGCGCCTCCACCACATCTCGACCTGCGAGGTCTACGGCGACCTCGCGCTCGACAGCGACGAGTCGTTCCGCGAGGACTCGCCCTACCGCCCGCGCACGCCCTACAACGCCTCCAAGGCGGGCTCGGACCACGTGGTGCGCAGCTACGTCGAGACCTTCGAGCTGCCGGCGACGATCACGAACTGCTGCAACAACTACGGGCCGTACCAGTTCCCCGAGAAGGTGATCCCGCTCTTCGCCACCCGTGCGCTCGCCGGCGAGCCGCTGCCGCTCTACGCCTCGACCGAGAACCGCCGCGAGTGGCTGCACGTCCTCGACCACTGCCGGGCGATCGACCTGGTGCTGGAGAAGGGTCGCCTCGGCGAGACGTACCACGTCGGCTCGGGGGTGGAGGCGAGCGTCGCCGAGATCGCCGACGCGGTCCTCGCGGCGACCGGTCGCCCCGGGTCGCTGAAGACGATCGTCCCCGACCGCCCCGGTCACGACCGCCGCTACCTGCTGGACTCGTCGAAGATCCGCGACGAGCTCGGCTGGGCGCCCGAGGTCGAGTTCGGCGCGGGGCTCGCCGACACCGTCGCCTGGTACCGCGAGAACGAGGCGTGGTGGCGACCTCTCCTCGGCCGCTCGCCGGTGGTCGAAGGCGCCTGGGGCGGCGCTGCGCCGGCCGGAGGGCGCTGAGGCGCCCGTGCGCGTCCTCGTCACCGGTGCGACCGGCCAGGTCGGGACCGAGGTCGTGGCAGAGCTCGGACGCCGCGAGGCCGAGCGGCACCGCGGGCCGCGGCTCGACGTCGTCGCCGCGGGGCACGACCGCCTCGACGTGGCGGACCGTGACGCCGTGCTGGCGACGGTCACCGCCCTCGAGCCCGACCTCGTCGTCCACGTCGCCGCGTTCACCGCGGTCGACGCCTGCGAGTCCGAGCGGGACCGGGCCTTCGCGGTGAACGCGCTCGGGACCCGCCATGTCGGCGAGGGCGCCCGGCACGTCGGCGCGCACGTGGCCTACGTCTCCACCGACTACGTCTTCGACGGGCGCTCGGCGCGCCCCTACGTCGAGTGGGACCTGGCGAACCCGCTCTCGGTCTACGGGCTGTCAAAGCTCGCCGGCGAGCGCGAGCTCGGTCCCGACGCCACGATCGTGCGCACGTCGTGGGTGTGCGGGCGCGCCGGCCAGAACATGGCGAAGACCGTGCTGCGCCTCGCCTCGAGCGGCGACGGGCCGCTGCGCTTCGTCGACGACCAGCACGGCAGCCCGACGATCGCGAGCGACCTCGCCCGGACCCTGGTGGAGCTCGCCCTGGCGCGCCGGCCGGGCGTCTTCCACGTCACGAACTCCGGCGCGACCACCTGGTACGGCTTCGCCCGCGCCGTGGTCGAACTCGCTGGAGGCGACCCCGGGCGCGTCGAGCCGATCACGACCGCGGAGCTCGAGCCGCCCCGCCCGGCGCCCCGCCCGGCGAACTCGGTGCTCGACAACGCGGCCCTCCGCCTGGCCGGCCTGCCCCTCCTGCCGGAGTGGCGGGACGCGACGGCCGCGCTCGTCGCCGAGCTCACGGCGTGAGCGGCGAGGGCGCTCCGGCGGCGTGCCGGGTCGGCGCGATCGTCGTCAACCACGATGCCGGTCCGGCGCTGCTCGCGTGCGTCGAGAGCCTCCGCCGGGCGGGCGTGGGGGAGGTCGTCGTCGTCGACAACGCGTCGACCGACGGCTCTCTTGCCGCGCTGGCCGCGGCCGACGGCGACGTGGTGCTGCTGCCCACCGGGCGCAACCTCGGCTACGGCACGGCGGTCAACCGTGGCGCCGAGCGGGCCGCGGCCGAGTACCTGCTCGTCTGCAACCCCGACGTCGTCGTGGACGAGGCGCTCCCGCAGGCCCTGCTCGCCGTGCTCGACGCCCACGGGGACGTGGCGCTCTGCGGGCCCCGCATCGACTCGGCTGACGGCACCCGCTATCCCTCGGCGCGGGCCTTCCCGACGCTCGGCGTGGCGATCGGCCACGCCTTCGTCGGCCTGTTCCGCCCGAACAACCGCTGGAGCCGCCGGTACCGGCTGGAGGACGACGCCCAGGACGAGCACGACGTCGACTGGGTCTCGGGCGCCTGCCTCCTCGTGCGCCGCACCGCCTTCGAGGCGGTCGGCGGCTTCGACGAGCGCTACTTCATGTACGTCGAGGACCTCGACCTGTGCTGGCGGCTCCGGCGAGCGGGCTGGCGGGTCCGCTACGTCCCCAAGGCGAGCGCCGTCCACCTCCAGGGCGTCTCGTCCGCCCGCCGCCCCTACCGGATGCTCGTCGCCCACCACGCCTCGACGTGGCGCTTCGCCAGGCGGAGCGCCGAGGGCCCCGAGCGCCTGCTCCTGCCGGTCGTCGGCGCCGGCCTGCTCGCCCGCCTCGCCGTCGCGCTGGGCCAGCAGCTCGCCGTGACACGCCACGCGCCTCGCAACCGCTCCCACGCGGCGGTTGACTAAGCTCCCAGCGCCATGTCACGGGGTTCCTTCGGCCGCACGGTCGCGCGCGCCGCAGCGAGCGGCGGGAGCAAGAGCTATCGGGCGCGCCCGCCGACGGCCTGGTATCTGGTCATGCTCGTGATCTGCATCGCCGGCATCTCCCTGATCGTCTACAGCCGCGACGAGCGGGTCCACCCGGTCACGGTGACGACGGCGCCGACGGCGAGCGACCACTGGTACGCCGCCTTCGCCGTGGACATCTGCGGGAAGGTGCAGGCGAACCTGCCCGAGAACTCGAACCTCTCCAAGGTCGGGATCCGCACCTTCGGTGACGGGATCATCGACATCAACCCCGGCGCGGTGTCGAACAAGTCCGCCTTCACCGGGACCAACGCGACGCTCGGGAAGTTCGCGAGCAACTACCCCGGGCTCACCCTCACCTCGACGAGCATCAAGCTTCCAGGCGCCAAACAGAAGACCTGGGCGAACGGCGACAGCTGCCCCTCGACGAAGGGGAGCACGCCGGGCAAGGGCCAGCTCCAGGTGGAGGTGTGGTCCTCGCCGACGGCGAAGGGCGCGCTCTCCACGGGTGACCCGACCGCGCTCAGGCTGCGCAACGGCCAGATGATCACGGTGGCCTTCGTGCCCGTGGGCGCGACCATCCCCGTGCCGCCGTCACGCTCGACCCTCCTCCAAGACGTCGGGGTTTCCCCGACCTCCTCCTCCTCCACCTCCTCCACCACGGCCGGGTCGTCCTCGAGCTCGTCGTCGAGCACCACGGCCACCACGTCGGGCTCGTCGACGACGACGACGTGAGGGCGGTGCCGATGGCCGGAGGGCTGCGCTAGGTGGACACGCTCGTCCTCGTCGGGGGCGAGGGGACGCGCCTGCGGCCGCTGACCTACTCGGTCCCCAAGCCGATGCTGCCGATCGTGGAGCGCCCGATGATCGCCCGGGTCATCGAGTGGCTCGCCCTCCACGGCGTGACCCACGCGGTCTTCTCGCTCGGCTACCAGTCGGACATCTTCGTCCAGGCGTTCCCCGCCGGGCGCTGGGCCGGCGTCGAGCTGCACTACGTGGTCGAGCCGGAGCCGCTCGACACCGCCGGCGCCATCCTGTTCGGCGCGGTCCAGGCGGGCCTCGACGACGTGACGCTGATCGTCGTCAACGGCGATGTGCTGACCGACCTCGACCTCGGCTCGCTCGTGGCGTTCCACTTCGGCCACGGCGGTGAGGCGACGATCGCCCTGACGCCGGTCGAGGACCCGTCCGCCTACGGCGTCGTGCCGGTCGACGAGCGCGGCCGGGTCCTCGCCTTCATCGAGAAGCCGCCCCGTGGCGAGGCACCGACGAACCTGATCAACGCCGGGACCTACGTGCTCGAGCCCGCCGCGCTGCGCCGGATCGCGACCGGGCGGCGCGTCTCGATCGAGCGCGAGGTCTTCCCGGCGCTCGTCGGGGACGGGGCCCTGTTCGCCATGGCGTCCGACGCCTACTGGCTCGACACCGGCACGCCGGAGCGCTACCTGCAGGCGCAGCTCGACGTGCTGCGCGGCCTGCGCCCGTTCGTGCTCCTGCCGGAGTGCTTCGAGCCGCTGCCGGGCGTGCACGTCGCGCCGAGCGGGGTGCTCGACGGCGAGGCCGCCGGTCACGCCTTCGTCGGCGACAGCGCCGTCGTCGCCAGGGGCGGGCGCGTCGAGGACGCCGTCGTCGGCGCCGCCGCACGCGTCGAGGCGGGCGCCGTCGTCACGGGCTCGGTGCTCCTGCCCGGTGCCGTGGTGTGCGAGGGCGCCAGGGTGGAGGGCTCCCTCGTCGGGCCGCGTGCCGTCATCGGCGCCGGGGCCGTGCTCGCCGAGCTCTGCGTCGTCGGCGCCGACGCGGTCGTCGCCGACCGCTGCGTGCTCGGCAGCGCCCGGCTGCCGGTGTGAGGCGGCCCTAGATGCGGGCGCTCGTCACCGGCGGAGCCGGGTTCATCGGCTCGACGCTCGTCGACCGGCTGCTCGCGGAGGGCCACGCGGTCGACGTCGTCGACGACCTGTCGACCGGGTCGCTCGCCAACCTCGCCCAGGGCGCGTGCCGCCGGTGGCGAGTTCAGCTTCCACCAGCTCGACGTGCGCGAGCCGGAGCTGGTCGACCTCGTCGCCCGGCGCAGCCCCGAGGTCGTGTTCCACCTCGCGGCGCAGGCGAGCGTGCCCGTGTCCATCCAGCGGCCCGTGCTCGACGCCGACATCAACGTGATCGGCAGCCTCCGGGTCCTCGAAGGGGCGCGCTCGGCGGGGACGCGCAAGATCGTCTACGCCGCGAGCGGCGGCTCCCTGTACGGCAACGCGGATCCCTCGGACCTGCCCCTCGCCGAGAACCACCCCCACCACCCGCTCTCGCCCTACGGGGTCTCAAAGAAGGTAGTCGTCGACTACCTGAGCGCGTACCGCGAGCTCTACGGGCTGGAGTTCACGGCCATGGCGCTCGCCAACGTCTACGGCCCCCGGCAGGACGCGAGCGGCGAGGGCGGCGTCGTGGCGGTCTTCGCCGCCAACCTCGCCGCCGGCAGGCGGTCAACGATCCACGGCGACGGCGAGCAGACGCGCGACTTCGTCTTCGTGGACGACGTCGTGGACGCCTTCTCACGCGGCGCCGACCGGGGGAGCGGGCTGCTGATCAACATCTCGACGGGCGTCGAGACGTCGGTGAACGAGCTCTACGGCGCGATGGCCGCGGCGGCCGGCGCCGACCCCGGCGTGCAGCACTCGCCGAGCCGCGAGGGCGACGTGCGTCGCAGCGCGCTCGATCCTGGCCGCGCCGCCATCCACCTAGGGTGGAGGTCGTGGACCTCCATCGCCGACGGCGCCGCGGCGGTGATCGCGGCGGCGCGGGCGCGCCGGCCCGAGGACGAGGCGGCGCGCTCGAGACACATGCCCCGGGCGGCGCCGTGATCGCTGTCCTCGCCGGCGGGGTCGGCGCGGCACGTCTGCTCCAGGGGCTGGTGCAGGTGGTGGACGAGGCGGAGCTTGCGGTCGTCGTCAACACCGGCGACGACGCCGACATCCACGGCCTCCACATCAGCCCGGACCTCGACACGATCACGTACTCGCTCGCCGGGGCGTCGAACCCCGAGACCGGGTGGGGTCTCGCCGGGGAGACGTGGGCGGCGATGGACGCCCTCGAGCGCTACGGCGCGCCGACCTGGTTCCGCCTCGGCGACCGCGACCTCGCGACGCACCTGCACCGCACCGGGCGGCTCGCCGCCGGTGCCACCTTGTCGGAGGTCTCGGCCGAGGTCGCCGCGGCGTGGGGCCTGCGCCTCGCGCTGCTGCCGATGAGCGACGACGCCGTGCGCACCCGCCTGCGCCTCTCGTCCGGCGACGAGGTGGAGTTCCAGGAGTACTTCGTGAAGCTGCGCCACGATGTCCCGGTGAGCGCGGTCCGCTTCGAGGGAGCCGACCGGGCGCGTCCGGCCCCGGGCGTCCTCGAGGCCCTCTCGGCGGCCGACGCCGTCCTGGTCGCGCCGTCCAACCCGATCGTCTCGATCGGCCCGATCCTGGCCGTCCGCGGCATCGCGGAGCTGCTGGCGTCGAGGCGCGACTCGGTGGTGGCGATCTCGCCGATCGTCGCGGGGGCTGCCCTCAAGGGACCGGCCGACCGGCTGCTCGTCGAGCTCGGCGGCGAGTCCTCGGCGGCAGGCGTGGCCCGTGTGCTCGCCACGGTCGCCGCCACGCTCGTCGTCGACGAGGCCGACGCCGCGCTCGCCGGCGAGGTGGAGCAGGCGGGGATGCGCTGCGTGGTCGCGCCGACGGTGATGCGCACGCCGGCGGTCGCGGCGGAGCTCTCCCGTGTCGCCCTCGCGGCCGCGTCGGGCGCCGGAGCAGGCGGCGGCCGCGTTGGCCGCTGAGGCGGGGCTCGCCGTCCTCCCCGTCGGTGGGCTGCCAGAGATCCGGCCGGGCGACCATCTCGGGGAGTTGATCGTGGCCCACGCCCGGCTGCGCGACGGCGACGTCGTCGTCGTCACCCAGAAGGTGGTCTCGAAGGCCGAGGGGCGGGTCGTCGCCGTCGATCCCGCCGACGCCGCGGCCAAGCGCCATCTCGCCGAGTCCGAGGCCGTCCGGGTGCTGCGCCGTCGTGGCGACCTCGTGATCACCGAGACGCCCCACGGCTTCGTCTGTGCCAACTCCGGCGTGGACCTCTCGAACGTCGAGGACGGCTACGCCGTGCTGCTGCCGGTCGACCCCGACCGCTCGGCCCGGCGGATCCGGGACGTGATCCGGGCGCGCGCCGGCGCCGAGGTCGGCGTGATCATCTCGGACACCTTCGGACGCGCCTGGCGGCGGGGCCTGACCGACGTCGCGATCGGCTGCGCCGGCGTCGCCGCGGTGGTCGACCTGCGGGGCTCGCTCGACGCCGGCGGCAGGGAGCTGCAGGTGACCGAGGTGTGCGTGGCCGACGAGGTCGCCGGGGCGGCCGAGCTCGTCATGGGCAAGGCGTCCGGGGTGCCCGTCGCCGTCGTCCGCGGCGTGCCGGCGACGTGGCTGCGGGAGTCCTCGGTGCGCGACGAGATCGTGCGACCCTACGGCGAGGACCTCTTCCGGTGAGCGAGGCGCCGCCGCCGGACCCGCCGCCCCCGGCCGATCCGCTCGCGGCCGGGGTGCTCCTCGTGGTCGAGCAGCTCCGCAGGCAGGTGCCGGGCGGGATCGGCACCTACGCCGCCGGCCTGCTCCAGGGCCTGGCCGCGCTGCCCGAGGGCGATCGACCGACGCTGCGCCTCTACGCGAGCCGTGAGGTCGAGCGGCGCGACCCGCTCGCGGCGTACGGCCTGCCGGTGCACGCCTCGCCGCTGCCTTCGCCGCTCCTCGTGCGGGCGTGGGACCTCGGTCTCGCGCGCGTCGGCGAGGGCTCGGCGCTCGTCCACTCGGTGTCGCTCGCGGCCCCCGCCAGCGTCCCGCCGCTCGTCGTGACCGTCCACGACCTCGCCTGGCGGGCGATCCCCGAGGCGTACCCGCGCCACGGTCTGCGTTGGCACGAGGCGGCGCTGCGGCGGACGGCGAAGCGCGGGACGCGGTGGTCGTGCCGTCGCGCGAGGTCGCCGACGAGCTCGTCGGCGCCGGCGTCGGGCTCGGCGAGGACCGGGTGGCCGTGATCGAGGAGGGTGCCGACCACCTGCCGCGGGCCGATCTCGACGCGGCCGGGCTCGTGCTCGGGCGCCTCGGCGTCACGGGTGAGTTCCTGCTCACCGTCGGCACCCTCGAGCCGCGCAAGAACCTCCGCCGGCTCTTCGCCGCCTATCGGGCGGCGCGGCCGCGCCTGGCGGGCCCGTGGCCCCTGGTGGTCGTCGGTCCGCCGGGCTGGGGGGAGCCGTCGGGGCGGCCCCCCGAGGGCGTCGTCTTCGCCGGTCGCGTCGGCGACGCCGCCCTGGCGGGCCTCTACGCCCTGGCGCGCTGCCTCGCCTACGTGCCGCTCAAGGAGGGATTCGGGCTGCCGGTCGTCGAGGCGATGCGGCTCGGGACGCCCGTCGTGGCGAGCCGGGTCCCGAGCGCCGCCGGCGCAACGCTCGAGGTCGATCCCCTCGACGTCGACTCGATCGCCGAGGGCCTCGTGGCCGCGGCGAGCGACGAGACGCTCCGGGCCCGGCTCAGCGAGGGAGGCCAGGTCCGGGCCGCCGCGCTCACCTGGCGGGCGACGGCGGCGGCCCACGTCGAGCTGTGGCGGCGCGTCGCCGGCAGCCGGGGGTGAGCACCGCCGGAGCCGCCGGCGCCCCGGCCGGGGGATCCGGCCTCCCCGTCCGTGTCGCGCTCGACGTCTCGGCGGTGCCGGCCTCGCCTATCGGCGCGGGGTGGTACACGGTCGAGCTGGCGCGGGCCCTCGGCGGGCGAGGCGACGTCGAGCTCACGCTCGTGTCTCGCCGGGGGGACATGGTGCGATGGCGGGAGCTGGCGGGTGGCGCCCGGGTGGTCGCCGGCGCGCCGGACAGCCGGCCGGCTCGGCTCGTCTGGGGCGAGCTCGGCCTCGGCCTCGAGCTGCGGCGCCTCGGCCCGGCGGTCGAGGTCGTCCACGGCCCGCACTACACGATGCCCGCCGGCAGCGGGCTCCCCGCCGTGGTCACCGTCCACGACCTCACCTTCCGGGACCACCCGGAGTGGCACGAGCGCTCCAAGGTGCTCGTCTTCCGCCGGGCGCTGCGGATCGCCGCCCGCCGGGCGGCGGCGATCGTCTGCGTCAGCCGCTCGACCGCCGACCAGCTGAGGGAGCACTACGCGCCGCGCGGGCCGGTGCACGTGGTGCCGCACGGCGTGGACCACCGGCGCTTCGCCCCCACCGAGCCGGCGCCCGGCGCCGACGAGGCGGTGCTCGGACGGCTCGGGCTGCGCCGGCCCTACGTCCTCCACGTCGGGACGATCGAGCCCCGGAAGGACGTTCCCGGCCTCGTCGAAGCGTTCGACCGCATGGCGACGGCACGGCCGGAGCTCTCGCTCGTCCTCGCCGGCAAGGACGGGTGGGGCGCCGCGGCCGTCGACACGGCCCTCGGCGGCGCCCGGCACCGCGAGCCGCGTCCGGCGACTCGGTTACGTCGCCGGGGGAGACGTGCCCGCGCTGTTGCGCGGCGCGGCCGCCGTCGCCTACCCCTCGCTCGAAGAGGGCTTCGGCCTCCCGGCGCTCGAGGCGCTCGCCTGCGGCGCCCCGCTCGTGACGACGGAGGACAGCGCGATGGCCGAGGTGACCGGGCCGGCGGCGCTGCTGGTGGCGCCGGGCGACCGGGCCGCGCTCGCCGGCGCGCTCGAGGAGCTCCTCGGGGGCGGGCCGGCCGTCGAGGCGCGCCGCGCGCTCGGGATCGAGGTCGCCTCGCGCTACACCTGGGAGGCGTCGGCCGCGGCGCACGTGCTCGCCTACCGCCAAGCCGCGGGTGGCTAGCCTACGCCCGTGCGCGCCTTCCTGACCGGGGCATCCGGCTTCGTCGGCGGCTGGTTGGCCCGCCATCTGCGGGCCGAGGGCGACGAGGTGGCCGCCCTCGACCCGGGCCGTGACATCGGCGACGCCGGTGCGCTGCGGGGTGTCCTGCGGGCGGCCGCCCCCGACGTCGTCTACCACCTCGCCGGCCTCGCGCACGTCGGGCGCTCGTGGGAGGAGCCCGGGGAGACGTTCCGGGTCAACGCGCTCGGGACCGTGAACCTCATGGAGGCGGCGCTCGCCTGCGCCCGGCCGCCCCGGGTCGTGCTCGTCAGCTCGGCGGAGGTCTACGGGCGCGGCGACGGGACGCCGCTCGGCGAGGACGCCCCGCTCAGACCCGTGTCGCCCTACGCGTCGAGCAAGGTCGCGGCCGAGTTCGTCGGCCTCCAGGCGTTCCTCGGCAACGGGCTCGAGGTGGTGCGCGCCCGGCCGTTCAACCACGTCGGGCCGGGCCAGGCGGACAGCTTCGTCGTCTCGGCCCTGGCTCGGCGCATCGCCGAGGCCGAGCGGAGCGGCGGGGGAGAGGTGCGGATCGGCAACCTCACCGCCGCCCGGGACTTCACCGACGTCCGCGACGTCGTGCGGGCCTACCGGCTGCTGGCGACGGCGGGCGCGCCGGGAGGGGTCTACAACGTCTGCTCCGGCTCGGCGATCACCACCGAGGAGCTGTTCAAGCGCATGGTGGCGATGGCAAAGGTGCCGATCGAGCCGGTCCAGGACCCGTCCCTGTTCCGCCCGGTCGACGTCGCCGTCCTGGTCGGCGACGGCACACGCCTCACCGCGCTGACCGGCTGGCGCCCCGAGATCCCGCTCGACTCGACCCTCCTCGACACCCTCGACTACTGGCGCGAGCGGGCCGGCTCCGACTGAGCGCCGGGGTCCTGCCCGTCGCGGTAGCGAGACGGGGTCAGGGCCGACGGTCGGCGGGGCGCAGGGGCACGCCGAGCAGCGAGCAGAGGGCGCGCAACGGCTCGGCGAGAGGTTCCGGCAGCACGCCGGCGACGGTGGAGGCGAGGGAGGACGCGAGCGGGCCGAGCGGGTCGGCGCCGCCTTTCGATCGCTGGTGGGAGCGGGCGCGCTGGAGCCCGAGGACGCCCGCGCCGACCAGGAGGTAGAGGGCCTCCTGGGCGCCCTGCTCGAGCTCGTGGCGTATGTCTCGCATCGCTACCGACGCTACCAACCGGAGCGGCGCGCGCGGCCGCGCCGTCGGCAGGACCGGGCGTGCCCGGCTACTGTTTGACCCCTGATGTCGGAGGACCAAGCGCCACCGGTCGTCGCGGTCGTGGTGGCGTCCGACCCCGGCCCGTGGTTTGAGGCGTGCCTGGAAGGGCTCGCCGCTCAGGATTACCCGAACCTCTCCACCCTCGTGGTCGACGCGGCGAGCGCCACCTCGCTGGCGCCGCGTGTGGCCGCGGTGGCGCCCGGCGCGTACCTGCGCCGGGTCGGGGAGAGCCGCGGCTACGGGCCGAGCGCCAACATCGTGATGGAGACGGTCGAGGGCGCGGCCCTCTACCTGTTCTGCCACGACGACGTGGTGCTCGCGCCCGACGCGATCCGCAGGATGGTGGAGGAGGCGTTCCGTTCGAACGCCGGGGTCGTCGCCCCGAAGCTCCTCGACTACGAGGAGCCCGAGCGCCTCCTCCAGCTGGGGCTCGGCGTCGACCGCTTCGGCGCACCGGTGCGCCGCGTCGAGCGCGGCGAGTTCGACCGGGCCCAGCACGACGCGGTGCGGGAGGTCTTCGCCGCGCCGGGCGGCTGCACGCTGGTGCGCGCCGACCTGTTCGCGACGATCGGCGGCTTCGACCCGGAGATCAGTCTCTTCGGCGAGGACATCGACCTGTGCTGGCGGGCGCGGCTCGCCGGCGCTCGGGTGGTCGTCGCCCCCGCCGCGCACGTCCGCCACCTGGAGGCGACCGCCAGCCGGCAGCGCCCCTGCCCCGAGGCGCGCTCGCTGCAATGGCGCCACGAGCTGCGCGCGGTGCTGAAGAACTACGGGTCGTGGCGCAGGGCGCTCGTCGTCGCGCAGCTCCTCGTGCTCAGCCTTGCCGAGGTCGGCTACTTCCTCGCCATCGGTAAGCGCTGGCGCGCCCGGCAGGTGCTCGACGCCTGGCGCTGGAACCTGTCGCGCGAGCGCGACCTGAAGGGGGCGCGCGCCGCGGTCGTCGCCACCAGGCGCCTGCCGGACCGGCTGGTCTGCCGGCTCTTCAGCCACCGGACCTTCCGGGTGTGGCGCTTCGTCCGACCTGCGCTAGAAGACGCCGCCGTCCGCTGGAGCCGCTCGCGCCACGAGCTCGCCGGCGCGCTCTCGAGCGCCGGGACGAGCCGGCAGGAGCGCCGTCCGCGCGCCGTGGTCCTCGCGGTGCTCGTCGTCATCCTGGTCATCGTCGTCGGTTCGCGCTCGATCCTCTCCGGTCACCTGCCCCTCGTCGGCCAGCTCCTGCCGATTCCCGGCCCCGAGCACCTCCTCGCCCGCTATCTCGGCGGGTGGCAGGACGCCGGGCTCCAGCGACCGGGTCCGGCGTCGCCTGCCTTTGCCATCCTCGGGATCGCCGGAATCGTCCTGTTCGGAGCGACGGGCCTCCTCCTCACGGTCGAGCTCGCGCTGGCCGTGGTGCTCGGCGCCGTCGGCATCGCCCGCCTCGTCCGTCCGCTCGGGCCGCCCGGGACGGGCCTCGTCGCAGCGGTCGCGTACCTGTTCCTCCCGCTCGCGTGGAACGACGTGGCGCGCGGCGACGTCCAGGCGCTGATCGCCTACGCCGGCATGCCCTGGGTGCTCGGCCGCCTGGCACGCGCGAGCGGCCTCGCGCCCTTCAGCCCGGCGGGAGGCCCGGCGCCCCTCCGGTCGCGCCGCGGCATCGAGGAGTGCCTGGCGCTCGGGGTCCTCGTCGCCGTGCTCGGTGCGTTCGTTCCGATGATCGTCCTGCTCATGCTGGCGTGCGCGCTCGCGCTGGCGCTCGGCGGCGTGGTCGCCGGGGAGGCGCGGCGCGGCCTTCGCGTGCTCGTCGTCGCCGCCGGCGGCGCAGTCGTCGCCTTCGTCTTGTGCTTCCCGTGGTCGCTCACCTTCGTCCAGCCCGGCGCACGCTGGAGCGTGCTGAGCGGCGCGGCGGGCAACCCGACGAGCGCCCCGGGGCTCGCCACGCTGCTCCGCTTCGGCCTCGGGCCGACGGGGCGGGGCATCCTCGGTTGGGCGTTCCTCGTCGCCGCGGCGCTCGTCCTGCTCGTCGGCCGGAGCGAGCGGCTGGCGTGGGGCATCCGGTGGTGGGTGTGCGGCCTCGCGCTCGCCGCGCTGCCGTTCGCGGCGAGCGAGGGGTGGCTCGGCGCCGGCGGCGGAGCGCTTCGGGTCCTACTCGCGCCGACGGCGGCCTGCATCGCGGCATGCGTCGGCCTCGGCACGAGCGCGATAGCCGTGGACCTCAGCCATGCCGGCTTCGGCTGGCGGCAGCTCGCCGGCGTCGCCTGCGGCGCCTGCGCCCTCGCCGGCCTCCTGCCGGTGCTCGGGGCCAGCCTCGGGGGCCGCTGGGGCCTGCCGGACACCGGCTACGACGTCGTCTTGCCGTGGACCGCGTCCGCCTCGGGCCCGAGTGAGGCCGCGGCGACCAGGGTGCTGTGGCTCGGCGATCCCACGGCGCTGCCGATGCCGGGCTGGCAGCTGGTCCCCGGCCTCGCGGCCGGCGTGTCCTCGGGGGGCCTGCCGGACGCGACCCGGCTGTGGCCGAGCGCCAACCCGGGCGTCGGTACCGCCCTCATCCGCGACGTCGAGTCGGCGGAGTCCGGCCTGACCGTCCGCCTCGGCCACCTCCTCGCTCCGAGCGGCATCCGCTACCTGGTCGTGCCGACCGCCATCGCGCCGGAGCTCCCGGGCACCCAGACGGCGCAGGCGGCGCCGCCCCCGCAGGTGCTCCTCGACGGGCTGACCGCGCAGTCGGACCTCCATCAGCTCCCCTCCGAGGGCGGCGCGCTCATCTTCGAGAACGCCGCCTGGTCGGCGGGCCACGTGACGGCGGCCGCCACAGGCGGCGGGACGCCGGGCTGGCTGCGCGAGCTCGGGGTCGCGGCGGCGCTCGCCGCGTGGGCCGCCGCCCTGACCGCGCTGGCGCTGCGCGAGGGCCGCCGGAGCCGGCGTCGGGCCGGTCACCGCTCGCCGTCGCGGGCGCCCTCCCCGGCCGCCCCGATCGACGCGCTCGTGTCCCCGCCGGCGCCCGAGCGCGCCGAGCCGGCGATCCCGGCAGGAGCCACGTGAGCCGCCAGTCGTCCGCCTCCCCGAGCCCCCGGCGCCTGCCGGCGATCGTCTTCGTCGCGGTCCTCCTCGCGCTCGCCGGGGTCGCCAACGCGACGATCCGCCATCACCGGCCGCCCGCCCACCTCGCGACGGTCCAGGACCAGTCGGTGGCCCTCGTGTCCTCAAAGGCGACCTCGGCTGCGTGGTACTGCGCCGGCCCGCTGCCGGTCGGCACCCGCAACGAGGCCTCGTCGATCGCCGTGGCGAACGCCGGGCCGAAGCGGGTGTCGGGCGAGCTCGTCGTCGTGACGAACGACGGCCGCAACGCCGTCACGCCGTTCTCGATCGGCGGCTACGCCCAGGGCGTCTACGGCCTGACGCGGCTCAGGGCACGCGGGCTTCGCCGCCGCGACGGTGCTCGTGAACGGGGCCGGCGTCGGCGTCGACGAGCTCGTGCACGGCCCGACCGGGCCGGTGTCCTCGCCCTGCGTGAGCCATGCTGCCACCGCCGGATACGTGGCCGCGGGCAGCACCGAGAACGCGAGCAACCTCGCACTCGCCCTCTACGACCCGGGCGCCACGCCCGCCGTCGTCAACGTCTCGTTCGCGACGGGGACCGGGTGGGTCGCGCCGCCGTCGTTCCAGGGCATCCCCCTCAGCGCGGGCCAGCTTCAGGTGGTCGACGTCGGCCACTACCTGCCGTCACGGCCCGTCGTGGCGACGACGGTCACCGCGACGGGTGGCAAGGTGGTCGCCGGGGCCCTGCTCGTCGCCGCCAACGCCAAGTCCGTCGAGTCGACGCTCCTCGACGCCGTCACGGCGCCCCGCCCGGCCTGGTCCTTCTCGGCCGCGCCGGCGGGCGGCGCCGTGCGCCAGGTCTTCTCGGTGCTCGATCCCGGCAAGGTCGCGGCGAAGATCGTGCTGCACCTCGCCACGTCGAGCGGCTCGTCGGAGCTGGCGGAAACCGTCCCGGCGGGCGGCATCGTGCACCTCGCGCCGAGCCCCGAGGTGTCGCCCGTGGCGATGCGCTACGCCACCGTCACGTCGGCCAACGGCGTCGACGTCGTCGTCGCGCGCGAGGTGCTGCTCGTCGGCCGCATCCTCCCGCCCGCGCCCGAGCCGGTCAAGCGCACCACGACGGTCCGTGTCCGGGTGCACGGCCGCGAGGTGACGCGGCGCGAGGTGGTCACGGTCACGTCCCGGTCGACGGAGGCGGCGTTCCTCGGCTTCCCGCTGCTCGAGCCGGGCTACGCGGCCACCGCGGCGGTCGCCGCGCCCGGCACGCGGTGGCTGGTCGCCGGCGGGGAGTCGGACCGCCACGCGAGCGAGCTGCTCACGGTCGCCAACCCCGGTGGCCGGCCGGCGCGCATCGCCGTCGAGCAGCTCGGGACGTCGGGCACCGCCCCGTCGAGGCGCAAGCGGGTCACCGAGCTGTCGGGGCTCACGGTCCCGGCGCATGGCGAGCTGACCCTCTCGCTCGCCGCCGTACCGGCGCTCCAGGGCGAGCTGCCGCTCGAGGTCAGCGCGACGGCGCCGGTGCTCGCCGCCGGGGAGCTCTACGCCCGCGGGTCCACGGGAGCGCTCGGCTTCTCGAGCCCGGCGGCCATCCCGATCGGCTGAGCTGGCGGCGGTCCCGAGCCAGCCGCCGTGGACGCTACGCCCGGGCGCCGGCCAGCCTCAGGCCAGGCGATCGCGGGGAGCGCGCGGGTTGTCGAGCCCTGCGGCCATCCCCATCGGCTGTGCCGGGGGCAGCGCCCCGGCGGCGTCGGCCGCGCCGTTCACCGACTCGGCGCCGGCGCGGGCCGTCGCCGGCAGCGTGGTCGGCGACGAGCTGAAGATGCTGCCGGCGAAGTGCGGGATCTCCGGCTCCTCGCCGTGGACGGGGCGGCCGTAGGCCTCGTCGACGAGCCGGGCCACCTCGCGCGCCGTCGATCGTCTCGCTGCTCGAGCACCGCCTTCGCCACCGCGATCGAGGCCGCTCCGGTGCTCCTCGAGGACCTTACGCGCCCGGGCCTCCTGGTCGCGCAGGATGCTGCGCGACCTCCTCGTCGATGACCCGGCTCGTGTCGTCGGAGTAGTCGCGGGTGTGCATGAGGTCCTCGCCGAGGAACACCTGCCCTGGGCGCCCCAGGCCATCGGGCCGACCCGGTCGGACATGCCCCACTCCCGCACCATCTTTCGGGCGAGCTCGGTGTTGCGCTGCAGGTCGTCGCTGGCCCCGGTCGACAGGTCGCCGTAGACGAGCAGCTCGGCGACGCGCCCGCCCATGCGCACGACGAGGGAGTCCTCGATGTACTCGCGCTTGTAGATGTGGCGCTCCTCGAGCGGCAGCTGCTGGGTCACGCCGAGCGCCATGCCGGTCGGGATGATGCGTGACCTTGTGCAGCGGGTCGGCGTGGGGGAGCACGTAGGCGAGGACGGCGTGTCCCGACTCGTGGTAGGCGACGCGCTCGCGCTCGGCGTCGGAGAGCACGAGGTCTCGCGCTGCTGGCCCATGAGCACCCGGTCGCGCGCCGACGTCGAAGTCCTTCATCTCGACGAGCTGGCTGCCCGCGCCGCACCGCGTGGAGCGCGGCCTCGTTGACGAGGTTGGCGAGGTCCGCCCCGCTCATGCCGGGCGTCCCGCGGGCGACGACGTGCAGGTCGACGTCGGGGCCGATCCGCTTGTCGCGGCAGTGGACCTCGAGGATCGGCCGGCGCTCCTCCAGATCGGGGAGGGGCACGACGATCTGCCGGTCGAAGCGGCCCGGGCGCAGCAGCGCCGGGTCGAGGATGTCGGGCCGGTTCGTGGCGGCCATCATCACGATGCCCTCGGAGGGCTCGAAGCCGTCCATCTCGTTGAGCATCTGGTTGAGCGTCTGCTCGCGCTCGTCGTGGCCGCCGCCGAGGCCGGCGCCGCGCTTGCGGCCGATCGAGTCGATCTCGTCGACGAAGATGATCGCCGGGGCCTGCTTGCGGGCCGTCTGGAAGAGGTCGCGGACCCGGCTCGCGCCGACGCCGACGAACATCTCCATGAAGTCCGAGCCCGAGACCGACAGGAACGGCACGCCGGCCTCGCCGGCGACGGCGCGCGCGAGGAGGGTCTTGCCGGTGCCGGGCGGGCCGACCAGCAGGACGCCCTTCGGGATGCGTGCGCCGATCTCGCGGAAGCGCCCGGGCGATTTCAGGAAGTCGACGACCTCGCTGATCTCCTGCTTCACGCCGCTGTAGCCGGCGACGTCGTCGAACGTCGTGCGTGGGCGCTCGGTGGAGTACACCTTGGCGCGCGAGCGGCCGATCGACATGATCCCGGACATCTGGCCCTGGGCCCGGCGCTGCAGCCAGATGATGAACCCGATGAACAGCAGCAGCGGCAGGGCGTAGTAGAGGACGCTCGGGAGCCAGCTCGACGTGGGCGTCGAGAACTTGAGCTGGGCGCCCGACGACTTGATCGAGTTGATCTCGGTCTGGGTGACCGCGAGCGGCCCGTTGGTCGTGTAGCTCGTCCCGTTGGCGAGCGTGCCGGTGATCGTGCCGGTCGAGTTGTCGATCGACGCCGTCTTCACCTGGTGCTGCGTCAGCGCCTGCTGGAACTGCGGGTAGTAGCTCAGCGACTTCGCGGTGGTGCGGTTGATGAGCGACGAGCCGAACAGCAGCAGGACGACGACGACGACGAGCGCCGCCACCCCCCAGCGCCACATCGAGTCGTTGCCGGACGGCGCGCCGCCAGGCCCCTGGCGGCCCTGGCTGTTGCGTGGGTCTTGTGGTTGACGGCTCATAACTGAACCATCGTACGCCGGGGGCCGCGCGCTCCGGTCGGCGGTGGGCCAACAACCTGCCTGGCCCGGAATTGACCGGAGGAGCGAGGGCGGCGACGCTCGGAGCATGCGGTCGGCGCCACCGGCGCCCGGCGGGCCCGAACCCGGGGCGCTCCCGGGCCCAGCGAACCCCTTCGGGCTGACGGAAGCCCTGGTAGGCCTGCTGGCGGGCCTCGTGCTCGCCACGCTGGCGGCCGCCCTCTTCGGCGAGCTGAGCCACCATCCGAACCACCCGAGCACCTTCGGCTCCGACGTCGCCAGCCTGATCGGGCTGTGGACCGGCCTGGTGGGCTCGGCGGCGGTCGCGAGCCGATCGCACGCAGCACGCCGTCGGCACGAGGACGGGTCGACGCCACGTCCGCTCTGGCGACGCGTCGTCGACGACTACGGGCTGCGGCTCCGGCCGTGGCCCGACGTGCCGCTCGGCGTCGCCGCCGGCTTCGTCTCGCAGTACCTCCTCGTCCCCTTGCTCACCCTCCCGCTGCTCCCGTTCGTCCCGCACCTCTTCTCGCGCCTCGGCCAACCGGCGAAGCAGCTGACCGCGCACGACAGCACCGGCGGCCTCGTCGTGCTCGGGCTGCTCGTCTGCGTCGGCAGCCCGCTCGTCGAGGAGCTGTTCTTCCGGGGGCTGCTGCTGCGGGGGCTCGCCGGGCGGCTCTCGCCGGCGCCGCCGAAGCGGGTGGCGGTGCTGACCGTCGTCGTGACCGCCGTCGTGTTCGGCCTCGTGCACTTCGAGGCGCTCCAGCTCATCGGCCTCGTCGGCTTCGGCGTCGTCCTCGGGACCCTCGCCTGGCGGACGCGCCGGCTCGGCCCGGGCCTCGTCGCCCACATCACCTTCAACGCCGTCACCTACGTCGCGCTCGCCTTGTCGCGCTGAGTAGGCTCGGCCCCCGCATGGGGACGGGCTCGCTGGCATCCATATTCAAGGCCTACGACGTGCGCGGCGTCGTCCCCGACGAGCTCGACGCCCGCCGGGCCTACGCCATCGGCACGGCGTTCGGCCGCTTCGCCGCCGAGCACGACGGCGCTGAGCGGGTGCTCGTCGCGGTGGACATGCGCGAGTCCGGCGAGGAGCTCGCCCGGGCCGTCATGGCCGGCGCGGCCTCGACCGGGATCGGCGTGGTCGACCTCGGGCTCGCCTCCACCGACCTGCTGTACTTCGCGTCGGGCCACCTGGACGCGCCGGGGGCGATGCTCACCGCCTCGCACAACCCCCCGCGGTACAACGGGATGAAGTTCTGCTTCTCCGGTGCGCGCCCGATCGGACAGGACACCGGGCTCGCCGACATCCGCCGCCTCGCCGAGGAGGCGCTCGACGGCGCGCCCGAGGACGGCGGCGCCTCGGCGCCGGCTGACGCCGAGCACCTCGACCTGCTCGGGCGCTTCGCCGAGCATGTGCGCAGCTTCGTCGACGTCTCGGCGCTGGCGCCCTTGCGCGTCGTCGCAGACACGGCGAACGGCATGGGGGGCCTCGTCGCACCGGCCGTCTTCGCCGGGCTGCCGGTCTCGCTGGAGGTCCTCTACGGCGAGCTCGACGGGACCTTCCCGAACCATCCCGCCGACCCGATCCAGCCGGAGAACCTCGTCGACCTTCGCGCCCTCATCCTCGAGCGGGGCGCCGACATCGGGCTGGCGTTCGATGGCGACGCCGACCGGGTCTTCCTGGTCGACGAGAGGGGCGAGCCGCTCTCGGGCTCGACGACGACGGCGATCGTCGCCGAGGCGATGCTGGAGAAGCACCCCGGCTCGACGGTCCTCTACAACCTGCATCTGCTCGAAGACGGTGCCCGAGGTCGTGCGCGAGAACGGCGGGATCCCGATCCGCACCGCGGGTCGGGCACTCCTTCATCAAGTCGGTCATGGCCGAGACCGGCGCGGTCTTCGGCGGCGAGCACTCGGGCCACTACTACTTCCGGGACAACTTCCGGGCCGACTCGGGCATCATCGCCGCCCTCGTGGTGCTGGAGGTGCTTTCCCGGGCGGGCCAGCCCCTCTCGCAGCTGCGCAAGCCCTTCGAGCGCTACGCCGACTCCGGCGAGATCAACACCCGGGTCGACGACCCGAAGGCCGTCGTCGAGCGCGTCGTCGAGACGTACCGCGCCGAGGGTGCCGAGATCGACTTCTTGGACGGGCTGACGGCGGACTTCGCCAGCTGGTGGTTCAACCTGCGCCCGTCGAACACCGAGCCGCTGCTCAGGCTGAACGTGGAAGCTCCCGACGCGGCGCAGTGCGCGGCGCGGTGGCAGAGGTGCTCGCGCTCGTGCGTGGCGCCGGCGGCACCGAGAGGAGGTCCTGACCGTGGCACTCGACGCGTTCTTGCTGGAGATCCTCGTCTGCCCCGAGGACAAGGGACCGCTCTGGTACTTCGAGGACGAGGCGGCGCTGTACAACCCCCGCCTGAAGCGCCGCTACGCCATCCGAGAGGGCATCCCGGTGCTGCTCGTCGACGAGGCCGAGACGGTCGGCGACGAGGAGCACGCCCGACTCGAGGCGAGGTCGAAGGATGCCGTGATCACGGGGACCGGCGGGGCGACTGCCCCGGCCGACGCCGCGTCGCACGGGGCCGACCCGGGGGGCGCGCCGGGGGTGACGGACCGATGAGCGGCGGCGCTGCAGGCGCCGCCGAGGTCACCGTCGACTCCTGGGGCATCCGCCGGACGACGGCTGCGGCTCCCGAGCGCCTCGCGGCCGCGTTCGCCCTTGCCGCCGGCGCCGCTAGCGAGGCCCTCGCAGGCCTGGCGGCACGGCCGATCGAGGGGGTCGTCGTGCTCGGCGCCGGCGAGGCGTCGCTCGCGGCGGAGGCCCTCGCCGCGCTCTCCGCACCGCTCGCCGACATGCCCGTCGTGACCGTCGACGGCGGCGAGCTGCCGCGCTTCACCGGGCCCGGGACGCTCGTGCTCGCCTGCTCGGCGAGCGGCGACGACCGCGAGACGCTCGATGCGGCCGAGGCGGCGGTGGGGCGGGGGGCGCGCCTCGTCGCCGTGTCCGGCGGCGGCCGGCTCACGGCGCTCGGCACCGACGCCGGGGTGGCCGTCGTGCCGGCTGGTCAGGCCGGCGGCGCCGCCGAGCGGGGCGGGGCCGGCTTCCTGGAGCTGCTCGCCGCCCTGCTGGCCGTGGCCGACGGGCTCGGCGTGGTGCCGGGCGCCGACGAGATGATCACCGCGGCGGTCCGACAGCTCGAGCACCGCCGCGAGGCGCTGGCGGTCCCGGGCGGCCTCGCCGCGGAGCTGGCGCCGCCGCATCGACCGGACCATCCCCCTCGTGCACGGGGCGTCGGGTATCGGTTGGGTCGCGGCGCGGCGGTGGAAGTCCCAGGTGAACGCCTGGGCCAAGGCGCCGGCGTTCGCCGCCAGCCAACCGGCGGCCTCCTACGACGAGGTGTGCGGGTTCGGCCAGAACGGCGACGTGACCCGCCAGATCCTGACGCTCGTGGTGCTGCGCAGCGACCACGAGCCGGCATCGTCGGGGACCCGCTTCGCCACCTTCGCCGAGCTGACCCGCGAGGCGCTGGCAGGGATCGTCGAGCTTCGCGCCGAGGGGAGCGGCGCCCTCGCGCAACTGCTCGACCTCGCGCTCGTCGGCGAGCTCGTCGCCCTCCACCTGGCCGCGCGAGGAGATCGACCCGGGACCGGTCCCGGCGGCGGACGAGATCGCGGCGCGGGTGGCGGCCGGCGCCGGCGCCGACGCGGGGAGTGCGCCCCGCTGAGCGCCGCCTACACTCGAACCGGACGGGCCGCGGGCGGGTCTGTGGTTGCAAGTCGATGCCAGCCGTAGGCGAAACGACCCACGTAAGGCAACCTGTGGTTGCCGAGCACGGTGCGGCTTAGAGGTAAGACCCGCCTGCCCGGACGCCGGACGTCGGCACCGGGTGGAGAAGGGACGAAGCGTGCCTGAGTGGGCGGTGCCGGGTCGGCCTCGGTCGGTCGCCACCGCCTGGGCCGCCACTCCCTCGGCGGGCGAGTGTGGGGTCGAAGACCAGGTCAGCCGCTCCGGTCCGTCCACCGTGCCCGTCGGGCGCCACGCCGCGCTCGTCGGGCCGACCGCCTCGGGCAAGACCGCCGTCGCCGTCGCCGTCGCCCGCGCGCTCGGCGACGTCGAGCTCGTCTCGGTCGACGCGATGGCCGTCTACCGCGGCCTCGACATCGGCACGGCCAAGCCGACCGGCGAGCAGCGCGCCGGCCTGGCGTGGCACCTGGTGGACCTGGTCGACCCCGAGGAAGCGTTCTCGGTGGCCGACTTCCAGGCGGCGGCCCACGCGGCGCTGCAGGGGATCGAGGCGCGCGGGCAACCGGGCGCTGCTCGTCGGCGGTACCGGGCTCTACCTGCGTGCCGTCGTCGACCGGCTCACCTTCCCGCCCCGCTACCCGGAGGTCGCGGCGGAGCTGGAGGCGCAGGCCGACGAGCCGGGCGGCGTGGAGCGCCTGCACGGCCGCCTGGTCGAGCTCGATCCCGTGGCGGCGAGCCGGATGGAGCCGACGAACCGGCGCCGCGTGGTCCGGGCGCTCGAGGTGACGCTCGGCAGCGGACGACCCTTCAGCGCCTCGGGCCCCGGGCTCGCCGAGTACCGCCCGACGCCGTTCACCCTCATCGGCCTGACGCTCGCCCGCGACGAGCTGGCACGGCGCATCGAGGCGCGCCTCGATGCGCAGCTGGCGGCGGGGTTCCTCGACGAGACGCGGGCGCTCGCCGCGCGCCCGGAGGGGCTGTCGCGCACCGCCGCCCAGGCCCTCGGCTACCGCGAGCTGCTGGCCCATCTCGCCGGGGCGTGCACGCTCGAGGAGGCCCGCGAGCGCGCCGTCCGCAGGACGAGGACGTTCGCCAGGCGCCAGGAGTCCTGGTTCCGGCGGGACCCCCGTGTGCGGTGGCTCGACGCCGGGCGGGACGACCTCGCCGGTGCGGTCGTCCAGCTGCTCGACTCGAGCGTCGGGTGGCGGGTGGGCCGCGTGGGAGACTGAATCTGTGGTGAAGGTTGCGCTCGCGAAGTACCACGGGCTCGGCAACGACTTCCTCGTCCTGTTCGATGCCGAGCGGTCCCTGCCGTTCACGGCCGCGCTCGCCGCGGCGCTCTGCGAGCGCCACCGCGGCGTCGGCGCCGACGGGCTGCTGCGGATCTCGTCGGCCCACCACGGCGCCGCGTTCGCGATGGAGCTGCGAAACGCCGACGGCGGTGTGGCCGAGACGAGCGGGAACGGCCTGCGCTGTGCGGTGTTGGCCGCCGTCCATGCCGGCCTCGTGCCCGCCGGGCAGGTCCTCGTCGAGACGCTCGCCGGGACGGCTCGCGCCACGGTGGGGGTCGGCGTGGACGGCGCGGTCCCGGCCGAGGCCGAGGTGCGCGTCGAGATGGGGACGGTGCGCGTCGGTGACGAGGTGGCGTCGCCGCTTCAGGGCCGGCGGGCGCGCCTCGTCGATGTCGGCAATCCCCACCTCGTCCTCGTCGGCGACTCGCTCACCGGCGTCGACCTGGCGACGACCGGTCCGGCGCTCGAGGCGTCGCGCCCGGCGGGGTGAACGTCGAGCTCATCGCGGCCGGCGTGGAGCGGGACAGCCTGGACCTCGCCGTGTGGGAGCGCGGTGCCGGGCTCACCCAGGCCTGCGGGAGCGGTAGCTGCGCGGCCGCGGCCGCGGCGCGCGGCATGGGGCATCGTCGGCGACCGGGTCGCGGTCCGCAACCCCGGCGGCACGCTCGTGGTCGAGCTCTCCGGGGCCGATCCGCTCCAGCCGTCGGCGGCCCTCAGCGGGCCGGCGCGGCGAGTCGCCCAGGTGCTCGTGGAGGTCGACGACCTCCTCGAAGCGGCAGAGGTCGGCGCGTGACGCTGATCGAGCGGCAGTTCCGCGAGCGCATCGTGCTCGTCGGCGTCGTCTCGTGGCCGCGGCACCCTCGACGAGGTCGAGGCGAGCCTCGACGAGCTGAGCCTCCTGGTCGACACCGCCGGCGCCGACGAGGTCGGCCGCGTCGTGCAGCGGCGCGAGTCACCCGACCCGGCGACGTACATCGGGCAAGGGCAAGGCGGAGGAGCTCCACCAGCTCTGCCTGCAGTTCGACGCCGACACCGTCGTGTTCGACGACGAGCTGAGCCCGGCCCAGCAGCGGAACCTGGAGAAGCTGCTCGGCCGGACCGCGATCGACCGCACCGCGGTGATCCTCGACATCTTCGCCCAGAACGCCCGGAGCCAGGAGGGCAAGGCCCAGGTCGAGCTGGCGCTGCTCCGCTACCGGCTGCCACGGCTTCGCGGGCAGGGGCACGAGCCTGTCCCAGCAGGCGGGCGGCATCGGCACCCGGGGCCCGGGCGAGACCCAGCTCGAGGTCGACCGCCGGCGCATCATGCGCCGGATCTCCAAGCTGGAGGTCGACTTACGCGAGCTCGAGCCGACCCGCAAGACCCAGCGCCGCTCGCGCCGGCGCGGGGCGCTGCGGGCGGTGTCGCTCGTCGGCTACACCAACGCCGGCAAGTCCACGCTGCTGAACCGGCTCACCGCCGCCGGCGTGCTCGTGGAGAACCGCCTGTTCGCCACGCTCGACCCGCGCACCCGCCGCCTCGAGCTGCCCGGCGGCGAGACGGTGCTCTGCTCCGACACCGTCGGCTTCGTCCGCAAGCTGCCGCACCAGCTCGTCGAGGCGTTCCACTCGACGCTCGAGGTGGTCGCCGACGCCGACCTGCTCGTCCACGTCGTCGACGCCTCCGCGCACGACCCGGAGGGCCAGATCGGCGGCGGTGCGCACCGTGCTCGCCGAGATCGAGGCGGACCGCGTCCCGGAGCTGCTCGTGCTTCAACAAGGCCGACTGGCGCCCGACGCCGCCAAGCGGCTCCTCGTGGCGCACCCCGGCTCCGTCGCCTGCTCGGGGCTGACCGGGCAGGGGACCGGGGACCTGCTCTCCCTGCTCGCCGAGCGCCTGCGGGAACACGACACGACCGTCGAGCTCGCCGTGCCCTACGAGCGCGGCGACGTGCTCGCCGCCCTCCACCGTGCCGGGGAGGTCGTCGAGCAGCGCGACGCCGGCGAGGTGATCGTGGTGCGCGCCCGGCTCGACGAAGCCGGCCGCCGGCGCTTCGCGTCCTTCGCCCGCCCCGGCCGCCCGGCGACCAGCGCCGCGGCGAGCCGACGGCGGCCGAACCGGCTCCGGCGTGCCCGGCGGGGAGCGCGGCTGATGCCGGGGACCGACCGGCGATGAGCACGCCGGGTCCGTTTACGCCGCCGCCCTACCCCTTCGACCGGCTGAAGCGATCGCCGAGGTCGCCGCGGCGCACCCCGGCGGGATGGTCGACCTGTCGGTCGGCACGCCGTGCGACCCGCCGCCCGCGGCGGTGGTCGCGGCGCTCGCCTCCTCGGGCGCCGAGCGCGGCTACCCGGCCGTCGATCGGCAGCGCCCGCCTGCCGACGCGGCGCGCGGCCTGGATGGAACGCCGCTTCGGCGTGACGGTCGACGCCGGCGCTGGGTCGCCGCCTGCATCGGCACCAAGGAGCTGGTCGCGGGGATCCCGCACTGGCTGCGCCTGCGCTCGCCGGAACGCGACACCGTCCTGTACCCGGCGGTCTCGTACCCGACCTACGCGATGGGCGCCGCTGCTGGCCGGCTGCCGCGCGCCGTGGCGGTGCGCGGTCGACCGGACGGTGGACGTCGGACCTCGGCGCGGTCGGCCGAGGCCGACGCGGCCCGGGCGCTGTGCTGCTGGGTGAACACGCCCGTCCAACCCGACCGGCGGCGCTCGACGACCTCGGCGGCCGCGGCCGCCTGGGGGCGGGCGCACGGCGTGCCCGTGCTCTCCGACGAGTGCTACGCCGAGTTCACCTGGCAGGGGGCGCCGCGCACGATCCTGTCGTCGGGGATCGACGGGGTGCTGGCGGTGCACTCGCTCTCGAAGCGGTCGAACCTGCGCCGGGCTGCGCTGCGGCTTCTACGCCGGCGACGCCGAGCTCGTCCACTACCTGTCCGAGGTCCGGCGCCACGCCGGGTTCATGGTCCCCGGGCCGGTGCAGGCCGCGGCGGCGATCGCGCTCGACGACGACGACCACGTCGACGCTGCAGCGGCAGCGCTACCGGGGCCGCCTCGAGCGCTTCGTCGACGTCCTCGCTGCGACCGGGGTTCCCGCGGCGATGCCGGGCGGCAGCTTCTACCTCTGGGTCGCCGTCCCCGAGGGCGTCGGCGGGTCCGGGCCGGCCTCGGCGCCGAGCACCGGTGCCGACGGGCTGAGCGGCCCGGGCGAAGGGTCCGAGTGGGCCTTCACCCGCCTGCTGGCCGAGGCGGGCGGCGTCTTGGTGAGCCCGGGCGACTTCTACGGCCCCGCCGGCGCCGGGCACGTGCGCATCGCGATGGTCGCGCCCGACGACCGGCTCGAGCTCGCGGCCGAGCGGCTCGCGGCGAGCGGCCTCGCGCTCGGCAGGGCCGCCCGCCCGCCCGCCGCCCTTCCCGCCCGGGAGCAGGGCGCGGGACCCGCCGCGCGTTAGCCTCGCTCGTCCACACCAGACGGGAGGCGCAGATGGCGGGGCTGGAGGAGTCGATCACCGCGCTGTTCGCACGGATCGGGGAGCTCTCGCCCGCGGACGCCGACGCACTGGCGACGGTGAGCGCCGCGATCGAGCTGCTGGACGCCGGCGAGGCGCGGCGTCGCCGAGATCGACGCGACGGGCCGCGTCGTGGTCCACGAATGGCTGAAGCAGGCGATCCTGCTGCTGTTCCGCCTGACGCGAGATGGCTCGACGTCCGAGCTCGGGCCCTTCGAGTACGCCGACAAGCTCCCGCTGAAGCGCGAGTACGCGCGCGCCGGCGTGCGTGTGGTGCCGGGCGCCTCGGCGCGGTGGGGCTCCTTCCTCGACCGCGGCGTCGTCCTCATGCCGAGCTACGTGAACATCGGCGCCCGGGTCGGGGCGGGCACGATGGTCGACACCTGGGCGACGGTCGGCTCGTGCGCGCAGATCGGCGCGCACGTGCCACCTGTCGGGCGGCGTCGGGATCGGCGGCGTGCTCGAGCCGCCGAACGCCGTGCCGGTCGTCGTCGAGGACGACGTGCTGGTCGGGAGCCGCTGCATGGTCACCCAAGGCGCACGGGTCGGGCACGGCGCGGTGCTCGGCGAGGGGACCATCCTCAACCCGTCGATCCCGGTCATCGACGCCGAGACGGGCGAGGAGCTGAGCCGCGGGGTCGTCCCGCCATGGTGCGTCGCCGTGCGGCACGTCGCGCCGGCGCGAGTACCCGGGCGGTGAGTTCTTCCTCCCGTGCGTGCTCGTCCTCCGGCGACTGAGCGAGGGCGAGCGCCACGACAAGTCCCGGCTGAACGAGATCCTCCGGGACCACGGGGTCTCGGCGTGAGGACGTCCGGCCACGCCCAGAGCGATCTGCCGTGCCGGTGGCGGGCGCTGCGGCCCGGGGGGCGCGTCCGGCCGTGACGGACCTCCTCGCCCGGACGGCCGAGCTCGTCGACGTCGCCTCGGTCAGCTACCACGAGGCCGAGCTCGCCGGGAGGGTGGAGCGCGAGCTCCGGGCGCTCGGGCACCTCGAGGTCGTCCGCATCGGCGACAACGTCGTCGCCCGCAGCGCCCTCGGCAGGCCCGGACGGGTGGTGCTCGCCGGCCACCTCGACACGGTGCCGCCGACGGGGAACGAGCGGGCGAGGATCGACGGCGACGTCTTGCACGGCCTCGGCAGCGTCGACATGAAGGGCGGGCTCGCGGTGCTGCTCGAGCTGGCCCGCACGCTCGCCGAGCCGATCCTCGACGTGACGTACGTCTTCTACGCCTGCGAGGAGGTGGTCCGCTCCGACTCGGGGTTGACGGCCGTCGAGGCCGCCCGCCCCGATCTCCTCGAGGCCGACGCCGCCGTGCTCGCCGAGCCGACCGGCGGGTTGGTGGAGGCGGGATGCCAGGGGTCCGTCCGCGTCCTCGTCACCGTGCGGGGCACTCGCGCCCACGCCGCCCGGCCGTGGGTCGGGCGCAACGCCCTCCATCGGCTCGGCCCCTTGCTGCAGCGCGTCGCCTCCTTCGAGGAGCGCCGGCCGGTCCTCGACGGTTGCGAGTACCGGGAGAGCCTGCAGGCGGTCCGCGTCAAGGGCGGCGTCGCCAACAACGTCGTCCCCGACGAGGTGCGCCTCGCCATCGGCCACCGGTTCGCCCCCGATCGCGACATCGAGGGAGCGAGGCGCTGGCTGGAGGAGTTCCTCGCCCCGGTCCTCGACGCCTCGCTCGGGGACACGGTCGAGCTGGAGGATGCGGCGCCGGCGGCGCCCCCGGGCCTCGGCCACCCGCTGCTGTCGGCACTCGTCACGGCGAGCGGGGCGGCGCCCCGGGCCAAGCTCGGCTGGACCGACGTCGCGTTCTTCGCCGAGCGCGGCATCCCGGCGGCCAACTGCGGCCCGGGAGACCCGCTGCTCGCGCACACCGCGGCCGAGCACGTTCGCCGCTCGGAGCTGGAGCACGCGTACGCGACGCTCGCGGCGCTCCTCCGGTCCGGCTGAGCCCGCCGCCGCATGCGCCGCGGGACCGTGACGACCTTCCTGTAAAGGAGTGGTCGGTACTCTCCATGGTTCCCAGTGGCGGCGATGAGCTGCCGAGCGGGTCCGGCCCGACGCCGCCTCCGTCAATTGCAGGGCGCTGATTCCTGCCTTCTCAGGAAGAAGACTGCGAGCCGCCTACGTACGATTACCTCCGAGCGACGCTGGCCCTCCTCCGCGATGGAGAGTGTCGCCGAATCAACATCGGTGCTGGTCAGGTCCCCACCAGCGTCGTAGGAGGACACCATTATGAGTCGCCCATTCAGCCGCTCATGGCGCCTCCCCGTCGTCGCGACAGCGGGTGCTGCCCTGCTCGCTGGCGTGATGGTGACCAACGCGAGCGCGGCCGCCGTGCGTCAGAGCCCTCGCACTGCCCGACCTCGCCCCGTAACCCGATTCATCGACCCGCCCAGACCGTCGACGCGGCGACCGTTCAGGGGACCGGTTACCAGTCGACGTGTAGAAGCGCCCCGCGTCCTGACAGCCGATTCGACCACCCTCCACTTCGTGAGCACGGGTGGTCCCTTTGTCGTGGAACTGCACAACGTGCCGGAAGGAAGCCGATGCGAGCTGTCAGCAGGGGTCGGGATCGTATTTAGGGGCACGTACCGCTGTGGTGGTCGGCTCTTCGAACACGAGGGACGTGCGTTGGCGAACGAGAGCTTCGTCATCGAGCGTCGCACCGTACGCGTCGTCATCACGTCGAGAAGCTCGCGCCGGACGCTGACCTGGGTCGTGACGGTCGGCGCTCGGGTTCCTCCGCCAACGACGACGGCCACGACGACCACCACGACGACGATTCCGACCACGACCACGACGACGGCCACGACGACCACCACGACGACGATTCCGCCCACGACCACGACGACGATTCCCCCCACCACCACGACGACGATTCCCCCCCCGACGACGACGACGCTTCCCGCGTCGGAGCCTGGCTACACGTCGTTGAACTGGTCCGGCTACTTCGTGCCGACGGTGGCGGGAGGGACGACCGACGTGCAGGGCACCTGGGTCGAGCCAACGCTCAATTGCAGCGCGACGCCCGATGCTCAAAGCGCCGCGTGGGTCGGAGTCGACGGAGCCTCCAACGGCGATCTCTTCCAAACAGGGACTTCGGCGTCCTGTAGTAGCGGTGCACAGAGCGACTTCGCCTGGTTTGAGGAGCTGCCCTACGCCGCTGATCCCTTTTCGTTCCCGGTCAGTCCCGGCGACACCATCACCGCCCACATCTGGCAGGTGACGCCCGGCAACTGGGAGTTCACCATCATCGATTCGACTTCGGGCTACGAGGGCTACTCCGGTTCGGGAGGAGTACTAGAACCCATTTCCTATAGCGGACCAGGCGAGTCAGCCGAGTGGATCGAGGAAGACCCGCTCAACGGGATAAGCGACACGCTATTTCCCTTCGCTGACTTCCAGACCATCACCTTTTCCAGCATCAGCGCCGACCTCTCCACGCCTACCCTCAGCCTTGGCTCGAACGGCATCGAGATAGTCCAGAGCGGCACCGCTCTTGCGGTGCCTTCGGCACCGTCGGGCAGCAGCTTCACGGTCACCTACGGGTAAGACCGGACATTGGTTCGGCCGCTGCCCGACTCGATGGCGCCGCAAGGCACCTAACGGGGACCCACGAAGCGTTGTCCAGCAGCGTCCACTTGCGCTGCTGGGTGGGCAATTCAAGCTCGCTACCGAGGTGATTAGAGGCGCCGCAGAACCGTGACGACCTTCCCGTAGATCGTGACGTCGTCCGGGGCCAGCTCCATCTCCTCGAAGTCCGGGTTCGCCGGGACGAGGACGACCTTGCCCCGCCTGCGGCGGTAGGTCTTCACGGTCGCCTCGTCGCCGGGGAGGCCGGCGACCACGACGTCGCCCGGCTCGGCGACGGGCTGGGCCCGCACCACGACGTAGTCGCCGCTCAAGATGCCGGCGTCGATCATCGACTCGCCGCGCACCCGGAGCATGAAGAGCTGCCCTGGCCCGGTGAGGTCCTCCGGGAGGGGCAGGACCTCCTCCACGTTCTCCTCGGCGAGCACGCCGGTGCCGGCCGCGACGTCGCCGACGAGCGGGACGTGGGCGACGCGCCCGACGGGCAGCGCGGCCCCGGATCCCGGCTCGAACTGGACGGCGATGGCGCGCGGCTTGGTCGGGTCACGCTTCAGGTAGCCCTCGCGCTGGAGGACCTGGAGGTGCGTGTGGACGGTGGACGACGAGGTGAGCCCGACCGCCTCGCCGATCTCCCGCACCGAGGGCGGGTAGCCGCGGGTCGCGGATCTGCGCGGCGATGAACTCGAGGATCTGCCGCCGTTTCCCGCTGAGCGCCGTGTCCGACATCTCGCCTCCCCGCCGTTGCGCCTTCCCGCCGGGCGATGGCCGCCCGATCGCCGGACCGCCCGGCTGCCGCGGTCCCCGGGTCGCCCCGGGGCTGACCGACGGGGCCACCGTACTGCGCAGTCACAGCCGGATGCAAACATCCGTTCGTGGAACACACGTTCGTTCCCACGTTGACATCGAACACATGTTCGTGCCAGCATCGCAGACGGACAGCGACGGACGCGTGGGCGGCGGGTGGCCCGCCGTTGGGAGTGGCAGCAGCGTCGACGGAGGTGGACATGGCAGCGATCGCGTATCCGATTGGCGGAGGTGGGCGGTCACGGCGGCGCCAGGGCCGGCCGGGCGGAGCGGCCGCGGCGCGCCAGCGTCCGGACGTCGCCTACCTGCGACTCGTCGAGGCCGGCGAGCACCCCGTCGCCGTCCGGGCGCCGATGGGCCCCGAGCGCCGGGTGGTCGCAGGCCGCCGGACGGGGCACGCCACCGGCGTGAGGCGTCTCGGCCGCTGGCTCCCTGGCGTCGCGACCCTCGTCGTGCTCGGCGCCCTGTGGGCCGGCGCCGGTGCGCTCTCGTCCGCGAGGCCGCACGCTCTGGCCGCCCTCCCAGGCGCCCGGCGCGTGGCCGACGGCTACGTCTACGTCGTGCGTCCGGGCGACACGCTCTGGGCGATCGCGACGAGGATCGACCCGAACGGTGATCCGCGTGCGGTCGTGGCCGAGCTGAGCTCCGAGCTGCACCGGCGCGACGCTGCAGCCGGGCGAGCAGCTCCGCCTGCCCTGAGCCGGCGCGCTCTTGTCCCCCCGAGCGATCGGGAGAGTTCTGGCCGCAATCTGGGCCCTCCCGCGTGGAGCTAGCCTCCGGCCGTGCGTTGCCCGAACTGTGCCGGCATGGACGACAAGGTGGTGGACTCCCGAGAGGTGGAGCAGGGAGCTGCGGTGCGGCGCAGGAGGGAGTGCCTCGTGTGCGGGCAGCGCTTCACCACCTTCGAGCGGGCGGGCGGCGCGACGCTCGTCGTGGCGAAGCGGTCGGGCCAGCGTGAGCCCTTTGACCGCGAGAAGGTCGTCGCCGGGGTGCGGGCCGCGTGCAAGAACCGCCCGGTCGACGAGGCGCAGGTGGAGCGCCTCGCCGGCGAGGTCGAGGAGATCGCCAAGGCGGCCGGCTCCGAGGTGAGCAGCCAGCAGCTCGGCGTCGCGGTGCTCGACCGCCTGCGAGAGCTCGACCACGTCGCATACCTCCGGTTCGCGAGCGTGTACAAGGGCTTCGAGGACGCCGGCGACTTCGCACGCGAGGCGGGGCTGCTCACGAAGCGCACGGCCCCGAAGCGCCACAGCCGCCCGAAGGCGGGCACGTCGGTGGCCGGCTCCGATCCCGCCCCGGGCGACCGCCACCGGGCGCCGCGAGCGCCCGGCGCCGCCGAGGAGCGCTGATCCCGATGGCCGCCGAGGTCGCCGCCGGCGTGCCCGAGCGCGCCCTTCGCGATCTACGCGCACCCGGACGACGCCGACGTCTCCTGCGGCGGCACCCTCGCCCGCTGGGCCGACGCCGGCTGCGAGGTCCACGTCGTGCTCTCCGCGCTCGGTGACAAGGGGTCGCTCGACCCGTTGACCGATCCCGACGCGCTGGTGGCGACACGGGCGGCCGAGGTCGAAGAGGCTCGGCGCGTACTCGGCATCGCCGCGGTGATCCAGCTCGGACGCCGCGACGGCGAGCTCGAGAACGACCTCGGGCTCCGTGCCGAGCTGGTCGGGGTGATCCGCGACCTGCGACCCGAGGTCCTCGTCTGCCCGGACCCGCTGGCCGTGTTCTTCGGCGAGCACTACTACAACCACCGCGACCACCGGGTCGTCGGTTTCGCCGCGCTCGACGCCGCGGCACCAGCCGCCGCCTCGCCGCTGTACTTCCCCGGGGCCGGCGGGGCGTTCGCCGTCGAGGTCGCTTACCTCTCCGGCTCGCTCGAGCCCACCATCTACGTCGATGTGACCTCCACCATCGAGCGCAAGGCCGAGGCGGTGCTCTGCCACCGCACCCAGCTCGGGGAGACGGGTGAGCACTTCCGCGACGTGGTGCGCGAGCGGGCGGAGGAGGCGGGGAGCACCGCGGGTGTCCGCTTCGCCGAGGGGTTCCGCCGCATCCACCTGGGACGCTGAGCCGTGGCCCCGGCCGGGGAGCGCCCCGCTCGTCCCGAGCCCGGGGACGGCGCGACCCCGACCGACATCCTCCACCTCGACATGGACTGTTTCTTCGCCGCGGTCGAGGTGCTGTCCGACCCGCCCTCGCCGGGCGCCCCGTGGTGGTCGGTGGGACCGGCGGTCGTGGCGTCGTGGCGTCCGCCTCCTACGAGGCGGCGCCCGGTACGGGATCCGCTCCGCGATGCCGACCGCCGAGGCGCGCCGGCTCTGCCCGAACGCCGTGTTCCTGCCGGGGCGCCACGCCGAGTACGGCGCCGTGAGCCGCCGGCTCCTCGAGATCCTGCGTTCGGTCACGCCCCTCGTCGAGCCGATCTCCCTCGACGAGGCATACCTGGATGTCTCCGGCGCCCACCGCCTCGGCGGGTCGAGCCGCCGGATCGCCGAGGAGCTGCGCCGGCGCGTCCACGAGCAGCTCGGCCTGTCGTGCTCGGTCGGCGTCGGTCGGACCAAGCTCGTCGCCAAGCTCGCCTCCGAGGCGGCGAAGCCCCGTGCCGGCCCCGACGGGCCCGTGCCCGGGCCCGGGGTGGTCGTCGTCGGCCATGACGAGGAGCTCGACTTCCTGCACGCCCATGCGGTGCGGGCGCTACCGGGCGTCGGGCCGCGCACTGCCGAGCGGTTGAAGCGCTTCGGTGTCCAGAGCGTGGGCGACCTCGCCGTCGTCGGCCGGGAAAGCCTCGTCCGCCTCCTCGGTGCCTCCCACGGCGGCGCGTTGCACGACCTGGCCTGGGGACGCGACGCCCGGGCGGTGGAGCCGGACCGGGCGACCAGGTCGATCGGGCACGAGGAGACCTTCGCGGCTGACGAGCGCGACCCCGCCTCGCTCGCCAGCAGGGCACGTGAGATGGCCGTGGCGGTGGCCGCACGCTGCCGGGAGGCGGAGGTCGCCGGGCGTACGGTCACCGTCAAGGTGCGGTTCGGCGACTTCTCGACCGTGACCCGATCGCGCACCCTGTCGAGGGCGGCGACGACGGCTGCCGAGATCGGCGACGTCGCCGGCGAGCTGCTCGCCGCGCGTCGAGCTGCGCCAGGGCGTGCGCCTCCTCGGGGTCCACGTGTCCGGGCTCGTGCCGGCCGACCTGGCCCAGGCGCGCCAGCTCTCCCTCTTCGCGGGCGAAGGCCGTGGGGAGGGCGGCGAGGAGCTGGCCCGCCGGGGCGGGGTCGAGTCCGCTGCCGATGAGATCCGCCGTCGTTACGGCAGCGACGCCGTCACCTCGCTCGCCTCGGCGGCGCGCCGCGAGCCCGCGCCGCGCCGCGAGGCCGAGGAGGGCGACGGGCCGCGGTCCGGCTCGTAGGGCGGGCCGGCGGGGGACGCGAGCGGCCCGTCGCGCGCCCACCGGCCAGCCGCCGCCGGGGCTCGGTTCGGGCCGGGTGGCAATGCTGCGTTGTTGTCCCCGATAGCGTGCGCGAGAATGACTTGTCGGGCGTCACGGTGGCGGGCCGGCCGCGCAGGATGCCGCGGATCCGATGCACCTGGAGCGGAAGTGCGATCGGGAAGGGGGAGAGGGTGCCGCTTTCCGAAGAGGAACAACGGATACTCCACGAGATGGAGCAAAAGCTTTACGAGAACGACCGTGCCTTCGTGGACCGCGTTCGTTCCGAGGGTCCGCACTCCATGGCCAAGCGGGCGCTGCGCTGGTCGGTGCTGATCTTCGCCGCAGGGTTCGCGATCCTTCTCGTCTCCTTCCGCTCCTCGCTCGTGCTCGGGACCTTCGGATTCCTCGTCATGCTCCTCGCCTCGTTCCTCTTCGAGCGAAGCGCCCGCCAGGCCTACGGGACCCACGGTGAGGCGTCCACCGGCCGCCCCCAACGCGGACGGGTGCTCACCGAGGAGCTGTCGATGATCGGCCGCAAGCTCCGTTCCCGCTCGAAGTTCCGGCGCGACCACTGAGCTCGGGCGCTCGCGACGGCGACGCTGCCGGGCACGCTGCGTCGGCCCCGCCCCCGAAGCCGCACGGCGTGGCGCGTCCCGGTGGCGCGCCCGTACGTTCGATCCTCGTGGTCTTCCCCGCCGTTCTGGCCCGCCCGGCGCTGTGGGCCAGCTCACTGCGGACCGCCATCGGGCTCGTCCCCTCCAGGTGGTGGTGCCGGCCCCCGTTCCTCGCCCCTGCCCGATCGGGAATGGCTGGCGTTCCGGATGGAAACGGCCTACGGCGACCCGGCGGCCGCCCCGAGCGCCGAAGACGTCTTGGACTTCCTTGCCTGGGCGCGCGACGAGCGTCGGCGGGCGGCCGGCCTCCGCGACGGCACCGGCAGCGCGCGCTAGCCTCCGAGGCAGTGAAGGAGGGCGACACTCCAGGGGATAGCGGGGCCTGAGGTGACGGCACGCGCCCTCGTCCTGAACGCCACCTTCGAGCCGCTCTGCGTCGTCTCCGCCCGCCGGGCGCTCGTCCTCGTCCTCGACTGCAAGGCTGAGCTCGTCCACGACACGGGCAACGTCTACCGCTCCGAGCGGGCGAGCCATCCGGAGCCCTCGGTCGTGCGGCTCGCGCAGTACGTGAAGGTGCCGCGCCAGACCCGCATCGCGATCTCCCGCCGCTCCGTGTTCGCACGGGACGGCCACCGCTGCCAGTACTGCGGCAATCAGGCCGAGAACATCGACCACGTGGTCCCGCGCAGCCGAGGGGGCACGCACACCTGGGACAACGTCGTCGCCGCCTGCCGCCGGTGCAACGCCGCGAAGGAAGACCACCTCCTCCACGAGGCCGGCTTCGTCCTGCGGCACCCGCCGCGGGCCCCCCGTTCGCGCGTCTGGCTCCTCGTCGCGAGCGGCGAGGTGCGCTCGGAGTGGGAGCCCTACGTGGCCCCCGTCCTCCGGCACGGGCACGTCCTGGAACGGGCGGTCGGGCTCTAAGGGCGCAGCGGCTGGGCGCCGGCGCCACGCGGCAGCCCGAGGACGGGAAGGGACGTGCAGGTGGACGAGGAGCGCGGCGTGCCTGGCGCGCCGCTCGGCTTCGCCGTGGTCACGCGCCAGGGCCCGCCCGGCGAGCTCGTCTCGGTGATGCCCGATCCCGGGGGGCAGACGCGTGGCGTGCCTCGTGCGGCCTGAGGCCCGCGCGCTTGTCCTCGGCAGCGCCCAGCCGCCGGAGGCGGCCGACGCCGCTGCCTGCGCGGCGGCCTCGGTGACCGTCGTCCGGCGCCGCAGCGGCGGGGCGGCCGTGCTGGTCGCCCCTCGTGCCCAGGTCTGGCTCGACGTGTTCGTCCCGGCCGGCGACCCTCTTGCGGACGCCGACGTCGGGCGGGCGGCATGGTGGCTCGGGGCGGTGTGGGCGGAAGCGCTCCGCGCCGTGCTGCCCCCGGGGACGATCCTCGCGACGCACCGGGGCGGCATGGTCGCGAGCCGCTGGTCGCGCGCCGCCTGCTTCGCCGGCCTCGGTCCGGGCGAGGTGACGCTCGGCGGCCGGAAGGTCGTCGGCCTCTCCCAGCGGAGGGACCGCTTGGGGGCCTGGTTCCACACGATGGCGCTCCAGGTGCTGGACGCTCCCGGCTTCGCGGCGTTGCTGTCGCTCGCGCCCGAGGAGCGGCGCAGCCTCGCCGCCGAGCTCACCGCCGCGACGGCGGTGCTCGACGTGGCGCCGGCCGTCCTCGAAGAGGCGCTCGCCGAGGCGCTCGCCTGAGGCGGTCCGGCCGCGCGACGTGACCTCCACGGCGGGCCGAGGCGGTGCGACACTCCAGGGCGTGGGCGCCGACGCGGCCGACGGTCTCCGGGACGTCGCGGTAGCCCGGGCGCGCCCCGCGGCGCCGTGGCCGGCGCGGCGGCGAGCGTGGTGATGATCGTCGCGATGGTCGTCGTGCCCCAGGTGGGTGGGCGCGCCGACCTGCATCCCCCGACGAGCTCGCCCGCCGGCCGCCTCGCGAAAGGGGAGCCGACCACCACGAGCTCCGTCGCCCGCAACTCCAGGCGGCGGGCTAGCTCTGCGTCGCGCTGCCCGTGGGCGACCGCCGAGGCGGCGCGGACGCACACGCCCGCCGAGCTCGCCCGCGAGGTGGTCGCACACATGGACCTCGCGCAGGAGCTCGGCCTCGTCGACCTCGCGAGCGCGCACGGTTACGAGAACCGCACTCGGCCGGAGCCGGCGCTCTGCCTGCCGGCGCTGACCCTGCAGGACGGCCCGAACGGGATCGCCTTCCACGCCACCGGGGTCACCCAGCTGCCTGCCTCGCTCGGGATCGCCGCAAGCTTCGACCCGTCACTCGCCTACTCCTACGGCCGCGTCGAAGGCAGCGAGGCGCGACGCCAAGGGGTCGACGTCGTGCAGGGACCGGAGCTCAACCTCGACCGCGTGCCCGAGAGCGGCCGGGCGTTCGAAGGCTACGGCGAGGACCCGCTGCTCGTCTCGGCGATGGGCGTTGCCGACGTCGAGGGCGTCCAGTCCGAAGGGGTGATGGCCGACGCGAAGCACTTCACGGCCTACAACCAGGAGACGGACCGCATGCACCTGGACGAGATCGTCTCGAAGCGGGCGCTCGAGGAGCTGTACCTCCGGCCGTTCCGCGCCGTCGTCGAACAGGCGCACGTCGCCTCGATCATGTGCGCCTACGGCGAGATCGACCACCGGTCGGTCTGCCAGGACGGCGCGCTGTACCGGCTCCTCTACGACAAGTGGGGCTTCGACGGCTTCGTCCGCTCGGACCTCGGGGCGGTCCACGACCCGGCGAAGGCCTTCGCCGCGGGCCTCGACATGATCAAGCCGGCGGGCGCCCCGGCGCTCGCCTTGGCGGTCGCCGACGGGAGCCTCGGGCGCTCCACGCTGAACGGCGCCGTCGAGCGGATCCTGCAGACGATGTTCGCCTACCACCTGATCGGCCACCCGCCGAGCGGGAGGATCGGCCGGCGTGTGGACACTCCCGCGCATCGCCGGTTCGCGCTCGCGGCGGCCGAGCAGTCGATGGTGCTGCTGAAGAACGCCAAGGGGGTGCTCCCGCTCGCCCGTGACGGCGGGTCGGTCGCGGTGATCGGGCTCGACGCCGCCTCGAAGGCGATGACGGCAGGCTTCGGGAGCGCGCACGTCACCGCACCCTTCGTCTCCGAGCCCCTCACCGCCTTGCGGCGGGCGCTCGGCCCCCACGTCCGGGTCTCTTACGCCCAGGGCGGGACGGCGATCGGGGAGCTCGCGCCGATCGCGTCGCGCTTCCTCGGCCCGGCACGCCCCGCGGCGGCACCCACCCGGCGCCTCGTGCCGGCGCGCTTCGCCCGCGACGACCGGGCACGGCTGATCGCCGCCCTCGAGGCCGACGGGTCGGCCAGCACGGGCTCGATCCCCTCCTGGGCCTGGCCGGAGCTGGCGGGGGAGGACGAGACGCTCACGCCGCCGCGGACCGGGCTGTACACGTTCTCGCTCACCGACGACGGCGACGCGGCGTTGCTGATCGGCGGCGGCGTCGTCATCCAAAGCGTCGGGGTGCACGGGCGCGGCACGTGGTCGGAGGCCGTGCGCCTGGTGGCCGGTCGCCACTACCGGCTAGAGGTCCGGTGGTTCCCGTTCCGTCACGAGCTGCGCCCCCGCCTCGGCTGGCAGTACGACGGCACGTACGTGGCGCGCGCCGTCGCCGAGGCCCGCCGGGACGGCGTCGCCGTCGTGTTCGTCCGGGACTTCACGAGCGAGGCGTTCGACCGGCCCACGCTGGCGCTGCCGGGGGACGAGGACGCGCTCATCTCGGCCGTCGCCGCGGCCAACCCCCGCACCGTCGTCGTGCTGAACACCGAGGGGGCGGTGCTCATGCCGTGGTTGTCGAAGGTGGCCGGCGTCGTGGAGGCGTGGTACCCGGGGGAGGAGGACGGTGCAGCCACCGCCGCCGTCCTGCTCGGCCGCTACGACCCCTCCGGCCACCTCCCCGTCACGTTCCCCGCCTCGAACGACCAGACGCCGGCCCACGTGCAGGCGCGCTGGCCGGGTGTCGATGGGACGGTCAGCTACGACGAGGGCCTCGACGTCGGCTACCGCTACGTCGACGCGCACCACCTCCAGCCGCTGTTCCCGTTCGGCTTCGGGCTGAGCTACACGACGTTCGCGCTCTCAGCGCTCAGCGTGCACGCGAACCCGAGGGGCTACACGCTCGGCGTCCACATCACCGACACCGGCGCACGTCAGGGGAGCGAGGTCCTCCAGGCGTACCTCGGCTTCCCCGCGTCCACGGGGGAGCCGCCGCGCCAGCTCGCCGCCTTCACCAGGGTCTCGCTGCGCGCGGGGCAGGGGGCGACGGCGCGCTTCGAGCTCCCCGCCTCGGCGTTCTCCTGCTTCCTGCACGGCCACTGGACGACGGTCCCGGGCGACTACACGCTCTTCGTCGGGGACTCCTCGCGCCATCTACCGCTGCGGGCGGAGCTGACGGCTCCCTGAGCCGCCAAGCCGGGCGGGCTCAGACGGGCGTCCCGGTCGGGTCGGCGGGGATCAGCCGGTGCTGGCGCCCGCCGCCATGTCCGGAGCTGCCGTCCTGACCGTTCCCCTGGCCCCCGCCTTGGCCTCCCGGACCGTTCGGGTTCCCGTCGTTCGTCTGGGGCGGTGCCGGCACCGGGAGGTCGAGCGACTGGTCGAGCCCGGCGATCGCCGCCTGCAGGCTGTCGACCGACGAGCCCGTGATGTCGCCCTGCTGGACGTCCTGGACGAACACCTGGTCGAGCTGCTGGGCTGCCTGCGCGAGCTGGCCCGGGTCTGTCCCCGCGGCTGCGAGCGAGCGCAGGGCGCTCTCGAGGTCGCCGGCGGCCTGGTCGTCGATGGTGCCGCCGGCGACGCCGCTTTGCAGCGCGCTGTCGAGCGCGCTGGCTGCCACGAGGGTGCCCTGGGCGGGAGCCGACGTGGTGGTCGGGCTCGTCGTCGTGGTCGGGCTGGTCGTGGTCGTCGTCGTGCTGGTGGTCGAGGTGGTAGCCGCCGCCGTCGACGTGCTCGAGCTGGCGGGCGCCGTCGAGGCGGTCGTCCGCGTGGCGTTCGCCGGGTGGGCGCTCGTCACGGGCCTCGAGGATCCTGCGCGCGCGCCCGGCGTGAGCAGGAAGTGCTCGACGCCGAGCCCGGCGACGACGCCACCGAGCAGCAGCGCGAGGCCCACGCCGAGGAGTCGACGAGCGGGCGAGCGCGCGCCGGGCCGCCGTCCGGTGGACGCCCGACGCCGGCCCCGTCGGCCCCGTGGTGCGCGCGGCGCCCCGCGGTGTCTCGCGCGTGACTGGCGCTGGCGAGGGTGAGCCCGTCGCGTACCCCGAGCACGACCGGCGCGGTCGCCTGGCCGGCGGGGTCGGTCGCGTCGCCCATCGTGGCGAGCACGGCGCCCACCTCGCGTGCCGTCGGCCGGTCGAGCGGATCGGGGCTCGTCATCGCCTCGAGCAACGGGCGCCACGCCTGCGCCACGTCGTCGAGGGCGGGCGGCACCGCGCCGATCCGCGCCGCCACCGCCTCGGCGGCGCTGCCCTCGTAGCGCCTGCGCCCGATCAGGCACTCCGCGAGGACGAGCCCGAAGGCGTAGACGTCGGCAGGCGGCCCCGCCGACCTTCCGGTCAGCTGCTCGGGCGCCAGGTAGGCGGGGGTCCCGAGGACGAGGCCGGTCCTCGTCATGGCCCCGGCTCCGACGAGCCGGGCGATCCCGAAGTCGGCGAGGCGGACCCGTTCGTCGGGGCCGAGCAGGATGTTCGCCGGTTTGACGTCCCGGTGGACGACGTCGCGCTCGTGCACGTACGCGAGCCCCGCGGCGACCCCCGCGCCGATCGCGGCGACCTCGGGTGCTTCGAGGGGGCCCGAGCCGCAGCGCGAGGCGAGCGTGGTGCCGTCGACGAGCTCCATGACCAGGTAGGAGCGACCGTCCGGCGCCGTGCCGGCGTCGAGCAGCCGGACGATGTTCGGGTGCTCGAGGCGGGCCAAGGTCCTGATCTCGGCCCCGAATCGCTCGGGGTCGGCCGCGGGCGAGTCGCGCAGCAGCTTCACGGCGACGTGGCGGTGCAGGCGCGTGTCGAAGGCGCCGCGCACCTCGGCCATGCCGCCGGCGCCGAGGCGCGAGCCGAGGCGGTACCGCTCGTCCAGCACGAGGACCTCCGCGCCGGGCGCGACAACGTCGGCGTCGGGCTTGCGCCCGTGTCCGGTCATGACCCCATTCTGCCGCTGATGCCTCCTCGGGTTGCCCGCGCCCCCTATTCGGGCTGTTGAGCCGGTACCCTCATCGCCCGTGGCCGACACTCCTCCTGAAGGATCCCTACCAGCGGGCGGCGACGCCGCCGACACGCCGAGCTCCGCGCCGGCGGCGGCGGGGAGCCGCAAGCCCCCGCGGGCGGACCCGATGCCACCGGCGATAAAGCGCCCGGAGCTGCGCCCGAAGACGTCGCGGCCGCCTACGCCGCGGCGCCGGCGGCGCCGGGCGGTGCCACCGGGACCTCGTGGCGGGCGCGGCGGCGGACCAAGAAGGCGCGCAGGAGCAAGCTCCGGCGCAGGTTGACGCGCACCGGCCTCGCGCTGGTGCTCGTGATCGTGCTCATCGTCGGCGGCGCCGTGGGCTACGCCGTCTACCGGCTGGGCCAGATCCAACGGATCACGGTGAAGGGCCTGCAGAAGGTCGCGTCGAGCGGCAGCCACGCGAACGTCGAGGACATCCTGATGGTCGGCTCGACATCGCGCTGCGCGGTGAAGAGCCAGAAGAACTTCCAGAACTTCGTGAAGGAGTGCGAGCAGGGCGTCAACGGCATCAACAGCGACGTCGTGATGATCCTCCGGCTCGACCCCAACAACCACCGGGTCTCGCTGCTGTCCATCCCGCGCGACACCTTCGTCCCCGACGCCCGGGCCGGCGGCCTCTACAACAAGATCGACGCAGCGCTCGCCGACGGCCCGAGCCAGCTCGTGCAGGCGATCGAGCAGGACTTCGGGATCCCGATCAACCACTACGTGGTGCTCAACTTCGAGAGCTTCGCCAACGTGGTGGACGCGCTCGGCGGCGTCGACATGTACTTCCCGACCCAGGTGTACGACAACCAGTCGGGCCTGACCCAGATGCAGACCGGCTGCGTGCACATCAGCGGCCTGGAGGCGCTGGCCCTCGTGCGGGCGCGCCACATGTACTACCACTACGACCGCAAGACGAAGCAGTGGCTCGGCTACGACGGGTCGGGGGACCTCGGCCGCATCGAGCGTGACCACCTCTTCTTGAAGGTGCTCGCCAAGGCGGTCGCACAGCGCGGTCTCGGCAACCTCGCGACCGACAACTCGCTGCTCGGCGCAATCGCCCCCCAGCTCACGGTCGACACGAGCTTCGGTGTCCGCGAGATGGCGCACCTGGTGCTCACCTTCCACTCGGTGAACGTCGGCACCTCGCCGCAGTACACGGTCCCGATCATCAACGACAGCCAGACCTACATGTACAAGGGCTACTCCTACGGCGACATCGTCTTCCCGGCCGAGCCACAGGATCAGCAGGCGATCGACGCCTTCACCGGCTCCGCGCCTCCCGGGCTGACGCTGCACCCCGGCTCGATCACCGTCTCGGTCGAAGACGGGACGGGTTCGCCGGCAGCCGCCGCGGCGACGGTGGCCGCGGTGCGCGCGCTCGGCTACAAGGTCGTCGCAACCGGCTCGGAGACCCCGGTCGGCCCGATCTCGGAGACCACGGTCCGCTACTCGGGCCCCGCCCACCTCCAGCAGGCGGAGAAGGTGCTCTCGGATCTGTCCGGGACCGTGGTGCTCGGACAGGGCCCCACCCTCGGCGCCGCCGACGTGACCATCGTGACAGGCACGTCGTTGGCGGTCGCCTCCGCAGGCCGGGTCTCGACGGCGACCAGCGCCTCCTCGGCGGCGACGACCACCGGCTCGCTGCGCAACCCGGCGGGCGCGACCGTGAGCAGCGACGACGCGGTGCTCACCGCGCTCGTCACGGAGCTGGCGATGGCGAGCGCCGGCACGTCGTCGGCGCTGCCGAGCACCGACGGCGGCGCCCTCGGTGCCCCCACCCCGGCGACGTCGGGCATCCCCGCCTACGACCCGAGGGGCTGCCCGCCCGGGGCCAAGGTCATCAAGTAGCGGCGCCCGGCGGGGCGTGTCCGCCGGTGGCGGGCGGAGCGCCAGGGCCGTACACGGGAACGGCGTGGTGGTAGGCGGAATCGAGCAGCGGCGAGGAGATCAGGTAGTCGGCTGTCGCCCGGTTGCAGGCGACCGGGATGTTCCACACGACGGCGATGCGGAGCAACGCCTTCACGTCGGGATCGTGTGGCTGGGGCTCGAGCGGGTCCCAGAAGAACAGGAGCAGGTCGATCTCGCCCTGGGCGATCTTCGCCCCGAGCTGGAGGTCGCCTCCGAGCGGGCCGCTGTGGAGTCGGGTGACCGACAGGCCGAGCTCGGTGGCGAGCAACGCGCCGGTCGTCCCGGTGGCGACGAGGTCGTGGCGCCGCAGGAGCGCGACGTTGTACCGGGCCCACGCGAGCAGGTCCTGCTTCTTGTGGTCGTGGGCGACGAGGGCGATGTGGCGCCGGTGCTTCGGGCCGGCCGTCGCCGGTCGCGCGCCGGTCTGAGGGACGTGCGCAGCAGTGGTCACGCCCACTTCCTAGCGCTTCCGGCCACGCCTCGACGGGTTGGAACCAGACCGTGCCGACACGGCTCAGACGACCTCGACGCCGGCGGCCCGCATCGCCTGGAGGGCGCGCGCACCGTCGCCAGCTGCGAGGTCGACCGCCCGGGTGCAGCCGGCGAGCACCGTCGCGGCGAAGCCGAGCCTGACCGCGTCGATCGCGGTCTCCCGCACGCAGTAGTCAGTCGCGATCCCGACGACGACGACTCGCCGGACTCCTCGCCTCGCGAGCTCTGCGGCGAGGCCCGTGGGCCATTCGGCGGCGGTCGTCGGGTCGCGCACCGTGAAGCCCGAGTACCCGTCCTCGCCCCCGGTGCCCTTGCGGACCACGAGGTGACCGGTCTCGAGCCCGGGCAGGAACTCGGCACCCCAGCTGCCGGCGACGCAGTGTGGCGGCCAGGGGCCGCCGCCCGAGGTGAAGTGGGCGGTCTCGGCGGGGTGCCAGTCCTGGGTCCACGCGACGACGGCGCCGGCGGCCCTCGCGGCGCGCGACCTCGCCGTTCACGAGCGGCACGATCTCCTCGGCGCCGCGCACGTAAAGACTCCCGGCCGGGTCGGCGAAGTCGTTCTGGACGTCCACCACCACGAGCGCGGCTCTGCGGGTCGTAGCGAATCCGGTGCCCGTCGGTGCTAGCGGCATCGTCGCCGCGGGCGCCATCCTCGCCGCGCAGGCTGGCCATACGTGAGAGCGTAGAGCCGTGAGGCTCGCGGCCCTCCGAGCGCTCGCGCCGAGCGCTTTCGCCGGGCGGGCACGGGCCCGGCCGGCCGGTGATGACGCGCCGTCCGCACCGGGCGGCGCGCTGCTGCGGCTCCGGCTGCACGGGTGGCTCGATCCTGTGGTCGTCGCCCTCGCGTTTACCTCCATGGCGGTGGGCTTCGGCCAGTTCGGTGCCGTCGCGGCGCTGGGCGACGTGGCGCGGCAGCTTCGGGCGTGTCACCCACGGCGCGACCATCGCCGAGCAGGCGGGCCTCTCGGGCACCGAGCTCGGCATCGGGCTCGCCATCCTCCGGCTCGCCTCCGTGGCCAGCTTGCCCCTCACCGGCATCGCCGACCGGTTCGGACGGCGCCGCATGCTCTTCGCGAGCTGCGCGCTCGGGCTGTGCCTCACCGTGGCTGCCGCCGCGAGCCCGGGGTACTGGTGGTTCGTCGCCATCTTCGCCCTCGGCAGACCGCTGCTCAGCACTGCCAGCGCGTGCTCGCCCAGGTGACTGCCGCCGAGCAGACTGACACCCGCAATCGGGCCCGGGCCATCGCGCTGATCGCTGCCGGCTACGGCGTCGGCTCGGGCCTCACGGCCGTGATCAACTCGCTCGCCTCCTCGTCGCTCGGCTTCCGGGGCCTGTTCGCGCTGGCTGCGGTGCCCTTGGTTCTGCTCCCGCTCGCCGCCCGCCAGGTGTCGGAGCCGGACCGCTTCGTCGTCGCCGCGACCGCCGCCGAGCGTCCGATGCCCGTGATCGGCGCCCTCGGTCCGGAGTTCCGCCGGCGGCTCGTCGTGGTGGCCGCGATCAGCTTCACCATCGCCGTGATGACGGGACCGGCGAACAGCTTCGTCTACCTCTACAGCGAGAACGTGCTTCGCGTTCCGGGACTGGTCGTGGCGCTCATGGTGGTCGCGGCGGGCGTGACGGGGTTCGGCGGGCTCGTCCTCGGACAGTGGCTTGCCGATCGCGGGGCGCCGCCCCACCGGGGCACTGACGATGATCGCAATGGCCTTGCTCGCCATGCTCACCTACAGCGGCTCGCGTCCGGCGCTCGTCGTCGGCTACGTGCTCGGTGTGATGGCCGCCTCGGCGTTCGCGCCCGCCGCCGGCGCGCTTGCGAACGAGCTCTTCCCGACCTCGGTGCGGGCGTCGGTCGCCGGCTGGGAAGTGGTGGCGAGCGTGCTCGGCGCCGTCGTGGGGTTGCTCGCTTTCGGCGCGATCGCCGACGTCGGGAACCGCTTCTCCATCGCGGCCGTGGTGGTCTTCGCGGTGGCCATCCCGGCGGCGGCTCTCTTCTGGTTCCTCCCCGAGACGCGGGGCCTCGAGCCCGAGGAGCTGTGGCCGGAGCCGGGCCCGGGCGCGCCCGCCGGCGACGAGAGCCCCAAGGTCGCCTCGAGCTAGACGACCCGCGGCGGCTCCCGCCGATGCGGGGTGGGGGCGGGCCCAGGCGACGGCGAGAACGTTGCCCGATCGAGCCATTTCGCGCGCCTTCCCACGCGCCGTCGGCCCAGCCTGGAGGGGGTGCCGTCGCCCGCTCGCGTCCCCGCGTGGGCCCGGGAGCTGGCCCATCGTGCATCGAAGTGGTTGACGGTGGAGGGCAAGATCCTTAAAGTGGCGCGAAATGGTGGACCGGGGAGGCGATGCGCCGCCGCGCAGACCAGACGGATGACCAGCAGGAAGGACGCCGGCGTTGGCGCTGGTAGCGAGGTTCTTCGGGAGGTACGAGCACTCCCTCGACGCCAAGGGGCGCCTCATCCTGCCTGCGAAGCTGCGTGGCCACTTCAGCGGTCCGGGGTACCTCACGCCGCACCTGGAGGGCTGCCTCGCGCTCTGGACCGAGGAGGAGTTCGACAAGGAGATCCAGCTCCGGCTCGCCGCCGCCGAGGGCGACGCGGCCTCGCGCAACCAGGTCCGCGAGTGGGCGGCGGCCGTCTTCGAGGCCGAGATCGACCGCCAGGGACGCATGGCGATCCCGCCCCACCTCCGCTCCTACGCCGAGCTCGAGCAGGAGGTCCTCGTCATCGGGATGATCAACCGGGTCGAGCTCTGGGCGCCCGCCGCATGGGCCGGCAAGGAGCTCGACACCGCCGACGGCACCGTGGCGGCGCCCACCGCTTCCGCTGCACCCCCGGCCGGATGATCGCCGACCGTGTCCGCCGTGAACGCGCCGCCCGCCGCCCGAGCCGCGACGGACGGCCGGCGCATCGCGCCCGCCCCAGCTCCTGGCTCACCCGCAACCCCCCGATCGCTGAGCCGGATGGTCAAACGACATCCCTCTCCGCCGATCTCCATCCCCTCCACAGGGCGCGCCACGTGCCCCTGGCGGTCGGGGGGCTGCGGATGAGCCAGGAGTTCTGCCACGAGCCGGTGATGCTCGCCGAGGTCCTCGCGCTGCTCGACGGCTACGACGACGGCGTCGTCGTCGACGCGACCCTCGGCGGGGCCGGCCACGCCAGCGCGCTGCTGGCCGCCCATCCCCGGCTCCAGCTCGTCGGCCTCGACCGCGACCCCGACGCGGTCGAGGCCTCCCGCCGCCGACTCGCCCCGTTCGGCGCGCGCGCCCGCTGTCCACCACGCCCGGTTCGACCAACTGCGCGAGGTGGTCGAGGCCGACCTCGGCGCCTCCGCGCCGGTGGTCGCCGTCTTCTTCGACCTCGGCGTCAGCTCCCACCAGCTCGACGTGGCGGCGCGTGGCTTCTCCTACCGCGAGCCCGGGCCGCTCGACATGCGGATGGACCCCGGGCAGCCGATGACCGCCGCTGAGCTCGTGAACTCGGCGAGCGAGGCGGAGCTCGCCTCGCTCTTCGCCGAGAGCGGTGAGGACCGCTTCGCGCGGCGCATCGCGCGCTTCATCGTCGAGCGGCGCCCGCTCCACACGACGAGCGAGCTCGCCGAGGCCGTCGCCGCCGCGGTCCCCGTCGCGGCCCGCCGGCGCGGGCACCCGGCACGTCGGGTGTTCCAGGCGCTGCGCATCGCCGTGAACGAGGAGCTCGGACAGCTCGGCGACGCGCTCGACGACGCGATCGACCTCCTGGTGCCTGGTGGGCGCTGCGTCGTCCTCGCCTACCACTCCGGTGAGGATCGCCTCGTGAAGGCGCGCTTCGTGCACGCCGCGACCGGAGGGTGCACGTGCCCGCCGGGCCTGCCGTGCTCGTGCGGCGCCGTGGCGAGCGTGCGACTCCTCACTCGCGGGGCCCGGAAGGCGTCGGCGGCCGAGGTGGCGGCGAACCCGAGGGCCGAGAGCGCTCGCCTGCGCGCCGTCGAGCGTCTCGCTGACGCCGGCGGCACGGCCGACGGGCCGCCCCGGACCGGGGCCGGCTCGTGACGCCGGAGGCGCGTGGCGTGCGGGCGACCGCGGCGGCGCCGGCGCAGCCGGCAGGCCAGCCCGCGCGACGGCACGCCGGGGGAGCCCGGTCGCGTCTGACGGTCGTCGACCCGCGCCGCCTCCGGCTCCGGGCGCGGCAGCGGCGCGCCCGGGTGCTGGTCGCCGCGGCCGCCGTCGTGGCCCTCGGCTCGCTCGGCGTCGTCGCTGCCGGCCAGGCGCTCGTCACCTCCCAGCAGGTGCGCCTGGACAACCTCCACCAGGCCCTGTCCGCCGCGGTGGCGCAGGACCAGGACCTCCAGCTCTCCCGAGCCCAGCTCGCCGCGCCCTCCCGGATCCTCGACGTCGCAGAGCGGGAGCTGCACATGGTGGCGCCGGCGAGCGTGACGTACCTCGTGCCGGTCAACCCGGGCCCGCCGGTGTCGGCCGCGGCTGACACGCAGCACACGGCGAGCACCACCCGAGGCGGGACCAATCGGTGAGCGCCCCCGGCGACCGGCCGCGAGGCCGGTCGGCTGGCCCGTCGCGCCGCGCCGGCACGGTCCCGGCCCGGACACCCGCAGCGCCGCGGCGAGACCGCCTCCCGCCGGGGGCGCCGGCGCACCGCCTGACCGGCGGCCCAACAGGCGCTCGCCAGGCGGCGCGGCCGGGCGCGGCGCGCCAGACCGCCGGGCACCGCCGCGCCCGTGCCGAGCGACGGCACCGCCGGCGCCTTCGCCTCCTCGGCACGGGGATCACCCTCGCCCTCCTCGCCCTCGTCGCCCGGCTCGCCTTCGTCCAGGTGCTCGACGGCTCCCGCTACGCGGCCTACGCGTCGGGCGAGACGCAGCACGAGGTCGTGCTGCCGGCGACGCGGGGGGCGATCTACGACCGCTCGGGCGACCTCCTCGCCATCTCCGTCCCACGGGCCGACGTCATCGCCGACGACTTCCAGATCACGCGCCCGAACGCAGAGGCCGACGCGCTCGCGCCCGTGCTCCACCAGTCGGCGACGAAGCTCGCCCACGAGCTCTCCGAGCGCAACGGCTTCGTCGTGGTGGCGCGCGAGGTCTCCTCGTCGGTCGAGACCCAGGCCGAGAAGCTGGGACTGGCCGGCATCACCTTCCAGGCGGACACGATGCGGGTCTCGCCCGACGCCTCGCTGTTCGAGCCGCTGCTCGGAGGGCTCGATTACGCCGGTCACGGCGCCGCGGCGCTCGAGCTGAAGTACGACGGACTGCTCTCGGGAAAGGTCGGGAGCGAGGTCGTGCCCGACGCGCCGGGCGGCGTGCAGCTGCCGGGTAACGCCACCGACGTCGTGCCGCCCCGCCAGGGGACCGGCCTCGTGCTGACGATCGACGAGCCCCTCCAGGTCGAGGTGACCAGGGACGTCGAGGCCCAGATGATCGCCACCCACGCCCAAACGGGGCTCGCCGTGGTGGAGGACGTCCACACCGGGGGGATCCTGGCGATGGTCGACCTGGTCGCCGGGCGGAAGGGCAAGATCACCGAGGACCCGGTCAACCTGGCCGAGGCCGGGATCTACCAGCCGGGCTCGGTGATGAAGCTCGCCACCTTCTCCTACGCCCTGCAGACGGGCCTGATCACGCCGACGACGGTGCTCACCGTGCCGTACACGATCAATGTCGGCGGCTACACCTTCGTCGATGCCGACGTCCACCCGACCGAGCAGCTCAGCGCGTCGAGCGTGCTCGCGCAATCCTCCAACGTCGGCACCATCGAGATCGCCCAGCGGCTCGGGACGCCGACGCTGTACGAGGCCTTCCACGCGCTCGGCTTCGGCCTGCCGACGGGGCTCGACTGGCCCGGCGAGTCCGACGGCATCCTCGGCTCGCCCGCCACCTGGTACGGATCGGCGGAGGGCTCGGTGCCGATCGGGACCGGCGTCGCGGTCACGCCCCAGCAGATCCTCGACGCCTACACCGCAGTCGCCAACGGCGGCATGTTCGTCACCCCCCACGTCGTCGCCGGCACAGTGTCGAGCGGCGGCGTGGAGCATCTGCTCGGCGCGACCAAGGAGCACCGGGTGCTGGACGCGTCGACGGCGGCGGAGCTCGTGCCGATGCTGAACGGCGTCACGAAGCAGGACGGCACGGCCCCGCTGGCCGACATCCCGGGCTACGACGTCTCCGGCAAGACGGGCACCGCGCAGGTCCCCATTCCGAACGGCGTCGGCTACGTCCCCGGCGACTTCAACGCGACCTTCGTCGGCTTCGTGCCCTCAGAAGCGCCCGCGCTCTCGGCCATCGTTGTGCTCAACCATCCGAACTCCATCTACGGTGGGACGGTGGCTGCGCCGGTCTTCTCGAAGATCATGCAGTACGCGCTCCGCCGCTTCGACATCGCCCCACCGGTCACGACCCTGGCAGGTGCGTCCACCACCACGGTGACCACCACCACCACCACGACCGCTCCTCCCACCACAACCGTGGCCAGCGTGCCGAGATCCGCCGCCACGGTCAGGCGCCCCGCCGACACGGCGGGCGCGGGCAGCGCGAGCACCGGCTCGCGGTGACGCCCATGCCCGTGAACGACGGCGGCACCCGCGTCCGGCTCGAGCGCATCGTGGAGCGCGTCGCGCCCCTCGCGGTGCTCGGCGACCCGACGGGGATCGAGCTGTCCGCGGTCGTCTTGGACCACCGTCACGTCGTGCCTGGCGCGCTCTTCTGCTGTGTCCCCGGGGAGCGTCGCGACGGCCACGACTTCGCGGCAGCGGCGCGTGCGGCGGGCGCGGTGGCGTTCGTGTGCGAGCACTCGCTCGGTCCCGATCTCGCACGCGCGGTCCAGCTCGTCGTCGGTCCGGGAGAGTCGCGCGCCGCGATGGCGAAGGCCGCCTGCGCCTTCTTCGGCAACCCCGCGGCGTCGATGCACATGGTCGGTGTGACGGGCACGAACGGCAAGACGACGACGACCTACTTGCTGCGGTCGATCCTCGAGCGTCACGGCTGGCGCACCGGCATCGTCGGCACCCTCGGCGGCGCCCGCACGACGCCAGAAGCACCGGACCTCCAACGGCTCCTCGCCCAGCAGCGCGACGCCGGCTGCGCCGCGAGCGCCGTCGAGGTCACCTCGCACGCCCTGGTGCAGCACCGGGTCGACGGGATCTGCTTCGACGTCGCCGTGTTCACCAACCTGACACAGGATCATCTCGACTTCCACAAGACGATGGAGGCCTACTTCGCCGCAAAGGCCTCGCTCTTCACGCCCGCGAGGGCCCGCCTCGCCGTCGTGTGCGCCGACGACGAGCACGGGCGGCGTCTGATCGACCGCCCGGAGATCGAGACGGTCGCCTACTCGCTCGACGACGCCCGCGACCTCCGCGCCGGGCTCACCCGGAGCACCTTCACCCTCGACGGGCGACTGGTCCGCCTCGGTCTCGGCGGCACGTTCAACGTCCGTAACGCCCTTGGCGCCGCGGCCGCGGCCCGAGCGCTCGGGATCGGCACCGACGCGATCGTCGCGGGCCTGGAGGCCGCCGAGCGGGTGCCGGGCCGCTTCGAGACGATCGAGAGTCTCGACGGGCTGATCGTCGTCGTCGACTACGCCCACACGCCCTCGGGGCTGGAGGAGGTGCTCGGCGCGGCCCGCCAGGCCACGGCGCTCCCCGGAGGCGTCGCCGGGGGCCGCGTCGTCGTCGTGTTCGGCTGCGGCGGCGACCGCGACCGCGGGAAACGCCCCAAGATGGGCTACATCGCCAGTCGCGACGCCGACCTGGTCGTCCTCACGTCCGACAACCCGCGCGACGAGGACCCGGCGGCGATCGTCGAGGAGATCCGTGCGGGCGTCTCGGGGCCGGCCGAGTGCGTCGTTGAGACGGACCGGCGTGCCGCCATCGCCCGGGCCCTGCGCTCGGCGGGCCGAGGCGACGTCGTCGTGGTCGCGGGCAAGGGCCACGAGCGGACCCAGGAGTTCGCGACCACGACCGTGGCCTTCGACGACCGCGACGTCGTCCGCGAGGAGCTGGCGCGGCTCGGGCGCGCGGTGCGCGGCCACCGGGACCAGCGGTCGGAGGGGACGCCGGCGTGATCGCCATCTTCACCTCGGGTGGGATCGCGCTGCTCGTCGCGGGGTTCGGCACGCCGATCCTCCTCCGCTGGCTGACCCGCCGGCAGATCGGCCAGCAGATCCGCGAAGACGGTCCCGCGATCCACCTGGTGAAGGCCGGGACGCCGACGATGGGCGGGATCACCATGATCCTGGCCGCGGTCGCCGGCTACGTCCTCGGTCACCTCGGGACACACGTCTCGTTCTCACGCGACGGCGCCCTCATCATCGCGGCGGTGGTCGCGACGGGCTGCATCGGCCTCGCCGACGACTGGCTGAAGGTCAGGCGCCAGCGCAGCCTCGGCCTGAACAAGCGCGCCAAGTTCCTCCTGCAGGTGGCGGTCGGGACCGGCTTCGCCCTCGGCGCGTTCTACTGGGGCCACGCCCACACCACGCTCTCGTTCACCCGCTACGACGTGCCGGGCGTCGAGCTCGGCACCGGGCTGTGGATCGTCTGGGCGGTCTTCGTCATCGTGAGCGAGTCGAACGCCGTGAACCTCACCGACGGGCTGGACGGGCTGGCAGCGGGCTCGTCGGCGTTCAGCTTCAGCTGCTTCGCGATGATCGGCTACTGGCAGTTCCGCCAGATCCACCTCCACATCTACCTCGTCCCCGACGCGCTCGACCTCGCGCTCGTCGCCGTCGCGATGGCCGGGGCGTGCGTGGGCTTCCTGTGGTGGAACGCCGCGCCGGCCCGGATCTTCATGGGCGACACCGGCTCGCTGGCGATCGGCACGGGGCTGGCCTGCCTCGCGCTCGTCATGAACGTCCAGCTGCTGCTCCTGATCATCGGCGGGCTCTTCCTCGTCGAGACCCTCTCCGTGGTCATCCAGGTCGTCAGCTTCCGGTGCTTCCACACGCGCGTGTTCCGCATGGCGCCGCTGCACCACCACTTCGAGCTGATGGGCTGGCCCGAGACCACGGTGATCGTCCGCTTCTGGATCTTCTCGGCGCTGTGCACCGCACTCGGTCTCGGCATCTTCTATGCCGACTTCTTGAGCCTCGGGACCGTCCGGTGAGGCGGTCGCCATGAGCGCGGCGCGACCGGTGCCCCGGAAGGCGCCGGGCCTGGAGATTCCTCGCCAGGCCCTGATCGTCGGCTTCGCGCGCACCGGCCAGGCCGTCGCTCGCGTCCTGCGCGAGCTCGGCGCGGCGGTGGTAGCGCTCGACGACCACCCCCTGGCCGGCGCCGGGGCGCTAGCCGGCGCGCTCGGGGTGGAGCTCGTGGAGCGCCCCTCGCCCGAGCTCGTCGGCCGCCTCGCCGGCGATGCCGAGCTGGTCGTCGTGAGCCCCGGCGTGCCCCCGGCCCATCCGGTGTTCGTGGCGCTCGCCCCCGCGTGCCGCTGTCGGAGATCGAGCTCGCCTACCGCCTCGCCGAGATACCGATCGTCGCGGTGACCGGCACGAACGGCAAGACCACGGTCACCTCCCTCGTCGCCGAGATGCTCGTCGCGTCGGGTGTGTCGGCCGCCGCGGCGGGCAACATCGGCTACCCGCTGGTGGAGGCGGTCCGCAGGCCCGGACTCGAGGTCGTCGTCGCCGAGGTCTCCTCGTTCCAGCTGGCCCTCACCGAGGCGTTCCGGCCATCGGTGGCCACGTGGCTGAACCTCGCCGAGGACCACCTCGACTGGCACGGGGACCTCGACCACTACGTCGGCTCGAAGGCGCGGATCTGGGCCAACCAGGAGACGGGCGACGTCGCCGTCGCCAACGCCGAGGACCCGGTGGTCGCCGAGGCGGCCCGCGACGCCCGCGGACGCGTGCTCACCTTCGGGCTCGCTGCCGGCGACTACCACAAGGACGGCGAGCGGCTCGTCGGCCCGGACGGCCGCGAGCTGGCGTCGGTCGCCGACCTGTCGCGGGACATGCCGCACGACGTGGCGAACGCCCTCGCCGCCCTGGCGACGGCGATGGCCGCCGGCGCGACGGCCGAGGGCTGCCGGGCGGCCCTACGCGGCGCGCAACCGCTCGCGCACCGCGTCGAGCTCGTCGGCCGCGTCGGCGGCGTCGGGTACTACGACGACTCGAAGGCGACCACGCCCTCGGCCGTCGCCGCGGCGCTCGCCGGCTTCGAGGTCGCCGTGCTCATCGCCGGGGGGCGGAACAAGGGCCTCAACCTCGGGGCGCTCCGGCGGGGCGCCGAGGCCGGCGGGGCGCGCCGCGTCCGCGCCGTCGTCGCGATCGGCGAGGCGGCAGCCGAGGTCGCCGCGGCGTTCGACGGCTACACCGTCGTCAGCGCCGATTCGATGGATGCCGCGGTCACCGAGGCGTCGCGTCTGGCCCAGCCTGGCGACGCCGTGCTGCTCTCACCGGGCTGCGCGTCCTTCGACTGGTACGCCTCGTACGAGGAGCGCGGGCAGGACTTCGTCCGGGCCGTGCAACGCCTCGGCGCGCGCCCGGCCGGCGGCGCGCTGACTCGGGCGGCGGGGGGCTGACGATGGCGAGGAGCGTGCAGGCCGACCGGCGGCCGGTTGGCGCGCCGGCGCGCGCCGGCGCGCCGGTGCTGCGCGTCGTCGAGGGCGGCGCCGGCACCCGGCCGGCGACCCGCCCGGCCAGGGCCGTCGCCCCCGAGGTGGCCGGTCGCAAGGACGCGCTCCGGTTGGGCGTGCTCACCGCGGCGCTCACCGGCTTCGGCCTCGTGATGATCCTCTCGGCCTCCCCGGCGGTGGCGATCGCCGACTACGGCTCGCCGTGGGCGCTGTTCGAGCGCCAGATCATGTGGATCGCCGTCGGCGGCGCCGGCTTCGCCGTCGCGGCACGGTTCGACCTCGCCCGGGTGCGTCGGCTCGCGGTGCCGGCGCTCGTCGTCGGGTTCTTCCTGCTCGTCGTGGTGCTGGCGCCCCACATCGGCAAGACGGCCGGCGGGTCGAGCCGCTGGATCGGCGCCGGACCGGTCCGCATCCAGCCCTCGGAGCTCATGAAGCTGGCCTTCGCCGTGTTCGCCGCCGACCTCGTCGCCCGGCGCGAGCACCGCAGCGACCACTTCGGGTCGTTGGTCCGCCCGCTCGGCGTCGTGCTCGCCGCCGCCGGGATCCTCATCTTGAAGCAGCCGGACATGGGCACCGCCATCGTGCTCGTCTGCATCGGCGCCGCGGTCCTCTTCGCAGGCGGGGTCCACGGCCGGATGCTCGCCGGGGTCGTCGCCGTGCTGGTCGGCCTCGGCAGCATCGTGGCACTGGCCGCGCCGTACCGCCGCGCCCGCCTGCTCTCGTTCGTCGACCCCTTCGCCCACGCGTCGACGACCGGCTACCAGGTCGTCCAGTCGCTCTCGTCGCTCGGCTCGGGCCATCTCGCGGGAGCTGGCATCGGCGCCCCGTTCGCCAACTGGTTCCTGCCGAACGCGCAGACCGACTTCATCTTCGCCGTGGTCGGCAACGACCTCGGATTTGCCGGCGCCGCGCTCTTGCTGGTGGCCTTCGCCGCGTTCGGCTGGCTCGGCATCCGCATCGCGGCGCGCACCCAGGACCGCTTCGCGAGCCTCCTCGTGACGGCGATCACCTGCTGGGTCGTCTTCCAGGCGCTGATCAACGTCGGCGGCGTGATCGGGATCCTCCCCGAGACGGGCATCCCGCTGCCGTTCCTGTCGTTCGGCGGCTCCTCGCTCGTGGTGGTGCTCGTCGCGACGGGCCTGCTCGTCAACATCGCCCGGCGTCCGCGCGCGCTGGTCGGCGAGCGGCCCCGCGCCGCGACGTCGCCCTCCTCCCGCCGGCGTGCGGACGCTCCCGAGCGCCGGGCGGCGCCACCGCCGTCCGCCACCGTCCGGGGGCGCCCGCGCGCCGCCGGGCCGGCGGCGCGCCGCAACGGATCCGCGCCGCGCCTCGGGACGGCGTTGAGATGAGGGGCCTGTCGCGTCGGGGGCCTGCGCCGAGAGGTGGACGATCTCCGGACGGGCCAGACGAAACGGTGTCGAGATGAAGGCTGTCGAAATGAAGGCTGTCGAAATGAAGGCTGTCGAAATGAAGGCTGTCGAAATGAAGGCTGTCGAAATGAAGGCTGTCGAAATGAAGGCTGTCGAAATGAAGGCTGTCGAAATGAAGGCTGTCGAAATGAAGGCAGTGTCGAGATGAACAGCCACGCCCAGCCACCGGCCGAGGGCGAGGTGATCGTGACCGGCGGCGGGACCGCCGGCCACGTGCTGCCGGCGATCGCCGTCGGTCGGGCGCTCGTCGCCGGCGGCCGGGACCGGTCGAGCATCTGCTACGTCGGGGCGGCGAACGGCCTGGAGGCCAAGCTCGCGCCCGAGGCCGGCTTCCGATCCGTGCTCCTCCCGGGCGCGGGATCCAGCGCCGACTCACCGTGGACAACGTGGGGGCGGTCGTCGGGCTGCTGGCCGCGACAGCGCGAGCGGTCCGGCTCGTCGCCGAGCGGCGGCCCGCCGCGGTCGTCACCGTGGGCGGCTACGCCGGCGTCCCCTGCTCGCTCGCCGCGCTCGCGCTCGGGGTACCGGTCGTGGTCGTCAACGTCGATGCCGTGCCCGGCGCCGCCAACCGCTTCGTCGGCCGCTTCGCGGTGGGCGAGCGCGGTGGCGTTGCCCGGCACGGCGCTGCCTCGCGTGGTGCTGACCGGCGCACCGGTGCGTCCGGAGGTGCTGGAGGTCGAGCGCAGCCCCGAGGGGCGCGCCCGCGCCCGGCGGCTGCTCGGGATCGACGAGGGAAGGCTCGTCGTCGCCGTCACCGGCGGCTCGCTCGGCGCCCGGCGCCTGAACGAGGCCGCGCTCGGGCTCGCCCGACTGCTGGCGGAGCGCCGGGACCTGACGATCTACCACGTCACCGGCGAGCGGGACCACGAGATGGTGCTGGCGGCGCACGCCCGGCTGTCCGCCCGCGGCGCCGCCGGCCTGGACTACCGGGTCGTCGCGTACGAGCAGCGGATGCCCGAGCTGCTTGCGGCGAGCGACGTCGTGATCTGCCGGGCCGGCGCCTCCACGGTCGCCGAACTGACCGTGATCGGCACGCCGAGCATCCTCGTGCCGCTGCCGGGTGCCCCCGCCGACCATCAGCGCCGCAACGCCGAGGTCCTGGCGGCTGCGGGGGCCGGGTTGCTCGTGCCCGACGCCGAGGCCACGAGCGACCGGCTGGTGACCGAGCTGGAGGCGCTCCTCGCCGACCCGGGCCGCCTCGAGCGCATGGAACGCTCCGCGCTCGCGCTCGGCCGGCGCGATGCGGCCGTGCGCGTCGCCGTGCTCGTCGAGGAGATCGCCCGGCGGCCCGGCACCCGCCGGCGCGTCGGGCGCATCCTCTCGCGCCGCGCCGGCCGGAGCGCGCCGCCCGACGAGCCTGGCGCGCCGCCCGACGAGGCTCGCGCGACGGGCGGAGCGGAAGGGGGCGACCGGGCCCCGGACGGCGCCGGGGGCGCAGCGCCGTGAGCCCCCTCGACCTCGGGCGAGCGCGGCGGGTCCACCTCGTCGGCATCGGCGGGGCCGGGATGAGCGCCATCGCCGCGGTGCTCGTCACGATGGGCCATCAGGTGAGCGGCAGCGACCTGAAGGACGGGGTGGCGCTCGAGCGCCTGCGCCGCGCTCGGCGTGCGCGTGGCCCTCGGCCACGACCCGGCGAACGTCGCCGGTGCCGAGGTCGTCGCGATCTCGACGGCGATCCCGGAGCGCAACGTCGAGCTGGCCGAGGCGCGCCGGCTCGGCCTGGAGGTGCACACGCGTGCCGAAACGCTGGCGGCGATCACGGCGCAGCGCCGGACGGTGGCGGTCTCGGGGACCCACGGCAAGACGACGACGACCTCGATGCTCGCGCTCGTGCTCGTCGAGGCCGGTCTCGAGCCCTCCTTCGTCGTCGGGGGCGACGTCAACGAGATCGGCACCAACGCCGTCTGGGGGGACGGGGAGTGGCTCGTCGTCGAGGCGGACGAGAGCGACGGCACGTTCCTCGCGCTCCACCCTGAGCTCGCCCTCGTGACGAACGTCGAAGCCGACCACCTCGACCACTACGGCTCGATCGCCGCACTCGAGGCGGCGTTCGCCGGCTTCATGGCGGACGCGCCGGGCGGCGCGATCGTCTGCGCCGACGACCCGGTCGCCTCGCGCCTCGCCCCGGCCGGCGCCACGACGTACGGGTTCGCCGACGCCGCCGAGCTTCGCGTCACGGGCTTTCGCGGCGGGCGCAGCGACATCGCCTTCGCGCTCGAGCGCGGCGGCGAGGTGCTCGGCGAGCTGGCCCTCCCCGTGCCGGGAGCCCACAACGCCGCCAACGCGGCAGGAGCCGTGGCCGCGGCCCTCCGCGTCGGCGTCGGGGTCGACGTCGCGGCGCGGGCGCTGGCCCGCTTCGCCGGCGTGGCTCGGCGGTTCGAGTTCCGCGGCGAGGCCCGCGGCGTCACCTTCGTCGACGACTACGCGCACCTCCCCGGGGAGGTCGCCGCCACCTTGGCAGCCGCACGCCGGGGCGGATGGCGCCGGGTCGTCTGCGTGTTCCAGCCGCACCGGTACTCGCGGGTGGCGGCCCTCGCGGCGCGACTTCGGCGACGCCTTCGGCGACGCCGACCTGGTCGTCGTCACCGGCATCTACGCGGCGGGGGAGTCGCCGCCGCCCGGGGTGTCCGCCAAGCTCGTGCTCGACGCGGTGCTCGACGCCCACCCGGGGACCCACGCCGCCTACCTGCCGCAGCGGAGCGACCTCGTCGCCTACCTGCGCCGCACACTGCGCCCGGGCGACTGCTGCCTCACCCTCGGTGCCGGCGATCTGACGACCCTGCCCGACGAGCTGCTCGCCGAGCCGGCCTGGTGAGCCCAACGGGGCGGGCAGGCGCCGCCCACGCCGACGGGCGCTCCGAGGCCCTGCACGCCGTCGAGCGGGCGGCGGTGCTCCTCGGCCCGCTCGCCCGCCGGGACGAGCCGATCGCGGCTCGCACCACCTACCGCGTGGGCGGGCGTGCCGCGCTCTTCGCCGAGATCGCCGACGAGGCCTCGCTCGAGCGCGTCGCCGCCGCCGTGGCGGCAAGCGGCGTCGAGGTGCTGGTGCTCGGCCGTGGGTCGAACCTGCTCGTCGCCGACGGCGGCTTCGCCGGGCTGTGCGTGGCGCTCGTCGGCGCGTTCGAGGAGGTCGAGATCGACGCGGCGAGCGCGCGCATCGTCGCCGGCGGCGCGGCCTACTACCCCGTGCTCGCCCGGCGCGCCGCCGCGGCTGGCTGTGCGGGGATGGAGTGGGCCGTCGGCATCCCGGGGTCGGTCGGCGGGGCGGTGGCGATGAACGCCGGCGGGCACGGCGCCGAGACCGGCGACCGGCTCCGCTCGTGCCGGATCGTCGACCTCGGCGGTGGCAGCGACCGGGTCGTGGCGGCGGCCGAGCTCGCCCTCGGCTACCGGCGCTCCCGCGTCGGTCCTGGCGACCTCGTGCTCTCGGCGACCTTCGCCGGCGAGTCCGGCGACCCCGACACGTCGGCGAAGGCGATCGCCGAGATCGTCGCCTGGCGCCGGGAGCACCAGCCGGGCGGCCGGAACGCCGGCTCGGTGTTCACGAACCCCGAAGGGGACTCGGCGGGCCGGCTCGTGGAGGCGGCCGGGCTGAAGGGGCTCCGGATCGGCTCGGCGCAGGTGTCGGAGAAGCACGCCAACTTCGTCCAGGCCGACGCCGGCGGCTCGGCCGACGACGTCCACCGCCTCATCGCCACCGTGCGCCGGCTCGTCGGCGAGCGCCTCGGGGTCGAGCTGCGAACGGAGCTGCGGCTCGTGGGCTTCGCGCCGTGAGCGCGGCGGCCACCGGGGCGCGGCCCGGCGCGGACCGGCGGGCGAGCGAGACGGACCCGCGCGATGCGCGCCCGCAAGCTCGCCGTGCAGCGCGAGGCCGGCCGGCGCCGGCTCCGGATCGTCGCGGTCGTGCTCGTGCTCGTGGCGCTCGTCGTCACGGGCCTGGTCCTCGTGCACTCATCGCTCTTCGCCGCGCGCTCGATCGACATCGCCGGCGCCGTCCACGAGCCCCGCGCCGAGGTGCTGCGTGTCACCGGCCTGGCCGCGCACCCGCCGCTCATCGACGTCAACGGCGCGGCCGCGGCGTCGTCGCTCGAGCGCCTGCCCTGGGTGCTGAGCGCCCAGGTCTCGAGGAGCTGGCCCTCCGGGGTCGCCGTGAGGATCGTCGAGCGCCGCCCGCTCGCCTACGTCCCGTTGGGCGGGCACCGCAACGCGGTCGTCGACGGCACGGGCCGAGTGCTCGAGGACGTCGCGGCGCCGCCCAGCGGCCTCGTGGCGCTGGCGGGCGTCGGGGCCGTGCCGGTGCCCGGCGGCGACCTCGGTGCGGGCGACGCGCCGCTGCTCGGTCTCGCCCGGGCGCTCCCCGGTTCGATCGCCGGGCGGGTCGCGTCGATCGACTCGAGCACGACCGACGGGGTGGTCGTCCGGTTGCTGCACGGCCCGCTGGTCGTGCTCGGCTCGACGGCCGAGCTCCACCAGAAGATCGTCTCGCTCGCTACGGTCCTGGCCCGTGTGTCGCTGGCCGGAATTGTAACCATCGACCTGCGGGTTCCCGCCTCACCGGTCTTGACCCCGTGAGGTACCGGCCCTATGTTTCGTCTCGTTCTGGTCGCTGAGGTGCTCCAGCCGCCCGCTCTGGAGTCCGAGGTTCAGCTACCGTGAACCGGTGTGGCGCCGGTGTCGACCGTCCGGTCCCGGTGCACACGGCGGTCGCGGGCGGCGGGGCCCCGGACGAAGGAGCCGTCCGCCGGCCCTGGTGCCATCTGCGCCCACTTATCTCGTAGCAGGAAGACAGGGGCAGCCATGACCGGCGCATCGCAGAGCTTCATCGCCGTCATCAAGGTCGTCGGCGTAGGTGGCGCGGGTGTCAACGCCGTCGAACCGCATGATCGACGCCGGCCTGAAGGGCGTGGAGTTCATCGCGGTCAACACCGACGCGCAGGCGCTGCTGATGAGCGACGCGGACATCAAGCTCGACATCGGCCGCCAGCTCACCCGCGGGCTCGGGGCGGGGAGCGACCCCGAGATCGGGCGGCATGGCCGCCGAGGAGCACCGGGAGGAGATCGAGGAGGTGCTGAAGGGCGCCGACATGGTCTTCATCACCGCCGGCAAGGGCGGCGGCACCGGGACGGGCGGCGGCGCCGGTGATCGCCGAGGTCGCGAAGAGCCTCGGGGCGCTCACCATCGGCGTCGTGACCCGCCCGTTCGCCTTCGAGGGGCGCCGCCGCTCGCTGCAGGCGGAGCAGGGGATCCAGCGCCTGAAGGAGAAGGTCGACACCCTCATCATCATCCCGAACGAGCGGCTGCTCACCCTGGCCGACGCGAAGACCTCCATGGTCGACGCCTTCCGGATGGCCGACGAGGTCCTCCTCCAGGGTGTGCAGGGCATCACCGACCTCATCAACGTGCCGGGCCTCATCAACACCGACTTCGCCGACGTGAAGATGATCATGAACAACGCCGGCACCGCGATCATGGGCATCGGGACGGCGTCGGGCGACGACCGGGCGCTCAACGCCGCCAAGCACGCCATCACGAGCCCGCTGCTCGAGGCGTCGATCGAAGGCGCCCAGGGCATCCTGCTCAACATCGCGGGTGGCCGCGATCTCGGCCTGTTCGAGGTGAACGAGGCGGCCGAGGATGATCCACAGCCGCACGCGCATCCCGATGCCAACATCATCTTCGGCAGCGTCATCGACGACGCTCTCGGCGACGAGGTCCGCGTCACCGTCATCGCCGCGGGCTTCGACCGCGTCGAAGAGCGCGGCGCGGAGCCGGCCCGCCCGGGCGGCGCCCACCGACGCGGCACCGAGCCGCAGGCCGGCGGGCGCGAGCGGTCGGGGACGACACCGCCCCCGTGGACGTCTTCGCGGTCGGCGAGGAAGAGCTCGACCTCGGCGACGACGACTTCGACGTCCCCTCGTTCCTCAAGTAACCGGGACGTCAGCGCGCTCGGGGGCGTGGCCACGAGCGTCGCGCGCCACGCCGTGTCCCAGCCGTTGACGGTCGCCCTCCCCTGGGGTGCTCGCGTGCTCGTGACGTCCCGTGCCGACGGCGACCTGCGACCGCCCGGCGTGCCAGACGACGCCGCCGAGGCGCGCCGGCGCGTCCTCGTCGACCGCCCGTGGACGTTCGCCCGACAGGTCCACGGCGCGCGCGTCGTCGTGGTCGGGGCGCCGTCCGGCCCCCTCGACGCGGAGGCCGACGCGCTCGTCACGGCTTCGCCCGACGTGTGCCTCGCCGTGCTCGGCGCCGACTGCGCGCTCGTCGGCCTGGCCAGCCCCGAAGGGATCACCGGCGTCGCCCACGCCGGCTGGCGCGGCCTCGTGGCCGGGATCGTCGAGGCGACGGTGGCGGCGATGCGCTCCCTCGGCGCCGGCCGGGTCGCCGCGGTGCTCGGGCCGTGCATCCATCCGGAGTGCTACCGCTTCGGCGAGGCGGACCTCGACGCCGCGGCCGCGGTCCTCGGCCCGGCGGTGCGCGCCACGACGGCCGCGGGCGACCCCGCGCTCGACCTCCCGGCCGCCGTCCGGGGCGCCCTCGCCCGGGCGGGCGCCGAGCTCGCGGTCGACGCCGGCTCCTGCACCGCTTGCGGCGACCGGTGGTTCTCCCACCGGCGCCGCCGGGACGCCTCTCGCCACGCCCTCGCCGTGTGGCAGGAGGCGCCCGCCGCCGGATCGGCGGGGGGGCGATGAGCGGGCCCGAGCCCGGCCGGGTCGATGCCCCGCCCGGGGCTTCGAGGCCGGCGGAGGAGCCACCCCTGCCCGGGCCGCTCGAGGAGGGCTACCTCGCGCAGGTCGCCGCCCGGCTCGCGACCGTGCGCGGGCGGATCGCCGGCGCCGGCGGCGATCCCGGCCGCATCCGGGTCGTGGCCGTCACGAAGGGCTTCGGCCTCGAGGCCGTGCGCGCCGCCCTCGCCGTCGGCCTCGTCGACATCGGCGAGAACTACGCCGGCGAGCTGGTCCGGAAGGCGAGCGCCCTCGAGGCGCTCGAGCCGGGCCACGGGGTGGTGTGGCACTTCCTCGGAGGGATCCAGCGCAACAAGGTCGCCAGGGTGGCGCCCTTCGTCGCCCTGTACGAGGGCGTGGACCGGTTGGAGGAGGGCAGGGCCATCGCCCGCCACGCGCCGGGCGCCCGCGTGCTCGTCGAGGTCGACACCACCGGGCAGCCCGACCGGGGCGGGGTCGCGCCCGGTGAGGTGGCGCCGCTCGTCGCCGGGCTCGGCGGGCTCGGCCTCGACGTGCGGGGCCTGATGACGGTCGCGCCCCAGGACGACCCGGCCGGCGCGAGCCGCGCCTTTTCGACCGTGGCCGGCCTCGTCGGCGAGCTCGGGCTCGCCGAGGCCTCGATGGGGATGACCGACGACCTCGAGGCGGCGGTGGCCGCCGGCTCGACGATGGTGCGGGTCGGGCGGGCGCTGTTCGGTCCCCGCCCTGCTCGTGCAGGAGTGCCACAATAGGGTGCCCGAAGGAGGGGTCCGATGGCAACGTTCATGAACAGAGCACTCGCTTACCTAGGGCTGAAGGACGTCGACGACGACGAGCTGTACGACGACGCCTACGACGCCGCCGACGAGCTGGCCATGCACCGGGCGGGGCACATCGTCTACCCCGACCACGACGTGCCCGAGCCGCCGGAGCACCCCCTGCCAGGCACCGTCCGCCCCCTCGTGCGCGAGGAGCGCGACGGCACCGGGTCCGGCCCGCGTGCGGCGATCGTCCGCCCGCTCGTCCCCAACCGGGGAGCGAAGGTGCACGTGGTCGCCCCGGCGCGCTTCAGCGACGCCCAGCAGATCGGCGACCTCGTGAAGCAGAACAGCCCGGTGATCGTCAACCTCCAGATGAGCGAGCGCGATCTCGCCCGGCGGATGATCGACTTCTGCTCGGGGCTCACCTACGCCCTCGGAGGCTCGATGGAGAAGGTCGCCGACCAGGTGTTCCTGCTCACCCCGTCGAACGTCGAGGTCTCCGACGAAGAGCGGCTGCGCTTGCAAGAGCGCGGCCTGTTCCAGCCCAGAGCGTGATGTCGGGCCGGCCGTGCTGAGCGCGGCCGCGGCGGCGGGGTCGACGGCGTGATCCTGCGGATCATCGTCGACATCCTCCAGGCGTACCTGGTCGTCCTCTTCGTTCGGATCATCCTCTCGTGGTTCCCGATCGATCCCTGGTCGAAGTGGTCGCGCGTCGTCACGGTGCTGGCGAAGCTGACCGACCCCGTGCTCGTCCCCGTCCGGCGGGTGCTCCGCCCGGTGCGCATCGGTGGGATGGGGATCGACCTCTCGCCGCTCGTCGTGCTGATCCTGCTGGAGGTCTTGCTGTCGATCTTGCAGACGCGCTGAGAAGATCGTGGCGCGGCGCCACGTTCGCCCAGCCGTCGCGCGTCGTGCCATCCACGGATTTTCGATGACCGGGGGGTAGCATCAGCCCATGGAGATCTCCGGGAAGGTACTGCGTGAGGTCGAGTTCAGGGACCGTCTGCGCGGCTACGACACGGACGAGGTCGACGAGTTCCTCGAGAAGGTCGCCGTCGCGGTGGACGAGATGCGCGCCCAGCTCGCCGACCTCGCTGAACGCGCCAGGCGCACCGACCGACAGGGCGACGACCTCCCGACCGCGGACGATGACGCGATCCGCCGGACCCTCGTGCTCGCGCAGCGGACGGCGGACCTGGCGGTGAGCGAGGCGCGCGAGGAAGCCGCACGGATCCTGGAAGACGCACGCTCCCAGTCCGACACGCTCGTCACCCAGGCGCGGGAGTCCGCCAGGCACATGCGCGACGAGGCCGAGCAGGAGATGCACGACCGGGTCGCGCGGTTGAGCGACCAGCGCGACCGGCTCGAGCGCGAGGTGCAGTCGCTCGGCACCTTGATGGAGACCGAGCGCGACCGGCTGACCCAGGCGCTCTCCTCGGCGCTGCGCTACGTCGGCGACGCGCTCACGGTGTCGGACGCCTTCGCCACCCAGGCGGCATCCCCGCCGTCGGTCCCGGCGACGCCGGCACCGTCCGGCTATGGCCAGTCGCCCGGGAGCTACGGCGAGGCGCCGTCCGAGCCCGCCGCCCCGGCCGAGCCCGGCCAGGACCTCCCCGACGTCGAGTCGGAGATCAGCGAGGACGCCGCCTCCGCCTACGGCGGCGGGCCGCGCGACGGCGGTTTCGGCTACGGCGCGACCTCGCTGCAGCCCGTCACCGACCCGGAGCAGAGCTGGAGCGGGTCGAGCCCCTCCCACGGCGGTCCGGCCTCGGACGCCGCGGATCCCGACGAGGCCCTCTGGGCGCGCTGGGCTGCGGGTCGCGACCTCGATGTGGCACCGCCCGGGTCAGAGGCTGGCGTCCACCTGACCGAGCAGTTCCGGCTCGGGAGCGACGGCGGCAGCTGGTCGGCCTGAGCCCGACCGGGCGCGGGGGACGGTGGGGAGCCGGGCGGGGCTAGTCCCTCCCGGCCGCGGGCTCCTCCCGCCAGCGCCGTAGGCGCACGGTGACGACCCTGCCGTCGGGCAGGGTGTAGTCGTGCTCGAACTCGGCGGCGAACACCGGCGGTCCCGCCGCATCGCCGGCCCCGACGAGCCAGAGGGAGGTCGTGAGCGTCTGCTCGCGGAACCGCTCCTCGTGCTCGCCGACCGCCGAGACGATGTCGCCCGGAGCCTCCACGACGACCTCGATGCGGTCGGTGACCTGCAGGTCGGCGTCCTTGCGCGCCTGCTGCACGATGCGGGCCACGTCGCGCGCGATGCCCTCGCGCTTCAGCTCCGCCGTGACCGCGAGGTCGAGGACGACGACGCCGGCGTCGCCGGGGAGGACGCGGCCCGCGGCCTCGTCGAGCGGGCGCAGCCTGAGCGTGTACTCGTCGGGGAGGAGGACCTCGCCGGCGGCCTCGATCGAGCCGTCGCCGCGCCGCGTCCACTCGCCGCGACGCACCGCGTTGATCACCTGCTGGGTCCGCGGGCCGAGCCGGGGCCCGAGCGCTGCCGGCACGACGCTCAGCACGGTCGTGGCGTGGTCGCCGACGCCTCCGACGAGCTCGACCCGCTTGACGTTGACCTCCTCCTCGAGCAGCCAGCGGTACGGCTCGAGGAGCGGCGAGTCGGGTGCGGCGTAGGTGAGGCACGGAAGCGGATGTCGAACCGGGTGCCCGCGGTCCTTTCGGACCGAGTGCGCAGCGGAAGCGACCTCTCGGACGCGGTCCATCGCCGCCACGAGCACCGGGTCGGCCGGGAGCGCGGCGGCGTCCGGCCAGTCGGTGAGGTGGACGCTGCGCGCGCCGGTCAGCCCGCGCCAGACGTGCTCGGTGAGGTAGGGCAGCAGGGGCGCGCTCACCCGGCAGAGCACCTCGAGCACGGTGTGCAGCGTGTCGTAGGCGTCGTGCTTGTCGGCGTCGAGCGCCTCGTCGCCGCTGAGCGGGCGCCAGAAGCGGTCCCGGCTGCGCCGCACGTACCAGTTCGTCAGCACGTCGAGGTAGCCGGTGACGGCACCGGTGGCGCCGGCCAGGTCGTAGGCGTCGAACGCCGCGGTGACCTGTTCGACGAGGACGCGCGTCTTCGCCAGGATGTAGCGGTCGAGCAGGCCCTGCTGGTCGGTGCGCCAGCGCCCGACGATGTCGTCGGTGCCGCCGTAGAGGGCGAGGAAGTACCAGGAGTTCCAGATGGGGTTGAGCACCTGGCGGACGGGCTCGGTCATCGCCTTCTCCTCGAGCACCACGTCCTGGCCGCGCAGCACCGCCGAGGAGAGCAGGTACCAGCGCATCGCGTCGGCGCCCTCGGTGGCGAAGAACTCCTCGGGGTCGGGGTAGTTGCGCAGCCGCTTGGAGAGCTTGCGGCCGTCGTTGCCGAGCAGGACGCCGTGGGCGATGCAGTTCGAAAAGGCCGGCCGGTCGAACAGCGCGGTGGCGAGCACGTGCAGCTTGTCGAACCAGCCCCGCGTCTGGCCGACGTACTCGCAGATGAAGTCGGCAGGGAAGTGGGACTCGAAGCGCTCGGCGTTCTCGAAGGGGTAGTGGAGCTGTGCGAAGGGCATCGAGCCTGACTCGAACCAGCAGTCGAGGACGTCGGGGACGCGTCGCATCGTCGAGCGGCCCGTCGGGTCGTCGGGGTTGGGCCGGGTCAGCTCGTCGATGCCGGGACGGTGGAGCTCCGCCGGGCGCACGCCGAAGTCGCGCTCGAGCTCGTCGAGGCTGCCGTAGACGTCGACGCGCGGCCAGGACGGATCGTCGCTCTTCCAGACCGGGATGGGCGCGCCCCAGAAGCGGTTGCGTGTGATGGACCAGTCCCGGGCGTTCTCGAGCCACTTTCCGAACGCGCCGTCGCGCACGTGGCCCGGCACCCAGTTGATCTGGCGGTTCAGCTCGAGCATCCGCTCCTTGATGGCGGTGACGCGGACGAAGAACGAGCTGACCGCGCGGTAGATGAGCGGCGTGTCGGTCCGCCAGCAGTGCGGGTAGCTGTGGTGGATCTCCTCGGAGCGCACGAGCGCGCCCGCCGCGCCGAGCCGCTCGACGATGAGCGGGTTCGCCTCGAAGACCTGGAGCCCGGCGAAGTCGGGGACGCGCTCGTCGAAGCGGCCCCGGTCGTCGACCGGGCAGATCACCGGGATGCCGTGGGCTTCTGAGATCCGCTGGTCGTCCTCACCGAAGGCGGGCGCCATGTGGACGATGCCCGTGCCCTCGTCGGTGGTGACGTGGTCACCGGGGACGACGACGAAGGCGTTCTCGGTCCCGAAGTCGGACCCCGTGAAGTAGTCGAACAGCGGACGGTAGCGGCGGCCGAGCAGCGCCGAGCCGGGGACCTTGCCGATCACCTCGCCACCGACGAGCTCCTCGGCGTAGGCGTCGAAGCGGTCCTCGCCGACGACGAGGACCTTCCCGTCGCGACGGACGAGGAGGTAGTTGAGGTCGGGCCCGACGGCGAGGGCGAGGTTCGACGGAAGCGTCCACGGCGTCGTCGTCCAGGCGAGCAGCCTCAAGGGGCCGGCGAGCTCGCCGGCGTCGTCGGCCTCCCCGTCCGCGAGGAGGTCGAAGGCGACCGTCACGGCGGGGTCGACCCGGTCGCGGTAGGCGTCGTCCTGGCGGGTCTCGGAGTTCGACAGCGGCGTCTCGCACTCCCAGCAGTAGGGGAGCACCCGGTACGCCTCGTAGACGAGGCCTCGGTCGTGGAGCGACTTGAAGGACCAGAGCACGCTCTCCATGTAGGAGGGGTCCATCGTCTTGTAGTCGTGCTCGAAGTCGACCCAGCGCGCCTGGCGGGTCACGTAGCGCTCCCAGGCCTTCGTGTACCGCAGCACCGAGGTCCGGCAGTAGTCGTTGAAGCGGTCGATGCCGAACTCGGTGATCGGGCCGCGCCCGGAGACGCCGAGCTCCTTCTCCGCCTCGGTCTCGGCGGGGAGCCCGTGGCAGTCCCAGCCGAAGCGGCGCTCGACCCGCCACCCGCGCATCGTCTTGTAGCGGGGTATGGCGTCCTTCACGAAGCCGGTGAGCAGGTGGCCGTAGTGGGGCAGGCCGTTGGCGAAGGGCGGCCCGTCGTAGAAGACGAGCTCCTCGGCCTCGCGCCGCCGGTCGATCGACGCCTGGAAGGTCCCGTCAACCTCCCAAAAGGCGAGGGTCTCCTCCTCGAGCTCGGGGTAGCGGGGCTGCGCGGTCACGCGCGGGTACCGTCTCGACCCGGTCGATTCCGCCATGCCCCTAGAGTATGCGGACATGGCCGACGAGCTGTTCGACGTCGAGCGCGCCGCGCCCGACGGGGGTTCTGAGCCCCGGACCGACCGCGGCGCGATCGTCCTCCGCCTCTACGTGCAGCCGGGCGCCGGCCGCGGTGCCGTCACCGGGCGGCGTGGTGACGCGCTGCACGTCCGGGTCGCGCCGCCGCCGGTCGACGGCCGGGCGAACGACGCCGTCGTCGAGCTGATCGCGGATGTCCTGCACGTCGCCCGCTCGCGCATCGAGCTCGTCGGCGGCGAGCGTTCGCGCCAGAAGCGCCTCCGCGTGAGCGACGTCGATCCGGAGGAGGTGCGGCGCCTGCTCGACGAGGCCGTCACCGAGGCGGGGGGCGGCAGGACGGGCCGGGAACGCGGCGCCCATCGGAGGCGTTGACCACCGGCAAGAGCATTGTCGACCACGGCGCGACGATCGGCTATCGTCGCGCACTCTTGCTCGGAGAGGAGACGCTGAGCACGATGCCTCGCACCACCACCTCGACGGGCGCGAAGAGCGTTCCCGCAGGCACGAGCCGGTCGTCGTCGAGCACCACGGGCGACAAGGCGGCGGGTCCACTCAAGTCGAAGGACGCCGGCGCGAAGGCGCAGCCGGCGAAGGCGGCAGTGTCGGGTAACGGCGCCTCCAGGCGGGCTTCCGCCCCGGCTTCCGCGTCCCCAGCGTCGAAGAACGCCACGAAGGTCGCCCCGGCGAAGGCCGCACCGGCGAAGGCCGAGACGTCGAAGGCCACCGCCACCAAGGCCGCCCCGGCGAAGGCCGCCCCGGCGAACTCCGCCCCGGCGAAGGCCGCCCCGGCGAAGGCCGCCCCGGCGAAGGCCGAGACGTCGAAGGCCACTGCCACCAAGGCCGCCCCGGCGAAGGCCGCCCCGGCGAAGGCCGCCCCGGCGAAGGCCACCGCCACCAAGGCCGCCCCGGCGAAGGCCGCCCCGGCGAAGGCCGCCCCGGCGAAGGCCGAGACGTCGAAGGCCACCGCCACCAAGGCCTCGGCGACAGCTGCCGCCCCGCCGAAGGCCGCCCCGGCGAAGGCCGCTCCGGCGAAGGCGGCTCCGGCCGCCAAGCCCGTCTCGTCCGGCTACGTCGGCGACGAGCGCTTCCTTGCCCACCAGCGCGAGGCGCTCCTCAGCGAGCGAGCGACCTACCTCGAGCAGGCACGGAGCCTGCACGCGGAGGCGGAGTCGCTGGTGGAGGAGATGGAGCCGGGCGACATCCAGTTCGACGAGGAGTCCGGCGAGGGCGGCACGGTGACCGTCGACCGCGAACGCGACCTGGCGTTGTCGGCGCAGGCGCTCGCAGCGGTCGAGGAGATCGACGACGCGCTGGAGAAGATCGCGAACGGCAAGTACGGGATCTGCGAAGGCTGCGGCGAGCTGATCCCGAAGCCCCGGCTCGAGGCGCTCCCGTTCGCCCGGCTGTGCATCGCCTGCAAGAGCGGAGGACTGTCCCGCCGTTGACCGCGGTCGGCGCGCCCATCGGGTGTCCCGCACCCGGGCGCGCCGGGTACTCGTGGTCACGGCGACGGCGCTGGTGGTTCTCGCGCTGGACCAGACCACGAAATCGCTGGCGGTGGCGCACCTGGTCGACGGTCCGAGGCACCTCGTCGGGCCGATCTCCCTGGAGCTCGCCTACAACAGCGGTGTCGCCTTCTCGATCGGGACCGGGCTGACCTTGCCGATCGTGCTCGTCGGCGTGGTCATCGTGGTGCTGATCGTCTGGTTCGCGCGCGGCGCGCCGAGCTACCCGGCGGCGGTCGGCGTCGGGATGGTCCTCGGAGGCGCGCTCGGCAACCTCGGCGACCGGCTCTTCCGGGGGCACGGCGGCGCCGTTGTGGACTTCATCCACACGAGCTTCTGGCCGACGTTCAACCTCGCTGACGCCTCGATCGTGTGCGGGTGCGCGGTCGTGGGCGTCGTCTTCTGGCGCGGCGGCCGCGGGGCGGCCGGCGGGCCGGGCACGGTCGCCCCTGGCCGAGGCAGCACGGGCGTCTCGGGCGACGGGCTTGGCGAGACGGGGTCGGGCGGATGAGCGAGGCGATCGAGATCCCTGGCACCCTGAGCGGCGAGCGCGTCGACCGCGCCATCGCGCTCCTCTCCGGCCAGTCGCGGGGGGAGGTGGCCGGGCTGATCGCCCGCGGCGGGGTGCGCATTGGGGGCGAGGTCGTCTCGTCTCGCCACCGGCGCGTGCACGCGGGCGAGCTGCTTGAGGTCGACCTCGTGGCCACGCCCGACGAACCCGTGCCGGTCGACGTCGCCGGCGTGATCGCGTTCGACGTGGTGCTCGAGGACGAGTCGGTCGTCGTCGTCGACAAGCCGGCCGGACTCGTCGTCCATCCCGGGGCGGGCCACGCCGGGGACACGCTCGTCTCCGGGCTGCTCGCCCGCTACCCGGATCTCGCGGCCGCGGCGCGTGCGGGAGCGGGCGATCCCGAGCGGCCGGGGATCGTGCACCGGCTCGACAAGGACACCTCAGGACTGCTCGTCATCGCCCGGACGCCGCAGGCCTACGACGCCCTGGTGGCGCAGCTCGCCGACCGGTCCATGGGCCGCACCTACCTGGCGCTGGCGCTCGGCCACGTCGTCGCCGACGAGGGCACGATCGACGCCCCGATCGGCCGCTCGGCGCGCCAGCCGACGCGCATGACGGTGAGCACGACCGGCAAGGCGGCGCGCAGCCACTACCGGGTGCTGCGCCGCTTCGACCGGCCCGTCCCGACGACGCTGCTCGAGGTCGTGCTCGAGACCGGCAGGACGCATCAGATCCGGGTCCACCTGGCGGCAATCGGCCATCCGGTGGCGGGGGACACCCGCTACGGCGGTAGGGCGCGAGAACTCGGCCTCGAGCGGCCGTTCCTCCACGCCGAGCGGCTGCGCTTCACGCACCCGTCGCACGGCGGGGTGGTCGAGCTCGCCTCCGGGCTGCCAGCCGACCTCGCCGGCGTGCTCGCGCAGCTGAGTTAAGCAGGCGCCAGGGCTGGGCGAGAACCTCCGGGGCCGGAGCACGACATACGTGCCAGCCTCGCCGTCACGCCCCACTCGGCTCGCGCCCCAACCACAAGGCCCGGGCGTCCGAACGCGTCAAACACTCGGATCAGCCAGCGGGATCAGGCGGCGAAATAGAGCGCGCCGACCTCTGGCTGCTCCGCCAGGAAGCGCAACGCCGAGGCCTCGACGCTGCGCACGCGGCGCACGCCAATCCCGAGCTCGCGCGCCGTCGTCTCGAGCGACGCGGGTGGCTTGCCGGTCAGGCCGAAGCGCAGCCGTACGACCGAACGCTCCAGCTCCGGCAGCCGGTCGATCGCCTCCTCCAGACGCTCCAGCGAGATCGTCTGGGTGACCTCCTCGTCGACCGGCTCGTTGTCGCCGGCGAGCAGGTCCCCGAGGGTCGCCGTCGCCTCGCTGGCGAGCGGCTGGTCGAGGCTGGCCACGACGCGGGGCAAGTGCGGCTGGTGGTCGTCGCCCTCACGTTCGGCGGCCGCCTCAGCGGCCACGGCGTCCTCGGGCAGCCGAATGGCGCGACCCTTCGACTGCACGGCACGCTGCAACGACTGGCGGATCCACCAGGTGGCGTAGGTGGAGAACTTGAAGCCGCGGCGCCAGTCGAACTTCTCGACCGCGCGCATGAGTCCAAACGTGCCCTCCTGGACCAGGTCGACCAGGTCGACCCCACGGCCCTGGTAGCGGCGCGCCCAGTGCACGACGAGCCTGAGGTTGGCGGCGATCATCTCGTCGCGGGCCTGCTGGTCCCCCTGCTCGATCCGCTGCGCCAGCACGATCTGCTGCTCAGCGGTGAGCAGTGGGTGACGACCGACGTCGTCCAGGTACAAACGCATGAGATCCGGCCCACCGCCGGTACGCTCGATTGTCTCTTCAGTGTTCGTCATCGTGGAGATTGAGGTTCGCCTCCTTCGATCCGGGGGCCCGTAGGCCTCCGTCCCCTAGTACAACGACCGACCTTGGCCTCGTTCCAAGGTCGCGATCGTTCCAACACCAGTTCGGAGCCGAGAATTCCTGGGGACGGGTCGCGCCCTGCCGAACGGCCACGATCAGGCTCCGGTGCACGTCGCGTGGTTGACTACCCCGGTAGGGGTGCGACCGTAACGGGGTGCGTCATGTGGGGGCCGACCTGCCCGATCGGGAAGAACTAGCGAGAGGTCGTAGCGGGCGAGGAGGGCGGATCGTGGGGCGCGACGCGTCGCTGCGGGACCAGCAGGCGCCAAAAAGTGTCCCCGAGCAGGCCGTCAACGCCACTGGGGAACCGATCGCCGGTCCCGCCGAGGTGGTGCTGGTACGCCACGGCTCGACGGAGTGGAGCACGACCGGGCGCCACACAGGTCGCACCGACGTCCCCCTCGACGAGAGCGGGCGCGAGCAGGCGGCGCGCCTCGCCGCCCGGCTCGAGCCCGACCGCTTCGCCCAGGTGTACTCGAGCCCGCTCAGGCGGGCGTTCGAGACGTGCCGCCTGGCCGGTCTCGGCAAGGAGGTCGAGATCCTCGACGACCTGGCCGAATGGGACTACGGGGACTTCGAGGGCCGCACGACAGCCTCGATCCGGACCGAGTGGCCCGGCTGGCAGCTCTTTCGCGACGGCTGCCCGAACGGTGAGGCCGCCGAGGACGTCGGCAGGCGCGCGGATCGGGTCATCGCGCGCCTCGAGAGCGATCCGCCGGTGCAGGGCTGCAGCGTCGTCCTGTTCGCCCACGGCCACCTCCTCCGGGTGCTCGCGGCGCGCTGGCTGGGGCTGCCCTCCACCGACGGGCGGCTGCTGACGCTCACCCCGGCCAGCGTCAGTGAGCTCGGCTACGAGCGCGAGGTCCGCGTCATCGACCAATGGAACACCTGACGCCCGCCGGTCGAAGCTGGCGAGGAGCTCCGGTGGGAGGTGCTCAGTCGAGCGGCTGGAGGATCGGGGCCATCCCCTGCGCCCGGGCCACCATGTCCGCGAGCGTGAACGAGTCAAGGTGCTCGCGCATGTGGGTGCCCACCTCGGCCCACACGGCGAGCAGGGCGCACTGGCCCTCGTGGTCGCAGGCGCCGTTGGCGTGCGGCTCGCCGAAGTCGCCGACGACGATCGGCCCGTCGACGGCGCTGACGATGGCGCCGAGCGTGATCTCCTCTGGGGGCCGGGCGAGGACGTAGCCGCCGCCGACGCCGCGCTTCGAGCGGACCAGCCCGGCGCCCTTCAGCGCGAGGAGGATCTGCTCGAGGTAGGGCTGGGGCAGTCCGGTGCGCTCCGCGATGTCGCGCACCGAGGTGGGGCCGAGACCGTCGCTGCGCAGCGCGAGCGACAGCAGCGCCCTGCTCGCGTAGTCACCTCGCGGTCGAGACCCTCACGGGACCATGCTACGGCGGAGGGGCTGCCGGTCGTATGCTCGGGCCGATGGACCACATGGCGAGGGGTTCCGTCGTGGCCCAGGAGACCGCCGAGCCGGGCGGCGGCGATTCCGGGCTCGTGCTGCCCGACTACGGCGGAGCGTGCATCGCCTCCGTCGTGCCGGCGCTGCTGCGCCGCGCCGAGTTCGCCGCCGTGCGGACGCCCCCCCCGTGGCTCCCCGAGATGGCGCTCACGGCGAGGCAGGTCGTCCTGCTCGTGCTGGACGGCCTCGGCTACGAGCAGCTCGTCGCCAACGGCGCCCACGCGCCGACGCTGTGCGCGATGTCCGGCGGCCCGATCACCTCCGTCGCCCCGACCACCACCGCGGCGGCCCTCACCTCGATCTCGACCGGGCTCCCCCCGGCTGCCCACGGCATCGTCGGCTACCGCCTGCGCGCCGGGGGCTCGGTGCTGAACGTGCTGCGCTGGACGGTCGACGGCGAGGACGCCCGCCGCACGTTCCCTCCGTCGAGCCTGCAGCCGAACGAGCCCTTCCTCGGCCGGCGACCGCCGGTCGTCTCCAAGGCGGAGTTCGCCGGGACCGGCTTCACCGACGCCCACCTTCCCGGTGCCCGCCTGGTCGGATGGCGGATGCCGTCGGCGATCTGCGTGGAGGTCACCGACCTGCTGCGAGCCGGCGAGCCGTTCGTCTACGCCTACTACGACGGGATCGACAAGATCGCCCACGACCGGGGACTCGGCGAGCATTTCGCCGCCGAGCTGCACGCGACCGACCGCCTCGTGCCGCGACCTGCTGGACGTGCTGCCACGGGGTGCCGCGCTGGTCGTCACCGCCGACCACGGCCAGGTCGAGGTCGACTCCGACCCGATCGTGCTGGCGCCGGACGTCACCGAAGACGTCGTGATGCTGTCGGGCGAGGGCCGCTTCCGCTGGCTCCACGCCGCGCCCGGCGGGACGGGACGGCTCGCCGAGGCCTGCCGGGAGCACTACTCGGGCGTCGCCTGGGTGCGCACCCGCGAGGAGGTCGTGGCCGACGGCTGGTTCGGCGGCCCGCTCCGCCCTGAGCTGGAGGCACGCCTCGGCGACGTCGCGCTCGTCGCTCGCGAGCGCGTCGCCTTCTTCGACCCGAGCGACACCGGCGAGCTCCGCCTCGTGGCGCGCCACGGGTCGCTGACGTCGGCCGAGATGCTCGTGCCGCTGCTCGCCGCGGCACCGTGAGGATCTACACCAAGAAGGGCGACGACGGCACGACTGCCCTGCTCGCCGGGGGGCGTGTGCGCAAGGACAGCCCCGTGGTGCAGGCGATCGGCGCGGTCGACGAGGCCCAGTCGGCGCTCGGTCTGGCGCGCGCCGAGTGCGAGCGCGGTGACGAGCTCGATGAGCTGCTCGTCGGGGTCGAGCGCGACCTGTGGATCCTGATGGCCGAGCTCGCCACCGCACCCGCGAAGCGGCGCCGACTCGAGCCCGGCGTCACGGCGGCCACCGCCGAGATGGTCGCACGCCTGGAATCGGGCATCGACGAGATGACCGGGCGGCTCGACCTCGACCGCGCCTTCGCCGTGCCGGGCGCGAACCGGCTGTCGGCGGCCCTCGACCTCGCCCGGACGGTGGTTCGCCGGGCCGAACGCCTCGTCGTCGGACTCGACCTCGAGAGCTCGCAGGCAGTCTCCTACCTGAACCGCCTCTCCGACCTGTGCTGGGCACTGGCGCGCTGTGCCGAGGACGAGCACCGCGTCAACCGCCGGGGCGCCCGGCCTGGTGTCGCACGGGCCGGGGGAGCGTCCGAGGGGGGACGGCGAGGCGGGGCACCACACCGTGAGGACGCGCCGGGAGGCGCCGAGAGGGAGGTTCGTCAGTGACGCTCAGCTGCAGCGCGGCCGGCACCCGGCCGGCGGACGTCGACGCGATCGGGGTACCGGTCTTCTCGGGCGACGACGGTCCCCAGCGCGCCGACGGTGTCGGGCTCGACGCGGCGCACTGCAAGCGGCGGGGATTCACCGCAAAGGTGGGTCAGACCCTTGCGCTCGACGGCGCTGGGGGGCACCTGGAGGTGCTGGTCGGCCTCGGTGAGCGGAGCCGGCTCGGTCGCGACGGGCTGCGGCGCGCCGGCGCGGCGCTCGTGCGGGCGGCGTCGGAGTGCGCCTCGGCTTCGTTCGACCTCGACGGCGCCGTGCCGGCCGATCTGGACGCCGCCACGGCGGCGCGCTCGGTGGTGGAGGGGGCGGCGCTCGCCGCCCACCGCTACGTGCGGTACAAGAGCAACGACGACCCGCCGGCGCTCGAGCGACTCGTGGTCGTGGCCGGCGACGCCGACGCGGCGGGCCGGGGCGTCGAGCGGGGAAGCGTGGTCGCCGAAGCAGTCGTCCTCGCACGCGACCTGGTGAACACCCCGGCGGCCGACCTAACGCCCGCGGCGCTCGCCGACGCGGCGAGCGAGGTCGCCCGGCGCGAGGGGCTCTCGATCGAGGTGCTCGGCGAGGAGGAGATCACCGCTGAGCGGCTCGGCGGTCTCCTCGGCGTGGCCCGGGGCTCCCACGAGCCGCCGCGGCTCGTCCGCCTGGCCTACGAGCCGCCGTCGGCTGGCGAGGGAGCCACGGTCCCCACGGTGGCCCTTGTGGGCAAGGGCATCACCTTCGACTCGGGCGGCCTCTCCCTCAAGCCGGCGGGGAGCATGACGACGATGAAGACCGATATGAGCGGCGCCGCGGCGGTGCTCGCCACGCTCGGCGCCTGCCGGCGCCTCGGCATCGGTGTCCGTGTCGTGGGCTTCCTGCCCGCCACCGAGAACATGCCGGGTGGCCGGGCCACCAAGCCCGGCGACGTCCTCACGACGCGCAACGGCAAGACGATCGAGGTGCTCAACACCGACGCCGAGGGCAGGCTCGTCCTCGCCGACGCGCTCAGCCTCGCGGCAGCGAGGAGCAGCCCGACGCGATCGTCGACCTGGCGACGCTGACCGGCGCGTGCGTCGTCGCGCTCGGGCGCTCGATCGCCGGGGTGATGGGCAACGACGACCGGCTCGTCGCCGCGGTGCGCGAGGCGGCGGCGAGGGCCGGCGAGCCGACCTGGCACCTCCCGCTGCCGACCGCCTACCGCACGCTCATCGACTCCGAGGTCGCCGACATGAACAACCAGGGCACCCCTGGACAGGCCGGCGCGCTCACGGCGGGCCTGCTGCTGAAGGAGTTCGTCGGCAACGTCCCCTGGGCGCACCTCGACATCGCCGGGCCGGCGCGGCTCTGAGGAGGAGTCGGGCTACGTTCACAAGGGCGCGACGGGATTCGGGGTTCGGTCCCTGATCGAGCTGCTCGAGCAGTACGAGGCGTTCGGCGGCACGGCCGCGCCGGGGCCGACAGGAGAGCTGGAGCTGCCATGACGGATACGACGGGTTTCGGCGGCGAGCACGGAGAGCCACGGCCCGGTGGCGTGCCCGAGGAGGCGGCCCGAGAGGCCGCTCCGGCGGAGCAGCCCGCGCCGGGAGCCGAGACGGAGGGCGCCCCCGCCGGCTCCGAGCCGCCGGTGGCCGAGGTGCCAACCGAAGCCGGCGGCGCGCCGGCCGGCGAAGGGGAGCTGGCCGAGCCCCCGACCGCCACGCCGACGGAGCGCACCCCGCTCGCGAACGCGCCCGAGCCGGCCGAACCCGACGTACGTGCCGAGGAGGCTGCCGAGCGGAGCGACGAGGCTGCCGGCTCGCCGGCGACCGAAGGGGCCGGGGGCACCGGGGCGCCAGGCGAGGTCGTCACGGAGGTCGTGATCCTGGAGGAGGTCGAGGTCGTCGAGCCGGTCCCGTCCACGGCCGGTGAGCCCGCGCCGGCCGGTGAGCCCGCGCCGGCCGGTGAGCCCACGCCGGCCGGTGAGCCAGTGCCCGCCGGTGAGCCCACGCCGGCCGGTGAGCCCACGCCGGCCGGTGAGCCCGCGCCGGCCGGTGAGCCCGCGCCGGCCGGTGAGCCCGCGCCGGCCGGTGAGCCCGCGCCGGCCGGCGAGCCCGCGCCGGCCGGTGAGCCCGCGCCGGCCGGTGAGCCCGCGCCGGCCGGTGAGCCCGCGCCGGCCGGTGAGCCCGCGCCGGCCGGTGAGCCCGCGCCGGCTCCCGACCAGGTGCAGCCCGCCGCGGCGCCGGCCGAAGCGCCGCCGGACGGCTCGGGAGACGACTTCCGCCAAGCGCTGCCGAGCTCCCCCCGCCGACGCGAGGTGCCGACGCGGGAAGCGCCCGCGGGCCGCGCGCCCGAGATCACGCCGGCGTGGTCGAGGAGCCCCCGCAGCCCGCTCACGCTCGCGGTCGACGTTGGCGGAACAGGCATCAAGGCCTCGGTGCTCGACGCCGAGGGCCGGATGGTCGCGGACCGCGTGCGCGTCCCCGACGCGCTACCCGCTCACCCCCGACGACTTCGTCGACGCGATCGTGCAGCTGGCGCGGCCGATGCCCTCGTTCGACCGGGTCTCGGTTGGCTTCCCCGGTGTCGTGCGCCAGGGCCGCATCCTCACGGCCCCGCACTTCGTCACCGTGAAGGGCCCGGGGTCGAACATCTCGCCCGAGCTGGCCCGGGCATGGAAGGGCTACCAGGCCGCCGACGTCCTCGGCGCCCGCCTCGGCAGGGCGGTCAGGATCGCCAACGACGCCGACATGCAGGGCATGGCGGTGGTCGAGGGCGGCGGTCTCGAGCTGGTGGTCACCCTCGGCACCGGCGTCGGGACAGCGGTCTTCCTCGACGGGCAGCTGGAATCGCACGTCGAGCTGGCCCACCACCCGTTCCGCAAGGGCCAGACCTACAACGAGCAGCTCGGCGACGCGACGTTGCAGCAGATCGGCCCGGCGAAGTGGCGGCGCCGCGTCGTCGCGCGCTCGCCAATTTCGAGATCCTCTTCAACTACGACCGCTGCTACCTCGGCGGGGGCAATGCCCGGCGCGCCGTGGGCCACGTCGATCCGTCGATCGTCATCGTCGACAACGTGGCCGGCATCCTCGGTGGGGTGAGGCTGTGGGAGCACAACGACCACCACATGTGACGCTCAGCACCTGCGACGCGGGCACGGCCACGATCAGCCCGAGGAGAGCGTCTGGGCGCACTGGGCGCTGAGAGCCGTCACGAGGTCGGCCTCGGGCACCCGCGAGCTCTCGGACAGCGTCGCCATGAGCGCCTCCCACTGACCGTCGGACGCGCCGGCGAGGGCAGCCGAAGGGAGCGCGAGCCGCAGATCGATGAGCGCCTGGTTCCGCTGCGACGCCGCCTTCGAGGGGTCGGGGTCCGACTGGGACTGGTGGAAGAGCCGTAGGGAGCGGGACACCTCGACGCACGCCTTGTGGCCGAGCGCGTTCGAGTCCTGCCCGCACGCCGCGAGCACGGTCCCGGAGGCGGCGAGGAGGGCGGCCAGGGCGGCGCGGCGGCCGAGGCGCGACTGGAGCGGCTTGGGCGCCTTCACTCGTCGAGCCAGCTCGGGGCCGCCTCCAGGAGGAAGCGGCTCACAGCGAGGGCCCGGTCGAAGGTGTCGCAGAGGAGCTCCTCGCCGGCGAGGACGCGCGAGAGCGACACCTCCCGGCGGGCGACGATCGTGAGGCGGCGCACCGGCGGATCGGTGACCGACCCGAACGAGTCGGTCGCCGAGATCTCGAGCGGCAGGTCGACGCCGCCGACCCCGGCGAGATCGATCGCGAGGCGCAGCAGGTCGGGACCGTTCGGGAGTGGTGGGACCCCCCAGGTGAAGGTGAGCGGGAACGACCATTTGTCGGGCGGCTCGACGTCGTCGGGCAACGCCACCACGGCGTCCTCGAAGTCGAGGAGGGCGCGCGGGTCGACCTCGAGGGCGAGGTGCAGGTCGATCGGGCCTCCGCAGCCCTCTTCAGGGTGCAGGTCGACCTCCCAGAACTGGCGAAGCGAGTACGTCTCGACGAAGTGACGCTCGTCGTGCACGTGGAACCCGTGGTCGACGGCGTGGTCCTTCAGCTCGGCCACGTAGCCCGCGACGTCTATGACGGCCATCTCGCCCCGAGTGTAGGCCCCCGGCGCTTCGCCCCCGGCAGCGGCCGGCCGCCACGCGTCGCGACGCCGTGCGCCGTGCGCCCACCGCTCCTGGCAAGACGTCTCAGGCTGTCACCTGGAGTTAGGCGGGCGACGGGCTGGCACGCGCTGCACGAGCCAGAGCGCGCCACCTCCGGCGAGCGGGCGGCCGGCTCCGGGGTCGTCGGCGATCGGCTCCCGCGGCGAGCCAACGCTCGGCCGGGACCGCCGGCGAGACCAAGTAGGCCTGGGCGAGTCGCAACCGAGCGCTCCGAGGTCTCCTCGTCGGCGCGGAGGGAGACCGCGAGCAGCGTCGCGCCCGGGAGTGCCACGCCTGGGCCGGGGGCGAGTTCACGCAGGACGGCCGGCAGGAGCGACGTTCGTCCTGCTCGCAAAGGGGCAGGAGGCGCGAGTGGGCCGCCGCGCCAGCACGGTAGCCTCCTCGACCGTGGACCCCGACGCCGTGCTCGAGGTGTGCGCGACCGCGGCGTCCGCGGTCACCGAGGTGCTCGGCGGGCTCGACGACTGGGGCCTCGCCGGGACGCGCCCCGGCCAGTACAAGTCGGACCTCGTGGCGGACGACGCCGCGATCGAGGTCCTCTCGGCGAGCGGCTTCGGCGTGCTGAGCGAGGAATCGGGCTTGCACGCCGGCTCGGGCGGGCTGCTCGCCGTGCTCGATCCGGTGGACGGCTCGACCAACGCCTCTCGGGGGATCCCGTGGTTCGCGACGAGCATCTGCGTCCTCGACGACGAGGGGCCGCTCGTCGCGCTCGTCGTGAACCAGGCGTCGGGCGTCCGCTACCAGGCGGTGCGGGGCGGCGGGGCCCGGCGCGACGGCGAGGCGATCGCTCCGACCGCGGTCCGGGAGCTCCGCCGGGCGATCGTCGGCCTGTCGGGCTACCCGCCGCGCCACCTCGGTTGGCGCCAGTACCGCGCCCTCGGTGCCGTGGCCCTCGACCTGTGCGCTGTGGCCGAGGGCATGCTCGACGGCTACGTCGACTGTGCCGGATCGTCCCACGCCAGCTGGGACTACCTCGGCGGCATGCTCGTCTGCCAGGAGGCCGGCGCCGCAGTGGCCGACGCGGCCGGGCGTGACCTCGTCGTGCGCGAGGCGGAGGTGCGGCGCAACCCGGTCGCGGGTTCGACCCCGGAGCTGCTGGAGGCGCTGCTGGAGGCGCGCCGGCGGTCGGCCGAGCCCGCGACTGGCTAGCCTCGGCCGCGATGGACGACGATCCGGCCCGAGTCGCACCGACCGAGACTGGCGCGGCGCCGGAACCGGGGGAGCCGGCCGGCCGGGACCGCTCGTCGCTCGCGCTCCTGCTCGACCTGCAGGACGAGGACCTGCACGCGGCGCAGCTGCGGTATCGACGCGAGCATCTGTCCGAGCGCCAGCAGCTCGCCGCCGTCGACGGCCGGCTCGCGAAGCTGGAGGCCGAGCGGCGGGCGCTCGCCGAGCGCCGCGACGCGCTCGCCAGCCGGAGGGATGCCCTCGACACGGAGGCCGGGGAGGTCAGCGCGCGGATCCGCACGATCGAGGAACGGGTGCGCAGCGGCGCCGTCTCCTCCTACCGCGACCAGGAGGCGATGGCCGCCGAGATCGACTCGCTGTCCCGCCGGCGCGGCGAGCTCGAGGACGAGGAGCTGGCCGTGATGGAGTCGATCGAGCCCCTCGAGGTCGAGCTGGCCCGCCTCGCAGCCGAGCGCGCGGCGCTCGAGCGCGAGGCGGACGAGGCGCGCGAGAACCTCGCCCAGGCGATCGCCATCGTCGACGCCGAGCTCGCCCAGGCGGCGGAGCGGCGGCAGGTCCTCGTCGAGATGGTCCCCGTAGAGCTGCGGGCCGAGTACGACCGGCTGCGCACGCGCCTCGACGGGGTCGCAGTCGCGCGCCTCGTACGCGGCACCTGCGACGGGTGCCACCTCAGCCTGCCGGCGACCGAGATCGACCAGATCCGCCACGCGCCCCCGGGGGCGATCTTCCACTGCGACCAGTGCGGTCGGATCCTCGTCCCCTGACGTCCACCCGGCCGCCCGCCCCGGCCGGGTTCGATGCTCAGCTGGCCCGGCGCCTGCGCTGGAGCACGTAGACGATCAGCGCCGTGCAGAGCACCGCGAGGACGAGCGACAGCCCGAATGCGTACCGGTAGCGCAGCCCGAAGGCCAGGCGGCCGACGAGGCCTCCGAGGAACGAGCCGGCGAGCCCGACGAGGATCGTCGACCCGATGCCCATCGGGTTCGGTCCCGGCACCAGCAGACGCCCGAGGGCTCCGATCACGAGCCCCGTGACGATCATCGAGATGACGAGCGCGAGCATGTCGAGAGTCTCGCACGTGCCCGGCGGCGCAGGGCGTCGAGGCGTCGACCGGCGCGAAGTCGGCAGCTCGCTCCTCGGTTCCGACGGCGGCGTCGGCGATCGACGGTGCTGGACCGTCACCGCCCGGCCGGCGTCGTGAGCCCGGTCGGAGCCAGCCGGCGGCGTCCGAGCGCGTCCTCACCGCCGAGGCGGGCGTGGCCGGCGGTGGTCGATCGCGTCCAGCTCGCACGCTCCGGTCGCTCGCCGGCGGCGGCCGTGGCGGCATCGGTCGGCGGTGCGGCACGGTGCGCCGCCGTCGAGTCGCTCCGCGACGCGATCGGTCAACTCCGCCGCTCAGCTCCGCGTGCGACTCCTGGCTGTTGCCCGACGATACGGTGCCACGGGGCGCGACGCGGCGCGTCGCATCACGGGACAGGGAGGGGCGATGGATCTCGGGTTGTCGGGGAAGCGGGCGCTCGTCACTGGCGGAAGCCGGGGGATCGGCAAGCAGGTGGCGCGCCAGCTCGCCGCCGAGGGCGCCGACGTCGCGATCGCCGCGAGGGACAAGGCTCAGCTCGACGCGGCGGCGGCCGAGCTCGCCTCGGCGTCGGCGGTCCGCGTCGTGGCGGTGACCGTCGACACCCGCGTCGACGCCTCCGTGAGCGAGATGGTCGCCCGGGTGACGGCGGAGCTCGGTGGGCTCGACATCCTGGTGAACTGCGCGGCTCGGCCCGGTGGTCAGGGCCCGGCTTCCCGCTTCGACCAGGTGAGCGCTGACTACCTGCTCGAAGAGATGAACACCAAGGTCATGGGCTACCTGCGCTGCGTGCAGGCGGTGGCGCCGCACATGATCGAGGCCGGTTGGGGGCGGATCGTCAACGTGAGCGGGCTCGCAGCGCGCCGGACCGGCACGCTCGTCGGCTCGGCCCGCAACGTCGCGGTCGCGGCGCTCACCGTCAATCTCGCCGCCGAGCTGGCCCCCTATGGCATCGGCGTGAACGTCGTCCACCCGGGGCCGACGCGGACGGAGGTGACGACGCCGGAGCGCGAGAAGGCCCAAGAGGGATCGAACCTCCTCGGCCGGATGGTCGATGCCGAGGAGGTGGCCTGGGTCGTCGCCTTCCTGTGCTCGCCCCGGTCGGTCGCGATCGACGGCGACACGATCACCGCGGGCGGTGGCTCACCGGGCGTCATCCACTATTAAGCGGCCGCCTGGTCTCGGCGGCTCCTCAGCCGCGGAAGTCCTGAGGACGATCGGCGCTCGCCTCGCTCAGGGCCTTCCTGACGCCCTCAGCGTCGAGGTCGGCGCCGTAGACGGGAGTGCCCGGCTGCTGGCGCCACGACTCGTCGATCGTCCCGGCGTCGACCGGGTCGAAGCCGAGCTCGTCGACGAGGCGCATGACGACGGCCTTGGCCGCCGGGTCGTCCCCGGCGACCGGTAGGGCGATCCGCCCCGGTGTGCCCGCCGGCGCGCCCCGATCGAGCAGGTGCTGTGCGTAGATGCCGTTGAAGGCCTTGACCACCGGGTGGCCGAGCTGCTGGCTCACCCAACGGCTCTCGGTGGTGCCGTCCTCGATCGCGTCGATGCGCCCGTCGCGCTGGCGGGGGTAGTAGTTGCCGGTATCGACGACCGGGGCGCCAAGGGCGGCGCCGTCGAGGACGCCGGCGGGCAGCGAAGGAATGGCCCGCTCGGGGACGGTCACGATCACGAGGTCGGCGCCCCTGGCCGCCTCGGCGGCGGACACGACCGTGGCGCCGGTCTCCTTGGCCAGGTCGGCCAAGGTCTCGGGTCCCCGCGAGTTCGAGACGACGACGTCGTGGCCGAGGGCGGTGAGCCGCCGGGTGAGGTTACCGCCGATGTTGCCTGCACCGATGATGCCGATCTTCACGGATACCTCCTTGGACTGGCGCCGAGCGTCCAGCGCGCTCGCGAGGGTCAGCGCCTGTCACCAGCGCGAAATTCCCCCGCGTGCCGTCCCTTCAGTCGAGATGCATGCCCGCAGCTGCCCAGCTACGTCGTGCCGGGTCATCCCCGTGCTCGCGTGCCGCCGCGCTCCGCGCGACGAACGCTGATCAGCACGAGCTCAACCGCCCAGCTCACCTCGTCGCTGTCGGGACCGTGACGTCAAGGAGACGATCGGTGCGAGCCGCGGTCGGAGCCAGGCCCGCAGCAGGTCATGGACGCCGCGTCGCAGCGACGCGACGCCCGGTGCAGCTGCCGCCGGAGGTGGGCGCTTGGACGCATCTTCGAGCGCACTCACCAGCAGACTGATGATCGCGGAAACTCAGCGAGTTCCACGGGCGTGGTCGCCACGCACACGTCCTCTCGCCATTGGCTGAACACGACGATTCGTCTCGAGGAGTGCCACGAGACGCGAAGCTGCCGATCGCGACCTCGCGGATCGAGGATCTGAAGCCGAGAGACATCCCAGCCATGTCCGCAGTATGGGCCTCGAGCAGCTCCCTGTCGACCGGCACCGCACCCCGGGGTCTCGTTGCGGGGCTCGGGGCGACGGGGCAGATGGCCCGCCCGATCGCCACTGCGCCACGACGTGGCCGGCCCAGGATTTCCTGCCGCCAGCGTCAACGAACGTCCGGACCGCCAACCAGGACTGCTGACCCGAGGTCGGGCGCGCGGCGGACCCGCGGAGACGGCAGGATGCGCGCAGCGGCTGGGGAGCCCGCCTTCTACACGACAGACGCGACAACCGGCGTCGGTGACCAGCTCACTAAGGGCTTTCGCCCCTACCCCAATGGTCCGCTGCCAACGAGCATTGGCAGCAGAGGACAGGAGTTGTCGCCATGGTCGTACTGATTGTCGTACTCGTCATTGTGGTCGTGCTGGTCATAGGTGGTGTGCTCGCCTACAACGGCTTGGTCCGGAGGCGCAATCGCACTCAGGAGGCCTGGTCCGAGATCGACGTCGAGCTGCGGCGTCGTCACGACCTGATCCCGAACCTCGTCGAGAGCGTCAGGGGCTACGCGGCCCACGAGCGGGAGACCTTCGAGGCTGTGACCGCCGCACAGGGCCGGCGCGATCACCGCCGGCGCATCGGGGGACCCGGCCAAGGTGGGCCCGGCGGAGAACCTGCTCACCCAGTCGCTGCGCTCGCTGTTCGCCGTGGCGGAGAACTACCCCCAGCTGCGGGCGGTGGAGAGCTTCCTCCAGCTCCAGGAGCAGCTGACAGCGACCGAGGACAAGCTCGAGTACGCGCGGCGCTACTACAACACCAGCGCTCGGGACTACAACATCTCGCTCCAGACCTTCCCCCGTAGCCTCCTCGCCGGGGCGCTGCACCTGTCGTCGGTGGCCTTCTTCGAGGCAGGCGAGGACGAGCGTGCGGTGCCGGCGGTCGACTTCGGGAGCCCGGTCGCCACCGCGGGCCCTCCGAGCCCTCCGCCGGCCGGCTGAGGGTAGGGCCGGGATGTACGAGCAGATAGCCCGAAACAAGCGCCGGGCGGTCGTGTACGTCCTGCTCTTCTTCGTGGTCTGGGTCGGTATCGGCGCCCTCATCGGGTTTGCGGTCGCGGCGACGGCGGCGCACCCCTACGGAGCTGTGTCACCGCGGACGGCGGACATCGTGACCGGGGTCGTGATCGCCGGGCTGTTGGCGCTCATCGGCATCGCGTTCTCGCTGCGTTCGGGCGCCCGATTGGTGCTCTCGGTGTCCGGCGCCCATCCGGCCGATCCCCACCAGTACGCGCAATTTCACGACATCGTGGAGGCGCTAGCCATCGGTGAGGGCATACCGAAGCCCGCCGTGTACGTGATCGACGACCCGTCGCCCAACGCCTTCGCCACCGGCACGAGTCCCGATCGAGCCGCGATCACCGCTACGACCGGCCTTTTGTCGATCATGAACCGTGAGGAGCTCGAGGGCGTGATCGGCCACGAGATGAGCCACATCAAGAACTACGACGTGCGTCTGCTGCTCATCGTGAGCACTCTCATCGGCATGGCGGGTCTCCTCGCCAGCTTGGTGTGGCGTTCGGCGTTCTTCATGCGGCCCCGGGGACGCAACTCCGGCCAGGTCATGCTCGTGGTCTTCGCCGCCGGCGTGCTCCTCGCAGTGGTGGCCCTGATCTTCGGCCCCATTATCCGGTTGGCGCTGTCCCGCCGTCGCGAGGAGCTGGCCGACGTGAGCGGCGTCGAGCTCACTCGCAATCCGGCAGGCCTGATCAGCGCGTTGCGTAAGCTCCAGCAGAACGACCAGCCGTTCGCCAAGTTCAACCATGCGACCGCGGCCATGTGCATCGACGACCCCCTCCAGCACCACGAGAGGTGGTTCCACCAGCTCTTCGACACCCACCCGCCGATCAGCGAGCGCATCGCCGTCCTCGAGCAGATCTCCGAGGGCCAGCACGTCTAGGCCTTTTCTGGGGACGCTGGACCGGGATCGGCGTCGAGACATATGTCGGACGGTGGACGCTGAGCGACAGATCGGCAGGTCAGGCTACTAATCGGCGGCGAGTCGGCCTGTAGGCGGGGTTCTGTCCCCGGGCTCGCGCCCGGGGGGTGGCCATCCATCTACGCGGCCTACCTGGGGACATTGGGCGGGCCGCCCGTCCCACGCTTGGCCTTGCTCCGGGTGGGGCTTGCCGAGCCGACCGGGTCGCCCCGGCCGCTGGTGCGCTCTTGCCGCACCGTTTCACCCTTGCCTGTGCCCGGTTCCCCGGGCCATCGGCGGTCTGCTTTCTGTTGCGCTGTCCTGCGGGTCACCCCGACTGGCCGTTAGCCAGCACCCTGCCCTGTGGAGCCCCGACCTTCCTCGATCCCCGGCGGCTCGCACCGCCGCGGACCGCGACCACCCGGCCGACTCGCCGCCACGTCCATTCTCGCGCACGGATCCGGTTCCGTCCGTGCGTCACGGGCGCCGGGACAGGGCGCAGGTAGCCTGAGCGGGTGGGATCGTCCGAAGAGCTCCGCTTCGACTTCGGCGACGTCGCGCCGGCTCCACCCCCGCCCGCACCGAAGGCTCCCCGGCGGGCTCGTCCCGGCACCGCCCGGCCGGCGGTGGCACCTGCCGATGGCCCTGCCGAGGCTGAGCCCGGAATCGGCCTGCAGGACGACCAGGACAGCGGACACGCGCCGCTGGATCGCGCAGCGCGAGAGGCGCAGGCACAGGCGCGCACCGAGGAGGACAAGCGCGAGGTCGCGGCGGCGCTCCAGCGCCGCGTCGACGAGGTGATCGCCGCCGCCCACGCCCGCGAGGCGCGGGCCGCCCGCCGGTCGCGCCGGCCGGGTCCCGCGACCAGAGAGGAAGGCCTCGCCGGGCAGGAGCTCCTTGCGCGTCGCAGCACGGCCGGAGCGGTGGCGTTCAGCGCCGCCGAGGCCGAGCTCGTCGTCGCCGAAGCGGACGACCTCGAGTGGGACGGCGCGCCAGAGCCGGCTGACGAGGCGCTCACCGTCGCCCAGTTCTACGACCGGGTGAAGCGGGCGCTCGCCAGGGAGTTCGTCGACGAGGTCTGGGTGACCGGTGAGATCCGGGGACTTCGCGAGTCGCGCGGCCACCACTACATCGAGCTCGCCGACGAGGGTGCGTCCGTCGGCGGACGCACCGCCGCGCAGCAGCTGGAGGTCGTCTGCTGGGCGCGCGAATGGCCACCCGTCGAGTTCGCCCTCGCCGAGGCGGGCGTCAGCCTGGAGGTCGGGCGCGTCGTCCGCGTGCACGGCCGGGTCTCGGTCTGGGAGGGCGGGAGCAAGCTGCGCTTCACCCTCACCGCGCTCGACGTCGAGGCGCTCCTCGGCGGCATCGCCGCCGCCCGTCACCGCCTGCTCGCCGCCCTGGCCGCCGAGGACCTGTTGGAGGCGAACCGCCGGCTCCGGCTACCGCTCGTGCCGCTGCGGCTCGGCGTCGTCACGAGCCCGGGCTCGGAGGCGCACCGTGACTTCGCCGGCCAGCTCGCCCGGAGCGGATTCGCGTTCGAGGTCCACCTCGAGCGCTGCCTCGTGCAGGGGCCGGAGGCACCCGCGCAGGTCGCCGCGGCGCTGCGCCGCCTCGACGCCTTCGCGCCCGACCTCGCCGTCGTCGTCCGGGGCGGCGGCGCTCGCGGCGACCTCGCCGCGTTCGACAGCGAGGAGGTGGCCCGTGCCATCGCGCTCGCCCCGTTCCCGGTGTGGACGGGCATCGGCCACACCGGCGACCGCTCGGTGGCCGACGAGGTGGCGCACCGGGCCCTGATCACGCCGACGGCGTGCGGCGAGGCCGTGGTGGCGCAGGTCACGTTGTACTGGGACGGGATCGGGGAGCGCCTGGGCGTGCTCGCGGGTCTCGCCCGTGCCCGCCTCGACGGGGCAGAGCACCGTGTCGAGGGCTCCCGGAGCGCCCTCGCGCGGGCGGCCAGGCACCAGCTCGACCGCAGGGCCGACGGCCTGCGCGTGGCGCGCTCGGTCGTGGCGCGTGGCGTCGGTTCGAGCCTTGGCAGCGAGACCGCCGCCCTGGTGGCGCGCGCCCGGGCGCTCAGCGGCTGCGGCCGGCGCCTCGTGGCTCAGCAGACCCAGGAGGTGCACCGACGCCAGCAGGTGCTCGGCGCCTACGACCCGCGCCGCCAGCTCGAGCGCGGATGGTCGCTCACGCGCGACTCGTCTGGTCGGCTCGTCCGCTCGGTCGCCGGCCTGTCGGTGGGGGACCTGCTGACGACCAGGCTCGCCGACGGCGAGGCCGTGTCCCGCGTCGAGTCGACGCTCGCGACCGACTGGTCGGCGCCCCCCACCAGTGGCGACCGGCAGCACCCGGCGGGCGCGGACGCGGACCGAGGAGGGAGCAGGTGAGCGAGGAAGAGCCGGACGCCGGAGGCCCGGGTGTGCCGCCCGTGGCCGAGCTGAGCTACGCCGAGGCGTCCGGCGAGCTCGACGTCATCATCCGCGAGCTCGACCAGGGCCTGGTCGACGTGGACCTGCTCGAGGCGCGCTTTCGCCGGGCGATCGACATCGTCGAGGAGCTCGACCGGCGGATCCGTGGTGCGCGCGAGCGCGTCGACGCGTTGATGCCCCGCCTCGACGCCGTCACGGCCGAGGGAGCAGATCCGGCCGACGAGGCCTGACCCGCAGTAGGCCGGTAGCCTTCCCCCGTGGCCCGGTTCTCGCTCCACGCCATCGGACGGGACCGGCCGGGGATCGTCGCCGCGCTGACCGGCTCGCTCGCCGGGATCGGGTGCAACCTGCTCGACTCGCGGATGACGATCCTCCACGGCCAGTTCGCTGTGATGATCGTGCTGGAGGCGCCCGGCATCGACGACGGGAGCCACGTCGAGCGCGTCCTCGAGCCGGTCGCCGAGGAGCTCGACGTGCTCATCGTGGTGCGGCCACTGCCTGCCGACGACCGCTGGGAGGCGGGCGACGACGCGGGAGAGACGGTCGTCGTCTCGGTCCACGGCGCCGACCGACCGGGCACCCTGGCCCGCATCGCGACCGAGGTCGCCGCGGCGGGCGGCAACATCGTCGACGTGCTCAGCCGTACCGTCGTCGACGCCCAGGGACCGAGCTGCGTGATGTCGCTCAGCGTCGACCTCCCGCCGGGTCGCGGCGGTGACTCGCTCGCGGGGCGCCTGGCTGTTGCGGCGGGCGAGCTCGGCGTCGACTGCACCGTCGCGCCGGCCGGTCCCGAGCGGCGCTAGGCCGCGCCCGGTGGCGACTCGGGCGGGGGAGCGCCCGGCGCTGGAGCGTGTCGTCGTCGTCGGCGGTTCGCTCGCCGGCTTGCGGGCCTGCGAGTCGCTCCGCCGGCACGGCTTTGAGGGCACGATCGTCCTTCTTGGCGCCGAGCGCCATCTTCCCTACGACCGCCCGCCGCTGTCGAAGCAGTTCCTCGCCGGAGCGTGGGACCGCGAGCGCATCGCGCTCGTCGCCGAGGACAAGTTCGCCGCGCTCGGGCTCGAAGTGCACCTCGGCACCGCGGCCCGAGGCCTCGACCTCGCGCGCCGCGCCGTCTTGCTGGAGGAGGGCGAGGAGGTCCGTTTCGACGGCCTCGTCATCGCCACGGGGGCGACGCCGCGTCGGCTTCGCGACGCGGGGGAGCTCGACGGCGTCGTCACGGTGCGCACCCTGGACGACGCGACGGCGCTGCGCGAGCGGCTGGTGCGCGAGGGCGCACGCCTGGCGGTCGTCGGCGGTGGCTTCCTCGGCATGGAGGTCGCCGCCACGGCGCGGGGCCTCGGGGCGGAGGTGACGGTGATCGAGCCGCTCCCGGCGCCACTCGCCCGTGCGGTCGGCCCGCTCGTCGGCGAGACGCTCGCCGGGATGCACCGGGATCACGGCGTGAGGGTCGTCTGTGGCCGCTCGGTGCGCGAGCTCGTCGGCTCGGCGCGCGTCGAGGGGGTGCGCCTCGACGACGGCACCCTCGTTCCCGCCGACGTGGTCCTCGTCGCCATCGGCGTCGTCCCCGCGACCCGTTGGCTGGAGGGCTCGGAGCTCGCGCTCGACGACGGGGTCCTCTGCGACGGCGCCCTCGTGGCCGCGCCCGGCGTCGTCGCTGCGGGCGACGTGGCGCGCTGGCCGTACGCGCACGGCCCGGCCGGCGGGCGCCCGATCCGCCTCGAGCACTGGACGAACGCCGCCGAGCAGGGGGTGCACGCCGGGGCCAGCCTGCTGCTCCCGCCGGGGGAGCGCAGCGCGTTCGGACCGGTGCCGTACTTCTGGTCGGATCACTTCGACGTGAAGATCCAGGCGATCGGCCTGCCCGGTCCCGACGACGAGGTGCAGGTCGTGGAGGGCTCGCTCGAGGAGCGCCGCTTCGTCGCCCTCTACGGCCGTGGCGGGCGCCTCGCCGCGGCGCTCGGCTTCGGAAGGCCCCGCCAGCTCATGGCGTTCCGTCCCCTCGTCGAGCGCGGCGCCCCGTTCGACGAGGCGCTGCGGCACCGGCCCGGCTGACCCCGCACCGGGCCCGCCGCCTCAGAACTGGAGCGCCGAGAGACTCGGCACCGTCCGCAGCGCGCGTTCGCGGGCGTCGAGCCAGCGCTCGCGGTCGAGCCGCCCCGAGGGCTCGACGACGGCACGCGGCCTGAGCTGCGCCGCCGCCTCGCCGAGGGAGGCCCACGTCCCGACGGCCGTGCCGGCGAGGAAGCCGGCGCCGAGCGCGGTGGCCTCGACGAGCTCGGCGAGCTCGACGGGCCGGCCGATGGCCGAGGCGAGCAGGCGCACGAACGTCGTGTTGGCGCTCATGCCCCCGTCGACCCGGAGCCGTTTGACGTGGAGGCCGCCGTCGGCTTCCGCCGCCTCCAGCAGGTCGGCGCCGCGCTGGGCCACCCCTTCCAGCACGGCGCGCACCACCTGGGCGCGTGTCGTCGAGCCGTCGAGTCCGACGAGGGTGCCGCGTGCCCCGAAGTCCCACAGGGGCGTGCCGAGGCCGGCGAGCGCCGGGACGAAGAGCGCGCCGCCGGCGTCGGGCACCGAGGCCGCGAGGGCGTCGGACTCGGCGGTGCTCGTCAGCAGCTGCATGCCGTCGCGCAGCCATTCCACGCAGCTGCCGGCGGAGAGCATGATCGCCTCCAGGCCCCAGTGGCGCACCCCACCCGCCTGCCGGGCGATGATCGGGACGGTACCGGCCTCGCCGCGCACCGCGAAGCTCGGGCGTTCCTCCGTACAGCAGTCGAGCATGGCGCCGGAGCCGAACGTGGCTTTCGCGTCGCCGGCGCGCAGGCAGCCCTGACCGAGGAGCGAGGCCTGCTGGTCCCCGACGAGCCCGGCGATGGGCGGCGCGCCCGGGAGCGCGGCGGCCTCGCCCGCCACGCCGCTCGAGTCGACGATGCGGGGCAGGACGCGTGCCGGGATGCGCAGCACCTCGAGCACCGACTCGTCCCAGTCCGAGCCGTCGGGCAGCACGAGGCCGGTGACGCCGGCATTCGTCGCGTCGGTGACGTGGAGCGATTCCTTCGACAGCGTCCACGCGATCCACGACTCGACGGTGCCGAAGCAGAGATCACGCTCGCGCGCCGGATCGTGCTGGTCGAGGAGGAGCGCGAGCTTCGTCGCCGATTGGTTCGGCGAGAGCCGCAGCCCCCGCTGGCGCAGGAGCAGGCACTGTCCGGTCGTGCGCAGGTCCTGCCAGCCGATCCCCGGCGCGACGGGGCGGCCGGTCGAGCGCTCCCAGACGATCGTGGAGGCGCGCTGGGCGGCGATCCCGACGGCGCCGACGCTTCCCTCTCCTGCGAGGGCCGCCGAGGCGACGGCGAGGGCCGCCTCGGCGAGCGCCGCCGCGTCGAGCTCGACCACGCCCGGGGAGGGTCTCGACGGTGGCACGGCGACCTGGTGGACCCGTCCGATCGAGGCGTCGGGCCGCATCACCGTGGCACGGACGCCACTCGTGCCCACGTCGACGACGAGGACGCTCACCGACCGCCACCTCCGCCTCGTCGGGGCTGCGCGGCTTCGAGCACCGGCCCGGCCGTCGTGAGGGGCCGGGACGCTCTTGTCGGCGATGACGTGGGGCTGCGCACGGCGCCATAGCCTGCCATAGGGTCGATCACGCGACGCGGTGCGCGGCGCCGTCCCGTGGGCGCGGCACCGGCGGATTCCTGCGCGGAGGGCGCGGGTCTGGTGCAGCAAGTTTAGAATTAGCCTAAGGTTGGAGTGAGTTGACGAGCTGCACGCCTGCGGGCGGCGGCCAGAAGGGAGCAGTTGTGCCGGAGCTGAAGAACTCGAGGACCGAGGCGAACCTCAAGGAGGCCTTCGCCGGCGAGAGCCAGGCGAACCGCCGGTACCTGTACTTCGCGCAGAAGGCGGACGTGGAGGGCTACCCGGACGTCGCCGCGCTCTTCCGTTCGGTGGCTGAAGGGGAGACCGGCCACGCCTTCGGCCATTTCGACTTCCTCCGCGAGGTCGGGGACCCCGTGACCGGGGAGCCGGTCGGGCCGACCGCCGACAACCTGCGCTCGGCGATCGCCGGCGAGACCTACGAGTACACCGAGATGTACCCGGGCTTCGCCAAGACCGCCCGCGACGAGGGCTTCGAGGAGATCGCGGAGTGGCTCGAGACGCTCGCGCGCGCCGAGAAGAGCCACGCCGGTCGCTTCCAGCAGGGCCTCGCCTCGGTCAGCTGAGGATCGCCGCAGGGGCCGGGGACTGATCCGGCCGCGACATCGGACGTGACAGCGCGCCCTTCCGGGGCGCGCCGTCCGCCCGGTCGTCGCCCCGCGACTGCACCGCGGGGGTCGCCGGGCGCGAGGGAGCACGGCCCGGCGACCCGGGACCGCGGAGCGCGAAGGCGAGCGAGATGACGACGACGTACGACCCAACCCACCCGAAGTACCTGGTCGAGGAGGACCTGCGCCAGGAGCTCGAGCGCGTCTACGACCTGTGCCACGGCTGCCGGCTCTGCTTCAACCTCTGCCCGTCGTTCCCGACGATGTTCGACTTCATCGACGCCAACGACGGGGACGTCTCGGCGCTCACCCCGGCCGAGCAGGACAAGGTCGTCGACGAGTGCTACCAGTGCAAGCTCTGCTACGTGAAGTGCCCCTACGTCCCGCCGCACGAGTGGGAGCTCGACTTCCCGCGCCTGATGATGCGCGCGCGCACGCGCTGCGCCACGCCGAGCACACCGGCGCGCTCAGCGAGAAGATGGCGGACCAAGTGCTGGCGCGCACCGATCTCGTCGGCACCGTCTCGTCGATGGCGGCTCCGGTGGTGAACGCCCTCACCGGCAAGCCCGGCTCCCTGCCGCGCAAGATCATGCAGGCGACTGCGGGCATCCACGCCGAGCGACTGCTCCCGCCGTACGCGCGCGCCAGCGCTTCACCACCTGGTTCAAGCGCCGCCGCCCGGCCGCCCTGGAGGCGCCGCGCGCCGAGGTCACGGTCTTCCCGACGTGCTTCATCGAGTACATGGAGCCGGCGATCGCGAAGGACATCGTGCGCGTCTACGAGCGCAACGACATCGCCTGCTCCCTGCCGGAGGGCACGCGTTGCTGCGGGGCGCCGTGGCTGCACACCGGCAACGTCGAGCACTTCAGCGCGGCCGCACGGCGCAACGTCGCCGCGCTCGTCCGTGAGGTGCGCGCCGGACGCGACGTCGTCGTCGCCCAGCCGACCTGCGGCTACGTCATCCGCAAGGACTACCCGATCTACGCGCCCGGTCCCGACGCAGAGCTGGTCGCGTCGCGCACCTTCGACGCCGCCGAGTACCTGGTGAACATGCACCGGCGCGAGGGCGGCGCCATCGACACGAGCTTCACCGGCCCGGTCCCCGAGAAGGTCGCCTACCACCTCGCCTGCCACCTGCGCGCCCAGAACATCGGCTTCAGGGGCCGCGATCTGATCCAGCTCACCGGGGCGAAGGTCACCCTCGTCGAGCGCTGCTCGGGCATCGACGGCACCTGGGGCTACCGCGAGGAGAACTACGACCTCGCCCGCAAGGTGGCGCGGCCGATGGTGCGCGAGCTCGGCGCCGCCGGTGCCGACGCGATCTGTGGCGACTGCCATCTGGCGAACACGGCGATCCTCCAGGAGACCGGGACCCGGCCGGTCCACCCCCTCCAGCTGGTCGCTCGCGCCTACGGCATCCCAGAGGAGGACACATGAGCCCCACACTCGGCCCCGCCGACATCTCCGACCTGCGCGCCTACGAGCGCGAGCGTGACACCTTCCGCGCCGAGGTGATCGCGCTGAAGCGCCTGCGGCGGATCGCGCTCGGACCGATCGTGACCGTCGTCTTCGAGAACCGCACCACCGTGCGCTTCCAGATCCAAGAGATGGTGCGCGCCGAGCGGATGATCACCGACGAACAGGTCCAGGGCGAGCTCGACGCCTACAACCCGCTGATCCCGGGGCCCGGCGAGCTCTCGATGACGCTCTTCTTGGAGCTCACCTCCGAGGAGCAGCTGCGGGAGTGGCTGTCGAAGCTCGTCGGGATCGAGACCTCCGTGGTGCTGCGCATCGGCGACGGTCCGGGCACCGAGGAGGTCCGCTGCGAGGTCGAGGAGGGCCATGCCTCGCAGCTGACGCGCGACGAGACGACGGCCTCGGTTCACTACGTGCGGATCCGGCTGACCCCCGAGCAGCGGGGCCGCTTCGTCGCCGAGCGCGCCGTGCTGGCGACCGACCACCCCGCCTACCAGCACGAGGCCGAGCTCTCCGAGGCGACCAAGGCGTCCCTCGCCGCGGACTGGGCGATCGTCTGAGCCCGCGCGACGCCGGGCGCGAGGCGCAGCGGATCCGGCTCGTTACTCTTTACAACGGGGCCGCCAGTAGGCACAATTGAAGGCTCGCATCCCGGGTCGCTCCGCGGGCGGCGAACGGAGGCGGGTCTTCTGTCCCCGTAGCGCCGACCGTCGTGACCGACGGGGCGCGAAGCACGACGCACACCCCTACCGAGAGAGTGATCCCGATGACCGCCAACTGGCGACAGCGAGCCGCCTGCCGAGGCTTGGACCCCGACGTTTTCTACCCGATCTCGGACGAGGACGCGGAGGAAGCGAAGGCCGTCTGCCGCGATCTGCCCGGTGCGCCAGCTCTGCCTGGAGCACGCGCTCAATTATCGCGAGCGCGACGGCGTCTGGGGCGGGCTCAACGAGCGGGAGCGTCGTCGCCTGGTCCGTCAGCGCCGCAAGTCGGCCTGAGCCGGCACACCGGGCGAGGTCACGCGTTGGCGGGCTTCGCCGAGCTCGGCGGGTGGCCGGGCGTCTTCAGTCGCATCTTCTCGCGCGACGACCTGCAGGCCGATGAGGCCGACGCGGTGTTCGGCGAGATCCTGGAGGGCCGCGCCGAGCCGTCGCAGATCGCGGCGTTCGCCGCGGCGCTGCGCACGAAGGGCGAGACCGTCGCCGAGATGACGGGTTTCGTCGCGGCGATGCGCCGGCACGGCGAGAGCGTCGAGATCGGCGACGCCGGCGCGGCCGTCGACACGTGCGGCACGGGCGGCGACCGGAGCGGGACCATCAACGTCTCGACGGTCGCCTCCTGCGTCGTCGCCGGTGCGGGGGCACCCGTGGTGAAGCACGGGAACCGCGCCGCCTCGTCGCGCTCGGGCTCCGCCGACGTCCTGGAGGCGCTGGGCGTCGTCGTCGACCTCGGACCGGCAGGCGTCGCGCGCTGCGTCGCCGAGGCGGGCTTCGGCTTCTGCTTCGCGCCGAGGTTCCACCCGGCCCTGCGCCACGCCGCGCCGGTGCGGCGCGAGCTCGGCGTGGCGACGGTGTTCAACTTCCTCGGGCCGCTCGCCAACCCGGCACGCGTCGGGCGCCAGGTGGTCGGCGTCGGCGATCCGGCGATGGCCGAGAAGATGCTCGGGGTGCTGGAGGCGAACGGCGTCCGCCACGCGATGGTCCTCTACGGCCACGACGGCTTGGACGAGCTGTCCACGGTCGCCGCCTCGACGGTGCTCGAGAGCTACCTCGACGGTGCCGGCGCGCGGGTGCGTCGCGTCGTGGAGGTGGACGCCCGGGCACTCGGCCTCGCCCGGGCCTCGGCCGACGACCTTCGTGGCGGGGACGCCGCGGAGAACGCCGGGCGCTCGCTCGCCATCCTCTCGGGCGAGCGCGGTCCCCAGCGAGACCTCGTCGTGCTCAACGCCGCGGCCGGCCTGGTCGTCGCGGGGCTGGCGCCCGACCTCGAGGGCGGGCTGAAGCTCGCCGAGGAGACGCTCGACTCCGGCGCGGCCCGCGAGGTGCTCGAGCGACTGGTCGAGGCGTCCCGGAGGGCGGCGGCCGACGGCCTGAGCTGAGACCGGCGCGCTTCGAGCCGGCGCCAGCGCCGGGTGTCCTAGGTGCCCGGCGCGGACCGCGGCCTCACGGGGAGCAGGTCGTCGGGTTCCAGGGCTCGGGCTGGGTGTTGTAGACGACGTCGTTCTGGTTGGCCGAGGCGCCGCCGGGCACGGTCGTCACCGGCGCGACCGAGGGGCTGGTCGAGCCGCTCGACAGCGCAGCGGTGAGCAGCGCCTGGACCGCGCCGCCCGGGGTGATGGTGGCGGAGGTCTTCGTCGCGGTCGTCGGGGCCGTCGTGTCGACGGGCTGGGTGGGCGACGTCGTGCCGAAGGCGAGGAACTGGGAGATCATCTGCTCGTCGGGCCGTTGCGCAGGGAGCAGGACGTCCTGGCCGTCCGTCGTGAACGGGATCGTCGGCAAGGTCTCGGTCTGCAGCTCGCTCGAGCTGAAGCTGCGGAAGATCCTCGCGAGGCTGATGATCTCTCCCTCCGAGAGGGTCTGGTCGATCTGGACGTACTTCGTCGCTGCGCCGAGGAAGCTGTTCAGGCGGAGCGGGTTGGTGGTTGCCGCCTTCAGCCGCGAGACGATGGCTCGGAAGAAGGCGTCCTGGCGCTGGATCCGGCTCCAGTCCGAGCCGTAGTCCTCCTGCCAGGCCCCGTTCTCGAAGTAGTAGAGGTGCCGGCTGCGCACGAGGCCGAGCGCCTGGGTGCCGTCCACGAGCTGGCAGCCGACGTGCGTGACGTTGAGGCCCGAGTACGCGTCACGGACCGGGTACCGGAAGTCCAGGTACACGCCGCCGAGGGCGTTGACCATGCCGGCGAAGCCGGGGAAGTTCACCTCGGCGTAGTAGGTGATCGGGATGTGGAACGTCTGCTCGATCGTCTGGACGAGCAGGCTCGGCCCGCTGTTGTAGGCGACGTTGATCCGGTTCGGGCCCGAGACGTCGGTCACGTGGCCGGGGATCTCGACGTAGGTGTCCCGCGGGATCGAGAGCAGCTTGACCTGGTGGGTCGCCGGCACGATCCTGGCGAGGATGATGACGTCGCTGCGCTGACCGGTCTGGCTCGCCTTCGAGCCGAACGCCGCGGCCTGCTGGCTGTCGTCGACGAAGGCGCGCGAGTCCGATCCCACGAGCAGGATGTCGAACGGCTTGCCGGGTGCCTGGGCGACGAGGTGGGCGACGTGGCTCCGCTTGAGCTGGTGGAAGCGGTAGTACGCGTAGAAGAACACCGCGCCGATGAGCAGGGCGATCAGGACGACGAGCGACGTCACGCCGATCACCACACGCTTCGGCCAGCGCCGCTTGCCGCCGCGGTAGAAGTCCTGCCCGGCCCGCCTGCGCCCGCCGCGGCCGCGCCGCGGCGCGCGCTGGAGCGCGGAGCGCTTCGGACGCGGGAGCGGAGGCGGTAGGGAGCTGGCCACGCGGGCGAGAATACCGGCGCCGACCTGCGAACTGGCGTCAGCGCGCCAGGATGGTGGCCGGCCATCACAGAGTCATCACACTTCGCGCGCCGACGTCGAACAGCTCGGAGGGAAGATGAGAGCCACGAGGAGGACGCACCGACGTGCGTGACATGCGTGCGGCATGTCGGTGCGCGATCCTCCTCGCAAGGGCAATGTTCTAGGGCGCGGGGGCGGTATCGCCCGATCGGCGGCGGGAGGAGGTGCAGCGGCGTGACGGCTCGGGTCGTTCGCGCGCGCCTCGCCATTCTCGCTCTCGCTGCGCTTGTCGCTGCGGGCGGGGCGGTTGTGGCGACCGCCCCGCCCGCCGCAGCGGCGTCGCGAGGCGGCCCGGGTTCGGGCGGACCCGGCGCCGGCCTGCCCACCGACCCGTCTGCGGACGCTGCGCCGCCCGTCATCCCGGCCGGCACGTCGCTCGCCGCGGCCCAGCAGTGGGTCGAGCAGGCGCTCAACCTCCGCCAGTCAAAGCTCACCTCGCTCGCCGCCCAGGTGGACGGGGTGAACGGGGCTCCGCCGGGTGACCGGCCGAAGCTCGACGCGCTGATCTCGACCGCCACGACGGGCATCGGCAATCTCCTCACGACCGTGCAGGGCGCCACGACGCTCGCCGAGGTGCGCACCGCAGCGGCGTCGATGGTGCTCACCTACCGGGTGCTGTCCGTGCTCAGCCCCCAGGTCAAGCTGGTCCTGCGCTGCGACGGTCTGCTCGTGCCAGCGGAGAAGCTCCAGGCGCTCGAGCCCGGGATCGAGGCGCTGATCACGACGGAGCACGCCTCGAAGCAGGTCACGAGGCGGGCCCAGAGCCTCTACCGGGACTTTGCCGGCAGGCTGCAGAGCGTCGTGAGCGCTGTCGGCTCGCTCGACAACGAGCTCCTCGCAGAGACGGCCGCCAGCTACCCGGGTGCGCTCGGCGTGTTCGCGGCGGCGAAGCCGGCGCTCGCTTCCGCTACCACCCAGCTCGGGCTGGCCCACGTGGACCTGCGCCAGATGGCGGCGCTGTTCGCGGGCGCACGCCTGTCGGCGGCCCCTGGCAGGCGGCGGACGCGGCGCGATCGACGCCGCCCTCGCGTGAGCCCGCAGCGGGCCGCGACGACGGCCGGCTGAACCGGGCGCCGCCGCTGGCCCGACTGCCGGCTCAATGACGCGAAGCGTTCAGGTGGCGCGCCGCTCCCGCTCGAGCTCGCGGCGCAGGCGCACGACGCCGGCGAGGGACTCGATGCTCCTTCGCCACACCGGTGTGCGCGGCGGCCGGACCTCGACCACGACGGCGGGCACCTCGCGCACCGCGAGGTCGGCGTGGCCGGCACGGAGCACCATCTCGACGTCGAAGAGGCTGCCGCGCATCACGCAGCGCTCGACGACCTGCTCGAGCGCCTCGCGCCGCAGCACCTTCATCCCGTGCGCGTCGGTGACCTGCAGACCGAGCCCGGTGGTGAGGGTCGCGGCGAACAGGGCGGTCAGCAGACGGCGCAGGAGGGGCCGGCGGTCGCGCGCCCCGGCGCGCGCTTGGAGGCGACCACGATCGCGGCGTGGCCCGAGCGCACCAGCTCGAGCGCCGTGTCGAGGAAGCCGAAGTCGTAGTAGTCGACGTCGAAGTTTACGACGACCGAGCCGCGCGCGGCGAGGAAGCCGGCCCGCAGTGCAGCGCCGTAGTCCCCGACGGGCAGTGTCAGGATGCGAAGCCCGGGGATCTGCGCGGCCAGGATGCGCGCCAGTCGCAGCGTCCCGTCACGGGACCCGTTCTCGACGACCAGGATCTCGTAGTCGAGGCCGCGGGCGTCGAGGCCCGATACGAGGTTCGTCACCGTCGAGCCGAGCAGCATCAGCTCGTTGTGGGCCGGGAGGATCACCGAGAGGTACGGTCGGCCCTCGCCCGGTGCGATCTCCCCGCTCGCAGTGGACCCGGCGGCGCCCGCTCCCGCCGAGCCCTCGGGCGGGCGCCAGGTGGTCACGTGCCGGGGTCCTCCCGGTCGCTGCTCGGCGGCGGGAAGCCCCGCGGATCGGTGCTCGGCGGCGGGTAGCCCCACGGGGCCGACGGGTCCTCGTACCACGGTCCCGGGCCGAGCTCGTCGCCGACGTCGTCGGCGTACGGCTGCCCCACCCCGGCGCCGCCCGGGCCAGCCGGCTCCGTGCCCGTCCAGCCCGAGCCGCGGGCCTCGCCCTCGCCGTCGCGCCCGGCGTCGTCGATCCCCTCGCCGCCCCCGGGGAGGAACGGCTCGGGATCGCCGGGACGTCGGTCGGGGAAGACTCCCGTGCCGGTTCCGAGCCCGACCGCCGCGGGAGCGATGGCGAGGGCGGCGAAGCCGACGATGCCGACGATCGTGCCCGTGCGGCCGAGCCAGTCGACCATCGTCGTGCCGTAGGTGAGGACGACGTGGTGCGCGGTGGGCACGACCACCATCAGGTTCGGGGTCGCCTCATAAGGTCCGGTGGCGCCGCTGGCCTGCCAGTTCGGGAAGTAGGGGACCTTCACGAGGGTCGGCACCCCGAGGCGGGTGACGTCGAACGAGATGCTCTCGTCGCCGGTCCTCACGTCGCTCACCGTCGTCTTCGGGACCGGGACGGACCCCGCGGTGCCGACGACCGAGCCCTGCGGCTCCGTCGGCCAGTTCGCCGGGCCAGAGCTCACGACGGGCACGGGCCAGTACTGCTCGTGCTGGTACCAGTACTCGGCCATCTGCTGCCAGCCGACCTTCGACATGCCGGCCTCGACGACCGGCTCGTAGCGCAGCGGCTGGACGATCGGCGAGCTGCGGATCTCGTAGAGGACCCAGGAGAAGGTCGAGCTGGAGGGCGGCTCCGGCGAGCCCTGCGTGCGGTCGACGACGTCGGCGGACTCGTAGCTCGAGCCGACGCGAACGAGGGACGGGTCGGCCGCAGCCGCCTCCTCGATCGTCGGCGAGCTGGCGAGGAAGTACTTCACCCCGGTGAGCTGCAGGTGCCGGATGCCGTCGGGGACGTTCGGGACCTTCGAGTAGTTGAGGCCCACCACCGGGTTCGAGGGTGCCAGCGAGAGCTCGGCTTGATCGAGGAAGTGGAAGTGGTTCGAGGTCGAGGACTCGTAGTACACGCCTTCGGCCGACTGGATGCAGCCGTCGGTCCACAGCGGGAAGGACATCGGCACGAGCGTGGAGCCGAACGCCGCCGTCGTGTTCGGCGAGTACTCGTAGTCGAGCCGCCCGCAGCCGTGCACCTTCGCGGCGCGTTCGAGCATCGAGACGAGCGTCGTGAACTGGCCCCAGCCGGGCTTTCCTTGGTAACCGGTGTAGTTCCAGGTGACCCATCCGGTCACCGGGTTCCGGTTGGCGGCCGGCGTCGGGTAGAAGGGGAGGACCCCGAGCCAGCCGGCGATGAGGATGATCGAGGCGAAGCCGCCGACGAGTCCGGTCGCCACGGGGTGCCAGTGCTCTCGCCGGAACGCGGCGAACAGGGTCCGCCCGAGCTCGCCGACGGCGTAGGCGGCGAGCAGCGCGGTGGTGAGGAACCAGAACGGCAGCCACCGTCCGTTGTAGACGAGGCCCGAGGGCAGGAAGAGGAAGCCGCCGAGCGCCCCGAGCGCCAGCAGCCCGACGGCGACGGCGATCCGCTCTCGGCGCCAGATCGCGAGCAGCAGGCCGATGAGCGCCAGCCATTGGACGGCCTGCTCGCCGTTGAAGGGGATGAGGTTCTGCCACGCGTCGCCGACCCGCGAGTAGTTCATCGATGACGAGTAGCGCAGGTAGGCGCCGAAGGGGAGCAGCCAGAAGGCCGAGAGCAGGCCGCCGACCAGCCCGACGGGGAGCAGGACGTGCACGAGGGCGCGCCTGCTCCACACGGCGACGGTGAGCACGACGGCGGCCGCGGCCGCGAAGATCGCCGGCACGACGTGGCACAGCAGCGTCGCCGGGTAGAGCAGGGCGGCGAGCCATCGCAAGCGCCCGGTCCGAAGCGCGTAGGCGTACACGCCGAGGAAGAACAGCGCCACCGAGACGCCGAGGGTGAAGGAGAACTCGCCGGCGAGCGTCGACGCCAGGGTGCCGCCGTCGATGTTCCACGAGACGTTGACGCCCGGGATGCTCGGCGCGAACAGGAAGATGAACGGCAGCATGCCGGCAGACATGAGGGCCGGGATCGGCCGCCGGAAACCGGCGAGACGGCCGAACGTGTACGCCGCTACGGGCATCAGCACGACGCCGAGGACGGTCACGACCTTGAAGGCGACCGCGTAGCCGAAGACCCACGAGAAGGCCGCGATGAGCACCGCGGGCAGCGGGAAGTAGAAGACGTAGAGCGGGAAGCCACCGAACCACTGGGGGTCCCAGCCGCTGAGCTGGAGCCGGGGCAGCAGGTGGTGGATGAAGTAGTAGACGGCGACGACGTGGGCGGCGTTGTCGCCGCCCACGTCCATGTTCGGCCCGAAGATCAGCCCGGGCCGGATCTGGGCGATGACGAACGCGGTGACGCCGGCGACGATGAGGACGGTGACGGCCGAGGCCGCCGAGCTCCACGCCCCGACGTTCCGGCGCGACCCACGGCTGTGTGCCCCCGGGCGCTCACCTGACCCACCTGACGTCGACGGAGTGGACCCGGCGAGCCCCGGGGAGGGGAGGGTCTGCACGGCGCAGATCCTACCGACACCTCCCAGGTCCGGCCGTCGCGACGTCGGCCGGGGCGAACGGGCCGTGCCCGAGCGGCGCGTCCGCAGCCGGGGGCGGGTGCTAGCCTTCCTGATCTACGGGCCGTTGGCGCAGTTGGTAGCGCACTTGCATGACACGCAAGGGGTCACAGGTTCGAGTCCTGTACGGCCCACCCTGGTTGACAGCAGTAGTGAGATGCCCGGCAGACTTTTCGTGTGGGCATTGACGCGATAGCTGACTCGCCACCTGGAACGAGGACCCCCGCCCCGATGTCTGGCACGAGAGCGCGGAGCAGATCCTCGCCTCGCTCGGCAGATGTTGCGAGCGGATGCAGAACTCAGGACGCTAGGTCACGTTTGCGGCGAAAGAACTGGTGTCTCGTCGGTTCGCGATCCGCGCCGCTTCTCGCCGATCGTCGGCAGGCTCGAGCGGAGCGCCGCGGCCACAACGACGGCCCAAAGTGCCGCGGCAATTGCTAGGTGGACGTCCTCAGCTGCCTCGGGAGCACCGAGCAGGGCCGTCACCGCACCGGCGGCCACCTCGCCCACCAACAGTCCCAGACCTGTGACGCGCAGCGGATCGCGCCCGGGCCGCTCACGATGGTCTCAGGACCCGGCGACGACGGCCGGAGGAGACCAGTGACGAGGTACATCGCGACCAGTCCAGCGCCCACGAGGACAACGGCGCGGTGGGCGAGCTGGAGCGCGACGAGTCCACCGGCCGCTCGGCTCCCCAGGCAGAGGGGCCAGGACTTGCAGGCGGCCTCGGCGTTGCCGTTGACAACGAGCGAGCCGGAGATCATCACGAGAAACAAGCCGCCAACCGCCGCCCAGGCCATCGGCCTCGCGGGTCGGAGCGGCGCCCAGCTGACCTCGGCCGGGACAAATGAGGCGACCGCCGCGAGCGTTGCGACGGCGAGGAATATGAGCGCCACGGCGAGGTGGAGCGCAACGGTGGGTGGCGAGTTGTGGGTAACGACTGTCACGGCACCAAGCACGATCTGCACGGCGATCGTTCCGGCGGCGACGAACGCCGGTGGTCGTACGTGCCGGGCGGCCGGACCGGCGCGCCAAGCGGACGCAGCGAGCGCGATGACAAGCAGGGTGACGACCGACGCGAGGTAGCGGTGCGACTGCTCGAGCAGTGAGTGAATTTGGTCGAGCGGGCCGATCTGGCCGTAACACAGCGGCCATCCCGGACAGCCCATCCCTGAGTTCGTGACCCGGACGGTGCTGCCCAGGACGATCAGGAGGTAGGTCGCGACGAGCGTGGTCACTGCGAGCACCCTCAGCCATCGTTGGGCAGACGACGAGCGACCGGAGCTGGCGACGGTCATCTCACGCCTACCCTCGATCAGGCGAGGCAGGCACCGACCTATCCCGCTGTTCGCGCTCGCCGTCGCCGGCACGACTTGAACGGCGCGCCCCGACGGGATCGTCCGTCGTGGCGCGGTCCTATCCGCACGGCATCGAGCGGAGTCGCCCGATCGGTGCTGAGGTCACACCCGGGGCCGATCCGATGGATGCGGCAGCGGGAGGCTCCCCAGCGATGTTCGGTCCGTACCTCGGCACGGAAGGAGGCATTGGGAGTCGCGAGGTGCGACGGTGGCGGTGGGACGTCACGGCGCGCGGTGGATGCTCCATCGTGCACCGCGGCCCGGCTCGCGAGTTCCTCTGACGACAGCGAATCCACGCTCTGGTCAACCGGGCGCTCGATCACCGATGACCGCTCGCATCTTCGGGGCGGCACCAACACCTCGAGCTGACAGCGTCAAGGACCGGGCCAGCGAGCAGTTGTCGACCACCGCTGTCGGGTCCGTCCGGTCCGCCACGCTGAGCAGCTCGAGATGGTGGTAGAGGTCCTGATTGAGGGGTCCGCGCGACCTCACCGCCACCGGCACGCTGCCGGCCCCGTCGTGGCACAGCACGACCCGCCGGGACTGCTGCGCCTCGGTCGACTTCGACCGCGACGAGGTGGGCCACCTCGTCGAGGAAGGCGAGCACGTCCTCGGTCCCCAGGATCCCGGTGCTCACCGGCGGCTCCCGCGAAGGCGGCGTCGCGACGACGCGTCTCGCCACCCGACGGCCCGAACTGCATGACGCTGACGGCAGCGAGGAACGTGGAGCCGCGCCGCCTCGGGGCTTTCAGGCACCATCGCGCCTCCTCGTCTCCCAGTCATGCGATGGCCGAGTCTGACGGACGCCAACTCAGTACGTCAACTTGATAACTCAACGTAGATGGAATCACTAAAGTTCAAAGGGGCCGCGCCACCGGCGCGACCGAGCCCAGTCCAGGTCCACGGTGAGGCGGTAGGGTCTCCAGGGTCGCTCGGTGAAGGAGTGGACCTTCAGTCATGGACATGACGTTGTCGAAGCGCGGCGATTACGCGATGCGCTCGGCGATCTCGCTCGCCCGGGCCTTCGAGGAGGGCGTGCATCGCAAGATCCGCGAGGTCGTCGCCGATACCGAAGTGCCTCAGACCTTCGCCCCCCGGATCCTTGCCGACTTGGTGCGCGCCGGCCTGGCTGCCTCGAAGGCCGGGCGCGAGGGGGGCTACCGGCTTGCCCGCCCGCCGAGGGAGATCAGCGTGCTCGAGGTCATCGAGGCGGCCGAGGGCCCGCTTTGCGCGGAGCGGTGCGCCTTGGGGGAGGGACCGTGCCGCTGGGAGGCGGTGTGCCCGGTGCATGAGACCTGGGCCGAGGCAACCGCTGGGCTGCGCGAGCTGCTGTCGAGGACCACCCTCGCCGAGGTGGCGGCGCGCGACGCGGCCATCGAGGCCGGTACCTACGCGGTTCCCCCCGACGCGCACCGCTCGCACCCGATCGCGGTCGGCGTCTCCGACGTCGTCCAGGTCGAACTCGCCGCGGCCGCGCTGCACACCGCGATCGTTCGGATTGCAGGTGTCCTCGGCGCGCTCGTCGCCAGTGCCGCCGAGGAAGGCGCGCTCGGTGTCGCTGAGGAGGCGCCGCCGAGGTCCCATCGCCGGTCGGCCCCGGTCGTCGAGGCCTCCCTCGCCCCGGTGGGCCCGAACACCGCGACCGCCGGGCCGGCGCGCTACCTGCTCAGTTGGCAGCTCGCCTCCCCGGGCGCGAGCAGCCGCCTCGAGGCGGAGGTGTCAGTGGTCCCCGTCGACGCCGAGCGCAGCGAGGTGCGGGTCGAGGGGAGCTGGCGCCAGGGCGCCGCTGGCACCCTTGTCACCGCTCCGGAGCTCGAACGCCTGGCTCGTCTGACGCTTCGCGCCTTCCTCCGCCACCTCGCCCGAGCGCTCGAGGAGCAGCCTGGGAGCGGCCGGCGTCACCCGAGCCCGCGCAGCATGACGTTCCAGTAAAAGGCGGGTAGCCCGTAACGCTTCAGGAGCCACATGTCGTAGCGCTCGCGCTGGGTGTCGATGACCGGGAGCGTCGGGTGTGGCGCCATGGAGTAGTCGAACTCGGCTAGCAGCATCTTGCCCCGGGCTGTGGTGAACGGACAGGCGGCGTAACCGTCGTAGCGGGCGGTGGGCTCGCGTCCGGACAAGGTGGCGAGCACGTTGGCGACCACGACGGGCGCCTGACGGCGGATCGCGGCGCCGGTCTTCGACGTCGGGGCATCGCAGACGTCGCCGAGGGCGAAGACCTCCGGGAAGCTCGGATGGACGAGCCGATGGCGATCGACGGGCACCCAGCCGAAGGGGTCCTGGCCCGCGAGCGGGCTCTCGCGTACGAACCTCGGGGCGCGTCTGGGGTGGGGCGACGTGCAACAGGTCGTAGCCGAGCGCCTCGCGCACCTTCCCCTCCGGGCCGGTCGTCTCGAAGGTCGCCTCCCGTGTGTCGGGGTCGACCTCGACGAGCTCGTGGCCGAAACGGGTCTCGATCCCGTACCGCTCGACGACGCCCTCGAGCACCCGGGCGAACTCCGGCACGCCGAAGATCGCGCCGGCGCCGGTCGCGTACGTCACCCGCCGTGCGAGCGTGCCGGTGCGCCGCCAGTGGTCGCAGGCGAGGTAGGCGGCCTTCTGCGGGGCGCCCGGGCACTTGATCGGCGAGCCCGGGGCGGCGAAGATCGCCTCGCCGCCGCGAAAGCGCCGGACGAGCTCGAAGGTCTTCGGGGCGAGCTCGGCGGTGTAGTTCGACGCCGCATGCGGCGTCGCCATCGCCTCGGCGAGCCCGGGCACGAGGTCCCAGGCGAGCTCGAGGCCGGGGCAGAGCACGAGCAGGTCGTAGCCGATCCGGGCGCCGCCCGCCGTCGCGACGAGGCGGGCCTCGGGGTCGAGCTCGACCGCGGCGTCCTGGACCCAGCGCACCCCCTGCGGCACGACGGAAGCCTCGAGGCGTCGCGTGCGATCGAGGGAGGCGTACCCCCCTCCCACCAGGGTCCACAGCGGCTGGTAGTAGTGCAGGCCGGACGGCTCGACGAGGGCGACGTCCTCCTCGCCGGCCCGGTGCAACCGGGCGGCAACGCTGATGCCCGCGCTGCCACCCCCGACGATGAGGATCCGATGGCGCATCGCGCTTCCTCCCCGGGCACTGGATGATTAATCCTGACTGGTCAAGTCAACATTAGGTCCAATGGCATACCTGCACAAGCGCGCGTTCACCTTGAAGCCGGCCCCGTTCGGTGCGCGAAGTGAGTTTCCGGTGCGGCGTTCAGGCTCGGCGGGAGCCCGGCACCTCGTCCGGGTGGTCGGGCGGCGCCGGTGTCGCCGGGTCGTCAGCGGGGGTTCTCATCCTCGAGGCTCTTTGCCATCCGGGCGAGGAAGGAGCGCACCGTCGACCGGGCGACCCGGTGCAGCAGGGCGTGGTCGAGCCGACGTCCGAACTCCCCGAGAGGTGGTACGTAGGAGGCGGAGAGCGTGAGGCGGCAGCGGTCCGGGCCAAGGGGGGCGAGCTCCACATCACCGTCGAGCACGGGGAAGAGCCCAGGCAGCCCGCTCGGCTCCCAAGCGAGGGGCACGACGAGCGCGTCCCCCCGGTCATGATGCGGCCCGAGGGTCACCCGGACCTCCCGGGCCACCCGTCCGGCGCCCCACGACGGTCCGATCCGCATGTAGAGCGCCTCCCCGTCCTCCTCGGCCGCGCTTACGAGCGGTGCGAGCCATCGTCCGTCGCCGGCGAATCGCTCCCGTACCGCCTCGAGCGGGCGCGACACATCAGCGAAGTCCTCGAGGAAGAGCGCTCCTCTTCGTCCCTCAGGCGCCGTCGCTTCGCCTTCTACCTCCATCATCATCAAGGTGTACGGATCGTCCCTAGCCTGCGATAGGGGCGAAGGCCCTTTTGTCGGCATTGCGCGCGGCCGCTCTCGCGGATGGAGGTCCCCGGCGAGCACCGGTCAGGGAGCGACGGCGCCACGCTCGGGGCGAGGCAAGCCGAGCGGTACGGTCGCTTCGACGACGGTGCCGTGGTCGGCGGCGGTGCGCACCTCGAGGTGCCCCCCGAGGAGCCTCGTCCGCTTCCGCATGCCGAGCAGACCGAGATGCCCCGAGTCGAGCTCGTCGAGCGCCTCGGGTACAAAGCCGCGCCCGTCGTCGGCCACGCCGGTCCCTGCTCTGAAACATGCAGGCCAGGCGGCTGTCGGCCCGCCGCGATGCTGCGCGTCTGACGGTCATCCGGCCGGGGCGCGGATGCTGACGGCGATCGAGCTGGCAGCATTGCGCGCGATTCACAATGAACTCACAGACATGCCCCAGCCTCACCGCAGACCGCCTTCCTAGCGTCGACGGCGAGGCTTCTGATCGTGTGCTCGGTCACCGGGCGCACGACCGGGTCTCGGGTGTGACCGATACGCGACTGGCGCGAGATGGAGAACGGGCAGAATGCAAGAGTCGGTAGTGATCTCCCACCGGGCACGGCGGTTTGCACTCGGTCGGGGAGAGGACTTCTTTGGCGTCTGGCAGATTCGCTCCGCTGAGCTGGTGCTGGTCGAGCGCTGGCCGAGGACCGCGGCCGGTTGGTACCGGGCGTGGTCACGCTTCAACGAGCTGGAGGCCGGCACAGAGCTGCCCGCCGGTCTGGTCGAGACTGAGGGCGGTCTGGTCGAGACCGGGACCACGAGGTCGCGGTTCTCACCGGGCGCACTGGCGCTCCTAGTCGTGGGCGTCGTGCTCGGGGTCGTCAGCCTGTTCCCCTCCTATCTCGACGGCGTCGCGCTCGTGGGACACCCGATCAGCTGGTCGAGCACGTGCTGTTCCTCGCCGGCTGGAGCGTCGTCGTGGTGATGGCGCTGCTTGGAGGCGGGTTGAGCCGCGTGGCGGCGGCCTTCGGGTTGGGGCTCAGCGCCATGGCGTTCGGCTTCTACTTGAGCGACCTTGGCGAGGTCATCTCCTCAGGAGGCCACATCGCCGGTGCCGGTCTCGTCCTCGGCCTCCTCGGCTGGCTGCTGTGCACGGAGGGCTGTGTGGTCGGGGCGATCGTCCTGCTCCGTAGGGACCGGTCGCTCGGCAGGCCGGCCTGGCGCAGACCCTTCCTCGTCGGGGTGGCGGCCGTCCTCAGCATCGGGCTCGCGGTCTCGTTCGCCCCCGCGTGGGACAGCTACCACCTGTTCGCGGCCGCGACGGGCCAGACGACCAGCCTCACGGCGGGCAACGTGTTCGCCAACCCGGCGCCGGTCATCGCCGCGAATCTCGTGATCATGATCCTCATGGTGGTGCTGACGATCCTCGCCGTGCTGTGGGAGCCCATGTTGGTCGGTGCCGCCCTGCTCGCCGGCACTCTCGTCGCGCTCGGGATCGCAGATCGTGTCGGCGATCGTTCAGCTCGGGACGCCACCCGGCCCGAGCACCTTCGGCATCAGTTCGAGCCAGGCAGCCCAGGCGCACCTCCAGATTTCCGCCGGCCTGACGCCGATCTTCTACGTCTACTGCGTGTTCGGCGTCGCGCTGCTCGTCCTCTGTATCGAGATGTTCCGCCATGCTCACTTACAAGCGCGCGGGCTCCAAAGACTCGGCCTGCTTCCGCTCGCGGCGGAGATGGCCCAGTGATCCCCGCCGGCCGGGCCGGCACGTGCCGGGAGGCGGGTCTTCCCGCTGAGCACGCGACGGCCGGCACACCAGCTTTGGTCTTGATTGGAGGACCCCTGTGACCGATCAAACCGGATGGACCCCCTCCGACCCGAACGGATGGACGCCCTCCCAGCCGAGCGACTCGCCTTCCGCAGCGCCGACGGGCGCAAACCCCTCCGGGGAGCGCCCACGACCGAGGCGGGGAAGGCGCCTGCTGGTCGTCGCCGTCGCGGCCGAAGCCCTCGTGATCGCCGGCGCTGGCGTCATCCTCGGTCACGTAGCGTGGCGGCCGAGCCCGTCGTCGTCACTCACCACCCCGTCGACGACCGGCCCCAGCGGCGGCTCGGGGCTCCCCGGCTCCGGCTCTAGCGGCTTCGGCTCCGGCTCCTCCGGGTCGGGCTCGGCCGCGTCCGGTGGACCGACCGACGCCGCCTCCATCGCGCAGGGGGTCGACGCAGGGCTCGTCGACATCAACACGACCTTGAGCTACCAGAACGAGGAGGCCGCCGGGACCGGCATGGTGCTCACCTCGAACGGTGAGGTCCTCACGAACAACCACGTGATCGAAGGTGCGACCACCATCAGCGTCACCGACGTGGGCAACAACAAGACCTACTCCGCCACGGTCGTCGGTTACGACCGTTCGCTCGATGTCGCCGTGCTGCAGCTCAAGGATGCCTCCGGCTTGCAGACCGTCAGCCTCGGTGACTCCTCGAGCGTCCATGTCGGCGAAGCGGTCGTCGGGATCGGCAACGCCGGCGGCACGGGCGGCACGCCGAGCTACGCCGGCGGTTCGGTGACGGGCCTGAACCAGTCGATCACCGCGAGCGACTCGGGGGACGGAAGCTCCGAGCAGCTGACCGACCTGATCGGGACGAACGCCGACATCCAGCCGGGCGACTCAGGGGGCCCGCTCGTCGACACCAGCGGGAAGGTCATCGGGATGGACACGGCAGCCTCCGCGGGCTTCCAGTTCCAGCAGTCCGGGTCGTCCGCGACGCAGGGCTTCGCGATCCCGATCAACGAGGCGCTCAGCACGGCGAAGCTGATCGAGGCCGGCTCGGCATCGTCGACGGTGCACATCGGCGCGACGGCGTTCCTCGGCGTGGACGTCCAGGGTTCTGGCGGCTCCGGCGGATTTGGCGGCGGCTTCGGCGTCGGTGGCACCGGCCAGGGTTCCTCGACCTCGGGCGCCGTGATCGTGGAGGTCGTCCCGAGCTCTCCTGCTGCGCAGGCGGGGCTCGTCGCGGGGGACACGATCACCTCGCTCAACGGCGCGAGCGTGACGTCGTCCGATTCGCTCACCACGATCATCCAGAGCGAGAAGCCAGGAACGTCCGTGCCGCTCACGTACGTGGACTCCTCGGGCCAGCAGCACACCGTCACCGTGCAGCTCGCCTCGGGTCCACCGCAGTGAGCGGGGCGAGGACGTCGGAGCCGGCAGGGTCCGAGCTCGCCGACGCCCTCCCGGATCTCCGGCCGAGCGTCGTGCACCGCCCGACGCGGCGGTAGCCGCGGCGGTCCGACAAGCGCCCGCCCGGCCGCGAACTGCGGCGCTGCGCGCGACGCCGCCGAGACGATCTCGGAACGCCTCGACCGTACGGTCCTCCTCGTCGGAGGGGCGCATGGGCACGACATCAGCGGCGAGAACCGGGTGGTCACGTCTGGCCTCACTCTCTGTCGCGATCGGGCTCCTGACCCTCGTCGTGGCGCTCGGTTTCGGCGCCGCCGTGCCGCTCGGCATCGCGACCCGTAGCGCCGCGGGGTCCACGATCGGACAGGTGGTCGCGGTCCTCCCGTTCGCCGTCGTCGGCGCACTGCTCGCGGCACGCCAGCCGCGGAATCCGATTAGCTGGACGATGCTCGGAGCAGCCGCGTTCCTCGTCCTGCAAGGCGTCGCCAGCCTCTACTCGGTCCTCGACTAACGCCTCCACCACGGCGCGCTGCCGCGCCCGTTACGACGCAGACGCGACGATCGCCGCGTTCAGCGCGCGCCCTTCGCGAAGCGATCGACCTCGACGCCGTGCAGCGCGATCTCCTCGTCGTGGTTCACCGCGGATTCGAACCGGAACACATCTCGGTGTGGCTCAGGCGGTGCCATCCGGGCTGATGTGCGCTCGGGCCTGCTCTCGGGGGAGGAGGTCCGAGATCGCCGGAACCGGCTGCTCACGGTGTCGTAGTGGCGGCGCGTCGATGGCGTGCCGGCGGACCGAGGCCTTCTCCACGGGCGAAGGAGGCGCTAGGGCGCGATGCCGAGCAGTCGGCGAGCGTTTCCCCCCAGTACGAGCGCCCTCTCTTCCTCGGAGAGATAGCCGGCCGTGAGGAGGATGGGGAGCAGTGGGCTGATCCGCCTCCCGTGAGGAGGCGAGTAGAGGTCCGTACCGAACACGACGCGGTGCGCACCGAACCGTTCGACGAAGCTCTCGACCTGTTCCTCGAGCATCGCGAGGGACGTGTCGAAGAGCAGGTTCTCGCAACGCTCGGCGACGTCGAAGAGCTCTTTCGCGCTTTCGACCGACGCGAAGCCGTCGATCACGAGCATGGGCGTCTCCGGGTGGGCCGCCCCGAGGCGAGCCACCTTCCAAAGGGCCTCCTCCACGCTGTCGGGAAAGGCGTGAAGGAAGGGGACGAGGCCGATCTCGGCCATGTGCCCTACGTACCGAAGCACCCACGGATGATCGAGGCTGACGCCCTGATAGCGGACGTGCAGGCTGATCCCGACCAGGCCGAGCTCGTGCCTGCAGCGATCGAGCTCGGCGAGCGAGGCCGCGCCGTGGGTCGGCTCGACGATCCCGATGGCGACTGGGAAGCGATCGCGCTGCGCGTCCCGGTAGGCCGCGATGCCGTCGTTCACGCGTCTCGTGTCGGCGATGCCGTTCGGATGCTCGTAGCCGTGGCCGGGGATGACACAGGCCTGGGCGACCCCGTCCCGGTCCATGATCGCCAGCCGTTGGGACATCTCGGCGCGTAGCGGCATCTCCGCCGAGGTCTCCTCGCCGAGGGCTCCGCCGACCCCGCCGACGTGGTGGTGACAGTCGAGGATCTCAAGCACGCGACGCACTGTACAAGCGACGCCCGAAGGCGACGGCGGCCACGAACGCCAGGGGTCCTCGTCGTCGCCGGCGCCGGGCCGGGGGACGGGTCGATGTCGCCCCCGAGGTCGCGACTGGGGTCTTTCCCACCGCGGGCCGTAGCATTATGCTCCGCAGTGTCATCTATCGCCGCCGGTCGTTTGACCCGCGGGTCGGTGCCGGGGTCCTCGTAACCCCGTTCCCGGCGGCCTCCCAAGTTGCCAGTTCTGCACTAGAGGAGGCCATCCATGCACCCCGCTTCGACGTGGCGCGCGCGTGCGCTCATTCGCCAGTACCGCGGCCGGCACTCGCCGCGCCAGCGAGCGCCTCGCTGGCTCGTCGCCGTCCTGGTGGCGTTCGCCGGCATCGTCGGCGTGTCGATCGCTGGCGCGCTGCCCGCATCGGCGTCGACCCAGCAGGCATGGATCGGCCTGGCGAGCGAGCTCGAGCCCCTGCCAGTGGACGGTACCTATGCCAATGGCGGCTTCCCGAGCACGGTCATCGTCGGACAACCGGTCACCAGCTACGTCTCCCTTGTGGGCTGTGGCGCCTGCACGGGCGACGACTGGTACACCATCGCCGGATACAACCAGGTGCACTTCTACGACAGCGCCGGCTCGTTCAATTCGGTCACCACGACGGACCAGGCGAACAACGACCAGGGCACGGTGAGCGTGACGTTCACGCACGTCGGGCCGGACTCGGTCACCTTCGACGGCACGAACGGCGGGGCCTTCGAACCCGCGGTCGGCTCGGTCAGCGTGCTCGTGGTTCAGCCGCCCAGCATCACGAACGCCGCCAACGTCACCTTCGCCGCGGGAGCGCCGTCGAGCTTCACCGTATCGACCAGCGGCTATCCAGCGCCCTCGATCTCGGAGGTCGGCGCGCTGCCGAACGGCATCACCTTCACCGACAACGGGAACGGCACCGCGACGTTTGGCGGCACGCCAGCACAGGGGAGCGCGGGTAGCTGGCCGATCACGGTCACCGCCGCCAATGGCTACGGCGCGGACGCGACGCAGAGCCTCGTGCTCACCGTGTCGCCCCCGGGCGCCTACACCGGTCAGCTCGCGACGGTGGCCGGTACCGACACCGCCGGGAACCTCGGGGACGGGGGAGCGGCACTGAGTGCCGAGCTGGACCGGCCGTGGGCCACGGCGACCGATGCGACCGGCAACGTCTACTTCACCGACAGCACGAACAACCTCGTCCGGATGGTCCCCCACACCGATGGCACGTACTTCGGTCAGACCATGACCGCCGGCCACCTCTACACGATCGTCGGCACCGGTGGAGGTGGCTACGCCGGGGACGCCGGCTCCGCTGCAGACGCCGAGCTGTTCGACCCGCAGGGTCTCGCGGTCGACGTGCACGGTGACCTCGTCATCGCCGATTCCGCGAACGATCGCGTGCGCTTCGTCCCTGCCTCCTCCGGCACCTTCTTCGGACAGGACATGACCGCCGGTGACATCTACACCCTGGCCGGCGACGGCACCGCGGGGTACTACGGCGATACCGGCCCTGCCGTGACGGCGAGGCTGGACGACCCCGTCGGTGTCGCCGTCGACAGCTCGGGGAACGTCGTCATCGCTGACAGCGGCAACAACGTCGTGCGGATGGTCCCGACGGTCTCGGGCACCTACTTCGGACAGGCCATGACCGCCGGCGACATTTACACCGTCGCCGGTAGCGGTACCGCCGGCTACCGCAACGGCCCAGCGTCCAGCGCCGAGCTCGACCTGCCGGCCTCGGTCGCGGTTGACGCGAACGGCGACCTGTTCGTCGGCGACTCGGCGAACAGCGCGATCCGTGAGCTCCCGGCGACCAGCGGGACCTATTTCGGCGACGCGATGACCGCAGGCGACATGTACACCGTCGCCGGCGGCACCGCCGCCGGGGACGCCGGCAATGGCGGTCCCGCGACCGCCGCGAGGATCGAGGAGGCGTACGGCCTCGCGACCGACGCGAGCGGTGACCTCTTCCTGGCCGACTACAGCGGCACGCCGGGATCGGGCGACGTCCGAGAGATCGCCGCGACCTCGCACACCAGCTTCGGCATCTCGATGACCGCCGGCGACATCTACCAGGTCGCCAGCGGGCTCAGCGGTCCGACCGGCATCGCCTCATCCCCGTCTGGGGCGCTCTACCTCGCCGACTTCCTCGCCAACGAGATCAAGGTCGTCGGCACCTCCCCGTCGATAACGAGCGCCAATGCCGCGACCTTCACCGCGGACGTCGGGGGCACGTTCACCGTCACCGCCGGCGGATCACCGACACCGACCTTCTCCTCCGCGGGAAGCCTGCCCGCGGGGGTGAACCTCGCCGCGAACGGCACGCTCGCTGGTACGCCGGCGCTCGGGACCGCCGGCACCTACCCGATCACGGTCTATGCGTCGAACGGCGTAGGTTCGCCCGCGTCGCAGAACGTCACGCTCACCGTCTCGCCGGCGTCGACCTCGGTCGCCGTCAGCGCGTCGCCGGTCGAGCCCTCGGTGGCGTCGACGGCGACGATCAGGGCGACGGTCTCTCCGACGCCCGACGGCGGCACGGTCGCGTTCAGGGATGCGGACGGCTACATCACCGGTTGCGCCGCGGTACCCGTCTCCTCCGGCGTCGCATCGTGCACCACCTCCACGATCGCCTCGACGGCTTCCGATGTCGTCGCGGCGTCGTTCGCGGGCGACGCGCAGTACGCATCGTCGGGCGGGAGCCTGACCCTTACCCCCTCGCCGGCGACGACGAGCCTGGTACTCACCTCGAGTCCCGTCGTGCCGACGGCACTCGCGACGGCCACGCTGACGGCCACCGTCTCACCCAGCCCTGACGGCGGGACCGTGGCGTTCTCGTCGGCGGAAGGGAACGTCACCGGCTGTGGGGCGCAACCCGTCAACCCTCTGACCGGCGTTGCCACGTGCACCACGCAGGCACTCGCCGCTCCCGGAGTCGACACCTTCCAGGCGACGTACTCGGGTAGTGCGGACTACCAGGCGAGCACGGCGAGCCTGCCGGTGACGATCGGCCAGGCGGTCACGAGTGTCGTCATGACGACGTCGCCTTCGCCGATCGTGGTTGGCTCACCGATGAAGCTGACCGCGACCGTGACGGGCCCAGATGGGCCGGTCAATGGCGGCACCATCGCGTTCGGGGACACCGGCGGCGCAGTCATCCCTGCGGACGCGTGCGGCGCTGTGCCGGTCAGCGATGGGACAGCGAGGTGCGAGGTGACCACGGTCCCGTCTGCGAACCCTGACACGCTGACCGCGTCGTACTCCGGCACCACGCTCTACGCGGCGGACACCGTGACGTCGACGGTCTCCCCCGACAAACGCTCAACGGCGCTCATCGTGTCCGCGTCGACGGGCGAGCTTGTCGTTGGGCACACGACGACGCTCACGGCCTCCCTGAACCAGACAGCTCCGGGGACGCTGGCGTTCAGCGACTCCGCTGGTCTCGTCAGCGGGTGCGGAGCCGTCCCGATGTCTTCCGGCCCCGACGACACGATGATCGCGACCTGCACGACCGGCTCGCCGAACGCGATCGGCAACGACACGATCACCGTTTCCTACGCGGGGGACGCGCTCGACAACCCGACCTCGCTCTCCGAGACCGTGGTGATCGACTCCGAGCCGGCGCTCACCTCGTCGACGACGCTCACCGCTACGGCCGGACAGGCCTTCTCGACGGTCGTCACGACGTCGGGCAGCCCGTCGGTTGTCGCTGTCGCGCTGAACGGGGGCTCGCTGCCGCCGGGGCTGACGGTGACTGACAACGGCAACGGCACCGCGACGATCAGCGGCACGCCGACCGCCGGCGGTCTCTACGGCGTTGGCCTCGCCCTCGACGACGGCGCCATCGCGCCAATCATCCGCCCGCTCTCGATGGTCGTCGACCAGACGTCGGCCTTCACCACGAGCTCCACCGGGACTTGCGTAGCGGGGTCGGCCTGCGACATCTCCGTCGCCACGGTCGGCTACCCGGTGGCACAGCTCGGCACATCGGCCGCCCTTCCATCCGGGCTGTCCTTCCAGGACAACGGCGACGGGACGGGCAGCATTGTCGGCACCGCCACGACCGATGACGTAGGGACTGTCACCTTCCTCGTCACCGCCCACAACGGCATCGGGAGCGACACGGAGCAGCACTTCAGCCTCACGGTGTCGGCGAACCCGCCGGGAACGACAACCGTCGTCCAGGCCGCACCCACGGCGGCCCCCACGAACGGCTCGAGCGGCAACTCACTCTCGACCAGCGGACCTGCAGGTCCAGAAGTCGTCTCGTACTCCTATCGGGCGACGCTCACTGGCGCGACGCATCAGACGGTGATCTGCACGGCAACGTCGTCGGCGGTGACCGAGCACGCGTCCTCGACAGGCGGTCTCAAGAGTCTCGGGCTGTCCCTCGTCTGCAAGTCGGGAAAGACCACGGTGACGATCAGCGGAGCCATCGCGTCAGGAACGAAGGTCGTCAAGAAGAAGACGCCGGCCGGCGTGGTTGTCCGACAGCACGTCGCGACTTGGCACGGCGGTTTCCGAATGATCGAGCCCGTAAAGCGACGCGACGTCGTGCTCGTGCTTCAGCCGCTCAGCGTGCAGCTCAAGGACAACCGCGTCGTCCTGAGGGCGGTCAAGGCAAGCGGTGCCGGTGAGGGGCGGCACGGCATCTACCGCATCTCGTGGTCTCTCGTGCCGAACTACGGCGCGTAGTGCCATCTCGGACCGCCGTGACCATCCAATCCGGATGCGGCTGATTTCTCCTCGTAGGAGGCGCCACCGATAGGGTGAGTGTTGACAGATCGGAGCACGATGCACGTCGCACCCGCGTACCGAGTGTCTACGCGGCGTAGTCATGGCCGACTGAGGCGCTCGCTCGGCGCCTCAGTCGGCGCGCTCCTGATCATCGTCGGGCTTGTCATCACCTTCCCCGCGGGCGTGGCGTCAGCGTCGACGCCGACCTACCTGACCGTGAGCATCCCGAGCGCGTCGACCTACGGCAGCAGCGCAACCGTGCTCGTCACGGTGACGGCTGCGTCCGGGCCGAATCCCACATCCGGCACCATCACCGTCTTCGACAGCTGGGGCGACTTCAGCTGCACGCTCACCCTCTCGGGCTCGAACTCCTCGTCCTGCCTGGGCGGCTTCACAGAAGTCGGCTCCGACACCATCTCGGCAAGCTATGGCGGCAACGGCTCCTACGGATCGTCCGACGGCACGGCGGCCGTCACGGTGTCGAAGGCCTCGGTGTCGCTCTTCCCGAGCACCACGGCCGCGAGCGTCGGACAGACCACAACGGTCACCGTCAACATCAGCCCGTCCACCGCCGTGCTCGACGGCAACTTCACGATCACGGATCAGACGGGCGCGCTGAGCTGCACGGATGCGGTTGTCAGCGACCCGGTGACGTGCGCCAGCTCGGCGCTTCCGAGTGCGGGCGACGACCTCGTCACCGCGGACTGGGCCGGCAACGCGGACTACAGCCCGGCCAGCGCGACGACGACACTCGACGTGGCGAAAGCCTCGACGCTCGTCGCTTCTATCACCGCGCCCTCGAGTCAGGTCGGGCAGAGCGCGACGATCACCGTTCAGGTCAATCCCCATCCGGACGGGGGACTGGTCACGCTCACCGACGGCGACGGGCAGATCTCCTGCGCAAACCTTCCCGTCAATGCGTCGACCGGTCAGGCGACCTGCAGCACCGGCACCCTGAGCAGTGCCGACGCCGCCGACTCACTCTCGGCGCAGTATCTCGGGGACGCGGACTACCTCGCATCGTCCGGCGGCGCCGGCGGCTCGCTGGAGATCGACCGCGGGACGACGAATCTCTCGTTGACCGCCGACCCTCAGCCGAGCGTCGGGGCGACCTCGACGTTCACGGCCAACGTGAGCTCGGTCGCAGGAGCGCACGCGAACCCGACGGGTGGCACGGTTGCGTTCTCCGACACGGCGGGGAAGATCTCTGACTGTGGATCCGTCGCGACGAGCGGATCGCCCCTGTCAGCGGCGTGCACCAGTCTGTCCTACGACTCGGCCGGCTCGGACAGGGTCACCGCCAACTTCGGCGGCTCGGCGAACTGGGCTCCGAGCTCGGGGTCCACGACGTTCAATATCCAGCCCGGCAGCTCCTCGCTGAGTGTCACCATCGTTCCTTCTCATCCGACCGTTGGCCAATTCGCGACGGTCACGGCCGTCCTGTCGCCGACGGATGGGGGTGGCACCATGGATTTCTCGGGGCCATTCCTGTCGGGTTGTTCGGCGGTTCCTCTCTCGGGCGATTCGGCGACGTGCACTTCGGCGCCGTTCACTACCGCCGGACCTTGGGCCCCGTCGGTTAGCTACTCGGGCGACGCGAACTACGTCACTGCTGGGACGTTCATCGGGTCAGTGACGATCTCACCGGCACCCACCGCCGTGCTGCTCGATTCCTCACCGACGAATCCGCCAGCCTTCTCGGCCGACACCTTGACTGCGACCGTCAGCCCCATCCCCGATGGTGGGGCCGTGACCTTCAGCGACAGCGACGGCTCGCTCTCGGGATGCTCGAACGTCGCGGTGAACGCCAGCGGCGTCGCCAGCTGCGCAATCGGCGAGCTGCCGGCAGCAGGCACGGACGATCTCACCGCCTCGTACTCGGGCGACTCGAACTACCAGGCGGAAACGGGCTCGCTCGCGCTCGGGATCTCCAAGGTCGGCACGACGATCACAGTCACGCCCGCGCCGAGCTCTGCGACGGTCGGCAACACGTCGACGTTGACCGTGCAGGTGTCTCCCGTGCCGGACGGCGGGACGGTCACGGTCACCGACTCCTACGGCGATCTCACGTGCTCCGGAGTCGCCGTCAACATCTCGACCGGTCAGGCGACCTGCACGACCCGCACGCTCTCGCCTGCCGGATCAGACCGCGCTCAGCGCCTCCTACAGCGGAGACGCGAACTACGCGGCCGCGAGTGGCACCGGCGCCATCGCGGTCGGTCGGCTTCCGTCCAGGCTCACGGTGAGCTCGGCCGACGCCATCGGGGTGGTCGGCCAGCAGCTGCACATCGATGTGCAGGTCTCGCCCGTGCCGGTGAGCGGCACCGTCACCTTCTCGGACTCCCTCGGCGAGCTGTCGGCGTGCGCGGAGGTCCCGGTCAACGCCTCGACCGGCGTCGCTTCCTGCACGAGTGGCACGCTCAGCGCCGACGGTCCCGACACGATCACGGCGACGTTCCAGCAGACGATGACGGAAGGCGCGTCGACGCTTTCCACGATCGTCCCGATCGATGAGAATCCCTATCTCACCGGGAGCACGACGATCGTCGAGGCCACCGGCACTCCGTCGTCTGCAGCGCTCCAGCTCGTCGGCTACCCGATCCCCACCGTGACGACGTCGGCAGCGCTGCCATCTGGCCTCAGCCTCGCGTCCTCCGGGGCCGTCATTGGGGTGCCCACGTTCGGTTCCGGCGGCATATACGAGGTACCGATCATCGTCTCGAACCCGCTCAGCTCGTCCTCGACGATGCTCACGATCGTGGTCGATCAGGCGCCCGCCATCAGCTCGTCGACGAGCTTCCAGGCCGCATACGGCGTCGCATCGAGCTTTCAGGTCACGACGGCCGCCGGGACCTTCCCGACGGCGTCGCTCAGCCTTTCCGGCGGGGTACCGGCCGGCATGAGCTTCCGGGACGACCAGGACGGGACGGCGACGATCTCGGGGACGCCGGACGACTACGTCTCCGGTCCGCAGAGCTTCGCGGTCGTCGCTTCGAGCTCGGCAGGTTCGGTCGAGGTCCCGCTCACGATCGATGTGACCGGGACGCCGGCACCACCGTCGCCGGCCACTGGGTCGACGCTCTCGCACCAGGGCGGCTCGAGCGACAGCACGACGCTCTCCCCCGTCGCCGCAGCGATGGCCGCCCACCGGGCCGGTGCCGTACCGAGCGCAGGCAGCGAACCCGTCGACCGCCCGGCGGGCGCGCTCCCAGCGACCTACGACCCGCTCGGCACCGTCACACTCATCAGGCGCCACCACAAGGTGATCCGAAAGGCCGTCGACGCCTGGCTCGGCGCGGACGCGACCGCGTTCCCGGCTCTCGGCAACGTCGGTCCCTACGGCGACTGCACGGTGGTCGCGGTCTCGAACATCGTCCGTATCGATCACGTCGAGCGTCGGGTGCGGTCCGTGCCGACGATGACGGCGAACGAAGCGCTCGGCGAGTGGAGCGCCATCGGCGGCGGCAGCGGGCAGGGCCTCACGGACAGCCAGCTTCTCCATGCCTGGGCAGGGCCGGCGGGCGTGCTCGGCACGCGCATCGGGGGCTGGCGACTTCTCGAGCCGCAGGACATACCGGCCGTCAAGGAGGCGATCAGGGCGGATGGTGGCCTCTACGCCGGGATCCTGTTGCCCGAGAATGCCGCCATCGGGACGACGATCAACCCGGTCCTGAGCTCCACCACCGCGGTCGGGGGCCACGCGCTTGTGCCCTTCGGCTGGACGCCCCGCGGCTTCCTCGCGATCACATGGGGCGAGATCGTGCTGATCCCGTACGCGTGGTGGTCGCAGTACGCGACGACGGCCTACACGGTGAGCATCGTGCAGCCCATGGTACGGCACCCGGCCTCCAAGCACGCACGGGTCCGCGCCGCGTAGCAGCCACAGGCTGCGTCGAAGAGACGGTCGCGCGCCGGCGCAGCCAATCGCGAGAGTCGCGGATGGCTACGCTCACACAGACGCGATCCGAGACGGAGGAGTCATGCCCGGCGGCCAGCCAATCTCGTATGAAGCTCTCACCGTGGGAACTCCCGTGCAGAGCTCCACGGGCCGGACGTTCGGCACGGTCGAGCACGTCCTGCAGGTCCCTGAGCTCGACCTGTTCGACGGCATCGTCGTCGCCACGCAGCACGGCTTGCGTTTCGTCGATCGCGATCAGATCACCGAGATCACGACCACCGAGGTCCGGACCGTGCTCACCGACGCTCAGGCTGCGGACCTGCCCGCCCCAGAGGGCACCCCGGTCTACCGGGTCGATGCACTGCAAGACGTCGGCCCGTCGCTCAGCGCACGGCTCGGGCGGATGTTCGGGCGCGAGCGCTGGATCCGGGAGAAGTAGTCCCGGGCCGCTCCCGCAGCCGGCGCTCGAACCACCGGCGCCCGTCACGTGTCGCGTGCGGCGTCGGTCAGTCGCGCTCGACGAGGATCACGTCGAGCCGGCGAGGTCCGTGCACCCCCTCGACTCGGTTGAGCTCGATATCGCTCGTCGCCGAGGGCCCGGAGATCCAGGTCTGTGCCGTTTGCGGTGCGATCCGGGCGATCCCGTCGGGTACGCCGGCGACGACCTGTTCCGCGAGCACGACCACGACGAGATGGTCCGGAAGGAGGGAGAGCGCGCGCCGGCCCTGGCCAGGGCCACCGTCGAGCACGATCGTGCCGGTGTCCGCGATGGCGACCGTGCAGCCGGTCACCGACGCGTCGAAGCCGTCGAGCTCCAGGGCGCCGAAGGAGACGGTGTCCACCAGCACCGTGAGGCCCTCCCTGCCGGGGATCCACGCCTCCGGGAGGTCGGCCGGGATGACGACGCGCCTGCCCTCCCGCCGTACGAGCCGATCGGCGATCGCGTCGGCGACGTGGCCGGCCCCGACGCGCGTCACCTCGGCGCGGTAGTCGGACAGGCGCTCGGTGAGCAGCGCCAAGGGGTCGGCGATGCCCGACGCCCCAGGTCCCCGATAGGCGCGCGTGGGACCGGCGCGCGCTCGGGCGGGGCGGTGTCGAGCGCCCGACGAACCGCATCGAGCACGGCGTCGCGCCCGGAACCTGGCGGCTCTGCCTCGCGGCGATGGCGCGCCCGAGGGGTTGCGCTCCCGCCGCCGGAGAACGTTCCGGATCGGAGCGAGCCCGGGAGGAGGGCGCGAAGCACGTGGGCCGGGCCGAGGTATGGCCGGGACCCCGTGCCGGGCGCCGGCCCAGGAGTGACGTCCATCGGGTGCTCGGCGCGCCACCAGTCGCGGAAGGGTCGGCGCGCCGGTAGGGGCGCGTCGCGGACCGCCGTCCACCGACCGAGCGGCCCCGGCAACCAGACGATCCGGCCCTTTCGGAAGACCGCGCGTGCCACCCGGCCACCCACGCGTTCGGTGAAGGCCAGCCGGCGGGCGGAGGAGAGCACGACACCCGCGACGGCCATCGTCAGGGCCTCGACGCTCGGGCCCCGTTCCTGGCGGTGCTCGACCGAGCGGGCCCGCAGGTGGACGAGGAGGCGGGGGATGTCGATGCGGACCGGGCAGACCTCGTAGCAGGCGCCGCACAGCGTCGAGGCGAACGGGAGCGAGGCGGTCACCCGGTCCGTCGCGACGCCGTCGAGCTGGGGGGTGAGGACCGCACCGATCGGACCCGGATAGACCGAGCCGTAGGCGTGGCCGCCGACGCGCTCGTAGACGGGGCAGACGTTGAGGCAGGCGGCGCAGCGGATGCAGCGCAGCGCCTGGCGCCCGACCCGGTCGGCGAGGGCCTTGCTGCGGCCGTTGTCGAGCAGCACCAGGTGGACGTCGCTCGGCCCGTCACCGGGGGTGACCCCGGTCCAGATCGACGTGTACGGGTTCATGCGCTCGCCCGTCGCCGAGCGGGCCAGCAGCTGGACGAAGACCTCGAGGTCCGAGAAGCTCGGGATGACTTTGTCGATCCCGACGACCGAGATGAGCGTGTCGGGCAGGCTGACGCACATGCGGCCGTTGCCCTCGGACTCGATGACGACGAGCGACCCCGAGCCGGCGACGGCGAAGTTGGCGCCGGAGATCGCGACCTTCGCACGGAGGAACCGTTCGCGCAGGTGCGCCCGCGCCGCGGCGGCGAGGTCAGCGGGCGCATCGGTGAGCCCGACAGGGGCGGCGAGGCCACGGTCCGCCATGTGCTCGAGGAAGATCTCGCGGATCTCGGCGCGGTTGCGGTGGATCGCGGGGACGACGATGTGGCTCGGGAGGTCGTCGCCGAGTTGGACGATCAGCTCGGCGAGGTCCGTCTCGATCGCGTCCACGCCGGCCGCGGCGAGCGCCTCGTTGAGGCCGATCTCGGCGGTCGTCATCGACTTCACCTTCAGGACCTCGCGGGCTCCGCTGTGCTCGACGAGGTCGACGACGATGCGGTTGGCTTCGGACGCGTCGCGGGCGAAGTGGACGTGGCCGCCGGCCGCCGTGACGTTCGTCTCCAGCTCCTCGAGGAGCTCGTCGAGGCGACCGAGCGCGTCGTCTTTGATCGCGGCGGCTGCCTCGCGGAGCTGCCCGAAGTCGGGCAGCTCGGCGACGAGACGGTTCCGCTTGGCGCGGATCGTCGTCGTGGCTCGTCGCAGGTTCGTCCGCAGCTGGCTGTCCGCGATGAAGGCACGGGCGGCCTCGGGGAACGGTGGCGAGTCCTTGAAGCCCCCACTCATCGTCCGGCTCCCGGGGCGTGTGGCGTGTCGGCCGGCGAGGCGAGGATCTCCGCGAGGTGCATGACGCGAAGCCCCGAGCCGAGCCGTGACGAGCCGCCGCCGAGGTGGGCGAGACAGGAGTTGTCGGCGGCGCACAGCACTTCTGCGCCGGTCTCGTGCACCGAGGCGAGCTTGTCGGCGAGCATCGCGATCGACGTGTCGGCGTTCTTGATGGCGAACGTGCCCCCGAAGCCGCAGCACGACTCGGCGTCGGGCAGCTCGACGAGCTCCAGGCCGCGCACGGCGCGCAGGAGGCGGAGCGGCCGCTCGCCGAGGCGCAGAACGCGCAGCGAGTGGCAGGTCGGGTGGTAGGTGACCCGGTGGGGGAACGCGGCGCCCACATCGGTCACGCCGAGCACGTCGACGAGCAGCTCCGTCAGCTCGTGGACCCGCGGGGCGAGCTCACGTGCAGCGTCCGCGAGCGATCGATCTCCGGCGTCCTCCCCGAGGCGCGCGTAGGCCTCGACGACGGTCCCGGCACACGACGCCGAGGGAACGACGATCGCCTCGAACGGCGAGAAGATCTCGACGAAGCGCCTCGCCGAGCGCGACGGCCTCTCGCTGATAGCCCGCATTGAGGTGCATCTGCCCGCAGCAGGTCTGCGCCTCGGGGAACACGACGTCGTGGCCGAGCCGCTCGAGCACGGTCACCACGGCGCGGCCCGTGTCGGGATAGATCGCGTCATTGACGCAGGTAACGAAGAGGGCGACGCGCATCGAAGCCGACCCTACCCGGCGGCCTCTCTGGTTCTCGATCCACGCGCGCACCATCGGTTCCCGACGGCGAGCGAAGATGCTCGCGGCGCCCCGCACACCGACGCCGGATCGGGCTCGATCCGGGTGGTGGGGAGCCACCGGCAGACGAGCTGGCGCGTTTCGCTCCATCCCGAGTCGCGCCCGGCACCGTCCGGTTGCATGAGCAGGTCGATCGCCGAGCCTCGGTCGTCGCTTGCCGTGAAATCCGGGTGGCCGCCGACGGTTCGTCCACCGGAATCGTGCAGTGACGCTCAAGCTCATCCGGCGGATGGCGCCTCCGCGTCGCGGTAGCGGCGGCCGGCGACGCCGCTGCCGGCCGACGATCCGGCTTGGTATGCGCTACGGGCCGGCTTGGTATGCGCTACGGGAATGCCGGCACGTCGGAGCGCCCCTGTGCGAGGGCGCCGTAGAACGTCTTGAGGTCGGCGGTCCGTGCCCGATCGGCCCGGACAAGGCAGGCGGCGTAGGCCACCGGTGCCTCGGAACCGCCCTCGTAGGCGTCCGACTGGTTCGTGCAGTCCGCCGCCCGGTACGCGAGCCACGCCGACTCGGCCCCCGCGAGCTGTCGTCGAGCGCTCTCGGTACCGAGCAGCCCGAAGATCACCGCAGTCTCGCGGTCGATGCGATGGTCCACGGCGACGATCTGGTGCTCGTAGCAACCCTCCATGCCGATCGTCGTGCTCTTGTCGCAGGGGAGCAGGGTGAATGGCTCGTGGATGACCGGGGGCCGGGTCGCAGCGGACCCGGCCCTCACCCCGGGTGGCTGCTGCGCAGCCGTCGCCCCCGCGACCGCCGTGCTCACCACGATCGCGAGCAGTCCTGCCGCTGCCATCACCCGAGTCCTTCGCATCGGGCGAGTATGGCAGCGCCACTTGGCGCTCGATGTCGGCTTCAGCGCTGACCGAGCTCCTGCAGCTCCACCACGTTGCCGGACGCGTCAGAGAGGAACGCCTGGCGGTTGGTCGCGACCGGGCGCGGGTCGGTGACCTGGACCCCGCGTCGGCGCAGCTCGTCCACGACGGCGTCGAGGTCCTCGACCCACAGTGCCAGGTGCTGGCCGAGGTCGGCAGGAACCTCCGCATCGATCAAGTGGATCTGTTGGCCCCCGGCGTCCAACCAGGCGCCGTCGAAGCTGAAGTCCGGCCGGTCCTTCCGCTCCTCGAGGCCGAGGACGTCGCAGTAGAACGCGCGTGCTGCCGTGACGTCGGAGACGTTGATCGACACGTGGTGGAGCCCGAGTACCTGCATGGATCGAGCTTGCCACAAGCGATTGGCCCCCGACGAGGAAGGGCTCCGCAGGCACGTCGCGATGTCCGGATCGGAGCGACACGCGGCTGTTCGGCGACCGTACCGCGGGCGTGCTGGCCGTCTGTAGCTGTTCGCTGGTAGTGGTCGCCGCCTGCCGCGATCCGTCGGCCATCACAGGCCACGATCAGCTCCGCCGCCTGCAGGTGGGGAAGCGGTGCGGGACGGCCGCCGTGATCGTTCCGTCGCGAGCGCCCGGCTCGTGGCGTCTCGGTACCGGCTGAGCAGCGAGGCGTACGTGAGGGCATCGAGGCAGGCGGTCGGCTCGTCGAGGACGATCGACAACGGCCCGTCACCCGTCCGGGCGAGGCGAAGGTGGCGCCCGCGGCCGTGATCATCAGGATCGATCTCTCGGCCTGAACAGACCCGCGACGGGGGTCGCATAGGGTTCAACTGGGATTACGGGGTAATCGTGTCCGCGCCGCCGCGCACGCGGTCGGGTGCGTGCGCCCCCGGCGGCCCGGAATGGTCGGCCAGGTGGGCACAGGTGCCCCGGTCGGTGGCGGGCAGGGGTACAGGGAGCCAGCCCTCGCCGGGCCCACCGGTCGACGGCAGCAGAGGACGGGCGCGTGGTGCAGCAGCCGGAAGGCCAAGCAGGGCAGGCTCCCCGGGACCGGGTGCGGCGTCCGGCCGACCTGCTCACGGCGCTCGTCGCCCTCGGCGCCTTGGGTGTCCTGCTCGGCTTCGCGCACGGGCTGCCGACCGGGACCCGCGAGCTGACCGTCGACGTGGCGACCTGGCTTCATCACCACGTGCCTCGGGTGCTCGCCTTCTTCCTTGCCGCGGTGGTCGACCTGGGCTGCTCGCTGCTCGTCGTCGTCTCCGTGGTGTTCCTCCTGCGTTACACGCCACGCGACGCGCTGAACGCCGTGGTGTCGTTCGCGCTCGCATCGGGCAGCGGAGTCGGTTGCGTCGCGGCGTGGCAGGCGCGCCGTGGCGGCGTGGCCATCGCCATGCTGAAAGGGACCAACGCCACGGTGCTGGTGGTGACCGTCGGCTTCCTCGCCTTCCTCACGGGCTCGGACCTGTTGCGGCGGCCGAGGTGGACACGCCGTTGCCTGCTGGCCGCCGGGGCGCTGCTGCTGACCGAGCTGGCCCTCAACGACCTGACGACCTTCGCGGTGATCGGGGTGATCCTCGGTGGCTGGGCCATCGGCCTCGCCGTGCGCTGGGCGCTCGGCGTGGCCTCGGTCCGCCCGACCGTCGCGAGGATCGCGGCATGGCTCAAGGCGTCGGGCGTGGAGATCGGGGAGCTCGCAGAGAGCGGCGACGGCCGGCGCCTCGCCGGCGCCTTGGCGAACGGCACGAAGACGGTGGTGTCGCTCGCCAACCGGGACAGTCGCGGGTCGGGGGTGGTCCGCCGGCTCTGGTACTCGGTCAGGGTGAGCGGCGCCGCGACCGGCGCCGAGGCGCTCAGCTTGCGCTCCCAGCTCGAGCGCCAGGCGCTCTCGAGCTACGGCGCGGCGGCCGCCGGCGTCGTGGCACCGCAGGTCCTGCTGCTGGCAGAACTGCCGCCGGAGACGCTGGTGCTGGCGATGTCCTGCCCGGACGGCTGCCCGCTCGACGAGCACGCCGCGCCGGAGGCACGGGTCGCCTTGTTCCGCTCGCTGAAGCTGCTCCACCGGGCGGGGGTGGCCCACCGCGACCTACCGCGGAGAACCTGCTGGTCGGACCGGACTCGGCGGGTTTCGCCTCCCTGGAGCGGGCCCTGGCCGGTTCCGGGGAGGTGGTGCGTCGTCTCGACGTTGCCCAGCTGCTGACCACCATGGGCCGGTTGGCGGGGGCCTCGGAAGCCGTGAAGGCGTTCCGGGAGGGCTATCAGCCCGACGACGAGGAGGCCGTGGCCGCGATCCTGCAGCCGGTGGCCCTCGCCACGTGGGGCTGGTCGGCGATGCGGGCCGCCAGGGGCTGCCTCGGTGAGGTGCGCCGCGAGCTGGTCGGTCCCGACGGCAGCGCCCCGCCGATGCGGCTGGAGCGCTTCCGGTGGCGCACGGTCCTGACAGCGGTCGCGGTCACCTTGGCGGCCTACGTGCTCGTCGGCCAGCTCTCGAAGGTGAATCTTGTCGGGGCGCTCAGCCGCATGGACCCGTGGTGGTTCCTCGTCGCGGTCCTCGGCTCGGCGATCACCTACCTCGGCGCGGCGCTCAACCTGGCGGCATTCGTGCCGAAGCGCCTCTCGATCGTCCGCGGCTTCTTCGTGCAGCTCTCCAGCGCGTTCGTCGGGATCGCCATGCCGCCGACCGTGGGCCACGTGGCGGTGAACGGGCGGTACCTCCGCCGCCAGGGCGTGTCCGAGGGTGCGGTCGCCGCCGCGGTGGCCGTCTCGCAGATCGTGAACGTCGTGACGACGGTCGCCCTGCTCCTCGTGGTCGGACTGCTCACCGGATCGGGAGTGAGCCGCTTCAAGGTCGCGCCGAGCGCCGACCTGCTCATCGGGATCGGGTGCATCGTGGTCGTGGTCGCGGCGCTGCTGGCTGTCCCTGACGCGACGGGCGATGGCGGTGCACGTCTGGCCGCACGTGCGCGATGCCGTCCCCCGCCTGCTCGCAGCGATCTCCCAGCCGGTCCGCCTGCTACTCGGCATTGCGGGCAACCTGCTGCTCACCGTCGGCTACGTGGTGGCACTGCTTGCGACGCTCCAGTCCATCGGGGCGCACCCACCGATCCTCGCCACCGTCGCCGTCTACCTCGTGGCGAACACCGTCGGATCGGTGGCACCGACACCCGGTGGCCTCGGCGCGGTGGAGGCGGCCTTGTCGGCGGGGCTCACCGCCGTCGGCATCCCCGCGCACGAGGCGGTCCCGGCGGTGCTGCTCTTCCGCGCCGCCACGTTCTGGCTTCCGATCCCCGCCGGCTGGCTCAGCTTCGTCCTGTTGCAGCGACGGGGAACGCTGTAGAAGGCCGCCGATCCCGCACCGCTGCCGGTAGTACGCCGACTGCCGGGACCCCCAACGCGTCGGCCGACAGGGCGCCGTGCCAACCGAGGTGCCGGCCGAGCGCCTCGAGGTGCTCGCGGACCGCCGGCAGGTCGACGCTGCGCTTGTGGCTGGCGCTCCCCGCGGCACCCTCGCGGACCCGGAGGTTTCTCGTGGGCGGCGATCAGCTCGCCGTACGCGAAGACGCACTGCGCCATCGCGAGCGGGCCCGCGGCCGGCGTCTGGGCGAGCACCCCGCCGGCGCCGAACGCGTCGGAGGCCTCCGCGTCGACCAGCACACCAGCCAGCCCGGAAGGATCGCCGACGAGGCGCACCCCGTTCGTGGCGGTGCCGATGAGCAGCTTCATGAAGACCGGGAACCGCCGCCATGCGCCCAACTCGGCGGGCCGGGAGAGGACGGCTCCCTCCCGGCCCGGGACCGCCTGCCGCGGCCGGCGCGCAGCGCCGCTTCCGTGCTGCGGGGAGGGTCCCGAGCCTTACCGGCGCCCCCGGATCGCCTCGAGGCCGAGCGTCACGTCGTGGACGTGATGCACCGGATCGTGCAGCAGGTAGCGGGAGAACGAGTCGACGGTGAAGCTCGCGCCGTCGCTCCGCCGGCCGGGTCGCGACCATTCCTCCGGCGCGACCTCGTCGAAGCGCCCGGCGAGCGCCCCGCCCGCCGCCTCGAGCTCCCCGGCCACCGTCGCGGGGTCCTGCTCCCCGTAGCGGTCCTCGACGGCGGTCCGGTCCTGGTCCCAGCTCTCGAAGAGCGGGTCGTCCTCGGCGAGGATGCGCGCCAGCCGGCCGTCGAAGATGCGGAACACGTCGCGCACGTGGCAGGCGTACTCGAGCGCCGACCAGACGCTCGGTGCCGGACGCCGGCGGGCATCGGGCAGCTCCAGCAGTGGCCGCCAGGCGCCGGCGTTCTCCCGCAGCGCCGCCGCGACGTCGAGGCAGGAGAAGCTCGACGCGTCGAATCCGCACTCCGGGCACGGCCGGCCGAGGACCCAGGTCCAGTCCTTGGTGTCGGGCGTCACCGTCACGTCGCGATCGTAGTGAGGGCCTGTCGGGCGCGGCGGGCCGCTCGCCCGTTCCCGTGTCGCCGCACGCAGGGCCGGGGCGCCGGCCCCCGTAGGGGGTCGATAATACCCGAGGGGGGTATAAGATGGCGGCAGCCACGGACCGTCGGGAGGCGCCATGCCCGGGTACTCGGATCGCAAGCAGCAGATCGCAGCGCGGCTGCGGCGCATCGAAGGCCAGGTGCGCGGCATCGAGCGGATGGTCGACGAGGACCGCTACTGCATCGAGGTGCTCGACCAGGTCGCCGCCGTCACGCGGGCGCTGCAGGCGGTCGCGATCAACCTCGTCGACGAGCACCTCGCGCACTGCGTGACCGAGGCGGTCCGCGCCGGCGGCGACGGGGCCGAGGCGAAGGTCGCCGAGGCGTCGGCGGCCATCGCCCGCCTCGTCCGCTCGTGAGCCGACCGGTGCCGACCAGCCGGCCACCGTCGGGGCCGAGGCGCGCCGCCGTCGCCCGGCCGGCCGGTCCGGATGACGCGCCCACATCGACCGCGTCCGTCCTCGCCACGGTGGGCCTCGCCGGCATCGGCCGGAGCCTTCGCGAGTCCTTCTACATGTTCTGGGAGACGTTCTGGCCGCTGGTGCTCGGCTTCTCCCTCTCGGGCGCCGTCCAGGCCTTCGTCTCCAAGCAGCGGATGCAGCGCGCCCTCGGCGACCACCGGCCGGCGGCGGTGCTGCGGGCCTCCGGCTACGGCATGGTCTCCTCCAGCTGCTCCTACGCGGCCTCCGCGATGGCGAAGTCACTGTTCCAGCGCGGCGCCGACTTCGTCTCGGCGACGGTCTTCATGGTCGCCTCGACCAACCTCGTCGTGGAGCTCGGCATCGTCCTGCTCGTGCTCCTCGGGTGGCGCTTCGCCGCCGCGGAGTTCGTCGGCGGGCCGATCATGATCGTCCTGCTGGTGGCACTCGGGGGCTTGGCGCTGCGCGGCTCATCGGTGACGCGAGCCCGGCGCCGCCTCGAGGAGCGCGCCGCCGCGACCACGACCACACCGGCGTCGCGCCGGAGGAGCAGGCGCACCTCGACCAGCTCCCTCCGGCGGCGAAGCTCCGCTCGCCCGGTGCCTGGGCCGACGCGGCGAGCTACGCCGTCGCCGACGTCACCATGCTGCGGCGCGAGCTCGTCATCGGCTACGTCGTCGCCGGGTTCCTCGCGGTGCTCGTGCCCGTCCAGTGGTGGGCCGACCTGTTCATCCGGGGTCGCGGCTTCTGGACGAGCCTCGAGAACGCGCTCGTCGGGCCGGTGATCGCCTTCGCCAGCTGGGTCTGCTCGATCGGCAACGTGCCGCTCGCCGCGGCGCTGTGGCACGGGGGCATCAGCTTCGGCGGGGTCGTGGCCTTCCTCTTCGGCGACCTCATCACCGCGCCCCTGGTGCTCATCTACCGCAAGTACTACGGGGGGCGCCTCACGCTGCGGCTCGTCGGCGTGCTCTACGCGGTGATGGTGGCCGGAGGGCTCGCCGTGGGGGGGATCTTCTCCGCGGCCGGCCTCGTCCCCGGACAGCGGCCGCCGAACGTGGCGCCGAGCCACCTCTCCTGGAACTACACGACCTACCTGAACATCGTGTTCCTCGTCGTCGCGGTCGCGGTATACGTCCTGCACCGCAACCAGGCCCGCCTCGGGGGCGGCACCGGCTACGCGACCGATCCGGTCTGCGGCATGCAGGTGCGCACGTCCGACGCTCCGGCCCGGCTCGTCGACGGCGCGACGACCGTCTACTTCTGCTCGGACCACTGCGCCGGGCGCTACCGCGCCGGCGAGGGCCACGGCGGAACGCCGACCGGCGCCGGTGTCGCCGACCACTCCGCTGGAACTCCTCGATCCACTAGTGCTGAGCGGTTAGATCAAGATTAAGCTGTGCCGGTGCATCTCGGCCTGGACGCGGTTCTGGCGGGGCTCGGCGTCGGCCTGGTCGTGGGGATCACCGGCAGCGGGGGAGGGGCGCTCCTCACTCCGATCCTGATCCTGTTCCTCGGGGTGAACGCCAAGACCGCGGTCTCGAGCGACCTCGTCGCGACGCTGGTGATGCGACCGGTGGCCGGAGCGGTCCACCTCCGGCGGCACACGGTGCGGTGGCCGCTCGTCGGCTGGCTCGCCGCCGGCTCGGTGCCGGCGGCGTTCCTCGCCGGGTGGGGCTCCCACGTGCTCATCTCCGCCTCGGCGGCCAAGACCGTGCTGTCGCCGGCCATCGGGGTGGCGCTCCTGCTGAGCGGCGGTGTCGCGATCGCCCGGCGCGTGCAGCGCGGCCGCCGGCAGGCGGCCGGCGCGGCCGCCGAGCCGAGCAGCGCCGTTGGGGTGCGCCCGTTGCCGACGCTCGTCGTCGGCGTCGTCGGCGGCGCGATCGTCGGGATCACCTCAGTCGGCTCGGGGACGTTGATGCTCGTCGCGATGGGCATCCTCTATCCGGCGCTCGGCCCTGCGGAGCTCGTCGGCACGGACCTGATCCAGGCGGTCCCGCTCGTCGGGGCGGCCGCGCTCGGGCACCTCGTCGGTGGCGGGTTCCACCTCTCGCTCACCACCTCTGTCGTCGTGGGTGGCGTCCCCGGCGCCCTGATCGGGGCGCTCGGCTCGCGCTACGTGCCGGACCGCCCGCTCGGTGCCGTCGTCGCCGCGGTGATCTTCGGGTCGGGCTGCGCCCTCATCGGCTGGGTGCCGGGCAGCATCGTGGGCGGCGTGGCGCTCGCCTTCCTGGCGATCGCGCTGTACCGCACGCGCGAGCGCCAGGCACAGCCGGCGCCCGCCCCGACGGGAGCCGGCGCCGTGAGCGGCCGGGGCGGCTGAGCGTCCGCCCGGACCGGCACCGTTGCGGTGTCGGCCCGGGCGGTGCGGCTACGGCGTGAAGGTGAGGGCGCCCTTGACCTTCGCCGTCGTGTCGAGGAGCATCTCGACCCACGTGCGCCCGGGGGCGAGGCCGACCGGGGTCCCGCTCGTCGTCGTGTAGGTCGTCGCGTCCCGCAGCGTCGGGCGGTGCCAGATGACGGGGATCATCTCGCCGTCACGGAGCACGTAGCCGGTACCGGTGCCGGTCGTGATGCTCTGGACGTCGCCGGAGCCCCCGGGACTCTCGGCGTACGGGCCGAAGGTGTAGTGCACGACCTGGATGACGATGTTCGTCGTCGAGACCTGCTTGTTGTCGAGTGTGTCGATGTCCGGCGTGGACCCGGAGCCGTAGAAGTGGAGCCAGCTACTCGTGGTCGGGTCCCACTTCCACAAGACGTCGGTGCCGTAGGAGAAGTTGATCCCGACGGAGGCGACGGGCTTCGCGCCGGCCGGCGGCTTCGCTGTGTACTTGAAGATCGGCGAGGGCGGCGTCTCGTTGTGGAAGAGCTTGTAGAGGGCGCTCGTGCTCGTGTACGTGCTGTCCGGCGAGACCCGGCTGGAGATCTGCTCGTAGGCCTGCGGGTACGAGAAGTCGTCGCCGTTCAAGATGTACTTCTTGGTGGCGACGATGGCGCGGTCCTGCTCGATGCCGCCGACGTGGGCGAGGATCGACACCCGGAACTCGGCGAGGATGTGCCAGTCGACCCAGCGGACCGAGCGCACGGGGCCGATCAGCGAGGCGTCGTTGCACTGGAAGATCGCGACGTAGCGCATGATCCCGCCCTCGGCGGGGGTGTCGTAGACGACGTCGGCCTCGTTGAGGCCGCTCTGGGGCCGTGCCGCACCGAGGCCGCCGGCGTCGGGCCCGGGCTCGTTGCCGATCTTCACGGCGATCGGCGGGCGTGAGGGAGGCGTGCCGCCCGGCGCCGGGAGGTCGGTGAGCGGGCACCGGTCCGAGGGGAGCGCCTGGGTCGTCACGGTCGAGGACGACGACGAGGTGGTACCACCGCGGCCAGCGGCGGGTTTGGAGCCGCCGGTGGCCACGATGCCGACGACGACCCCGGCGATCACGATGACGGCGGCCCCCGCGATCAGGAGTTGTTTGCGGCCCAATGGGAAGGCGCGACGGTCAGACTTCGATTTAGCGTGAGAAGGCACGTGGGAACGGTAGTGGCTCGGCCGGAGCAGGTGGTGTCAATCGCCCGGGCCGGGGGGGGCGTGGCTCGTGCGAGGGAGACGCTCTGGTGCCGGTCGCCACCAGGCGCGTCGCGGCCGAGCGCCCGACCGGGCGCTCAGGGGCTCAGCGCCCGACCGGGCGCTCGGCGGCTCAGCGCCCGATCAGCCGCTCGAACCACTCGGCTCGCCGCGCCGGCCGGCCGCTGCGCCGCTCGACCCGATCGGCGGTGCTCATCGCCCACAGTCCGGCGTTCACGCCGAGGTAGCGCAGCGGCTCGGGCTCCCACGGGCGCGACCGGTGGCCGACCCAGCACAGCGCGCCCAGCTCGCTGTCGTGCCCGAGCACCAGATCGCGAAGCGTCCTGCCAGCCAGGTTCGCCGTCCCGACCCCGTCGCCGACGTAGCCCCCCGCCCAGGCGAAGCCGCTCGAGCGGTCGAGGCCGACCGACGGGTGCCAGTCACGGGCCAGGCCGAGGGGGCCGCCCCAGCGATGGGTGACCTCCACCCCCTCGAGCGCCGGGAAGAGCTCGGCGAGGGTCGCCACGAGCCCGTCGTGGACGCGCCGGTCGCGGTCGAACTCCGGGCGGATCGCCGAGCCGAGGTGGTAGGGCGCGCCGCGACCGCCGAACGCGAGACGGTCGTCCGCGGTGCGCTGGCCGTAGATGACGAGGCGACGGAAGTCGGTGAAGGTCTCGCGGCGGGTGAGGCCGATCTCGGCCCACACGTCGGCCGAGAGCGGCGCCGTCGCCACCATGAGCGAGTAGACGGGCACGACGGTGCGCCTGGCGCCCGGCAGCTGGGCGGTGTAGCCCTCGGTCGCCCGGACGACGACCTCGGCGCGCACCGTGCCGCCGGGGGTCCGGACGCGACGCCCGTCGATCGACAGGGCCGCGGTGCCCTCGTAGATCGCCGCCCCGCGGCGCTCGGCGGCGTCGGCGAGCCCCCGGGCGAGGCGGGCCGGGTGGATCGCCGCGCAGTGCGGCGTGTACGTCGCCCCGAGGACCTGCGTCGCGCCGAGCAGGGCTCGTGCCTCCTCGGCGCCGAGCAGCGACAGGTCGTCGGGGCCGATGCCGAGCGCGGCGGGCCTCATCGATCTCGGCTCGGGCACGTGCGAGCTGGGCCTCGTCGCGCGCCAGGTCGACCGTGCCACCCTTCGCGAAGTGGCAGTCGATGCCCTCCTCGGCGGCGATGCGTCCGACCTCGTCGACGGTGTCTTGCATCGCGAGCCGCAGCGCCGTCGAGGCGCCGAGCCCGTCGGACTTGGCGAGTCCCGCCCATGAGGCGGCGAAGAACGCGGAGCACCAGCCGCCGTTGCGCCCCGAGGCGCCGAAGCCGGCGACCTCCCGCTCGAGCACCGCGACGCGAAGCGACGGGTCCGCCCGCTTCAGGTAGTACGCGGTCCACAGCCCCGTGTAGCCACCGCCGACGATCGCGACGTCGACCTCGAGGTCGCCAGAGAGCAGGGCGGCGCGCCACCACCGGCTCGGGCAGCGAGTCGAACCAGAACGACACGGCGCGGTAGCCCACGCCGGGCCGTGGTACCTCAGCGGGCACGGGCGCCGCTCCGCTCAGAGCAGGTTCCATGCCTCCTGGAGCACGCTCCGCAGGATCTGGGCCATCTCGTCGAATTGCGGCTGCTCGCAGACGAGGGGCGGCGCGAGCTGGATGACGGGGTCGCCACGGTCGTCGGCACGGCACACGAGCCCCGCCTCGAACAGCCGCGGGGAGAGAAAGCCGCGGAGCAGGCGCTCGGACTCGTCGTCGTCGAAGGTCTCCTTGGTCGCCTTGTCCCGCACGAGCTCGATGCCGTAGAAGTAGCCGTCCCCGCGGACCTCGCCCACGATCGGCAGGTCCGAGAGGGTCGTGAGCGTCTGGCGGAAGGCCTCCTCGTTGGACCGCACGTGCGCGCAGAGGTCCTCCCGCTCGAACAGCTCGAGATTGGCGAGCCCGACCGCGCACGACACCGGGTGGCCAGCGAACGTGATCCCGTGGAGGAAGGTCTTGCCGCCGGAGAGGAACGGCTCGATCAGCCGGTCGCTGGCGATGCAGCGCGCCGAGCGGCGAGTACCCGCTAGTCAGGCCCTTGGCGACGGTGATCATGTCGGGCAGGTAGCCGTAGCGCTGGGCGCCGAAGTACTCGCCGAGGCGGCCGAAGGCGCAGATCACCTCGTCCGAGACGAGCAGCACGCCGTGGCGGTCGCAGATCTCGCGGACCCGTTGGAAGTACCCGGGCGGCGGCGTGAAGCAGCCACCGCTGTTCTGCACCGGCTCCAGGAAGACCGCGGCGACGGTGTCGGGGCCCTCGCGCAAGATCGCCCGCTCGATCTCGTCGGCGGCCCACACGCCGAACGCGACGAGGTCGTCGCCGTGCTCGGGTGCACGGTAGAAGTTGGTGTTCGGCACCTTGACCGCGCCGGGCACGAGCGGCTCGAACGGCGTCTTCAGCGCCGGCACCCCGGTGATCGACAGGGCGCCCATCGTCGTGCCGTGGTAGGCGATGTCCCGGCTGATCACCTTGATGCGGCTCGGCTGGTCGATCGCCTTGAAGTACTGCCTCGCGAGCTTCCAGGCGGACTCGACCGCCTCGGAGCCGCCGGTCGTGAAGAAGACGCGGTTCAGGTCGCCGGGGGCGAGGTCGGAGATGCGCTCGGCGAGCTCGATGCCGCGGGGGTGCGCGTAGGTCCACAGCGGGAAGTAGGCGAGCTCGCTCGCCTGCTTGGCCGCGGCCTCGGCAAGCTCCGTGCGCCCGTGGCCGACCTGGACGGTGAACAGCCCCGAGAGGCCGTCCAGGTAACGTTTGCCGTTCTGGTCGTAGACGTAAGGACCTTCGCCGCGGACGATGATCGGGACGTCGTGGTTCTCGTACGCGCTGAGGCGCGTGAAGTGCATCCAGAGGTGGCGGCGGGCCGCCTTTTGGAGCTCGGCATTGGTCGTGATGCTCATCGCGTCCCCCACGTGTAGGTCTGCTTGATCAGGTCGAGGTAGACGAACGTCTCTGCCTGGTGCACCCCGGGGAGGGTGCGGATGGTCGAGTTCAACAGCTCGAGGAGGTGTGCGTCGTCCTCGCAGACGAGCTCGACCAGAAGGTCGAACCCGCCGGCGCAGATGACGACGTAGTCGATCTCGGGCACGGCGGCGAGCTTCTCGGCGAGCAGCCGGACGTCGCCGTCGGCGCGGATGCCGACCAGTGCCTGGCGGGCGAAGCCGACCTGCTTCGGGTCGGTGACGGCGACGATCTGGATGACGCCGCTCTCTCGCAGGCGCTGCACGCGCTGGCGGACCGCGGCTTCCGAGAGCCCGACCGCCTCCGCGATCGCGCTGTACGAGCGCCGCCCGTCGCGCTGGAGCTCCTCGATGATCGCCCTGTTGGCATCGTCGAGACCGTCCACGGCCACCTCCTCCTTCACTACCGTGTGCCAGGCTAGCCGCTCTCGTCAAGTGATTCCGTCGTACAGGGCGTACATTGCAACGAATTCGCTTGTCGATGAGGCTGAATTCTGCGACGATGGGCCTAGCGACGGGCCCGAGGGCTCGTCGCGTGAGGGTCGAGCGCACCGGGAGGGGCAGTGGCAGCTTCATCGTCGCTTAGGCGAATCCAGAACTTCGTGGGCGGCGCATTCATCGACGCCCGCTCCGAGCAGGTGATCGAGATCGTCAACCCGAGCACCGGTGAGCCCTACGCGCTCGCCCCGGTGTCAAACGAGGCCGACGTCGACGCCGCGATGCGCGCCGCCGCCGATGCGTTCCCCGTCTGGCGCGAGGCCACGCCGTCGGAGCGCAGCCTGGCGCTGTTCCGGATCGCGGACGCGATCGAGCAGAGCGGCGAGGAGCTGTTCCGGCTGGAGTGCGAGAACACCGGCAAGCCGTTCGGGCTGTCGATGACCGAGGAGATCCCGCCGATGGTCGACCAGATCCGCTTCTTCGCCGGCGCGGCACGCGTGCTCGAGGGACGCTCCGCCGGGGAGTACATGGCACGGCACACCTCCTACGTCCGGCGCGAGCCGCTCGGGGTGTGCGCGGCCGTCACGCCGTGGAACTACCCGCTGATGATGGCGATCTGGAAGTGGGCGCCGGCCCTCGCGGCCGGGAACGCCATGGTGCTGAAGCCCTCCGACACCACGCCCATGGCGACGCTGCGGATGGCCGAGCTGATGGCGGAGCACCTCCCGGCCGGCGTCTTCAACGTCGTCTGCGGCGACCGCGACACCGGAAGGCTCCTCATCCAGCACGACACGCCGGCGATGGTCTCGGTCACGGGCAGCGTGCGCGCCGGCATGGAGGTGGCATCGTCCGCGGCCGCCGGGCTGAAGCGAGTGCACCTCGAGCTCGGCGGGAAGGCCCCCGTCATCGTGTTCGACGACGCCGACGTCGAGGCGGCGGCCGCCGGCATCGCCGTCGCCGGCTACTTCAACGCCGGGCAGGACTGCACCGCCGCCACCCGGGTGCTGGCCGGCCCGGGGGTGCACGACGACTTCGTCAGCGCGCTCGTCGAGCAGGCCAAGAAGACCAAGGTCGGCGGCATCGACGTGGACGACGCCGACTTCGGCCCGCTGAACAACGTCAACCAGCTCGCCAGGGTCTCCGGCTTCCTGGAACGCACCCCGGACCACGCCGAGGTGCTGACCGGCGGCCGCCAGGTTGGCGACCGCGGCTTTCTGTTCGCGCCGACGGTCGTCGACGGGCTCCGACAGGACGACGAGATGATCCAGGACGAGGTCTTCGGGCCGGTCATCACCGTGCAGCGCTTCAGCGACGAGGAAGAGGCGCTCGCCTGGGCGAACGGCGTCAGGTACGGGCTCGCGTCGAGCGTGTGGACGAAGGACCACGGCCGGGCGATGCGCATGTCCAAGGAGCTCGACTTCGGCGCGTGTGGGTCAACACCCACATCCCGATCGTCGCCGAGATGCCCCACGGTGGCTTCAAGCACTCCGGCTACGGCAAGGACCTCTCCATCTACGGTCTCGAGGACTACACGCGTATCAAGCACGTGATGCACTTCATCGACGGCTGAGCGCCGACGGCGCCGTTGCGCCGTCGGCGTCCGCGCGGACCCGGCCGGGCACGCGCGGGCCTGGTCGTCAGTCGACGAGCGTCGCCGACGGCCCCCCGCCGTCGACCGGCATCACCAGCGCCATCGGGTCCTCGGACAGCTGCGTCGGCGTGTTGGCGTTCAGCGCCTCGCCCCGGAAGAACGGCCGGAAGATGGGGATGGAGATCAGCATGAGCACCAGGCCGACGAGGGCCGAGAGGAAGACGATCACGAAGACCCCGCCGACGTCCCAGTGCGGCGGGAAGGGCATCTTCCAGTGGGTGTACCCGAAGCCGGGCCCCCAGTCGAGGTGCACGCTCCAGACGAGGATGGCGAAGAGGATCACCCCTCCGGTCGTCGGGATGACCCCGCGCATCCAGAAGTTGCGGGCGCTCTCGGTCAGGGTCTTGCGGTAGTACCAGGCGCAGGAGAAGCCCGTGAAGCCGTAGTAGAAGGCGATCCAGATGCCGATCGCCGTGACCGAGTCGGCGATCACCGCGCCGGCGGAGATGTCGTTCATGATCGCGTAGAGGACGATCGACACCGCGCCCATGACGAGCGTCGAGACCGTCGGGGTCAGAAAGCGCCGGTGCATCCTGGCGAACGAGCGCGGGATCGACCGGTGCGCGGCCATCGAGAGCGTGGTGCGCGCCGTCGGCAGGATCGTCGTCTGGGTCGAGGCCGCCGCCGAGCTGAGCACCATCAGCAGCAGCAGGTGCGACAGGAAGCTCCCGAATCCTGATCCTCCGAAGACGCCCTTGCCGAGCGGGGAGAGCACGTCGTTGATGTTCTTGGGGTTGCCGAGCCCGATCCCCTTCGTGCCGAGTCCGGCGAAGGATTGGACCGACAAGATCACGAGGGCGTAGGTGGCGAGGAGGAGCACTGTCGAGATGACCGCCGCCTTGCCCGGGGTCTTCGCGGCGTCGGCCGTCTCCTCGTTCACCGAGACCGCGGTGTCCCAGCCCCAGTAGATGAACAGCGATCAGCAGGAGGCCCTGCACGAACGTCGAGAAGCTGGGCGTCTTGAACGGGTTGAACCACGAGCCCGTCGGTACGAGGTGCCCGATCGGCGCGTGGCCGGTGCCGACCTTCACCAGCGCGACGACCGAGAGGAGGACCAGCATCGTGAGCTCGACGCCGAGGAGGGCCTTCTGGAAGTTCGCCGAGAGCTCGATACCCCGGTAGCAGATGTAGGTCATCGCGACGATCCAGAGGATGCCGACGAGCAGCACCCAGCCGCTGCTCGGATTGCCCCCGATGCCGTTGGCGTTGAACAGCAAGAAGACGTACTGTCCGGCGACCTGGGCCAGGCTCGCCATCACGAGCACGTCCGCGGCGACGATCGCCCAGCCGTTCGCCCAGCCGGTCTTCGGGCCGAACGCCCGGGTCGCCCAGGTGAACGTGGTGCCGCAGTCCGGATCGGCCTTGTTGAGCTCGTTGTAGCCGATCGCCACGAAGAACATCGGGATGAACGCGAGCATCGCGATGATCGGCGTCTGACGAGCCCGATGAGGGCGACGACGAAGCCGAGGGTCGCGGCGAGGCTGTACGCCGGAGCGGTCGACGCGACCCCCACGACGACGCTCGAGATCAGGCCGAGCGCACCGCTCTTCAGCCCCTTGTCGGCCGCCTCGGCCCGCTCAGCGGACGCCGTGGTGGCGGTGGTGACGTCGGTCATCTGTCGCAAACCTCCCCCGGCCTCCCCCGAGAGGCGCAGTGCGGAAAGCATGCACCAACGGACGCGGCGCGTCCACACCGTCGGGCCGTGCGTTCCGCCGGAACAGCTGCCGCGCGGCGCCTTCGGCTACCGATTCCGTCGGGATGTGCAACGTTGACAGCGGATTCAGTAGGGTCCGGCTGTCCTGCGTCAGGCGAGGATCGTGGCGAGCTCGGTGGAGGGCAGACCGTGCGCCTCGGCGACGGGCGCGTAGGTGACTGCTCCGCCGACCGCGTTCACGCCGAGGGCGAGCGAGGGGTCCTGGCGTGCCGCCTCGCGCCAGCCGTGCTGCGCGATCTCGATCGTGTAGGGCAGCGTCGCGTTCGTGAGGGCGTGCGTCGAGGTGTGGGGCACCGCGCCGGGCATGTTGGCGACGCAGTAGAAGACCGATCGGTGGACTGTGAACGTCGGGTTCGGAGTGGGTCGTCGGGCGGCTCGACTCGAAGCAGCCGCCCTGGTCGACCGAGATGTCGACGAGCACGGAGCCCGGGCCGCATCCGCTCGACCAGGTCGTCGGTGACGAGCCGGGGCGCCTTGGCGCCCGGGACCAGCACCGCGCCGATGACGAGGTCGGCGCCGAGGCACGCCTCCTCGATCGTCGTGGCCAGTCGCCGCGACGGTCGTCAGCCGGCCCTGGTAGTCGTGGTCGAGCTGGCGCAGCCGCGCGAGGTTCCGGTCGAGCACCGCAACCTCGGCGTGCATGCCGACCGCGATCGCCACGGCGTTCGACCCGGCCACCCCGGCGCCGATCACGACGACGCTTGCCGGGTGGACGCCCGGGACGCCGCTGATGAGCACCCCGCGGCCGGCGCCCGGCCGCATGAGGTGGGCCGAGCCGACGAGCGGCGCCATCCGGCCCGCGACCTCGCTCATCGGGGCGAGGAGGGGCAGCGAGCGGTCGGGCAGCTCGACGGTCTCGTAGGCGATGGCCGTCGACCTCGGAGTCGACGATCGCCTGCGTGCACTGGCGCGAGGCGGCCAGGTGGAGGTAGGTGAAGAGCACGAGATCCTTGTGCAGGCGGTGGAACTCCTCCGCGATCGGCTCCTTCACCTTGCACGACGAGTTCGGCCTCGCCCCAGACCTCGTCTGGCGAGTCGAGGATCTTGGCGCCGGCGCGCACGTACTCGTCGTCCGCGATCGAGGAGCCGACGCCCGCCCCCCGTTCGACGAGCACCGTGTGGCCCGCCGACGTCAGCTCGCGCACGCCGGCGGGCGTCATGGCGACTCGGAACTCGTTGTCCTTCACCTCACGGGGGATGCCGACCCTCATGGTTCGCACCTCTTCGGTTCTTGCGTGCCGGGCGGCGCCTGGGCGCGGCAACCAACGACGCGGGCGTCTTCTTCGAATCGTGCCACCAGAAGGCCCGGAGAGCAAGGAGTTCCGTTGTTCGAGCCGTCCCTGGCGACGATTTCCATCGTACCGGCGCCCCGGCGTCGGTACGCTCAGGCGTGGAGGACGCGTCCGGCGCCCCGGCTCCGGACCGGTGAGCTGGCGGTAGAGCTCACGGGTCTCGGCGCAGGGCTCGCTGCCCCCGAGCCGATCGAGCGAGGTCTCCAGCTCGGCCCACGTGCGGCGCACGCCGTCCCGGTCGCCCTCGGCGTCGAACGCGACCATGAGGTCCCGGGCGAGGGTCTCGGACAGCGGGCTCGACGAGCCGGCCCTTGGCGATCGCCCACTTCGCCAGCCCGGCATCCTCGTCGGCGACGGCGAGCTTCGCCAGATGGTCGACGGCGTCGACGATCTCAGCCGTCATCGCCGGGAGCAGGCCCTCGGCGACGAGCCAGTCGTAGCCGGCATGGGCGTCGGCGCACGGCCTGGCGCGCACCAGCTCGAGCGCCTCCCGGAGAAGCGCCGCCGCCACCGGTGGCGCCGCAGCGCGCGCCTCGGCGACGGCGTCGCAGAAGCGGGTCCAGTCGCTCGTCACCGCCTCGTCCAGCCGGTACGGGCCAGCGCCTGCCGGCGGGAGGTAGGCACGGCCGTCGCGGTGGCGGCCGAGCGCGGCACGCGCCGCCGACATCACGTTGTGCACGCGCCCGAGCGAGCCAGCGCGGTCCGCCCGGCCGAAGACCGCCTCGCGGAGCCGCTCGCCCGACGCACGGTGCTCGTGGAGCGCGAGGTAGGCGACGACCTCGACGACGCGAGCCGCGTCCTTCGGCGACGGCGCCGCCGCGAGGCCGACGATCTCGGGCACGGCACCGAGCAGCCGGACCTCCACGGATCCGGCCGGGGCGAGGCGCCCGGCCGGCGCGACGCGCTGCCCGCCCCAGCCGGCGTCGGACCTCCCGGCCGTCCCGGCCTCGTGGGCCCGCTCGGGCTCGCTGGCGGCGCCCGCCAGGAGCTCGTCGACGAGCGCGAGCTGCTCGGCGCTCGGCGTGGCCGGCGCGAGCTCGATCCCGTACGGCTCGATCCGGGCGAGCGCGGTCCCGATCTCCAGCCGGTCGGTTCCCGATCCGCCCAGCGAGACGATGCCGGCGACCGGACCGACGCCCTGGAGGAGCACGTCCTCGACGGTGCCCTCGGCGGCCGCCACGATCACGAGCGGCTCGCAGGACCACGCCGTCGCGAGCCGTGCCCGCCCGTCGGCGTGGGGCAGCGAGGCGAGCTCCCGCAGCTCCTGCACGCTCGACACGCCGAGCTGGTAGCAGCGCTCGACGGCGTCGGGGGGCCGCACGCCGATGAGCTCGACGCGCAGCTCCTCGGCCCAGGGGACCGTCCGGAGCGCCGCCACCATGGCCGAGACGGCGGCGAGCGGCCGCTCGCCCTCGCCGGCCACCGCGAGGCGCCGGCCGGGGCCGACCGGGAGCAGGAACGACGCCGCTTCGTCCTCGCCCACCGGGACGAGCCACGGGAGGAAGCGGCCACAGCCGGCGGCGAGCGCCTCGACCTCGTCGAGGTCGAGCATCGGGTCGAGCGACCACCACGTTCCGCCGTCCAGCGCCACGAAGGGATCGGGTGCGGCCGGCATCGGTCGGCCGAGCAGGAGCTGGACGCCGTCCGGTCCGGCCCGGACGACGCGGACATCGGGGAGTGCCCGGGCGCCGCCGTCCTCGCGCAGCGCCTTCCATAAGAGCCGGTTCGCACCCTCGACCCAGTCGAGCAGGTGGGCGTCGGCGAGCGGCCCGAGCAGGGCCTCGGCACGGCCGGCGCGTTCGGTCACGGTGGGCTGGCGCTCGCCCGGCCGGCGCAGGCACTCGCCGATCCGGTGCAGGAGGCGGAGCCTGCGGGCGAGCGCCGCGGCCGCCAGCGCGCCGAGCCCGACCAGGGCGAGCTCGTCCAGCTGCCGCCGGGGGCCGCCCGGCGCCGGGTGCGAGGATGCGCCTCCCTCCCGAGCGGCGGCCGGCCGGTCGGTCACGAGCCGAGCGGGTGTCCGGCTCCACACCGGGGTGGCGGCCGCCGTCGCCGGGGGGCGGCCTGTGCCCTGCGCCACGCCCGGACGGGCCGGCGCGCGGTGGCTGGCGCCCCCGGGGGAGCCGCCGGGCAGCGCCAGCTCCCAGCCCGGGTAGATGAGGCTCGGGTCGGTCATCCGCCGACCGTCGGGCTGGCGCCGGCCCATGTTCAGGGCTGCGATCGCCGGCCACTCGGCGGCGCTGCCGAGCTCACGCTCGGCGATGGTCGCGAGGCAGTCGCCGGCCCGCACGCGGTACCAGTGGGCGCTGGCGCGCGCCGGATGGCGTGCCGCGCCTGCCTCGCCGCCCGCTGGCGACGCCGAGGCGCGCCCAGGCGCTCCCGTCGCCGTGGCGACGGCGGGTACGGCGCCGGCCGGGGACGCTCCGAGCGCCGAGCCCGCGCCGATGAGCAGCACCAGGCCGGCCACGCGAGCGGCCCACCTCGACGCCCACGACGTGCCGGACGTGACGCCACCCTCGCGCAGCGCCCGCGCCAGCTGGCGCGCCAGCTCCGCGGCCGCCCAGCACCAGGCCAGCCCGACGAGCGCGACGACGCCGTGGTCCACGAAGGCGGCGGTCGCGAGCGAGGCGGCGCGCCAGTGACGTGACGGGGAAGGGGCGAGCAGCCACAGCTGGGACAGCACGACGGGGACCCCACCGACGAGCAGGACGCTCTTCACGAGCGCGAGGCCTCCTTGCCAGAGCGTGCGGCGCCCGCTGCGGGTCCGCACGTCAGGCCCTCTGCTCGCGCCGGTAACGGGCCGTCACGGTGTAGGCGACGGCACCCTCGTCGCCGGGAGGCTCCTGGACCGTCGCGGTGCACGGACCGGGCGCGGCGACGACCGACACCGCGAGACCGGACGTCCCCGTCACGCCGGACGCGCTGCCGCCGCACGCGACGACGACCTGGAGGGTCGGGTCGCCCGACCAGGCGGCGGTCGCCGAGACGACGCCGCCGACCGTCGTGAAGTGGTACTCGGCCGACGACACGCCGGGGCTCGCGAGGTCACCCGCCCAGCGGCTGGCGACGAGGACGGACGCGAGCCCTGCACGGCGCGGCACCCGGGCCGCACGCGACGCCGCCGGCCGCGCCGGCGGCGCGTCGGTCGTCCTCGGAGCGGCCGCCGCCGGCGTGGTGGTCACGGCCCTCGAGGTCGGCTCGACCGGGACGATCGGAGCCGAGGAAGCGGTGGTGACCGAGGTCGGCGGCGGGGCGGTGGCCGGTGGGGCGTCGGTCGTCGGCGGCATCGGCGTCCTCGTCGGAGTCGTGACGGCGGTGGCGGGGGCGGCGCTCGTCGGCGAGGCGAGCGGGCTCGTCGTCGAGGTGCTGGTCGAGGTGCGCGGCGCACGCCCGGGCGCGGCGGCGATGCTCGAGCTCGTCGCCTTCGCCGGGAGGCGGTCCCGCTGCGCGGTCGTCACGACGAGGGCGGTCGCGACGACGAGGCCGAGGGCCATCCACCCCGCCAGGGTCGCGGCCGGCACGCCGAGCGCGACGGGCATGACGCCTGCGGCGGGGGGCCCTGCGGTCCGCTGTGCCGTCCCGTCGTGGCCCGGCTCGGTCCGGGGCGAGGCCGGCCATCCGCTCAGCCGTACGCCAGGAGGTGACGGTGCACGGGAGCCACGCTTGCTGGCGGGGTTCCCGTTGTACCTAACGCGGCTGGGGCAGCGCCTCCTGACGCAGATTGACCGGTGCGGCGAGGGCTCGAGCGCGCTGCGCCGGCGCTCGGCGCCGCGACGGGGAACAACGAGCTCGGGTTCTGCGTTCTCGACCATGAGTCCACCCGGGCGCTCCGCCCATGGCGGGGCGGGCCCGGGGGACCTGAGTCGTTCGGATCACACCGCCGGCCGGGAGTCCGCCGACCGGAGGGAGAGGAGTTGGCGATGCCTGCTGTAACGGTCGAAGACCTGCTCGTACTGCCGCGAGTCGCACAACCGGACAAGGCCGTCACCACGGAACGCCCGGTGCGCTCGGTGACGAGCGCGCCCCACGGGCTGGAGGGCGAGGGGTTCCCGGTCCGCCGGGCGTTCGCCGGCGTTGCCCAGTCCGAGCTGGACCCGTTCGTCCACATGGACCAGATGGGCGAGGTCGAGTACGGCCCCGGCGAGCCGAAGGGCACGCCCTGGCACCCGCACCGCGGCTTCGAGACGGTGACCTACATGATCGACGGCTCGTTCCAGCACCGTGACTCGACGGGCGGCGGGGGCCTGATCACGAACGGCGCCACCCAGTGGATGACGGCCGGTGCCGGGATACTCCACATCGAGCGGCCGCCGGAGGACCTCATCGCTTCCGGTGGGCTGTTCCACGGCGTCCAGCTGTGGGTGAACCTTCCGGCATCCAGCAAGTGGGTCGCACCCCGCTACCAGGACATCGGCGCCGGAAACGTGACGTTGCTGGCCTCGGACGACGGCGGCGCGCTGCTGCGGGTCGTCGCCGGGGAGCTCGCCGGTCACCCGGGGCCGGGCATCACCCACACACCGATCACGTTCGTGCACGCGACGATCGAGGCGGGTGCGCGCATCGAGGTGCCATGGCCGCGCGAGCAGAACGCCCTCGTCTACGTGCTCTCCGGCCGTGGCAGCGTCGGGAGCGACGGGCGGCCCCTCCAGAGCGGCCAGCTCGCATTGCTCGGCCCGGGCGACTACGTCGTCGTGTCGGCGGCCGGGTCGCAGGAGACGAGGGCGCCGAAGCTCGACGTCCTGCTCCTCGGCGGGGTGCCGATCGGTGAGCCGGTCGCATGGTACGGGCCGTTCGTGATGAACACCGAGAGCGAGATCCGCCAGGCCTTCGAGGACTACCAGCACGGCCGGATGGGACAGGTCCCCGCCGACCACCTCGGCGGCTGAGGTACGGAGCTCCGGCGGGTCCGGGCCGTCCGGCCCGGGCGAGCTGCTGGCTCAGGAAAGGATCGAGGCCGACCCGGCGGCCACAGCACCGTTGGTCGCCGGGGCGGCCGACGCGCACTGCGGACAGAGCCCTTGGAAGACGACGTCGACCCCGGTGACGACGAACCCGTGCTGGTCGCCGGGCGTCAGCGAGAGCCCGGCGTCGCCGGCCGTGAAGACGTCCCGGAGCGTGCCGCACGACGTGCAGACGAGGTGGTGGTGGGGGATCCGGGTGTTCGGGTCGTAACGCTTCGGCCCCGAACCGGCCGACACCTCCAGCACCTCTCCCATCGAGACGAGCTCGTTCAAGGTGTTGTAGACCGTCGCCAGGCTGATCTCCGGCAGACGCTCCTGTGCACGGCCGTGCACGGCTTCGGCGGTCAGGTGGACATGCTCGCCGTCCAGCACCTCGGCGACGACGCGACGCTGCGGCGTCACTCGCCACTTGCGCTCGCGCAGTCGTTCCAGAAGATCGCTGATGTCTGAACCTCGCCTCGGGAGGACCCCGGCACGTCCAGGGTGCACCGCCGGACGCGATCCTACCCGTGAGCGACACGCCGACCGGTCCGCACATCCCGGAGTCGCCCGTCGGACCAGGCATTCCTTCTTTTGAGACCCCATCGGTTGCGGCGAGCCGGCGCCCGCTCGCGAGTCGCGCTGGGCTCGGTGCCCCAGTCTCAGCCGGCGAGCAGGACGCCGAGCACCAGCGCCGCGAGCGAAGCGATGCCGGCGATGCCGCCGAAGGCGGCCAAGCCCGCCTTCGTGCGTGCCCGCTGGTGGAGGTAGGCGGCGATGCCCGCGATGGCGACGACCGCGACCTTCACCCCGAGCACGGCGTTCCACGCATCCGTCTGGCTGTTCGGGTGGGACGCCACGACGTTCCAGATCCCTGTTGCCAACAGCACGAAGAACGCCGGCCACTGCAGGCGCCCGAACGCCCGGGCGACCGACGCGGCGCGCCCTCGCCGAGGGCGCGGACCGTCGGTAACAGCCCCACGATCGTGAACTGCCCGCCGACCCAGATGGCCGCGGCGAGCACGTGGAGCGACATCCGGACGGCCGTGGCGGCGGTCGCCAGCGCAGCGACCAGTCCGGCGTCATCGGGCCCGAGCACGGCGCGACCCTACCCATGCACCGGGCCGGTGGCGCAATCCCGGCCGTTGTTAGCGTGTCTGCCGTCCGCCCGCCGCCTACGGGGAGGCACGACATCTCGACCGCCCTGCGAACCGACCGCTACGAGCTGACGATGCTCGACGCTGCGCTCAGCTCGGGAGTCGCCGGGTGCCGGTCGGTGTTCGAGGTGTTCGCGCGCGAGCTGCCCGCCGGGCGTCGCTACGGCGTGGTTGCGGGCCTCGGGCGGCTGCTCGACCTATTGGGGGAGTTCACCTTCGGCGATCCGGAGCTCGCCTTCTTGGAGGCCGACCGTGTCGTCTCGCCCCGGGCGCTCGAGTGGCTCGCCGGCTTCTCCTTCTCCGGCATGATCGACGCCTACGCCGAGGGGGAGTGCTACTTCCCGGGCAGCCCGGTCCTCACGGTCGAGGCGCCCTTTGGCGAGGCGCTGCTGCTCGAGACGATCGTGCTGTCGGCGCTCAACTACGACACGGCCGTGGCGAGCGCCGCGGCGCGCATGGTGGAGGCGGCGGGCGACCGACCGCTCGTCGAGATGGGCAGCCGCCGCGCACACGAGGAGGCGGCGATCGCGGCGGCGCGCGCGGCGTACCTGGCCGGCTTCGTGTCGACCTCGAACCTCGAGGCCGGCCGCCGCTACGGGATCCCCACCGCCGGCACGGCGGCCCACGCTTTTACGCTCGCCCACCGGAGCGAGGCGGAGGCGTTCGGCGCGCAGCTCGACGTGCTCGGGCTCGACACCACGCTCCTCGTCGACACCTACGACGTCGCCGACGCCATCCGCACGGGCGTCGCCGAGGCGCGGGCACGCGGGGCGAGCGGCCCCGGGGCGATCCGGCTCGACTCGGGCGAGCTTGCCGAGGGGGCGCGCCAGTCGCGAGCGTTGCTCGACGAGCTCGGCGCCACGTCGACGCGCATCGTCGCGAGCTCCGACCTGGACGAGTACGCCCTCGCGGAGCTCCGCAGCGCTCCGATCGACATCTACGGGGTGGGCACCCGGCTCGTCACCGGCTCCGGCGCCCCGACGGCGGGCTTCGTCTACAAGCTGGTGGCGGTGGCCGACGGCCCGGGGGCCGAGCCGTTACGCCCCGTCGCCAAGCAGTCGGTCCACAAGGAGACGATCGGCGGCCGTAAGCTCGCCTTCCGCCTCCTCGACCCGGGCGGCGTGGCCCGGCGGGAGATCCTGGTGCTCGAGGACGGCACGGCAACGGCCGACATCGCGGCGACCCTCGCGTCGCAGGCCGGCACGGAATGGAGCGCTCGCCCGCTCCAGCTCCGTGTCGTCGACGCGGGCCGGAGGATCCCCGGGGACGGGCTCGGCGAGGCACGGGCGCGTGCGTGCGCCTCGCTCGGCGAGCTGTCACCCGAGGCACGCTCGATCGTCCCCGGCGAGCCGGCGCTTCGCGTCAGCCTCGTCGACGCCTGACCGGCCAGCGGGTGGGAGCGACTCCTCAGTCGAGGAAGATGTGGGAGATCCCCTGGAAGAGCTCGTCCGGAACTCGCTTCAGCTCGCCGACCGCATCGGCGAGCGCCACGCGTGCGACCCGCTGGCCATGAAGACCCACGATCGTGCCGAAGTCGCCGTCGTGCGCGGCGTCGACGGCGGCGATGCCGAAGCGGGTGGCGAGCATTCGGTCGAAGGCGGACGGGGTCCCGCCCCGCAGCACGTGCCCAAGCATGGTGACTCGCGCCTCCAGGCCGCTGATCGACTCGATCTCCCGCGCGACTACCGTGCCGATCCCGCCGAGGCGCTCGTGGTCGTACTCGTCGATCTCGGGAGGGGGCAGCTCCAGCGTGCCATCGACCGGCTTGGCCCCCTCGGCCACGACGACGATCGACGCGTAGCGGCCCTTGGCGTGGCGGCGGCTGAGGTGCTCGCAGACGGTCTTCACGTCGAACGGCTCCTCGGGGATGAGCACCACGGCCGCGCCGGCTGCCAGACCTGCGTAGAGGGCGATCCAGCCGACATGGCGGCCCATCACCTCGCAGACCATCACCCGGTCGTGCGACTCGGCAGTGGTGTGCAGGCGGTCGATCGCTTCGGTCGCCACCTGGACGGCGGTGTTGAAGCCGATCGTCACGTCGGTCCCGTTCACGTCGTTGTCGATCGTCTTCGGGATGCCAACGACGGGGAGGCCGAGCTCCGACAGGCGCCAGGCCGCGCTGAGCGTGCCCTCGCCGCCGATCGCCACCACGGCGTCGATCCCGCGGCGCTCGATCGTCGCGAGCACGCGCTCCACCCCGCCGTCGACCTTGAACGGGTTCGTCCGGGAGGTGCCGAGGATGGTGCCGCCTCGCGGCAGGATGCCGCGGCACCGCTCGATGGTGAGCGGCATGGCGATGTCGTCGATGACGCCGCGCCAGCCGTCCCGGAAGCCGTACACCTCGTCGGCGTGGCTGACCTCGGCCTTCCTGACCACGGCCCGGATGGCAGCGTTGAGGCCGGGGCAATCACCGCCGCCAGTCAGCACTCCCATGCGCATCGCAGCGTCCTTTCTCGAGTGGCTGTCGACTCGCGACCTGGTGGTCGAGCTTGGTTCCGACGCGCAGGCTCGCCGGCGATCAGGGTGTGCTCAACCACTCTATTGCGACAGGCGCCCACGCCCTGTTGCGACAGGCGCCCACGCCCCCGGCGCGCCAGGGAGGATTTCTGGCTCCACCGGGCGTCCGTGTCGATCGACGGGGGCGGGTGACGGGCCGGTAGTACCATCGGCTCGTCCAAGTCGAGACGCGACGCCTGCAGGCTTCGCGCCGTTGCGCCGTCTGGAACAGGGAGAACACCGAATGAGGATGCCCCGCTCGGCCGCTGCCGCAGGGGTCGTACTCCTCGGCGTGATCGTCGCCGGCTGTTCGAGCGCCAACACGGCGACAGCGCCGGAGAAGGCCGCGGCGACAGCGATCATGTCGCTCGACGCAAGCCCCTACGTCCAGCTCACCGAGTCGGTGTCGACCGACGCCGTGACCGGGTCGGGGACGAGCGTGGCGGAGACCAAGGCGATCCTGAAGAACGTGAAGCTCGTGATCTCGGCGAGCTCCGACGACACCAGCAAGAACCTCTCCGCCGCCGGCCAGCAGGAGAGCGTCGACCTCTCCGTCGACTACGGCTCGACGACGCTCGGTCAGTTCCGGACGATCGACGGCAAGCAGCTCTACTTCCGCCTCGACATCTCGTCCTGGTCCGTGCTGCCGATCACCCTGAGCCCGTCGACGAAGAGCACCATCTCCGAGCTGCAGACGCTCGTCGGGGACCGCTGGTTCTCGCTCCCGAGCTCCCTGCTCACCAACAAGTCGGTGAAGAAGGACATGAGCAAGGCGCAGGCGACCCAGATCGACACCGCCCTGCTCCAGGCGCTGACCAAGAACACCACGTTCAGCACCGGCCTGGGCAAGAGCGGTGAGAGCGAGATCGACGTCTCGGGTTCGCTGAAGAACCTGGTGAAGTCCTTGGAGCCGGTCGTCGGCCAGCTCCAGCAGCTCGGCGCGGCCGTCCCGGCGGCCGGGGTCGCCGGCTCGTCGCTCTCCTCGGTTAGCGGGAACTACCTCGTCAAGCTCTTCACGGACTCGTCCGGCAACCTGAAGGAGCTGACCGCTTCGGTCACCTCGAACGGCAAGCACGTGGCGCTCGACATGCTCGTCGGCCACGCGGCGGCGCCGATCACGGCGCCCACCGGCGCGACGCCGTTCTCGATGAGCCTCATCCAGCGGATCGCCCTGGGATTCGCCTCGGCCTCGACCTGACGGCGCCGGTCCCGCCAGCAAGGGCCGCGCCGGGTCGTTCCCGCGCCGTCAGGCCTGCTTGTGACGGTGGACGACGCCGACGCGCGCCTGGTCGCGCGGGCGGATGATCATCTGGTCGATGTCCACGTGGCTCGGACGCGTCGCCGCGAAGGCGATGCAGTCGGCGACGTCCTCGCCGGTGAGCGGGGTCATCCCGGCGTAGAGGTCCGTCGCCCGGCCTTCGTCGCCACGGAAGCGAACGAGCGAGAACTCCGTCTCGACCATGCCGGGGTCGACCTCGGTGAGGCGGACCGGCTGGCCGAGCAGCTCCAGGCGGAGGACGTCCATCACCGACCGGACGCCGGCCTTCGCCGCGCAGTAGCCGGCCCCGCCGACGTAGGGATCGAACGCGGCGACCGAGCCGAGGGTGACGATGTGGCCGTCGCCCGACGCGATGAGCTTGGGCAGCAGCGCCTTGGTCATCCGCATCACGCCGAGGACGTTCGCCTCGTACATCCACATCCAGTCCGCCTCGTTCGTCTCCTGCAGGCGCTCGAGCCCGATCGCGCCGCCGGCATTGTTGACGAGCAGCCGGCACTCCTCGACGCCGTCGCAGAACCGGGCGACGGACTCGGGGTCGGCTACGTCGAGGGGGCCGTAGCTGGCGGCGTTGCCGATACTCGCGGCCACGTCGGCGAGCCGGTCAAGGCGGCGGGCGCCGAGGACGACACGAAAGCCCGCGTCGGCGAGGGCTCGCGCCGTGGCGGCGCCGATCCCGCTCGACGCGCCGGTTACCACCGCGACACCGCGGTCGATCGTTCCCACCGTCGCTGACCTCCCTGTCGGTTCGGATGCTCCGGAGCAACCTAGTCAACATGGAACGGCCGGCCCCGCCCACGACTGCGTTCGTCTCCTTCCTGACGGGCGGAGCCAAGCCACGCACGGGCGAGCGGGCGGCCGAGGCTGCTCCCGGCGCCGGTTCGGTGTCCGCTCGAGTCGAGCGACCCAATGGACAGGCCATGACCACGGATCACTCCGACGGCCCTGCGGTGACCAGCCCCCCGCCGGCTTGCCGCGCATCGTGGCGCACCTCATCTACGACGACGTCGGGGCGGCCGTCGACGCGCTCGCCGACATGTTCGGCTTCCACGAACGGACCGTCGCCCGCCACACCTCAGCCGACGGCACCGTCGGTCGCACCCAGTTGCAGGTCGTGGAGAGCGTCATCACCCTCGGCCTGCCGTGGACGCCGACGGCCACCAGTGGACCTTCGCGCAGCACGTCGTCGACCCCGCTCCCGAGGACGCACCCGGGTGAGGGCGCCGCGTCGTCGGCGGCCGTCGGGAACCGGCGACCGGCGCCGCTGGATGACGCACTAGTGCTCCCGCGCGTAAGTCATTGTGACTTACGCGACCTGTAGCGGGCGGCCGTCGTAGGTCCATCGGAACGGCGCCGCTCGTCGGTTGTAGTCCTTGATGAAGGCGATGACCCGCTCGACCAGCTCGTCGATCGAGGCGAACTCGCCTCGTCGCAACAGCCTGCGCTCCAAGATCGAGAAGAATGCCCACCTGGTTGTAGTGCATGTCGACCGTGTCGGCGATGTCCCGGTTCGACCAGCCGTCGGCCGCCAACACGACGATGCGCGCCCGCTTGGCGGTGCGCGCCTCGACCGTCCCCGACCGCGTGATGGCCTCCAGGCGCGACCGATCACCACGCCGGAGCTTCAAGGGCTCGAGTCTCATGGCTCCAGCAAAGCACATCACTGTCATTAACGCGAGGATGCACTAGCGAAGGTGCGCGTGGCCCTCGGCGAGCAACAGCCCGACGTCGACGACCGCGATCACCAGGGTCAGCTGGAACGGGAGGCGTGACCGACCGTCACGCGCCGCTCGCAGGGTCGCGACGGTGAGCGCGGCGGAGGCGGCGAAGCCGGCCAGCTCGAGCGCGCCCGGCGAGCCGCGCCCGAAAGCGAGAAGGCTCGCGCCGCCGAGCAGGACCAGCGCGGTCGCCCCGAGGCTGCGCCGTCGCCCCAGGCGATGGCCGATCCCGGCCACGCCGAGCGCGAGGTCGTCGTCGAGATCGGGGAGCACGTTGGCGAGGTGCGCCCCCACGCCGAGCAAGCTCGCCGCGCCCACCGCCCACCAGGGCGGGAGCGGCGAGGCGGGAAGCCCGAGGACGACGAAGCACGGCAGCAGGCCGAAGGAGAGCGCGAACGGCGCGAACGACAGGGGCGTCGCCTTGAGCCGGGCGTTGTAGGCCCACGCCGAGGCGACGGCGGCCAGATGGACGGCCCCGGCTCGCCAGCCCGACGCCAGCGAGAGCGGCACGGTCGCGGCCAGAGCCGCCAGGGCGGCCGCACCCACGACCGGGCGCCTGACGGCGCCGACGGCCACGGGCTTGTCAGGGCGACGGGCCACGGCGTCGCGCTCCGCGTCGAGGAAGTCGTTGTGCCAGCCGATCGAGAGCTGGCCCGCGAGGACGGCCGTCCCGACTGCCGCCATCCCCGCAGCGCCCCGTCCGACCACGGCGGCGTAGGCGACGCTCACGCCCGTGACGGCGACGACCGGTCCGGGATGGCTCGCGCGCGCCAGCTCGAGTAGGAGCGGGCGACGTCGCGCGAGTGCCACGGCCGCCGATTCTTGCGCTCCGCCAGTCACCTGTCGCGCAGGGCCGGAGCGGGGACCCGCCCGAGGCCCGGAGCGGCGTCAGTTCGTCGAGCGGGCAGCCCGACGGGCGGTGGCGGCCGGACCCCAGATGTCGGCGCACTCCTCGCAGACCGAGGCCGGGACCAGTCCGACCCGCATGGCGAGCGCGAACACCTGGCAGCCGACGCAGTAGCCGAGCGCCGCCTCGAGGAACGCGGGCACCGCCAGGACGGCCAGCAGGACATAGGCCCCCGTGGCGTGGCCGGCGAGCCAGAGCGCCAGCGCGCCGAGGGTGAACGCCGCGCCGATCGCCTGGGCGAAGCGCTTCGGGGGGCCGGGCACCAGCTTGACGTGCCTCGCGAGGCGAGGTGCGACGAGGCGCGTCGCCAGCTGGCCGAGGGGGCTGAGGCGCGGGCCGCTCAGCACCCGGGCGACGAAGCCGTAGGCGAGGGGGACGGTGAGCCAGGGCAGGCGGGCGGCCACCGCCACGACGGCCATCACGACGACGCCGGTCGCGACCGTCCGCGCGGCGACGTCGTTCACAGGGTTCGGGAAGGTGAAGAGGGATCGAGCCACGTCGTCAGTGTACGTCGGCGCGAGACAAATGTTGATAGATCGGGTCGGGATTTCCGAGCGGGGCCGGCGTGGCCGCGGTGTACCCGCGACGATGCTGGATTGGCCGGGGCTTGTCCAGGACCTTGCCTGCGCTTTACCTGATCAGCGGCATCATGGAGCTGTGGATGTTCGCGACGGGACATGGCGCGCGACCGCGCGCTCGGGCGGCCCGGCGCTCATCGGGCTCTCGCGAGGCTCACATGCGACGCACAACTCCCGCGCCGAGAATGTGCTCGTGACCCCGACCTCAGGCGGCGGCCATGCGACGACCCCGGGGACGTTCCGCGCCCCCGGCCCGCCCAGGGCCGCCGCCCGGCCGTCGCCGGCCGTACCAGCCCGGCTCGCGCGGACCGCCCGGGCGCGCACCGACCCGTCGAGGCGGCGTCGCCAGCGCACGCTCGCACCCCGGCGCGGGCGCTGACGCGCCGGGCCGCCCGGCCCCCGTCGCGGCGGCTGCCGGACGTCTTCCTCGCGCTCGCCGGCCTCGGGTTCGGGGCGACTCTCGGTCTCGCGGTGACCGCCGAGACGCGTGGCGCCCTCGTGGCGCCCGGCGGGATCGCGACGGCGCTCGGGCGCCTCGCGGGCCTGACGGGCGCCTACCTGATGCTGGTGATGGTCGTACTCATCGCCAGGATGCCGTTCCTCGAGCGCGCCGTCGGCCAGGACCGGCTGCTCCGCTGGCACCGCCGCATCGGCCCGTGGCCGATCTGCCTGATCGCCGCCCACGGGGCGCTCATCACGCTCGGCTACGCGCAGGCCGCGCAGACGGGCGTACTCCACCAGTTCTGGATCCTGGTTGACTCCTACCCGAACATCCTCGCCGCCGTGGCGGCGTTCGGGTTGCTCGTGGCGGCGGGGGTGACCTCCTTCCGGCTCGCCCGGCGCCGCATGCGCTACGAGTCGTGGTGGGCCGTGCACCTCTACACCTACCTCGCGCTCGCGCTGGCCTTCGCGCACCAGATCGGCACGGGCGCCTCGTTCGTCGGCCACCCCTTGACCCGGATCGTGTGGTCCGTCGCGTGGGCGTGCACCGCCGGACTCGTCCTCGTCTACCGGATCGCCCTGCCCCTCTGGCGGAGCATGCGCCACCGCCTGCGCGTGGTGCAGGTGCGCGACGAGGGCCCGGGCGTCGTCTCGGTCGTCTGCGAGGGACGCCACCTGGAACGGCTGGCGGTGTCCGGTGGCCAGTTCTTCCAGTGGCGATTCCTGAAGCGCGGCATGTGGTGGCAGGCGCACCCCTATTCGATCTCGGCGCTGCCGCGCCCGCCCTACCTGCGCCTCACCATCAAGGCCCTTGGCGACCAGAGCCGCTCCCTGGCCGCGATCGAGCCGGGCACCCGGGTCGCGATCGAGGGACCGTACGGCACGTTCACCCACCACGTGCGCGAGACGAACGGCGTCGTGCTGATCGGTGCCGGCGTGGGCGTCACGCCGCTGCGGGCCCTGCTCGAGGACCTGCCCGAGTCCGTCGACGTCGTCGTGATCCTCCGTGGCTCCAAGCCGGCCGACCTCGTGCTGCGCGACGAGATGTCCGCCCTGGTCGAAGAGCGCGGCGGCCGGATCCACGAGGTCGTCGGCCAGCGCGGCGACGTCCGCTTCGACGCCAGGGCGATCCGCCACCTCGTCCCCGACATCGCCGCCCGCGACGTCTACGTCTGCGGCCCGGACGGCTTCACCGCCTCGGTGGTCGCTGCGGCGGAGAAGCTGCGCGTGCCGCCGGAGCGGCTCCACACCGAGGCCTTCAGCTTCTGATGACCGCCACCCTGCTTCGCGTCGGGATCCGCCCGGCGTCACGCCGCGACACCGCGTGGCGTGACGCCGGGGAGCACGGCGCGCCCGGCCGCCGTCCGGGCGAGACGACCATCCGCACGAACCGGAGCAAGAACGAGCCGTGAAACGCGCCCCGATCGTCCTCGGCAGCACCGCCGTCGGCCTGGCTGCCATCCTCGGCTTCCACACCCACAGCTCGAGCGTCCCGCTCGTCCAGTCGAGCGGGACTTCTCCTGGCACCTCACCGTCGCCGGGGACGCCGGTCTCCTCGGCCACGTCGGGCTCCTCGGCGACCGCCACCACCGGCGCCCTGTCGTCGGGCACCGGGACGACCGGCTCGGCCTCGAGCTCGTCGTCGACGCCCCCGACGACGGCCCCCGCGACGACGACGCCCGCCTCGTCGACACCGAGGACGACGACACTTGCCTCGTCGTCCCCGCCGAGCTCGACGTCCACGTCGACTACCACGACGACGACCTCCGCCGCCCGCACCGCGACCGGAGCCGACGAGCAGACCCAGTACGGCGCCGTGCAGGTGCAGGTGACGGTGGTCGGCAGCCGGATCACCCAGCTCCAGACCGTGCAGCTGACCGCGTTCGACCCGCGCTCGGCGCAGATCAACGCCGCGGCGGCGCCGCTGTTGCAACAGGAGGCTCTCTCGGCCCAGAGCGCCAACATCAACGGCGTCTCCGGGGCCTCGTACACCGAGCGCGGCCTACATCGCCTCGCTGCAGTCGGCGCTGGACAAGCTCGGCTTCAAGTGAGCAACGGGGTCGCCACGCGGGCAGCCGGGGGCGCGGTGCGCCACATCGAGCACGTGATGGGCACGGTCGTGTCGTTCGACGTCCGCTTCGCCCCGGCCCTCCCCGAGATGCCGTGGGTAGCGCTCGCCCGGGCACGCGCCGCGCTCCGGCGTGCCGACGCCGTGTTCAGCACGTGGAAGGAGAACAGCCCGATGAGCTGCCTCCGCCGCGGCGAGATCGAGCTGTCCGATGCCCCGGAGGTCGTGCGCGTCGTGCTCGAACTCTGCGCCGAGGCGCGGCGGCTGAGCGGTGGCTGGTTCGACCCGTGGGCACTGCCGGGTGGCGTCGACCCGACCGGTCTGGTGAAGGGCTGGGCCGCGCAACAGGCCCTGGACGAGCTGGTCGCGGCGGGCGTCTCGGGCGCGCTCGTCAACGCGGCCGGGGACCTTGCCGCCCACGGGGGCCCCGAGCCGGGGCTGCCGTGGCACGTCGGCGTCCGGGAACCCTTCGCGGCTGATCGGCTGGCATGCGTCGTCGAGCTGACGGAGGCGATAGCCACCTCCGGGACCTACGAGCGCGGCGCGCACCTCGTCGACCCGCGCACCGGTCAGCCGGCCGCCAGGCTCGCCTCCGCATCGGTCTGCGGTCCCGACCTCGCCCTCGCCGACGCGATGGCGACGGCGCTCGTCGTCGCCGGCGAGCGCGGCATCGACCACCTCGCGGCCCTCCCGGGCTACGAGGCCTACCTGATCCGCCTCGACGGCTCGGTCCGGGTCACCCCCGGCTTCCCTATCGTCGCCGGTGCCGGGGCCTGATCAGCGGCGGCAGGCGAGGTCAGCCAGGCGCGAGCGGAGCGCATTCGCTTCGCCAGCGAGCTGGCGCACACTTCGCTCAGCGCCTTCATGGTTGACGCCGCGGCGGAGAAGGCTGAGGAGGTGATCGCCGCGCACGCCTACACCGTGGTCCCGAGCGAGTACTTCGACGAGCTCCTGGCGGCGCTTGACGAGGAGCCCGTGGCGATCCCCAAGCTCGTCGAGGCGGCGGCGCGGACGCGCGGGAAGCGACCCTTCCGGCGAGGCTGAACCTTGCTCCCGGAAGGACCGTTCGTCTCCGAACGCATCAGGGCAGACCACGTCCTCGGTTGGTTCTCGTGCGGTCAGCCCGTCCTGGACCGCTGGCTGGCGCAGAATCGCGCGCACTGCCGATCTCGCGGGAACGGCTCGGACGTTCGCCTGGGCCGACGACGGGGTTGTCGTCGCCTACTTCAGCCTGTGTCCCCACGAGGTACGCCGGGCAGTGCTTCCTCGGCGCATTGGCCGTGGTGCGCCTGATGCAGTGCCGGCGATCCTGCTCGCCCGGCTGGCGTTGGACAGCTCGTTACAAGGACAGGGCTTGGGCGAATCGCTGCTCATCGACGCGCTGGAACGCGCGCGTGCCGCAGTGAGCGCCGCTGGCGGGCGTCTCATCGTCGTCGATGCGATCGACGGCGATGCCGCGCACTTCTACGAGCACTACGGCTTCCTTCGGTGTCCCGACGTGCCGCTCAGGTTGGTGCGCAAGGCGTCCGACGTCCTCCGCTCCCTGGGAGGTTCCTAGCCGGCTCAGCTCGTGGCCGGTCGGGAGCGAAGTGCCACCACCTTGTCCTGTCGTGCCGCCTTGGCGGTGCGCCGCCGGAGCTCGTCGAGATCGGCGGTCAGCGACTCTTGCACGCCCTCGAAGAGATGGCCGTAGACGCGAAGCATCACGGCGGGTCGGAGTGGCCCATACGTGGGGGGTTCAGTGGACCTCGACGATCGCCGGTCAGTCGGGCTTCCTGGGTCTCGTCCACCGCTGGGTCATCTGGTGACGGCTTGAAGCGACGATGACGTGGGATTCTTAGGTGGTTGGTCGCCTCCGATAGCTGGTCGGAACCATGGGCGGCAGATCGAAGGGGTACGAGGAGGTCCGATGCAAATCGGCCATCGACGTCCGAGACGGAATTGGGCCGATGGGCAACTAGCGGCGCTCCAACACGATCCACGTCGACGACTCGCGCCCGCCGTTCTGGGCGTCACGCTGGCCATAGGGGCATTCATGCTGGTCGGGTGGTCCAGCGACGCGCAGGCGACTCGTTCGACCACGACGACCACGGCGTCGCGAACCTCACCAGATCCCTCGGTCGTCGCCCACGACGAGGCTGCGGTCGCCGCTATGTACGGTGACTGCGGGGCGTTCTCGCCAACTCGACACTGCCCCTTCGGCGCCGTCGCGACCACTACGGACGGCTCGGGGGGTCTCCTCTACGGGATCCTCCTCACTGCGCAGACCGGAGACGACTGCGAACGCGGCATCGCGTTCATCTTCCAGGTCGAGCGACTCCTCGGAAGCACGAGTGACGTCCCGCCGTACAGTGGCGGCGGCGTGGTGGCGCTGAAGGCGGCCGGTCCTCAGCGTTTTGCCGTCGGGTACGGCGTCAGTCCCTCGACCAACACGAGCTGTGCAGAGAACGGCTCAGCAGGAACCGACACCTACGTCTACGCGTGGAACGGCTCGGCATTGCACCTGGTCTCGGGCGAGAAGCCGCCATTCCCTGAGGTCATCGTCGGCTACGAAGTACCAGTGGCCCTTGGAGCGAGTACGGCGCCGAACCCGGTGGCCGTATGCCGGCAGAGCGCTCCGAAGAGCTGCGGCGGCTACCCATCTGCCTCGTCGCCCACCTACTCGATCGTCGTGGCGAACACGGGCTCAGTCCCGCTCCCCAACGCAGGAGAGAGCGCCATCACGCTCACAGTCTTTCTTCCCTCCTTCGTCTCCCACCTGCACGGCGACTGGGGTGGGACGAACCCGCACGGCGCCCACACGGCCTGCCAGTTGGAGCCGGCTGAGGGCGTCGGACAGGACGTGATCTGTCAGCTCGGCGTGCTGGCGCCCGGGGCCGCCTGGTACGCGTCTGTCATCGGCACCGTCACGGCACGCCGGCCCGGCGGCCAGTTCGTTATCAGCGCCACCGCGGCCGTCCGCTCGCATGGAAAGGCGCTGATCGCGTCGGAACAGGTGACCACGCTGGTCAAGTGAGCGAAGGAAAGTGGCTCCTGTACTGCAAGAACGACAATGACACTGACAGCGGGCAACAGCAGCAGTCGCTCGTTGGCGGGAAGCACCTCTTCCGAGGCACTCGCAGCTTCGAGAAGCGCCGACTTCCCGGTGCCGGTGTCACCGGAGATGACGACGACGCGGCGCTCGTTGCCCAAGAGCGCATCGAGTTCGTCGTCGCGGCCGAAGAGTGTCAGCGTGGCGAGTCTCGCGCCTCGGTGCTCCCTTCAGCGGTCCCGCGGCAGCATCGTTCCTCGATGTGTCCCTGTCGGGGCAGACGCGAAACAGAACGTGGCCCCGAATGTCTTGGGGCGTCGGGTACCACGCCCACGCAGATCGACTCTCCACCGGGGCGCCGGCCAACTCGTCCTCGACGCCGACTCCCGCTCAGGGCGCTCCCGGTGAACTTCGCGCTCGTCGTGTGGCCCGGTCTTGGAGGTCATGGAATCTCAGTAGTAGATCCACATCGCTGTCCCGATCGGCGCAAGGTTCGCCGACCAGACCCAGTCGATCGCCTCGTCGCTCACACGCACACATCCGTGGGATACCGGTTCCGGCGGCACGTAGGAGTCCCCGTGGAACGCGAAGCCCTCGTAGAAGTACTTCGGCCGCCACAGCTCGCCGAGGGGGTCGACAACCAACCCGTCCACCTCGTCGTAGATGGTGAAGTGCCCGACCGGGGTGTCTGCGACAGCGCAGGAGCCCTCGACGCAGTACGTGTAGCCGCCGCCGGTCGAGGTGTTGAGCGCCCAGTCGAGCTTGCCGTTCGTGACGAACATCAACACGTCGTCTTCGAGGTCGACCTCGATTTCGTAACCAGTCTCCGGCAGCGGGTGCGGCTCGACGCCTTTCGTGAGCGCCGCCTCGGTCTTCGGGCCGACAATGCCGTCGCGCGTAAGCCCTGCGGCCTTCTGGAGCGCGTAGACCGCCTGCTCGGTGCTATCACCGAAGCTCCCGTTGGGCGTGCCCAACCAGTAGTGAAGGGCGACGAGACGTCGCTGGAGCGCGAGCACGGCCGGGCCGGAAGAACCCGGACCGAGCAACGTCGCAGAGCGTGACGTCGGCGTCGTCGTGGTCGTCGCGGTGCTCGGATCGGATACCGCGCCCGCCGCTGGCACAGCGGAGATGGCGAAGCTCGCCAGCAAGAGCGCCGAGAGCCCGAGTACCCCGAGCGCGTCGGCCCTCTTCGATCTGGAGATGACCGAAGACCTGGTCGACGCGTCGCTCATTAGCCGATGATGACGACAACGCCTGAGAGGCGCCAGGGGTAAATGTCACCTCGGCACGGCGCGAGCAAGGCGAGGGATCAGGAGGCCATCATATGACATGCGTGCTCTCCGGCGACTTCTCCTCGGGCTCGCGCTGGCCGCGTCGGTCGCCATCGCGCCGGCCCTACACGCTGCAGCGTCTGCGGGGGCCGCGACTCCTTCCTGGGTACGGGTGTCCGTGGCAACGGTGTGGTACCTCCCGTCGAGCCCACAGCTGATCGACGCGCCGGCGCTCGGGAACCCGGCGAGGATCGAGGCCTGGCTCACTCGACTGAGCGTGACCGACCGGCTCGGCCTGGACAGCCGCATCAACACCCAGGTCCTGCTCGGCCAAGAGGTCCTCGTCCTCGCGCGCCGGGGGCGATGGAGTGAGGTCGAGGTCCCCGACCAGGGCGGCTCGGGTTATCCGGACGGGATCGTCGGCTGGGTGCCGGGCGTCCAACTTTCCGCCGTCGCACCTCCGGTGAGCTCGCGAGAGGTGATCGTCAGCGTGCCGACGACGTGGCTGTTCGAGGTGACGGACGGCACGGTCGGCCGGCGCCGCTTCCTCGTGAGCTACGACACCGAGCTGCCCGTTGTCGGGACAGCGCCGGGCTACCTCGTCCTCGGACTGCCCGCGGGAGAAGAGGGAGCGATCGCCGACAATGCCCTCAGCCCGGACCATCTCGGCGCCGTGTCGGGGACGGTGGTCGCCGTGCAGGCACGTCGGTTCCTCGGGCTTGCCTATCTCTGGGGCGGGACGAGCGCCTTCGGCTACGACTGCTCCGGCCTGGTGTACTCGCTCTATGCCCGCTACGGCCTCTACCTGCCCCGCGACGTGGGCGACCAGCAGCACGTCGGCACCCCGGTCCCTCTCAGCAAGCTCCAGCCCGGTGATCTTCTCTTCTTCGCCGGACCGGGCGGGAAGGGACCCGCCGACCACGTCGCGATCTACGTCGGAGGTGGCCTCGTGATCGACTCGCCGTACACCGGGGCCTCGGTTGAGATGGTCCCGATGACATCCCTCCCGGTCTGGGACGAGTTCGCCGGTGCGACGCGCGTCGCGAGCGCGGCGTGAGATCGTGCGCGTTCGGCGGCGGCCTAAGGGAGTCAATCGTTTCGCTGTGAACCTTGCGTGGCGATCTGATCCTCGCGTTCGCTCTGGTCATCGTGAAGATCGTCGAAGTCGCGATCGGGAAGTGACTGGTGTGGATCGGAGCAGCGCCCAGATCGCCAGAGTTTCGGCGGGCAGATCATCCGACATGCGCCGCGGGCATCCACGATGCGGATCGGTGGGGCATGGTCGGGAACAGATCGACGCACCGAATCCCGGCTCGACCACAAGGGCGTAGGCACACCGATCGAGGCCTCTTTGTTGTCAAGAGGCTCTTCGTGCTTTTTTGGCAGTTGGCGCTGACGCCACGGGCCGCGAGCGGCCTCGAGGGCGTCGCAGGCTGGTAGCGGGTTCGGGAGTGGCTTGTCCGAAGAGCCGGCGCTCGGGGTGTGAGCCGGCCGCGCTGGCGAGAGAGTCGTTCCCCGGTTACCCTCCCGGGCCCACTGCCTCGCGACTGGCCGCGATCTTTCGGGCGTCGGCTTGGAGGTGGGCGAAGATGACGTCGCTGATGCGCCGTTTGAGGCAGCGCAGCGCCTCCGTGCCGGTCTTGCCCTCGGCGACCTTGCGGTCGTAGTCGACGCGGCCTTCGCTACCCAGATTGCGGATCTGAGTGACGGCGACGATGTGGATGGCGTGGTTGAGACGCCGGTTCCCGCGCCGGGAGAGGCGGGAGATCTTGCGGTTGCCCGACGAGACCTCGATCGGCGCAGTGCCCGTTGTAGGCGGCGAAGTGGTCCCAGCTCGCGAAGCGGGAGACGTCACCGATGTCGCCGATGACCGTGGCGGAGAAAGCGCATTGCTGTCGTCGTGGCGGCGTCTGGCACCAGTTCGGTATTCAGGGCGAAGTCAAGAAGGGCGCCGACGGCGGGATCGATGGCGAGCTGATCCGCTACAACGTCGGCGGCGAGGTCGTCAGGGCGATTCTGTCCGTGAAGGGCGGCGGCGTAAATGTGGAGTGCGCTCGCTTTGGGCCGTGGTCGATCGCAGTGATGCTCAGATCGGTGTATTTGTCTGCAGGGCGACGCCCACGCCAGCCATGAGAAAGTTCGCCGCTTCGTGCAGACTAACGAAAGAGAGCATCCTGAGGCTGCAGATATTGACAGCTAAGGAGATCCTCGCTGGTGCGCTCCCGCGTCTACCACTGCCGATTGAGGTTGGCGTGTCTACGGCCGCGAGCGAGGACGTTGCGCCTGCGGTGATTCCACTTCGTCGGGCATCAGATCGGCAGGCTTGACCGTCAGTACCTGGCGACCATCTCATCGTTGGATGCTCGCGGAGCTACCTACCGAACCGGTCGCTACGTCGTCCAGAACTCGAATGGCTCAAATCTCATCGTGCTAGTACGGCGGCACGCCTCGCAGAACACAACCGGCGGGAATTGCGTCGCGACATTCAGGGACTCGCTTTTGAGGTGGCCCTGACCCACTGACGGCGCCCCGCACTGTTGGCACAGCGGTCTTTGCGGGCCGCCAGTTTCTGCGGAGCCGTCTTCTTGGGCCAGCCAGACCGCCGCAGGGATGGCTGGCTCCGGTCCTTCCTCGGCGGCTTCGCTCTTAGTCATTGCTAACCCCTCTTACCGCTTCTTCGACTTCTTCTTGGGGGTGATCTTGACCCCCTTCTTGGAGGTCGACACGGTCACTTTCTTGGTGGCGATGATGCCCACTGCTGATCACCCCTCGCTGGCCTGATCCGTTCCGTTCGGACTAACGCAACAGTGCGCCTGGGAGTAGAACTTGTCAACTACCTGCGACAACGCACCCCGCCTGAGCTGCGGGTGAGTCAAGTAAGTGACTGCCGGAATTTCGATGATCAGCTCTGGGGAAGTTCCCTGATCGTCGGCACCATGAGGTATGACCTGAAGTTGTGGATCGCCCACTCGCCCGGAGACGCGGCGTACCTTCCTCGTTGAGATCAGAACGAGCAGCCGGCGTTGACGCGCCGGCGAGGAAGGAACGCCAGTGCTGAGCGTAGTGAACGACGAGACCGCCGTGGCGGACGGCCGGTCGATGCTGGACGAGATCTGCCGGGAGGGCGCGAAGCAGATGCTCGCCGCGGCGTTGGAGGCCGAGGTGGACGCGTACCGCGCCGAGCTCACGGCCGAGCGCGACGAGAACGGGCGTCGGCTGGTCACACGCAACGGTCACGCCCGGGCGCGCAAGGTCCAAACGGTGGCCGGTGCGGTGGAGATCACCGCGCCGCGGGTCGACGACCGCCGTGTCGACCCCGAGACGGGGAAGAAGCAGCAGTTCAAGTCCTCGATCGTCCCGCCGTGGTGTCGGCGCAGCCCGAAGGTCACCGAGGTGCTCCCGCTGCTCTACCTCCACGGACTGTCGACCGGCGACTTCGCGCCCGCCCTCGAGGGCTTCTTCGGCTCAGCGGCCGGCCTGTCGGCCTCGGTCATCACCCGGCTGAGCACCTCCTGGCAGGCCGAGCACCGCGCCTTCATGGATCGCTCGCTCGCGGATCGGGACTACGTCTACGTCTGGGCAGACGGGGTCCACTTCAACGTGCGCTTGGAGGAGGAGCGGCTCTGCTGCCTCGTCATCGTCGGCGTGCGCCTCGACGGCAAGAAGGAGCTCGTCGCGATCGTGGACGGCTACCGGGAGTCGACCGAGTCCTGGGCGGCGCTGCTGCGCGATCTCCGCCACCGGGGCATGCGAGCCCCCGTGCTCGCCGTCGGCGACGGTGCGCTCGGGTTCTGGGCGGCGCTGCGCGACGTCTTCCCCGAGACCCGCGAGCAGAGATGTTGGGTGCACAAGTCAGCAAATACCCTTGACGCGCTGCCGAAGTCGATCCAGCCCCTCGCGAAGAAGATGCTGGCCGAGATCCGCGACGCCGAGGATGCCGACCACGCCCGGACGGCCGCGAAGGCCTTCGACGCCGAGTTCCGGGCCAAGTGGCCGAAGGCGGCCGACAAGATCCGCGACGACCTCGACCAGCTCCTCTGCTTCTACGACTTCCCCGCCGAGCACTGGCTCCACCTGAAGACCTCCAACCCGATCGAGTCGACCTTCTCGACGGTGCGCCTTCGAACCAAGGTGACGAAGGGCCCGGGCTCGAGGGCGGCCGGGCTCGCGATGGCCTTCAAGCTCATCGAGGCCGCCCAGGACCGCTGGCGCTACGTCAACGGCGCCCATCTCGTCGCGCTCGTGCGCGCCGGCGCGAAGTTCCGAAAGGGGGTGTTGGTCGAGAGCGAGCTGCAGGAAGAGGAGGTCGCCGCGTGATCAGCGGGTCGGGCCGATCCACAACTCTTGACTATTCCTCCGGCACCATCTTCTCGCGGTTGTCCGCTAGATAGAGGATGCCCGTCTTGAGGTGAGCAACAGGGGTCATTTCGCGACCTCGCGACAGTCACATGCGCATCACCAGCAACAGGACCAACAAGAGTCCCCCCCGTTGGGGGGAGCGTGACAATTGTGTTACAGCAATGTAATTACGCCGCATAGCGCGATGATGGAGAGACGAGGCGAAACGGAGTGCTCCATGTCGATCAGCAAACTCACGCGCAGCGATTCACTCGACAACATCAAGTCGAGGGTCAACGAACTCATTGACGCAGTGGAGGCGTTAGAGCAACAGCTACGAACTCTCACCCAGGATGCCCACCACCACGGCACTGTAGGTGGCCTACCACCGCGGTACTGACCTGACTTCGCGGCAGGATGGCGACCTCATCCTCCTTGAAGGTTTTGGATCCCTCAACGCCATCATTCGATAGCGCGCTTCCAACAGCTTCGGTACGTTAAGGAATGGGTTGCCCCCGAATTGCGCATTGGTCACCGGTATGGACAGCTTGCCGTTTGAGACGCTCGCCCATACCGCGGCCACCACGTCCCGCGCAACCGGCGGACCGTTCCCATCGTTTGCCCGTACTCGGCGGTCAGTATCTCAAGCTCAGACGCGTCTTTGACGGCGGTGTCGTCGAAGTGAGCGCGATCCGCGCTCGCCGTGCGGTGACCACGCTCGGTCGCCTCCGCCTCGATCAGGACGTGGAAGCATATGCGCCAAGATCACGCAGCCGAGAGATCAGGGATCCCCGTTTGGGCACGCTCACGTACCGCGTGGATGAGTCCAGGGAAGATGAAGCGGTGGAAGGGCAGGAGGGCGTACCAGTACAGGTACCCGAGGAGACCGTGCGGGTCGAAGAACGCAGTCTGCTCGATCCGAGCGCCATCTATGTCGGGAAGGACCTCGAACTGCAGCCACGCAGTTCCCGGGAGCTTCATCTCGGCCCGCAGGCGAATCAGATGCGGTGGCTCGAGCGCCTCGACCCGCCAGAAGTCTACGGGCTCGCCGACACGGAGCTGGCGCGGGTGGCGGCGACCCCGCCGCATGCCCACCCCGCCGAACACCCGGTCGATGAGCCCCCGAAGCTGCCACAGAGCGTTGCCGGCGGGCCATCCGGCATCACCGCCGAGCGCGCACACGACGTCGAACACCGCTTCGGGGGCTGCCGAACAACGGGTCCGATGGCGCTCGAACAGCATGCCCTCGTGCACCGCAAGCTGGCGGCCCCGGGCTTGGTCCCCGCTGAAACTGGCCAGACTGGAGGCCCACGTCGTCTCGATCTCGTCGCTCGCCACCCGGGTCAGCGCCAGCTCCACCGCGGCGCGGTAGCCCATCGGTCGCACACGGAACTCGCGGACAGCGCGGTCATCTCGCACCACAACGTCGGTGTGCAGGCTCGCCACCAGCGGCTGCACGATCGCGTACGGAATCGGCGTGACGAGGTCGATGAACCGGCTGCTCCATTCGGGGTGCGGTACGGGGAAGGCCAGAATCACGCGGCGGAGCCCGCGAACGCGTGGCGTATTCGACCATCATCTGCCGATAGCTCAGCACGTCCGGGCCGCCGATCTCGTAGATGCCTTCGGCATCAGGATGGTCGAGCGCCTCGGTCAGGTACTCGAGGACGTTGCGGACACCGATCGGTTGGCAGCGTCTGTCCACCCACCGCGGTGCGATCATGACCGGCAGACGCTCGGTCAAGTACCGGACCATTTCGAAGCTCACCGACCCGGAACCGACGATGACCGCGGCGCGGAACTCGATCACCGGCACCCCGCTGGCGGCCAGGATGCGGCCCACCTCCTGGCGCGAAGTCAGGTGATCGCTTAGGACCTGGGCCGGGTCTCCCAGCCCCCCGAGATAGACGATCCTCGTGACGCCCGCTCGCCGGGCTGCCGCTGCGAAAATCTGAGCGATCTGGCGGTCGCGTTCGTGGAAACGTCTTCCCGCTCGCCACCGAATGCACCAGGTAATAGGCGACATCGATGTCATCCAACGCCCGATGCGCCGCGTTTTCGTCAGCCAGGTCGCCTTGGACAATCTCTACGCCGGGCCACCGCCGGCCATCTAGCCGCCCGAGGTCACGGGCCACGCAACGGATGCGGGCACCGCGGCCGAGCAGCCTCCCTACCAGCCGGCCGCCGATGTACCCGGTCGCTCCCGTGACCAGAACATGCGGTCCCCCGGCGCCGTCACCGGCGGTCTCGTTCACTCCACCGACTCCGGACAGCGAATTCGAGCCCACAAGGCGTTTGCACACATTGCATGTGACACCATCGGCGACGGGCCATGCCAGAGGCAAAGGGCCTCTCTAACCTGCAGCCTGCCGCCGACCTTGACACATCCGACCACCGACGCCGCCGATGGGACGCCCGTGACGCCCCCACCGTCAACCGACCCGGACCGCCAGCCGATCCAACCGGCGAATCGAGCTAGTGCCGTGATCGCCTCCGATTGAGGGGCGGTCCACCGCCTGCCGTCTCTCCCTCGCCACGCTGGTGGCATGGCTCAACAGCGACTGAGAGTGCGCCGTCTCACCGACGCCGAGGGGCGAGAGCTCTAGCGGAGCGTGCGCCGGGGCGGTGGGAAGAGCGACAAGTCGATCGTGAAGTGGCGACGGTCGATGGTCGTGCTCGCTTTCGCCGGAGGTAACACCGTCGAGGCGATCGCACGCCTTGTCCAGACCTCGCCGGACCGAGTCCGGGAGATGATCCATCGCTTCAACGAGATGGGGATGGCATCACTGGACCCCGAGTGGGCGGGTGGCCGTCCCCGCCGGATCACGACTGACGACGAGACCTTCATCGTCCAGACGGCCACCGCCCGACTGGAATCGGTCGGGCTCCTCTTCACCCGCTGGAGCATCAGAAAGCTCGCTCGCTACCTCGGCGACAACCCGACGCGGCGCGTCGTCGTCGGACGTGAGCGCCTCCGCGAGCTGCTCGCTCGAAACGATGTCACGTTCCAACGAACCAAGACCTGGAAGGAGTCGAACGACCCCCAAAGAGACGAGAGGCTTGACCGCCTCGACGAGCTGCTCATCGAAGCACCTCGACCGGTGCTTCGCGTTCGACGAGTTCGGGCCGCTCGGGCTCCATCCGATCGGGGGATCGTCCTGGTCAAGGGCAAGAGGCCCCAGCGTCTCCGTGCGAACTTCCACAAGTCCGCAGGCGTGCGCCAGTTCCACGGCTGCTACTCGGTCGCCGACGATGTCCTCTTCGGCATTGCGCGAGAAGAAGGGGGCAAAGAACACCCTCGCCGCACTGAAGGAGATCCGCAAGCGACGCTCCGACGGCAAGCAGATCTACGTGATCTTGGACAACCTCTCGGCCCACCGGGGCGAGAAGATCCGCACCTGGTGCGCGAAGTACGGCGTCGAGCTCTGCTTCACGCCGACCTACAGCTCCTGGGCCAATCCGATCGAGTGCCAGTTCGGGCCGTTATGCGACTTCGTGCTCAACAACTCCGACCATCCGAACCACCTCGTCGTCGCGAAGAAGATCCACGCATACCTTCGCTGGCGGAACGCCAACGCCCGCCACCCGGCCGTCGTCGCTGCACAGCGCAAAGAGCGCGCCCGCATCCGATCTGAGTGCCAGCACCGCTGGGGCAGACCCACCGCACGCGCCGCCTGAGGCTGCTCGACTCCGACTCCGAAGCATCACTGCTTCGTTCGGCGCGCCCGCCACCGACGCATCCATCGCCACGACCATCGTCGAACCCCCGACCATCAGGACCGAGCCGTCGGCAACTACGAACGCGGAGCCGAAGGCGCGCGAACCTTTCCGGTCACGGCACTAGCTGTCCACGGGCACGCACGAACAGCCCGCGTGCTTCGGGGCTCAAATAGGGGCGGTCAAAGCCGCGCTCTACCTGCCCGGAGGGGAAGCCTTGAGCGCCCCGGTCTTCAGTTGTTCGCAGCCACGATGGGCATGGACCGCCGCCAGGCGGTCCTGATCGCCTCGCCGTGGTGAGATACAGCGGACCTCGCTTCACCGGAGACCTTGACCAAACCAAGGGTCATATTCGATCCCCGGGGGCCGGCTTCTCCCACCTGAAGGGAGGGGGAGGAATCGGCCACTGATGGCCACTGATGACCCGCTGTTGGCGGCCATCGCACACCCTTGACCGACTCGCGCCGAACACGCTCTTCGCGTCGTGCCCTTCACAAGCGCGTCACGAATCCCCCTGTGAATAACGTCTTACCTAGTGAATAGCATTTTCTTGTGGTGGAGGTGGCGGGAATCGAACCCGCGTCCTTCAGCTTCTCAGCGGTACTTCTCCGAGCGCAGCCGGCGGAAGTATCTCGGGTCCCGCCTCGCCACCGGCACCGGCACGGGACCCCAGCCAACTTAGATTTCCCCGTCCGCCACGTCGGCTACAGCGGTCGGGTAAGCCCCACTAAATGACGTCTGCGGACCGGCCCGTAGGGCTGAGGCCGGGCAAACGTTGCTGCTAGTTAGGCAGCAAGCGCGAGCTGAGGCTCGGCGTTTGTGTTGGTTTCCGGCTCTTTAGCGTGGCTCCGGAGACCACGGCTCGCTTCTCCCGCCTCGACGACCGAAGTCGAAGCCTGTCACCCCCATGAATTACTCGGCCGGACCGGCTCGGTCCGCCCCGTCGGGCAACTCCCGACCCCTTCATCGTACCGCCGGGTCGAGAGCTCCTCGTCGGCCGAGGATGCCGGGCGCCGATCGCCAGGTCAGCGGTGGCGGACCTCTTTCATCGCCCGCTCGGCCTCGCGAGCGGCGTCCCTCGCCGCGAGGACGTGGCGCTTGTCGTAGAGCCGGCGGCCTCGGGCGAGCGCCAGCTCGACCTTCGCACGCCCGCCCTTGAAGTAGATGGAGAGCGGCACGAGCGTGAGCGACTGCTGGGCGACGCGTCCATGCAGCTCGTCGATCTCGTCGCGGTGGAGCAGCAGCTTGCGGGGCCGGTCCGGGTCGACGTGGCCGAAGCCGCTCGAGAACTCGTAGGGGGCGATGTGCGTGCCGAGCAGCCACACCTCGCCGTCGTCGACTCGGGCGTAGGAGTCCTGCAGGGAGACCTGCCCGGCGCGCAGCGACTTCACCTCACCGCCGCGAAGCGCTAGCCCGGCCTCGAAGGTCTCGAGGATGTCGTACTCGTGGCGGGCGCGCCGGTTCTGCGCGACCCGGCGGATCGCCGGACGGTCCTCCCGCCGGCCCCCGCTGCCGCCGGGCTTGGCCGCCGCGGGGCCCTTCTGCTTGCTGCGGGACTTCGGCGGCACGACCTGACACGGTAGCCTCCGCATCCGATGACGGGATCGGGCGGCGGGACGGTCGGCGGGGCGCTGGTCGGGCAGCCGGTCGGGAGCTCCCAGCTCATCGTCGGTGCCGAGCTGCGCGCCGAGATGGTCGCCCACTGCCTGCGGGCGTACCCGGAGGAGGGTTGCGGCCTGCTGGCCGGCGACCCTGCCGCCGGCGCCACCCTGCGCCTCTTCCCGACCCGCAACGCCGCGGCGTCGTCCCGCCTCTACACGGTGGACCCCCTGGACCACCTGCGCGCCGACCGCCAGGCCGAGGCCGAGGGGTACTCGATCATCGGCGTCTTCCACTCCCACACCCACACCGACCCGTACCCGTCGCCGACCGACGTCGCCCAGGCGCCCGATCCCTCCTGGCACTACGTGCTGGTGTCGCTGCGCGACGAAGTGGCGTCCATCCGCTCGTACCGCATCGTCGACGCCACGATCACCGAGGAGCCGATCGTCGAGGCCGGCTGAGGGCCGCCGCACGACGACCCCGACGCTTCGCCCCGGCCTGGCGCGGGTGCGCCCGGAGCCCGCCTGTAGAATTCGACCGAGCAGGTCACCATTCGCCCGACCCCGCCGGAGGAGCCGTGCCCGTCGAAGTCCGCCTCCCTACGCTGCTGCGCCCCGCCGTCGAGGGACGCCAGTCGGTGTCCGTCGAGGGATCGACCGTCGGCGAGGTGCTCCGTGCACTGGAGGGCGCCTACCCGACGCTCGCGGGGCAGGTGCTGACCGGCGACGGGTCGCTGCACAAGTTCGTGAACGTCTACCTGAACGACGACGACGTCCGCTACCTCGACAAGCTCTCGACGAAGGTCGCACCCGACGACGTGGTCTCCATCCTCCCGGCGGTCGCCGGGGGCGCCGACTAGCCGGGGGACGAGTGCCCGGGGAGGTGGTCCGGTGACGGTCGTGCGCAGCGTCCTCGAGCTGATCGGCGACACGCCGATCGTAGAGGTCTCCTCGCTCAGCCCGAACCCCGACGTGCGGATCCTCGTCAAGCTAGAGGGGATGAACCCCGGCGGCTCCGTCAAGGACCGCGTCGCCCTCTCGATGATCGAGGACGCCGAGGAGCGCGGCGTGCTCACACCGGGCGCGACGCTGATCGAGTCGTCGTCGGGCAACACCGGCATCGGGTTGGCCCTGGTCTCCCGGTCGAAGGGCTATCACCTGAAGGTCGTGCTGCCGACCAACGTGTCGGTCGAACGGCGCCAGCTCCTCGAGGTCTGGGGGGCCGAGGTCATCGAGTCGCCCGGGTCGGAGGGCTCGAACGGGGCCGTGCGGATGGTCCAGCGCCTCGCTGCGGAGCACCCCGACTGGGTCTTCCTCTACCAGTACGGGAACGCGGCCAACCCGCGCGCCCACTACGAGGGCACGGGGCCCGAGATCTGGCGTGACTGCCCGGAGATCACCCACTTCGTCGCGGGGCTCGGCACGAGCGGCACGCTGCTCGGCGTCGGCCGCTACCTGAAGGAGCAGAACCCGACCGTCGAGGTCTGGGCGGTCGAGCCGCCCTCCGGCGAGCTGGTCGACGGGCTGCGCAACCTGGACGACGGCTACATCCCCCCGATCTTCACAGACCTCGGCGGGGAGAAGATCCTCGACCGCAAGACGGTGGTCGGGCCGAAGGACTCGATCGTGTGGACGCGGCGCCTCGCCGACGCCGGGGTGTTCGCCGGCCTGTCGACGGGGGCGGCCATGGCGGGCGCCGTGCGGTGCGCGCGCCAGATCGCCTCGGGCGTCATCGTCGTGCTCTCGCCCGACGGTGGCTGGAAGTACCTCTCGACGGGGGCGTGGACGGGCGACGTCGACGAGGTCGCCGAGCGGGCACGACAGGTCATCTACTTCTGATCCCCGGGCTGTCCGGCAGCGCCGCGTAGCCTGGCGGCGATGGACGACCGCCCGATCGGCGTGTTCGACAGCGGCTTCGGGGGCCTGACGGTCGCCCGTGCGTTGATCGACCTGCTCCCCGACGAGCAGCTCGTCTATGTGGGCGACACCGGGCGCTACCCGTACGGCCCGCGCCACGTCGAGGAGGTGCGGCGCTTCAGCCTCGAGATCACCGACCACCTCGTGCACGTCGAGAACGTGAAGATGGTCGTCGTCGCCTGCAACACCGCCGCCTCGGCGGCCCTCGACGAGCTGCGCTTTAGCGTCGACGTGCCCGTCGTCGGCGTGATCGAGCCCGGGCTGCGCGCCGCCGCCCAGGCGACGGCGACCGGCCGCATCGGGGTGATCGGCACGGTCGGCACCGTCGCCTCGGGTGCCTACCAGCGGACGGCGGCAGCGCTGCGGATCCCGGGCGAGCTGCACATCCAGGCCTGCCCGGGCTTCGTCGAGTTCGTCGAGCGGGGGGAGACCGCCTCGGACCAGGTGCACGTGCTGGCCGAGCGCCTGCTGGCGCCGTTGCGGGAGGTGGGCGTCGACGTCCTGCTCCTCGGCTGTACGCACTACCCGTTCCTCGCGCGCACGATCGCTGACGTGATGGGCCGCGAGGTCGTGCTCGTCTCCTCGGCGGAGGAGACAGCGTTCGACGTGCTCGCGATCCTGGAGGCGACCGGGATGGGTCGGCGGACGGCCGGCAAGGCCGACCACCGCTTCCTCTCCTCCGGCGACGTGGACTGGTTCGCCGAGATGGGCGGGCGCCTGCTCGGCCCCGAGCTCGTGTACGTCGAGCCCGTGGCCTTCGGCGCTGCACGGTAGGGTCGGACGCCCGAGGCCCGGGGCCGGCAAGCCCGGTCACGGGCTCCCCCGCGGTGCCGCATCCACCGGGCGCAGACGGGGCACAGCCGAGAGGAGCCGACCACGATGGACCAGGTGAGCCTGACGCGCCGTGACGGGCGTGCCCTCGACGAGCTTCGTCCGCTCGGGTTCGTCCGCGACTACACCGAGTTCGCGGCGGGGTCGGTGCTCGTCTCCATGGGCAGGACGAAGGTCCTGTGCACCGCGTCGGTCGACGAGGACGTGCCCCGCTGGATGCGGGGAACCGGCCGCGGGTGGGTCACTGCCGAGTACTCGCTGCTACCGGGGTCCTCGCCCGAACGGGTCGCCCGCGAGGCCGCGCGCGGACGCCAGTCGGGCCGGACGCACGAGATCCAGCGGCTCATCGGCCGGGCGCTGCGGGCGGTGTGCGACCTCGAGGCACTCGGCGAGCGCCAGATCGTGCTCGACTGCGACGTGCTGCAGGCGGACGGCGGCACGCGCACCGCGGCGATCTCGGGCGCCTACGTGGCGCTCCACGACGCCTGCGAGCGCCTCGTCCAGGCCGGGAGCATCGGGCGCAACCCCTTGAAGGACGCCTGCGCCGCGGTCTCGGTGGGCGTCGTCGACGCCGGGTGCCTCCTCGACCTCGACTACTCCGAGGACTCGCGCGCCGAGGTGGACATGAACGTCGTGATGACGGGGGCCGGCCGCTTCGTCGAGGTCCAGGGGACCGCTGAGGGGCTGCCGTTCAGCCGCGGCGAGCTCGACCAGCTGCTCGAGCTGGCGGCCCACGGCATCGAGGAGATCCTCGCGGCGCAGCGCGCCCTGCTCGAGACGCCGCCGCCCCGCCGCGGAGGCTCGTGAGCGCTCCGACGTCGGGCGCGGGTCGGGTGCTCCGACTGGTCCTCGCCACGGCGAACCCGGACAAGGCGACCGAGATCGGCGAGATCCTCCGGGCCGAGCTCGGTCCGGACGTGGAGCTGCTGGAGCGGCCCGGCTCGGTCCCCGACGTCGAGGAGACCGGTGAGACCCTGGAGGCCAACGCCAGGCTGAAGGCCGAGGCGCTCGTGGAGGCCACCGGACTCGCAGCGCTGGCCGACGACACCGGCTTGGAGGTGGCGGCCCTCGGTGGCGCGCCCGGCGTGCGCTCGGCCCGCTACGCGGGACCTGCAGCCCGCGACGAGGAGAACGTCGCCAGGCTCCTCGCCGAGCTCGGCGAGGCGGGGGACCGCAGCGCACGCTTTCGGACCGTGGCGCTCGTGCGCTTCCCCGACGGCGCCGAGATCGTCGGCCTGGGCGAGGTCGCGGGCCGGATCGCGACTACGGCCCACGGGACGGGGGGCTTCGGCTACGACCCGGTCTTCGTGCCCGACGAGGGCGACGGCCGGTCGTTCGCCGAGATGTCGCCGTCCGAGAAGCACGCCCTCTCGCACCGGGGGCGGGCGCTGCGGGCGTTGGCGGCGGCGCTCGCGACGCTTCGGAGCGCGTGAGTAGGGCTCGAGGACGGCGGCGTGCGCGGCCGCCGTCGAGGCACTCAGCGGCTCGGATGGCTCGGCGAGGACCCTGTCCGCCGGTGCAGCGGAGGCGGGCTTTCCGGCGCTAGCGCGAGAGGGCCGGGTGCCCGGCGCGGGACCGGTGGGTGGGGCGTGCTGCGGGGGCGCTGCGGCGGTTCCGGCGCGCCGTGTGGTGGGTGGTGGCCGCGACGCGCTTTTGGACGGGGCGCTTTTGGACGGGGCGCTTTTGGACGGGGCGCTTTTGGACGGTCGTGCCGTTGGCGGTCGGGCGTTTCGCCGTGCCCGACTTGGGGCTGGCGGCCGCGTTGACGACGGTGGCGATGCCGAGCGCGTGCTCGGCGGTGGTCCAGCTGAGCACGATGTCCTGCTGGGGGAGCGGGCCGCACGCCGCCACGAGCAGCTCGGTGAGCGAGGGGGCGCTTGGCGACCCGGCGGTGGTCGAGGCGGCGCCCATCACGAGCGTCGGCGCCTCGCCACCACAGATGCCGGCCGCGTAGCGGACGAGGATGTTGGCGCGGTGCCCCCAGCAGCCCGACTGGTTCGTGGTGGTGCAGTCGATGTTGTAGCCGCCGGGGCCGTCCTCGTAGAGCCAGTAGTAGTCGGCGCCGAGCGCGTCGTAGGTGTTCCACGCCATGTTCGAGCCCCACTGGACGATCGGCGTGCCAGCCCCGAGCGTCGGCTGGTCCGTCGGGAACGTGGGGTCGGTCACGCTCTGGGCGCCCAAGAGCGCGAGGGTGTCGAGCGGGCTGACGAGCGCGGTGTACGGCGGGAGGCCGCGGCTGACGCGCTCGAGGTTGGTGAGGACGAAGAGCTGCTCGGGCAGCGGCATCGACAGCAGGGGAGCGAGCGCGACGTCGAGCGGGCCGATCTGCTCGGTGGAGCGTGCGTTCGTCGTCGCGGCGAGGATCGCTTGGGCGCAGGTGGCCGAGTCGTCGAGGGTCTCGGGCGAGCAATCCTGGGTGAAGTTCGGGCTCGGTGCCACGTCGGCCGCCGGCTCGTTCGGGGGGATGATCCCTGCGTAGTGGGTGACCAGCGGGACAACGGTGAGCTTCTTGGTGTGCGGGACGTGGCGGGCGGGCTTGTGGGCGGCCGCCACGCGCTGGGCGACGGTGGTGCGTGTGCCGGCTCCGGCGACGGGCAGCAGGACCGACGCCGTCACGACGAGCGCGCCGGCAAGGGCGAGGCGGGGCGCGGCGCATCCGGAGGCGCGCGGCCGCGCCGCGTCGCCCGACCGAGCTGGCTCAGGATGGACCCGCACTGCTTCATTGCCGTGGCTAACGACCGTTCTGAGCTGCCCACTTAGGGCCGTTCGGCCTATCGCACCGCGGACGGTGGTCACATTGCGCTTCTCCGTGGTCGCCGTCTCGCTTGATCCGCGTCACGGCTCGCGGGCCGCGCTAGCTTCGGGCCGTGGCCATCCGCTATCGCTGCTCGGCGTGCGGAAACCGGACGCGCTTCGACGTGCTCGAGACCCGCCGGACCCGCTCGTTCTTCCACTTCGACCTCGGCGGTGACTGCCGCGTCGAGGAGGAGGAGGTCCTCGACTCGCTCGTCGAGTCGGTCACCTGCCGGTGGTGCGGCCGTGCGACGGGGATCGAGGCGCTGGACGACGGTGGCGACGGGGTGGACGCGCCCGAGCGTCCCCTCGCCACCGGTGCGCGCGCCCGCGCTGAGCGCCCTCCGGACGGGCGGCTGATACACCCCGACGCGATCATCGCCGCAATGCGATCGATCGGCGGGGACGTCCCGCCCGGGCGAGGGGAGCAGCAGCCATGGCCAGTGCCGGTCTCACGATCAGCTGCGACGAGTGCGCCTTCGAGGGCACCGACACCTGCGACGGCTGCGTCGTCAACTTCCTGCTCGAGCACGACCCCCACGACGCCGTCGTCATCGACGCCGCCGAGGAGCGGGCCGTCCGGATGCTCCAGCGCGTCGGGCTCGTCCCGGAGCTCCGCCACCAGCGACGCGTCGGCTGAGCAGGCGGTGCGCGGGTCGCGCGGCGGCTCGCGCCGGTTGCCGTGACGCACGTCCTCGTCACGAACGACTACCCCCCGAAGCTCGGCGGGATCCAGTCGTACCTGTTCGAGCTGTGGCGAAGGCTGCCGCCGGAGCGCTTCGCGGTGCTCACCATCGACCACGCCGGAGCCGCCGCCTTCGACGCGGCGGCGGGCCACCGGATCGAGCGCCTACGGGTCCCGATGTTGCTGCCGACCCCGAAGGTGCGCGGCGCGATCCAGCGGCTCGCCACCGAGGTCGGCGCCGGCCTGGTCGTGCTCGACCCGGCGCTGCCGCTCGGGCTCGTCGGGCGCTCGCTCGGGCTGCCCTACGCGGTCATCCTCCACGGCGCCGAGGTCACCGTCCCGGCGCGACTCCCCGGCGTGACCCGCATGCTCGCCCGGGTCCTCACGGGTGCATCGCTGGCGATCGCTGCCGGCGGCTACCCGGCCGGCGAGGCCCGCCGCGTGGCCCGGGGGGCGATGCCGCCGACCGTGGTGGTACCACCGGGGGTCGACGTCGGGCGGTTCCGCCCCCTCACCGACGACGAGCGAGCCGCCGCACGCCGGCGGCTCGGGCTCCCTGTCGAGGGGCGCCTCGTGCTGAGCGTGAGCCGCCTGGTGCCTCGCAAGGGCATGGACGTCCTGATCGAGGCCGCAGCCGGGCTGGCGCCAGAGCGGCCCGATCTAACCGTCGCCATCGGGGGGAGCGGGAGGGACGCGAGCCGGCTCGAGGCGCTGGCGAGGCGCACCGGCGCACCTGTGCGCCTCCTCGGCCGGGTGCCCGATGACGAGCTCCCGCAGCTCTACGGCGCCGCCGACGTGTACGCGATGCTCTGCCGCAACCGCTGGCTCGGCCTCGAGCAGGAGGGCTTCGGGATCGTCTTCCTGGAGGCCGCCGCCGCCGGCGTCGCCCAGGTCGCCGGGAGGAGCGGCGGGGCGGACGAGGCAGTGGTGGACGGGCGGACCGGACTGGTGGTCGACCGCCCGGGCGATGTCGTCGTGGCGAGCGCGGCGCTCGCGACCCTCCTCGACGACGAGGCGCTCCGGCGCCGCCTCGGTGGCGCGGCTCGCAGGCGTGCCGAGGCCGAGTTCTCCTACGACCTCCTCGCGGCGCGCCTCGCCGAGGCGCTCGGCGCCGCGGGGGGCTGAGTGGGGCATCCGCTCCTCGCGCCCGCCCGGGTGCTACACAAGCTGGTGCGCGGCCGGTGCCGCGCCGCGCGAGTCTGGTGACAGCCCGACGGCACGCGAAGGGAGAGGAGCCGTGGAGCGCACCGCCGAGACGATGGTGATCGCAGGTACGGCTGAGCGCTGCTTCTCCGTCGTCACCGACGTGGAGGCCTATCCGCAGTGGGTGGCCGACGTGAAGGAGGTCCACGTCCTCGAGCGGGACGAGCAGGATCGCGCCTCGGTGGTGAGCTTCCGTGCCGGCGCGTTCGGTCGCAGCACCAGCTACGTGCTCGCCTACGACTACTCCGGCGCGCCTGAAGAGGTGGCCTGGATGCAGAAGGACGGGGACCTCACCAACCGCCTGGACGGCCGCTACCGGTTCACGCCGGTCGGCGACGGGACGACGGAGGTGCACTACGAGCTCGCCGTCGAGCTGCGGGTGCCGATCCCGGGCTTCGTGAAGCGCCGCGCCGAGGGGCACATCATCCACGCCGCCGTGCGCGACCTGAAAGCGCGGGTCGAGTCCGGCGCCTGAGCGGCGGCCGCCCGACCCGAGCGTTCGCGTTCCCGACCTCGGCCCTGCCACCGATGACGCAGGCGACGCGCCCCGCCGGCAGTCTTCGGCCCTGGTGAGGGCGGTGACGTCCGCGTGAGGATCGGCGTCGTGCTCCCGACCTTCCGGCGCGACGCCGCCGCGGCGCTCGACGCCGCGCGGGCGTGCGAGGCCGCCGGCATCCATGGCGTGTTCGCCTACGACCACCTCTGGCCGATGGGCCAGCCGGGCCGCCCGGCGATCTCGCCCTACCCGCTGCTCGGCGCCGTCGCCGCCTCGACGACGACCACCCGGATCGGGACGCTCGTCGCCCGGGTCGGCCTCGTCCCCAACGCCGTCCTGCTCAGCGAGCTGCTCACCCTGGCCGAGCTGTCGGGCGGCCGGCTGATCGCCGCGGTCGGCACCGGCGACCACAAGAGCGCTCCCGAGAACACCGCCTACGGCATCGACTTCGCCCCGGCAGCCGAGCGGCGGGCCCGACTCGAGCAAGTCGTCGCCCTGCTGGTCGAGGCCGGCGTCGAGACCTGGGTCGGCGGCGGCTCCCCGGCGACGAGCGTCGTCGCCCGGCGGACCGGAGCGACGCTCAACCTTTGGGGTGCGCTCCCCTCGGCGGTGGCGGTGCTCGCGGCGGAAGGCACGACGAGCTGGGGCGGCAACCTGCCGGCGGATGCCGGCGACGCATCGGTGCTGCTCGCGGAGCTGCGCGATGCCGGCGCGACCTGGGCGGTGCTCTCCTGGCCGGGTTCGACCGCGCCGATCCTCGCCGCCGCGGACGGCGCCGGCCTCGCCGTCGCGCCCTGATCGCGCCGAGCTGGCCGTTCGCTAACCTCGGGCGATGGAGTTCCGCCGGATCAACGGGCTGCCGCCGTACGTGTTCGCCGAGGTCGACGCGTTAAAGCTCGCCGCCCGGCGCGCGGGCGACGACGTGATCGACCTCGGCTTCGGCAATCCCGACATCCCCTCGCCCGACGTCGCTGTCGACAAGCTTGTGGAGGCGGCGCGCAACCCCCGCAACCACCGCTACTCGGCCTCCCGGGGCATCCCGAAGCTTCGCCAGGCGATCGCCGACCTCTACCTCCGGCGCTTCGGGGTGGTGCTCGACCCGGACCTCGAGATCGTGACGACGATCGGCGCGAAGGAGGGCCTGTCGCACCTCATGTGGGTGCTCGTTGGGCCCGGCGACACCGCCCTCGTGCCCTCGCCCTCGTACCCGATCCACATCTACGCGCCGCTGTTCGCCGGGGCCGACGTCCGCATGGTCCGTCTGGAGGGGCTCGGCATGCTGGAGGGCGACGAGGCCGACGCCGGGGAGGCGTTCTTCGCGAACCTGGTCGAGGCGTGGGAGTCGGCCTGGCCGAAGCCGCGCGTCGTCATCCTCTCGTTCCCCCACAACCCCACCACGGCCTGCATCGACCTCGCGACGATGAGCCGGCTCGTGGACTTCGCTCGCGAGCGCGGCGTCGTGCTCGTCCACGACTTCGCGTACTCCGACACGGCGTTCGACGGGTACTCCCCGCCCTCGATCCTCCAGGTCCCCGGCGCGTCCGAGGTGGCGGTCGAGCTCTACTCGCTCACCAAGTCATTCTCCATGGCGGGCTGGCGGATCGCCTTCCTGGTCGGAAACGCCCAGGTCGTGGCCGCGCTGACCAAGCTGAAGAGCTACCTCGACTACGGGACGTTCCAGCCGATCCAGATCGCGTCGATCGTCGCGATGAACGAGGCGCCGGACTACCCGAAGGTCGTGAACGAGATCTACCAGCACCGGCGCGACGCCCTGTGCGAGGGCCTGTCACGCATCGGCTGGGAGGTGCGCAAGCCCAAGGGGACGATGTTCGTCTGGGCGCCGATCCCCGAGCCCTACCGTGAGCTCGGCTCGCTCGAGTTCGCCAAGCTGCTCGTGCGGGAGGCGAAGGTGGCGACGTCGCCCGGGGTCGGTTTCGGCCCGGGCGGCGACGGCTTCGTCCGCTTCGCCCTGATCGAGAACGAACAGCGCATCGCGCAGGGCATACGGACCCTCCGCAAGGCGTTGAGCAAGCTGTAGGAGCGGGGAAGCGATGGATCGCGCGCTGCGGCCGGGGGCGGGCGCCCGGAGGCCGGGGCTGGCGTGGTCGCAGGCCCAGGGTTGGGGTCGGGGGTTTGACCGTTGACACTCTGGGGTGACAGTGGTGTAATTACACGTCGCTCATCTAGTGCGGTGAGCGAATCCGACCACAATATGTTGTGCCACCACACGACGTGTCAGTGCTAGTCGAGTCGGGATGCCGCCGTGGCGCCCCGCCTGCCTGCGCCTTGCCCGCGCAGGCTCGCCGGGGCGAGGCTCCCGCCGAGTCCTGGGAGGAATAATGGCAGTAGCGGGTGAGCGAATCGACATCGGTATCCGCCGCCACTTCACCGTCGAGGGGCGCCATCCCTACGACGCCGTCCTGTGGGAGCGGCGGGACTCGGTCATCTCGGACTACCGGACCGGTGCGATCGCCTTCGAGCAGCTCGGGGTGGAGGTGCCCACCACCTGGAGCATGAACGCGACCAACATCCTGGCCCAGAAGTACTTCCGCGGGACCCTCGGGACGCCCGAGCGCGAGACGTCGCTGCGCCAGGTGGTCGACCGGGTCGCCGACACGATCACGGCCTGGGGCATCGAAGGACGGCTACTTCGCCGACGAGGACGAGGCGGCCACCTTCAGCGACGAGCTGAAGCACCTCATCGTCAACCAGTACGCGGCCTTCAACTCGCCGGTGTGGTTCAACATCGGCGTGAAGGGCGTCCCGCAGCAGGCCTCGGCCTGCTTCATCCTCGCCGTCGACGACACGATGGGCTCCATCCTCAACTGGTACGTGGAGGAGGGGACCATCTTCAAGGGCGGCTCGGGCTCGGGCGTGAACCTCTCGCGCATCCGCTCGGCTCGAAGGAGCTCCTCGAGCCGGCGGCGGCACGGCGTCCGGCCCGGTGAGCTTCATGCGCGGCGCCGACGCCTCGGCCGGCACGATCAAGTCCGGCGGCAAGACGCGCCGCGCCGCCAAGATGGTCATCCTCGACGTCGATCACCCCGACATCGAGGAGTTCATCTGGTGCAAGGCACGTGAGGAGCGAAAGGCCCGGGCGCTGCGCGACGCCGGCTTCGACATGGACCTCGACGGCACGCGACAGCCACTCGATCCAGTACCAGAACGCCAACAACTCGGTGCGGCGTCACCGACGAGTTCATGGAGGCCGTCCTCGAGGACAAGCCGACTGGCAGCTGCTCGCCGGCACGACCGGCGAGGTCATCGAGACCGTCCCGGCCCGACAGATCTGTCCGCCAGATCGCCCAGGCGGCCTGGGAGTGCGCCGACCCGGGCCTGCAGTTCGACACCACGATCAACCACTGGCACACCGCCCCGAACACCGGCCGGATCAACGGCCAGCAACCCGTGCTCCGAGTACATGCACCTCGACAACTCGGCGTGCAACCTGGCGAGCCTCAACCTGCTGAAGTTCCTGGACGCGGACGGCACCTTCGACGTCGAGGCGTTCAAGGCGGCGGTCGAGGTCGTCTTCACCGCCCAGGAGATCCTGGTCGGCAACGCCGACTACCCGACGGAGAAGATCGCCGAGACGACGCGGCGCGTTCCGCCAGCTCGGCCTCGGCTACGCCAACCTCGGCGCCCTGCTCATGGCGCTCGGCCTGCCCTACGACTCCGACGACGGCCGGGCCGTGCGCCGCGGCGATCACCGCCCTGATGACGGGCCACGCCTACGCGACCTCCGCCCGCATCGCCGGCGCGCATGGGCCCGTTCGCCGGCTTCTACGAGAACGCCGAGCCGATGGTCGAGGTGCTGCGCATGCACCGGTCCGAGGTGGCCAAGATCGACGAGGAGCGTGTCCCGACGGAGCTGCTCTCGGCGGCCCAGGAGGCCTGGGACTCGGCGGTCGAGCTCGCCGAGGTCTACGGCGTGCGCAACTCCCAGGCGACCGTGCTCGCCCCGACGGGCACGATCGCGTTCCTGATGGACTGCGACACGACCGGCATCGAGCCCGACCTCGGCCTCGTGAAGACGAAGAAGCTGGTCGGCGGCGGGACGATGTCGATCGTCAACCAGACGGTTCCCCGCGCGCTGCGCCGCCTCGGCTACGACGACGGCCAGGTCGACGAGATCGTCGAACTACATCGACCAGCACAAGTCGATCCTCGGCGCGCCGCACGTGCGGGCCGAGCACCTCCCGGTCTTCGCCTGCTCGATGGGCGACAACACCATCCACTACCTCGGGCACGTGAAGATGATGGCGGCGGCACAGCCGTTCATCTCCGGGGCCATCTCGAAGACGGTGAACATGCCGGAGGACGTCACCGTCGAAGACGTCGAGCAGCTGCACATCGACGCCTGGAAGATGGGCCTGAAGGCCGTGGCCATCTACCGCGACAACTGCAAGGTCGCCCAGCCGCTGTCCACGACGAAGAAGGACGGCGGCGTGGTGACGCCCGACGCCATCGCCGAGCGCGAGACGGCGCTCCACGCCCGGATCGCCGAGCTCGAGAGCGCGCTTGCCGAGCACGTCGTGGCGCCGCCTCCGACGACGCGCACCCGGCTGCCGAGGCGCCGACGCTCGAACACCTTCGCCTTTCGCGTCGCCGACTGCGAGGGCTACGTCACGGTCGGCGAGTACGAGGACGGCCGCCCGGGCGAGGTCTTCATGAAGGTCTCGAAGCAGGGCTCGACGCTCTCGGGCATCATGGACGCATTCGCCATCGCGGTCAGCCTCGGGCTCCAGCACGGCGTGCCGCTGTCGACCTTCGTACGCAAGTACACCAACATGCGCTTCGAGCCGGCGGGAATCACCGACGACGCGGAGCTGCGCCTCGCCTCGAGCCTGGTCGACTACATCTTCCGCCGGCTCGCGCTCGACTACCTCTCGCTCGACGAGCGGATCGAGCTCGGCGTGCTCTCGACGGGGGAGCGGTCCCAGCCGACGCTCCCGGGCCTGGAGGACCTGGACCTCGGCGAGGCCGCGGTCCGGCGGGAGCACGAGCGCTTCGGCGAGGGCGGCGACAGCGCGGCAGCCGGGCCGGCCACGACGTCGCGGCCGGTCATGGAGAGCCGGGACGCCCCGTTCTGCTACGCCTGCGGGAACATCATGCAACGGGCGGGCTCGTGCTACGCCTGCCCGAGCTGCGGGGCGACGAGCGGCTGCTCGTAGTGTGCAACCGCGCCGAGTGACCCGCCGAAATCGCGGCATGTGACACAGATTTCCGCGGCAAGTGACATCGGTTCCCGCGGGTAGTGACAGCTGGCGCTTGGGTCAGCAACAGGGCCGGCCCCGGGGTCTGACCCGGGGCCAGCCCTGTTGACCGGATGGTGCGTTCACCTACTTCCCGCTGCTGGACCTACTCCGCGATGGTGTGCCCTACGCGGTCGATCTACGCACCAGCGCCAACATCGACGCCTCCTACCTGACCCGGGATCGCCGCGTCCGCTCGCTGTCCCGACTCGGCTGGGCGCTGTTCCGCCAGCGCATCGCGCTGTGCGCCACCAGAGCAGTGATGCCACTCGACTCCCTCGATACGATCGGGGCACAGCTGTGGGACGAGCTTGACGCGTGGCAGCGTTGGTGCGAGGTACGCGGCGATGAAGCAGGGTTCCAGGCGTGGCTGGACGAACCCGACGCCACCTTGTCGGGGTTCATCCGGCGCCGTGCGCTGGAGCGGGGCAACTACAAGATGGTCCGGGCGTCGCTCGAAGCCGAGCTCGCTGGGTAGCTGGGCTCTCGACTTCCTCTCGCCGACGGCCTACATCAACCACACCGGGGCGCTGGGGCGTCAGCCCAGGCGGTAGACCTTGGCGCAGCACACGCCCCTCGTGACGGCCGACAGTGGGCGCAGAGTACAAGCGCCTGCGGTGCCGCGAACATCAACATCGAGCCAGCGTCGGACCGCGTTCGGGCACGTCGTCGGGGCGGTCGGAGGGCGAGGGTCCAGCTGACGCGCCGGCATCGATCCGTCGCGTTGGGTCACCGCAAACGCCTGGCGCGAATGCGCCGCCGCATTTGGCCTACACCGTGGCCCCGTGGCACCGATCGCTGGCACACCCGCCTACTACGGTCGCGTCTCGGAGGAGCGATGACGGACGACAGCACCGAGCTCGAGCCCTTCGACGGCCTCCTCGACGTGCTTGCCTACGCGACGGCGCCGAGCGCGGGGCTCTACGTCGCCGTCATGGATGCGGCGGTCGCGGCACGCGAGTAGTTCCGCCTGCAGCTGCGGCCCGCCGACATCGCGGCGGCGGTCGGCATCGATCGCGACAGCGCAGCGAACGCCCTCAACTACCTCGCGGATCACCAGGCGCTGCATCGCACGTACGACCCCTCCGAGGCGGAGACGGTCGCCGAGTTCTACAAGGGAGCGTTCCTTCACCAGCTGACGCCGGCAGGGATCGCGGCCCATCGGGGCGTGCGCGAGCTCCTCGCGACCAAGATGGCTCGGGGCGCGCGTTCGGCGCCGCGGTCCGATTCGATCGGCGATGATTGGGCGTGACGCGCAAGTGGTACGCCCGGAAGCACGATGCCTTTCTTTACGATCAACCGCGGGCAGAGCCTTGGCAAATCGAGCGGGCTCAGACCCTTCTCGAGAGACGGGGCGGCGTTCCACTCCACGATTTCGATGCCCACCTCGGTGCCCTCACCATGCTGAAGGATCACCTCCGGGAACGGCTCCGACGACCCGCCCATCGAAGCGAACTGATGCGCAGAATCCAAGCATCGTGCCGCCGTCCCGGGTTCGACATCAAGAATCCGCAGCCCTCCCGCTACCGGGCCGGACACTGGATGTGGATCGATCCGGCGACGATCGCCAGAGGCTCGCTGGGTGCCCCCTTCTCTCCGTACCACTACTCCGTCGAGGAGCTGGCCTTCATGGCGGAGAAGGTCCTGTTGGAGCAAGGCAACCCCAGTGGTCTCGCAGAACTCTTCGGACATCCCCGCAACCCCGAGCCCGGAGTGGTCGCCGACTCGATCCCGGGGCCCTTCGGACCGGTGAGGCCCATCAGCGTCAACGGCAACCATCGCACGCTCGTCTTCGATGCACTCGAGGCACCGTTGATCCTTGCCGAGGTCCACAGGTCCAGGCCGCCGTACCGGTGCAAGTTCCACCAGGACGATGATTGGAGAACCACGCTCTCGTTCCTCCGCTGGCTGGAATCCTGCAAGGTGCTGCGCCTCTCGTCTCACCCCTTCGTTCGAACGGGCCCGTGGGTCTACCTTCGAATAGCCGAAGCGCCGACGCCGTGGTTGGCGGCCTCACCCGGCGATGCCTTGGCCGCCTCGAGTGCGTACGAGCAGTTCTATCGACGCCGGATCGAGCGGATCGGCCAACTTGATCTGAGACTGCTCCGGCAGCAGTGGGGATCAACTCCGGAAGCTCACGACTGACGTCGGGCTACGCAGAACACGTCCCAACTCCGGCACGAACGGCGGATTCAAGGGATCCGCCGCCCCGCCCTCCAGAGCAAGTTGGGATGCAACCGCGGTGTGGTTCATCGGACGAGCGCAAGCGGAGACGTCGCCGTCTGCGTGGCCGCCGGCGCGGTAGTGGGTCAGTTTGCGGCAGCGTGGACCCTTCACTCCGGCGCAGGTGCCCCTCGGTAGTAGTGGATGGTCTGAAAACGGAACCATCCGTCGCGGATGCCCACCTGGCGATTCTCGAACCACGCACCCCAGCCAATCGTGAAGTCGAGGAAACGTGGCCGGCGGTATCGACGATGCCCCGACGAGATCAGATCCGGCCTGCTCGGAGCGGCTTGTGACGGACACGCCTCGACGAGGTCGGGCCTGGCTTGGCCAACGCGCTGTCCGACCGGCTCGATGTGATGCCAGGTGAGCGAGTAGCGCTGATTTTCACCGAGTCCGAGTCGCGAAGCGACCCGCCACGCTGCTGCCCGCTCAAGGTGTAAGAGCGCGTCCCAGTCGGAGCGACGACGCAGCCGTTCGAGGGGCAAATGGTCCAGGCGCCAGTCGCGCGACTCCCATACGCGCTCGTCGAGCTCGGCGACCGGCAACGGCGGGCGATCCTGTGTGCTGGCCGGGGTGAGCGCCGGCAGTGATACAGGAGCGAGATCGCCGGTCACGCCGAGGGCCGCGACCGCGATGCGGCGAGCATCGACCGGATCAAGCCCGGCGAGCCGCAGCGCCTCGAGCGTCTCGGGGCGTGCCTGATCGATCAGGGCGATGAGTAGGTGTTCAGCACCGACCAGTTCACCTCGGCATTCTGCGAGCGCTCTGGCTGCGCCCCGGGCTTGGCTGTGGAGGTAGCTCGCGCCTTTGCCGAGGGTGTCGCGAGCGGCAATGACGACTGAGCGAAGGGACGGCCCATCACCGTCGGCGAGAGCCGCGGCGGCAGGCCCGTCACCCTCGGAGATGCCGACGAGGAAGTGCACCGGGCCACACGTGCAGTCGAGCTCCCGAGCGAACTGGAAGCCGCGATGTAGCGCTTCCCGGTACGCGCTGCCGAGTTCGTCGTCTCTCGTCCGAACACAGCATGCCAGTCGGACGGCCTACCGGTGACGCTCCGTTCGGGTGTCCCGGTTGCATACGAGTCACGGCGAGGCTCGATCATCGCGCCCAACTCCCGTCCTCGTCCCATACACGGCAGACCCGGCGTTCTATGACACCGGCTCGGCCGTGGGTAAGCCGGAAGTCGGGGATACCTGGCCTCCATCGCTCAGATCCACTACGTCGGTGTCTCGTCCTCCGAAGCGGCACTGAACACCGGCAATGCAGCACCATGCGGAAGTGGCGTGCGCCAGACCCGAAGACTTCTAGCCAACATCTCGTAATAGCCAACCAAAAACACGAGATCTACGAGGACTGGAAGTCCGAGCTCGCCAAGTGCTCGGTCGTAGATGGCTGTTGGTAGATCGCCATCATCCAGAAGGTGACGAGTAACTTGGCGAACTATCACCTCCCTCTGGGACAACGTTGGAATATCTGATCCAGCCAAGAGTCCAGCGATCTCGGCATCACTGAAGCCGAGCATCCTCGATTCCTTCTCGTGCACGTACCATTCATACGCGCTGAGCGAAGCTCGGGCTACCTCCAAAATGGCGATTTCCCGTGCCCGGTCGTCCAAATGCGCTTCGAACCTCAAGGTCGCGCCGAGACGCTGTACAGCGTCGCCAACCTTCGGCTCGACCAGCATCACATTGAATGGACCTTGCAGGCGACCCGCTTCGTCAGTCAGGGTCGAGGATGTCCCGAGTTCCGTGGAACTTCGGTGGCGGCCCGGTGATGCTCAGGCGGCGTCCTCCTCGTTGTAGTCGACCGGTGTGACACCGCGCTCGGCGTAGGTGTCGAGTGCAGCTCGCAGCGCCGGCAGGTGCATGAAGCCGTTGACCTTGCGGAACTGCTTCGCGGCCTCGGCCATGCCGGCTGCGCACCAGCGCAGCGCCATCTGGCCGTCGCGCCAGCGCTTCACGTTCGCGGAGTGATCGCGGCAGATCTCGATCATCGACTCGATCGCGTTCGTCGAGCGAAGCGTGCGGGCAAGCGTCGGTGGCACCTTCAGGCGCATGACGGTGAGCGTCTCGGTGAGGCCTTCTCGCAGGCTTGCCGCGGCGCCAGGATGCGAACGGGTGAGCTGGCGGGCGATGTCCTCGAGCTCGGCCTCGGCTCGGAGCGCGTCGTCGAGGTGGTAGATCGCGCGCATCTTCGTGCTCACCGTCCGTGCGAGGGACTTCGGCAATTTCGACTCGACGTTCCTGATCTTGTGGAGTTGGCAGCGATGGATCACCGGCTGGTCGAACACGGCCGTCACTGCCGAGGCAAGGGCCTTTGAGCCGTCGATCACGACGAGGATCGGACGGGTCATGTCGAGCCCGCGGTCGCGAAGCCCGACGAGCAGGTCGCGCACGACCGTCGCGTTCTCGGTGTCGCCCTCGACGACGGCGAGCGGGTGCTTGCGCCCGGTGACGTCGATCCCCATCGCGACGACACAGACGTGGTCGGCGAAGTGCACGCCGTCGACCATCAGCGCGACGAGGTCGAGCGTGGACAGGTCCGAGGCGAGCAACTCGCCGAGCGCGTGCTCGGTGGCCTCGACGAAGCGCCGCGACACCGCCGAGCGCGACGTCGAGGTCGCACGCGCCTCGACCTTGCTCCCGACCGGCTCGAGGCCGACCCGGTAGCGGCGGGTCGAGAGCTTCGCGAGCATCTTCTCCATCGCGAGCCGCCCGAGCACCTCGGTGGAGGCGAAGTGCTCGTACGCGGGGACCTCGAGCTCGCGAGAGCGATCGGCGGAACGCACGCGGGGCCGGCGGACCGGCACCCGCCGGCCGCCGAGGCTCACCGAGCCGTCCTCGTGGCCGTGGCGCACGGCTGTCCGCGCCGGGTCGTGGCGGCCTCTCGGCCCGCACAGCGCGGTGACGCTCTCCTCCAAGATCGCGTCCATCACCTGCAGCCCGGTGCCCACCGCGAGGGCGAGCAGGCCCTCACGGAGCTCGTCCGCCAGGTTCGTCATCGCGATCGACACGGCGTCGGGCACCGCCATCGCTGCGGGCGTGCTCGTCGTCTGGTAGTCCTTCTTCACGGTGGTGGTCCCCTGTCTCGATCGGTAGTTCTTGGCGGAACGCCCGATACCTACCAGTTGGCAGGGCTCAGGCGGGGGACCGCCACCTCGTGTGTCCTGAAGGGAAGTGATGATGATGAGGTAGAGATCGTCAGCACGGATCGTGCTGTGCCAGTGATGGAGGTCGGCCCTCCGGGTTCGCCGTGCAGGCGGAGATCCCAAACCGCCGCAGTGTCATGCCGGTCAAGAGCCGGGGTGGGAAGCGACTGCGGAAACGGCCCGCAACCAGCGGGTCGGGTGTGCGACGAGAAGACGAACGTGTGTGAACCACTGCTGACGCATCGAAACAACCCAACGATGGCATCGAAACCGGGGCTGGAGGTGGTCCCCGGGACGAAGGCGCGGCCAGGATGGCGTGCCCTGAGCCAGGCAGCGGCCTGCGTGCTGGCCTGGCGGTGCCCGGTGTATAGGTGGCGTGAGCTCGTTGCAGGCGCTGGCATGGAACAGGAGAACCTGTCGTCCCGATACCGACTCGGCCGTTCACTTGGGCTTGCTCAGCCACCCGGCCGACGAGAGGGAGGACCCCAAGCGGCCAACACCGCAAGGGGCAGAGTACCGATGCGGGGCACAGGGGCGGGCCGGCTCGTAGTAGCGATGAAGGCCTTGTAATGGGGCTGGAGCCAAGGGGCCGGGCAGACCAGGGTCAGTCGGAGGTCAACCCTTCGGGGGAGGAGCCGACGGAGAGACCCAAGCCGAAGGTGAAGTCGTTTGACATCCCCAAACGCCTCGTTGCCGAGGCGTGGGAGAAGGTCCGGGCCAACAACGGGGCTCCGGGCGTGGACGCTGTCAGCATCGCCGAGTTCGCCAGCGACGAGAGGGACAACCTCTACAAACTGTGGAACCGGATGTCCTCGGGAAGCTACATGCCGGGGCCGGTGCGGGCGGTGGAGATACCGAAAGACCATGGGGCAGGGGTCAGGGTCCTCGGGGTGCCGAACACGGCCGACCGGGTGGCCCAGACCGCAGCAGCGATGCTGCTGGAAGAAAAGCTCGAGCCGATCTTCCACCCTGACAGTTACGGCTACCGCCCTGGGCGCTCCGCTCATGATGCTCTGGCCGTGACCCGCAAGCGCTGTTGGCGACAGGACTGGATTTTGGATCTTGACGTCCGGGCCTTTTTCGACAGTGTTTCCCATGATCTGTTGCTCAAAGCGGTCGCTCACCACACCGACGAGCGCTGGGTCCTGCTCTACATCCAACGGTGGCTCAAAGCCCCCATGCAGATGTCTGACGGGACCCTCGTGGCACGAGAGAAGGGAACCCCGCAAGGCTCCCCGATCTCACCGTTGATCGCTAACCTGTTCATGCACTACGCGTTCGACCGGTGGATGGACCGGGAGTTCCCGCGCTGTCCGTTCGAGCGCTACGCGGACGACATTGTTGCTCACTGTGACACCGAGGCACAGGCCCAAAGACTGCGGGCCGCCATCGCCGAACGGCTCGGGACCCTGGGTCTCGAGCTGCACCCCGAGAAGACGAAGATCGTGTACTGCAAAGACACGAAACGCCGAGGAACCCACGAGCACACCAGCTTCGATTTCCTCGGCTACACCTTCCGGGCTCGCCGGGTCCGTGGCCGCAGAGGGTTCTTCGTGAACTTCCTGCCCGCCATGAGCGCCAAGGCGAGAAAGGCGAAAGGCCAACAGATCCGGGCCTGGCACCTCAAACGCCGCAGCGGGACGGGCCTGTCCGGCCTCGCCCAGGACATCAACCCCCAGGTGCGCGGCTGGATCAACTATTACGGGGCCTTCTACCGCTCCGAGTTGGGCTTCCTCGAAGTGCGCATCGACGAGCATCTCGTCCGATGGGCCATGCACAAGTTCAAACGGCTGCGAAACAGGCCCGACAAGGCATGGGCCTGGCTGCGAGAGGCCCGAAGGCGGGAGCCGACGCTCTTCGCTCACTAGCATCTCATCATCGCACGCACCACCGGCCGGCCTGTGGGGGCCGGATGACAGGAGACTGTCACGTCCGGTCCTGAGAGAGCGGGAGGGGGAGGCTCCCTCCCGCTACTCACCAAAATCCACGACGGACGGGACAAC
>CAVXWO010000008.1:0-282241 GCA_963765505.1 uncultured Actinomycetota bacterium
GGCGATCTGGAGGTTGAGCTGGGCGCTCTGTACCGCCTCCCTTCGCTGTCCCTGACGGTGATCGTCAGCTGCTCGGCGGCGATGTCGGTGTGCCGGGCAGAGCTCGCCACCGGAGGAGAAGCTCAGCCCTGCCGGAGCGTCGAGGACGTGGACCACGGGTAGGGAGGTTCCGCTGCTTGCCTGCACCCGTTGCGCGTAGGCGCTCCCGACCTCGCCCGCCGCGAGCGACGACGTGGCGACCGACAGCTGCGCCGTACTCGCGGTCGCGGCTGCGCCGGGAGCCAGCGCCGCGACGGCGAGCGCCCCGACGGCCTGCGCGATCCCGGCGAGCGCGCCCCGGCGCCGGGCCCGTGGGCCCGCTTCGGGCGAGAGCGGTCCATCCAGGTCCCGGGTCGTCGGCAGCGATGTGGGCGATTCCGTTCAGCCAAGATCCCTCCGATGCATCGAGGCGTGCCCGTGGCGGCTCCCCACGAGGAACAGCGCGGTGCGTGCATCCCTGTTTAGGCCAGCACGATGAGCCGTGTGTGAGCAGCGGCGAAGAAGCCGTGAGGGTCCAGCCCGACGCCGGACGGGAGGATCCGCAGCGAGGCGAGCGCTCGGAGATACGCCGTCGCTCCGGGCCGCCGTCCATGCAGCCCCTTCGCGGCGGAGCGGCTCACGGCGCGACGCGGCCGGCCGACGCAACGGCTCGGGATCGTTCGGGCGACGACGGGCGTGTCGTACTCGACGAGGCTGCCGGGCGTCGCCGTCCGGCACCGGATCCCGACGTGGACGCGGTCGCGCTTGTGCTCGACGGCGGCCCGGAGGACGACGAGGTGGGCCCACGCGCCGATGGCCGGCCTACGAGCAGGCTCGCGGCTCAGTCGCGGGTTGACGGAGCCAATCGGCGCTCGAGCGCCGCTTCCAGGCCGGTCATGCCCGTCAGGTCGATCCCGAACTCGTCTCGAGCACCCGCATGACCCCTCCGCGCCCGAGAGCTCGTGGACGCCGGTGGTGCCGTCCGCACCGTGGAAACGCAGCACGTGATTGTGCAGCGTCAAGCGGTGGTCGTCGCCAGCGCGAGCGACCATGAGCTCGTTCAGGAAGCGCGAACCGAGGGATGCGTCGTCAGGTACCAGTTGGCGATCTCGTAGTCGGCGAGCGTCGCCTCGGACAGGTCCAAGGTGTAGAGGGTGCTCCACCCGCCCTTGAGGAGCGTTTGCAGGTGGAGCTCCTGCCCCCGGAGCGCAACCGGACCCGGTTGTGCGGGTCGCTTGGACGGTGTCCGGCTCCAGGCGCAGCGCCGCGGTCAAGGCGAGACCCCCGAAGCCGACGTCGGCGAGGTACGGCCCCTCGTCGAGCTCGACGCGGACCGCCATGTGGGTGCGTCCAGGGGGAGGAGCCGAGGTGGCTCGACCCCACCGAACCCCAGCAGCCAACCCCGACGTCACGAAGCCCAGGTGGATCAATGCATGGCGCAACAGGAGGTTCTGCTCGTAGCAGTAGCCCCCGCGGCCACCGGTGACGAGCTTGCGCTGGAGGGCTTCGGCATCAAGCTCGATGGGCCGGCCGACCAGCTGGTCGAGGTTTTCTCGAAGGGGATGACCCGTGCGTGGTGGTACACGACGTCGTTGAGGGTCGCGAGGTCGGCGCGGGCGGCACCGCGGTAGCCGATGCGACGGAGGTAGGCGTCGAGATCGAACGCATCCACGGGTCAGGCGCTCCGGTGATGCGTCGGTCGGTGCAGTGGCAGCAATGCCGAGCCGCTCCCGCGGGTGACGTGGTGGCCCGCCCCGTCGCTCCCGCGTCGAGCCCGACCCGCTAGCGCTGCTTTGTCCATCGGTCCCGGCTGGCCCTGTCGGGCGGAAGCGGAGCTCCGGATGGGATCCGTCCCGGCCGCGGCCGCACCTCGACGCGAGGCCCAGATAGCCGCTTGAGCGCCGCGGCGATCCAGTCGAGCGCTCGGGCGCGGCCCGGCGTGCCCTGCAGCATGCCGATGAAGCCGTGGACCTGCCCGTCGCAACGCAGCATCTCGACGGCGACGCCGGCCGCGGCGAGGCGACGGCCGTACTCTTCCCCCTCGTCGCGGAGCGGGTCGAACTCGGCGGTGACGACGATCGCCGGTGGAGCGCCCGCCACCTCTTCCATCAGCGTGGGTGCCGTGTAGCCGTTCGCCCGCCTCGACTCCTCGGGGAGGTACTGCGCCCAGAACCACTCCATCTGGTCGCGCTCGAGCAGGTAGCCCTCGCCGTAGCGCGCGGGGAGGAAGCGGTGACCATGCGGGGTCGAGCGCCGGGCAGATGAGCAGTTGGAGCGCGAACGTCGGGGCCGCCCGGCTCGCGGCTGTGCAGGGCCACCGCCGCCGCGAGGTTGCCACCGGCGCTGCTGCCGGCGACCACGATCCTCGCCGGGTCGCCCGCCAGCTCCCCGGCATGGGCCGACGCCCACGCCGTCGCCGCGACGCAGTCGTCGAAGGCGGCCGGGAACGGGTGCTCGGGGGCGAGCCGGTAGTCGACGTTCACGACCGTCGAGCGGGTCAGGTTCGCCATGCGCCGGCAGATCGCGTCGCTCGACTCGATGTCACCGGCGACCGATCCCCCGCCGTGCAGGTAGACGAGCAATCCGTTCCCGCCGTCGCCTTCGGGGAGGTAGGTGCGCACACGCGGCCCGCCGGGGACGACCTGGTCGGCGACCTCGCCGACCGGCTCGGCTGGCACCCGCTGAGCAACGGGCGCCCGCCGTCTGGCGAGGAAGGCCGCGACGACCGCCGGGTCGGTCGCCAAGCCGGCCGGCAGGGAGAACTCGGGACCGACCTCCCGGACGAGGCGCTCGGCGTCGGGATCGAGGGTCACCGGCCCGACCACGAAAGGGCGAGGAGCGAGCGGCACGCGGCGTCGGCGTCGGTCTCGGGTGGTACGTCGTGACGGCGCGCCATGGCCAGTCCTCTCTGCCCCAGAGGGCGATGCGCGACGGGGCCGAGGCTAAGAGTCCGCTCCGACCTCGTCAACGCCGCCCGACCCCGTCACCGCCGATGGAGCGCGTCGGGCGAAAGCGTCTGCTCGGCCACGAGCACGTCCGGCACGCCGGTGACGCCGAAGCGCGGGAGAGCCGGCGCGGGTGCGCGCCCGATGACGACGACCCGGCGAGCCGGGCTGTTCAACAATCGAGCGAGGCGGCCAGCTCGAGGAAGCTCGCGACGGTCACGTCCGCGCCCTCGGGCGGCGCCTGGTCGGCGGCGCGGTCTGGTCCCTTTTCCATCGGCCGTCCGACGAAGGCGGTGCGCAGGCCGGCGGCGCGCGCTCCCCGGAGGTCCCAGACGTGGGCGGCCACCATCAGCACCGCCTCCGGCGGCACGTCGAGGAGTTGAGCCGTGAGGAGGTACGGCTCCGGATCGGGCTTGTAGCGACCGCTCAGCTCGGCGGAGACGATGCAGTCGAACGGCAGCCCCGCAGCCTTGACCAGCCGCGTCAGCAGGGCGAACCCGCCGTTCGACAGGGCGGCCAGCACGTATCGGCGTCGCAGGCGTACCAGGCCGGGGACGGCGTTGGGCCAGGCCGGGAGCCGGTGCCACGCCAGCACGAGCTCGTCCCGGTCGTGCCCGTCGAACGACCCGGCGAGCCCCTCGGTCTCCAAGAGCTCGTCGAGCGAGCGCCGGTGCAGGGCGTCGAGGTTCATCCAGGGCAGCTCCCCGAGGCGGACGAGGTCCATCGAGGGGCCGTAGCGGTCCCGCCAGGCGTCGGCGAACGCCCCGGCGTCGACCTCGGCCCCCCGGGCCCGCGCCAGCCTGGCCACCTGCTCGGCCACACCGGTGCGCCAGTCCACCGTGGTGCCGAAGATGTCGAAGGCGAGGACCTTGAGCTCGTTCGCGTCCACTCGATGACGACCTGGCGCCGCAGGCCGAGGCCGCCGGGGCTCAGCCCGTGTCGCGACCCGGCCGCCGAGCGCCCTGGCGTCGAGGCTCGCGAAGCGGATCCCCCCGAACCACTGCGGAAGCACGATGCCGCCCGCCTCGATCTTCTTGTGAAGCCCCGACCGCATGTCCTCGGCGTCGCCTTCGAGCTCGTACATGGCGAGGTGCGCCGGCCCGTCGCGGTAGGCGTCGGGAGACGGACCTGCCGGCTCGAGCCCGAAGCGCCAGCCGCGGCGCAGCAACGGCGAGTTCGCGACGTTCTCTTCCAGATGCGCCGCGTACCACTCGCTGTAGTCGTCGAAGGAGAGCTCCGGCGGCGGCGTGGAGAACACGAGATAGGCGTGGTCGGGCATCACGACGTCCGCGCCGTGGGTGTTGCCGAGCTGGACGCAGTTCCAGGAGGCGAAGGTGATCCCGCGGAACCAGTCAGGCAGCTGCATGTTGCCCGACGTGCCCTCCTTGCGGAGCGCCTCCATGATCTCGGGGATGTCGCCCTCGATCTCGTACATCGAGAGGAAGGGAAACTCCGTCGGCGTGTCCGTGCCGTTTATCCGCTGCAGGCCGAAGCGCCGCGCGGCGGTGAACCCGGCGACCACGAGGATCTCGCCCAGATGGGCGTCGTACCACTGGTTGTACTGCTCGTCGCTGATCTCGGCCGGTGGCGTGCTGAACACGAGGTGGATGTTCTCGGACATGTGGGCAGCTCCAACGGTCGTCGATCCCTGACGCGTGCAGCGCATCCCCGGGCGCTCCGACCGCAGCTCGCGGCCTTGGGCCCGAGAAATCGTATAGGTTAAACATACATGAAATGACGCTTGGCTGCACTGCCCGGCCCACTGACCGAAGCCGCGCGCGGCGTCCAGGAGATCTGGGGCATCTGCGAACCATGTGGAGAGTGGTAGACGGGCTCGGCGCCAGCTAGTTCATAAGACGTATAGGATCGAGTGACTGAGCGTGCCACCAGTTCCGCCGTGCCGTTCCGGCTCGCCAATCTGAGGAGCGGGCAGTGCCACGGCGGCGGCGAGGAGGAGCCGGGCGGCCGCGGCACCGACGTCTCCTTAGCCGGCGTGAGCTCGGCGAGTCGAAGCGCCGATCGCCTTCGGCCTGGTTCATCTCGTAGACGTGCAGCGCTGGCGGTCGTCGCGACTGACCACCAGCGCGTCGTAGGGGCCCCGAGAGCACGTGCCGCCCCGCCCCCGGCTGCGACCGGGGACGGGGCGGCACGTGCTCATCTTTCGGCACGACGCCACAAGTTGTGCAATCCTTCGGCCGCGCCGGGTCGTAGATCCGGCGGGCGACCCCGGCACCTGCCCGTGCCGGGGTTGCTCCGCGCTCGAGGCCGGCCGCGGCGCTCGCCGGACGGTCCAGCCGTGCGTGTCCGGCACGCGTCGTGCCTGGCCGCGGCCTCGTCGGGCAACCACGCAGGGACCTTCGCCACTAGCGACGGCCGCCTGGGAGGTCCACGGTGTCCCGATGGCGCCGCAGATCGAGTCACTGGCACGCGAGGAGTGCCTGCAGCTGCTCAGGATCGCTCAGGTCGGTCGGGTCGGGGTGAGCTCGGGCGCGCTGCCGATCATCCTCCCGGTCAACTTCGCCGTCCTCGACGGCGGGATCGTGTTCCGGACCGCGGGGGGCACGAAGCTCGCCGCGGCCGCGGCTGGCACCGTCGTCGCCTTCGAGGTCGACCACTATGGCCCCGACGGTCGCTCCGGCTGGAGCGTGCTGGTGCAGGGCGTGGCGCGGACGCTCGACAGCGCCGAGCAGCGAGCGGCCGCCGACGAAGCGGATCTTGAGTCCTGGGCGACGGGCTCGAGCGCCGACCACCTCGTTTGCATTGATCTGCAGGTGGTGACGGGCCGGCGCTTCGTGCGCTGACCGGCCCGCCGCTCAGTCGTAGCGCGACCGCGACTCGTCGTCGTCGCCGGCCGGATAGGCATCCTCCTCGAGCGTTGCGACGTCGGCTTCGGGAGCGAGGATGTCCTCGGGCGTGTGGGTGCCCGAGACGTCCTCCACGACGCACTCCACGTCCTCGTACTCGGCCCAACGGTCGACGACGGCCGCCGCCTCGGCGCCGGGTTCGCAGAGCACTCGCTCGATGAGGTGGCCCACGCGGTAGACACGCACCTCGACGGAGGGCGCGACACCCCCGACGTCCTCGGGGCGGAACCCTTCACTGTTGGACATGATCCCGACACCTCCTCTCCACTCGGCGCACGCGACAGTCTCCGTCGTCGACACCGCCGGGGGAAGGGCGGAAGGTACCGTCGCGCCGCTACTGCGCCTGGCCCACCAGGCTGCCGGCACCGCCGGGCGCGTGCACCGACTGGAGCAGGTCGTGCACCACGAGCTCGTCGTCAGCCACGGCGGCGGGTGTGCAGGCGCCGGTCGGGGAGACCGGGACCGAGTGGGAGGGCGACACGGTCGCACCCCCTCCGATGCCGGGCCGACCGGGGATCGCACGCAGGGCGGCGGTCACCGCGGCAGCGGGCAGCTCGCGGCGCCGGCCGGCGAAGCGGATCCACGCGGCGAGCACCCCGGGGAGGAGGGCGCGCGCCATACCGTCGGCGTCGGGCGCTCGGGGACGCCAGTCGCGCACGAACGCCTCGACCATCGACGGGCTGAAGCGGAGCGGCGTGCCGGTCACCGCGTCCAGCCCGTAGTCGAGGATCTCCACGCGCGAGCGGCTCGACCCCGCTGGCCGCGGCCCCGGCGGCCGCGGCGAGCGCGGCCGCCTCGTCGGTGGCGAGGAACTCCTGCACCAGCTGCTCGCGGGCGGTCGCCTCTGGCGCGGCGCGGGCGGGAGCGAAGCGCCCGCGGGGAGCGCACGCAGCCGGGCGTGGAGGAGCGCCCGCAGCTCGCGCAGCGACCCGCTCACCTGGGGGTCGCTGACCGCGTCCAGCTGGCCGAACGCCGCCCGCCACCGAGCTGCGGCCTCGTCGAGGTCGATGCGGTGGCAGCAGCGGCCTGCGGGACGATCGGCGCGCTGCATCGTGCGGAGGACCTCGCTGATCGGCACGGGGAGGACCGCCGCGTCACGCGCGATGCCACCGAGGTTGTGGTCGATCTGCACACTGGCCGTCTGGCTGCCCGGCGCCTCGAAGGCGACGAGCACCGACGCCGCGTCGTCGTCGACCGGGTCGTGGCAGAGCCACGCCTCAGAGGCCCGCGCCCGGCCGATCAACGCCGACCAGGCCGGCTCGCCGACACCAGCGCCGGCGAGCCGCTCGGCCTCGGTTCCGGCCCGATCGGCGTAGCGAGCGGGGGCGACGGCCGCCAGGGCGCGGAGCACGGCCAGCGCCTCGGGTGAGCGCTGCGCCGCCGCCTGCTCGATGGCCCCGCCGCCGAAGACCTCCTCGGGGTCCGCGCCGGTCAGCTCCTGGCCGCAGCACAGCTCCCAGAACCGAGAGGCCCAGCACTCGACCTCGAGCGGGGAGAGGTCGGCGACGAGGTGCCGCCCGGACCGGCGCACGAGCCCGCCGAGGAGCTCGGCGAGCTCGTGGCGATCGTCCTCGTCAAGGCCGTCGGCGGGTGGCGCACCTCCTCCGCCGCCCGTGGGCGCCGCGCACCCGCTTGACCCGCTGCCCTGATCGTGCATGTGCGACCCTCGACTGGTAGCCGCGGACCGGTGCCCGCGCTCGGCGCTCAGGCTAAGTCGGCGCGGCGGCACGGACGCGGATACCAACGGTGTCCCCGCGCCGAGGCCGTCAAGCTGGCGCGCGCCGGGATGCCGGAGCCTCGGCCAGGCTCGCCCCCGCTGCGAGGTCGCCGGTCGCGCTCGGGCCCATCCTGCGGGCGAGCGCCCCGGTTGTTGCGCGCGGGGTACGACGTCCGACGGCCCCGCTACGAGCCGAGACGCTCGTGACCGATCGCGGCGAGGAAGAGGTCGAGTGCGGCCTGGTCGGGCACCGGCGGCGCCTCGCGGCCGGCCAGTGCCTTCTGGCGCTCCCATGCCTCGGGGACCTGGTCGCCGCGGATGACGGGGCAGTGTCCGGAGATGATCGTCTCGATCCCGAGGTCGCGCAGGCGCTCCACCGTGGCCGCGAACCTGCCCTCGTCCACGAGCGTCAGCCACGGCGCGAGGGCGTTCAACGCGAACTCCTCCATGCCGTCGTACCAGAACTCGCGATCGAGCTCGGCCACATCCTCGGCGAGGCTGGTCGCCCCGACGCCGCCCGGTATCGGCGTGGCGTAATCGTCCGACGCCCAGAACACCTTCGTGGCGGTGTCGAGGAGTCCCCGGCTCGTCGGGCTGTCGTAGACGGCGGGCCGGACGATCGCCATGGTGCGGTCACCGGCGTCGAAGCGGTCGCCGTCCTCGAGCCAGCGGCAGCGCGCCAGGGGGAACTCGTAGGCGTTGTGGAAGCGCTCGGTCAGCGCCCAGCTGCAGACGAGGGTGGCGTTCGGGCACGCCTCCATCACCTCGGCGACGTTGCCGGCGTGGTCGGGGTCCTCGTGGGAGAGGAACACCCAGCGGACGTCGCCGGGCTCGACGATCGAGAACGTGTCCTCCATCCACGCGCGGCGGTTGCGCAGCGAGCCCGTGTCGACGAGGACCGGCTCGGTGGCGAGGATCACGGCCGAGTTGATGTACACCGAGAGGGGCGGCCCGAGGGCGTGTTGGACCTCGCGCACGAGCCAGGTGTCCGCCGTGACGCGAACGGGCGCGAACCGCCCGGGAGGTTCGGTGAGCGTGGCGGGCATGCCTCGTGCCTCCTCGTCGCTCCCCGGCGCGCCGGGCGCCCGGCAGGGGAGCTGGACTCGACGCGGAACGCTATCCGTGGCCCGCGGGACCGACAAGCAGCGGCGCGTGGCGACCCGGCGCCGGCTGCCGGCGGGCCGCTCGCCGGGGTGGGGGCGGGAGCGGACTTGCGGAGTCACGAGGCTCCAGCCCTACGCTTTCGATGTGCACGATCGAACGCCGTGGGGGGCGCCGGGTCGCGCCGCCGGTACCGCCGGCCGGCGGCCGGCGGAGGCTTGAACCCCCCGCTGTCGTCCGGTCCGGTCGCATGCGACATCCGCTTCGAGGCCTCGGCCGGGCTCGGTGCCCGGCGCAACGGCCGTGACAAGGAGACCTGACCAATGGCAATGCCCACCGCCCTCGAGATCGCCCGCAGCGCCGAGCTGAAGCCCGCCGCTGACATCGCGGCGGAGATGGGCATCCCCGACTTCCTGCTCGAGCCCTACGGCGAGCACGTGGCGAAGATCAAGCTTGAGGCGATCGAGCACCTGGCGGACCGGCCGAAGGCACGCTACGTCGTCGTGTCGGCGGTCACGCCGACGCCCCTCGGGGAGGGAAAGACCACCACGACCATCGGGCTCGGCCAGGCGATGCGCCACATCGGCAGGCGTGCCACGGTCGCGATCCGCCAGGCCTCCATGGGCCCGACGTTCGGGATCAAGGGCGGCGCGGCGGGCGGTGGCTACAGCCAGGCCATCCCGTTCGAGGCGCTCAACCTTCACCTGACCGGGGACATGCACGCGGTCACGGCGGCGCACAACCTGCTCTCGGCGATGCTCGACAACCACCTCCACCAGGGGAACGGCCTCGGCATCGACCCCTACAACATCACGTGGCGCCGGGTCCTCGACGTGAACGACCGGGTGCTGCGCAACCTCGTCGTCGGCCTCGGGACCAAAGAGGACGGCATCCCGCGCCAGACCGGCTTCGACATCACGGCGGCGTCTGAGGTCATGGCCGTGCTCGCCCTGTCGACCTCGCTCCAGGACCTCCGTGCGCGCCTCGGCCGCATCGTCGTCGGCTACACGGCCGCCGGCGACCCCGTGACGGCCGAGGAGCTGAAGGCGGCGGGCGCCATGACGGTGATCATGCGCGAGGCGATCAAGCCGAACCTGCTCCAGACGCTCGAGAACACGCCGGTGCTCGTCCACGCAGGTCCCTTCGGCAACATCGCCCACGGCAACTCCTCGGTCGTGGCCGACCTGATCGGCATCCACGGCGGCGAGTTCCTCATCACCGAGGCGGGCTTCGGCGCCGACATGGGTGCCGAGCGCTTCTTCAACATCAAGTGCCGGACCTCGGGCCTCACGCCCGACGCCGGGGTCGTCGTCACGACGGTGCGGGCGCTCAAGGTCCACTCCGGGCGCCACCGCGTCGTCGCCGGCCGGCCGCTCCCGCCGGCGCTGCTCGAGGAGAACCCCGACGAGGTGCACATCGGCGGGGCGAACCTGCGCAAGCAGCTCGAGAACATCAAGGCGCACGGCGTGACCCCCGTCGTCGCCATCAACGCCTTCCCCGACGACTTCGCCTCCGAGCACCAGGCGATCCGGGAGATCGCCGCCGAGCTCGGGGTACGTGCCGCGGTCTGCACGCACTTCGCCGACGGCGGGCGCGGGCGCGATCGAGCTCGCCGAGGCGGTCGCCGAGGCGGCCGAGGAGCCGAGCGAGTTCCACCTGCTCTACCCCTCGGAGGCCTCGCTCAAGGAGAAGATCGAGGCGATCGCCACGACGATCTACGGAGCGGACGGCGTCGACTACCTGCCCCAGGCGAACCGACAGCTCGACACCTACGAGAAGAACGGCTTCGGGAACCTTCCCGTCTGCATCGCGAAGACCCACCTGTCGATGTCCTCGGACCCCTCGCTAAAGGGTGCCCCGACCGGGTGGCGGCTTCCCGTCCGTGAGGTCCGTGCCTCGGTCGGCGCCGGCTTCATCTACGCGATCAGCGGCGACATGCGCACGATGCCCGGGCTCTCCTCGCACCCGGCCGCCGAGCGCATCGACATCGACGAGAACGGCGAGATCGTCGGGCTCTCCTAGGCGCCGTGCCGGGGGGCGCTGCCGTGCTCGACGAGACGCTCGCCCGCTTCCTGGAGCTGACGGCCTCCGACGAACCCGCCCCGAGCGGCGGCGCGGTCGCGGCCGTCACGGTCGCGATGGCCGCGGCGCTCTGCGCCATGGTGGCGCGCCGTTCCGGCGGCCGCCTCGCCGACGCGCCCGCGCTCGGTGGCGCGGGCGGACGAGCTGCGATCGAGGGCCGCCCTGCTCGCCCCGGCAGACGCCGAGGCGTACGCGCCCGTGCTGGAGGCCGTGCGCAGCCCGGCGGCAGCTGACGCCGAGAACCGCCGCCGGCGCATCCAGGTCGCGCTGTCGGCGGCGGCCGACGTGCCGCTCGACATCGTCGAGGTCGCGGTGGAGGTGACCGCGCTGGCGGCGACCCTCGCCGTCGGGGGGAACCCGGGCCTGCGGGGCGACGCCCTCGTCGCAGCGGTGCTCGCCGAGGCCGGGGCGAGGGCCGCCGGCTCGCTCGTCGAGATCGATCTGTCGGCGACGCCGGGCGACGGCCGGCTCCGCCGGCTCCGCGAGCTCCTGGCCGCCGCCGAGGAAGGCGCCGCTGCGGCCGCGGGTGCCGCTGACGAGGCCGCGCCGCGATCCCTGGACGCGCCGGGACCGGCATCGTAGGCTTGACTGTATGTTTAGTCAAGAGGGTGCCGAGCTGGCACCGCTCGATCGGGCGGCACTCGAGCAGTCGCTCCGTCCCTTCGGCGAGAGCCGGATGCTGCCCCGGGCGGCGTACGTCGACCCGGCGGTCTTCGCCTGGGAGCAGCGCCACTTCTTCGCCGGCGGCTGGACCTGCGTCGGGCGCGGCGGGGACATCGCCGAGCCCGGCGACCAGCGGGCCGAGTCGGTGGGCGATGCCGGGGTCCTGCTCACCAGGGCCGAAGACGGCGCCGTGCGCGCCTTCGCCAACGCCTGCCGCCACCGGGGCCACGAGCTGTTGGCCTGCGGCGCGTCGGCGAACCACGTCCGGATCATCTGCCCCTACCACGCCTGGACCTACGACCTGCGCGGGGCGCTTCGGGCCGCGACGGGCTTCAAGGGACGCGACGGCTTCGACCCCGATGCGCACGGTCTCGTCGAGCTCCCGGCACAGGAGTGGCACGGCCTGGTCTTCGTCGACGCCTCCGGGCGCGCCGAGCCGCTCGTGGCGCAGCTCGCCACGCTCGACGAGCTGTTCGCCCCCTACGAGCCCGAGCGCCTGCGCGTGGCGGGCCGGCACGAGTACGAGGTCGCCTCGAACTGGAAGATCCTCACCGAGAACTACCACGAGTGCTACCACTGCACGATGATCCATCCCCAGCTCTGCGACGTGAGCCCACCGCGCAGCGGTGAGAACTACCTCCCCGACGACGGCGCATGGGTCGGTGGCTGGATGGAGCTGCGCGGCGGCATGGAGACGATGTCGCTCGACGGCCGGAGCGGCGCCGCACCGCTGCGCGGCCTCGCGGGCGAGGCGCTGCGCCAGGTCGCATACGTCAACATCTTCCCGAACGTCCTCGTGAGCCTGCACCCCGACTACGTGATGACCCACCGGCTGACCCCGCTCGCGGCAGATCGCACCCGGATCGAGTGCACGTGGGCGTTCGCGCCGGAGTCCGTCGAGGCGCCCGGCTTCGACCCGTCGTTCGCCGTCGACTTCTGGGACCTGACGAACCAGCAGGACTGGCACGCCTGCGAGTCGGTGCAGCGCGGACTGAGCTCCGAGCACGCCGTCCCCGGCCCGCTCTCGGCCGAGGAGGACGCTGTCTACCAGTACGTGACGATGATCGCCCGCGGCTACCTCGGCCAGCCTGTACGCAACTCGCCGACGCCGACGCCGACGCCGACGCCGACGCCGACGCCGACGCCGACGCCGACGCCGACGCCGACGCCGACGCCGACGCCGGCGCACTCGCGCTCGAGTCGGGCCTGCGCCCGCTCGGAGCGACCGGTGGCGGACGTGACTGCTCGAGCGACCGGCACCGCGCCCTCGGCGAGCGCTCCGCCGGCGAGCGCCGGCACTAGACGGGGTAGAGCCCCTCGGAGGCGAGCCGCTGCTGCAACGCCTCAACGAGCCAGGCGAGGACCAGCGCGTAGCCATTGCGCTCCACGCCGAACTTGCGGCGCTCGTTGGCGACCTCGTCGAGGCTCCCGAAGAGCAGCAGGAGGCCGGTCCGCTCGTTCGAGGTGAACTGGAGCGTCTCGATCCCGCTCGTCCGCAGCCACTCGAACAACGACCCGTCGACCACCCGCGCCTTCACCTCGGCGATCTCGCAGCGCTTGCCAGCGTCGAGCTGCGCGTTCACCTCAAGGATCGCCGCGGTGAGGTGTGGCAGCGGTATCGAGATGAGCTCCGGCACCGGTCCTCCAGACCCACCCACGTCGCAGGCGCTCGCCTGCTTGCACGTCTTTCCCCGGGTCGAGCGTGACGATGCCGCGATGAGGACGAGGCTCGGTCTTCCAGGCTCGTCCGACGATCCATCGAGGACCTTGTTGTCGAGCAGCCGGGCGGTGTGCGGTTCGACGCACACGTGCAGACCGCCGGGGGCGTTCAGGACCTCGTCCTCGTCAGGAGCCTCGGCGACGACCTCGACCCGGATCGTGTGGGCGTTCCCGCTGTCCAGGGCCGGACCGAGATGTTCGGAGATGCGCACCGCGGGTTCGGTGCGTCCTCGGCGTCGAGCAACGCTCGCAGCACGATCGCAGCGCTGTCGGTGATCACGAGCACGTGACCCTCCCCTCGTGGTGCGAAGCTCGGTGCCTGCCCCGCCCGCGGGTGGCGCAAACGGCACCGGGGCGAAGCCGAGCAGCCCGTCGGCGGGGCCGCGCCGGACGGGCGCAGGGATCGCCCGACCACCTCGTCGGTCTCGAGGTTCGGCCGGTCCAGCGAGCCGGCGGGGCCCAGTTCAGGCGAGGCTGGCGGCGCCCCGCTTGACGAGCTGGTCGGCGATGATGCACCCGCTGCACCTCGCTCGTCCCCTCCCAGATGCGCTCGACGCGAAGCTCGCGGAAGAAGCGCTCGGCGACGTTCTCGCGCATGTAGCCCCGCCCGCCGAAGATCTCGACGGCGCGGTCGGCGACGCGCCCGGCCATCTCCGAGGCGAAGAGCTTCGCCATCGAGCACTGGCTGTGCTGGATCTTGAGGTCGGTGCCGGCGTCGATGCCCCGTGCCGTCTCGTAGACGAGGGCCTTGGCGGCGAAGAGCTCGGTGACGCTGTCGGCGAGCAGCGCCTGCACGGCGCCGAGCTCGCTGATCGGCCGGCCGCGCACCGTCCGGCCCGCGGCGAAGGCGGTGGCCTCCTCGACGAGGCGCCCGGCGGCACCGAGGCAGCGCGCCGCGACCATCACCCGCTCGTAGCGGAACCACTCGTAGGCGAAGCTCATCGCGCCGCCCTCGCTTCCGACGAGGTTGGCGGCGGGGACGCGGACGCCCTCGAAGGCGACGATCGGGTGGTGGTGGCTGATCGTGTGCGAGTACGGGGCGTGCGCACGACCGACACGCCGGGGGAGGGGAGGTCGACGATGAACATCGCGTGCTCGCCCGCATGGGCACCGTCGGCGAGCTTGGCCTGGAAGAAGGCGTACGAGGCGGTGTTGAAGGACGTGACGTGCCACTTCACGCCGTCGAGGACGTACTCCTCGCCCTCCCGGCGGGCCGTCGCCTGGAGGGCGTCGACGTCGGAGCCCGGGCCCTCCTCGGTGATGGCGTAGCACTCCTCCTTCTCGCCGCGGATCGCCGGCAGGACGTAACGCTCGACCTGGTCGCCGGTCGCCACCTTGGGCAGCCACGCCGGCGGGGTGGCCGCGATCCACCCGAGGGCGTTTGTCACCCGCCCCATCTGCTCCTGCACGAGGACCTGCTGGAGCATCGTGAACCCGCCGCCGCCGAGCTCCGCCGGCATGTTCGTCGCGAAGAGCCCGAGCTCGCGGACGCGCTGGTGCTGGCGCTCGAGCACCTCCGGCGGCAGCTCGCCGTCGTGCAGCTCCGCGTCGACCTCGAAGGGCACGAGCTCGTCGGCCAGGCGGCGTGCCCGGGCTTGGATCTCCAGGTCCTCGGCCGACAACTGGTACATGTGCGCTCCCGTCCTCGGGTCGACGGCGGATTGACTGATCGTTCAGTCTATGCCAGCATCGCTGCGGTGGACAGGGGAGGGAGCGGGCCGGGCGCGACCGCCGACGCCGTCGTCGTGGGTGGCGGGACGGTCGGCGCCTGGTGCGCCTGGTTCCTGCGCCGGAGCGGCGCCGGGCACGTGGTGCTGCTCGAGAAGGCCCGCCTCGGGCAGGGCGCGAGCAGCCGGGCGGCGGGCATCGTGCGGAGCCAGGGCGGAACGCCGACAGCCGTCCATCTCGCCGAGTGGTCCCGCCGCTTCTACCTCAGCCAGCGCGAGGGCTCGGCATCGACTCCGGGTTCGTGCGCCAGTCCTACTTCCTGCCGTGCCTTCACCGACCGTGACGTGGTCGAAGGGCAGGGTCCGGCTGGATCGCGATGCAGCAGCTCGCTCGGCCTCGACGTGCGCTGGGTCGAGCCGCGACGAGGCCGACGCGATGAACCCGACGATGGCGCCCCGGCTCGACGCTCGGTGGCACCTTACTTCGCCGGGGACGGCTACATCGACCCGCCGCGCAACGTCCTCGCCTACACCGCCGCGCTGTCCTCGGCCGGCGTCGACGTACGCGAGCGCACCGCCTTCCGCGGGCTGGTCATCGAGGGCGGGCGGGTCACCGCCGTCGGGACCACGCGCGGGACGCATCGCGACGGGGACCGTCGTCCTCACCGGTGGTCCCGAGCTCGCCGCCGTCGGGCGCCTCGTCGGCGTCCGGATCCCCGCCGGGGGCGTGCGCCACCAGGTGGCTGGTGACCGAGCCGCACCCGGATCTCGACCCGTCCCGGCTGCCGATGGTCTTCGACGTCGTTGCCGGCCTCTACTGGCGGCCCGAGGACGGTGGGCTGCTCTTCGGCATGAGCAACCCCGACGAGCCCCCGGGCGACGCCCGCGAGGTCGACTGGCCGTACCTGGAGCGCATGGCGGGCGCGGCTCGCCGGGCTGGTCTGCCGTCGACCCGGGGGCTCGGGCTGCGCAGGGCGTGGGCCGCCACGATCGACTACACGCCCGACCACCTGCCGATCCTCGGCCCGGCGATCCGACCCGACGGACCCGATCGCCGGGACCACGGTCGCCTCGGCGGGCGGTCACGGGATGATGTGGGGACCGGGCGTCGCCCGTGCCGCCGCCGACCTCGCGCTCGCAGGGGAGCACCGACGTCGTCGACACGGCGCCCCTCGGTCTCGACCGATTCGACGAGGAGGGCAACAGCCGCCTCGCCCCCGACCCGATCGCTCTGCCGTTCCCAGAAAGGGCTCGCCTCACATGACCGACACGCACGCACCGAGCACGCCGTTCCTCCCCGCCGCCGCTGAGGCGGGCGACCTGGAGGACTGGGGTCCCCTCGCCGAGGCGACCGGCCCGGAGATGCACACCGCCGGCATCACGATCTGGCAGGACGGCGACGACGAGGCCGGCATCTGGGAGTGCACGCCGGGGCCCTCGCGCTGGCTGCTCGAGACGAACGAGCTCGTCCACGTCGTGAGGGGGCGGATCGACCGTCACCGTCGACGGCGGCGAGCCGGTCGACCTCGGACCGGGGGACACCGCCGTGTTCCCGAAGGGCTGGAGCGGCACGTGGAGATCCACGAGACGCTCCGCAAGGTCTACGCCATCTACTGAGTCCGGCCGCCGGCCCACCGGCCGGCGCAGCGCCGGCCTCAGCCAGTCACGACCTTGTCCGTCAGGAGCTCGACGGCGGCGAGCGGCGCGACGAGCTCCGGTGACAGGCCGTCCCGCTCGGCGAGCCACGCCGGGCTGAGGTAGCTCATCCAGACCGCTCCGGCGTCGTCCTCCCAGACGAGCACCTTCAGCGGGAGGTCGATCGCCGCGAGCGGTGCGGCCGCCATGGCCGGCGTGCCCCCCGTCGGGTTCCCGAAGATCACGAGCTTGGTGTCGCGAAGCGCCAGGCCGGCGCGTGCCGCCTCGCCGCTGTGGTCGACGACGGCGAAGAGCGTGGCCCCCGCCGCGTCGATGACCGCCGTGAGCCGTTCGACGGTGCCGGCGACCCGATGGGGGCTCGCCTTGTGGAGGATCCCGTTCGTCCGCCTGGCCCCTGCAGGACCCGTCTCGACCCCTTCGACCACCGCCGGACCCCCTTGCTGACTTGCTGGTCGCGTGCCGGATGCTCGGCCGCCCGACGATCGCGTCAGCGGCCGTCCACTGCGACGGCCTCGGCGACGGCGATGGTGCCGTCACGGGCGACCGCCGCCAGCACGCCGAGGTTGGTCGCGTGCGCGCCGTTCACGTGGCGGAGCACGTCGAGCTGGCGGGTGATCCCTCCCGGCTGCTCGCGCGTCGTCATGACACAGCGCGAGCACGGCTTCACGAGGTCGATTGCCACGGCCGCGAAGGAGAGTCGCCGGCCCACCCAGGCCTCCTCGACGAGCTCGTCGCCCTCCGCCTCGACCAGGACGTTCGGCCGGAAGCGGCGGGGCTCCCACTGCAGCTCGGGCCGCTCACGGGCGAGCGCTCGCAGGCTGGCCGTGGTGAGGACGTGGACGGGGCTCGAATCGACGAACGAGCCGGGTGGACCTTCCCAGCGCTCCAGCTCGGAGTCGTCCTCCTCGAAGTCGCTCGGGCTCTCGAAGGTGGCGCGCCGGTCGGGCGTCGCCTCGACGAGGCGCACCGGACGGTCGAGCCAGTCGCTCAGCGCCGCGTCGACGGCCGGCCCGGTTCCGCTCGTGCGCTCGCCCGTCGGCAGGACGATTCCGACCTCCCCGCCGTCGAGCGTCGCGCTGGCGCCGAGGAGACGGCCGTCGCGTTTGGCGGAGATCACCGTGCCCGAGGCGAGATCGAGTACGCCGTAGCGACGGTCGCCGACGACGCCGCGCCCGCCGAGCCCGAGCCGCTCGACGGGCTCGCCCTGCATCGACTTCACCGGGTAGCGCCACAGCCCCGCCACGATCACCCGACCGATGCTACGTGCACGGCGCGCCGGGGGTAGCCGGCGGGAGGAGGTGTTGCGCCTGCTCAGCCCGGGCGCGGCCGACGACGAGGGCGTCGACGGCGATCGCGTCGGCCGGCCCGCACAGCAGTGGGTTGACGTCGAGCGCGTCGAGGGCGTCGCCGAGCTCCTCGGCGAGCGCCGAGAGGGCGACGACCGCGGCGGCGAGCGCCGGGAGGTCGGCCGGCGGGGCGCCGCGCGCGCCGTCGAGCAGCGGGCGCACGCGGAGGCGATCGAGCATCCGGCGGGCCCTGGGCTCGTCGATCGGCGGCAGGCCGACGGCTCGGTCGCCGAGCAGCTCGACGAGGACGCCGCCGGCGCCGACCACGACGAGGGGCCCGAGGTGCGGGTCGCGCACGAGCCCGAGGGCGATCTCGACACCCGCCGGGGCGGTCGAGGAGACGAGGACTCGGGGCCCGAGGCGGGCCGCCAGCTCCTCGTAGGCGGTGATCACCTCGCCGGCGCCATCGAGGTCGAGCACGACGCCGCCGACGTCGGACTTGTGGGCGATCCCGGGCTCGTCGGTCTTCAGCACCACCGGGAAGCCGAGCGCACCGGCCGCCGCGACGGCCTCGCCGGCCGAGCGCGCGGGCCGGGCGGCCACGGTCGCGATCCCGTACTCGGCGAGCAGGCCGAGCGACGCGGCCGCGTCGAGCGGGCCCTCGGCGAGGCGGCCGAGCCAGCGCGACCGGCGGCCGGGGTCGTGCCGCGCGCCGCGGTGCGCGGGAGGAAGGCGTCGCGCCTCGCGCTCGTCCAGCAGGTGGCGCAGCGCCAGCAGCCCGCTGCGCGTGCCTTCGAGCACCGGCACGCCGCTCCGGCGCAGCTCGTCGGCCGCGGCCGCGTCGAGGGCGCTCGCCATGTTGGCGAGCACGGCGAAGGGCTTGGCGGTGGCCCGGTGCGCGCGCAGCGCCGCCCGGGGGTAGGAGTCGTCGCCGTCGAGCTCGGTGACGAGGTCGACCGAGAGGGCCACGGCCGCGACCTCGGCATCCTCGGCGAGGACCTCCAGGCAGCTCGCCACGAGCCCGGCCGTGTCGGCGCCCGTGCCCCAGACGTCGAGGGGGTTCTCCGGCTCGAGGCCGGCGTCGAGCAGCCCGGCGAGGCGGTGGCGTGTCGTGCCGGAGATCTCGGCGAAGCGGAGCCCGACGCGCTCGGCGACGTCGGCCACGAGGGCGCGCTCGGCGCCGGAGTCGTGGACGGTGGCGATGCCTCCGGTGGCCGACGTCGCCCCCGCCCTCCGCCCGCCGGAGAAGAGCTCGAAGCGTGTCCGCCATCTCCTCGAGGTCCTGCACCCGGGTCACGCCGTGGGCGTCGAAGAGCGCCTCCCACGCCCCGTCCTCGCCCGCGAGCGCCCCCGAGTGCGCGGCGACCATCGAGCGGCCCGTGGCCGAGGCGCCGACGGTGAGGGCGACGACGCGGACCTCGCCGGAGGCCGCCCGCTCGAGTGCCCGTCGCAGCGCCGCCGGCTCGCGCATCGTCTCGAGCACGAGCGCCACGACGCGCGTCTCGGGAAGGTCCAGCGCGTAGTCGAGGTACGACGCCGCCGTGGTGACGAGCTCTTGGCCGGAGGAGACGGCGAGGGTGAAGCCGAGCCGCCGGCGGGTGCGCAGCATCGCCGAGAAGACGGATCCGGAGTGCGTGACGAGGGCGATCGGGCCGCGGGGGAGCTCGTCGGGCTCGACGTAGCCGATCGCCCTGAGCCCGTGGGCGATATTGACGAAGCCCATGCATCCGGCTCCGCACAGGGCCATGCCGGCGTCGCGTGCCACCGCCGCGAGACGCTCGCGAAGCGCCGGTCGTCCCGGCACCGGGGCCTCGTAGGCGGTGCCGAACACGACGGCCGAGCGGTCGCCGCGCTTCCGCGGCGCGCCGCAGCTCGTCCTCGAGGGCCGCGTCGGGCACGCCGAGCAGGACCAGGTCGACCGGCCCGGCGAGCTCGTCAAGGGAGGCGACGCAGCGCCGCCCGAGCACCTCGTCGTAGCGGGGGTTGACGAGATGGAGCTCGACCGGCGCCCGGCTCTTCGCCGTCTCGGTCACGAGCCGCTCGCCGAAGCTGCCGGGGCGCCCGCTCGCGCCGACCAGCGCGACGCTTCGCGCCTCGAGCATCGCCCGCAGGGCGTCGCGCTCGTGCCCGAGGGGTCCGGGCGCGGCCGGCCCGGCGGGATCGTCCAGGTCGCGCCCGCTCATCGGTGTCGCCGCGGCGCGTGTCCGGAGCGCGTCAGCGGCGGTGGAGCGAGGCGGCCAGTGCGCCACGCTTGCGGTCGGCGATGGCCGCCTTCGCGGCCTGCCACCCGGGGATGCCGCAGACGCCACCGCCGCCGTGGGTCGCGGAGCTGGCGTAGTAGAGACCGGGCACCGGTGTCCGGTAGTTGGCGTAGCCGGGGGCCGGCCGCATGTGGAAGAGCTGCTCCAGCGAGAGCTCGCCGTGGAAGATGTTCCCGCCGATGAGCCCGTACTCGTGCTCCATGTCGTACGGGCCGACGACGTCGCGGTGCAGGATCGACGCCTTGAAGTTCGGGGCGACCTCGTCGTAGCAGTCGATCATCCGGTCCGCGTAGGCCTCCAGCTCCTCGCGGTGCGGCTCCTCGGACCAGTCGGCCGGCACCCACTGGGTGAACAGCGACATGATGTGGCACCCCTCGGGGCAGAGCGTCTTGTCGAAGGCCGTCGGGATCACGCCGTCGCTGAAGGGTCGCAGCGCCGGGCGCCCCTCCCGTGCGTCCTGGAACGAGCGCTCTATGTACTCCACCGAGGGCGCCATCTCCACCGAGCCGGTGTGGTGCTCCTGCTGGTTGGTTCCCGGATCGGCGGTGAAGTCGGGGAGCTCGGAGAGGGCGAGGTTGATCTTCACGACGCCGCTTCGCGTCTTCCAGTGCTCGATGTCGGCGACGAACTCGTCCGGCAGGTCGCGCGCGCCGACGTGGTCGAGGAACGCGGTGCGCGGGTGCAGGCTCGTCACGACGACTGGCGCGACGATCTCCTCCCCGTCCTCGAGCACAACGCCCCGGACCCGGCCGTTGGCGAGGAGCGTCCTTGCGACCCGCGCGTTCAGCCGGATCTCGACGCCGTGGCCGACGCGGCGCGCTCGATCGCGGCCGACACCCCGCCCATGCCGCCTTCCTGGAAGCCCCAGTTGCCGAGGTGGCCGTCACCGACGTCGCCGATCGAGTGGTGTGCCATCACGTACGCGGTGCCGGGCTCGCACGGCCCGGCCCAGGTGCCGATGACCCCGTTGACCGCCATGGCGCCCTTCACCTGGGGGGACTCGAACCAGTCGTCGAGCAGGTCGGCGATGCTCATCGTCATCAGGCGGGTCACGTCGGCGATCGTGCGCACGTCGAGCCCCCGGTTGCGCCAGGCGAGCCGGAGCGTCTCCACCAGGTCGGCGGGCCGGCGGGAGCCGAGGCGCGGCGGGACGGTCAGGAGCAGCGGCCCGAGGACCTCGGCGAGCCCCGAGAGCCAGGCGTCCCAGCGGGGCATCGCGTCGGCGTCCCTCTTCGACCACTTGGCGATCTCGTCGTAGTTGCGCTTGGCGTCGTCGGCGAAGATCTTGATCGATCCCCCCTCCGGGAAGGCCTGGTAGTAGGGGCCCATCGGGAAGATCTTGTAGCCGTGGCGCTCGAGGTCGAGCTCCCGGATGATCGTCGGCGGCATCAGGCTCATCACGTAGGACAGACGCGTCACCTTGAACTCCGGGGCGTCGGGCCACGGCGACTCGGTCGTCGCCGCCCCGCCCGTCTTGTGCCGCGCCTCCAGCACGAGCGTGCGAGAGCCGGCTCGTGCGAGGTAGGCCGCGGCCACCAGGCCGTTGTGACCTCCGCCAACTACGATCGCGTCATAGGTCGAGGTCATCTCGCCACCTTCTTCCGCCCACCGGGCCGGCGTTGACTGACCGTTCAGTCTATGTCCCGGGCCGGCCACGGACAAGGACGAGGCGACGGGTCGGGTCGTGACGCGGGCAGGCGGCCCGCGCCGCCGAGAGCAGAGGACGGAGTCGCGCAGATGAGCGAGCGGGAAGGCGAGCTCGGCGGTGCGGCGGACCAGCGACGCGAGCAGATGTTGCGGGCCGCGCTCGAGATCATCGCCGAACGTGGCTTCCCTGAGACGCGCATCGCCGACGTGGCCGAGCGCGCCGGGGTGAGCCCCGCCCTCGTCATCTACTACTTCAAGACGAAGGACGGCCTCCTCACCGAGGCGATGCGCCTCGGTGAGGACACCTGGTACGACGTCGTCGCGCGACGGATGAAGACGGCCGACACCACGGCGGCGCGTCTCGAGGAGATCGTCGCGATGACGTGCCTCCCGGAGGACAACGCAGAGCTGCCGGACTCCTGGGCGCTCTGGCTCGACCTGTGGGCCCAGGCGGTCCGCCACCCGGAGGTGGCGAAGGTGCGCCAGGAGTTCGACGTGCACTGGCGCGAGACGATCCGGACGGTCGTCTGCGAGGGCCAGGCGCACAACGAATTCCGCGACACCGACGCCGAGGACTTCGCCGTCGCCTTCTCGGCGATGCTCGACGGCTTCGCGATCCAGATCGCACTGCACGACCCGTTCGTCGACGCCCGGCGCGCCTTCGAGCTCAGCATCCGCGTCGCCGCCCAGCACCTCGGCTTCGCCTGGGAGCCGGGTCGCCGCTCCGGCGCGCCACGCCGCAGGCGCCGGCCGCCACGCACCTAGCCGGAGCGGATCAGCTCGTTCCTCGTGCCGGGCGCCGCAGGGCGCGCTCGGCTGGTCGCCGCCGCCGCCCGCGCCCGCATCGCCCCGGGAGGCAGCTCGCCTCCGGCGCGCGCTCCCGGGCGTGGCGGACCACCATGCGAGGTCGTCGAGCACGACGCCGGGGGCGATGTCGGTCGTGCGGCTGACCGGCTGTCCGGCATCGCCGAAGGCGTTGGCGACGTCGGGGCTGAGACGCTGTTGCGCAGCGGGACCGATGCAGGGTCCGGGGGGCTGCGGCCGATCGCCGGGCTCAGCTGGCTGGCGCGACGGTCCTCGACGAGCGCGCCCGACCGTGGCGGTGGGAGCCGTAGCGGTCGCCGTCGGCGTCCGAGCGCGGCCGCACCAGCGTGAAGGTCTCGAACTCCGTGTAGTTCGGGTTGGGCGCTCCGTGCGCCCCGCTGGTCGGGTTGGTCGGGTCCGCGCCGACGGCGTGGAAGTACGTCACGGTGATGCTCGTCTGGCCGTCGTCGTCGCTCCCGGGGTCCACGTCGAACACGGCGATGCCGTAGCCAGTCGCCGGGTCGCGCATCGCCGACCACGTCGCGTCCTCGAGCGCGTTGGCCCCGGCGCGGGCGTAGACGTTCGGCGTCGTGCTGAGCGCCGGGCGGTTCGCCTTGGTGAACACCTTCGCCTGCTGGAGGCCGTCGGCGGGGTCGACGCCGTACTCGTCGAGCGGCGCGTTCGTCCCGCCACCACCGAGGATCAGGTGCACGGTCCCCTCCGTCGTGTCGAACACCCCGGCGTCGACGGTCGTCGCCGGGCGGGGGCGCATGGTCTCGACGGTCGCGCCCGTCGACGCGTCCCGCCCGACCATAGAGTCGTAACCGCGCACCGGGAAGGACCGCTCGTAGTCGTGGTCGTGGCCACAGAGCACGAGATCGACCTCGTACTCGTCGAAGAGCGGCAGCCAGGCCTGGCGGATGCCGAGGTCCGAGCCGTTGCCGGTCGCCGAGGACGAGAGCGCGTCCTGGTGCATCTGGACGACGATCCAGTCGATCGAGTCGTCGGCGCGCCCCGCCGCCAGCGTCCGCTCCAGCCACAACGTCTGGGCGCCGCCGCTGTAGCCGCGGACGTAGAGCGACGTCCCGGGGGCGATCGGGGGGTTGCCGGTGCTCGCCACGGGGGTGAGCGGGCTCGGCCCGGCCACGAAGGCCGCCCCGTCCTGGTAGATGACGTCGTCGGCGTCGAGCGAGACGAACAGCACGGAGCCGACCCGGAACGAGTACCAGTGGCCGGAGAAGCCGGCGACGCCGTTGTCCGGCAGCTCGTAGCGCGTGAGGTAGGAGTCGAGCCCCTCCACGCCGTTGTTGAACTCGAGCTCGTGGTTGCCCGGGCAGGGCATCCAGGGGCGGTTCGCTGCCGAGGTCTGGTTGTTGTTGCCGAAGTCCCGCCAGACCTCCGGCTGGGTCGTCGGGTTCAGGTTGGCGTAGCAGAGGTCGCCGTTCAGGAGGTGGAACAGCGGCGAGAAGGACTCCACCGCGGCGACGGCATAGACGCTCTGGCCGTAGGAGAGCGTCCACGCGGTGTTCGGCGTCGCCAGGTCGCCGAAGCTGGTGAAACGGAACGGGGAACGGCCGGACGGCGCGGTGCGGAAGCTGGCGGAGAACGGCGACGCGGCGTTCGAGTCGTTGTCGGCCGTGACGACGTAGGTGTACTCGGTGTCGGGCCGCAGGCCCTCGACGGCGGCGTGGTACGTCCAGACCGTCTCGCCGTTGATGCCGTCGGTGTAGATGCGCTGCACCGCCGGGATCCTGCGGCGCCAACCAGCACCCGTCCCGAGGAGCACGCGCGGCTCGGTCGCCGCCGCGCCGGAGGCCCAGGAGACCACGACGGAGGTCGTCGGGTCGGCGCCCCAGGTGAGGTGGACCTGCTCGGGCGTCCCGTCGTCCGACGGAGGGCCGGACCCGGCCGCCGACGGGGCGCGCAGCAGGATCGGCCCCGCCGCGGCGAGCAGGCCGGCGCCCTTCAAGAAGCTGCGGCGCGATACCGAGGTTTCGATCATGTCGGTTCCCATGGCGGCAGCGTCCCATGGGCCCGTGAACGTCCGGTGACGCCTCGCCGCGACGGCGCGCGCCACGCCGCGACCGGCCGGTGAACTCTTTGCAGCGCCGGCGCGCCGGCCCACCCTTGTCGCGCCGATCGGCCCTATCTAGACTGATCGTTCAATCAGTCTCCGAGCTCCCGGACTCGCGGCCCGCGTGGAACGGATCACCGGTGAGGGGCTGCCCGCGCATCGGCGCCAGCAAGGTGCTACACCATCGGCAGGCGCGGACGAGTAGCGGGGGTGGGCAATGGCGGGTGGCGAGGTCGAGCTCGTCTCGTTGACCAAGTGCTTCTCCGACGTCCGTGCCGTCGACGGGATCGACCTGCGACATCCGGCCGGGCGAGTTCTTCTCGCTGCTCGGTCCGTCTGGGTGCGGCAAGACGACGACGCTGCGGATGATCGCCGGCTTCGAGCTGCCGACCAGCGGGCGCATCCTGCTCGACGGCGCGACGTCGCCCGCATGCCGCCGCACGAGCGCAACGTCAACACGGTCTTCCAGAGCTACGCGCTCTTCCCGCACCTCTGCGTGTTCGACAACGTCGCCTTCGGCCTGCGAGGACAAGCAAGGTTCCGAATGCCGAGCGCGCGCCGGCAGGTGTGCGAGGCGCTGGAGCTGGTCCAGCTGCGCCGAGTTCGAGAAGCGGCGCCCCGGGCCAGCTGTCGGGGGGCCAGCAGCAGCGGGTCGCCCTCGCGCGCGCGCTCGTGCTGCGACCCGGCGCGTGCTTCTGCTCGACGAGCCCCTGGGCGCCCTCGACGCCAAGCTCCGCCGGAGCTGCAGGTGGAGCTGAAGGCGCTCCAGGAGAGCGTCGGGATCACGTTCGTGTACGTCACCCACGACCAGGAGGAGGCCCTGACGATGTCTGACCGCCTCGCGGTGATGGACAGCGGGCCGCATCGAGCAGGTCGGGACGCCCGAGGAGGTCTACGAGGAGCCGGCGAACGCTTTCGTCGCCGACTTCCTCGGCGTGTCGAACCTAATGGAGGCTCGCGCCGTGAGCTCGGGGGGTGCCGGGAGGTGCCGGCTGCGCCTCGGCGAGTTCGACCTGGAGGCCGAGCGCGGCGCCACCAGGTCGTCAGGACCGGTGATGCTGGCGATCCGCCCCGAGCGCGTTCGGGTGGAGCCATTCGACTCGTCAGGGCCGAACCGGGTGCCGGCGATGGTGGAGCGGCTGGTCTTCCTCGGCTCGGCGACCCAGATCATTCTCCGTCTCGCGCCCGGCGCGACGCTCCAGGCGCTTGTCCAGAACGACGGCGCGCCGGTCGCCTTCAGCCAGGGCACGCCCGTCCAGGCGCACCTCCCGGCGGACGCGCTGCGCGTCCTGGCCGGCTCGGGCACCGAGGTCCCCGCCGAGGAGCCACTCTCCGTCATCGCCACGGCGCCACCCGCCCGCCCGGTCGCCACCGTCAGCAGGAGCTGAGCGGGAGCCGGTCCCGCGTCGCCGGCACCAGGAGCTCCGCCGCGGCGCCGGGGCTCACATGCCGGCGATCGAGGTCAGCGTCTCCTGGCGGCCGACCCGCTCGCCGCGCGTCATCCAGCGGTAGCCGGCGTAGCCGAGCGCGGCCACAACGAAGGAGAAGAGGAGCATCAGCGTCGCCAGGGCGTTGAGCGCCGGGCCGCCGTTGCCGCCGTGGGTGTTCGAGTAGATGATCACCGACATCGGCTGGGTGTTCCCGGTCGAGGAGAGCAGGTCGACGATGACGAAGTCGTCGACGACGGTGGCGAACACGAGCACCGCGCTGGCGAAGATCGCCGGCATGAGCATCGGCAGCAGGACCCGGCGCACCGCCTCGAGGCGCGAGGCGCCGAGGTCGGCCGCGGCCTCCTCGTACTGCCTGCCGATCGAGACGAGCCGGGCCCGGACGATGATCGCCGGCCAGCTGAGGTTCCAGGTGACGAGCCCGAGCACCTCGGCGAGCGTCCCGAGGTGGATCGAGGTGAACAGCGCCGTGAACACGAAGAAGAGCGCCACGCCGAAGATCAGCTCGGGCACGACGAAGGAGAAGATCATGACGAAGTTGAACGCCGACGAGGTGCGCGTGTGCCAGCGGTCGATCCCGATGCCGAAGGCGACGCCGAGGGGCACCGTGATCAGCGTCGTGTAGAGCGACAGCCAGAGCGTCTGGAGCACCGCCTGGTGCAGCTGGGGGTTGTGTAGCACCGAGTTCAGCGGGTCCGACGTGTACCAGCGCAGCGAGAAGCCCTGCCACACGCTCTGGGACTTGCCGTTGTTGAACGAGAACAGCACGGCGAGCGCGATCGGCAGGATCGACCAGGCGAGGTAGCACCAGGTGAAGCTCTCCAGGAACCAGGCGTGGCGCCAGGGGTTGCGCGGGAGCAGCGATCGCGCCCGCCTGGCGACGGCGAGCGGCGCGGCCGCGCCGGCGACGTCGACGGCCGGCCCGGTCTCGGCGCGCAGCTGCATCAGGCGAGCTCCGCCGAGGCGCGGTTCGTCGAGATGACGTAGTAGAGCATCGGCACCAGGAGCACGGCGAGGAGCAGGACCGAGAGCGCCGCGCCCTCGCCCTGCAGGCCCGTCGCGTTGAGCTGGCCGTCGATGACGTTGCCGACCATGGAGGTGCCCGAGGAGCCCGACAGCATCTGGTTCGTGTAGTAGTCGCCGCACATCGGGAGCACCGTGATCAGCATCCCGGTGAGGACGGACTGGCGCGAGAGCGGCAGCGTCACCCTGAGGAACGTCCGCCAGCCGCTCAGCCCGAGATCGCGCCCGGCCTCGATGAGGCGGGAGTCGATCCGGTCGAGCCCGGAGTACAGGACGAGGATGAGGTAGGGGATGTACCCGTACACCAGACCGAGGATGACGGTCGCCGACTGCCCGCCGAGCCAGTCCACCGGGTGGTTCACGAGGTGCAGGAACGTCAGCGCCTTGTTGACGTAGCCGTCGTTCTGGAGCAGGTCGATCCAGGCGAGCATCCGCATCATGTAGCTGATCCAGAACGGCGCGATCAGCAGGGCGAGGAAGATGCCCTTGCGCCGGCCGCCGAAGCGCGTGACGAAGTAGGCGACCGGGAAGGCGATCAGCAGGGAGAGCCCCGAGGCGATCGCCACGAAGACGACCGTGCGCACGAAAATCGGGCCGATGAAGGCGCCGGTGCCGACGAGGTCGCTCCACGACTTGGCGAAGTTGGCGCCCGTCCAGTGGAGCGGGTTCCACACGGGGACCGCCGACTGGAAGATCGGGTTCAGCTGCCCTCCGGCGATCGACAGCACGGCGTAGAAGGGGACGACGAAGAGCAGCAGGAGCCAGACGATCCCCGGCGCCGTGAAAGCGGCCCAGACGAGGCGGGTGCGGGCGTCGTCCCGTCCGTCCTCGCGCCCACCGCCGAGCCTTGCCATGGCGCCTGGGTGCTCAGATCCCCTGGCTGACCTGGAGCCAGGCCTGCTGCCAGGCGGTGTCCGCCGCCGGCGGGAGCTGGTACTCGCCGACGCCCTTCCTGAAGTACGAGGGCAGGACGGCCGTCGAGGTGAGGGTCGGCGGCAGGATCTTCTCCTTCACGAGCAGCTGCGGGGTGACCGCGGTGAGCGGCTGCATGTAGCCGTTGTAGCTGATGTTCTCCAGCACGTTCGGCAGGTCGAGCATGTAGTTGAGGAAGAGGTGGGACAGGACCGGGTTCTTCCCCGCACCGAGGATCGTGATGGTGTCGTTCCCCACGGGTCCCTTGCCGTCGGGGGGGAACCAGTAGCCGACCACGTCGACCGAGACGCCCTTCGGCATGTACGCCGCCGCGGCGGCGATGTCGCCCGACCAGGCGTGGTGGATCCAGATCTGCCCGCTCGGCACGTTGGAGTAGTCGTTGTTGTCGATGTGGACGTTGGTGAGCTGCGCCAGCTGGTGCAGCGAGTTCGCCGACAGCTGGATCTGCTTCGTCTCCGTCGTGTTCAGGTTGAAGATCCCGTTCTTCATCAGCCCGAGCGAGATGCTCTCGCGGTAGTCGTCGAGGATCGCGACCTTGCCCTTGTACTTCGACTGCCACGGCATCGCCCAAGGGTTCGACATCGTGTACGGGTTCTCGTGGACGTGGTCCTTCCGCCAGGCCATGCCGGTCGTGTAGATCGTGTACGGCACCGTGTACTGCCACTTCTGGTCGTACCAGGGGTTCTCGAAGTCCGTCCAGGCCTGGGTGATGTTCGGGACGTAGCTGTGGTTGATCGGCCGGATGAGCTTGGCCTCGACGAGCGGGCCCAGCTGGTCCACCGTCGGGAAGAAGACGTCGAAGGACTCGCCGCTGCGGAGCTTGGCTATCGCCTCCTCCATCGTGTTGAAGGTGGTGATCTCCACCTTGCACTGATACTTCTTTGCGAAGTTGTTGACGACCGCCTGGTTGATGTAGGCGACCCAGTTGTAGAGCTTCAGGGTCGCGCCCTTCTCGGGCTTGAGACCGCTGGCGATCGCCTTGTTGCCCGAGAAGATCGGCCACGTCACCGGCTTGTCAGGTCGCGGCAGGGGGATCGAGGAGGTCGACGCCCCCGCGACGCCCTCCTCGATCGCCCCGAGCAGCGGGCCGAGGCCGCCGATGGCGGCACCGGCCCCCGCCACGCCGGCGGCGCGCAGCAGGAATTCCCGCCTCGACAGCGGGGACCGCTGGCGTGCACCGCCCTCGGACCAGCCTTCGCGTGGATGCGACATGTGTGCTCTCCGTTCCCCCTGGCCTTCGAGCGCGCTGCGCCGATCCCCCCGACCACCGGCGCCCTGCGCGGCGCCGAGCGGTCCGGCGCCCCAACTGAACCGCAGATCAACGCAGTCAACCACCCCCGCACGGCCGCTACAAGACCTCCCCGACCGTCACGGGGCGACGGAGGCGGCGAAGCGGGCGAAGTTCTCGAGGAAGCGGTCGACGTCAGCCTCGTCGTGCTGCACCGAGATCAGCCACTGCTCGATCTTGCCCCACGGGGGCAGGAAGACGCCGCCGTTGTGCTGGAAGAGCCAGTGGGCGTGGTTGAAGCGGTCGTCGATCTCGAGGAAGCCCCGGTAGTCGCGCACCGGGACGGGCGAGAAGACGACGCAACCCTTCGCTCCGACGGCCACGACGTGCGCTTCGAGGCCGCTTCGTCCGAGCTCGTCGCGGACGCCGGCGACCATCCGGGCCTCCAGCCGGTCGAGGCGCTCGTAGGCGCTCGCCGTGGCGACCTCGTAGAGCATCGCCCGCGTCGCCGCCATGGCGAGCGGGTTGCCGCTGAACGTGCCGACCATCTCGTAGTCGCCGTTCGCGACGTGCTCCATGACCTCGGCGGTGCCGCCGACCGCGGCAGAGGCGATGCCGCCGCCGATCGCCTTGGCGAGGCAGACGATGTCCGGGGTCACGGCGACCACCCCGCTGGCCCCGCGGGGGCCGGCGGTGAGCCCGGTCTTCACCTCGTCGAAGGTGAGGAGGGCGCCGTCGGCGTGGAGCAGCTCCTTCAGCCCGGAGAGGTAGCCCGCATCGGGAAGGATGATCCCGGCGTTCATCATGATCGGCTCGACGATCATCCCGGCGATGCGGCCGGGGTTCTCCTCGAGCACGCGCTCGACGCCCGCGAGGTCGTTGAAGCCCACGACACGGACGAGGTCAGTGAACGCCTGGGGGATGCCGGCGCTCTCGGGGACGGCGGTCGGCCGGTCGGCCGGGCCCATCGCCTCGGGGTCCGGGGCGACGGACACCTGCACCGAGTCGTGGTGGCCGTGGTAGCCGCCCTCCACCTTCACGATCAGGTCGCGCCCGGTGATCGCCCGCATCAGGTGGATCGCCTCCATCGTCGCCTCGGTGCCGGAGTTGGCGTAGCGCCACAACGGCAGGCCGAAGCGGCGCGCCAGCTCCTCGGCGACGGCAATGGCGTCCTCGGTCGGCTGGGCGAAGTGGGTCCCGTGCTCGACCGCGCGAGCGCACGGCCTCGACGATCGCCGGGTGGGCGTGGCCCGCAAGGGAGGCCCCGTAGCCGCCGTGAAGGTCGACGTACTCGCCGCCGTCGACGTCGTAGACCTTCGAGCCGCGCCCGCCGGTCAGCCAGACGGCCTGCGGCCGGGTGATCTGCCAGCTGGAGGTGACCCCGCCGGCGAGCGCCCTGGCGGCCCACGCGGAGGAGGCGGCCGAGTTGGGCTGGCGGGCGACGAAGATCGCCTCCTGCTCGGCGATCACACCGTCCAGCCGCGCAGAGAGGTCGTCGAGTGTGGGCGTCCGTACAGCCATGACCGGCTCCGTTCGCTCGCTGTGCCGCGCCACCGGCGACGCGCCGACGACGATTGACTGACTGTTCAGTCTATGGGACGCCGGGCTGCCGGACAAGGCCGGGGAGCTGCGCCGGGCGGCGCCCCGAATCGGTATGGCGACCTGCGCGGCCCGGGACCACCGGAGCCCGGCGCACTACGTTTGCCTCGGCTGGGTGGTCGCCGGACGCCCGCTGCGACCACCCCCGGGCGCCGCGGCGGGCAGGCACGAGCGATGGAGGAGAACCGTGGCAGCTGAGGTCCGAGGTGTCGTCGCAAAGGCGAAGGGCAAGCCCGTCTCGATCGAGACGATCCTCGTCCCCGATCCCGGGCCCGGCGAGGCCGTGGTCGCCGTCCAGGCCTGCGGCGTGTGCCACACCGACCTGCACTACCGGCGAGGGCGGCATCAACGACGACTTCCCGTTCCTGCTCGGGCACGAGGCGGCAGGGCTCGTGGAGGCCGTCGGGCCCGGCGTGGACAGCGTCGAGCCCGGCGACTTCGTCGTCCTGAACTGGCGGGCGGTCTGCGGGCAGTGCCGCTCGTGCCGCCGCGGGCGCCCCTGGTACTGCTTCTCCACGCACAACGCCCGCCAGAAGATGACCCTCGCCGACGGAACGCCGCTCTCCGCCGGCGCTCGGCATCGGCGCCTTCGCCGAGAAGACGCTCGTCGCGGCGGGCCAGTGCACGAAGGTCGACCCCCGCGCCCGTCCCGAGGCGGCCGGACTCCTCGGCTGCGGCGTCATGGCCGGGATCGGGGCGGCGATGTACACCGGCGGAGGTGGGCCCGGGCGACTCCGTCGCCGTGTTCGGCTGCGGCGGCGTCGGCTGCGCGGCGATCGCCGGGGCGCGCCTCGCCCGGGCGTCGAGGATCATCGCCGTCGACCTCGACCCGAGGAAGCTCGAGCTCGCCAGGCAGTTCGGCGCGACCGACACGGTGCTGGCGGGCGAGGAGGACCCCGTCGAGGCGATCCGGCGCCTCACGGACGGCAACGGGGCCGACGTCTGCATCGAGGCCGTCGGCAACCCGAAGGTGATGGAGCAGGCGTTCTTCGCCCGCGACCTTGCCGGCACCCTCGTCCAGGTCGGCGTTCCGACGCCGCAGATGCGGATCGACCTGCCGATGATCGAGTTCTTCGGCCGCGGCGGCCGGCTGAAGCCGAGCTGGTACGGGGACTGCCTGCCGTCGCGGGACTTCCCGATGCTCATCGACCTCTACCTCCAGGGCCGGCTCGACCTCGACCGGTTCGTGAGCGAGACGATCCCGCTCGACGGCGTGGAGGAGGCGTTCCATCGGATGGAGCGCGGCGAGGTGCTCCGCTCGGTCGTCGTGCTCGGGCGATGATCGAGCTCGGTCACGACGTCGGGCGACGTTCTCGCTCGACGGCCAGGACTTCGAGGTCGAGAACAACGTGTGGCTGGTGGGCGACGGCGACGAGGTGGTCGTCGTCGACGCCGCCCACGACCACCGTGCCATCGCCGTCGCCGTGGGCGGCCGACGGGTCGTCGCCGTGATCGCCACGCACGGCCACAACGACCACATGAACGCGGCCGGGGCGCTGGCCGACGAGGCCGGTGCGCCGATCCTGCTGCACCCCGACGACCTCGTGCTGTGGCGGCAGGTGTACCCCGGGCGCGAGCCCGACGGGCCGCTCGCCGACGGCCAGCGCATCTCGGCGGGGGGCACGACGCTCGAGGTCCTGCACACCCCGGGCCACACCCCGGGCGGCTGCTGCCTGCTCGACGCCGCGGCGGGGGTGGTCTTCTCGGGGGACACCCTCTTCAAGGGGGGCCCGGGCGCGACCGGCCGCAGTCTTCTCGGACTTCCCGACGATCATCGACTCGATCCGGCGCCGCCTGCTGACGCTGCCGGCCGGCACCAGGGTGCTGCCCGGCCACGGCGAGGAGACGACCGTCGGCGCCGAGGCGCCACACCTCGACGAGTGGATCGCCAGGGGGCACTGATGGCGACGGTACGGGCGTTCCTGGCCGAGCGGGACGGCGACGTCGTCACCTGCGGTGTCGGCACCCTGGACACGAGCGAGCTCGGCACGGGCGAGGTGCTGGTGCGCGTCGACTGGTCGAGCGTCAACTACAAGGACACGCTCGCCACCCAGCCGAAGGGCGGGGTAGCGCGGCTCGACCGCCTCGTCCCCGGCATCGACCTCGCCGGTACCGTCGAGGAGAGCAGGAGCGCCGCCTTCCTCCCCGGTCAGCAGGTCCTCGCCCACGGCTACGGGCTCGGCGTGAGCCACCACGGCGGCTTCGCCGCCTACGCCCGCGTGCCCGAGGCCTGGCTGCTCCACCTTCCCGACGGACTGACCCAGCGCGAGGCGATGATCGCCGGGACGGCCGGGTTCACGGCGGCCCTGAGCGTCGTGCGGCTCCTCGAGCACGGCCTGGCGCCGGACGACGGCGCCGTCCTCGTCACCGGCGCGAGCGGTGGGGTGGGCTCGTTCGCCGTGGCGGTGCTCGCCCGGCTCGGCTTCGAGGTGGTCGCGAGCACCGGCAAGGAGGCGGCACGCGAGTGGCTGGGGTCGCTCGGCGCAACGGCCGTCATCGGGCGCGAGGAGCTGTCGGGCCCGGGCAAGCCGCTCGAGGAGCAGCGCTGGGCGGCGGCCGTCGACTGCGTCGGCGGGTCGACCCTGGCGGGCGTGCTGCGCTCGCTGCGCTGGGGCGGGGCTGTCGCGGCGAGCGGGTTGACCGGTGGCCCGAGGCTCGAGACGACGGTGTTCCCGTTCATCCTGCGGGCCGTCTCGCTGCTCGGCATCGACTCGGTGGAGCTCCCGCTCCCCGAGCGCGCCGTCGTCTGGGCCCGCCTCGCAACGGACCTGCGCCCACGCGACCTGGAGTCGATCGTCGCCGAGGAGATCGGCCTGGAGGGGATCGGTGGCGCCGTCGCCGCACTGCTCGCGGTCGCGGTCCGCGGGCGCTACCTCGTGCGGCCGGCGCCGTAGCGGCGCCGGCCGCCCGGCGCGCCCCACCAAAGCCCGGGCCACGCGGTAGAGGGACGTCGGGAGTGTCCCGGCGCCGGCGGGGCTGCGGCGTACGCTCTGGCGGTGCATCGCTGGACCGAGGACGAGGAGCGGCTCTCCGAGGCGATCTTCGCCTACTCGATCGAGCGCCTCCGCCTCGACCCCGTCCCGTTGGACGGGCCGAAGCCCCCCGAGGAGCTGGAGCGGCTCGTCGGCCGGACCATCACCCCGGGCGGCATCGGCGGCCTGGAGGCGCTCCGGATCTTCGGCGACGTGCTGGCGCCCGCTTGCAGCTCGATCGACCACCCCCGCTCGCTCTCGTTCATCCCCTGTGCCCCGACCCAGGCGGCGAAGCTGTTCGACCTGGTCGTCGGGGCATCGTCGATCTACGCCGGCAGCTGGCTCGAGGGCGCCGGAGCGGTCTTCGCCGAGAATCAGGCCCTACGCTGGGTCGCCGACCTGGCAGGCTTCCCCGCCGGAGCCGGGGGAGTGTTCGTCCAGGGCGGGACGCTCGGGAACCTCTCGGGCCTGGTCGCCGCCCGCTACCGGGCCCGGCGGGCTGCCGAGCGCGGGGACGGGCCGGCGCTCCGTCCGGGCAGGCGCCTCGCGGTCGCCACCAGCCCCGAGGCGCACTCGTCGGTCCGCTCCGTATCGGACGTGATGGACGTCGAGGTCCTCGAGGTGGAGGTGGGCCCCGACCGCCGCCTGAGCGGCCCGGCGCTCGCCGACGCGCTCGAGCGCTGCGAACGCCAGGGGGACCTGGACGTCTTCGCCGTCGTGGCGAGCGCCGGGACGACGAATCTCGGCATCATCGACGACATCGCCTCCCTCGCGGACGTCGCGGAGGACCGGGGGCTGTGGCTCCACGTCGACGGCGCCTACGGCCTCGCCGCCCTGGCCGCGCCGAGCGCACGCCATCGCTTCGCAGGGATCGAGCGCGCCGACTCGTTCGTCGTCGACCCGCACAAGTGGCTCTTCTCGCCGTTTGACTGCGCGGCGCTCGTCTACCGCGACCCCGAGATCGCCCGAGCCGCGCACGCCCAGCACGCCGGCTACCTGGAGCCGATCGGTGCGCTCGGGCAGTGGGATCCCTCCGACTACGCCGTCCACCTCTCGCGCCGCGCCCGCGGCCTGCCGTTCTGGTTCTCGATCGCCACGTACGGCACCGACGCCTACGCCCAGGCGGTCGAGCGCACGCTGGTGGTGGCCCGCTACGCCGCCGACCAGGTGCTCGCCCGTGACGAGCTCGAGCTGCTGCCGCGAACCCGAGCTGTCGGTCGTCTGCTTCCGCCGGCTCGGGTGGGGGCGCGAGGAGTACTACGGCTGGTCGGACCGGCTGCGGACCGCGGGCGTGGCGCTCGTCACCCCGACGACGGTCGACGGCGAGGTGGTCGCGCGCTTCGCCATCATCAACCCGACGACCTCCGAGGCCGACATCGAGCTCATCTTGGACTCGATGCGCTGAGCCTCGCAGCGGCCGGACGGGCCGACCGACGCCCGTGCCCTGAGGAGCGAACGACTAACCGGGGCTCGGGCCTGGGCGTTCTCGCTTCGGACGTCCAGCATCAGACGGGTCGTCCCGACCGATCGAGAAAGGCCCAATCACGAGCACGCCGCCCGAAAGCCGCGCCGCAGGCCGGCTCGGCGAGAGGCACGAAGCGGTGGACCCTCGGGAACATCGGCATTGCTCGAGGGGCGGTTGCACCCATGTTCGTCGCACGACAGGGAATACGTGATGGACCATCGAGAGCGAACGTCGGGAACGCATCGGCGGCTGGGGACAACAATCTGGGTGTGGGGACCGACAACGACGGACAGCAGCCTGCTTTCGTGCTCGTGACGAACGATGGCGGCGCGAGCTGGTCCAGGGTCACCTTCGCGGTCCCGTCGAGCGTGCCGAGCGGCGTGCAGATCGACGCGTTCATGGCCGTCGGCGACATCCAATGTCCGCAGCTCAACGACTGCGTGGCCCTCGGGGTCTCGGAACAGGGTTCTCACACGACGCCGGTGTACACGAGCGCTGCGAACCCTCCGCTCCAGCCCAGTTCGTAGGCTGAGCCCGGTTCGGCGCATTCGCCCAGTCACACAAACTGCTACTCGGCTCCGACCGACCCTGCCGTATCGACCCGGCGATCCGAGATACCGGGGCCGGTGGCTCGGCGGAGGGTAATGGGGGCGCGCGTTCGACGCGGTCGACCAGTCAGCCGACAGCACACCGAACGTCAATCGGTGTGCGTGGCCTGGGATGACGACGCCTGGACGGGCCGGTGCAGATCTACAGTTCGGCGAGGGGTCGATCGAAAAGGATGTGGGTGACCACGACGCAATGTGATGCGTGAGAAGGCGATACCGATGTCGGGCGCGGGGAGCGCACTACACGAGAAGACGAGGCTTCCTGTGCGAGGTCGGGTAGCCAACGAGCGACTGATGCTCGTTCTCGTGGTGTCGGCCGTCGTGTGGTTGGCAACCAACGCGGTGACGATGTCGTCGGCCTCTGAGGCACCACGAGGAGCAACGACGACCGCTGGCTGGACTCCAGACGTCGGTCTCGCCGTCGTGCTGAATGCCCGACTTGAGATCCTAAGGAGCGGGAAGGCGACCGTGGTCTCGTCCTCACGGGGCATCACGGAGCTCTCCTGGTCGTCGGATGGTCGATGGCTCGCCTTCGAGCGCCCCTACAGGAGCACGAGCTCAGTATGGGTTGTACACGTCGACGGGTCCGAGCTTCGGGAGGTCGCGTCGGGCGCCATCGTCTCCTACCGGTGGTCGACGACCGGAGACGTTCTCGCCCTCGCCACCTCGAATGCGACCCCGCCTTTCTCCTCGACAGTTCGGGTCATCGTGCCGCCCTCTACCAGCCGCGTCGTCGATCGAATCGGAGATGGCGAAGTCGGTCCGATCGTGGCGTCCGGCAGTCAGCTCGCGTTCGGGGACACTGTCTTTAAGGCGGGTGTGGGCTTCACCCACGGGTCGCTGCTTCTCGAGTCGGTGAGCGGAGCAAAGGCGCGTGTCGTCGTCGGCTCGAACAAGTCGAGCTATCAGCCGCTCGGGTTCTCGCCAGACGGCAAGACGCTGCTCTATGCGATCGACCCGCAGAACTCGGCGTCCATTGCTGCTGACGGCTTGCAGATCCACGCGCGGAGCAGCGCCGCCGACCGCGCCCTCGGGGTCGCGCTCGTCGATCCGGGGTCATGGTCGTGGTCTTCGGGCAGTGCCGATCTTGCGATCACCCTCGGCGCCTCACGCGGGCCTGGGCGACTGACAAGCACGTGTGGGTCTGTAATGTGCTCGTCGGCAGCTGCCGTGAGGTGCGGTCGCCTGCTGGCACGATCTCTTTTAGTCCCGCCTACGGCTCAGCTGGTCGATTCGCTTACGTGACCGCAACGGGCCTCGGTGGTCCGAGCGGGTTTGGCGAGGGTGCGCCCTTCGGGAATGCCGTCGACCGTTGGGAGTCCACGTTTCGCGTGTGGGCATCAGCAGGCTCATCCTCGGTCAGGGAGCTCGCCGCACTTGACACTGCAGATGACCCGCAGTGGGTTGACGGCGGTCCTGGCGTTCTTGTCGAGCAGTCCGGGGCACTCTGTTATCTGAAATCGACTTCCGCCCCTTCGAGATGCTTTACCCCGAGGTTTCTGGCGCTCGGTTTCGGCAACTACGGTCAGTTTGACTGGAGCGGGAGCTTCGCGCTTGCGCCTCGCTAGACCGGCGTGGCAGCCGAACAGAGCCGGACGATCTGTGCGCGTCTCTGACGGTAGGCGATCGGTCGCGAGGCAGCGCATACTCGGTGATCCGCGCTCAGCCTGGTCAGCCCCGATTGACAAGCCAACTCCGCGCCAGAATGACATCTTCGATGCGCCGCGGATCCGGTGCGCAGCAGCTCCCTGAACGACTACTTCGCCGAGTAATATTGGACGCGATGTCAGTGCGGATTCAGCTGGCGGCGCTGCTGTATCGAGCGATCGGTTAGAAGTTTTTTAGCCTCCCGGCCTGATGGTGCGGCGAAGTGACGGGCTCAACGCGCCATATGGCCCTCTGATCTACGATGGCGCGATCCTCCTCAACACTGCCCCGGCGTTCGTCCGCTCGCCGGCGGACGTCACAGGCCGGGATCACCTTCCTCGCCGAGGAGCACGAGAGCGAGGGCATGGTGTGCGACATACGGGTCAACGTCAGCATCGGGAGCCTGTCATGATCCCGGGCGGCGCGTCGTGACGGCACAGGTAGCGGTCGTCACCGGGGCCGGTCAGGGGATCGGCAAGGCGACGGCGGTGCGGCTCGCGGCGGGCGGCATGCACATCGTTTGCGTCGACCGCGATTCCGGGGCCGTCGAACGCACAGTTGCGTTCCTGAGCGGCCACGGCCGGGAGGCGACCGCGTGCACGGCCGACGTGAGCCGGGACTACGACTGCCAACAGGTTGCGGAACTCGCAGCCGGGATCGGGGAGGTCCGGGTGCTGTGCAACATCGCCGGGATCAGCCCGTTTTCGAGCGGCATCGCCCATGTCAACGAGGAGCTGTGGGACCGGGTCTTCGCCGTCAATGTGAAGTCCGTCTTCTTGATGAGCCGGGCGTGCCTGCCCCACTTGGTGGCCTGCGACGCGCATCCCGTCATCGTCAACATGGCCTCGGTGCACGCGTTTGCGGCCTTGCCGGAGAGCGCGCCCTACGCGGCGTCGAAGGGAGCGATCGTCGCCCTGACTCGTCAGATGGCGGTCGATCTAGCTCCGTCAATGGTACGCGTCGTCGCGGTAGCACCGGGCGCAGTCGACACGCCCTCGAGCTATACCAGCGCCATCGGCCTCGAGGCGGATACACACGAGTTCGCTCTCCTCAAGGATCCGCATCGCCTCGGTTGGCTGGGCGATCCCGAGGACGTCGCCGAGGCGGTGGCCTGGCTCGCCTCACCGCAGGCCCGATTCGTGAACGGCACCACGCTGGTCGTCGACGGCGGCATGCTCGCACAGCTCCACCGGGGAAGTTGACGTCGTGCTCGTGACGTCGCAGCGTCGGGGATGGCTGGTCACGTCTCCAGCCGGACCATCGCGTCATTCCACCAGCAACGCGTCACGCTGCAGAACGTAGGACCATCAGGGAGATAATCGCGTCCCGGCCCCCAGCCGGGACGACAGTATCGAGAACGCTGCGGTGCAGGTGGTACAAAATCTCGCCGCATCCAGGGCGGTCGATGCCGATGGATCGAAGCCGCACTTCACCCGCAAAGGTTCATGCGTAACCGGCTCGGGATGGCGCGCCGGAACGTCACGTGACGCTGCCCGCAGGAATGGACAACTTGCAAACATTCGTCGTGACAACAGCTCCACCGATTGCGATCAGGATCCAAGGCCGCGTCGTGATGGGGCTTGGCACACCACGCCGACGTCTCGGCTCGGCGACGACGCGGTGCCGCGGGCCCGGTGATCGGTGACATCAAGCGTCCGTGACCAAGTTGGATGTTGAGCAGCGCGCGCTCGGGGCGGCGGATCGGTCAGTCGACTTCACGCCCGACCGTCGGCGACCTTGTGGGATGTCCCTTGTGCACCTCGACGGGAGCAGGATCGTGGACCAGAGAGGACGACCCGTCGCGTCTCAGGAGGGACCGGGCCCAGCTTGGGGCATCCGCCATAACCCCATGCTGAGCTAGAAGACTCTTGGCCGTGGCTGTCCAGATTGACCTGTCCGAACTGCGTTCGCCGGCCGACAAGCGGTCGCCCGGGACGAGGCATGTATACCGCGCGGGCCTCTTCGTTGCCGTGGCGTCAGTCGTGATCTCCATCGTGCTGATGCCCTTCGCCATCTCCAGTCTGTTCGCAGCTCTCCAGCATCCCGTCGACGGTCGCGCCTACGACCTCATGGGACCGGCAAGGCTGCACGGCGAGTGGACCAAGCTCAACATCGCCACTGTCTCCATCAATGAAGCCGCCCAAATGGTGACGCTTCGTGTCTCGGGATTCCACAATTGCCCGAACGGATGCAGCCAGGTGGAGCGCGTCCAGTTCTTCTCGGTCCATGCCGCCCCGAGCGGCGCGCTTGGTGCACCGCCCTCTGCCACCGTCGATCTTCCGGTCGACTCGAGCGAGATCGACCAGCAGATCACCCTGCCGGTCGCGGGCGATCTCATCGATTACCCATTCGACCACTACAGCCTCCTGCTCGGGATCACCTTCTCCCGGGTCACGCGCTTCGGCACCGCAATTCCGATCCGTCCCTCGGCCGCCCATTCCGGCCTCGCGTACAGCATCGACGACGACATCTCTCGGGTCTCGTTGGCCGTGCCGATGCTCTTGCATCCGGGACAGTACGACACGGCGGGCACCGTGTATGACAGCGTCGCTTCCCTGAATCTCTACCGCCCTGCCTACCTCCGGATCCTTGCCGTGCTGCTTACCCTGCTCATCGTGCTCGCCGCGGCGTACGGCGTATTGTTCCGACCCTTCACTCAGATCATCTCAACCGTCGGGGCATTGGTTCTCGGCGTGTGGGGCGTTCGCTCGCTGCTCGTAGGGACCTACCCTCCGGACTCGACGGGCGTGGATCTTGTGCTCGAAGCTGCCATCTTCCTGCTGTTGCTCGCTGTTGCTGTGCGCGCGGTGCAGTTCATGTGGCCGAAGACGCGCCTCGGACGAGGGCGCACCGTGGAGGGCGGCCGTTCGAGTGCTGAATGAGCGGCAACGACGGCGCGACCAGGTCCAGCAGACATGCTGCGAAGCCGATCACACCACCGGCGCAGACCGCTTTCGTCCTTACGCGTACCCAGTCGCGTCCCACCGCGCTGACGGGTTGGCGGCGCATTGTTTGCTGACTCGTGTACCGAACCCGCTCTCGGTGCCAGTGGCACTCTAAGGGTCAACTCGGTCGACGGCCATGGGATGCACATTCGGCACAGCGGAGCGTTCAGGCGGCAGCACGCGTCCCGTCGCTCTGGGCACCTTCGCTCGCAGGAGGCCGTCGGTCGTTCAGCTGCCGATTCGCGACCAGGTCCTGCCGCCGTCGGTCCTGCGCGGCAGATAAGGAGCTCCATTCGGGCCAGTGGTTCGAATGACGAATCCAACCGAGTCCGACGCGAAGCGCATGGAACAGACATGCGACCCCGACCAGGTCGAGCGAGGTGCGATGGTCGTCTAGACTGTCGCTCGCCAGCGACATGGGACCACCCTGAGCTGAACTTCGCCAGCAACATGGGACCACCTCGTCGCCAGTCATGGGACCACCCGGTATCCACCAGCAGCGGTGCTGCTGCCGGTGGACTTGCCGCCACACCGACCAGCAGATCGGGAAGGCGGCGATGGCGTTCCGGGAGGTCCACGTGCACGAGATCCGAGAAGTCCTACGCGTCTGGCTGCGAGGCGAGAGCCTGCGCTCGGTCGAGCGGCTCGCCGCACTCGACCGCAAGACCGTCCGCCGCTACGTCGCCGCGGCCGAGGAGGCCGGGCTCGATCGCTCAGGCGGTGAGAGCCAGCTCACCGACGAGCTGATTGCCCGGGTCTGCGAGTCGGTCCGCCCGCACCGCGGTGACGGCCATGGGTCGGCCTGGGCACTCGTCGTCGCCCACCACGACGAGGTCAAGGGCCTCGTCGAGGACAGCCTCACCGTCCGGAAGATCCATGAGCTGCTCGCGCGCCGCGGCATCGTCGTTCCCGAGCGGACGCTGCACCGCTACGTGCTTCAAGTCCTTGGTCACGGGCGCAGCGCGCGGATGACGACCGTCCGGGTCGCCGACGGTGAGCCGGGGGCAGAGTGCCAGGTCGACTTCGGCAAGATGGGCCTGCTCTTCGACCCTGAGACCGATCGTCGCCGCGTCGTCCAGGCGCTCATCTTCACCGCCTGCTACTCGAGGCACTGCTTCGTCTTCCTGAGCTTTACCCAGACCACAGAGGCGGTGATCGCTGGCTTCGAGGCGGCCTGGGCCTTCTTCGGTGGGGTCTTCAAGGTTGTCATCCCCGACAACATGGCAACGATCATCGACAAGGCGAACCCGACGGACCCTCGCTTCAACCAAGCCTTCATCGAGTACGCGCAGAGTCGTGGCTTCCTCGTCGACGCCGCCCGGGTCCGCCGGCCACAGGACAAGCCCCGGGTCGAGCGGACCGTGCCCTTCGTGCGAGGAAGCTTCTTCGCCGGTGAGCACTTCGTCGACCTCGCCGACGCGCAGCGTCGGGCCGAGACCTGGTGCACGACCCGCGCTGGGCTGCGCATCCACGGCACGACCCAGTGTCGCCCGGCCGAGCTGTTCGCCCTCGAGGAAGCGCCGCGGCTGCTCGAGGCTCCAGTGTTTCCCTACGACCTGCCGCACTACGCGAGCCCGAAGGTGCACCGGGACCACCACATCGAGGTGCAAAAGGCGCTCTACTCCGTCCCGGGGCATCTGATCGGGCATCGCGTCGAGGTTCGCTCGGACCAGAAGCTCGTCCGGGTGTTCTTCCGTGGCGAGCTCGTGAAGGTGCATCCCCGGAGCTCACCCGGCGGCCGGGTGACCGACCCGGCCGACCTGCCGGCGGAGAAGACGACGTACGCGATGCGCGACCTCGAGCACCTGAAGCACTTGGCCTCCTCGGCAGGTCCGGCGGTCGGCGCGTACGCTGCGGCGCTGCTCGAGCACCCACTTCCCTGGACCAAGATGCGCCAGGTCTACGCGCTCCTTGGCCTCGTGAAGAAGTGGGGAGCGACCCGAGTCGAGCAAGCGTGTGCCCGCGCCCTCGAGGCCGAGGCGGTGAGCGTCGGGCTCATCACCCGGATGCTCGAGCGAGGTGCCGAGGCCGACCAGCCGGTGGCACCACCGCTGCCCTTCTCAGCGGCATCAGGGCGATTCGCCCGCGACGCGCAGCATTTCCGCACAACACAGCGACAACACGAGGATGCGAGTGACGCGAACGGCGGCGTCGCATGAGCGCGCCCGCCCCGTCGGTCTCGCCCGAGCTCTCCTCGCTGCTTCGCCGCGTGAAGCTCGGCCAGCTCCTCGACAGCCTCCCCGAACGGCTCGCCCTCGCGCGCGCCCGGGACCTCGGCCACGCCGAGTTCCTCGAGCTCGTGCTTTCCGACGAAGTCACGCGCCGCGACGCCACCTCGGCCGAACGGCGCGCGAAGGCCGCCGGGCTCGATCCGGCCATGCGCCTCGAGCTGTTCGACAATGACACCAAGATCACCTACGACCGCTCGGTCCTCGACGAGCTCTTCTCGCTCCGCTTCATCGAGGCCGGGCACAACGCGCTTGTGATGGGACCGGTCGGCGTCGGCAAGACCTTCCTCGCGACCGCGCTCGGGCACGCCGCGATCCGTCGGCACTACAGCGTGCACTTCGAGCGAGCAGACGTGCTGCTCAAGCGGCTGAAGGCTTCGCGGCTCGACAACAGTCACGACGTCGAGCTCCGCAAGCTGCTCCGCGTCGATCTGCTGATCTTGGACGATTTTTGCCTGCAGCCAATGGATGGCGCCGACACAGCGGACATCTACGAGGTCATCGTCGAGCGCCACCGCAACGCGGCCACGGTGACGACCTCGAACCGGGAGCCCGTCGAGTGGCTCGGGCTCATGGCCGACGGCCTGCTCGCCCAGTCCGCGATCGACCGCCTGCAGTCAGCTGCCTACGAGCTCGTGCTCGACGGGGAGTCCTACCGGCACCGGCAGCGACCGGCTCTGACCGCCACGTCTGACAGCCCGGTGGCGGCACGGCGCGGCCGGCGTGCTTGACCGCGGCTGAACCGCCGGTCATCATCACAGCGCCGCGCTGATCGACCCCGGACCCGGTCCCATGTGACTGGCGACGAGCCGGTCCCATCAAGCTGGCGAGCGACATCTAGACAAGCCCAGCGTCCTTCGTCACATACAGCGCGCTCCATCGCCGACGAACCAGTTTGTGGGGCTCACGAGAACAAGAGAGAGCCAGCCGGCTGCGCTGGTTGGAAGCGGCGACTTGTCCGAGCACTATGGACGGTTCGCAGGCGAGCGGCGCTCATCAGACGTTGCACCGGCACGACAACGTGCGGAAGCCGCGTTTGACCTGCCGTCGGTACAGGCGCGCCAGTTCCCGGCACAGCGTTCGCGCCACGGCCAGACGGTTACCGCTCGAGCGCGAGGCGCAGGCCGAATCCGACGAGCACGAGGCCCGTCAGTCTGTCGACTCGGCGGTGGATGCGCGGGCTCGTCATCATCCGCACCACCCAGTCCGACGCCAGCACCATGACCGCAAAATAGATCGCCGTCTCAAGCACGAAGATTGCCCCGAAGGCAAGCGACATTGGTCCGACCGGCGCACCGTGCGGGATGAAGCCGGGCATAAAGGTGACGAAGAAGATGCCGACCTTCGGGTTGAGTAGATCGGTGGCCAGCCCGGACCGGTAGCCGTCGCCGAGCAGGCTGCGGCGCCGGCCGGTGAGTTCCTCGGCGGCGAGGCCTCGTCCGGGGTCACGGTGGTGGACTCCTTCGTGGTCTCTGTGGAAGGAGTTACAGGGTCCACCACCGCCCCCACCAAGTGGGGGATATGCAACCTCAATCCGCGGACAGGAAGTCCTAGAGGTGCATCATGGCGAGACCATTTCGATGCCATAACCCTACGCGGAAGTGAACCGCCGAGTGTCTTGTGGACACACGTGTCCGGGTGCCCATCCTGGTCGTGAGCGTCCCAATAAACCGTTGAAGGAAGCTCCAGCGGCCATCCTTGAAGTGCCGCTCGGTTTCGCCAGGCGGTGCGCCATCGAGCCGGCGTTCCGGGATACCCGCGCTCCCGTCGCCGCCAGCCCGGAAGGGTGAAGCCCCGTCAGGCTCCAGGCTCGTCCGGCGACGTCGGACGAATACCCTTGGGTACGTAGTCGAAGAACCGATAGGTCACGCCACTCTCGGTCCACTCGGAGCGCAGCCGGGTCCGGCGCTCGACCCGACGCAGAGCAGACAGCAGTTCACGGTTGAGCTCGCGCGCATCGCCCCCTTCCATCCAACCGTCCACATGAAAGCCGTCTCGCGTGTCGGTGATCGTGCCCTCGATGAGTTGCGCGAGCAGGGGCCTGATCGCGGTAGGGCGGTCCGAGCTGACGTCGGCGATGAGGTGGAAGCGAGTCGTGGTCATCGTGCTAGCTCACGATCGTGGGTAGATGCCGTTTGCCTCGGCCACCTGGATCGGCTTGCAGTGGGGCAGGGACTGTCTCGAGGCGCCAGGACGATGATCGCGAAACTCCTTCGCTGGCCTCTGCGAGTGTCCCACACCGCGCGCAGCGGACGCCGGGCGGGGTCGCCCGAATGAACGGCCTCGATCCGGGCGCAATTCGGGTACCTACCGTTCGTCTTCCGCCGGTGCCTCCAGAACCTCGATCGGGAGGCGCTTCGCCGCGCCTACAACCTCGATCCCGAGCAGCCGACCTTCTGCGTCCAAGTCGGGATGGATCATCCCTCCCGGCTCAGCAGGATCACACAAGTATGTCCTGGCGACCCTGCCCGGGGGGAACTCGTCCGGGATGTAAGCGGCGTCAGCCTTGCGATCAACTTTGAGTTTCATGGTGCTCTCTCTCGATTTGTCGAAGTTCGCGCAGGGCGTGTTTAGATGCCTCACGGCGGCGCGGTCGCGGCGTTCGGAGTCACCCCGTACGGCTTTGGCGACGCGCGTTTCGGGACAGTCTGCACGAGGACATCGGCCTTCGGAGAACGCGGGGCGAGTCTCGGACTCGAGACCCCTAGGGGCGCTCGACCTCAAGTCGCCGGTTGAGGGAGTCGGCGATAGTTCTCAGGTCGACGGGGTCGGAGCTGACCACGACGTCGTGGCGCCGCACGGCTCCCTCGACTACGCACGCGTCGACGATGTCGGCCGTACCCGCCCGCGCGAGCAGGCTGCCGACGGCACGGGCTTGTGCATCGTCAAGCACTTCGACGTTACAGCCAACTAAGAAGCGCGCCAGAAGAGCTTGACGCGCGCCGCTGCGCCAGGCTTGCGCGACGACGGGCGCCGGGGCGGTCGGGACCTCCCGAAGGGCGAGGAGTGCGCGATGCCTTGCCCAGGCCCGACGCTCGCCCCGGTCGGCCGCGACAAGCGCTCCCGCGTCGTACGTGACGCCCATCAGGCCATTCGTCGTTGGCGAGCGCCGGTTCGCTTGGAGCGAGCCAAGGCCTCATTGGCCCAGGTCTCGGATGCAGCGAGCTCATCTCGACTGAAGCTCCCATGTTCGCGTTCGAAATCGGCAACGGCATCGAGACCCGCGGTGGATAGTGAACTCCTTGCGCGCCACCGCTGCCAACCATCCGCTGTAGGTCATCCCCGCCGCTGCCGCTGCAGCCTCGATGTTCGAGTCCAGGTCCGGGGGCATCGAAATCGATCGCTTCTTTCGAACCGCCATATCCACGATAGTAGTACTGTGGTGGGACAGTGCCACCTGAATCTTCTCGCCGGTGCTCAGCCGTGCCTGTCACCGGACCGAGCCTCTACAAAACCCGGGCGGTTCAGATCCGCGCATAGCGCCCACCCGGCGATCGGAGGCACCCGCCGCCGTTACCGGCAGTCGACGTTCAGGGACACCTGCGGGCGCCTCTTAGTCGACGGTACGCGATCCGTCGTTCCGTACGCGAGGTGACGGGACGTCGCGTGAGGTGATGGCGCTCGAAATGGATCGTTCGGCAGAGCTCCCCGGGCACGCCCACCTCGCTGGGCAGGGCTCTGGACCGCCTTGGGCATGTCGCCTTCGGTGGGGTTGAACTTGCTGCCGGTTAGGCTCGACCGAGGTTGGCGGCGTCCCCGAAGCTCAGCACCTCGCCGTTGGCCGCGACCAGCCAGTAGCCCTCGCCGGTCGCCGTGGCAGCCATCGCAACCACGGGAAGCGGCGGCGGCGCGGACCCCATTGAGCCGTAGAAGCGGGCATCGCCGAAGCTGAACACCCCGCCGTCAGCGGTGACCAGCCAGTAGCCCCCGCCCTGTGGGGTGCGGGCCATGCCAACCACCGGATGTTTGAGATGGATGCTTGTGGCCGATCCGTAGAAGCGGGCATCGCCGAAGCTGAACACCCTGCCGGCAGCGGCGACCAGCCAGTAGCCCCTGCCGTCGGGGGTGGGGGCCATGCCGACCACTGGCCCGTTGAGATGGATGTGTGCGGCCGACCCGTAGAAGCGCGCATCGCCGAAGCTGAACACCCCGCCGTCAGAGCCCACCAGCCAGTAGCCCCTGCCGTCGGGGGTGGGGGCCATGCCGACCACTGGCCCGTTGAGATGGATGTGTGCGGCCGACCCGTAGAAGCGCGCATCGCCGAAGCTGAACACCCCGCCGTCAGAGCCCACCAGCCAGTAGCCCTTGCCGTCGGGGGTGGGGGCGGCGCCCACGATCAGCCAGGCGATGGTCGTCGACAGGGCCGACCCCCGATCGACGAAGTCGCCTCGCGGCACGAGGCCACCGAGGCCGGAGACAGAGGCGTATCCCCGGCTGTCGGCGCTCACCAACAGGCCCACCACGTCGGCGCGGATCGGCGACGCCCCCATAGTGCCGCCGTCGCCCACCCACTCCCAGTGCCATGCCTCGGGGCAGGCGCTTCCGCCGGGTTCGGCCCATGCCGGATGGTTCCAGCCGACCTGACCGGCGTACGCCTTGAGGAAGGCGTAGCCGGGCGATCCGAAGGTGAGCGTCCCACCGGAGTCGTAGAAGTCCGCCGCCTTGCCCCATCCGTGCATCGAGGTGCCCTGCAGCCGCCCGCTGGGTAACGTCACCACGGGCGCGGCGCAGGCACTGTTGCCAGCGGCCGTCCAGGCCTGCTGCTCCATCTCCTGGTCCTGCAGCGTCCGGTAGCACTGCTCGGTACCGAGGACGACGCCCCGATCCCGCGCCTCGGCGAGCAGCAGTCCGAGGCTCGGGCCAGCGGCGCGCGCCGCCTTGCAGCCCGGCGCCACGTTCACGAGATCGCCGGGCGGGAGCTCGCCGTTGGTGGCCCCGGGGATCGGCGTTGGCTGGTTGCCGGGCTGGATCGGGCCGCTGGCGGCGCCAGCCGCAGACGGCGCCAGCGCGGCGAGCGCGATCGTAGCAATGACCAGCGCCAGCCGAACCCGGCTCCACACACGCCGTCCGGGTCCCAGAACGTCGCGCCGCATGCGTCTCATTTCACCCAGTCCTTGGCGGTCCACGAAGGCCAGTGAAGCACGTGCCGCGTCTAGCCCGGGGCACACATCCGCCGTCGCCGACAACCGGGCACGCCGCACCGTCGTTCCGCACTCGTTGACACAGCGACCGTTCGTGCCCATAAGCCGCTCAGATCGGGCAATCTGGCGCGCTCGGCGTAATGCGCTATGCGTCAGGTGGAGGTGGTCGCGAGATCGGGCGTGGTGAGCTGGGCGACGATACTCGCTCCGTCTGGAGGCCCTTACGAGGCCGATGGAGCGGCGACTTTCAACCCAGACAGCAGCGATGGCAGCCTTCTCGACACGTGCACATTGCCAGCCGCCCCGCAGGCGGTATGCGACCTCGACGTGACCGAATTCCCGGCCGACTACGGCAACCAGTGACAAGGAGGGCGGGCGAGAGCGCCGGCCCTGTGGCGAGAGTCAGCCTGCCCGCTCGCAGTCGAGGTCCTCGTCGTCGCAGCCCGGTGCCGCCAGCGGTGTGATGGTCGGCTGCGCCGACAATGGCTGTGGCCGCTACCGAGCGCAGCGCCACCACCGCCCGCAACGTGTTCGGTCTGGCTCTGCCGGCGACGGACTCCAAGTAGCGATCGAGGAGCGGATGGCCGAGGGAGTAGCGCGCCTCACCAGACGGTGTCGCCACACGGACAAGGCAGGGGAAGGTCGTCATCCCCGCACCCTCGCAGCTGTGCGTGAGATGCACGGGGATGCACGATGGATCACCCGTGTATTGGGCGTTCGGTGGCAGTCGCGCCGGCCGCTCCGGGGGAGCGTTAGGGACGCGAGAATGGCGAACGGGGCGCGGATGAGACTGAGCAAGCCGTCCGCCGTTTACGAGGGCTCTGCGCCTTCCTCGTAGTCGAGCGCCCAACGCGCGGCGGCCTCGGCGACGCGCTCTTCCGCCTCGCGAAGCTCTTCGACGAACGGTCCTCGCGGATTATCAATCACTCGATCGACTATTGCCTGGTATTTAGCCGAGGCATCGCGCAGGGCTTCCTGAGCTGCCTGGGCCTTGTCGGAGAGATTGGTCACGGTCCGACCAAGGTAGCAAAGCCCCGTGGTGCTTGGCGGCGCACTCTGAGAGTGACGGGTGACAGGCCGGCTGCCGCCTGAATGTTCCCTCCGATGCGCGACGGCCGGCGGTCAAGGATACCCTCAACGCGGATTTCGAGCGCGCGTTATGTGGCGTCGGTCACGTGCCAGATCCGTCTGATATGGCGCGGCAGTCCTATCGAGGTGGGTTGGCAATCGGAGCGGCGATGTTCGCGACCGTTGCATAACTTCATTGGTCTCAGCCGGTCAACGAAGACTGGCCGATCGCCTCCCCTAAGCTGGAGCGGTGGCAGCGAACGAGGCATTCGGACCGCGCCGCCTGGGGGCGTCGGGCATAGAGGTCTCGGCCCTGGGTGTCGGCACCAACCGCTGGGGGGGGCGGGGGGTGGCGGAGCCGGGGCTGGCGGCCACGTTCGGCGCCTCGCTCGATGCCGGCGTCTCCTTCTTCGACACCGCCGAGGTGTACACGGCGGGGCGGTCAGAACGGCTTCTCGGACGCTGCTGTCGGGAGGACGGTCGTCCCGCGGTCCTGGCCAGTAAGTTCGCGCCGTATCCGACGCGCCTGGCCGGCGCTCAGCTCGGCCGGGCATTGGATGCCACGCTGCGCAGGATCGGTCGGGACTCCATCGATCTGTACTACCTGCACTTTCCCTACAGCCTGGTGCGCATCGAATCGTGGATGGACCGGATGGCGGAGGCGGTCGGCTCGGGGAAGATACGCGCCGTGGGTGTGAGCAACTGCAACGTCTCCCAGATGCGCCGGGCCAGGGACGCCCTGAGTCGCCGTGGCATCCCTTTGGCGGCTAACGAGGTCCAGTACAGCCTTGTGCACCGCAAGCCCGAGCGCGACGGCGTGCTCGCGGCGTGCCGAGAGCTCGACGTCGCCCTGGTCGCCTACCGTCCACTCCGCGGCGGCCTGCTCCGGAGTGGGTCGAGCACCGGTGATGAGAAGAGAGCGGCACTCGAGGCGCTGACGCTCATAGCGGACCAACGCGGCGTCACCCCCAGCCAGGTGGCGCTCAACTGGCTGCTGTGCCAGGACGCGCTAATCATCGCCATACCCGGGGCCACCAAGGCCTCACACGCCGCTCAGAATGCCGGCGCCCTCGCCTGGAGGTTGAACGACCAGGAGCTCGCCATCCTCGACAAGGCTTCAGCCGATCTCAGTTAGTCAGCGGCGGCTGGATTACCGGGTCCGCTAGCCGTTCATAGCCCGGCGTAGCAGCCCCGAACCGTGCTTCGGAGCCAGCGGCGGCGCACTCGGGTGTCGGATTCATCGTTGCGCGAGGTCACGCCAGCTACGCAGGCCAGCTGGTCGGCGGACGCGAAGTGGCGCCCACGAACCAGGGCAGCAAGCGCTCGACTGATCGCCGCAATCGCGGACCTTTGCCCCTAGGCGAGCCTGCGTGTCGCGGGAAGTATCGACGCCAGGTAGGGAAAGTTCTGCTGTATGGCAACGGCTGCCCATCCTGGCGCTCGTTGTCTATGGCAAGTGATCTACGGCAGTGCAGCCGGGCGATCATCGTCCGGTGAATGATTTGGAGGTCGGGATGCGAAGGTTGGGCTTGTGGCGGATAGCAGTTGGCGGTGCGGTTGTCGTCGGGCCGTTCGCCGTCGGCATCACGATGGCCGGGCCGGTTGCCGCACAAACCCGTTCGGCAAGCGTGCCGCGGTGCGCACCGGCTGCGCTCAGGGTCTGGAGTGGGCCGTCCACGGGGGCCGCGGGATCCAGGGCCGCTGAATTCGGATTCACTAACCACTCGGCCAGCACCTGTTTCCTCCACGGGTACCCACGCGTCCAGATGCTCAAGAAGTCCGGAAAGAACCTGTCGACATCTGACCAGAAGGCTCCGGGGGCCTTCGGCATCCAAGCGAAGACGGTCGTCCTGGCCCCAGGCAAGACGGCGTACTTCGGCGTCGTGTACGCCAGCCAGACCGGCTACGTCAACTTGACCTGCCCAACATCGGCCGCGTTGAAGTTCACCCCGCCGCAGGACACCGGAACCGTCACGCTGCGCGGATCACCCGCGCAGATCGCGCCCTACGGTGGCACGACCCAACACCTGGACTGCGGAATCGTCCACGTCACGGCGGTCACGGCCAAGCGTTTCCAATAGAGCTAGGCGGCGCGGGCGGGCACGTAGTCCGGCACGGGCACGGCCACATCGACGTCGGATAGCACCATGTACGTGGTGTCACCCTTGAAGTAGAAGTCGTTGGTGACGAAAAGGAGATGCCGAGGAATGCGGCACTGGACGGCTCGTCGAACGGCAGCTACTGCATTGACGCGGCCCCCGGATTCGCTGAGATTCGCTCCAGCACCTGCGGGACACGACAGCTCTACGAGCCGATTGGCCCCGACTGCCCGGGCCGTTGCGCGACAGAACGCGCACCGTCGACTCGATGGCCAAATGGTTTGGACGCGCCAGATTCGGCGTCTCGGCGGGTAGCCCATAACACGCGCCCGCGAGCCTCAGGCGCGTGGCGGAAGTGCCGCTCGGTTCCGCCAGGCGTTGCGCCATCGAGCCGGCGATCTGGGACGCCCGTGGGCAGGCGGATTCAAGGGGTCCGCGGCATCAGGGAGCCGGTACGTTCTGGGGCACTTTGGTGGCCCGGGATGGACCGGCGCTATTCGCGCCTAGTGCCAATGTCGCAAGGGAACCTCGATCGACCATGCTTCGACGGCAGCGGCATCGGGTCCGGCGCGTAGCGACTCGTCGCGTTCAAGCTTCTCCAGCGCGGCGTCGGGTCCGAGGGTGCGCTCCCACCATTCGTCGAAGGTCACGAGCCCCTTCCGGACGTTCAACAGCCACTCGGCGGGTTCACCCTCCATTGGTAGCGACAATCGATCGGTCGACAGGAGCTCGAGACACTGAAAGCCGAGGCGCGCGCAGTGAATGGCGTACTTGGTGTCGTAGCCGAACTGACCGACGAGCTCCTCACGCCCGCCACCGCGCCTCCCGTGGCCGCTGCGACCCCGAATACCCAAGAGCCGTTCGGCCTGCGCCTTCATGTAGCCGCGATAGCGCGGGATCACGTGGCGACCGACGAGGCTCGGCCCGAGCCCTTGCAGATCCCGGCCGTCGTTAGTCGCGAACTGCACTGGCGCCCAGAAGGTCATCAGGATCGAGGGGTTGCCGGTGGTTGCCAGGCGCAGAAATCGACGAAGCGAGTGAAGGGTGCGATCGGCGTCGTCGGGGCCCGACCGGCTCCCTTCTGGCTGGGTGCGCTGCATGACGCTCCGCATGCCGGACTCCTCGAGCCCGAGCACCTGAGCAGGAGTCTCGATGACGACGCCCATCTCGTCGTGGTCCTCGCCGCCGGGCGGGCCCGTCCCATGGGCGGTCGATCCCACCTCGACAAGCAGTACGGTGCCGTCAGGAAGCGGCGGTAGCTCCAGCACGCGTCAAGTAACGCGGCTGACCACCGATTTCCTATGCGTTGTTGCTCGCCACCTTGTCGCCTGCCACGGTGCTGTAGACAGGCGAGTTCATCGAGCCTTGAGCCACGATTCCGAGCCCGACGCAGGTGTTTGCGGTTGGGAAGCTGATCACGCCGACCGACGGATCATCGTTCGGCGCGTCTGCCGGGACGACGAACACCGGAGGTCTGGCTGGCCAGGCATGGTCAAGCGGGCAAGACGTCGGCCAATCGGTCGAGCTGCTCCAGCGCCTCTTGCAGTTGCACATAGGCACGAGCGGCACTCGGGCCGAAGGCTGGCAGCTTGCCCGCCCCGACGGCTGCCCGACCGAGGGTCACCAGTACCTCCGCAATTGCGTGCTCGGGGACCGAGCTGACGTGCGCCCCCCGGTAGTTGGAGAGGATGGCCTGGATCGCCTTCGGGAGTCGGGCGAGGTCTGGTTGCCCGTCGGCCAACAGATAGGGCAGGTGCCACGTTCGCACGTCCGCGGCGCTGCCCACGTAGGCGAAGCACGTGGCGGGCAGGTGGTACTTGGGGTGGACGAGGCCCCTGTCATCCTGGCCGACCGCTCCCTCTTGCAAAGCCGGTGCCTGCGGCAGCAGCCTGAGCCCAGCGTCCCCATCGTCGCGGGGCCGGTAGATCCCGTCGACGCTCAGCCACCACAGATCCAAGGGCGCCTCGGGCCGGTCGAGTCGGACGAAGGCCCGGTCCCGGTGACCACCTGGGATGTGATCTCTGGCGTAGAGCATCACCCCGTCGCTGACCGCCACCGAGTGCACTCTCTGCTGGTCGGCGTAGCGGTGGGCCTGGGCCAGCGCGGCATCGACGGAGTGCTGGTTCCAAGCGAGGGCCCCCGGGCGTTTCACCTCGATGATGAGGTGCTTGATCCCCAGGCGCGTGAGGACGATGTCCGCGTAAGAGACCTGGTTGTTGAAGTCGGCGAGGCTCCAGTCGAGGACGGTGGTGAAGAGGTCCTCGAGGATGTTCTCGGCCACCTTCTCCGAAGCGGTGCCGAACCGGCGCTGCTGGGCGAGGCGCTCCTCGCGCTTGGCCGTGAACGCCGGCCAGGCGCCGACGAGCCGGTCGCAGCAATGGCGGTAGGCGGCGAGCGTGTCCACCTTCGTCATGTCCGCACAGCCTGCCAGGCTGCGGGCGATCTCGCCACGAATTCGGCTGAATCCCGATCCTCGGCCTCTGGGCGCGCTCGTCCGGTCCCGCGGCACGGTGACTCCTTGGTTTCGCCCCTGACCCGCCCCGTTATGAGTTGTGTCGTGATCCGAGGTCGACTGTCGCACCTCAGCCATACCCTCGGATACCGACGTGTGTGCGCCTCATCCCGGCACCCTCGCAGCTCTGCGTAAAATGCACGTGGATGCATTGAGGATCGCACGTGTATTAGGCGATCTGGGGCAGTCAAGCCGGCGGGCCCGGCGGCGCGTTAAGGGACGCGCGTTCGGTGCACCGGACCACTCAGTCGACAGTACGCGGCGCCGTCGATCTGCTTGGCTCCGAGTCCACGATCGATCCGGGCCGCAGTGCTCCAGATCGGGCATTCGGGGCGGGTGGTATCTCCGGGTCCGGTGTGCGACGCACTGCCCGATCGTCGCGTCGGTGCTCACTGGGAGATGGTCATCGGCCGTTGCTCTGTGTGTCCGGTGAACCGGAGTGGGCGCACGGCGGGGTCAGTAGCTGGTCCAGTCGCGGGCGAACCAGCGCCGAATGCGGCTCGACCCGAAGTCGGACTTGTCGGCCACGTAGTCCCGGGAGGGCCCGTCGAGCTGCCCAGATGTCGACGATTTCGATGCGGCGGTAGACAGAGCGGGACCATGATGCGCACAGCTCGCTTGCGAGGTGGACAGCTGCATTCTGGCTCGAAGCACCTCGAGGAGCGCATCAGAGGCATCGCGATGCATGCGACGAACGAAGACCTCGGCGTCGGGCGATGCGATGCTCAGCTGCGCCGATCGCGCGCCGCGGGCGCAAGCGACTGACGTTAGCGAGTCATAGGGAAATTCGATCAAGGGGACTCCGTGGCACGCCGCTATCGGGAGGACGACGAGCCGGCGGTCCGCCGCGAACACGAGGCACGTGCAGCTGGTCAACCGTCCCTCTTGATGCACAGCAAGGACGCCCTTGACGCTCAGGCACTCACCTACATCGGGGTGAACCGGAAAGCGATGCTCCTGTTGTCTCCGCACACTCCTGGAAACGACACGGGGCCATGCGAATCAGAGGGTCAAGTGGCACTGTCGAGCACCGCCTTTGGTCCCAAATCTCGTTGCCAGAAGTCGGAGACGTTCGCGGGTGCTCATGGCATTGTTTGCTCGGCGGGCCATGGAACGCACTGTCGAGTCCGACCGGTCGACGCCGCTGCCGCAAGTAGGATCTGTCCGGCGGCGCGACATCGAGCCGGCGGTTCGTGACGCTCCGAACCTCCACATAGTCTGTGGTTGTTGGGCACTCGTTTGGCAGGGCAGGCCGCTCGTCGCGTGGATGTGTTCCAGTCATCGCGACCGGCGCGAACATCTCAAATCGTGGACGCCCTTGAGCCTCTCGCGTCGGCGAGCAGGTACGCGACGACATCAGCCGCAGTCCAGCTGTCCTTCGCGCCCAGAACCTCGACGAGGCGGGCGAGGTCGTCGCCGCTCGTCACGATCGGCGGTTCGAGTCCCGAGTCGCGCAGCTGCGCGAGGCCGGCGGTCGCCAGGAGCGCGTTGCACAGGCACGTCCGCCCGATGGTGTCCTCGGATTTGCCGCCCTTTCGCACGTAAGCGTCGGCTGGCTCGCTCGGGCAGCGGTAGGCGATGCCACCATCGGGGCGCACAACGGGCGTACGTAGCAGCCCAACGTCGCAGCGCCGCTCGCGCCTGGCGTAGACGGCGGGCTCAGATAGCGTTCCTTCTAGTTGGACGACCTTGAACGGGTAGCCGCTCGGTGAGGCGCGGGGGTCGGTGACGACCCCGGCTGTGCCCGCGCGTGCCACGGCGAGGACCCGGGCCCGCAGCCCGGGGGCGAGGCCGGACTCCGCGCAGAGCGCGAACGCCGTGCCGACCTGGATCCCGGCGGCTCCAGCGGCGCGCGCCTCGGCGAGGTGGGCCGGGGAGGCGACGCCTCCCGCGAGCCAGAATGGCAGTCCGAGCGAGGCGATCTGGTCAAGATCGACCTCGTCGCGCGCGCCATAAACAGGCTGGCCGAGCTCATCGAGCACGAGGGGGCCACGCGGCGGGGCGTTGTGACCGCCGGCGCGGTGGTCCTCGACGACGAAGCCATCGGGACGCGTCGCAGGGTCCTTCGCGAGGAACGAGGCCAGAGTGTTGGACGAGACGATGGCGACGAAGCGCGGCCGGACGAGGCGGGCGGGGCGACCGACGACCTCGGCAGGGTCGAAGCGCACGGCGTGACCGTCGTGAGGTCTCGCGCCCGTCACTGCGACCCGGTAGGCGACCTGCTCGCCGCGAGCCAGACCGTTGAGGAGGTGGGGCACGTCCGAAGGGATCCCCGCCCCCATAAGCACGTAGTCGACGCCCGCCAGCAGGGCGCCGTAGAGGGCATCGGGCGTCGGCATCTGGATCTTTTCCAGGTAGTTGATACCGATCGGACCGTCATGCCCCCATTTGGCGAGTTGCACCTCGGCGAAATTGGCGAGGACGGTGAGCTCGCGAAGCGCCCGTGGGGACTCGAGACGGAACATAGGCACGGCGCGGTACGCCTCGCCGGGTGGGCGCCCTCCGGCGACAAACCACCGGTGGAGCACACGCCTGACCAGAGAGGGCTCGGGGAAGGAGCTGTAGGCCCGTCGCAGGTGACCGCCTGGATCGCCGTCGCCGAGCCGTCGCGCGTGGACCGTCTCCAGAGCGGTCCCTGACACGACGCCAAGCTGGCCGAGACGCGCCACTCCGCGCGCAAGCGACCATCCCGATACTGCGACTCCCATCCCGCCCTGGATCACCGACGGCGGGTCCGAAGCGGGTCGGTCGGTTCGGTCCACCATCGATAGCAAGCTACCAACTGACGGCCGACTCGCCACAGCCGGGCACGCGTCGGGCCCATCCAAGCGCTGGATCCGGCGGAGGACCACACCAATGGGCACCGGACGAAATCGATTGCGGGCTGGCTGTCCCATCTTCGGCGACGGATGGTCTCGGCAACGGCCCTCGCCCAGATCATTCCAGCTCGATTGACCTGATCCGAGCGGCCTCGGCGATCTGGGGGACACTTCCACCGGCGTGAAACGGCCAGCGATGGGGAATCGCCCCAGTGCCAGAGGGTTGCGCAAGCGATCGGTACCCAGCGACGTTTGCTCGGTGGAGACGATCAGACCAGCTAGGCGGAGCGATGTCGGCTTGCTCGTCGAAGTGCTCGCCATCGCCGCGGCTGGGCGCATCAGAACGACGAGAGCGCCGGCCTTCAGAGGACCGTGATCACCGGTCAGCGGCGGCGCAGGCCGTTGTCTTCGATAGTCGGCGGCGCGACAGAACGACGTGCGCGCGCTAGCTATGCGCAGCTGCCGACCGCGCCGGATTCGGCGTTATATGGGTGATACTCCTGGGCGTCGAGGCAGCGGCGCAATATGGAGCGCGCTCGGCCCAATGGCGTGAGGCCTGTTGACGGAGGTCTGCTGGTGCTCGTTCGTGGTCGACGCGGGAGGAGAAGCGTACCCGTTCGCCGCGCTCATTGACCCTCGTTAGTCACGATCGTCCTACTGACGGCGATCCCGACGGCGGCCGCGGCATCGCAAAGCGGACCGTCACCGGCGACGAACACAAGCTCGTCGTCCAGCAGTGCCTCCGCGCCCGCTAGGTGCACCGCGTCGTAGCCCCGCAAGTTGTGCGCCTCCGCAAGGTTTCCCGCCCGGCGCACCAGGTGATCGGAGACCTCCAGCAGATCGAGCTGCTGGTAGCAATCGACGAGACCAGCGACGGCCTCGTGCAGTTGTGCGGCGTCGATCCGGCCGAGTCTGTTGGCCTGAGCGAGCGCGGCATGCCCCTCGGCGTAGACGAGACGGACGCTCGCGACCCGGTCGGCCTCGTCCCAAAGGCGAGCCGCCCTGTATGAAGCGGCTTCCTCGATGAGCAGCGGCACGATCGCCGACGTGTCGAAGTAGGCAATCACCGCCGTTGGTCGGCTACGAGCTCGCTCACCGTTCCGAGCGCACGGATCCGCTGAGCCGGACGGTGGCGGCGCACCGGCTTGGCGGGTGAGACGAGGTCTTGGGCGATGAGGCGGTCGAGCGTCCGCTCGCCCGCGATCGGAACCACCCGCACGATCGCGCGACCGCGGTCGGTCACCACGAACTCGTTCCCCTCGACCACCTGGCTGAGGTACCGGCTGAGGTGATTGCGCAGCTCTCTGACACCGACTTCCACACCCACCTCCTGAGTCGCCACTGGCGCCACCTACCGCGTTCTATTGTAGCCACAACGGCGCTCGCTCCCGGCGTTCGCTGATACCGCCGATGCCACTACAGGTCCGATCCCCGGACAATCGACGAGCACCGTCGGTACACCAGCCGTGAACGACGCCTCCTCCATCCGTTGTCTTGGACGGGTGGCGGAGACAGGTCTTCCGGAGCGCTCGTGTCACCGCCGTGTCGCTCCTTGAGGCAGTGCCGAACGACGTTCTGCCGCGAGGCTGCTCGTGTTGCGAGCCTCGGCGGCTTCCCTCCGGCGAAGTCCTGATCCATCGACTATCATAAATGATCGATGGAGATAGAGATGCTGGATCGCGAGTCGGCGGAACGCTATGCGAGTTGGTTCAAGGCGTTGGCCGATCCGACTCGGGTGCAGTTGGTGACGCTGCTTGCGAAGCAACGCCGACCTATGACGGTCGGGGAGATGGTCTCTGCGTCGGGGGTGGGCCAGTCGACGGTGTCGCACCACCTCAAGGTACTAAGCGAGGTGCGCTTCGTCCTGAGCGAACAGCGCGGTACCACTCGGCGATACCGGATCAACGAGGCGTGTGTGAGCTGCTTCCCCTCGGCCGCCGACATTGTGATGGGCCGTCAAGTGCCGGAGCCGCCAGCCTGCGACGGCTCCCCAGGCAAGGACGCACAACCAACCGCGACGCACGTCGCGAGGGGACGGCACCAAGTCAACCCAATGCACCCAAGCGCCCCGCAGGCCGCCACTACCAAGGGAGCCCAGCTGTGACCGAGCGCACCAACATCCGGGAAAGCGTCAGGCGCCGCTACGCCGCCGCCGCAACCAGCTCTGCTGTCGGTGAGTTCGGGCAAGCCCGGGCGGCCGAGGCGTCGTGTTGCGGCGTCACACCCGTGACTACCACCGACCAGCACGGCCGAGTCGTCTTCGGCGCCGAGCTGTACGGCCCCGACACCGCCGAGGGGGCGCCCGACGCCGCGGTCGCAGCCTCGCTCGGCTGCGGTGTCCCCACTGCCGTCGCCGAGCTGCACCCCGGCGAGACCGTCCTTGACCTCGGGTCCGGTGCCGGCGCCGACGTGCTGATCTCAGCCCGCCGCGTCGACCCCGGGGGTCGGGCGATCGGGCTCGACATGACGACGGAGATGGTCGAGCTCGCCCGGCGCAACGCCGCCGAAGCGGGGGTCACGAACGTCGAGTTCGTGCAGGGGTACCTCGAGGACATCCCGCTACCTGAGGCCAGTGTCGACGTCGTCATCTCCAACTGCGTCATCAACCTGGCTGCTGACAAGCACGTTGTGCTGCGAGAAGCGGCTCGCGTCCTTCGCCCTGGCGGTCGCTTCGCCTTCTCCGACGTTGTCGCTGATCCCGACATGGACGACGCAACCCGGGCCGACATGGCCCAGTGGACGGGCTGCATCGCCGGTGCCCTAACCGAGAGCGAGTACCGTGCGACGCTCGCCGACGTCGGTCTCGCCGACGTCGAGATCATCGAGACCCACCGCGTCCACCGCCACGCTGCGGCCGCGATCATCCGTGCTCGTAGACCCTTGCCCTAGCGACCCTGACCACGCGGCCTCGCGCTCACACCGTGCCCCTCCACGTCACCAGCGGGACGGGCAGCTGGCCCCAACCCCTCGGGGGCAACGACGTTGGCTCAGCGCATCGAAGACGATGGGCAACGCTGACGTCATCGCGACATTCGGCTTGGAGTCCTACGGCGCCTTCCGCTTGTCGCTAAGTATCTGCGAGATGCGTTGAAAGGAGACGTTGAGCAGGCTGCCGATGTCGCGAACACTCAATCCGGCTACGTCCTTGAACTGCTCGGCGGCAACACGGAGCTTCTCCTGGGCAATCCGCTGGTACGTCTCAAACTGGTCGCGCGCGATCTTCGCCTCGTCGAGAGCGTGTTCCATTCGAGGATCGAGCTTGACGGACAGCTCGAGATCGAACGAGTCCTCAGGAGCATCCAGCATCATCGAGATGACATCCCGTGCTTCGTCCCTGACCTGATCGAGTCGCTTCGCTTGTCCGTGCGCTCCCGGAATCTCAGGAACGGAGAACGCCCACCAGCTCCCAGAGCGTTCCGTGGCGACCGTGTACGTCTTCACTTCCACCACCCCTCTCCCAACTCACTCTCGGTGGACTTCAAGATCGCTTGCGCGGTGATCTCGTTGATCTCGGTGTGTCGAGGTATGGAGACTTGCACGGTCGTGCCCAATCTCCACTTCTCGTGGTTGCCCTTCGACGCAACCTGGCCCCAATCCAGACCGCTTCGCTTCGCCGCCGTGGCGATCCGCCTGATCAGCGTCGCTCGCTTCACGACGCCAAGTCTACTCTAGTAGACAGCGCTAAGTCCAGTGCTATAGACTAACAGCCAGAGAGGAGCCGCCTGCGGAGCGGTCGCGCAACCGGCGTTCCGGGACAAGCTGGTTGAGTCGGTCCTTCGGCTGACTAGGCCTTGGTGCCGGGGCCGGACTAGCAGTGAGCGTTCTCGCGCTCGCTTGCAGCCCGGTAGGCCATCGTCTCGGGAGGTAACGATCTGACATCGATTTGACGCAACGGCTGCCCCGTCAGGGTCCAGCGTTCGAACTGGACGGTGATCGGATCCGCCGGAGCTGGCGACTCTCCGCCCTCACCCGCCGGAACCGATGGGGCAGTCGGTCCCGGCCCTGACCAATACACCTGCGTCACCAGCAATCGGCCCGCGCGACTTGAACAGTCAACGCCCTGGCCATGCTCCGCCGCACCTCCGCCAGCGAGGCCGCCAGCCGATCAATCGGAAAGGTCACCTTCACCGGCACGACTCGACGCGCGGAGATGGTGAACAGCTCGTAGGGCTGGCCCGTCATGCCCAGACCGACCTGCGCGAGGACCGCGGGGAGCTCCTGCCCCGAGTACGAGGGCACGCCGAGGATTGCGATGGGGTCACCATAAGGAAGAACTGCGGATCGATACGTGATCGGTCGGCTCCGACGCAGGACCGCCGTGATGCTCCGCCCACCCGCGCCTCCATTGCGGCACGTGGCCTCGACGACGAGCGATGGATGGCCTGGGAGGGATGTCCTAGCTCGAACGGCATTGCCGAAAGGGATGCCGACCAGTGCGAGATTGGTTCCGTAGGCGCTCGCGGATCGGCCACGCAGGGCGGCGCTCGATGACCCTGGGTCCCCCGACGTCGAGGAGCTGGAGAGAGCGAGCGCTCCGATCCCAATACCGATCGCAGATAGCACAGCGGCCGCCAGAAGGCCGATACCTTTCACACAGTGAGACTGCGCATCCGCTGGGCGTTGTTTGCCGTCGCGCCTTCCCGGCGGTATGGGCGACTCTGGTGAGTCCGGTGTTGCTGACGTTCTGGGGCACCTGCGCGCGCGGGTGCTGCGTTCCGGCGCGGCGGACCCTGCCGGTTGGCTGATGGCCGAGGCATTACGGTTGGATGCTGATGGTGGCCGAAGTGGTAAAGGTCTTGGTGATGGCGCCCCATCTCGGGTCCGACCTCGCCTTTGTCGGCGACATCGATCCAAGGGTCGAGGTCCTCGACGGTAACAGGGCGCTTGGTGCCGAGCTGGTCGAGCAGGGCCAGCGCCCTGGGCCGATGCCGCCGGGTGCACCGTCGAGAATCGAACGCGCTCGGATGCTTGGCGAGGCAGAGGTCTTGCTGGTCGGATTTCCCGTCCCGCAACGGCTGGCTGACCGGGCGAGGTCGCTGCGGTGGGCGCACCATACGCAGGCGGGCGTGTCCAATCTTGTCGGGTCCGACCTGTGGAGGTCGTCTGTGCCGCTCACTTCGAGTCGCGGCGCGGTCGGAGTCACCGCCATCGCCGAGTACGCCATGGCCGGGGTCTTTCATTTCGCCCGCGGCCTGCACACAGGTACCCGCCATGGTCCCGGTAGCACCTTCAGCCGCGACGACTATCACATGACCAAGGTGGCGGACGCGACGATAGGCATCGTGGGTCTCGGCGGGATCGGCCAAGAGGTCGCCCGCTTGGCGCGAGCGGTGGGGATGCGCGTCGTGGGCACCCGCCGGTCGGTCGTCGAAGCACAAGCAGACATCTACGGCGCCAATGTGGTCCTTCCTGCGTCGGGCCTGCTTGAGCTGGCTGCCCAGAGCGATTTCGTGGTCATCTGCTCCCAACTCACACCCGAGACCCAAAAGATGATCGACCATCGGGTCTTCACGGCCATGAAGACCGGTTCGGTCCTGATCAACATCGCCCGGGGCGAGGAGGTCGATGAACAGGCCCTGCTCGACGCAATCAAGTCGGGGCACCTCCGTGGCGCTGTGCTCGACGTCTACGACGGCGAGCTTGCAGGGGAGCCGCCCCGCCGGGAACTCCTTGACGTTCCCGAGATCCTGTTGACTCCTCACGTCTCTGCCTCCGGCGATGCCCATATCGCCGAACCGGTCAAGCGGCTCTTCGCCGTCAACCTTCGGCGGTTCCTCAACGGCGACCCGTTGCTCAATCTCGTCGACCGGACCCGAGGTTACTAACACCGCGGACCGCATCTTTCCGCCGCAGCAGACCCGAGCCCGTACAATCTGGCATCGAACGGCCATATCTGGCTTCAGGAGAGGCTAAGGTGCCGGGGCCTGGCGTTGCTTCCCAGGCGGACTCGAGGCGGGCATGTCCACTTCCAGTCGACACTCGGCGAACCACCGTCGCACGGCGAACCGGCGACACCTACGGTCATCGAACCTGCCAGCACGCTGCGCGGCCCGATGATGCCCTGTCCGACTCCGATCGCGAACGCGACACCGAGAACCGCCAGCCCAAGAGCGCGCACACTGCGATTCTCGCGCGATGGTCGAGAACCCTATGCGCACGCCGAACAGCCTCACCGCGCCACACGGAGCCTGCGTTCAGGGATGGTCGCCGGCAGGTACGCACTCGAGTCTTCTGGGACGCCTTCAAGGCAGCCAAGCAAGCCTCTTGACTAGTGTCCCGGGACCACCTCAAAGTGCTGCCGACCGCGGATCCGGTACACGTGGAAATCCGAGTCGAGCGTGAAGATCCTTCGGTGACCCTGCTCCTCGGCGAGGGCGACGAGCGTCGCGTCTGCCAGGTCCATGGGTCGATCGGCGTATTGATCCATCAGTCGAGCGCTGCGTTCGACGGAGGAGGAAGACAGATCGGCGACGACGAGCCGTCCTGTGTGTACGAGGCGCCACAGCGCCCGCTGGCCCTGGATGCCACCGGCCCTGGCAAGCAGGTACATCGCCTCGGTGAAGGCGGGCCACGTGGTCACGAGAGGCAGAACGAGCAGATCGAGGGCTCTAAGGCAGGAGTCGTGGTCGGCTTCGTCGGCGTCGATGATGGCGATGAGTGGGCCGGCGTCGGTCAGGGTCACCGCTTGGCACGGTCTCGCGTCAATGCCTCGGTGAAGGCTTCGCCCGAACGCCTAGCACGCCCGCCGCCACCGTGAACGACGCCTGCGACGTCAGCAAAGCGGTCGCTCGAGCGTTCGGTCAGGGTCTCCTCCGCACGCTCCTCCGCGGCGTTGCGGATGAACTCCGAGACCGACTCGCCCCTAATGGAGGCCGCCCGCCGCACCTTTTCGTCGAGTTCGGGATCAAGTCGCAGGCTTCTCACGACCGCAGTGTATCACACACAGTGTCAGTCGTATCACAGCCGGCGCCTCTGCGCGCGGCCGCCACGGCAGCACGCAAGCTCTGGGATGTCGTCACCTTGCCATGACCACAGCGACGAGCGGACCGGGACGCGTTGTCATCCCCGAACCACTCGCGCTGCTCATCGAGCTCGCGAGGACGGATACCGCCGCCGTGTGGCCCGACTCATTTCGAGCCGAGCCGGAGCGATTGTCGTTCTTCGTCCGCGTCCGGCGGCAACGGGGTGTGCCGATGCCTCCGATAGGGCGCCATGCCTTGGGGTCGTCCGAATGGCGGGGGTGCGAGCTCCGGGTGGTTCTCCCCGATGACAAGGAACTCAGCGCCGATCTCAGCAGCTGGGGAAACGACACAGATCACGACGGGCCGACGCTGCGGCTGTCGGTGGCGGCAGCTCGTCATCGGCATACGATGCCGACTTTGCGCTGTCGCCGTTGGCTACGGGCGGTCCGCTCAGCTGGGCCCTCGATTGGCCAGGCGAAGCCATCGAGAACGCAACGGCAACCGTCGACGCGGACGTCTTCAGGGCCGCGGTCGAGCGGGCACGCGTACTTTGATCTGACCAACGCGGGGTGCCCCAGCTCCGACACGCTGGAGCCGTCGATCCGTCTTGTGGAATCAACGGCCGCACGCGCGCGTTCGGCGTGGCGTTCTGGTCGTGGTCGCGCGCAAGGGGTGCTCCTATGACGGCTTGCCTCGACTGTCCGCGCCGCTGCAGGTCAGGTTCGCTCGGGTTCTCAGCCCGATGCATGTCCGCAGACCTCTCGCCATAGCATCCGGGCGTGCGGCGGTGCTCAGTCGGCCGGAGACCCGATAGTAGGACGAGCGCGCTCGTCGGAGGAGTTCTGGCCGCACTTGCGGCGTTCGCTCTTCCGACCCTGCCGGTTGCTCACGCTCGGGGAATCTTGGCGCGCGTGGTGGCGACGACGATCCCGGCCAGTCTGAGCTTTGCGAGCATCTCGCTCGCACCGGCGGGTTTGCGCCTGACCGGGTCTGCGACGCTTGGCGGGGACTAGGGTGTTGCCTGCCTCGAGGGGAGCGTCGACCCCGCGACGCTCGCACTGACGAGGATCGTCGAACCGCGATGCGACGATCCCGCCCTCGTCGGCAAGCCGGTGATGCCGGTCCAGTACGGCCTGCGTAGCCAGCCGAACGACGCCGTCGTTCGGATAGCGCGCATCGATCCGTCGAACGGGAGGATCGAGGTCGGTCCGGTGCTCATGACGTTCGGCAACTACTCCGACACTCACCTCGAGTCTGCGCACGGGCCCGGCTCGCTCTGGCTCTACGCCTCGGCATCCACCAAGGGCCCGATGGTGCTCCGTGTCTCGGAGGCAACGGGGCAGGTCGTCCAGGCGACGCGCATCCCCGACCTCGACCGGCCGGTCATCGCGGCCGATGCCGCTGGCCTGTACCTCGCTCCCGCTGACAACTCACTGGGCAACTTCGACGACGGGATCATCTATCACCTCGGGATTGGCGCGACCTCGATCGCGGTCGTCGATCGTTCCCCCGGCTTTCACGGCTTCGTGAGCTGGATGACCGGGCAAGGCGAGGACCTCTGGGCCGACATCTGCCCTCGGCAGGGCAGCCGGCCCTGCGAGATCGCTCGATTCAACGGCGAGAGGTCACTGCGTGCCTTCCAGGTGTCAGACCGCGGCCTCACCGGCTGGTGGGTCGCCGGCGACGCGTCGAGCGGCTTCTACTCGAGCGTCGCCCCGAGCGACGTGCCCACTCCCGCGCCCTCGACGATGAGCTGGAGGATCGTCCGAATCGACCCGAGCTCTGGAGCCGTCGCCGTCGTCGCGACCATCGACCTGCCGCCCTACTGGACGGGCTCCGGCGAGGCGACCGTCGACGGCGACGCGCTCTTCGTCCTTGCTCCACCCGAGGCGAGCTCGAACGGCGAGCTCTACCGGGTAGCGCTGTAGCGCCGCGGTGATAACACCGTCGCTCCGGCGCCGACCCGCGGGCCGCACGGTCCTTCTTGCTCTTGCCCTCGCGACGATCCTCCCAGCTGGGTCGCTCGGGGCGCGCGCGCTTCCTGTTGAGGCGGGCACCGCTGCTCGTGCGCTCACGACAGCGCGGGTCTCGGCGAGCACCTGGCGCCTCTTCGAGACGGCGGCGGGATCGTTCAATGCCGTCTCGTGCCCGACGACCGAGGACTGCGTCGCCGTGGCCACCTCGACCGGGAGCGACAACGCGGTGACCTTCGACGGCTCGACGTGGCGAGGCCCCCGGCTCCTCGAGCAGTACGTCGGCGAGCTCGTCTCACTCTCCTGTCCGGCCGCGGGCTCTTGCGTTGCGCTCACGGACCTCGGGATGGCCACCATCCTCCGAGATGGACGCTGGTCGAGCCTCACGGCGGTCGACGAGCAGCCGGGCCCGCCCTATCCGGGCATGATGGCCTCCGTCTCGTGCACTTCGGCGCGTTTCTGCGTTGCCGTCGATGCGGAAGGAAACGCCGAGGCCTACGAAGGGCGCTCCTGGACCAGGCCGTCGACGATCGACGGCGACTACCGCTGAACGCGGTCTCCTGTGCCTCGCTCACCTTCTGCGCGGCGGTCGACGGCGCCGGGAGGGTACTCGTCCTCGACGGGCACAGCTGGTCGCTACCGAGCGCTATCGACGCAGCCGCCCTCGTCGCCGTGTCGTGCCTGACGAGCAGCTTCTGTGTCGCCCTCGACGTGCTCGGGAGGGCACTCCACTACGAGGGCCACTCGTGGTCGTCCCCGACGGCGATCGACACCGTCGGGGCTGGCCCGCTCTCGGTGTCGTGCCCAGTGAGCGGCCGGTGCATCGCTGTGGACGGCGATGGCGCCGTCCTGGTGTTCGAGAACAGCGTTTGGTCACGTCCGGTGACGATCGACCCGAACGGGAGATTGACGTCAGTCACCTGCAAGTCGGGGACTCTCGACTTCTGCGTCGCGGTCGACTCCAACGGCAATGCCTTGGTGAGTCGCAATCCATTCGAGCTCAAGTGACGTAACGGGCACGTCAGGCGACCCGTCACCGCGGCTCAACGTCGCGGAGTCATCGCGGTGCGGGGCACGGCGACGCCTCGTGGGCGAGAGCGAATACCCGTCGTTCGGCGTGGGTCCGACCCGACGGTTGCCTGTAACCACAGGCAAGCCGATGAGGCGTTCGGTGCTTTGTGAGCGAGATGGCTCCGCTAGTAGTTGGAAGGAGCAGGGGCGGCAGGCCCATCGGGTTTGGAAAGGCGATCTCCCCGCGGCTGCGATCCGCAGGGCAGCAGGTTCGAGGATGTGCACGAGGTACTGAGCCCGATCGTCACCGACTTCTCCGTAGGCGAGACGGCGAACTCGTCCGTTCGTCGTTCGACTGCCTCGCGCAACTGGCGTCCGGCTGCGGTGGGACGGTCATCGTCGTCAACCAGCTCTGGCAAGGCTCCGAGCCTCGCGAGCCACCCGTCGCGCCTCCTGCAGCGGGACCGGCGTTCGGGCAGCCGGAGTGGACGCGTCGAGCACCACACGGGAAGCGGTCTCCGCGCTCGTCCGCCATCCCACGTGGGCGACGAGCGGGCGGGCGCCCGTCCTCGTACAGAGCCAGAAGGCGACGCAGCGACCGCCCACGTGCAGCGGCGCCACGGCGCCACGCCGCAATTCCGGCTGGTCGCCGGCGGCGACGAGCGGGCGGCGGGTCACCCCCACCGTCGGCAAGTCGACGACCGCACCCAGGTGCACAGCGAGTCCGGCACCCCGAGGATGGTCGAGCCCGCTCGCGTCGACGAGCAGGAGCTCGGGGCGCAGGTCGAGTGCCGCCAGCGCGGCGGCCAGGATCGGTCCCTCTCTGCGGGCCAAGAGCCCGGGCACGTACGAGGAGGGGACACGTGCGGCCACGACGCTCTGGGCGAGGACGTCGTCAGCCTGCCTGGGGCGGCCAGGCGTCGGCACGCCCCTGAGATGGTGGTCGGTTCTGCGGGTACCCCGATCGGCCGCATCGCCGCCCCGCCACGCGACGGCGGCCGCCCACGCCAGGTCACCCGGCCGGCCCGGGCCCGCGCCACCGCAGGCGTACGCGACGAAGCACCCGCCGAGGACGGGCCTCTCGCCGGGCGGCAGCCAGGGATCGGTGGCCAATGCGCTCGCCGCTGCAGTGGCGAGGCGGCCCTGGAGCTCGACGAGCTCCTCGTCGCTCTGCGGCCATCCCCAGGGCTCGGCTGCCACACCGCGATCTTGGCCGACACGCGCGGCCGACGCCCGGGCAGGTGGCGCCCCCGATAGGTACCCTGGTACCGGTGAAGGGTGACCGTGTGGAAGTCCTCGTCGACGTGGGAGCCGGGGTCGAGCGCTTCGAGATCGAGGCCCGCCGGGCCGGCAGGCGGGTCGAGGTGGCCAACGTCCGGAAAACGGTCGAGGTCACGGAGGTCACGCGGTCTGGGACACCCGTGCGAACCGCCCGGTTCATGGCCGCCAAGGTGGTCGCAGTGGTGGAGCACCCGGCTCGCGCCGACGAGGCCCCGGTCCGCTCGCGCCCTGGCGATCCCGACGGTCGCAGCGAAGCCGTATAGGGCCTCACTTAGGGGCCAGGGCATCGTGACGACGGACGCGGAGGAGTAGGAAAGACCGACCGCCGACGGGAGGGCGGAGCTCGCGGGAAAGCCCCCTTGGAACCGGGTCAGCTGGAGTTCAGCGCGTCTGGTCCCCGGCTACGCCAGCGGAGGTACTCACTCGGCGCAGGGAAATAGCCGTCGATACGTATTCACTGGCGACATGGACGAAGCGCGACTTCAGCATCTCGATGGATTGTTCTGTCCTACCTAAGCTGGCGCGATGGCTGCCGTCCTAGAGCTGCGCGGATTGACGCGCCGATTCGGGACCCTCACGGCCCTCGACAACCTGACCTTCTCCGTCCCCTCGGGCCAGGTGGTCGGCTTCCTCGGTCCGAATGGCGCCGGCAAGACGACGACGATGCGAGCGGTTTTCGGGCTACTCGATCTCGACGAGGGCGAGGTCCTCTGGAACGGGTCGCAGGTACGACAGGAGGAACGCAGGCGCTTCGGCTACATGCCAGAAGAGCGCGGTCTCTACCCGAGCATGCTCGTCGGCGAACAACTGGAATATCTCGGCAGGCTGCACGGAATGAGTGCGTCGGACGCTGCCGCGGCGAGCACATACTGGCTCGACCGGCTCGGGATCGCGGACCGTGCCACTAGCCGGGTCGATGCACTGTCGCATGGGAACCAACAGCACCGTCCAACTCGCCGCGGCGCTCGTGCACGGCCCCGAGCTGATCATCCTCGACGAGCCGCTTGCGGGTCTCGACCCGACAGGTATCGACGCTATCGGGGCCGTGCTCGCCGAGCTGGCTCGCTCCGGCTGCGGTGTGCTGTTCTCCAGCCACCAGCTCGACCAGGTGGAGGATCTCTGCGAGACGGTGACGATCATTGACCATGGTCGACTTGTCGTCACCGGCAGTGTGGACGACCTCGCGATGGGCGGCGAAAGTCGTCTCGTGGTGCGAGTCGAAGACGACCGGGAAGCCGCGTGGGCGCGGAACCTACCGGGCGTCACGGTGTCGGAGATTGCCGCGGGTGCGGTTCGTCTCGTGCTCGCGGACTCGACCGACAGCCAGGCGGTTCTTCGAGCTGCCGAGCGCGCGGGAGTCGTGACGGAGTTCCGCTTCGAACGACGGCGGCTCTCTGAGGTCTTTCGCGAGGCGTTGTCGTGAAGTTCTTACTGTTCGTCATCCTCGTCGCGGCACTTCTCGCTGTGCGGATCGTTCGCCGCCGACGCGCCGGCGGGACGACCGTGGCGACCACGGCGCACGGTCCCTCCGCGGCGCGGCAGTACTTCGAGACCACCTTCGGCGACATCGGTCTCGTTGCCGCGCGCGAGGTGCGAGAGCGAACGCGCGGACGCATCTACCGGGTGGGGACGTTGCTCATGCTCGCGGTCGTGGCCGCCGCAATCGTCATCCCAACTCTCAACAAGAAGGCGTCAACGACGCCCCGCGTCGGCGTCGTCGGGAGCCTCGCCCCGCCGCTTCGCGCTGCGGTTATCTCGGCTGGCAGCGAAATCCACGTCACCGTCCACCTCGTCACCGAGTCAGGTCTCGCTTCGGCCGAGAAGGACCTGCGCGCGGGACGGCTCGACGTCGTGGTGGACGGCGAACGGATCATCCTCAGCCAGGCAATCACGGCGTCGGATACCTCGACGATCGCCGAGTTCGCCCGGAACCTCTCCGAAGGACTCAGCACGCTCGCCACGATCGCAGCTGCACACCTCTCTCCCGCTCAAACGTCGGCACTCGCCCATCCGATCGCTGTGCCGATCACGGGCCTCACGGCCGCGACGACGAAAGGCGCGGCACAGGGGACCTCGATCATCGGGCTAATCCTCTTGTTCGTGCTGCTCTCTCAGTACGGCGCGTGGATTCTGCTTGGCGTGGCCGAGGAGAAATCGAGTCGCGTCGTCGAAGTGCTTCTCGCGACCGTGACGGCGATCCACCTTCTCGCGGGCAAGGTGATCGGTATTGGGGCCGCGGCGCTCGCGCAGGCGAGCGTCATCGTCATCTTCGCGCTCTTGCTGGCGAAGGCGGTCGGCTCGGATGTCTTGCAAGGCACGGCACCCGTCGAACTGGCGAGTTCGCTTCTCTGGCTGGTGCTCGGCTACGCCTTCTACTGCTGGGTCTATGCGGCAGCGGGTTCGCTCGCGGAACGCCAAGACCAGTTGCAGAGCCTGACCTTTCCCCTCAGCATCCCGATGCTCGTCGGCTACATCGTCTCGATCACAGCGGCCTCCTCGGGGAATGCTTCGCTGTTCTTCAAAGTGCTCGCCTACCTCCCTCCGACCGCACCGTTTGCGATGCCCGTTCTCGTCGGGCTTGGCCAAGCCACGTGGTGGGAGTTCCTCGGCGCCGCAATGATCTCGGTGGTCTCCACGGTGTGCGTCGCTCGATTCGCGGCGGGCATCTACCGGCGAGCAATCCTCCGCACCGGGCGGCGGGTGAAGTTGCGGGAAGTGCTGCGCGCCACCAGCTAACTAGAGCACTTTCTTATCCAGCAAATCAGGGAGACGCCACCAGATTCGCGCGAACGCTCGTACATGGTGCCACCTCGAGGTCGATAGCTTGAGCAGCACGCACCGCTGAAGCGCCTACTGCTGAGTCAGTGGCACACGTCGCCGTCGTTCTGGCTGGATCGTGTTGTTCGAAGACCTCCAGGCGAGTGGGTCCCGAACTGGTGATCTGTTGTCGGCAACGGGGTCGTTCAAGACGCCGGCAGGTCGCCCATTGAGTCTGTGCTGTTGGCGCTACTCCCGAGACTTCAAGGACGCGGGAAAAGTTGATATCGTACTGATATCAGTTTTATTGAGGCCGCTCTCGAGGAGGGATCATGAGCCAGTCTGTCCAGCCCTACCGCGACCCCGAGGCGACTCCAGTCGGCCACTCGGGAACCCGCGTCGAGATCAGCGAGCGGATAGCGTGGGCCATCAGCGGCTGGTTCGGCGTCCTCGTCGTGGCCGCCTGCATCGCCGCCTGTGTCTTGCTCGCCCAGCACTCCCTCGGGGCGATCGCCGTCGGGCCGGCCGTCGTGGCGGTTGTCATCTTGGCCTCGCTCGTCATCGTGCAGCCCGGCCAGACCAGGGTCGTGCGCTTTTTCGGCAGCTACGTCGGCACCGTGCGTCGTACCGGCCTGTCCTGGATCCTGCCCCTCACTGACCGGCGGAACGTGAGCATTCGAGTCAGGAACTTCGAGACGAACCACCTGAAGGTCAACGACGCCGACGGCAATCCTGTGGAGATCGCCTCCATTGTCGTCTGGCAGGTTGCCGATACCGCACGTGCTCTCTTCGCCGTCGATGACTACCTCAATTTCGTGCGGGTCCAGGCCGAGTCAGCATTACGCCATGTTGCGACCACGCATCCATACGACGACCCCGCAGACAACGGCCTATCACTGCGCGGCTCGACCGACATCGTCGCTGGCGAGCTCGCCGAGGAGATGGCCCAGCGCGTCGCCATTGCCGGGGTGGAGATTGTCGAGGTGCGCATTAGCCATCTTGCCTACACGTCGGAGATCGCCCAGGCCATGCTGCGCCGACAGCAGGCCAACGCCGTCGTCGCGGCCCGCACTCGTATCGTCGACGGCGCGGTCGGAATGGTTGAACTGGCGCTCGCCCGGTTGAGCGAGCGCGGCATCGTCGACCTTGACGAGGAGCGTAAAGCGGCGATGGTGAGCAATCTGATGGTCGTACTTTGCAGTGACCAACCGGCTTCGCCAGTAGTCAACACCGGCACTCTCTACTCCTGATCCGTGAATGACCGCAAGCAGGTACTGCTGCGGATTGATCCCACTGTCCATGATGCCCTGGCCCAGTGGGCGGCCGATGAGTTCCGCAGCCTCAATGCCCACATCGAGATGCTGCTGCGCCGAGCCCTCGACGGGGCCGGGCGAATGCCTACGAGGGCTGGGCCCTTGCCCAAGCGGGGCCGGCCACCCACCGCTTGACCCGACGTGTCCGAGCTGCCCACGGCGGCGCTCCGCAGTTCGTCACGTACCCGCACCGTGAGCGTGTCACGAGAATGCATCTCGACGTCAGGATCAGGAGTCCAAGTCCGAGCGAGGAATAGGTTGAAGCGCGGTTGTCGGGACGCTCAGTCTTGGCTCAAAATCGGGACGTTCTGGGCGGGGTACAGGACCCCTTCTGGCCGTTGGACCGAAGCGCACCGAGTCGATCAGCGCTCAGCGGTCGGCGCCGGGTGACAAGCCGACTGCGCGCCAGAAGGTCCCCTCCGGTGCGCCGCGGAGCCGGCAGCGAGGATTGGGGCACCCCGTGACCGTCACCCAGCCGGCGATAGGTGGCAGGCGCGGCCCTGATCTCGTCGCGCGTTATAGGACGCGGCATGAGGTCCCGACCCGTCTGATAGGTGCGGCTGGCTGTGCGGTGACGTGCTGGCGTTCACTCTGGGATCGAATGAGCCGTACTCTCGTGGGTCCTGATTTGACCACGGAGGTTGGTCATGGATGCCTACGGAACTGCCCGACTCGCAGCCAAAGACGCCGAGTCGGCGATCGTCGCTCGGATATGTGAGGACTTCAACCTCACCCCGGTGCTGGCCCGGGCGCACTACGAGCAGATGGCCCGCTATTTCACCGAGTTCGGGGAAATCGCCCTCAAAGCCGGCGAGCTGTGTTACCTCGCGGTCGCGTCCGACGAGCCACCGGGAAAGCCGATCGCCGCTTGTCGCAAGGTGCAGGTGACCCTCGAGCTCGCCACTCCGGAGGATCACGAGGTGCTTCGCAGCAAAGGACTGTCCGCGATGCGACAGCAGCGCCTCGCTCGCCTCGCCCGCCAGGCCCAGCTCCAAGACGGACTGTTGAGCGTCGAGGACCTCGCCTACCTGACCTGTTCGTCGACGGCCACGGTGAAACGCGACCTCGCCGCATGCCGATCAGCAGAGATCGCAGTGCCCACCCGCGGCCAGATCCGCGACATCGGCCCCGGGGTCAGCCACAAGGCAAAGATCGTGCAGCTCTATCTGTGGGGCCTGCAGTTCACCGAGATCGAGCTGCGCACCCGCCACTCCGAGTCGGCCATCAAGCGCTACCTGGCGGACTTCCGCCAGATTGCCGCGCTCTATGCCCGGGGTGCGTCGGTCCCCGAGATCCGTGCAGCCTCGGGCCGCTCCGCATCGGTGATCAGCGAGTACATCGCTCTTTATGAGCGGGCCCGTCGTGAGTTCCCCGCCGCCCCACGGCTGGCTGATCTGTTGGAGGTGGCCCGAGGGTCGAAAAAGGGGGGCTCACGATGACGCCTCCCGTGAAGCGCTCGGTGGCGATGGGCCGACGGCTGGCCAAGCGGACGCTATCGAGCCTGTTGCTCTACAAGTTCCTCCACGAATACGGCTACGACAAAGGCGAGGTGGTGGCCGCCGCGATCGTGGACGACATCTCCGCGGTGGTCCGCGACTACTTCGCCAAGCCCGAGGAGCTCGAGCCGGGCCAGCTCATCTACTGGTGCCCGGACGCCACCGAGCGGGCCCGCAAGGGCAAGACGATGGCGCACACCAAGCTCGTGCCGGTCCGCCTCACCGTCGTCGCCCAAGAGGACATCGACGCCTTCGTGGCCGGGGCGCCCGCGCTCGAACGGCGGGAGCTCCGGGTCCGTCGCTTGGCCCACGAGGCCTTCGACCAAGGCGGCGTGTTGTCCCAAGCCGATCTGTCCTTGGTCACCGGCTACACCGACGGCGGCGTCTCGGCAACGGTCATCCGCCTTCGCAAACGGGGCGAGATCCTTCCCCTGCGGGGATACGTTGCCGACATGGGGTCGTGGCCCACCCACAAGGCCGCCATCATCCGCCTCTATCTCGAGGGCCTGACCACCCCCGAGATCGCCAGTCGCACCTATCACACGAAGAAGTCGGTCGATCGCTACATCGAGGGCTTCGAGCGGGTCCGCCTCCTCGCAGCCAAGCACGAACCCGAGGAGCTGCCGTTGCTCACGGCCATGACGCCGAACGTCGTCGCCCAGTACCTGACGATCCTCGAGGAGCACGAGCTCGGCCGACCCATGGTGCCGAGGCGGAAAGTGCGTCGCAACGCCTGAACATCACCGGTGAAACAATGCAACTCGCCCACCCGGCCACACGAAGTGCGGCTCATACGAAACTATTCGGTCACGCGGTTCTGTTGTTGAACCCTGCCCAGGTCAGTGTGTTCATCGGCGACCGTTCCTCGCAACGCACGAGAGCCTCGGCGACGTGGTGTACCTGCTGGGTGTGATGCCGTTCGGCGGCGGCCACCCAATGGCCGTGACCCCTGGCGACTGCGTAACACTTGGACCAGACTCGTGCTCGTGTCTGACGAGCATCCTCGCGACGTGGCACCAGGTGATGTGCCGCAAGCTCAGCCGCTTCGACCGGGCGACGAGCGAGGGCCTGAGCCCGTACTCCGCAGCCCCAGCGTTTCTAGCGACGACGGCCATTTGGCCGAGCGGGTCAGCGACACGGACCGCGACCACGTGGTGACATCGCTGCGCGACCACTGCGCAGCTGGGCGACTCACGTTAGAGGAGTTCTCCGAGCGCGTCGGCTCTGCGCTCGCCGCGAGGACCCGGGGCGAGCTCGACAACGTGCTCGCCGACCTGCCGTCGGTACCGCCCGGATCGACCGACGCCGCGCCGCGGCGAGCCAGGCGATGGTTCGTGGCCGTGATGAGCGGCACCAGGGCGCGTGGACGTTGGCGGCTTGGCCAGCACACGACTGTGCTCACGCTGATGGGAGGTTGCCGCCTCGATCTCCGCCAAGCCGAGATCGAGGGCCTCGAGGCCAAGATCACCGCCGTGTGTGTGATGGGAGGCGCCGACATCATCGTTCCCGAAGGGATCGACGTCGACTTGACCGGCTTCTCGATCATGGGCGGACGGCACATCCACTTACGTGACGTGCCGCTGTTGAAAGGCTCGCCACGAATCCGGATCCGGGCATTCGCGGTCATGGGCGGCGTGAGGGTGCGAAGCAGGCCCTCGCGTGCCGCGGAGGAGCATCGTCGCGAATAGCGCCGACGGTCTCTGGATGGGCGTTGCCACGAATGGCGGCTACGCACTAGGCCTTCCTGGCTCGCCGATCTACCACGTCGCCGTCGGCTCGAACGTGGCGAGGATCGTGTTACAGGCGGTCACACGACCTTCTGGATGGTCGTCTCCGGCCACACGCTCTGGGGCGACATCGCGACGGTGTCGTTGCCGAGCGGCCAGCTCACGCAGGACATTTGGCGCTTCGACGGTCCGCAGGCTCAGCGGGCCTTCCACACGAGGACGCTCCTTCCCTTCGGCATCACCGTCATCGGCAACGAGGCCGAAGGGCTCTGGACCGTCGCGTCCCAGTTGGCCCCCGGCGCTGGCCCGAACGCGGATACCGACACGAACTGCACCGGCGTACCCACGGTCATCCGCATCGACCCAGACTCCGGCCATCAGCGCGTCGTAACGACGCTCGCGCCGGGATCGGTTGGGAGCGGATTCGACTGCGAAGCTGAGGATCTGGCCGAGAACCAAGGCGTGACCGCCGGCGGCAACCTCTACCTCCTCGACGACGTCGCCGTCGCCGGGGGCGGGTACACGAGGCTGTTCCGGGTCCGGCTTTAGGGCCTCTGCTGCGTGACAGGGGGCTCCGCTCACGCCTCCTCCGGCTCGCATCGAGCCGGCGGTAGGTGACAGCGCGGTGGTGGCGCTTCGAGACGCGGTTCTGGGGCACGCTTGCCCGCGTAAGCGCCGCGGTCAACTCGAGCCTCTGATCGGGTCTCCACCCTCCAGGGACACGATTCAGCGATACTCGCCTGGCGCACGGGCGACTTCGCATCATCGGCATTGCGGCGATGGCGATCACGGCGAGCCTGTTCGGGGCTGGGACAAGGTCCTCAGGTTCGACGTCCACGTCTGGTTCGTGGCCAAAGCGCCTTGTCGCTGCAAGCGGCTTCCTCACGACGCCGATCCTTGCTCCCGGGACATCGAGCGCTTATGGCGTTGTCGCAGCACACTCCGACGAGGCGGTCTTTGGTCGCCTCGACAGCATCAATCTCGCCTCAGGGCAGCTGTCCAGGGGGCCGCTCGTGTTCGTCGATGCGCAAGTCGTGCTGATCGGCGACGCCGTCGGGCTCCTCGAGCAGAGCGTCGTGTCCGTTAGCCCAAACGGCACGACGACGAACCCTCCGATCGCTGCGTACGAGACGCTGCACCTCGTCCGGAGCGGAACGACGACGCTCCATGTCGGGGTGTACCTTCGAGCTCTCGGCCGAACGACGACCCCCGTGCTCGCCGCCGGGCAGGGCAGTCCCGTGGGCGGCCTCTGGGTCGATGCAGGCAAGCGGCTCGTGCTCTTCGACCCCGGAACCGCCGCGATCTTCCGCTCGCTGCCGGTGCCGCCCGGTATCCTCGACAGTTTCCTGCCTGACCCCTCGGGGAGGGACCTCTGTGTCGCGGCGACGCTTGAGTCGAAGAAGACCGAGCCCTTTGTGGTGTACCGGGTCGAAGCCGCGAGTCGTCGCATCCTCGCGAGGCGCGAGCTGTCCTTCGTCGTCGGCGGTGAGGTCACCGCCGCCACAGCCGCCGGCGTTTGGGTCGCGGTCCGCTACGGGATGAGCGGCACCGCCATGCTCTTGGATGGTCCGCAGCTCACTACCACCAAGCCGCCGACACCTGAGCCCGTTGCTGACTCGCTTCCATCACCTGGTGCCGACATCAGCACTGGCTTCTCGACAACGATCGTCGGCGGGGTGGCGTGGTTGGTCGGATCGACGGGCGTTGCCTGCGTCCCCCCCTCGACCGCGGCCGTTCACTCGCAGGCCCCGTTCCGGCGGGCCGCGAACGGCAACTGGTAGTCGTGGATGCCCTTCGCGGCGATCAACCACGTGCTCTACGCCGTCCGGTCGAGCGACAGTGGCCCAGGCTCGGGCGACGTCGTTGCTGTGACCCCACCGACTACTTGCTGGACGGGAACCTGAACCGTGCTCGGTCAGGTGGCGATTGAATCTCGCGTGGCGGACCCGGCGCTCGGGGATGCCCACCCAGCCTTGGCTCGGTAGACGTTTGGTGGCACTCTTCCTCCGTGCCACCGACCCCGCGTGCATCGCCGCCGCACACCAGGAACCGAGCTCTCGGAGCAGGGAGTTCTGCCCCCGGGGGTCAGGTCGACGAACACTGCCGATCGTCACAGCGGCCATCACCTCGGATACGGTTGCCGTCATGACAAAGATTCGACTGACCGTCGCTTACAACCAGCCGCCGGATCCTGACGCGTTCTTCCGGCACTATCACGATGTGCACGTGACGCTGGCTCGCCTGATTCCCGGCGTGGAGAGCTTCGAGTGGTCCAAGGTGGTGGGCACTCCAACGGGGGAGCCTGCCCGCTATGCGCTCATCGCCGAGCTAACGTTCGAGTCGATGGAATCGCTCGGCGCGGGCATGGCCAGTGCTGAGGGCCAGGCGGCGGCGGCCGACGTCGCGGACTTCGCTACGAATGGCGCCGACATGTTCATCAGCGAACTGGCCGATTCCTGACGTTCAGGAAGATCGCCGACTCCTGTCGGATCAAGCCGGTCATCTCACGGCCCAGGCCAGATCCGGCGATCAGTGACATCCCAGAGCAGCCGGCTCGCGGGCGCGTTCTGGGGCGCGACCCGTAGGACCGCCAATCCGCGAACAGCACGCCGAGCCGTCGATCCGCCCGTCTCCGGGGGGCTCGGCCAGCATGGCGACCGCAGACAGAACGATGTTCCGTGTTCGCCGGACCGAGCCGTCGGGGGCGGGCCGACCGTCATTCTGTGCGGTCACGCGTGCCGCCGGACTGAGCGCCGATCGGTGCGCACCTTCAGTGCGGCCAGCGAGTTCTATGACAGCAGCCGGTGGTCCCACGGGTCGTATCCGAGCCGTCGTTAGTTCGCGTCGCCGAACCGTGTGGTCGAGCGTTCTGTGCGGGCGATCTGATTGACTTGCCCGAAGCGCCCCGAGGTCGACTCGAGTGAGTGCGGCTCGGCGATGGCGCGCAATACTCGTCATCGTGACGAGATACGACTTTGACGTGCTCGTGGTCGGCTCCGGCTTCGGCGGATCCGTCACCGCTCTCCGCCTGACCGAAAAGGGCTACCGAGTGGGCGTCCTCGAAGCGGGACGGCGCTTCACAGCCAACGACTTTCCCAAGACGAATTGGAACCTCCGGCGGTTCCTGTGGGCGCCAGCGCTCGGCATGCGCGGGATTCAGCAGATCACGCTTTTCAAGAACCTGCTGGTCCTGTCAGGCGTTGGCGTCGGAGGCGGGTCGCTCGTCTACGCCAACACCTTGTACGAGCCACCCGAGCCCTTCTACCGCGACGAGCAGTGGGCGCATGTCGCCGATTGGCGGGAGGAGCTGGCGCCGTTCTACGAGCGGGCGAAGCGGATGCTCGGCGCGACCACCGTCCCCTTCGAGACCGCGGCCGACGAGATCATCCGCACGCTCGCCGACGACCTCGGCGTGGCCGACACGTTCCACCCGACGACCGTGGGCGTGTTCTTCGGTGAACCGGGCCTCTCGGTGCCCGATCCCTACTTCGGCGGCGCCGGCCCCGACGTCACTGGCTGCATCCGCTGCGGCGGCTGCATGGTGGGCTGCCGGTTCCACGCCAAGAACACACTCGACCGCAACTACCTCTACCTCGCCGAGCGGGCAGGAGCGGTCGTGCACGCTGACACCAAGGTCGTCGACCTCCGCCCGTTGGTCGGGGGAGGTTACGAGGTGACCACCGCCCGGCCGGGCGCATGGCTCCGCAAGCGGCAGCACACGTTTACCGCCGAACACGTCGTGCTCTCAGCAGGCGTGCTTGGCACGCTCAGGCTGCTCCTCCGACTGCGCGACGGGGGCCGGCTCCCGAACCTGTCGTCCCGCCTCGGGCAAGTGGTGCGAACCAACTCCGAGGCCATCGTGGGGGCGGTGGCCAGGTCCCCCGAGCACGACTACAGCGGCGGCATCGCCATCACCTCGTCGATCTACCCAGACGACCATACCCACATCGAAGCGGTCCGGTACCCGAAAGGCTCCAATGCGATGGGACTGCTGGCGACGATCCTCGTCGATGGTGGCGGCCGCGTCCCCCGCCAGGTTCGGTTCGTCGCCCAGGCGATTCGCCGCCCGATCGTCTTCGCTCGCTCGCTCTCTTTGCGCCGCTGGTCCGAGCGCACCATCATCCTGCTGGTCATGCAGACCCTCGACAACAGCATTCGCCTCCTGCGCCGCGGGGCCCGCTTGATGACTGCCCCCGGGCACGGGGCCCCCAGCCCCACCTACATCCCGGTTGCCAACCAGGCCGCCCGCATGCTCGCTCGGAGGATCGATGGTGACCCCGTGGGAACATGGTTCGAGGCCCTGCTCAACGTGCCGACCACCGCCCACCTGATCGGCGGGTGCTGCGTCAGCGACTCGCCCGCTAGTGGCGTGATCGACGCCTACCATCGGGTGTTCGGCCACCCTGGCCTGCACGTGGTTGACGGCTCGGCAATCCCGGCCAATCTCGGCGTCAACCCGGCGCTCACCATCACCGCCATGAGCGAGCGGGCGATGGCGCTGTGGCCCAACAAGGGCGACGAGGATCCACGACCTCACCTCGGCGAGCCCTATCGACGGGTTGCGCCAGTGACGCCCCTCAGACCAGCGGCACCTTCCCGTACATGACTTGACGTCAAAACGACGGCACCGCCAGGACTTGCGCCGGCGACGAGCCACTTCCCGATCGATTGTCCAGTTGGTGCCATCCCAGGCGTCTGTGACGCGACAGCAACGACGAGGTCCGTGATGAGGTTGAACTGCACGCCGCGCGCCTCAACCCTTTCGCAGGTCCGACAAGCGCCATGGCGACCATCAACGGGCCCATCCTCTTCCAGCGCACGTCCACGTGCCGACTATCGCGCTGAGCAGACGCGCTGTTGGCGCGTCTCCGCCTGCGGGCGCGCGCTGATCCGTGCTGCTCATCAGGCTCGACACCGCGAGCGCTTCACCGGCAGGTTCCGGTAGCTACCTCGGAGCGCAACGCGCCGTCGCGTCACGCTGCGTGGAGCCGCGGGGCTGCGGCAACCGTCTATGTTCGCGTCTCGGTGGAACCAAGACGGTGACTTCTTGCAGGATCCCACGGAATATGTTTGATTCCGTGGATTAGCTTTAGGCTTTGGACTTGTTCAGGGTCACGGCGGCACGAACGAGCGTCTTCAACGCCTCCTCGTCTATCTTCTCGCCCTCGTGGAAGTCGATGGCACGCCTTGTGTTCCCGTCAAGACTGGAGTTGAAGAGGCCCGCAGGATCCTTCAGAGTCGCCCCTTTGGCGAAGGTCATCTTCACGACGTTCTTGTAAGTCTCGCCTGTGCAGATCAATCCGTCGTGCGACCACACCGGAACCCCTCTCCACTTCCACTCTTCGACGACTTCGGGATCGGCTTCCTTGACTAAGGTACGAAGCCGGCTGAGCATGTTGCCCCGCCAGTCGCCTAGCTCATCGATTCTCGCGTCGATCAGCTGAGAAGGAGACTTGCTTTTCTGCGACCCGCTATTCTTCATGCCCGTTTCTCTTCCTTAGTCCCGAGGCGTTGATAAACGGGGATCATTCCCACTGTGCCGATTCTACCTGGAGCTGCGGTTAACCGGCTCTAGGTCGTCCTGAAGTGCCGCTGGGTTACGGTCGATAACCGCCCCGCTCCCGGCGTACTGGGGCAGTTTCAGCGGATGGACGTTACTGGAACCGGTGGGCCATCGATGTCCGTCAGAACCCGTGATCCGAGTGGATCGCCGAGGTCGACCGTGACCGTCCTAGTGGTTCCCACCGCAGGCACCCATCCCCCTGCTTCGATCGGCTCTCGATGCGTGGGTCTCGGCAGGATGACGACAGCCGTCCGCGTCTCGACGACATCGGCCGACGGGTAGTCGATCCGCTCGGGAAGCCCTCCGACGAACGTCAACGTGATCGTGTAGTCGTCGCTCGAGGCCGTGGCCGCCAGCGCCCTTCGCGGAGAGCCTGCGAAAGGACACGGGCGCGACGGCGGCTCTGGCGGTGACCACGCGCGAGCAACGATGATTGGGTCGAGTACCCATATGGGTCCGAGAGCGTCCTCGCTCTCCATCTGCCACGCTGCGAACCGCTTTGGACCCCGGTCGGTGACGAAATCGCACTCACCGAGCCGAGCATTGCTCACCTAGACGTTCGCCCTGGACGGCAGTCGGTCGACGGACAAGCGCGGAGTCCTGAGGACGTCGAGAACAGCGTTGGGCACCGACTCGTCGCCATCGACCGCGCCAACGCCGAACGTGACCTTGGCGGGGCCGGAGAATCCGTGCTCGACTCTGATCCCGGGCTCGACAAGTACGAGCGGCCGAGGGATCTGGCCGACTGGAAAATCCGCCCAACGTTCGGTTGCCCAACGCGCCCATTCGATATCGGCATCGAGGTGGCTGCTCACGTAGCTCAGTCTGTCATCCCTGAAGGAGCGCTCAATGTCAAGAGCGTCGCCCGCAGGACGACACGATTTGTTCCTGGTCGGTGAGCTGAGCCGGTCACGGTATTCCATAGTCCGGGCGCGACGAAGTCCTCCTCCCGTGCTCCGCAGGAAGAGGGTCGTCAAGATCTGGGCGAAGCCTGGGTCTTTACGACCCGGTCATCCTTCGTCGGAGATCATTGGGATCGCCCGCCGGAGGCGGGCTTGGCTGCGTTCCCTCTTCGCGAGGACGCTCTTCGCTCCTCCAGGTTCGTGCTCCTGGCGGGGACATGCCGAGCTGCTCGGATGCCAGTCATCCCTACGTCGTGCGAGGCGACATGGAGCGATGCGACAACAGCCGGACGGGCTTAATCAGGAACTAACGACCGCGCCTTTCGGGGGTCATGACAGACAACAAGCGCGCGTCCGGCTGGTGCCGAGCTCACCGGATCGCCTCGGCGAGGCAGCGGATCTCTCCGTCCCTCAGGCCGAAGTAGACGAGGGTGAGGATGTGCCGGGCGAGAGCCACCCGGGCGATCTTGTTCGAGTCGCGACGCTCGGCGATCCGTTCGAAGCGCTCGGCTTGGAACCCGGCTCGCCGCTGTGCGGCCTCGACCGCTGCCCAGCGCACGAGACGGCTGCCTTGTTTCGTGATCGGGCCGCGCACGACGTGGACGTCGGACTCGCGGTGCCGCGGCGTGAGCCCGGCCCAGCAGGCGAGCTTGTCCGGCGAGGAGAACCTCGACACGTCGCCGATCTCGGCGCAGAACACCGCGCCGAGGACGGGCCCGACGCCGGGGATGGCCTGGATCGCGAGGTAGCCCTTGTCGCCCGCGAGCCAGCGGTCGACCTCGCCCTCGAGCATCGCGATCTCTTTGTCGTAGGCGGAGATGAGGTCGCGGAGCGACTCGACGCGAATGCCGTAGGCGCGACCGAGCCGAGCGATGTTCAAGAGGTCCTGGCCCGCGGTGCCGAACAGGTCGGTCATCGGGACAGCAACGCCTTCTTTCGCGAGCACGGAGTGGACCTGGGACTTGAGCGCGGAGCGGAGCCCGACGAGCTTCGCTCTGTAGCGGACGATCTCGCGGAGCTCGCGGAGCTCCGGTGGGGCGATGTAGGCCTCCGCGAGACGCCCGAGGCGCAACAGGTCGACGAGGTCCTCGGCATCACGCTCGTCGTTCTTCACTCTGCGGTGGCCCCAGTTGTTGCCGAGTGGGTGGGCGAGGTGGAGGTTCGCGCCGAGCTCTTCGAGGAAGTCCGCGAGCCAGTACCACCCGTAGCACGCCTCGAGGACGACCTCTGGGTGCTCACCGGCTTTCGCGAGCTCTCGCGCGAACGCTTCCCGGTCGTTGTCGAGATGGACCGTCTCGAGGACGGTGCCCGCCGCGTCCTTGTGGACGATTACCGAACGGCGCCGGTGGAAGTCGATGCCGACGTAACGTTGCTCCACGGGTGTTCTCCTTCGTCGTGGGGGTGTGCCTTTCGAAGCACCGAGTGTGCCAACACTCGGTTCCCCACGACGAGGAGAACCCTCGTTCTTTGACTTCGCAGGCCGAGCCATCGCGAGCTCTTTCAGCCGGCGTTCGGGTGCGCACTCACCGCACTCGTCACGCAGGGGCCGCGCCGCGGTCCTTCATCACATCAGGGAGCCGATGAGAGTCGTAGGGCATGGGCCGTTGGTCGTTGCCTGCCAGCCAGCCTCGCCCGACCCGGCGGTATGGGGCACTCTTGAAGTCCTCGAGACCTCGTCTCGATTGGACGGCCCTAGCCATTTGCTGCATTTGGCCCGCCTGCGCCCAGGGCATGGGCGCGACTACCCCGCCCGGCCAGCCTTGGTCGCCTCGGGGATCTCGACCAGCTTCCCGGTGGTCACGTCATAGATGTAGCCGTAGATGGGGATCGAAAGGGGGACGAGGGGGTGGTTCCGAATCCTGGTGACGTCCTCGACGACGCTCCTCGGGTTGTCAGCGATCGTCAGCCAGTCGATGTACTTGGCCTCATCCGACCCTGGGCCCGTGCCGACATCCGTGAACCCGTCAGCGCCGAGCGCTGCGGTCTCCAGGCTGTTGGCGAGCAGGCCACGCATCACCTCGTCACTGAAGAACTCCATACCGCAGTTCGAGTGGTGGATCACGAACCACTCCTTGGTGCCGAGGAGCTTGTAGGAGATGACAAGCGACCTGATCGCGTCATCGCTCGCGCGACCGCCAGCATTGCGGATCACGTGGGCGTCACCCTCGGCCAGCCCTGCGTACTTGGCAGGATCCAGTCGGGCATCCATGCAGGTGAGAATGGCGAACTGGCGGGCTGGCGGCAGTGCGAGGCTGCCTTTCTCACCGAACGAGGTTGCGTAGGCCTCGTTCGCAGCAAGGACTTCGGGGCGGACGCTCATAGGACTCTCCTCTAACGGGATGGCTTGGGTTGATTCATAATTTACTCCATCAAGTTTATAGGTAAGCCGCCAAGTGCGACAGACCTGCCAAGGCTCTGAGCTAGCCAGAGCCGACGATCGAGTCGAAGCCCACGCTCGTAGGAACGCCCAGGATCGCCTAAGCCACGCGGCGGCCTAGCGGCGAGACGTAGCTGATGGAGCTCGGCTCGATGCAGCCCACTTAGGGTCGACCCTGAGTGCCCCTGAAGTGCTGCGTCCTCAACTGATCAACGCAACGGCTCCTTGATTGGCGGACACTGACCGTCGAGCAGGAGGCGGTCCGTGGCGAGGTTCACGGAGGCGGACAAGGCGACGATCTGGGAGATACACGACGTCGGCGTCCCGGTGAAGCGGATCGCTCTGCATCTCGGCAGGCAGAACTCGTCACTTCGCAAGTTCATCGCCGACGCCGGCGGTCACCGTCCGAGGAAGCGATCACGCTCGGAGCTCCGGCTCTCGCTCGAGGAGCGGGAGGAGATCTCCCGTGGGCTCGCGGCGGGGTCGTCAATCTGGACGATCGCGACCGGCCTTGGGCGGGCGCCTTCCACGGTCTGCCGGGAGGTGAATGCGAACGGCGGGCGGGCCAAGTACCGGGCGCTCGTCGCCGATCGCGGCGCCCGACGTCGTGCACTTCGGCCGAAGCAGATGAAGCTCTCCGAGTGCCTTCGGCTGCGGGCGACCGTCGAGCGCAAGCTTGAGGCGAGGTGGTCCCCCGAGCAGATCTCGGCGTGGTTGGCTCTCTCGTATCCGAACGACCCGGAGATGTCGTTGTCGCACGAGACGATCTATCAGTCGCTGTTCGTCCAGGGCCGCGGCGCCCTGCGCAAGGAGCTGCATGCCTGCCTCCGCACCGGTCGGGCCATGCGGAGGGCGAAGGCGTACACGAAGGGCGGCGTCGGCCAGGGCCAGCTCCGCAACATGGTGATGATCTCCGAACGTCCCGCCGAGGTCGCCGACCGAGCGGTTCCCGGGCACTGGGAGGGCGACCCCATCTTCGGGAAGAAGATGACGGCGATCGGCACGCTCGTCGAGCGGCACAGTCGCTACTTGGTCTTGTTGAAGCTCCCGAACGGCCACGGCGCCGAGTCGGTCCGCACCGCGATGACCAAGCGGATCCTCACCCTCCCCGCCCAGCTCCGTCGCTCGATCACCTGGGACCAGGGCAAGGAGATGGCCGAGCACGCCCAGTTCACGATCGACACCGGCGTGCAGATCTACTTCTGCGATCCGAAGAGCCTTGGCAGCGCGGTTCGAACGAGAACACGAACGGGCTGCTCCGTCAGTACTTGCCGAGGTCCTCGGACCTCTCGAAGTGCACCCAACGAGAGCTCGACGCGATCGCACGATCACTCAACACGAGACCTCGACAGACTCTCGGCTGGATGACACCATCGCAAGCGTTCGCTAACGCTGTTGCGATGACCGACTGAGCACGCAGCCGGTCGGGGGCACGGCCGTCGTCGCATTGGGCGGTCAACGCGTTGGCCCTCCAAGCGTCAACCAGCCGGAGCAAGCCCGCTCGGTGTTGTGCCGATGCCTATGCCGTGTCGCCGCAAACGCCGGGGATCGCCGCCCCGAGTACAAGGTTGAAGGAAGAACGACAGTCCGAAGTTCGTCTCGGCCCTCCAGATTGCGGCCCGCGCCTCCGTTCGCAATTTGCTTGCACCAACGAGCTGGACATTCGCAATTAATTCGAACAACCTCAGTTTGTACGGCACGACCGCAATGTGTCGTTCGCTCCTCACGCCCGGTGGCGAGGCAGATCCCCGGGGCGAGCGTCGGAGCCGCCTCAGGAGAAGGCGCCGAGGCCGGTCAGCGCCCGGCCCACCGCGAGCTGGTGGATCTCGCTCGTCCCCTCGTAGGTGAGCACCGACTCCAGGTTGGCGGCGTGGCGCATCACCGGGTACTCGAGCGTGATGCCGTTCGCGCCGAGGATGGTGCGGGAAGTGCGGGCGATGGCGAGCGCCTCTCGGACGTTGTTCAGCTTGCCGAGGCTCACCTGGTCGGGCCGCAGCCGCCCCTCGTCCTTCATCCTCCCGAGGTGGAGGGCGAGCAGGGTCCCCTTAGACAGCTCGACTGCCATGTCGGCGAGCTTGGCCTGGGTGAGCTGGAAGGCGGCGATCGGGCGGCCGAACTGGGTGCGGCTCTTGGCGTAGTCGAGCGCGGATTCGAAGCAGGTCCGGGCCGCGCCCATCGCGCCCCACACGATGCCGAACCGGGCCTCGTTCAGGCAGCCGAGCGGGCCGCGCAGCCCCCTCGCGCCCTCGAGGAGCGCATCGGCGGGCAGGCGGCAGTCGTCGAAGACGAGCTCGCTCGTGACGCTGGCCCGCAGGGAGAGCTTGGTGTGGATGTCGCGCGGAGTGAAGCCCGGCGTGTCTCGCGGCACAAGGAACCCGCGGATCCCGTCGTCAGTCTGCGCCCAGACGATCGCGACATCGGCGATCCCCCCGTTCGTGATCCACATCTTCGTGCCATTCAGCACCCAATCGGTGCCCGCGCGCCGGGCGTGGGTGCGCATCGAGGCCGGGTCGCTGCCGGCATCGGGTTCGGTGAGGCCGAAGCAGCCGATCGCTTCGCCGCTCGCCAGCTGCGGGAGCCAGCGCTGCCGCTGCTCCTCACTGCCGTACGTGAAGACGGCGAACATGGCGAGCGAGCCTTGGACCGAGGCGAAAGAGCGGAAGCCGCTGTCGGCGGCCTCGAGCTCCATGCAGGCCAGGCCGTAGCAGACGGCGTTCGTGCCTTCGTCGCCGTAGCCCTCGAGATCCATGCCGAACACGCCGAGCTTGCCGAGCTCGCGGCCGATGTCGAGCGGGAACTCGCCCCGCTCGTACCAGCCGTCGATTCCCGGCAGCACCCGTTCTCGCGCCCAGGCACGCACCGTCGCCTGGACCATCTGCTCTTCGTCGCTGAGCAGCGTCGACACGTCCAACAGGTCGGACGCTGCCGGGACGCCGGAACCTGGTCCTCGCGCCATCGTGACCACCTTCTCAGCGAGCCGCTGTCGTGGCGACCTCGCGCTGGGTCGCTCACCGGATCATCCGAAGCATAGGGTTCGGCCGTGCAGGAACGGACCGACCCGGCGAGCCCCGGCGCGGCGCCGCGCCGGGGCGAGCAGCTCGGTCGCCTCTTCGACCCGAGAAGCATCGCCGTGGTGGGGGCGTCGCGTGACCCCGAGACGCTCGGCGGCCGGCTGCTTCCGATCCTGCGCCAGCACGGCTATCCCGGCGCCGTGCACCTCGTCAACCCCTCGGGAGCGCCGATCGCCGGCGAGCCGACGCACCCCTCGGTCGCCACCGTGCCCGGACCGGTCGACCTGGCCCTCGTCGTTGTCGCCGCACGGCGGGTGCCGGAGGTCCTCGAGCAGTGCGGGACGAAGGGCGTCGGCGCCGCCATCGTCCTCTCGTCGGGCTTCTCCGAGCAGGACGGTGGGGAGGGCGACCGCCTGCAGCGCGAGGTCGCCGCGATCGCGCGCCGCTACGGCATGGCCGTGATGGGCCCGAACTGCGAGGGTTTCCTCAACGTCGCCGGGCACGTCCCTGCGACGTTCTCGCCGGCGGTCGACCTGGAGCGGGCACTCGAGGCGGCGCCGCAGCCCGGAGGCGTCGCGGTGGTCTCCCAGTCGGGGGGGCTCGGGTTCGCGCTCTTCAACGACGGGACGGAGCGCAAGATGCGCTTCAGCTACGTCATCACGACAGGCAACGAGGCCGATCTCGACTACCTGGACGCCCTCGACTTCCTCGTCGCGAACGGCCGGTCCCCGGTCGTCCTCTGTTTCCTCGAAGGGCTCGGCGACCTCGGGCGCTTCCGCGACGTGGCGGCGCGCGCCCGCTCGACTGGGACACGCCTCGTTGTCGCGAAGGTGGGGCGGTCGGCCGCAGCGGCGCGGGCCGCGCTCGCTCACACGGCCCATGAGGTGGGCGATCCCGAGCTGTCGGCCGAGGCCCTCAGCGCGCCCGGCGTCATCGCCGTCTCGGATCAAGAAGAGCTTGTCGATGTCGGCCTGGCGCTCTCGCGCGCGCCATGCTGGCACGGCGGCGGCGTCGCGGTCGTCTCGATCTCGGGTGGCGCGGGCGCCTGGGCAGCGGACGCCTGCTTCGCCGCCGGGCTCGACGTTCCGATCTTCGACGAGGAGCTCCAGGTGCAGCTGCGCCGCTTCATGCCACCGTACGGCGGGGCCGCCAACCCCGTCGACCTGACGGCGCAAGCGCTCGCCACCGGTGGGCTCGCCCCACCGCTCGAGCTCGCGCTCGGGTCCCCGGCCGTGGGCGCGGCGATGCTCGTGGGCTCCTTCGGCAGCCCGAAGCAGCTCCAGCTCGAGGGCGACGCCCTCGGCGAGCTGGTGGCGCGCTCAGCGAAGCCGATCGTCGTCTACTCCTACACTCGCCCGTCGGCGGCGAGCGTCGAGCGCTTCGCCGAGGCGGGCCTCGCCTGGTATCCGAGCCCGGCACGCGCCGCTCGGGCGCTCGCAGCCCTGCGGGAGTGAGCCGAGCCGGGGCGATCCCGGCGGCGCCGAGAAAGGAGCGCGGCAGGTGAGCGGACAGGTGGGTGTCGTAGGGGCCGGGACCATGGGGCGCGGTATCGCCGAGGTGGCCGCCCTGGCCGGCTTCGACGTCGTGGTCTGGTATGTAGCGCCCGAGACAGGCGAGTCGGTCGCCGCGGCGCTGCAGCGCTCGCTCACGCGACGCGTGGAGCGGGGGGAGCTCGCGCGCGAGGTGGCCGACGCCGCGCTCAGGCGTTGCTCGACGACCGCAGAGCTGTCCGAGCTCGCCGGCTGCGCGCTGGTGGTGGAGGCCGTCGTGGAGGAGCTGGCGACCAAGCGGGCGCTCTTCGCCGAGCTCGACCGCCACCTGGCCGACACAGCGGTGCTGGCAACGAACACCTCGACGTTGTCGGTCGCGTCCATCGCCGCAGCGGTGCGCCGGCCCGAGCGCGTCTGCGGCATCCACTTCTTCAACCCGGCGCCCGTGATGGCCCTGGTCGAGGTGGCACGTCCCGCCGGGGCGAGCGACGCCACCATCGAGGCCGCGCTCGCGTTCGCCCGGGCGTGCGGCAAGACCCCAGTCGAGGTCGCCGACCGCCCCGGGTTCATCGTGAACGCGCTCCTGTTCCCGTACCTGAACGGGGCGGTGCGCATGCTCGCGGAGGGCGTCGCCACCGCCGAGGCGATCGACGAGGCCATGGTGGGCGGCTGCAACATGCCGATCGGCCCGCTGCACCTGCTCGACCTCATCGGGCTCGACACCAGCGTCGCCATCCTCGACGCGCTGGCCGAGGCGACCGGCGATCCCGCCGTCACGGCGGCCCCGCTGCTGCGGGAGATGGTCGCGGCCGGACGGCTCGGGAGGAAGTCAGGGTCGGGCTTCTTCGGCTACGAGGCCCGCTGAGACCTGCACCGTGTCCAGGACGTTCCCCGGGATCCGCTGCAGTCCTACACGCGTCTTGTATATTCCACCCCGTCGCCTCCGGCGGCGGGGGTGCTGGTCCGGAGGGGACAGGAAGGCGCAGGGCATCTGGGCAGTCGGCGTCGCCGGCCAGCGTGGGCGCGGCTCGCCGATCGAGCGACGGTCAACGGGGACCGCGTTGGGGGGATGGCCATGGACCAGGTCGACGTCCGATCGGACGGCAGCTCGGGGGCGCCGGTCGGGGCGCACGACGCCGATGCCGCGCAGCTCGAGCGGCTCGGGTACAAGCAGGAGCTGAACCGGGTCCTCTCGCTGTTCGGCAACTTCAGCGTGGCCTTCTGCTACCTGTCGCCGATGGTCGGGATCTACTCGCTATTCGCGCTGGGCGTCGGCTCGGCCGGGCCGCGTTACCTGTGGCTCATGCCGATCGTCGTGCTCGGCCAGTTCTTCGTCGCGCTCGTCTTCGCCGAACTCGGCAGCCACTACCCGATCGCCGGTGCGCTGTTCCACTGGGGCAAGAATCTGCTCGGCGCCGGCTACGGCTGGTGGGTCGGCTGGATCTACGGCTGGGCGCTGATCATCACGGTCGCCGCGGTGGACACGGGCATCCCGGCCTACGTCTGCACCCTGTTCCACAACTGGTTCGGGACGAACTGGAACCCGGCGGCGCCGAACACGATCCTGTTCATCACCCTCGTCCTGCTCGGCCTGCAGACCGTCTTCAACGTCCTCGGCGTGCGGCTGCTCGCCCTCATCTCGAAGATCGGCGTCTACGTCGAGATTCTCGGCACCTTCGGGATCGCCATCCTCCTCGCGGTCGAGGGCTTCCACCACGGCTTCGGCTTCCTGTTCAGCACCCAGGGTGCCGAGCACGTGAAGACGAACCCGTACGGCCTGAACTTCAACGGGAACTGGTGGCTCGGGGCGGCGCTCGTCGCCATCCTCGCCCACGTCTACATCTTCTACGGCTTCGAGTCCGCCGGCGACGTGGCCGAAGAGGTGAAGCGGGCGACCTACCACGTGCCGAAGGCGATCACCCGATCGCTGCTCGTCGGTGGCATCGCGAGCTTCGTCCTTGTCGGCGGCCTGCTGCTGGCGATGCCGAAGGGAGCCGGCTACGCGGCGGCCGTCACCGGCGGCGTGCCGGCGATCATCCACGCCGCGGTCAACAACGGCGCGATCGAAGACGCCATCCTCGTCCTCGTCTGCTTCGCCTTCTTCAGCTGCGGGACGGCGGTCCAAGGCGCCGGCGCCCGACTGGCCTTCTCCTACGCTCGGGACAAGGCGATCCCCGGAAGCTCGGTGATCCGGCGGATCTCGCGGCGGCGCGAGACCCCGGTCTGGGCGATCCTCCTCGCGGCGGTGATCCCGGTGCTGTTCACGCTGCTCGTCCACTTCACGCCGTCGAAGCCGATCCACGTCTGGTTCGTGACCTACCCGGCGCACGTGAACGCCCTCGGCGCCCTCGTCTCGTTCGGGGTCTCGGGGATCTACCTGTCGTTCATGATGGTCGTCCTCGGCGTGTTCATCGCGAAGCTCCGCGGCTGGAAGGCCGAAGGAGCCTTCCGGCTCGGCCGCTGGGAGTGGCCGGTGATGGTGCTCGCCCTGATCTACGGCATCGCGATGCTGCTGAACATCGTCGTCCCGACCGGCATCAACAGCCCGAAGGCCGAGCTGTTCAACTTCGACTGGATGACGCTCGTCGTCGTGGTGTTCATCTGCCTCATCGGCGGGATCTACTTCGTGCTGTCGAGGCCGAACCGCCGGATCGCCGCGATGCACCCGCAGCTCGCGGAGCCCGAGCCCCTGTCCGTACCGCCGATCCCCTTCCCTTGAGCCTCCAGGCGACCGACGGGCCACGCGCCACGCTCAGCGGTAGTGGAACGTCACGACGTTCGACTGGCCGGACTGCGTCGTCACCCGGACGGACTCGGTCGAACCCGCCTTGCCCGCCGGGACGGTGACCAGGCACTTCTCCTCGCTCGGGCAGCGGGTCGGCGCGACGGCCGCGCCAAAGGTGACGGCGACGTACCCGTTGGCGCTGAACAGGCCCGACCCGGTGATGGTGACGGTCGTGCCGGGAACGCCGCTCGCCGGGTCGAGCGACGCGATGACCGGCCTCGCGCCGCCTGACGAGGTGCCGCTGGAGGGCACCGTCGTCGACGTCGTCGAGCTCGTCGTCGAGGACGAGGTCGAGGTGGTGGTCCCGCCCGAGCGCAACCCGGAGAACAACCCGGGCTGGACGTGTTCGAGGACGAGCCCGACGAGGCCGGCGAGAACGAGGACCCCGAGGACCGCCACGACGGCGCGGAGGCCACGTGGCGCGCCAGGGCGCCCCGGCCCCGGGCGGGACCGGGGCGTCCCGTCCTGATCGAAGGGCGCGTCGCGTCGCATCCCGTCGAGCCTGCCACTACGGCGGGGTCGGATGGCACGCGCCCCGTGCTCGCTCCGGGTCGCCGGTCCGTCCCAGCCGGGGCGCTCGGGGGAGCCGTCCCCACGCGGTCGGTCACACCTCGGGCGCACCTCCCCACCGGCCTGCGAGCGACCGGGCCGGACCCGGCGCGCCGCCAGGGCGGTACGTGCCGTCCGGGTCCTCGGCGACGAGCTCAGGCCTCGCCGGGCTCGGGCCCGGGCTCGGCGGTGTCGACCGGGTGCGCCGCCCGGCGCCGGCGGCGCCTGAGGAAGAAGCGTGCGACCAGTCCGAGCAGCACGAGCACGAGGACGACGAGCGCGACGAGCGAGTAGCGGGTGACGTTCGTGTAGATCGTGCCGATGTGGTTGCCGGCGAGCTCGCCGATCGTGAGCCAGGTCCCGACCCAGAGCACCGCGCCGAGCACGTTGAACGGCAGGAAGCGCCACCACGACATCTCCGAGGCCCCGGCGATGATGCCGTTCGCTTGCCGCAGCCCCTCGATGAAGCGCGCCACCACGATGACCTTCCCGCCATGGTGGTTGAAGAAGCTCTCGGCCTTGGCGAGGCGCTCCTCCGTCAGCATCACGTACCTGCCCCACCGGACGATCGCCGCCCGCCCGGCGAAGTGGCCGATGACAAAGCCCAAGTTGTCGCCGAGCACCGCCGCAACGACGGCGACGACGCCGACGAGCACCGGGTTGAGGTGGCCGGAGCCGGCGTAGACGGCCGCGGTGATGAGGATGGTCTCGCCGGGCACCGGTACCCCGAAGTCCTCCAGGAACAGGAAGGCGGCGACCGCCCAGTACCCGTAGTGCTTGAGCGTCGGCTCGAGGGTGTGCAGGAAGCCCGGGAGCGCGGCGGCAGCGTGCAGGATCACCCGCGGCTCGCCAGCGTGCCGGCAGGGCGGCGGTCGTCGGTACCGGCACCTGCTAATGATGCCGGTTCCCGGGGTGGTCCGCGCTCCGTAGGCCAGCGGCGCCGAGCCCGAGGCCGAGGAGCATGGTGCGCCTCGGGCTCGCCCGTCCGGTCGGGCGTCGGGAGGCATCGACTGGAGCGAGCAGCGCCACCACCTCGCTGGCGCGCTCGGCGCCGCGTTGACCGGCCGGCTGCTCACGTTGGGATGGCTGCGCCGCGCGCCGCAGAGCCAGGCGGTCCCGCTCATCGAGCCGGGGAGGAGGGCGACGGGGGAGACGTTCGGAGTCGATCTCGGCACTTCCGGCTTCACCGACGACCAGCGACTCGCTGCGACACGCCGGACGCAGGAGCGAACCTGCTGAGCGTCGAGCCTGACCAGCGTGAAACCGGCACTGGGGCCCGCGCCACGTCCGCCGCGACCGGCGCCACGCAGTGGGTAACGTCTGTGCAGACAAGTGAAGGGAGCGGACAGCGCTATGGGCGTGACGCTCGCAGTGGCAGGCGGCTTCGGCCGGTCGAGCGGCTCGCTCGGCCTCGTGCTGATCGTCGGCATGATCGGTCTCCGGATGTGGGCGATGCGGCGCAGAGGTGGCCGCGGACGCGGGCCCTTCGGTGGCGGCCAGGGTCCGTGGGGTGGTGGCGGCGGCGGGCAGGGTCCGTGGCGCGGCAGCCAAGGCGGAGGCCAGGGTCCTTGGCGTGGGAGCCAAGGCGGAGGCCAGGGGCCGTCCGACACGAACGGCGGCAGCGGCAGCGGCTTCTAGCGCCGTCGTGCGCCATCTCGCTCGGCCTGTTGACGGCAACTGGCGAGATGAGCACACTGCTGCGGTGCGCGGATTCCTCGCTCTCACGGTGGTGCTCCTCGCGGCGATCGGCGTCGGCGTCGGGCTCGTCGCCGCCACCGGCACGAGCTCAGGTCCTGCACCGAGCGCCGTCGTGCTGACGGCGGCCTCCCGGACCATCGGCGACGGCAGCGCCCACCTCAGGCTGGTCGTTACGACGAGCGGGCTGCCGGACGGCGTGCACGTGGGTGCGACCGGCACCGGCCAGATCGACCTCGCCACGGGCGCGATGGAGCTCGCGTTCACCTACTCGGGATCGCCGGGCTTCGACGGCCTGACGGCGCACGAGCTCTACACGGGCGACCGTCTCTACCTCTGGATACCCCAGGTGGCGAAGGTCCTGCCCGGCAAGGCGTGGGTCGAGCTCCCGGTCGGGAAGCTCCCTTCGACGCCCGCCGGTGCCGGGAACGACCCGGCCGGGATGCTGCACGTGCTCGAGCAGCAGGGCGCGGAGGTGACCTCGCTCGGCGCTTCTTCGCTCGACGGCCTGGCTACCGAGGGCTACGCGGTGAAGCTCGACACCGCGGCGATGCGGGCGCGGATCGAGCGCGCCTCGCTGCCGCCGGCCATCCGCCAGGCCGCCCTCGAGTACGTGCGCCAGGGTGGTCATGTTGACCTCGACGTCTGGATCGACCGCTCGAACCAGTTGCGCCGGATCACCGAGCAGGTGAGCCTGCCGTTCCCGGCGGTGCCCGACGCGGCCGCCACCGTCACGGTCGACTTCGTCGACTTCGGCGCTCCCGTGTCGATCCCCTCGCCGGTCCCCTCGCAGGTCGCCTCCTTCAAGCAGTACCAGAGCGCCCTGAGCGGCGCCCCGTCGCTCCTCGCCCCGCGTCCCACCTCTAGTCGGCGGCGGGGAGGCCGTCGCCGCCGCGAGGCGCGCGAGCGCTGGCCGCGACGATCAGCGGCTGCGGATCGAGCGGCGCGCAACCGGCTCGCGCCCGCCCGGTCCGGTCCGCCGACGCGGTGCGGTCGCCACCTACGATGCGCCGAGGAGGCGACCGATGGGTGCAGCGGCGCAGGCGAGGCGCAACGGGGCGGTGCCCGGCACCGCCGGCACGCCGCGCGGACGCTGATCCGGTGACGGACCTGGCGGGATGGACGGCGGAGGAGGTCACGCCGACCCAAGCCGCGGGGCTGGCGGCGGACCTCGCTCGCCAGGTGGCGGGCACGGTGCGCTTCGACGCCGTGACCCGCGCCCTGTACTCGACCGACGCCTCGAACTACCGCCACGTCCCGATCGGTGTCGTCCAGCCGGTGTCGATCGACGACGTCGTGGCGGCGCTCGCCGTGTGCCGCGCCCACGGGGTGCCGGTGCTCCCCCGGGGGGCGGCGACGAGCATCGCCGGCCAGGCGTGCAACGTCGCGGTCGTCCTCGACCTCGCCCGCCACCTGGATGAGCCACCGGTCGTCGACGCCGCCACGTCGACGGCGCACGTCCAGCCCGGCGTCGTCCTCGACGACCTCCGGCGCCAGGCGGCGGGCCAGGGACTGACGTTCGGTCCGGACCCTTCAACCCACTCGCGCTGCACCCTCGGCGGGATGATCGGCAACAACGCCTGCGGATCGCACTCCCTCGTGTGGGGAAAGACGGTCGACAACGTCGAGTCGCTCAACGTCGTCCTCTACGACGGGACACGGCTCACCGTCGGTCCGACGAGCGATGCGGCGCTCGCCGAGCTGTGCCGTCGTGGGGACGCCACCGGCCGCCTCTACCGCGCGCTGCGCGACGTTGCTTCGACCTACGCCGACGTACTGCGCTCGTCGTTCCCGAGGCTGTCCCGGCGCGTCTCGGGGTACAACCTCGACCAGCTCCTCCCCGAGCACGGCTTCGACGTCGCCAGCGCGCTCGTCGGCAGCGAGGGGACGTGCGCCGTGGTGCTCGGGGCGACGGTCCGCCTCGTCCGGCCGCCCGGGCGACGGCGCTCGCGGTCCTCGGCTACCCCGACATCTACTCGGCCGCGGAGCGCGTGCCGGAGCTGCTCGAGCACCGCCCGGCGACCGTCGAGGGCATCGACGCGGAGCTGGTCGCCGCCTTCGCGGCGCGCAACCCGCGCTCGGGCCTGCCCGCCAGCCTTCCCACCGGCCGGGGCTGGCTGCTCGTCGAGACGGTTGGCGAGACGGCGGAAGAGGCCGAGGACGCGGCGTACGCCCTCGTCGAGGCGATGGCGCAGTCGGGCGTCCACTCCGAGGTCTCGATCGATCCGCGCCGCGTCGGCGCGCTGCTGTGGCGCCTGCGCGAGGAGGGGGCCGGGATCGCGACGCGCCTGGCGTCCGGCGGCGAGGCGTGGCCCGGGTGGGAGGACGCGGCCGTCCCGCCGGAGCGGCTCGGCGCGTACCTGCGCCAGTTCCGCACGCTGATGGCGAACACCGGCACGCGCGCGGCATCCTCTACGGCCACTTCGGGGAGGGATGCGTCCACGCCCGGCTCGACTTCGACCTCGCGACGGCCGAGGGCGTCGGGCGCTTCCGCCAGTTCGTGACGTCGGCCGCCGACATCGTGGTGCTCCACGGCGGCTCGTTCTCCGGCGAGCACGGGGACGGCCAGGCCCGCTCCGAGCTGCTCCCGAAGCTGTTCCCCCGACCGGTGCTCGACGCCTTCGCCGCGTTCAAGGCCGCCTTCGACCCGCACGGCATGATGAACCCCGGCCGGGTGGTCGCCCGCGACCGCTCGACGCCGACCTGCGCATCCGCAGCGCCCCGCCCCGGCTCCCGACGGCGTCGCGCCTCGCGCTGACCGCCGACCGCGGCGACCTCGCCGCGGCGACGCGCCGTTGCATGGGCGTCGGGAAGTGCCTGAACGCCTCCGGCGGCGTGATGTGCCCGAGCTACCAGCGCGACGCGCGAGGAGCGGCACTCGACGAGGGGGCGCTCCCGGCTGCTCTTCGAGATGCTGAACGGCGGGGTGGTGCGTGGCGGCTGGCGCTCGGCACAGGTGCTGGAGGCGCTCGACCTGTGCCTTGGTTGCAAGGGGTGCAAGGTCGAGTGCCCCGTGAACGTCGACATGGCCACCTACAAGGTGGAGTTCCTCGATCGCCACTACGCGGGGCGCGTGCGCCCGGCGTCGCACTACTCGATGGGCTACCTGCCGCGCTGGCTCCGTCTCGGGGCGCGGGTGCCCGCCCTCGTCAACCTGGTGGCGAGCTCACGGCTCGCCGGCGCCGTGAAGCTCGTCGCGGGGATCGCCCCGGAGCGGTCGCTGCCGCACCTCGCCCCGGAGACCCTGCAGCGCGTGTCCCGGCGCCACTCGGGCCCGCTCGGCCGCGGCTACCTGGTCGGCGGTCGCGGCCAGGTGCTGCTCTGGCCGGACACCTTCACCAACCACTTCGACCCCGAGATCGGTCTCGACGCGATCGCGGTGCTGGAGTCGCTCGGCTACTCGGTGGAGCTTCCCGACCGAGCGGTCTGCTGCGGGCTCACGTGGCTCGCGACCGGCCAGATCGAGCGGGCGCGCCGGGTGCTGCGCCGTTCGCTCGACACGCTCCAACCCTGGCTGGCGGCCGGCGTGCCGATCGTCGGGCTGGAGCCGAGCTGCACCGCGCTCTTCCGGTCGGACGCGCTCCAGCTGCTCCCGGACCACCCTGCGGCGCGTGCCGCCGCGGCCGGCTTCCGCACCTTCGCCGAGGTCGTCGCGGCCGCCCAACCCGAGTGGGAGCCCCCGACCGAACGGCTGCGCGCCCTGGCGCAGGTCCACTGCCACCAGCACGCCGAGCTGGGGTTCGGTGCCGACCGTCGGGTGCTCGAGTCACTTGGCGTGGAGCTCGAGGTGCTCGACGCCGGGTGCTGCGGCATGGCGGGCAGCTTCGGCTTCGAGCGTGACCACTACGACGTCTCCGTCCGCTGTGCGGACGCCGGGTTGCTCTCGGCCGTCCGCGTCGCCGACCCGGCGGTGACGGTCCTCGCCGACGGCTTCAGCTGCCGGACCCAGATCCGCCAGCTCACGTCGCGCCAGCCCGTCCACCTCGCCTCGTTGGTGGCGCGGCTGCTCGAGCGTCGCGGGTCCGCGCCCAGCCCGGCCGTCGTGAGGCCACCGGACGCCTCTGCCGGGACGCCCGGTTCGTCGCTGCCCGCTGCTCCGTCGGGGCCGCCCCGGCGCCACGACGACGAGGGCTGAGCGCGCAGGAGAGCACGGCGGGCGCCGGGCGCGCCGATCCACGCCCCGTTCCCGATCCCATGCGGGAGCGAGGTGGTCTCAGCGTCCGGTCGTGGCGTTCCGACGGGTGTCGCGGCCCGGGTCGGTGATGGCCCGCCCGGCGATCAACCCGGGGAAGTGGCAGCCGAGGGCTCCGCCTCCATGGAGCTCGAGGTCGCGCTCGGAGTCGCTCGCGGGTCGTGCGGGCAAGCGCCGGGTCGACGTCGAACGCGGCGCCCCAGTCGAGGTTCGTCAGCTGCTGCGGGCAGTACATGGCGTCCCCGAGGAGCAGGATGCGCTTGTCGTCGTCGTGGATCACGTAGAGCGAGTGCCCGGGGGTGTGCCCCGGGGCGGAGAGCCTGCGCACCCCGGGCGCGATCTCCCAGTCGCCCTCGACGAGGGTGATCTTGCCCCGTTCCGCGAGCGACTCGAGCGCGGCGCGCGTGTAGTCGGGCAGCGGTATCGCGGCACTGCTCCCCTCGACGAAGTACTCCCAGTCGTGGCTCCCGATGTAGGTCTGCGCGTTGGGGTAGATCGGCTCGCCGGTCCGGGGATCGCCGAGACCTCCTGAGTGGTCGGCGTGCAGGTGCGAGAGGGCGATGACGTCGACGTCCTCCGGCCGAACGCCGATGCGACCGAGCTGGCGGAGCAGATTGCCGCCCACCAGCCAGCCGCCCTCCGCGGCGTCGATCGGCCCGAATCCGGTGTCCACGAGCACGTTCGTCTCGCCGGGCCAGAAGAAGCAGCCGAGAGGAAGACGGAACCTCCTCGTCATCGACCTTCAAGGCGTCGTAGGCCGCGGTCGGCTCGTCCGGCGTGCCCACCATCGTCTCGCCCATGAGCAGGAAGCCGTCGGAGAGCGCGACCAGCTCGCGCCCGCCGACGTCGATGCGCTCGATCGCGGCAGTCGAGACGGGGTCCTCGGCGAGTCGGTGCCCATCGAGGGGAGGGCGTGGGCCCGACCCCGGCGACGACTCGGTCTCGTGATCCTTCGGTTCCGGGTCCTTGCTCATGCGGGGGCCTCGCTTCCCGTTCGGCCGTCGAGCGGCGCGGATCGCCGTGCATACTGCCGCGTGACAGGACGCGGACGCACGGTGGGCCGCGTCCCCCGCTCGCGGTCGTGGCGGTGCTGCAACCGACCGACGCGAACGAGGCGAGGAGCGCGCCGGCGGGCGGGCGTTCGGGTCAGGAGAGGGCACGCGCCGGCGGAAGTTGCGGAGGCCGAGCGTGAGGAACAGCGCCGCGAAGCCGACGACCACCGGGTAGATGACGTACAGGTGCATGTGCGGGGCCGTCGGTGAAGGCCGCCCGCATGCCCTCGTTGACGTAGATCAGCGGGTTGACCAGCACGAGGGTCTGGAGCCAGTGCCAGGCGCCGAGCTTCACCGGGGCCAGCCGGGTCCAGCCGTAGTACGTGCCGCCGAGGAACGTGATCGGCAGGATGATGAAGCCGAACATGAGCCCGATGTTGCGGGGCTCGAAGCTGGTGCCGAGCACCAGCCCGAGGCCGGCCATCGCGACGCAGGCCAGCGGCACGAAGGTGACGATGAGCCACCAGTGCAGCGACAGTCGGGCCTCGACGCCCGGCGGCGTGGACGACCGAGGCGATCGGGAAGCACGATGGCCGCCGACAACGACGCCCTGCGCCGCGCCGGACAGCACCTTGGCCACCGCCACGAGCCAGATCGGGCACGGCGCCTGGACCCGGTCCTCGATCTCGCGGGTGTAGCCGAACTCCTGGGCCATGTCGAGCGCGATCGACTGGACCCCTGGAACATGATCGGAGATGCCGACCACGCCGGGGACCAGAATGGTGGCGAAGGCGGACTCGGCCGCTGGCCCGTGGCCGCCGATGCCCTGGCCGATCTTGGGGAAGACGTAGAGGAACACGAAGCACGAGCAGGAACGGCTGGATCAGGGTCCGCAGGACGAACTCCCACAGGTGCTTGCGCAGCACGACCAGGTCGCGCAGCAGCAGCGCGCCGAGCGCGGTCACGCTCGCGGCGGCGACGGGCCGGAGCGGCGCCGGCGCCGATGGCTCGGCGCGGGTGCGACCGTCGTGGTCGCCGTGCGGCCATCAGTCGCGCAGCTCCTTGCCGGTGAGGTTGATGAACACCGTCTCGAGGCGTGGGCTCGGCGATCGAGAGGTCGACGATGTCGAGCCCGCCGCGCTCGGCGGCGGTGACGATCCGCGGGACGACCGGTCGGCGCCCTTCACGTGCAGCTGCACCGCCCCCTCGATCTGCCGGGTGCGCGTCACGCCTTCGACCTCGTCCGCGAGCAGCTCCGCGAGCCGGGCCGTGTCACCGGCCGCCTTGACGGTGACGACCGTGTCGGCGCCGACGCTCTGCTTGAGCGCGGCCGGCGTGTCCAGGGCGAGGATCCGCCCGTGGTCCATGATCGCCACGCGGTGGCAGAGCTTGTCGGCCTCCTCCATGTAGTGGGTGGTGAGGAGGATGGTCTGTCCTTCGCCGTTCAGCTCGCCCAGGATGTCCCACAGCGCGAGGCGGCTCTGAGGGTCGAGGCCGGCGGTCGGCTCGTCGAGGAAGAGGACCGCCGGCCGGTGGAAGATGGCCCGGGCCACCATGAGACGCTGCGCCATGCCTCCGGAGAGCGCGTAGACCGAGGCCTTGCGCCCACTTCGTCAGCTGGAACTGTCTCGAGCAGCTCGTCGGCGATGCGGCCGGGACTCCTTGGCGCCGATGCCGAAGAGCCGGCCGTGGAAGTAGAGGTTCTCCCACACCGTCAGCTGGCGGTCGAGGGTGTTCTGCTGGGAGACGATGCCGCTCAGCTGCTTGGCCAGCGCCGGGTGGTCGGCGACGTCGACGCCGCCGACGAAGGCCCGCCCGGAGGTCGGTACGACGCGGGTGGTGAGCATGCCGGCCGTCGTCGTCTTGCCGGCGCCGTTGGGACCGAGCAGGCCGAAGATCTCACCCGGCCCGCACGTCGAGGTTGAGCCGGTCGACCGCCGCGAAGTCGGTCCCCGGATAGACCTTCGTCAGCTCCTCGGTGTGGATCACCGCGTCGGCGGGTCGTGGCGCTTCGCGCATGCTGATCGGGCTGGAGGCCTGCGCTGAGGTGGACATGGGCTGTTCGTCATCCTAGGGGTGCCACCGTCGCGCCGGCCCGACCGTTGCGCCGGCGACCGGACCGACCGTCGCGGCGGCGACCGGTCCGAGGCGCGCCACAGGGCCGGGCCGGCACCGCGGCGGATCGCGGCCCGACGGGAGTTCGTGTCGTTAAGGGGCGCTGGACGAACCCGGAGCCGGGTGGCGCCTCGAGCCGGCGGTCATCGAGCGTGGCGATCGAGAAGGGTGGGCACCGTGACGGATCGAGCGCCGATGTTGCCGGTCGACCTCAACCGCGCCTACGAGCGCTCCGACGAGATCTTCTCGCCGCGCATCGCCGCCATGGTCAACGACCATGACGTGAAGTTCGCGAAGCTCGAAGGCGAGTACGTCTGGCATGCCCACCAGGACACCGACGAGTTCTTCCTGGTGCTGGCGCGCGAGCTGGTGCTCGAGCTGGAGGGCCGAGCCGCCGTCCGGCTCGGCTCGCTCCAGCTCATCACCGTTCCGGCCGGCCAGCGCCACCGCCCGACCGCGACCCCGGGGACGCGGGTGCTGTTCATCGAGCCGCACGGGACCCTGAACTCCGGTGACGCCGACCTGAGCGAGGACCCGTGGGCGCCGCTCACCACCGGTGTCGCGCTCGACGACGGCGCTGCCTGACGCCACCGACGGCGGGCTGCGGTGGACGGGTCGAGCCCGAAAGGCGCTAGCGGAAGAGCTTCACGACATAGTCGGCGCCGATGCCCACCTTTTCGTAGTGCTCCTTGCAGATCCTGATGTAGTCGTAGGCGTCGAAGGTCCCCGCAGCCTCGCCGTCCTCGTCGAGCCAGATCAGCGGCCCGGTCACGTTGAAGTGGACCCGCATCGGCTCGTCGGACTCGTAGGCGACGAGCGTGTGGGACTCGCCTGGCGCCTCGAAGACGAAGTCGCCCTTGGTGGCGACCCAGTCGTGCTCCAGGTAGCCCCACTTCCCCGAGATCGTGTAGGCGAAGACCTGCTGGGGGTGGTAGTGGCGGTTCACCAGTCCGGCGCCACGCGCCATCAAGATGTCGCACCAGCGGTTCTGGCTGGGCGAGATCCACAGCGGCCGCGTCCCGACGGTCTCGCTGAGCGGCACGTAGTAGCGGTCGTCGTCGGTCGGAGCGTCATGGATGTAGGCCTCGGGTAGGGCTTCCGGCCGAAACACCTGAGTGATCGGCTTGAGGTCGCGCCAGAACTCCGTTCCCTCTGCTTGGGCCATCGTCTCCTCCTGGGCAGGCATCGAGGCAGCAGCCGAAGTGCCGGAGCACGGCTGCCCACTACCGCGTACCCACTATGCGTACACCATCGCAGGCCGGCCGGCACGACGTGCCAAGGCCGGCCGGCGTCATGCGCGGCCGCCCGCGCCGTTCAGGCATCGGACGCACCGGATCCCTCTCGCCCGGCAGCTCGGGCGCGTCTGCGACGGCGCTCTCGGACGCGGACGGGGCCACGCGCGGTGCAGGGCGGCCGTCGACGGACCAGGAGGTGCTCGACGGCGTCGACCGACCTGTGAGGCCCTGGGAGCGAGCGTCAGCGCTGGGCGGCCGATACTCAACCAGCTCAATCTGGTCGTTCGCGACATGGCCGCGACGGTGGGCTTCTATCGGTCGCTCGGTCTCGACACCGACGCCGGACCGGCGCCCAGCACGTCGCCGTCGAGCTGGCGAACGGCATCCTCCTCGAGTCCGACACGACGGAGTTCGTCGACGCGTGGGACTCCGGCTGGTCGGGCGAGACCGGAGGCACGACCGTTCTCGGCCTCTCCCTGCCGACGAGGCAGGCGGTCGACGACCTCTACGAGTTCCCTCACCGGCGCCGGCCATCGAGGCCATCAGCGGCCGCACGACGCCTGTTGGCGAGCGCGCTACGCCATCGCCGAGGACCCCGATGGCAACGGCGTCGGGCTGATGAGCCCGCTCGATGATGCCCGACGGCGGTGGCCGCCGACGGCGCCGCCGGGCCGCTCCTGAGCACGACGGCCGCATCGCGCTCGAACGAGGCAGGTCGGGGCTCGACTGGGGCGCCGACGGGGGCTCAGTAGAACCCGAGCCTGGCGAGCGGCTCGACCAGCTCCCGCTCCTCGTAGGCCAGGTGGGAGAGCAGCGTGTCCGTCAGCTGGTTCACCGCCTCGCGCAGGGCCTTGGCCCCGTCGTCGCCCTCGACGTAGGTGACCAGCGCCCGGTCGACCCCCTCGATGACCTCGTCGATCACGCGGTGCTCGTCCTCGAGCCGGTCGATGACCGCGGCCAGGCGCGGGTCGAGCGCGACGCAGGTGCGGGAAGACGCTGCGGTCCTCGATGGTGTGGTGGGTCGTCACCAGCCGGCAGTAGGCGGCGCAGTAGGCGCCCATGGTCCAGCTGTTCTGGCGCAGGGTCATGGCCACCAGCTCCTCCCTCGCCCGGTGCGGCTCCACGGCGCCCGCCAGCACCTTGTCCACGAGCCCGCGCACCGCCTGCAGCTCGGACCGCAGGTGGTCGTGAACCTCGACAAGGTGGCGCCCCACGGCTTGCTCCTCGGGGGAGTAGACCCGCCCGGGCTCGGGGCCGGGCCCGCTCGGGCGGGTGGTCTCGTCCCACAGCGGCACCTCGCCGAGCCGGGTGCCGTCGTCGGGGGTGGCCGCCGCCCGGAGGGCCGCGCCGGTCTGGCTGCCGCCAGCGCTCGCGGCCGGCGTGTGCCGTGAGGACGGCCCGCCGACGGGCGCCGGGACCGAGGCGGGTCGCGCCCGCTCGGCCTCGACCAGCTCGCGTACCGCTGGGACGACCTCGGCGGCGAAACGGCGGAGCAGCTCGGGGTCGTCGCCCATGACGATGTAGCCGCTCATCCCCTCCGTGAGGGTCAGCTCGGTCAGCTGCTCCGCCCAGAGCGCCGGCGGCCCTTCGAGGAACCCGCTGCCGTCCCGGCTGAAGCGCCCGGAGATGTTGTAGAGCCGCCGGATCTCCGCCGGTCGGCGGCCCGCCTCCTCGGCGGCCCGGTCGATGGCCCGGTTCATCGCCGCCAGGGCTTCGGGGAGGGCGTAGGGGCTGCTCGGCAGCCAGCCGTCCGCCAGGCGTCCCGTCACCGCAAGCATCCGCGGCTTGTAGGCGCCGAGCCAGATCCCGACCCGGTGGGCGGGAGCGGGTCCGGGGTGGGCGCCCCGGACGCGGTAGTGGCGGCCCTCGACCCGCACCGCCGGACCGTCGGCGGCCCAGATGGCGCGGACGACCCCGATCGCCTCCTCGAGTGCCTCCACCGCCTCGGCGGCGCTCCGGCGAGGCCCGCCGACCGCCGCGATGGCGTCCGAGAAGGCCCCGGCGCCGAGGCCGAGCTCCACCCGGCCGCCGCTCAGCAGGTCCAACGTGGCCACGCTACGGGCGAGCACCGTCGGCGGGCGCAGGGGCAGGTTGGCGACGTTGGGCGCCACCCGGACCCTGGCGGTCCGGGCGGCGATCACCGAGAGGAGCGTCCAGGTGTCGAGGAAGCGGGCCTGGTAGGGGTGGTCTTGGACCGTGACCAGGTCGAGGCCGAGCTCCTCGCTGAGCTGGGCGAGGGCGACGACCCGTCCCGGCTGGTCGGCGGTCGGCGTGAGGAAGGACCCGAAGAGCAGGTCGTGCTGGTAGTCGCCCATGCCGGTCCTCCCCGTGCCCTCGCCCGCCAATTGATCTCAGCGACAGATTATCGTGGAGACAGATCGGCACACACAAAGAATGTCTGCGTGTGGGAGCGAGAGGTAGGCTGCACAGATGGTGCGTCCTGAAAGCTGGACCAGACCAGTGGGTGCAAGTCCCACCCGGGTAATCGCCGGAGAGCCCGGTAGCAGGCCCCAGTTCGTCGCCGAGAGGCGGCGGGCCGAGCGGGGCGTCAAGAGCCTCTTCGGAGGGAGCAAGCGCGTGGGCCGTAGTGCCACCAGGCACGAGTCCTGCAGCCTCGTCACAGTCACAACGGGGGAGCCGAGCCGCTCATTTCACGGCGAAGGCCCATGTCCGACCGACTGGCCAGTTCCGCAGATGCCCATGGTCGGGTCCTCTCGGGGTAGGCGGAGCGGCACACGCGCACGGTCAGGTTCGGAACAGGAGAGACCCGTCTCGCCAGCCCAGTCAGCAAAGACCGGACGTATAAGCCAGTGGTGAAATCGTTCGGAGGCGAGCGGGAGTCCGACGGGGTCGTAGTACTTGGGAGAGCAGAGCACCGCTCGTCAACACCAAGGAAGGACCCCGACTTCGGTCATGCCGGAGGAAGAGGAACGCGCAAGGGCATGGCTCGGATCTCCGAGCCCAACTACCCCGGCGGGCGATCGCCCGACGCAAACGTCCGACGCCTCCAGAACCGGCTATGGGCTGCGGCCAAGCAGTCAGAGGAACGTCGTTTCCACGCGTTGTATGACCGCATCTACAGAAGTGACGTTCTGTGGGAGGCGTGGGAACGGGTTCGTGCCAATCGTGGAGCGGCAGGGGTCGATGGTCTGACCCTGGCCGTTGTGGAGGAATACGGACCCGCTCGTCTCATCGACGAGTTGGCCGGAGACCTCCGTGCAGGCAACTACCACCCGGCGCCAACCCGCCGGGTGGAGATTCCAAAGCCGGACGGGCGAACCCGCCCGCTCGGCATTCCCACCGTGAAGGACCGGATCGCCCAGCAGGCGGCGAAGCTGATCCTCGAACCAATCTTCGAGGCGGACTTCCTTCCCTGCTCGTTCGGGTTTCGCCCGAAGCAGTCGGCGACCGACGCCATGGAGAAGCTCCGGGTCGGCTTCACCGGAGGCAGCCAGTTCGTCTTCGAGGCCGACATTACGAACTTCTTCGGCGAGATCGACCACGAGAAATTGCTCTCACTGGTCGAGAGCCGGGTGTCGGACCGACGGGTGCTAAAGCTCCTTCGTGGATGGCTGCGTGCGGGTGTGGTGGCGGATGGGTCGTTCTCTGAGACGGTTACGGGAACGCCTCAGGGCGGGGTCATCTCCCCCCTCCTCGCCAACATCTACCTGCACGCCTTCGACCGGGCCTGGGCGGAACAGGGCACGGGAGAGCTCGTCCGCTATGCGGATGACTTTGTCGTGTTGTGCAAAACCCAGGCTGAGGCCGAGCAGGCCAGGGAGCTCGCAGCTGCGCTCCTTTCCGACCTCGGTCTCACCCTTCATCCGGACAAGACGAGGACCGTCGACCTCCGTGAGGGCAAGGAGGGCTTCGACTTTCTCGGGTGTCACTTCCGAGCCCGCATGTCCGGCAAGGTGTGGGAGATGTACGGCAAAGTCCGCTACTACCTCCACCGCTGGCCGTCGGTGCGGTCAATGAAGCGTGCCCGGGCAAGGATCAAGGCCCTCACGGCGAGAAGCCAGGTCGGACAGCAGTTGGAGGTGGTCATTGGCCGCCTCAACCAGTTCCTTCGGGGCTGGGGCAACTACTTCCGCACCGGGAATGCTGCCATCAAGTTCCGCAAACTCGACCGCTACGTATCGTGGCGGCTCTTCCGCTTGCTCGTGAAGAAGCGGGGCCGCAACCTCCACGCCGGTCAGGCGGTTCGGTGGACCGAGGACTGGTTCTACGACCAGGGTCTGCACAAACTCTCCGGCACGATTCGTTATCCGAAGGCTGCGTAACCATGTCCAGAACGACCGTCGGCGAGCTGTATGCGGGAAAACCGCACGTACAGATCGAAAGGGGGATGGGGAACCGGGCCGTTGTGGCACCGCGCCCCTGACTACCAATGCCTGGGGCGCGGGAGGGGGGGGCGAAGCCGACGCCGGAACCCTCTGCTCCCACGAGCCTCGGTGACGACCTCGGTGTGGCGCTCGGCGCCGTCTTCCGCTGCTACCTCCAGCATGCGGCCGCGGTGCTCGGCCAGGTGCCCGGCGGTCCCCGTGGCTACCAGGTGCTCGGCGCCGCCGCCCAGCAGCTGGCGGAGGGCCAGGGCGCCCTCGCGAGGCGGCTCGGGATCGACCGGACGGTGATGACCTACCTGGTCGACGAGCTCGAGGGCGCGGGACTGGTCGAGCGCAGACCGGATCCTGCAGACCGACGCAACAAGCGGGTGGTGGCCACCACGCGCGGGCGGGCCACCTGGGCGCGCACGCGCACCCGGCTCCGGCATGCCGAGGCCCAGGTGCTCGCCCCGCTGGACCCCACGGAACGGGCCAGTTTCCGCCAGCTCCTGGAGCGGCTCGCCGAGCAGGCCCTGGCGCTCCAGCCGGTCGACGACACCTGCCAGCTGGTCGCCGAGCTCGAGCCCGAGGTGGCCGCCGCCCTCCCGTGAGGCGGCATCGGGGGGCGGCTCCCCTGGCCGAGCGCGCCGGACGACACCGACGCGGAGATCGGGGACGAACGCCGCATCAGCTACCGGTCGGCGCCGCCGTCCGGAGGGGCAGCAGGATCGAGAACCGGCAGCCACCGGGGGCGTTCTCCGCGGTGATCCGCCCGGCGTGCGCCTCGACGAGCCCCTGAGCCACGGCGAGCCCGAGCCCGCCACCCGGCCGGCTCCTGGCGGCGTCGCCACGGAAGGCGACCTCGAACACTCGGGAGAGGTCGTCCTCGGGGATGCCCCCGCAGCCGTCGGTCACGGAGACGACGGCGTACCCGGACGTCTCGTCCCCGACCGCGTCGATGCGCACCTCGCCGCCCGGCGTGTGGCGGATGGCGTTGTCGACGAGGTTGCCGAGGGCCCGGCCCATCTCGTGCAGCGAGAGCTCGACGAGCGGCGCGGGGTCGACGACGTCGGCGCGCAGGCGCACCCCCTTGGCGGCCGCCACGTCGGCGAACGACGCCACGACGTCGCCGACGAGGTCGTCGAGGCGGATCGAGGCGAGCTCGAGCCGCAGCGCGCCGGCCTGGATCCGCGAGAGCTCGAAGAGGTCGTCGACGAGCGCGGTGAGGCGCTCGACCTCCCGCAGCATCGCGCCGTGGTAGCGGACGACGGTGTCCTCGTCCTCGACGACGTGATCCACCAGCGCCTCGACGAGCGCCCGCAGCCCAGAGAGCGGCGTCCGCAGGTCGTGGGAGACCCACGCGACCAGCTCCCGGCGGTTGCGCTCGAGGGTGTCGGCCTTCGCCCGGCTCTCGGCGAGCCGGGCGAGCGCGCGGTCGAGCTCGGTCGCGAGCCGGGCGAGCTCGCCGGGGGCCGAGCGCGCGACGCCCCGGGCAGCGCCGACAGGGATCTCGTCTCTGGCGATGCTGCTCGCGATCTCGCCGAGGCGGGCTGTCGCCAGGGCGACGCGGCGGCCGAGCAGCAGCGCGACGAGGGCCCCGGAGGTCCCGGCCGCGAGCACGAGCGCGAGCAGGGCGCGAAGGTCCCGGTCCGAGATGAACATCGCCTTGGCCGCGCCGAGCACCCCCGCGGCAAGGACGAGGATCGGGGCCATGGCGGCGACGGCGACCTGGGTCGTGACGTCCCGGGCGTGCAGGACCCGGAGCAGGAGCAGGCACAGTGCGCCTGCGACGGCGGCACCCCCGATCGCCCAGGCGAGCATCACGAGGGTCGAGCTCACCGGCAGGCGCCCGCTCGCGGCGATCGCCACCGCCCCGCCGAGGCCGGCAAGGGTGACGCCGGCGAGGAGCAGCGCCTGGCGCCTCGACTCGGTCACGGCTCGAAGCGGTAGCCGACGCCCCACACCGTCACGATGTGGCGCGGGTGCGCCGGGTCGTCCTCGATCTTCTCGCGCAGCCGGCGGACGTGGACCGTGACGGTGGACGCGTCGCCGACGTGGTAGCCCCAGACCTCCTCCAGCAGCGTCTCGCGCCGGAATCCCCGACGAGGATGGCGCATGAAGTGGGCGAGCAGCTCGAACTCCTTCACCGTCAGTGCAACGAGCTCGCCGCGGACGCGCGCCTCGTGGGCGCGCAGGTCGACGACGATCTCGCCGGCGACGAGCGGCGGCTCCCCGTCGGCGACCGGCGCCGGCGCGGCGGCGCACCGGCGCAGGACCGCCTTCACCCGGGCGGTGAGCTCGCGAGGCGAGAAGGGCTTGGCGAGATAGTCGTCCGCCCCGAGCTCCAGACCGGCGACCCGGTCGACCTCGTCGCCACGCGCGGTGAGCATGATCACTGGGACGGGAGCCGCGGCGCGCAGCCGCCGGCAGATCTCGAAGCCGTCGAGTGAGGGGAGCATCACATCGAGCACGACGAGCTCGGGCGGATCGGCGAGCGCCCGTCGGAGGGCGTCCTCGCCGTCGTCGGCCTCCTCGACGGCGAAGCCCTCGCGTTCGAGGTAGCGGAGCACGACGTCTCGGACGGTCGGATCGTCCTCGACGACGAGCACTCTCGCTTGGGCGGCCATCGGACCATGATGCCCGAGCGCGGCCTGCCGTCGCGGCCTAGCGGGCGAGAGTTCAGCGAATGTTCAGAACTCCGGCGGCTCCGCCGCGGGCGACCCGAGAGTTTCTCGACTCGTAAGGACTTGGACGAGCCCTCGTAAGGCCTCGGCCGCTAGGCCGTGCACGTCCGCCCGATGCGGACGCCGGCGGCGGGGCGCCCTGCCCCGCCGGCCGGTCGAGCGACTCGAGACAGCGAGGGAACACATGCGACCACTCTCTCCGATACGTGCCGCCGTGGCAGGAGTGCTCGGCGTGGCGGCGCTGGTGGCGCTGCCCGCCGCAGCCGGTGCCTCAACCGCGCACGACGGCCACGACGGCCACGACGGGTTCGGCTTCCACGCCCAGCACGCCGTCTTCGTCCAGACGGACAACCCGGCCGGGAACCAGGTCCTCGTCTACGACGAGGCGGCCAATGGCACCCTCACCCCCGCGGGCACCTACTCGACAGGAGGGCTCGGCGCCCAGGCGGCCGGCTCGGTGGTCGATCATCTCGCCTCGCAGGGCTCGCTCGTGTACGAGGCCGCTCAGCAGCTCCTGGTGGCGGTCAACGCCGGGAGCGACACCGTCTCGGTGTTCGCGGTCCGCGGGGACCGGCTGTTCCTGCGTGAGGTGCTGCCGTCCGGCGGCGACTTCCCCGACAGCATCGCCGTCAACGACCACGTCGCCTACGTGCTCAACGCCGGGGGCGCCGGCTCGGTGTCCGGATTCCGCGTCTTCGACGGCGCGCTGGTCCCGCTGCCCGGCTCGACGCGTTCGCTCGGGCTGGCCAACACGTCGCCGCCGAACTACCTCAGCTCGCCCGGCCAGGTCGCGTTCTCGCCCGACGGCTCGCAGCTCCTCGTCACCACGAAGGCGAGCACCAACGCCATCGACGTCTTCGGCGTCAGCTGGAACGGCTGGCTGTCGGCCGCCCCCGTCGTGAACGCGTCGTCGGCGCCGGTGCCCTTCGCGCTCGTCTTCGCCCCGAACGGCCAGGCCGTGGTCGCCCAGGCGGGGAACAGCTCGGTCGGCACGTACACGCTCGCCGGCAACGGCACCCTCACGAACCTGTCGACCCTCCCCGACGGCCAGACGGCGCTCTGCTGGATCACCGGCGCCGACGGCTTCTACTACGTCGCGAACGCCGGCAGCGCGACGCTCAGCGCGTACACGGTGTCGCCCTCGGGCGTCGCCTCCCTCGTCGGGACGACCGGCGTCGTGGCCACGACGGACGCCGGGCCGATCGACATGGCCGCCTCGGCGGACGGCTCGACGCTCTACGTCGAGGCCGGCGGGGCGGGCGCGGTCGACGAGTTCCACGTGAACGCCGACGGCTCGCTCACCTCGATCGGCTCGGTCACCGGGCTCGGCGCCGGCATCGAGGGCATCGCCGCCTCGTAGCGCTCCACCGGAGGGGGACCGGCCCAGCGCGCCGCGAACGCGCCGGGCCGGTCCCTCCCGTTCGTCCAGCCGGTCGGGCCGGCGCCCGTCAGCTCCCGGCGGGCTCCGGCTCGTCCTTCGTCGCCTCGATCTCGAGCGTCACCCGCAGCGCGTCGGGGACCATGAAGCCTCCCGACGCGAGGGCCGCGTAGCCCCACTCCCGGGCGTTGAAGTCGCTCCGCTTGATGTCGGCCGTCGCGCTGAGACCGAGCCGGGTGCGGCCCCAGACGTCGGTGATGACGCCGTGCACGTCCAGCTCGAGGGTCACCGGGCGGGTCACGCCGTGCATCGTGAGCTCGCCGTCGAGCGCGAAGCGCCCGCCGGCGACCGGCCGCAGCGCACTCGACGTGAAGTCGATCGTCGGGTACCGCGCGACGTCGAGGACGTCGGGGCCGAGGATCTTCTCGTCGCGTGCCGCATTGGCGGTCGTCAACGTCGAGGCGTCGATGGAGGCCTCGACCGAGGAGGACGCGACGTCGTCGGCGACGGTGATGGTCCCCGTCGGCCCGGCGGCGATGCCGCGGGCGAAGGCGACGGTGAAGTGCTCGATGGTGAACTCCACGAAGGAGTGGACCGAGTCGATGGTCCAGCTCCCCGGCTCCGGAAGCTGCACCGACCCGATGCCGGCCTGCGACGTGCCATCCGCCATTCGAACGCCCCTTCCACGAGATACTGCGGTCGGCCCCGAAGCTAGCGCCGCCCCGTGGCGTGCTTGTGCAGCACAGGAGTGCCGCGGCCGCGAAGGAAACTCGCCGTCCGCGTCGGCGACGACGACCGGGAACCCTTCGGCGGCGGGCGCGAGCTGGGTCACGGCGGCGAGCGGGGGGGCAGCTGCACGAGGTGACCGGGGACGGCGGCGCGTTGCACGACGATCGCCCAGACCCCGGCCCGGCGAGCGATCACCCTGCCGTGATAGCGGACGATCAGCGCGTGGACCGCCGCCCAGGCGACGGGCGCGGCGACGGGCTCGATGCCCACGGCCGGCGCGACGACGAACAGGACACGACTCGTGATGAGCGGCACCGTCTGGTGTGCCGCCTCGTAGGCGTACACCTGGCTCCGGCCGCCGAATCGGCCCGCGATGCCCTGCGAGACGGCCACCTCCCAGCTGGTGGGCACCTCTCCCAGGATCCGGCCGACCTGGCGGGCACTGGCCGGAGGCACCCGCAGCCATGTCGCCGTCATGCCGCCGTCGTCGTGTGCCGCCAGCACCAAGGTCGTCGAGAGGGCGGCGAGCCCGACGAGCACGCCGACCACGGAGCCGGCGCGCCGCCCGAGCCACCGGAGCGGCCGGGCGTCCCGGCCGAGCAGGAAGCGGCGCTCCCGGTCCAGCAGCCAGCAGGCCGCCAGCGCCGAGCCGACGAGGACGAAGAGCACCGCCGGGAAGTTCTGGAAGCCGCCGGAGATGAGGGACGTGAAGCTCGGCGCCGAGTTCAGCCCGTTGGTGAGCACGTCGACGAGGGCCACCCCGGCGCCCCAACCGGTGAGCACGCCGAGGACACCGCCGGCCGTGAAGATCAGCGAGAGCGCCCGGCGCCTCGACCAGAGGACGTGCCAGGCGGTGCCCGGGTGCGTGACAACCCCGCCGGCGATCGCCAGCGCTCCGGAGAGCCCGTTGCCGACCGGCTTCCCGCCGGCCAGGTAGCCGTAGGTCGGGCCGAGGCGGGTGCCGCTGTTGGCACCGAGCACGACGACGAGCGCCGTGAAGGCGATCGCGATGCCCGCGAGGACGACCCCCCGGCGCCAGCGCCCTCCGCCGGTGGTGGCTGCGCCGGCGCCGAGCCCGAAGGCGAGGGTCGCCCCGGCGGTGCACGACGCCATCGCCAACAGGCCCCACAGGTACGGGCTGAAGCGCCGGCCGCGCCAGAGCGCCCGGCCCGCCAGCAGCAGGAACAGCGCCGCGAGCGGCTCGGCGTGGTAGTCGAAGTAGGCGGTCTCGAAGGCCCACGGGTCGAGCACCAGCGCGGCGATCGTCGCGAGGATCACGGCGGTGGCCGTCACCACGCGCCCACGCAGACGTGTCTCGACTGCGTCGCAGGCCCACCAGCCGGCGACCAGGCTCGCCAGGGCGATCGTCACGTCTTGCGCGACGAGCAGCGTGAACGACGAGTGCGACACCGGCCAGAGCAGCCCGAACGGCCAGAAGGTGAGGTTGAACTGGTCCTTCCAGAACAGATGGCCGCCGATCGTGTCGAACGGGCTCAGGTGGCCGTGGCCGAGAAGCCACCAGGCCTGATGGAAGACGGCGAAGTCGATGGTGAGCGAGTAGTCGTCCCACTGGGCCCGGGAGCGGGCGACGAGCATGGCGCACTGGGCCACGGCTCCCGCCAGCACGAGCAGGCGCAACGCCGTGTCCCGCGGGCTTGCCCGCCGAGCGGCGGTCCACACGCCGAGCCGACGGGCCGGCCGGAGTCGGCGGGACGGGGCATCCGTAGCGGCGGGTCCCTGCACCTCGGTCGTCGCCATCTCGGCGGGCACGCTCCTGGTGACCGGCGTCGTGCACGCAGCCGCGCGGGCGTCGCTCCGTCAGCGGGCTCGCCGACGCCGCCGAGCCACAGTACCAGCACTCCTCACCGCCCGAGGTGGGGCGCAGCGGCGATCCGGAGCCGTTCGCTCCACGGTGAGCAGGGGGCTAGGGCCGGTTGGCGGCCGGCGGGACCGGCGACCGGTGGTGCGCGAGGTCGGCTGCCCCGGTCAGGTGGCGACGTCGATCACCGTCGGCGGGACGGGTACGGCCAGCTTCGCCTCGGTCCGCTCCTGGACCTCCTCGGCGCTCAGCCCCGGAGCGACCTCGCGGAGCACGAGCCCGTCCCCGGTGACCTCGATCACCGCGAGGTCGGTGATGACGAGGTCGACCACGCCGCGTCCGGTGCAGGGGAGCGTGCACTCCTCGAGGATCTTCGCCGAGCCGTCCTTCGCGACGTGCTCCATCGTCACGATGACGTGTCTCGCCCCCTGGACGAGGTCCATCGCACCGCCCATGCCCCTCACCATCTTGCCGGGGACGACCCAGTTCGCGAGGTCTCCGCCGCTCGACACTTGCATCCCGCCGAGGATCGCCACGTCGATGTGCCCGCCGCGGATCATGCCGAACGACGTCGCGGAGTCGAAGAACGACGCGCCGGGCAGCAGCGTGACCGTCTCCTTCCCCGCGTTGATGAGGTCGGGGTCCTCCTCGCCCTCGAAGGGGTAGGGGCCGACACCGAGGATGCCGTTCTCCGACTGCAAGAGGACGTGCACGCCCGGCGGCAGATAATTCGAGACGAGCGTCGGCAGCCCGATCCCGAGGTTGACGTACTGTCCGTCGGCGAGCTCGGCTGCGGCCCGGGCGGCGATCTGTGCTCGGGTGAGCGCCATCACGCCACCGCCCCGGCGTGGGGGCGGACCGTGCGCTTCTCGATCATCTTCTCGGTGCCGGGCGGGACCTGCACGATGCGCTGGACGAAGACGCCGGCCAGGTGGACGGCGTCGGGATCGATCTCACCGGGCTCGACGATCTCCTCGGCCTCGACGATCGTCACCCGGCCGGCGCTGGCGCACAGCGGGTTGAAGTTGCGTGCCGACTCGTGGAAGACGAGGTTGCCGAAGCGGTCGGCGACGCGTGCCCGGACGAGGGAGTAGTCACAGGTGATCGCCTCTTCCAAGATGTACGTGCGACCGTCGAAGACCCGTGACTCCTTCGGGGGGGACGCGAGCGCCACCGAGCCGTCGGGCGCGTAGCGCCACGGCAGGCCGCCCTCTGCCACCTGGGTGCCGACGCCCGTCGGCGTGAAGAAGGCGGGGATACCGAACCCTCCGGCGCGCAGCCGCTCCGCCAGGGTGCCCTGGGGGACGAGCTCGACCTCCAGCTCGCCGGAGAGATACTGGCGAGCGAACTCGCTGTTCTCGCCGACATAGCTCGCCGTCATGCGTGCGATCTGGTGCCGTAGGAGGAGCATGCCGAGGCCGAACTCGTTCAGGCCGCAGTTGTTCGAGACGGCCGATAGCCCCTGTAGCCTCCTCTCGGCGAGCGCGGCGATCAGCAGGATCGGCACGCCGCAGACCCCGAAGCCCCCGACGGCGAGCGACGCGCCGTCGACGACGTCGGCGACCGCCTCGGCGGCACTCCCAACCACCTTGTCCATTCACAGCCTCCAACGACTCCGGAGCGACAAGCGGGCCAGCGGGAGGGCGCGAGCCCACCCCGCGACGGCCCGATGACGTGGCCACCGGCTCGCGTCGCGGCATGCGGCGCGGGGATGCGGTAGGAATACCGTAGTCCGGGGCACCAGGGGGCGCCGCGGGGAGGAGCAGCAGCGTCGCCATGAGTGGGTCGGTCATCGTCGGCGGGGCGCGCACGCCCATCGGCAAGCTCGCTGGCGCGCTCGCCGGGCTCAGTGCCGCCAACCTCGGTTCCCTGGCGATCGCCGAGGCGCTGCGCCGTGCCGGCGTGGCTCCCGAGCGGGTGGACTACGTGGTGATGGGCCACGTCCTCCAGGCGGGCCAGGGCCAGATCACCGCCCGCCAGGCGGCGGTCGGCGCAGGCATCTCGATGGCCGTCCCCGCCACCACCGTGAACAAGGTGTGCCTCTCCGGGCTGAACGCCCTCCACCTCGCCGACCTCATGATCCGCGCCGGCGAGGCCGAGGTCGTCGTCGCCGGGGGCATGGAGTCGATGAGCGGCGCGCCCTACGTGCTGCCGGGGGCACGGGCTGGCTTCCGCTACGGCGACCAGCACGTGCTCGACGTGATCCAGATGGACGGCCTGCGCTGCGCGTTCGAGGAGATCTCGATGGGCGAGGCGACCGAGCGCTTCGCCGACAAGGCGGGGATCAGCCGCGCCGAGCAGGACGCCCTGGCGGCCCGCTCGCACGCCCGCGCCTCGGCGGCGACCGCCGCCGGCCTGCTCGCGGAGGAGATCGTGCCGGTGGCGGTGCCGGCCCGCCGGGGCGATCCCGTCGTCGTCGCGGAGGACGAGGGCATCCGGCCTGACACGACGGCGGAGTCGCTCGCCAAGCTGCGCCCCGCGTTCCACGACGGCGGCACGATCACCGCCGGCAACGCAAGCCAGATCTCCGATGGCGCGGCGGCCCTCGTCGTCGCCTCGGCCGAGGTGGCCGAGCGGCTCGGCGCCGCGCCCCTCGCTGAGATCGTCGGCTACGGCCAGGTCGCCGGGCCGGACACGTCGCTGCTCACCCAGCCGTCGCGGGCGATCCTCGGTGCCCTCGGGCGTGCCGGGCTCGGGCTCGGCGAGGTGGACGTGTTCGAGATCAACGAGGCCTTCGCCGCCGTGGTGCTCGCCTCCGTCGACGACCTCGGGGTGCCCGACGACGTCGTCAACGTGAACGGCGGCGCGATCGCGCTCGGCCACCCGATCGGCATGTCCGGCGCCCGGTTGGCGCTCACCGTCTGCTACGAGCTGGCGCGCCGGGGCGGTGGAACCGGCGTCGCGGCGCTCTGCGGGGGCGGGGGCCAGGGCGACGCGCTCGGTGCTCCGGACGCTGCGCTGAGGTCGAGGTGACGGGCACGGGGGACGGCGGGGCCGGCGCGCCGGGCGTGCGGGTCGAGCGGCGCGGGCGCGTCGGCCTGGTCACGATCGAGCGCGAGCAGGCGCGCAACGCCATCGACACGGCGACGCTCGACGCCCTCGAGGATGCCTTCGCGGCGTTCGCCGCCGACGAGGACATCTGGGCGGTCGTCGTCACCGGCAGCGGCGAGCGCGCCTTCTCCGCGGGCATGGACCTGAAGGCGTTCGCCGCCGAGGCCGCGGCGGGGCGCAGCGAGCTGCCCGACCGCCTCGGTCGTTTCTTCCGCCGGCCCTTCCCGAAGCCGCTCGTCGCCGCGGTCAACGGCGCTGCGCTGGCGGCGGGCCTGGAGCTGGTCCTCGCGTGCGACCTGGTCGTCGCCTCCGAAGGGGCGCTCTTCGGCATCCCCGAGGTGCGCCGTGGCCTGGTCGCCGGGGCCGGCGGTCTCGTCCGGCTGCCGCGGCGCGTTCCTTACTCGGTCGCCCTCGAGCTCGCCTTCACGGGCCAGCCGGTCGACGCGCGGCGCGCCTACGAGCTCGGCCTGGTGAACCGGGTCGTGCCGGCCGGCGGGGCCGTCGAGGCCGCATTGGCGCTCGCCGGCGAGATCTGTGCCAACGCGCCGCTGGCGGTGCGCGCCTCGAAGGAGATCGTCCGGTCGACGCTTCCCCTGGAGGAGCAGGCGGCGTTCGCGCTGAACGACGAGCTGATGGCCCCGGTGTTCGCGAGCGACGACGCGCTGGAGGGCGCGCGGGCCTTCGCCGACAAGCGCGAGCCGCGCTGGACGGCGAGCTGAGCGCTCCGCTCGCCCCGGCGGCGAGCCCGACCTGGCGGCTCCACCCGGCGCCGGCTCGACGAGGTGGCTGGCGTGCCGGGGACCGTGCCGCAACGCGGACGGCCGGGCTCTTCGCGTACGGTTCGTGCGTGGCCTTCCCACCCGCATTAAGGCGTGAGCGCGCCCGGATCGAGGCGGCGGGGACGCTCCCGGCCGGGCCGGGGCAGGCGAGGCGGCCGTGAGCGAGGCCGGCTCGCGCAAGTGGCTGATCCTCGCGGTCGTCACCCTCGCCGCGTTCGTGAGCAACGTCGACGCGACGATCGTCGTCATCGGTCTGCCGCACCTCATGTCCGGGCTCCACACTTCGGTGACCCTCGGGCTGTGGACGCTCACCGCCTACATCATCACCTCGACCGTCTTCCTGCTCCCCGCCGGTCGCTGGACCGACGTGGCAGGGCCGAAACGGGTGTTCATCGGCGGCCTGACGGTCTTCGCCGTCGCGACGGCCGCCTGCGGGGCGGCGACCAGCGGGCCGATGCTGGTGGCGCTCCGCTTCGTCCAGGGCGGCGGCGCGTCGCTGTGCCTGGCGTCGGGCACGCCGATCATCGTGGCGACGTTCCCGAGAGATCAGCTCGGCCGGGCGCTCGGGGTCAACTCGACCGCGTGGGTGATGGGGTCCATCGTCGGTCCGGTCGCCGGCGGGGCGCTCGTCGGCACGCTCGGCTGGCGCTCGATCTTCTACGTCACCGTGCCGTTCGTCCTCCTCGCCATCGTCGGCGGTGTCGCCGTGCTGCCCGCCGGGACGCGCCGGGCCGTGCGCGCGCCGACGGACTGGGCGGGCGTGCTCAGCTCGGGCCTCGCGCTCGTCGCCCTCCTCGTGGCGCTCTCCGAGGGGCCGGGCTGGGGCTGGGGCTCGTGGCGCATTGTCGGGCTGCTCGTCACGACGGCGGTGCTCATCGCCGTCTTCGTGGCCGTCGAGCAGCGCATCGCCGAGCCGCTGTTCGACCTGCACCTGTTCCGTCACGTGCACTTCAGGGCCGGCGTGAGCGTCGTCGTCTGCTACGCGATCGGGTTCTTCGCGACGACCTTCCTGCTGACCTTCTACCTGCAGGGCGCGCTGCACATGAGCCCGCTCGACGCCGGGCTCGCCCTGGTGCCGCTGTCGGCGCCGCAGCTCGTCCTCTCGCCGCTCGGCGGCGGCCTCGCCGACCGGCTCGGCCCGGCGCGCCTCGTCGTCGCCGGCGTGTCGCTCCTCGTGGCGAGCGCCTTCCTCCTCGGCCGGCTCGGAGCGACGTTCTCGGCGATCGCCGTGGTCGTCCCGCTGCTGATGATGTCGGCGGCCAACGCGCTCGCCTGGCCCGCCCTCACCAAGGCGGTGATGTCCTCGGTGCCGCGCGAGCAGAGCGGGGTCGCCGCCGGGACCTTCTACGCGCTGCGCAACGTCGGGATGTCGCTCTCGCTCACCTTGGCCCTCGTGGTCGCCGAGTCGAGCCTGCCCCGCTCCATCGCCTCCCAGGTCTTCGTCGGCACGGCGCACGTGCTCTCGCACCGCGACGCCGCGGCCCTGGTGCACGCCACCGACAACGGGTTCACCGTGTTCGTCGCCTTCTACGCCGTGGCGCTGCTCCTCGCCCTCGGGCTCTTCCGGCGGGTGCGCGAGCGCCCTGTCCCGGTGCCCGATGGCGTGGAGGAAGCCGCGCTCGGCTAGCGCCGTCCCGCCCGCCGAGCGGGCGAGAGTGGCCTCCCCGGACGCGACGGCGCCCCCGCCCTGGCGGACCGGGAGGGGGCGCGACGTCTGGTCCTGACGCTGGCGGCGGCACCACGTCCGCCCCGGCGGGGCTCAGGTGGTGCTGGCGGCCCCGCAGACCGATTCCACGATCAGGCGGGAGACCACGTACGGGTCGACGTTGGCGTTCGGCCGGCGGTCCTCCAGGTAACCCTTGCGGGCCTGGGCGACGTGCCAGGGGATCCTCACCGACGCGCCCCGGTTCGACACGCCGTAGCTGAACTGGTGCCACGGCGCCGTCTCGTGCGCTCCGGTGAGGCGGTCCTTGATGCCCTCGCCGTAGTTGTCGATGTGCTCGTCGACGTTCTTCCCGAGCGCCTCGCAGGCGGCGATGATCGCGTCGTAGTCCTGGCGCATCGCCTTCGTCGAGAAGTTGGTGTGTGCCCCGGCGCCGTTCCAGTCGCCGGCCACGGGCTTGGCCGCCAGGCTCGCGCGCACGCCGTAGTCCTCGGCGATCCGGTAGAGCAGCCAGCGGGCCATCCAGAGGTGGTCGCCGATCGCCGGCGGGGGGAGCACGCCGATCTGGAACTCCCACTGTCCCTTCATCACCTCGGCGTTGGTGCCCTCGATGGCGATGCCGGCGTCGATGCACGCCTGGGTGTGGCGCTCGACGATCTCACGGCCGTCGGCGTACTCGGCGCCGACGCCGCAGTAGTACGGGCCCTGGGGGGCGGGGAAGCCCTTCTCGGGCCAGCCGAGCGGGCGGCCGTCCTTGATGAAGGTGTACTCCTGCTCGATGCCGAACATCGGCTCCTGGTCGGCGTACTTCTCGGCCATCTCGGTGCAAAGCGCCCGGGTGTTCGACGGGTGCGGGGTGAAGTCGGTGAGGAGCACCTCGTTCAGCACCAGGACGTTCCTGTTGCCGCGGATCGGGTCCGGGCAGACGAAGACGGGCTTCAGGACGCAGTCAGAGTTATCGCCCGGGGCCTGGTTCGTGCTCGACCCGTCGAAGCCCCAGATGCCGGGCTCGTGCTCGTCGGCGAGGATGTTGGTCTTGCATCGCATCATGGGGGTCGGCTTGGTGCCGTCGATCCAGATGTACTCAGCCTGGTAGCTCACGTACGACTCCTACGGTCTCGAGTTCCTGCTCCTCCGGCACGAATGGGGCAGCCGCTCCGCCCCCTGCTGCCGGCCACAACGCATGACGCTAGCCGGGCATGGACGCGCCAGCCGGCCAGCTGCGCGGGCCCAGGATCGCAGCGGCGCATTTCCCGTTCGTCTCCACAATGTGAACGGCGTGTGAACTGGACGCTCCCACCTCGGAGCGCGTTCACGCAGGTTGCGGCCTGCGCAGCCTCGCGCGGCGCTTCTCGGCGTACATCGCCGCATCGGCGCGGCGCAGCACGTCGTTCGGGGCGTCGCCGCCGGCGCCGTTGGCGATGCCCACGCTGGCGCCGACGTCGAGGCCGTGCAGCCGGGCGACCTCTGCGATCGCGCCGCCGAGGCGCTCCGCCAGCTTCTGCGCGCCGGCGCCCCCGATCCCCTCGACGAGCACCGCGAACTCGTCGCCGCCGAGCCTGCCGACGACGTCGACCGGCCGGGCGGCCGACTGCAGCCCGCGGGCGATGTCGACGAGCAGCGCGTCGCCCGCCTCGTGACCGTAGGTGTCGTTCACGGCCTTGAAGCCGTCGAGGTCGCAGTAGAGGACGGTCACCTGCTCAGGGGCGCGTTGCAGGCGCTCGCGCAGGGCGTCCTCGAGCTCGGTCCGGTTCGCCACGCCCGTGAGCGGGTCCTGCGTCGCCCGCCGGCGCAGCTCGGTCTCGGCTTCGAAGCGCGCCGTCACGTCGACCAGGGAGGCGACGACGGCGTGGACGCGCCCGCCTCGGCCGCGTGAGCTGATCCTCGCCTCCACCAGCCGCCCCTCGCCCTCCCCCTGGCGCGCCAGCATCCTGAAGGTGACCAGCGCCTCCCCGGGCACGGCGAGCAGGCGCGACATCGTCTCTTCGATCCGATCCCGGTCGGCGGGCGCGGCGATGCCGGCCAGCCCCGACTGCTCGAGCCGGTGCGCCCACTCGCCGCACAGCTCGTGGGCGGCGGCGTTGGCGAAGTGCGCGACGCCGGTCGGCCCGACGAAGACGACCGGGAGCGGGACCGCACCGGCGAGTGACTCCAGCTCCAGCTGGTAGTCCGGGACCGAGAGCGAGGGGATCGTCCTGTCCGCCTCGGCCAGCGTTCTGATCCTGAGGACGAAGCCGTCGATCACCGGGTCGTCGGTGCGGTTCACGACGAGCAGCTCGTGCAGGGTCCACGTACCCCCAGGAGGTCGGAGCCGCAGCGTCCACAGCGAGCGCCAGCCGGGCTCGGTGCCGAGCGCCTCCAGGGCGAGCTCGAAGATCCTCGGCAGGTCGTCGGGGTGGGCGTGGTCGAAGGCGTGCGTCCCGATGCTCGCCGAGATGTCGAGCGGGCCGTCCGGCGGCCCGATCCCCGAGACGATCCGGCCCTCCCGGTTGACGACGATGAACGACGCGACCAGGTAGGGCGCCAGGCGATCGACGAGGTCGGCGCGCACCGCGGCCGGGCCTGAGCGCTGCACGCCCCGGTCGTCGGTCACCTTGGTCCGTCCGTTCGCACGATCCGCTCCCCGGAGGTCCGTAGCGACGCTCGGCGCGCCGGAGCGGGCCTCCGGAGGCCGCAGGATAGTCCGGGCGACGCCAATCGTCACACAGCGTGATGTTTCACGCGCTCTCAGTGCCCGGCGAGGGGGCGCGGCGACGGCCGCCGCCTCGCAGCCCCGCCCCGGACCGGTCGGTCCGGACCAGTCGACCCGACCGGTGGGCGCGCTCCTCAGGCCAGCGCGGTGTCGATCCTGGCCAGCACGTCGTCGTCGAGGCGACCGAGGACCTCGAGGGCGGCGAGGTTCTCTTCGACCTGCTCGACGCGGCTCGCCCCCGTGATGACCGTCGAGACGGCCGGGTTGGTCGCGCACCAGGCGATGGCGAGCTGGGCGAGGGTGCAGCCGAGCTCGCCGGCGATGCCCTTCAGCCGGGCGACCTTGGCGTTCGCGGCCGGGTCCACGAGCTGCTCGCGCAGCCACCCGTAGCCGGGCAGCGCAGCGCGCGAGCCGGCGGGGACGCCGTCGGCGTACTTGCCGCTCAGCAGCCCGGAGGCCAGCGGGCTCCACGTCGTGAGCCCGAGGCCGAGGTCCTCGTAGAGACGGGCGTACTCGATCTCCACCTTCGTCCGGTCGAGGAGGTTGTACTGCGGCTGCTCCATCACCGGCTTGTGGAGGTGGTGGCGCTCGGCGATCTCGTAGGCGGCACGGATGTCATCGGCGGGCCACATCGAGGTGCCCCAGTAGAGGGCCTTGCCGGACGAGACCATGTCGTGCATCGCCCAGACGGTCTCCTCGACGGGGGTCGCCGGGTCGGGCCGGTGGCAGAAGACCAGGTCGACGAAGTCGAAGCCGAACCGCTCGAGCGAGCCGTCGATCGCCTGGAGCAGGTACTTGCGGTTGAGGGTGCTGCGCATGTTGACGGTGTCGGAGAGGCCCCAGAAGAACTTCGTCGAGACGACGTAGCTGGCGCGGGGCCAGCCGAGGTCGCGCAGCGCCTGACCCATGATCCGCTCCGACTCGCCGCCGGCGTAGGCCTCGGCGTTGTCGAAGAAGTTGACCCCGGCGTCGTGCGCCGCCGCCAGGCAGTTCTTCGCGAGGTCGCCGTTCAGCTGGGGCCCGAACGTCACCCAGGAGCCGAACGAGAGCACGCTGACCCTGAGGCCGGACCGTCCGAGTCGCCGGTACTCCATGGACGCGCCTCCTCCTCGTCGAGGTCGGGACGCACCGTGCCGCAAGGATCTGCCGGGACGGGCCGCCGGTAGCATTCTGCCCGACCGCCGCCGGCCGACGTGCCGGCTGGCGGGTGCGACACGACGGACAGCCGGCCAGGAGGAGCGAGCAGGTGGGTGAGCGGGGGACCGTGGTCCTGGTCGACCCCTCCGGGGCGGTGCAGGGCGAGGCCGCGAAGCTGGAGGCGCACCGCCCGCCCGGCCGGCTCCACCTCGCCTTCTCGGTGTTCTTGTACCGCGACGACGGCCGGACGCTGCTCCAGCAGCGCGCCGCGGCGAAGTACCACTTCCCGCTCGTGTGGGCGAACGCCTGCTGCAGCCACCCCGGCCCCGGGGAGGAGCTGGTGCGCTCGGCCGAGGAGCGGGTGCGCGAGGAGCTCGGCTGGTCGACGACGCTCACCGACGTCGGGAGCTTCGTCTACCGGGCGACCTGTCCGTCGAGCGGCCTCGTCGAGCACGAGCTCGATCACGTGCTCGTCGGGCGCGCCGAGGGCGACCCGGTCCCCGACCCGTCGGAGGTCGCGGCCACCCGCTGGGTCGACCCGGCCGACCTGTTCGCCGACGGGGGCGGCGCTGGCGGAAGCGCCGGCGCGCTCGCCCCGTGGCTCGTCCCGGCGCTGCGGCTCGCGGAAGCGGCGCGCGCCGCCAGGGCGCGGGCCGGCCAGTAGCGGCCCTCGCGGCCCGCACCAGCGGGTACCCTCGCAGCCCATGGAGCCGACCGCCGCCCTCTCCCGCCGCCGCCCCCTCGTCCTCGCGGACCTCGTCCCGGGCGAGCGGGTCCGTGACGTCGCCCTCGTGCTCGGCGCCGCCTGCCTCGTCGGGCTGCTCGCCCAGTTCTCCGTCCGGGTCGCCGGGACACCGGTACCGATCACCGGCCAGACGCTCGGCGTGCTCGTGGCGGGCTGCGCGCTCGGCTTCCGCCGGGCGCTCGCCGCGAGCGTCGTCTACGCCGGCCTCGGCTTCCTCGGCCTGCCGTGGTTCGTCGATCACTCGGGGGGCTGGCAGGGGGCCTCGACCGGCTACATCTTCGGCTTCGTGCTCGCCTCGGCGGTCTGTGGCCGCCTGGCGGAGCGGGGCGCCGACCGCAGCGTCCTCCGCTCGCTGCCGACGATGCTCGCCGGCGAGCTCTGCATCTACGTCCCGGGCGTCACGTGGCTCGCGCTGGACGCGCATGTCGGGCTCGCCAAGGCGCTCTCGCTCGGGTTCACGCCCTTCGTCATCGGCGACGCCGTGAAGATGGGGCTCGCGGCCGGGCTCCTGCCGGCGGCGTGGTGGCTGACCGGGGAGCGTCGCCGGGAGCGGTGAGCCGCGACCAACCGGCCCCAGCTGCCCCCGTGGAGCCCGACGGGACCAGCGCTGCACCCGCGACGGTCGGCAAACCGGTGGCGACCGGCATGGTCCATCGGCCCTAGCCGGGCCAGGTCCGCCGCGGCATCCTCGGTCCGTGGGATCCGGCTTCTCGGTGCGTCGAACTTCCGGGCGACGGGTGGACCGGGCGCGGCGGCACGCTCACAGCAGGCAGCGTCCGCGCCAACGCTGCGTCCGACTCCTGTCGAGGCTCGCGCTGGCGGTGGCGGTGCTGACGTTGACGGTCACGGGCGCCGCGGCATCGGGCGGGCAATCTCAGCTTCGACGAGCAGTGAAGACGCTCCCGGCCGCCGGTGGCGGCTTCGTCGTGAGCGCACGAGTGTCGCGCAGCCGGGTCTGCCGGCTATCGAGTCATCCGGCCGTGCGTGGGTTCGGCGGGACCGTGCCCTGCCGCAGCGGGATCGTGCGCCGGAGAGTGGTGATCGGACCGAACCGGTCCCCGAGGGCGCGTACGTTCACCTTGACGGTCACACCGACGGGCCTCCGCAAGGAGGCGTACCAGCTGACCGTACGACAGGCGGGCAAGATCGTCCCCCCAATCGTCGCGGCAGCGAGCAGCACGTCGGAGGCGCCCCCGCCCGGAACTGCCGCGCCGTCGACCACCACCCCTCCTCAGGGGGGACCCTTCACGTTCGACGACGAGTTCAACGGCCCGGTCGGCGCGGGGCCGAACTACGGCCTGAACGGGACCTACTGGTACAACGACCCCTGCTGGACCGACGGTTGCGGCAACGAGAGCCCCACGTACTTCTCGATGTCCAACGCCTACCTGGACGGTCAGGGCGATCTGGTCCTGGAAGCCGACAGGGGCGCGAGCGGTTCGTGCGGCTCGGTTCCCTGCACGTACACGAGCGCACGTCTCACCATGCTCGACTGGGCAGCTGGCGGCACGTCCTCGTGGTCCCAGACGTACGGGACGTTCTCGGCACGGATCAAGCTGCCGACCGGGCAGGGACTCTGGCCGGCGTTCTGGCTGCAGGGCACGAAGTGCGCGAGCGAGTCGTTCCCGCCGTGCGGCGAGATCGACGTCATGGAGGCTGTCGGCCAGCAGCCGGGGATCGTGCAGCAGTACGCGCACGGGGGCAGCGACTTCGCCTTCGGCACAGGCTGGTCACTTCCGGCCGGGGAGTCCGTCGCCGACTGGCACACGTACTCCCTCACGTGGAGCCCGACGCAGATCCAGTGGCAGGTCGACGGTCAGACGACGCAGACGCTGACCGCGTCCGAGGCGGGAAGCGCCTGGGACATGTCGTTCGAGGCCCCGTTCGCCATCGTCTTGGACCTGAGCGTCGGGGGCACGTCCTCGGGCCTCCCCAACGAGGCGACGGTGTTCCCGGCCAAGATGCTGGTCAACTGGATCCGCGTCACGGCGAGCTGAGCAGCGCATCACCGGGCTGGAGGCGTCCGACCGACCCGCGCCCTTGTCCGCTGTTCTCGCGAACCATCGGGAGTCGCCGACTCGCCCACGTTGGCGGGGCCGAGGCGGCACTTCCCGTCGGCCCGGCGTCGGTCAGGCCCCGAGACCAGCCGGCATGTACCGCTCGGCAGGCAGCCGGGCGGAGCGCGCCCGTCTGGCGCCGAGGAGACGCCGTCCGGGCGGCACTCCCTCCGCGGAGCAGGCAGGTGCGGCCGCGAGGCCGATGACTGCGCGTTCGAGCTCGAGGACGAGGGCGTCAGCGGTCGGGTCGATTGGAGCCGGCAGCGCCGCGAGGGCGGCGGCGATCCTCCGTGGCACTGCCGTGGCCGGACGTCGACCGCCCGACCCGCGGGCGGTCGGGCCGCGGGGCCACTCAGCTGTCGACGTAAAGCTCACCGTCGGCGCCCTCGGCGACGGTGAGGCTCGGTAGCGGCGACGGCGCCGGCCCCTGGAGCACCGCGCCGGTCTTGGCGTCGAAGATCGAGCCGTGGCACGGGCAGACGAACTCCTGGACCGAGCGCTCGAAGCCGACGGTGCACCCGGCGTGGGTGCAGACCGCCGAGAAGGCGACGAACGTTCCCTTCACCGGCTGGACGACGTACGCCGGGATGTGCTGGATCGGGTCGATGAAGCTGGCCGCGCCGCCCACCGGGACGGCAGAGGCGGGGCCGATCTTCTGGCCGGCGGGCGTTCTCCCGCCGGCCGCACCCCCGCTCGACGTGCTGCTGGTCGTCGCTCCGGTGCCGGTGGTCGTCCCCGTGCCGAGCGACGGCGCGCCAGACGTCGTGCCGGCGGCTCCGGAACCGACCAGCCGCCCGATCGCGGCGGCCATGCCCGCCGCGATCGCCGTGACCGCGGCGACGACGCCGACGGTGCCGATCCGGCGCATCGCGGCGCGCCGGTCGATGACGGCCTCGCCCGTGCCCACGGGCGCGTGGCGGAGCGCCTCGCGGTGCTCGCGTGCGAGTCGCTCGTCGAGCGAGAGCGGCCCGGACCCGCCGAGGACGAACGGCGTTCACGCGAACAAGAAGACGATGTCCGAGCCGTAGTAGTAGGGGCTGGTGGAGTAGCTGATCGTGAGGAAGAACGAGAGCGACAAGAGCATCCCGCCGGCCGCGGCGAGCCGTCCGAGGAGCCCGAGGAGCGTCCCGATGCCGACGGCGACCTCGGCGATCGCGATGAGCACGGCGACGAACACCCCGACGTGGTCGATCGCGCCGAGCAGCCCGCGGATCGGGCTCGTCGCCATCGCGAAGCGCAGCTGGGCCTGGAACGAGCCGGGCGCGCTCGCCCGGAAGAAGTTCCGGTTGGCGAGCTTTTGGAGCCCGGCAAAGGTGAAGGTGACCCCGAGGAATGCCCGGAGCACGAGCAACGCCCCGCCCGGCGCACCCACGATGGTCCGGAGCCGCTCGAGGGCGGTGTCGCCGCGGCGGGCGCCGTCGGCGGAGCGGTCGGGACCCCTCACATCCCGTCCACGAGGAGGACGATCTTCCCGAGCTTGCCGCCGGCGGCGAAGCGCTCGTAGGCCGCGCCGACGTCGGAGAGGGGGAAGGTCGCCTCGACCGGGACGCGCACGCGCCCCGCGGCGAGCTGTGGCAGCACGTGGCGCTCGACGAGGCGGGCGGCGAGCGCCTTCTCCTCGAGCGGGCGGACCCGCAGCGTGGATCCGTGCACCCGGGCCCGCCGCGCCATCAGCAGGCCGAGCCCCACCTCGGCCGTGGCTCCTGCGCCGATGCCGATCACCGAGATCCGGCCGCCGGTGGCGAGCGCGTCGAGGTCGGCGGGGAGGTTCGGGCCGCCGACGAGCTCCAGCACGACGTCGAAGGGCCCGAGGCCGAAGGCGTCGTCGGGAGCGGCGGGCGTCGCGCCGAATGACGCCAACGCCTCCCGGCGCTCCGGCGAGCGGACGCTCGCCACGACGCTCGACCCGTTCGCGACCGCCAACTGGACGGCCGCGACGCCGACCCCGCCGGCCGCGCCGTTCACGAGCAGGCGCTCGCCGAGGCGCAGGCCGCACTGGGTGAACAGCGCGTCGTGGGCGGTGGTGAAGACCTCGGGGAAGCCGCCCGCCTCCGGCCACGACAGCCCGTCGGGGACGGGCATGGCGACGCGCTCGTGGACGACCACGAGCTCCGCCTGCGCCGCGCCGGCGACGATGCCCATCACCCGGTCGCCCGGCGAGAAGCGCGTCGCGCCGGCGCCGGCCGCCTCGACCTCCCCGGCGAACTCCATCCCGGGCTGGTCGGCGGGCGTGCCGGGAGGCGGCGGGTAGCGGCCAGCGCGCTGCAGGAGGTCCGCGCCGTTCAGACCCGCCGCGCGCACCCGGACCAGCAGCTCGCCGGCGCCCGGGACCGGGTCAGGTCGCTCATCGCAGCCGACGGCGCCCTCGACGATGACGGCGGCGCGCATCTGTTGAGACTACGCGGAAGTGCCGGAGCGTCGCAGCTCGGCCGGGCCGCGCCGATGCGGCCGTGCGGCGAGGCGGCGCTACGGACGCCCGGCGGCGTAGGCGCCGGGCCACAGCGGGGTGATCTGGACGAGCGTGCCGGTCTCCTCGGCCTGGACCACCCGGCCTCCGCCGATGTACATCACGACGTGGTAGATGTACCCGCCCGAGGCGTAGAAGACGAGGTCACCGGGCTGGAGCTCGTCCAGCGAGACGTGAGGGATCTCGTCGTACTGCGTCTGGGCGCTGTGGCTGAGGTTCACGCCCGCCTGGCCCCAGGCGTACATGGTCAGGCCGGAGCAGTCGAAGCCGACGTGCGGCGTCGAGCCGGCCCAGACGTAGGGCGTCCCGATCTGGGCGAGCGCCGCCTGGACGGCCGTGCCCGCCGCGCCGCCTCCCGAGGTCGTCGGGGTCGAGGCGGGAGCGGGGGCCGGTGGCGGCGGCTGCGCCTGGGCCTGCTGGATGGTCGGCGCCGCCGCGACCACGGCGGCGGGCTGCTGCGCGGCCTCCTGCTGGCGCACGGCCGCGGCCAGCTGCCCGGAGATGTTCGACTGGGTCGACTCCAGCTGGGACTTGAGCGTCTCGGCGTTCTGCTGCGCGCTCGCCAGCGTGGCGATCGTCGACGCCTCCTGTGTCTCGGCCTCCGAGAGGGTCGACTGGCGGACGCTCAGCTGGTGCTCGGAGTCCTTCAAGGTCGTGATCGAGGTGTTCAGGCTGGAGGAGGCGACGGCCATGTACGTCTGCTGGGCAGGGAGGGCGTTCGCGCTGGTCGACAGCAGGCTGGACAGTCCCGCGCTGGCACCGTTGTTCACGTAGGCGTTGATGGCCTCGCGCCGGAGGTTGACGCTGTCGTGGGAGACGTTCTTCTCGGCCTTGTCGAGGGCCGACTGATCGGCGCCGATCTGCTTGTGCAGCGCCGCGTTGCGGACCCGGGCCTGGTCGTACTCCTCCGACAGGACCTGGATCTTCGTCTGCAAGGTGTCGATTTGCTGGGCGATCGACGCCGCCTTCGAGCGCAGCGTCGTCACCGACGTCGCTCCCGCTCCGCCCGTCGCGACGGCGATTGGGGTGACGATGCCTGCAAGAAGCGTCAGGGCCACGCCGACGAGCGTTGCGCTCCGCCGTTGCCGTTCGCTGGCCCCGCGGCGGGCCCGACTCCCGGGATCACGCACCAGCGATGCCGCGAGAGTTCTCTCGGCAGACCTCACAATGCCGGAAGAACCTAACGGCGCCTGCCCGACATTGCAAGGTTTTTCACGTTTCGCCAGGTCGCACCGGCCACCACTACGGTGAGCTCGCGGATGGGTCCGCGGTTGCGGACGGCTTATGGATGGAGCAACACGGGAAGGAGCCGCTGTGGGCGGTCGACACGAGGACGAGAAATCTCCCTCAATTGCGGGGGATTCTCCCTCAGATGTGGGATACCGGGTCGAGCACGACTCCATGGGCGAGGTGCGTGTGCCCGCCGACGCCCTGTGGGGTGCCCAGACCCAGCGGGCGATCGAGAACTTCCCGATCTCCGGCCAGCCGGTCGAGCGTGCGCTCGTGCACGCCCTCGCGCTGATCAAAGGACATGCTGCGGCGGTCAACGCCGAGATGGGCGTGATCGACGCCGACGTCGCCAGGGCGATCGCCGCCGCGGCTGGCGAGGTCGTCGCGGGCGACCACGACGACGCGTTCCCGGTCGATGTCTTCCAGACCGGGTCGGGCACCTCGACGAACATGAACATGAACGAGGTCCTCGCCCATCTCGCCGGCGACCGCCTCGGCCGGGAGGTGCGTCCGAACGACCACGTGAACGCGTCGCAGTCCTCGAACGACACGTTCCCCTCCGCGATCCACCTGGCGGCCGCACAAGAGATCGCCGGCGAGCTCGTCCCGGCCCTCGACCACCTCGCCCGGACGTTCCGGTCGAAGTCCGCCGAGTTCGCCGACGTCGTGAAGTCGGGGCGCACCCACCTGATGGACGCGACCCCAGTCACCCTCGGCCAGGAGCTCGGTGGCTACGCGGCCGCGGTGGAGCACGGCATCGAGCGGCTCCAGGCGACGCTGGCGCGGGTGGGCGAGCTCCCGCTCGGCGGCACCGCCGTCGGCACGGGGCTGAACGCCAAGGCGGGGTTCGCCGCCGCGGTCATCGCGAGCCTGGGCGAGGCGACGGGGCTCCCGCTCTCCGAGGCGCGTGACCACTTCGAGGCGCAGGGCGCGCGAGACGCCCTGGTGGAGGCCTCCGGGATGCTCCGCACGATCGCCGTCTCGCTCTACAAGGCGGCGAACGACCTGCGCTGGATGTCCTCCGGGCCCCGCTGCGGCCTGGCCGAGATCCGCCTGCCCGACCTGCAGCCGGGTTCGTCGATCATGCCGGGCAAGGTGAACCCGGTCGTCCCCGAGGCGGTGTGCCAGGTCGTGGCGCAGGTCGTCGGCAACGACGCGGCGGTCGCCTTCGGGGGCGCGGCCGGCAACTTCGAGCTGAACGTCATGCTTCCGGTGATCGGTCGCAACCTCCTCGAGTCGATCCGCCTCCTCGCCTCGGTATCCGTGACCCTCGCCGACAAGTGCGTCGCCGGCATCGAGGCCGACGCCGAGCGCTGCCGGCAGTACGCGCTCTCCTCGCCCTCGGTCGTCACCTCGCTCAATCCGTACATCGGCTACGAGAACGCCGCGAAGGTGGTGAAGAAGGCGCTCGCCGAGAACAAGGACCTGCGAAGCGTCGTGCTCGAGATGGGGCTGCTCGACGAGGAGCAGGTCGACCGGGCGCTCGACGTCCTCGCCATGACGCGGGGCGGGATCGTCGGCTGAGGCGACCGGTGGTCGCGAGCTCGCGCCCGTCCGGGCGGCGGCGGACCGACGACCGGGCGCGTCCGGCACCGAGCATGTGGGCACCGAGCATGTGGGCACCGAGCATGTGGGCACCGAGCATGTGGTTGAGGAGAAGCCTGTGAACGACGTCACCGGCATGCCGCAGACCGCCGCCGTCATCGGCGGGGGCTCCGATCTCGCCGTGGAGATCCTGGAGCAGCTCGCCAGGTCACGGCTGCGCGCCGCGCTGCTCGTCGGCCCACCGCGCCGCCTCGCTCGAGGTGGCCGCCGGGCGGCTGCGCGCGGCGGGTGTGGAGCGGGTCGAGACGGTGGAGCTCGACGTGACCGACGTCGACGCGCTGGAGGGCCTCGCCGACGACGCGGCCCGCACGCTCGGCGCCATCGACCTGGTGCTGGTCGCCGTGGGGCTGCTCGGCACGGCCGAGCTGGACGCCCTCGACGCAGCCGAGGTCGGCCGGTCCATCGCGGTGAACTTCGGGGGCCCCGCCGCTGCCGCGACGGCCTTCGCCCGCGTGCTGCGAGCCCAGGGCTCGGGACGGATCGTCGTGCTCTCCTCGGTCGCCGGCTACCGGGTCCGGCGGGCGAACTTCGTCTACGGCGCCGCGAAGGCGGGTCTGGACGGCTTCGCCCAGGGCCTCGCCGACACGCTCGCGGGCAGCGGGGTGGCCGTGACCATCGTGCGCCCGGGCTTCGTCCACACGAAGATGACGACGGGGCGCCCCGTCCAGCCGTTCGCCCTGAGCGCCGGAGCGGTCGCCACCGCCGTCGTGCGCGGCATCGAGCGCAACGATCGGGTCGTCTGGGCTCCGTCCTTCCTCCGACCGCTCTTCGGCCTGCTCCGGCTCCTCCCCACCGCGCTGTGGAGACGGCTGCCGAGCTGAGCCGGCCGGTAGGCCCGCGTCCAGCCCGGGTCTCGGTACCCTGCAGTCATGCACCCGATCGAGCGCCTCCGCTTCGTCGCACGGGCCGGGGACGCCGACGCCGGCATGCTCGCCGTCGAGGCAGCCGAGGCGCTCGAGGACCTCGCCCGGGACCCCCGGGCGCTCGTCGTCGCCTGCCGGCGACTGCTCGAGTTCCACCCGGATTGCGGCCCGCTGTGGTGGACCGCGGCACACGTGCTCTCCGCGGCCGACCCCGCCGCCGCGGCGCGCCTTGCCGCGACGCGGATCTCCGACGACCCCACCATCGAGGAGCTGGCCGCTGCGTTCCCCGCGGGCGCACTCGTCGCGACCGCGGCGAGCGGGAGCGCCGCCGACGCGCTGGCACAGCGCCCCGACTGCGTCGTGCGCCTCGTCGGCTCGCCGTCCGCGTTGCGCTACGCGACGAGGCTGTTCGCCGCGGCGGCCGGGGGGCAGACGTCCAGGTCACGGGCTTCCTCTCGGAGGAGATCGCGGAGGCGCTCGCCGGGCGGCCGCTCGTGGTGGTGGATGCACGGGCCGCCGGGCCGGACGGCTACGTGCTCGACGTCGACGCCGCCGAGCTCGCACGCGCCGCGCGGGCGGCCGGGCTCGAGCTCTGGGTCGTCGCCGGGGTCGGGCGGGTCCTGCCGGGGCCGCTCTTCGCGGCGTGCGCCTCGAGTGCTGCAGGCGGCCAACTGCTCGCCGCCGGGGAGGCGGCGCGCGTCGTCGGGCCCGACGGCCCGACGGACCCCCTCACCGCGCTCGCTCGCGCCGACTGCCCGGCGCCGGCCGAGCTGCTCAACACGCCGGCCCGCTGAAGCGGGCGGCGACCGCCCGTTGGGGGCGCCGCTACCTTCTACGGGCGTGGCGCGATCCTTCGGCGCGTTCGAGCTGGCCGACGACCCGGCCCGGATCCAGCTCGACGCCGTGTGGGCGTTCCTCTCCGAGCAGGCGTACTGGGGGCGGTGGCGGACCCGCGACGTCGTCGAGGCCCAGGTCGCCGGGGCGTGGCGGGTCGTCGGCGCCTACGAGCGCGCGGGCGGCCGCATGGTCGGCTTCGCCAGGGCGCTCTCGGACGGCTACGCGGTGGCGTACCTGGCCGACGTCTACGTCGAGCCGGCGTACCGGGGGCAGGGCCTCGGCGCCGCGCTCGTGGAGGAGATGATCGAGCGCGGCCCGGGCGCCGGCTTCCGGTGGATGCTGCACACCTCCGACGCCCACGGCCTCTACCAGCGGTTCGGCTTCGCCCCGCCGGACGGCCGGTACCTCGAGCGCGACCCGCCAACGCGTCGCTGAACGCCCCGCCGCTCGACGAACCGCTGGTCGAAAGCGTCGAACGGCGCTCGCAGCCCGGCCGTCTCCGCTAGATGACGGCCCCGCCGGGTGCGCACGCGAGCAGGGTCAAATGTCCCGTACAGAGCCGCCGCGAATCTGCCGTTAGAGAGCCATCTCGCGGATGCTCCGGGGCACCTCCCCGGTGGCCGGAGCGGCGGCCAGCGCATGGACCCGGTAGGAGGCGAAGCAGTGCAGCACGAGGATCCCCGTCCTGAGGTGCCTGTGCGCGTCGACCGGGCGCCCTCGCGGCGCTGGTCGGTCGCGATCTGGGCCATGCTCGTGATCGGCCTCTGCGCCGCCGTGATCGGCGCGACCGCGTGGTACTCGGCGGTGGCGGGCCGCGCCCGCGAGGCGTTCAAGACGAACGCCACGTCGATCTCCTCTTCGCTCGTCACCGCGATCGACCGCGACGCCGACTTCGTCGCCTCCCAACAGGCCCTCTTCGGCGCCTTCCCCTCGCTCACCAACCGCCAGTACGTCACCTGGTACCGGGCCGTCGGCGTGCCCGCGCGCTACCCGGGCGGCCTCGGATTCTCCTACGTCGAGCGCGTGCCCCGCGCCGACCTGCACGCGTTCGCCGAGGCCGTGGCGGCGGACCCGGTGGCGAACGCGCACACCCCGTCCCCGGCGAGCTTCACCCCCTACCCGGCGGGGAGCCGCGCCCAGTACTGCCTCTCCCGCCTCGGCTACTACGAGGGCAGCGCCACGCAGACCGACGTCGCCACCTTCGACTTCTGCGCCCCGCTCGGCTCGCTCTCGCCGTTCCCGGACGCGCTGGCCGACGCGACCGACAGCGCCACGCTCGCCATCGCGCCGCCGGTCGCGCTTTACCCGGGCGTGTTCTTCATCGCCGAGCCCGTCTACCGCGGCGGCGTCGTGCCGGCGACGCTCGCGGCCCGCCGGGCCGACCTCGTCGGCTGGGCGCTCGGCACCTTCAGCGGTGCCGAGACCCTCCGCTCCGCGCTCGGCAACGTCGCCGGCTTCGCCGTGCACCTCGCCTACGTCCCGACGGGCGCCGCCGCGATCCAGGTCGGCTCCGCCGGCACGGCGAGCGCGCACAACACCTTCACCAGGACCGCCCCCGCGGGCAGCGACGGGCACTGGATGATCACGATCGTCGGCGGGTCGTCTTCCGGAGCGTTCGCCGAGGCGTTGATCGTCGGCCTTCTCGTCCTCGGGGTGACCTTCCTGCTCTTCCTCGTGCTCCGTCTCCTCACCCGCTCGCGCGAGCGGGCGCTGCTCCTCGTCGACGAGCGGACGGGGGAGCTGCGCCACCAGGCCCTGCACGACTCGCTCACCGGACTGCCGAACCGCGCCCTGATCGTCGACCGCGCCGAGCAGATGCTCGCGAGAGCGCGCCGGGAGCCGCTCGCGATCGGCGTCCTGTTCATCGACCTCGACAACTTCAAGGACATCAACGACAGCTTCGGCCACCAGCGCGGCGACCAGCTCCTCCAGGCGGTCGCCGAGCGCCTGGCCACCGCCGTGCGGCCGAGCGACAGCGTCGGCCGCCTCGGCGGCGACGAGTTCGTCGTCCTGGTGGAGGGCCGTTCGCTCGACGCCGGTCCCGACGTCGTCGCGCAGCGCGTGCTCGAGGTCCTCGCCGAGCCGTTCGTCCTCGAGGGCCTCGAGGGGGTCTCCCTCTCGGTGCGTGCGAGCATCGGTGTCGCCGTCGGGGCGCGTCCAGGGGCCGACGAGCTGCTCCGCGACGCCGACGTGGCGCTCTACCAGGCCAAGCAGGCCGGCAAGAGCCGCTACGTCCTCTTCCATCCGGAGATGCAGCTCGCCGTCCAGGACCGTCTCGCGCTCGAGATGGACCTGCGCGTCGCCATCGCGAAGGGCCAGCTCTTCGTCGAGTACCAGCCGACCTTCGACCTTCGGACCCTCGCGATGACGGGCGTCGAGGCCCTGGTGCGCTGGCAGCACCCGACGAGGGGGCTCATCGGGCCGGACGACTTCATCCCGATCGCCGAGGAGAGCGGGCAGATCGGGGCGATCGGACGCTTCGTCCTCGCCGAGGCGTGCGCGCAGGCGGCCGGCTGGAGCCGCGAGGGCCGGATCGTCCCGCTCTCCGTCAACGTCTCCGGCCGCCAGCTGGAGTCGGACGACCTCCCCGGCGACGTGCAGTCCGCGCTCGTCGACAGCGGCCTCGATCCGAGCCTGCTCACGCTCGAGCTCACCGAGACGGTCCTGATGCGCGACGCCGACTCGACCTCTCGCCGGCTGCGCTCGCTGAAGGACATCGGCGTGCGGATCGCGATCGACGACTTCGGCACGGGCTACTCCTCACTGGCGTACCTGCGCCAGTTCCCCGTCGACGCGCTGAAGATCGACCGCTCGTTCATCAACGGCATCGCCCGTTCGACCGAGGCACGCGCCCTCGATCCACACCCTGGTGCAGCTCGGAAAGACGCTCGGACTCGACACCTTCGCCGAGGGGATCGAGGACGAGGCCCAGCTCGCCCAGCTGCAGCGCGAGCAGTGCGACCACGGCCAGGGCTTCTACTACTCGCGCCCGCTCCCGCCCGACGCCGTCGAGGAGCTCTTCCTCCCGAGCTCCTCCGACGCCCCCAAGGTCACCTCCGAGCCGTAAGGGGACGTCCCGCGCTCGGGGTGGCTCCTCCTGACCCGCGGGCCGGCGAGCCGTCCCGCGGGTAACCGCCGAAGTCGGGCTACGGTGCCCGCACCCGCTCGTAGCCGGCGGGGAGGTGGGGGAGCACGCTCGTGTCCCAGCCGAAGACGAGCCGCGGCACGCGCGCCGGGCGGACGATGAGCACCGTGTAGGAGCGTTGTGGCGGGTAGTACCCGGTACCGGCGGCGCAGGTGCGGCAGCCCGTCCCGCTGTACTCGCCGAGGAGCTCCATGCGATGGCCCCAGCACCCTGCGCCCGTGGCGCTCGTGCAGGCGACGTTTCTCGGTGGCGTTGCGGCTGCCGCCCCACCCGTCGTCGTACATCCAGCCCTGGAGCGCCGCGAGCGCGTTCACCGGACCACCTGCCCAGGCGCCGCCGATGCCGTAGACGTCACCGACCGCGACGACGTGCACCGCGCCGTAGCTCGTCTGCACGGGTGGATCCTCGTCGTGGTCGGCGCCCTGCTCGGCCGCGAGGTCGAGCGGGGCGGCGAGGCCGACCAGCGGGGGCACGCCCCGGGCGATGCGCTCGAGGTTCACCAGCACGAAGAGCTGCTGGGCGACGCCGAGACGCGTGTAGTCGTCCGGGAGCACGATCGGACGGAGGTGCTCCTCGGAGCGTCCCTCGTCGATCGCCTCGACACCGAGCTTCGTGCATCCCGCCGTGTCCGGGGTGGGCGCGCTCGGGCCGTGGGCGAAGCATGGCGAGGGGCAGGTGACCGGACCGGCGCCCCGCCGGACGCACGGGCCACTGCTCTGGAGCAGGGGCGGCGGGGCGAGGTTCCTCGACGGGTTCGGGATGTTGTAGGGAGCCGACGCGACAGCCGGTGGCGTCGGGCGGTCGCTCGCGGACGCTGCGGCTCCGGCGGCGCCGGCCGCGCCGAGCAGCGCGACCACCACGGCCGCGCCGGGCGCGAGCCAGCGGAACCGCCGGGCCGGGTCCTGCCGCGGGCTGCGGCGCGTGCTGCGTCGGGACGCCTGGGCACGCGCGCACATCCGGCCAGCATCGCAGGCGCCGCAGGACCCGTCACGGCCCCTGCGCACGGGGCGGCCCGGTTCCTCGTTGTTTCGGCAGCTGATTGTTCGGTAATGGTGTGGTCCGCAGGGACCAACCGATCCCCCCGTAGGATGGCGATTCGTGACGCGAAGCCCTCGGCAGCGCTTGGCGCGTCGCGGCAACGGAGCGTTGCCCTGCTCGGTCGCGCGCCGTTTCGCGTGCGCAGCGCCCCCGACTGATCAGAGACCGGTGTCACTCCTCACACCTGAAGACGGCGCGAGCGATCCGTCGGCCGGGGCCGACCTCGAGGTCGTCGAGGCGACGACCCGGCCGCCCGAGGGGCTGATCCTCCCGCCGCGAGTCGAAGCCGAGATCTCCGAGACGGACGGCCCGCTCGGGGTGCCCGGGCGCCCGTTCGACCGGCGCTCCCCGTTCTTCATGGGGTTCACCGGCGCGCTCGGCGTCGCCGTCGCCTACATCTTGGTGCGCGGCATCGTCGACATCGTCAGCGTGCTCGTGATCATCGGGATCGCGCTGTTCGTCGCGATCGGCCTGAACCCGGCGCTCGAATGGCTGATCCACCACGGCTTCTCGCGGGGCCTCGCGGTCATCGCGGTGACGTTCGCGTTCCTCTGCGTCATCGCCGCGTTCATCGCCGCCGCCGTCCCACCGATCGCCCACGAGATCCACGCCCTCACGGTGAACTATCCGCGCTACAAGGCCGATCTCGCGAGCGGCAAGGGGTGGGCCGGCAGGCTGGCGGTCGACCTGCATCTCACCAAGTACCTCAAGGGCAAGGCGACGCTCAAGCTCCCCGTCGCGGGGGGTGTCATCGGCGCGGGCAGGGTCGTGCTCTCCCTCGGCGTCGCGACGGTGAGCGTCGTCGCGCTCACCATCTACTTCCTGGTCGTGCTCCCCGCCGTGCAGGATCTCTGGCTGAGCCTCGTGCCGAGGACCCGGCGCGAGCGGGTGCGGCTGCTCACCGAGGAGGTGTTCGACCGGGTCGGCGGCTACATGCTCGGGAACCTTCTCACCTCCCTCGTCTCGGGCGTGTTGACCTTCGTCTGGCTCGTGGCCTTCGGCGTGCCGTACCCGCTCCTCCTCGGGCTGTTCGTGGCGCTGCTCGACCTGATCCCGATGGTGGGCTCGACGATCGCAGGCATCGTCGTCTCGCTGGTTGCGTTGACGCGCGGGCTGCCGATCGCGATCGGGACGGCCGCGTTCTACGTCGCCTACCGCTTCCTCGAGGACTACCTGCTCAATCCGAGGGTGATGAAGCACACGGTCCGTGTCTCGCCGGGGCTCACGATCCTGGCGACGCTGATCGGCGCGTCCCTGCTCGGCCTCATCGGTGCGCTCGTGGCGATCCCGGTGGCGGCGACGATCTACCTCATCGTCGAGGAGACCGTCGTCCCCCGCCAGAACGGCCGCTGAGCGGCGGCGCATCCGACCGTCGGACGGCCGTGTGGCCGCGCCGGCGGTCGCAACGGCGGCGACCGGGCGGCACGGCCGGCCACCGCTTCGAAGCGGTCGCCGCCCCCGAGCCGGGCTCACCCGCGGCGAGGTCGTCGCCGAGGCCAGGGAGCAGGAGATCCTGGGTCCTTCGACGACGTCGACGTAGGAGCTGACCGCGGCGGTCGATCCTCACTGCTCACGTCCCCGGCCGACGGGGTAGCTTCTGGCCCATGGGCGAGATGATCGAGTTCCCGAGCAACGGCACGACGGGCCACGGCTACTTGGCGACGCCGCTGAGCGGCAACGGGCCCGGTGTCGTCGTCATCCAGGAGTGGTGGGGGCTCGTCCCCCACATCCAGGACCTGTGTGACCGCTTCGCCGCCGAAGGCTTCGTCGCGCTCGCTCCCGACCTCTACCACGGGCAGAAGACGACCGAGCCCGACGAGGCGCAGAAGCTGATGATGGCGATGCAGCTCGACAAGGCGGCCAAGGACATGTCCGGCGCCGTCGACGCCCTGGCGGCGCGCTCGCAGGGCGACGGCGTCGGGGTCGTCGGTTTCTGCATGGGCGGCGGCCTGGCGCTCATCCTCGCCGCGCTCCGGGCCGACAAGTTGCGTGCCGTCGTGCCCTTCTACGGCGTCGTCGCCTGGCCGAACGTCGAGCTCGACTACGCCAAGCTCACCGGTGCGGTCCTCGGCCACTACGCCGAGCACGACGAGATGGCGACTCCCGAGCGGGTCCGCGAGCTGGAGGCGGCGCTCAGGGCGGCCGGGAATCAGGACGTCGCGATGCACATCTACGCCGGCACCGAGCACGCCTTCTTCAACGACACCCGTCCCGAGGTGTACTCCCCCGAGGCCGCCGAGCGCTCCTGGACCCGCACGATCGAGTTCCTGCGCTCCCGCCTCGTCGGCTAGGACCGAGCCTTGGCGCGTGGCCGGCCCGGGTCGCCCGGGATCGTCGAGCGCTACCTCACGCTCGGCCTCGGGCTCGGCCGCCACATCGACGGCTTCGTCGACGCCTACTACGGGCCGCCGGCGCTCTCGGGCGCGCGGCCGCCGCGCCGGCGGCACCTCCCGATCGCCTCGTCGCCGATGCCCGCTCGCTGCTCGTCGCCATCGACGCCGGCGAGCCACTCGGGGACCCGTCCGGCCTGCCCGGGTCCGCACCCGAGACGGTGGAGGGGACGTCCTCCGAGGCCGCGCGCCGCCGCTGGATCCGTGCCCAGGTGGTCGGGGTGTTGACGTCCGCGCGGATCCTCGCCGGCGAGCACGTCGGCTACGCCGACGAGGTGGAGGCCTGCTACGGCGTGCGCCCGACGAGGGTGCCCGAGGAGGAGATCCTCGCCGCGCACCGGGCGCTCGACGAGGTGGTGCCAGGCTCCGGCCCGCTCGCCGGGCGGCTGATCGCGTGGCGGGAGGCGCAGGCCGTGCCGCCGGAGAAGCTGGAGCCGGCGATCCGCTCGCTCGCCGAGGACCTGCGCGAGCGGACGGGCCGGCTCTTCGCGCTCCCCGCGGGTGAGCAGGTCGACTTCGAGCTGGTCACCGACCAACCGTGGAGCGGCTTCAACTACTACCTCGGCGGGCTCCGCTCGCCGGGTCGCGGTCAACGTCGACCTGCCGGTGCTCTCCACCTCGCTCGCCCACCTCGTCGCCCACGAGGCCTACCCGGGCCACCACACCGAGCACACCCGCAAGGAGGTCGGCCTCGTGCGGCGGCGGCGCTGGTGGGAGGAGTCGATCTTCCTCGTCGGGACGCCGCAGTGCCTGCTCGCCGAGGGCCTGGCCGACCTCGGCCTCGAGGTGGTGGTCGGCCGGCGGCCCGAGCCGTTCGCCGCCGAGCACTTCCGGCCGCTCCACATCCCCTACGACCCCGACACGGTCGCGGTCGTCGCGCAAGCGGGCGAGGCGCTCTCGGCGGTGCGCGCGAACGCCGCCTTCGCCCTCCACGAGGACGGCGCCGACCCGGAAGCGGTCGTCGAGGAGCTGGCCCGGCTGGCGCTCCTGCCCCGTGAGCGGGCCGCCAAGTCGGTCCAGTTCCTGATGGACCCCACCTGGCGCTCGTACGTCTCGTGCTACGTGGAGGGCCTGCCGCTGTGCCGGCGCTTCGTCGACGGCCGGCCCGAGCGGTTCGCCCGCCTGATCACCGAGCAGCTCCTGCCGAGCGACCTCGCCGCGGCTTGACAGGCGCGACCTGGCCCGTGCGATGCGCTCGTCGAGCCGGGTGCCAGGCATGGACGGACGCGTCGCCAGGACCGGGGCTCCAGCTCGACTCCGAGCGGGGGACACTGCCCGTCGCATTCGCTGGGTGACCGAGGGTCGAGCTCGCGGCTCTGCCGCTCTCGGCCCGCCACAGGCCGCGCTGTCCCAGGTGTGCCGGGTCCCGCCTTGACCTAGGCGCCCTAGGTACGCTCGCGTCCATGCTGGCCGTGCACGCGCTGTGGAACCACCGCGACGATGGCGAGCTCCTCTGCTGGGCCGAGGACAGCGAGCTGCCGGCGAGCGGCCCACCGCCGCGTGGCCGCCCGCCCGCCACGCCCCGGCCGCGGACCCATCCCTTCGCCGCGGCGCCGAGCCGGATCGCCGAGGCGGCAGCAGCTGAGGGTTCGGCGCTCGTCGGGCCGGTGGCGGCAGGCGCCGTCACCGGCGAGGCCGTCGTGTGGCTGCCCGGCACCCGCTCGGCGCCGAGCGCCTCACCGCAGCTCGTCCGCTCGTGGCCGGAGCTCGACGAACCTGCGTCGGCGCGACGCCACGGCGAGGAGCCCCCCGGCCTCTGGCCGTTCGTCGTGCCGGTCCTCCGCTTCGCCCCGGGGCCGGCGCTCGACCTTCTCCTGGTGCTCGCCGACGGCGCGACGCTCGAGCTTCACCCGGGCGCCTCGGTCACGACGTTCGCGGCGGTGAGCGGTCTGGCGCTGGAGCTGGTCGCCGGCGGACGGGTCCTCCCGGATCTCGCCGTAGCGGCGGACGGCCGTCGCCTCGCACGCTGGGTGCCGGCCGGCGGCGGCAGCGACGAGGAGCGCGTGCTCCAGCTCGCGGCGGCGCTCCCGCCGGTGTGCCGGTCGCTCGGGGCGGGGCCGTCCGCAGGCGGCGGTCCCGATGCTCGGCGGCCGGGGGCATCGAGCCCCGAGGGTGCCGACCCGGGGGCGATCGTCCGGCACGCGCTCGGCGCCTTCGCGGACGCGCTGTGCCGGGAGTCCCTGCGGCGGGCCGGCCGCTCGCTGGCGCCGACGTCGCGTCACGCCGCGAAGCGGACGCCGTCTGCCGCCGAGGCGTGGGTGGTGGCGCTCTCTGCCGACTCGCCCGAGGTGGTGGCCGAGCCCGGGGAGCTGGCGAAGCTCGAGCGGCTGGTCGCCGAGTGGCGGTCGGGCGCGGCGGCCCCTGGGGGCCCCTGGCGGCTGTGCTTCCGCTTGCGCGAGCCGGACGACGACCTCGACGTCGACGACCCCGGGCACGACACGTCGGGCCCGGAGGCTTCCTGGCGTGTGGAGCTGCTCCTGCAGGCGACCGATGACCTGAGCCTCGTGGTCGAGGCGGGCGACGTGTGGCGATCCGGTGCCACCTTGCGCCGTGCGACCCGGACCCTCGACGCGCCGCACGAGGTCCTCCTGACCGAGCTCGGACGGGCGGTGCGCGTCTACCCCGAGCTGTCCGAGGCGCTACGCGAGCCGGCACCCACCGGCCTCGAGACCGACCTTTCGGGTGCGCACCATTTCCTCGCTGACGTGGCGCCTGCACTGGAAGTGGCCGGGTTCGGCGTCCTGCTGCCGGCTTGGTGGCGGCGCCCCTCGTCCCGGCTCGGCCTGAAGCTACGGGCCTCGTCGCGGGGCAGCACCGGCGAGGGCACGGGGCTGCTCACGGCGGAGGGGCTGTGCGCCGTCGACTGGCAGGCCGCGCTCGGCGACGCGGAGGTCGAGATGGCCGAGCTGCGGCGCCTGGCGAAGCTGAAGGCGCCCCTCGTGCGGGTGCGGGGCAAGTGGATGGAGCTGCGCCCGGGGGAGGTGGAGAGGCTCGTCGAGTTCCTCGCCTCCGGTCGCCGCTCGTCCGAGCGCGTCATGAGCGTGGCGGAGGTGCTCGGCGTCGCGGCCGGCGCCGAGCACCCGGCTGCCGGCGTCCCCGTGATCGGCGTGGCGGCAGGCGGCCTGCTCGGAGCGCTGCTGCGCGGCGAGCTGGAGCAGGCCCTCGAGGTCCGCCCGACGCCCGAGGGGTTCTCGGGCGAGCTCCGCCCCTACCAGCAGCGCGGCGTCGCGTGGCTCGACCTGCTCGAGCGCGCCGGCCTCGGCGCCTGCCTCGCGGACGACATGGGGCTCGGCAAGACGGCGATGGTGCTGGCGCTGATGCAGGCCGAGCGGTCGGCGCCCGAGGCGCAGCCGCCGGCGCCCGAGCGCAACGGCGCGCGCGCGACGAGCCGCGCCAGCGCCACGGCACCAGCCACTTCGCCCGCCACTGCCGGGAGCCGGCCCACGCTCGTCGTCTGCCCGACGTCGGTGGTCGGGAACTGGCAGCGCGAGGCCGAGCGGTTCACGCCGGCCCTCCGGGTCCACGTGCACCATGGGGCGACGAGGGCCCGAGCCGGCGCGCTCGCCGCCCAGGTCGCCGGCGCCGACGTGGTGATCACGAGCTACTCGCTGGTCGACCGGGACCGGACCGCGCTGGCCGGCATCCGGTGGGGCCGGGTGGTCCTCGACGAGGCGCAGAACGTGAAGAACCCGGAGGCCAAGCAGACCAAGGCGGTTCGCGCCCTCGATTCTCCCCGCCGGATCGCGCTGACCGGCACGCCCGTGGAGAACCACCTCGGCGAGCTGTGGTCGCTGATGGAGGTCTTGAACCCGGGGCTCCTCGGGCCGGCCTCGGCCTTCCGCGAGCACTTCGCCGTGCCCATCGAGCGCTACCGCGACGAGGACGCCGCGGAGCGCCTGCGCACCCTGACTCGCCCGTTCGTGCTCCGCCGGCTGAAGACCGACCGCACGATCATCACGGACCTGCCCGACAAGCTCGAGATGAAGGTCGTGTGCAGCCTCACGCGCGAGCAGGCCACCTTGTACCAGGCGGTGGTGGACGAGATGCTGCGCCGGATCGACGAGACCGAGGGCATCGAGCGGAAGGGGCTCGTGCTCGCCACCATGCTGCGGCTGAAGCAGGTGTGCAACCACCCCGCGCAGTACCTGGGGGACGGCTCGGCCCTCGGGAACCGGTCGGGCAAGCTCGAGAGGACCGTCGAGCTCCTCGACGAGGTGCGTCAGTCTGGCGAGCGGGCACTGGTGTTCACCCAGTTCGCCGAGATGGGAGCGATGCTGCGCGACCACCTCCAGCAGCGCCTTGGCTGCCGGGTCGCGTTTCTCCACGGCGGCGTGCCCCGCACGCGGCGCGACGAGATGGTCCGCGAGTTCCAGAGCGAGGCGGGCGACGTGCCGATCATGGTGCTGTCGCTGAAGGCTGGGGGCACGGGGCTCAACCTCACGGCGGCCAACCACGTCGTGCACTTCGACCGGTGGTGGAACCCGGCCGTCGAGAACCAGGCCACCGACCGCGCCTTTCGCATCGGCCAGCGCCGCGACGTCCAGGTGCGCAAGCTGGTCTGCGCCGGCACGCTGGAGGACCGCATCGACCAGGTGATCGAGTCCAAGCGCGAGCTTGCCGAGCGCGTCGTCGGCGCGGGCGAGGCCTGGCTCACCGAGCTGTCCACCGACGAGCTGGCCGAGGTCTTCCGCCTCTCGGCAGGGGCGGTGGGCGCCGCATGAGCCCGGCCCGCAGCGGCCGCTCCCCAAGACGCCCGGGCGACCGGACGTCGAGCGGCGCCACCCCGGGGCGCGGGGCGAGGAGCGACCGGGAGGCGACACTACGGCGCAGCGATCTCGAGTTCCTCCTCGCCCAGGTCGAGCGCGTGCAGTCCGGGCGCCGCGCCGCGGGCGCGGGGAAGGGACCGTCGAAGGCCGACGAGCTCGAGCTCACGCGCCTTCGCCGGCTGGTGACCCGGGCAATCGTCGGGGACGACGACGCCGGCGGTCCCGACGACGACGAGTGGGATGCGAACGACGAGTGGGACGAAGGGGCCGACCCCGGCGAGCCCGATCCCTACGAGGAACCCGACCCCTTCGAGGAAGACGACGGCGACCGATGGTGGCCCCGGCGGAGCTGGGAGCGGTTCGCGCCGGCCAAGCCCATCAAGGTCGAGGGTGGGCTCACGACCCGGAGTCGCCGTGGAGCGATCGGGGAGAGCTGGTGGTCGAAGCGCTTCCTCGACGCGATCGAGTCCACCATGGCCGGCGGCAGGTCGACGCGCGGTCGCTCCTACGCCCGGGGTGGACAGGTGCTCGAGCTCACCGTGAGCGCCGGGCGGTTCACGGCGCTCGTACAGGGGACGCGGCGCACTCCGTACCGGGTCGAGGTCGCCATGCGGGCGGCCGACGACGACGAATGGGGGCGCGTCGTCACCGCGCTCGCCGGGCAGGCCGGCTACGCGGCACGGCTGCTCGCCGGCGAGATCCCCCACGAGCTCGAGGACGTCTTCGCCGCCCAGGGCGTCCCGCTCCTGCCCTCGCGCACGTCGCGCCTCGCGACCGACTGCACCTGCCCGGACTGGGCCAATCCCTGCAAGCACGTCGGCGCGGTCTGCTATCTGGTGGCGGAGGAGTTCGACCGCGACCCGTTCACGCTGCTCGCCTGGCGGGGACGAAGCCGCGAGCAGCTCCTCGGCGCGTTGCGGGAGCTGCGCGTGGGCGAAGGGTCCGCCGCGGCGGAGCAGCTGCCGGTCCCCACGGCGAGCTCGCCGCCGCTCTCGGCGTGCCTGCTCGGCTACTGGAAGGCCGGCCCGGAGCTGGCCGGGGTGCGGATCCGGCCCGAGGCCGACGAGGCGGCGGGTGCCGTACTGCGCCAGCTGCCGCGGGGCGTTCTCGAGGTGCGCGGGCGCGACGTCGCCGATCTGCTGGAACCGGCCTACGCCGAGATGGCGAGCGCGGCAGAGCGCCGAGCCTTCGTGCGCCCGCGCCAGCGCGACTGACGCCGGCGCGCGGCCGTCGTCGACTGGCGAGCCACCATCACGGACCTCGCAGGTAGCGCCGGCGCCGTTGGCGGCACGTCGAGGTGAACGAGGTTGCCGGCCACGAGACGTGCTCGCCACGTCGTCACCCGCCGACAGCGGGCATCGGCTCGATCGCTGGCCGTCGGACCAGCGGGCTCGGTCCGGCCTCGCCTGAGCGCACCTCGCCGGTGCAGGAAGCGCCTCCGGGCAGCACATTGTCGCGAGCCCAGCCCGTGGTAGCGCCGTGGCCGCGTGGCGCCCACGGCCCGCGCCGGGGCCGTGCCGCGGAGAGCCGTCGTCGGTCCGACCGATCGCAGGCCGGGGCGTGCCGGTTGCTCACGGCTCGCGCGGGCATCCTCCGAGGAGCCGTCGCGCCTCCCCGCACGCATCCCGATCTCCTCGGCGCCCGCTCGGAGATGATCGGGCCCCATCCGTTGTTGCACCGAATGCCGCAACAACGCGGGGAGCGATGAAGGGAGGCGTGGATGAGGAAGGCTCTCGCCGCAGCAGCGGCGATCGCGCTCGCCGGTGGTGCAGCTGTCGCTGCCTACCGCCACCGGGCTACGTCTCACCGGACGGTGAGCTGAAGCCGGCGAAGTACTGGAAGCTGTTGTTATTCATTCTTGAGTCGAGGCAATGATGAGCACGAAGTTCTTGACCAATGCGCTGAGCGTCGCGCTCGGCGGGTTCGTAGTCGTAGCAAGTCAGGCATTCGCTCCCGGACCGCTGTCCTGGGTGGCGTTCGCCGTGGCGATCGGCATCGTGGTGGCAGTCGTGGCCGCGCAGCTCGACGCTGCACGCAGCCCGGCCCAGCGCGGCCTTGACGCCGCGACGGTGGTGGTCGGTGGGCTCCTGGTCGGATTCAGCCGGGTGCTCGCCGGATCGTCGGTGATCTGGCTCGCATTCGCGCTCTCCCTGGGAATCGTCGTCATCGGCTTCATCGGCCTCGCGCTCCGCGAGATCGCGAACTGGAGGGCCCAGCGGGGCATGGCAGACCTGCACTGGCTGGCGACGAGGCCCTCGGCGACGCATGGGCTCTCCGCCCGTTCGGGCCGCTGCCGCTCTTACCGCTCACCCGATCCCCCGCGAGTACCTTCGGTACCTTGGAGGAGGCACAGCAATGAAGAACGTGCGGCGGGCTCTGTCGGGCCTGATGGTCGCCGGGGCGGTGGCTCTTGTCGTCGTTGGGCTGACGGCATTGGTCGGCGTGTTCGTTCGTCACCCGCTTCGTAGTGCGGAAGTCGCTGGGGTCGTTGTCGTCGCTTCTTTAGCGGCGATGGCAATCGTCGCCCGGCTCGTAGCACGGGTCCCGTCGGGCACGATCCTCGAGCTTGACTTGCCGTCGGCGCCGACGGAGGTGGTGAATCGCAACCCGCTGGCTCGGCTGACCGGGGGCCGGGCGCTGACGCTCGCAGACTCGGTCACCGCGTTGGCCCGGGCCTCCCGCGACAAGCGTGTACGCGGTCTCGTCCTTCGGCCTCGGTTCGAGACGGCCCCGCGCGCCGTCATCGAGGAACTGCGGGACGCCGTCGTCGCGTTCGGGGAGGCTGGCAAGTTCAGCGTCGCCGTCGCCGACTCCTTCGGCGAGGGTGGCCCCGCGAACTCCGCGTACTACCTCGCGACGGCCTGCCAGGAGGTCGTCGTGCATCCGACCGGGCTGGTCGGGATGGCGCCCCTGTCGCTCGAGCACAACTTCTACCGGGGCTTGCTGGATCGCCTCGGGATCGAGGTCGAGGTGTTGGCTCGGCGCGAGTTCAAGTCCGCCTTCAATCAGCTGTCCGAGCGCGGGTTCACCAGTCCCGACCGCGAGCAGTCGCAGCGACTGCTGGACAGCCTGTGGGAGCGGCAGGTCGATGATGTGGCGCGAGCACGCAAGCTAGCGCCCGAAACGGTGCGCCGGCTGGCGGACCGGGCGCCATTGTTGGCGAACGAGGCGCTCGACGGTGGCCTCGTCGACCGGCTCGCGTACACCGACGAGGTGGTTTCGGCGGCGAAGGCCACAGTGGGGCCGAAATCGAAGCTGCTCTACCTCGCGGCGTACAAGAGGCGTGCGGGCAAGGGGCGTCAGCCAGGCAAGTCGGTTCCCGTCGCCGTTCTTCGCGCCGTGGGCGAGATACACCGGTCTTCGACCCTCCCCATCGGCCTGCGAGGCAGGCCAGTACTCGCGGCCGACAGGCTGATCCCCCAGATCCGCGCGGCGGCGAAGGACAAGAAGGTGAAGGCATTCGTCCTTCGGATCGACAGCCCCGGGGGCTCGGCCGTGGCGTCCGACGCCATCTGGAGGGAACTCGTGAAGCTCCGTGAGCTTGGCAAGCCGCTCGTCGTGTCGATGGGGGCGGTCGCCGCATCGGGTGGGTACTACCTGGCCACAGCCGCCGATCGGGTGGTCGCTCAGCCCGGCACGATCACCGGCTCGATCGGCGTGATCACCATGCGTCCGATGCTCGCCAGGGCCAAAGCCAAGCTGGACGTGACGGCCGACGAGGTTCACACCGGCGCCGAGCCGTCGATGTTCTCGGTCAACCGCGCTCTCTCAGCGGCGCAGCGTCAGCGGACGGACGCCGAACTCGACAACACCTACGACGTCTTCACGCGGCGCGTAGCCGAGGGGCGGAAGCTCCCGATCGAGAGGGTTCTCGAGATAGCCAAAGGGCGAGTGTGGACGGGCGCGGACGCCAGGAACATCGGCCTTGTCGACGAGCTCGGGGGACTCCAACGAGCCATGGCACTGGCCGTCGAGCTCAGTGGTGCTCCCCCCGGGACGCGAGCCCGGCCCAAGCAAATCCCTCAAAGGCCAGGCCGGCTAGGTCGTCTCCGCGCCAAGCAACTCGACAGCAGCGACGACATCGAAGCGGCTGCGTCCGTCGGCGAGGGCGGAGGGATGTTCCTCGGCCGAGGGAGCGACGCCCTCGCGCGAGTGGCGGCCGGCCTTCCTCGAAACCAGGTGATGCTCCACCTGGGCTGCGACCCTGGAAGGTACTGGCTGCCCTGACCACCGGGGCCGCACCGGTGGGCACCCGTGCGCGCTCGTTCATCCGTCTCGCGGAGATCGAGTGCTGTCGACAGAGCGACGTTCCTGACCTGTTCCGACATCGTGGGCACGCGTAACTTCCCCGCTCGCCACCGCCGACATCACTCGAACCGATGCCGGTCTTCGGAAGGGCCGCCTGGCGGCGCCCTCACATCGAAAGCAGTGAGGTTAGGGTCGAGGACGTGGACGACCTGAGCGGGGTGCGAGTCGTGGTGACGGGGGCGACGAGCGGCCTCGGCGCGGCGATGGCCGACGGCCTGCTCGAAGCGGGAGCGAGCGTCGCGTTCGCGAGCCGGCCGACACCGCGTCTGGACGAAGCCGTGGCGAAGCGTCGGGACCGAGGCCTGGCCGCCGAGCCGTTGCCCATCGACGTCCGGGATCCTGAGTCAGTTCATGCGGCGGCAGAACGGGCCGTAGAGATTCTCGGCGGGGTTGATGTGGTGGTGAACAACGCCGGGATCGGCATGCGCACCGTGAACCCTCGGTTCTTCGACCAGCCCATGTCGTTCTTCGAGGTGTCCCCTGAGGGCTTCGCCGACGTCGTCGCCACGAACTTGACCGGCTACTTCCTCGTTGCCCGGGCGTTTGCCCCGCTGTTCATCGAGCAGGGTCGGGGGCGCTTCGTCAACGTGTCGATGAATCACGAGACGATGCGCCGCCGGGGCTTCGTGCCTTACGGGCCCGCCCACGCGGGGGCCGAGGCGCTCAGCCTCATCATGGTCGAGGACCTGCGCCCCTACGGGGTGACGGTGAACGTCGTGCTACCTGGTGGAGCCACCGCCACTGGGATGATCCCGGACGGCCTCCCTGAAGCTGCCCGGAAGAGCCTGCTTCCCTCCGAGGTCATGAGGCAGCCGGCAGTGTTTCTCGCCTCTTCGGAGGCCGAGGGCCTCACCGGGGAGCGGATCGTGGCCAAGGACTTCGACCGCTGGCTGGCCGAGTTCCGCTCGCGGTCCGCTGCGTCACCGAGCTGAAAGCACCACCAACCAACCCGCTCGGCGGCACGGAGAACACGAACGTCGTTCTTCTCGGCGGCGACCTCGAGAGTTCGTCGATGACGAAGGTGCATATCGAACGTTCGGGCACGCGAGTCGGGCGGTCGTGACCGCCGGCTGAGCCTCGGCGGCGCTGCCGGGGATCGAGCACGCCTATTCGCGCGTCAGACGGGCCCTATCGAGTCGGGCCGGAGTCGGCAGATGAGCCCCGGACGCTCGCGTTGGATCGGGCAAGAGATATTGGCCTAGCCGTCCCGGTCCGAGCCGTCGTCGAAGGTGGGAACGGGACGCGCACCGTGAGCGCCTTGTGGCGCAGGCCGACCGTCAGCGAAGCGCTTGGGGCGACGATCTCGCCGTCAACCTCGCGCGGCAGCTCGGCATCGGCCCTGATCTCCACTTGGTGAGCCTGGTAGCGCTCGAGGTGCCGGCTGGCGGCCAGCACGCGACTGACCACCACGCCATCGGTGGGCACGTGTCCGGCCAGCACGCGACCGGCCAGCAGTGCCCAACCCAAGGGGCCCTCTGGCGCGACGATGCCGACGTCCAAGAGGCCGTCGTCGAGCCGCGCCCCTGGGAGCAGCACGAACCCGCCTGGCAAGATCCCGACGTTTCCCACCACGACCGCCTGCGCCCTCCGGCTCAGCGGCTCGCCACCGTCGAGGCGCACCTCAATCTCATGGGGCTGGCCGTGGAGGCACGATAATCCGGCAACGGCATAGCCGAGCCACCCCAGGCGCTCCTTCAGCAGGGCTGGCGTGGCTTGGACCACCGCCGCGTCTAAGCCCATGCCTGCCATGGCGACAAAAGTCCGCCCGTCGGCAACTGCGAGGTCGACCTGGCGTTCGTGCCCACTGAATCCGACCGCAAGGGCCGCCTCGAGTCCGAATGGCACGCCCAGGGCGTGCGCAACAAGGTTGGCCGTGCCCCGCGGCAGGATCGCCAGAGAAGCTCCAGTGCCCGCGAGGGCTTGCGCGCAAGCCCCGACGGTGCCATCGCCGCCCACGGCGAAGACCAGTCGGGCCCCGGTGCCGACAATGCAGCGGGAGAGCAGAGCGACGCCCTCCTCCCAGGCACCCTCCTCGGGAGCGCGGTCCAGGAAAAGGGGCTCCCAGCCATCGGACGCGGCAAACTCCCGGCACCGCTTCTTGAGCCGGTCCAGCTGACGGGTCGCGGCCCGGCCTATGACGAACACAACGGACCTCGCGGCGACAAGACTACGCACAAGCCGGCCTACACGCCGAACGGTGCACGACCTCCTCGCCCACGTCCTGCGCGGGGACCTGTTGTCCGGCTGAGTGTCTGCCGACAGCACGGCCGACCTCGACACCGACGAACTTGTCGGTCGTGTCCTCGAACTGGCTGCCGCAGCTCCGGAACGCGTTCGCCGACGCCGCCAGGGCTCCGGACGTCGTGGACCTCAATCGGGATCTGCCGAACAGGCTGGCCGACTTGGTGGCCGATCGAGCGGCCCTTTGCCGGCACCTCCTCGGCGCCGGCGGCGAAGACGACTGACCTTCGGGAGCCCGCTGGAGAGCACCTGGCGTACACCCTCGTACCCGGCTGATCCGTAGTCGCAAGCGTGATCCCGACCAGTCCCAACATCTCGGTCCGGCTCAGCGCCGGTCTCCGGGCGCGGGCGAGCCGTCAGACTGTTCGTATCGCGCAACGCTCGGGGGTCCCTGCCCACGGCACCCGGGAGCTGAGGGGGAGCGGGGTGCTCCTCTCGTTGCATGACCCGTAAGATCTGGCGATGCCCCGACCACCGCGCCGAGCCGGAGGAGCAGGCCAGCTCGTGAGCGAGGCCGGTCGTTGAGCGCGAGCCAGGCGAACTCGCTGCCTTGCCCGGCGGTCGTGTTCGCCCAGGTCGACGAGCCGGTCGTCTCGATCATCGTCGTGGCCTGGCGCTCGGCGCCGTACGCCATCGGTTGCCTGCGTTCCGTGGCGCGCCACGCCCACACCGTCCCCTACGAGGTGATCCTCGTCCTGAACGAGCCGACTGAGGCGTTGGAGACGGCGGTGCAGCGCTCCGTCTACGGCGTGACGGTGCTGCGCACCCGCACGAACGTCGGCTTTGCCGGCGCGGTCAACCTGGCCGCCCGCCGGGCGCGGGGCGAGTATCTGTTGCTGCTGAACGACGACACCGAGGTGTTCCCGGGCTGGCTGGAGCAGCTCGTCGACACCGCCGAGCGCAGGCCGGAGGCGGGCGCCGTCGGGAGCAAGGTCCTGCTCCCCGACGGCACGATCCAGGAGGCGGGCTCGGTTGTCTGGGCCGACGGCTGGACGTTCACCGTCGGCAGGGGCCTCGCCGGGACGACCAAGCGCTTCGACTTCGAGCGCCGTGTCGACTACTGCTCGGGTTGCTCCCTGCTGGTGCGCCGCTCCACCTGGGAGGCCGTGGGCGGCCTCGACGAGTCCTACTACCCCGTCTACTTCGAGGAGGCCGACCTGTGCCTCCGGATCGCGCGCCTCGGCCAGCAGGTCTGGTTCCAGCCCCGCTCGGTGGTGCTCCACTACGAGTCGGCGAGCACCAACGACGACTACCGCCAGTTCCTGCTCGACCGGAACCACGAGGTCTTCGCGGCGCGCTGGTCCGAGGAACTGGCGAGCCGCGAGCCGCGCGTCGCCGCCCACGAGCCGGCCGTCGAGCGGGCGGTCTGGAAGGCGATGGGCGACCCGGTCAGGGTCCTGCTGATCGACGACCGGGTCCCGGACCGGGCGATCGGCTCGGGCTTCGCCAGGATGGCCGACGTCATCGAGACGCTTGTCGCCACGGGCCGCTACCACCTCAGCCTCCTCGCCTCCTTGGAGGACGGCTTCGAGCAGAACGACTGGCTCGCCAGGTTGGGCGTGGAGGTGATCGACGAGCCGCTCGCCGACCACGTCGCCAAGCAGGGACTCGGGTACTCCCTGGTCGTCGTCTCACGGCCGCACAACTACGAGCGCATCGCGCCGATGGTACGCGAGCTCCTGCCGGGCGTCCCGATCGTCTACGACGCCGAGGCGCTCTACCACGTCCGCATCGAGCGCCAGGCGGCGCTCGCGACCGACCCGCTGGAGAAGGCGGCGCTCGCTCGCGAGGCCGCCGAGATGCGTGCCACCGAGCAGGAGATCGCCGCGGACGCCGACCACCTGGTGTGCATCTCGGAGGAGGAGGCGGTCTTCTTCCGTCGCCACGCCCGCTGCCCGGTCGAGGTGAACGCCCCGCTCCTGCTCGCGCCCCGGCCGACCCTCTCCGGGTTCTCCTCCCGGGCGGGCATCGGCTTCGTCGCCGGGTGGTTCGCCGGCGCCCGCTCGCCGAATGCCGACGGTCTCATCTGGTTCGCCCGGCGGGTGCTTCCCCTGGTGCGCGCCCGCGTGCCCGGGACGAAGCTGCTCGTGACCGGCGCCGAGCCGCCGCGGAACGTGCGCCGGCTCGAGGGCGACGCGGTCGGCTTCGTCGGGGAGGTCGACGACCTGCAGTCCTTCTACGCACGCGTCCGGGTGGTCGTCGTCCCCGCCCGCTACGGGGCCGGCGTGAAGATCAAGACGATCGAGGCGCTCCAGTTCGCGGTCCCGACCGTCGCGACCACCGTCGGCGCCGAGGGGATCCCCCTCGACGATCCGGACGTGTTGCTGGTCGCTGACGACCCGGCAGAGCTGGCCGCGGCGATCGCGACCCTCCTCGAGGATGGAGCCGCCTGGGAGCGGCAGCGGCGCAGGATCCTCGACCAGCAACGGCGCTGGGAAGCTGCAGGCGCCCGCCCGATCTGGCCGGAGCTCGTGCAGCGCCTCTCGGCGCCCGTCGCCACCGCAGGACCCGCTCTGCACTGAGCAGATCGGCCCGAGCAGATCGGCCCGGGCAGATCGGCCCGAGCAGATCGGCCCGGGCAGATCGGGCCGGGCAGATCGGGCCGGCCGCCGCCCAGAGCGCGACCGGGCCGCGACCCGAGCTCCGACGCCGAGCCCCTTCCGACGGTAGGAGCTCAGCTCGGGAGGTTCGCGCCGCCGTGATCGTTACGCTGCATCGAGCGGGCCCGGAGCGCCATCACGCGTCGGGACCTGGCGCCCGCGCGAAAGTTGAGGCCGCCATGTGGATCATTTGGGCGCCGCTCGGGATCCTGCTGATGATCGTGTACATCGTGTCGTACATCTTGTTGAGGACCTCCGGCGACGGGCGACCTGCACTGCAGCGGCTCCTCCACCCGAGCGGGGGCGCCCTCCAGGAGGAGTACGGCGGCACGGGGCAGCCGAAGAGCAAGCAGCCCAAGCGCCCCACCGGCGACTGACGAGCGCGCCCTCTGGCGCGCCGGATGCAGCTGGCGTGAGCGGGAAGCGCCCCGAGGCACCAGCTCGTGCCGTATCGGGCGGCCGTCACGTCGTGCGCCTCCCGCTTCCGCCTCGCCCTCCCACGTGCGGCGCCGTCCGAGGCCGGACGACGCGCCGCGCGTCGCTGCGAAATCCCTGATCGTGGGCACACGGATTCCTCACGGATGCGCCGTACGCTCACCGGGCGGCGGGCCCGGGCGCCGCGAGGTGAGGCGTCGTGGGAACTGCCATAGGTGGGGGAGGAGCACCGGTCGCGCGAGCCGGCGCGGCGGTGCGCGGGCCCCGGCACGACAGGTGCGCCCCAGCTCACAGCTCAGCTTGAGGATCCGCAGGAAGGCTGTCCGGTATGGCGAGCGCCCAGCCGCTGGAATCTGGCCAGGAGTGGCCCGCTCGCGACCTGACCCGGCCACGGCGTGCGGGCTGGCCGGGGGACCACCCCCGGCCCGCGGACGCCCGTGTCCGGCGGGTGCTGCGCCAGGGCGCGCGCCCTGCTGGGATCTTCGTCGCCTCCCGGGTGGGCGTCCTCGTCGCGTTCGGCGCCGCGATCTACGGCCGGCGGGACTCGCTCGCCAGCGCGCTCAGCGCTTGGGACGCCAAGTGGTATCTCGCGCTCGCTCGCTCGGGGTACCCGCACGTGCTCCCAACCGGGTTCGGCAACGCCGCGCAGAGCACGCTCGGGTTCTTCCCCCTCCTGGCCCTGTTGATCCGCGGCGCCGCGGCGGTGACCGGCCTGTCGTACCTGGCATCGGGCCTAGTCGTCACCACGCTCGCGGGGCTCGCGGCGGCGTTGACCGTGCGGTGGCTGCTGGCGGACACCGAAGGGCGGGCCGGGGCCGACCGGGGCAGCGCGGCTGGTGCTGCTGTCGCCCGGAGCGTTCGTGCTCAGCATGGTCTACTCCGAGGGCCTCCTGATCGCCTTCGTCGCGGGCTCGCTGCTGTCGCTGCGCAGGCGGCGGTGGCTGGCGGCGGGGGTGCTGGCCGCGCTGGCGTCGGCCACCGACCCCCTCGGGGTCGCAGCGTTCGCGCCCTGCGCCCTCGCCTGCTACGTCGCGGTGCGCGATCGCCGCGAGTGGCGCGCCCTCCTCGCGCCAGCGGTCGCACCCCTGGGCCTGGTCGCCTTCTTCGCCTTCCTGTGGGCATGGACCGGCACCCCGCTCGCGTGGTTCGTCGCGCAGCGCCACGGATGGGAGATCGGCCCGCTCGGCACGGGGATCGTCTCGCAGCTGTGGTTCGTCGCCCACCACGGGTTCGCGAACGTCAACGCCAACGTGAAGATCGCGAGCGCGCTCGTCCTGCTGGCGCTGCTCGTCGCCTTCCTCCGTGCCCGGCCGGAGCCGATGCTCGTGGCGTACGTGGCCGCGGTGCTGGCGCTCGCCGTGCTGGCGCCGACGGTCGGGCTCTCGCCCCGGATCGCGCTCCGCGCCTTTCCGCTCCTCGGCATCGTCGGGGCGAGGCTGCGGCGAGGCTGGTTCGAGGGGGTGCTCGGGGCCTCGGCGCTCACGATGGCCGCCCTCGCGGTGCTGTCGATCGGAACCGGCGCGTTCACGCCGTAGGGGCGCCGGCGAGCCCCCCGACCCTGAGGCGCTGCTCGGGGGAGGCGCGCGCCATCGTCGGCGGGATCGCTCTACGGTGGACGAAGAGCACGACCCGGCCCGGTCGCGACGAGGCGGGCGAACGCGTCGCACCTGGTGGCCATACGTCTGTCCGACGACGAGCGCGCCCGCCGCCACTGGGAGCTAGCGATGGCACGACTGCCTCGTCGGGCAACACCTCACGGATCGCGTGACGGATCGGTGCGCGCCACGACAACTCCGGATGTGATTTCACGCGACGAGCTTGCATCCCTCGTCACCGGTGCGCGCGCCGGCAGGCGGGACGAGTGGGAGACCCTCTACCGGCGGGCGCTCCCGCGGCTGCTCAACTACGCCCGGCGACGCCTGCCGAGCGACGAGCATGCACGCGACGCGGCGGCGGAGACCATGGTGCGGGCGGTGGCCAGCCTCGATCGGTTCGCCGACGAGGGCGGCGGCTTCGACGCCTGGCTGTACGGCATCTTGCGCCACGTCGTCCTCGACGCGCAGCGCCGCCTCTGGCGCGAGGCGCCGGTCGCTGCGCCCGAGACCAAGGGCGACGAGCCGACGGCAGTCGACGTCGTCATCGAACGCGACGACGCCGCTCAGCTGCGCGCCGCGTTCAGCCTGCTGAGCGCCGACGACCAGGAGATCCTGGAGCTGCGCATCGTCGCGGGACTGTCTTCGGAGGCGGTCGCGGAAGTGGTCGGCCGGCGCCCGGGCGCGGTCCGCATGGCGCAGACGCGAGCACTCGCCCGTCTGCGGGGGCTGCTCGCCGAGGGTGACTGGCATGTTGCTTGACGACGACCGGCTGATCGAGCGGCTCGGCCGGGCCCTCGCCATGCCCGACGTCGAGCCGACTCCCGCCGAGATCGACCGCCTGCACGAGGCGCTCGATCCCGCGACCCGAAGTGGCGCGGCGGCGCCCTTTCGCGCCGAGACCTTTCGTACGCAGCCCTTTCGGACCGACGTCGTCGTGCTCTCGCCCGCACCGCTCCCCGCCCGAGCGGCGGCCGAGGCCGGAGAGGCCGTAGAGCGAGCGCTCGCCGGCGCGTTCGACGCCCTCTCGGCCGGCCTCAAGCGGCGCGACGTGAACGAGGTCCTCCGCTCGGCGGGCGAGCTGCGGGCCCAGCTCGCCGCGCACGGGCGGGTGCAGAGCCGGGATGCGGCGCTCAGCGCGCGGCGCCTGCTCGGCGAGGCTGCCCAGTTCCTGCTGTCCCTGCCCCCCGCCGATCCCCGGGCGGCCGGGAGCTAGCGCAAGCCGTCGGGGGCCGGCGGCGGGGGCGCCGCGAGATTGTTCTCACGTGAGCTGTGACACGGGGCGCCGGCCTTCGACAAACCACAGTCGACCGGGCGCGGTTGGCGCGCGCAAGGTCAGATCCCCACAGGAGACACATGCCCCCTCAGCCGATTGGCGGCCGCTATCGCGTGCTCGAGCCGCTCGCTCGGTACGGGCCGGTCGCGACGTTCGCGGCCGAGGATCTGTGGCTGCACCGGCGCATCGGGCTCTCGCTGCACGACGGTGAGAGCGAGCTCGACCGCATGCACTTCGAGCGTGCGGCGGAGGCGCTCGCGAGCTCCTGGCGGCGTGGAGCGCTCCCGCTCTACGACCTCGGCGCGGAGCGCCAGCAGCGCTTCGTCACCTTCGACCTGCCCCGCGAGACGCTGGCATCGTCGCTGTCGCGCGGGCCGGGCGACGCCGGCGCGGTGCGCGCCCTCGCCCTGGCGCTCGCCGCCACGATCGGCGACCTGCACGAGCGCGGGGCGGTCCACGGGCGACTTCACCCGGGCGCCGTCTGCCTCGGCCGGACCGGCGAACCCCAGCTCGCGCCGGCGCCGGTCGCACCGGCGCCCCCGGGCTGGGGCGGCGAGACCGCTTGGGTCGCGTCCGAGCAGCTGGCGGCGCCCGAACCGACGGTCGAGGGCGACGTCTGGGCGCTCGGCGCCCTGCTGCTCAGCGCCCTTGTCGGCACGGGGCCCGGCCCGCTCGGGGAAGAGGCCACCGCGGAGCTCGCCGAGCATCTCCGCCGTTCGAACGATCCCGAGCTGATCGGGCTGATCGCCCGCTGCATGGCCGCAGAGCCGTCGCGCCGGCCGGGGTCGATGCTGGCGGTCGCCGGCGCGCTCGGCGCGTCGGCGCCGCCCGACGCTCGCACCCTCGCGCCGCCCGAGCCGGAGCCGCGCGCCCCGGTGGCCGCCGCCGTGCGGCGGCGGCGTGTCGCCTCGCCTGCCGTGCTCGGCGCGGTCGTGGCCTGCACGACGCTCGCCGCCTCGCTCTCGGTCGTGGTCGACCACACCGGCGACGCCCCTGCGCTGCCGACCGGCTGTTCGGCCGCGACCGCGGCCGATCGGACCTGCGCTGCCGCGGCGCACGGAGCGAGCGCCCCGGGCTCGACGGCCCCGGGCTCGACGACGGCGGCCACCATCGCGCCCGCGCCGAAGGTCACGTCGGGCACCGCGGCGACGCTGGAGACGCCGACCACGCCTGCGACGGCCACCACCCTCGCTAACGCCACCACGGCCACCACGCGCAACACCGGTACCACGGCCGCCGGCGCTCCCGCGATCACGGCTGAAGCGCCCGGCACCGCCACCACGGGGTCCGCAGCCGCCACGGCGGCGACGACGATGTCGACGAGCGGGGGCACCCGGGCCGGGAGGTTCCGCCGCGCCGACGTGGCGCAACGGGTCGTGCGCCGACGGGCGGTGCTCGGGGCCCGGGCCCGGGATCGCCGGCTGCGCGTCGAGCGCCTGCTCGCCCGGTCCGAGCGGGTGCGCGCCGCGGCGAGCGCCGCGCGGGCGCGCCCACCGGGCCGCCACCCTCGCGGCGTCGCGTCGGGCTGCCCGCTGGCGGCGCATGGTGATCGCGGCCAGGCACCGGAAGCAGCATCTCCGTGTGCCAGGCGGGCGGCTGGTCGCGCTCTACCGGCCCGCGCCGGAGGCGAGCTCGACCGGCGTCCTCGCATCCCACACGCGCCTCGTGCGGGCTCGCCGGGACGCCCGGGGCGTCGTCGCTCCGAGGCCGCCGGTGCTGTCCGGTCCACCCTGGGCGCCCCGGCCCGGCTCGCTCCTGTGGAACGCGCCCGCCGGAGGCGGCTACGTGCCGGGCACGCCGGGCCAACCTTGGCGCTGGTCCGGCGCGCAGGGGGACGGCGAGCGGCCCGCCGTCGCCTAGCCCCGCCGCGCACGCCGATCGCCAGCCGCGCACCAACCGGGGCGGACACCGGAGCGGCGTGCCGAGTCCCGAACGCCTACCCATCACGGAGGTCCGATGCTCGCTCACGATGAGGCACCGCTCCCCCAGTTCACCTCGGCCGTGCGCGGCTACGACCGCAACCAGGTCGACAAACACGTCGCCCAGCTCACCGAGTGGTTGCAGGACTACGCCCTGAGGACCGAGACGGCCGAGCGCGCCGCTACGGCCGCCACGGCCGAGGCCGAGGAGCTGCGCGCCCGGCTGGCCGAGCTCGAGCGACGGACCTTCGTCTCGACGCCGGACTCGTTCAGGGCGCTCGGCGAACGCGTCGGAAGGATCCTCGAATCGACCTTCGAGGCTTCCGAGGTGCTGCGGACGCGCACGGAGGCGGAGGCGAGCGCCTTCGAGGCCGAGCACGAGCGGCACGCCAAGGAGCTGCTCGCCGAGGCCGAGCGGCGCGCCGTGGAGATCCGTGCGCAGGCGCACTCGACGGCGGAGGAGATGGTCGAAGGTGGCCGAGCGCAGCGGCGCGAGATCGAGCGCGAGATCGCCTCGCTCGAAGGACGCCGGCGCGCGACGCGCTCGCCGAGATCGAGCGCCTGCAGCGCTACCTCGCCTCGGTCCTCGGACCGGCGGGCGAGGACGGCGTGGACCGCCCCGCCGTCGCACGTCGCGCCCTCGAGGAGGGTGGTGGGGGGCTCGAAGGGCCGACCACCGAGGCGCTCGAGGCCGGGCCGCCGACGGACGCGACGGGGACCACCCAGGTCGCGCCCGTCGTCCCGGCGGACGACGGTGGCGCCGGCGGCCCCTCCGACGCCAGCACCGCGACGCCGTGATCGTCGGACCGCTCGAGGCAGCGCCCGCGCAGCAGGCCGACGGAGGGCCCGCAGCGTGAGGGGCGTCCGCACCGCCGTCCTCCCCGCCGCGGGGCTCGGGACGCGCCTGCTCCCTGCGACGAGGGCGGTCCCGAATGGAGCTCTTCCCGGTCGGGGGACGCCCCGCCATCGAGTGGGCCCTGTCCGAGGCGGCCGAAGCGGGCATCGAGCGGGTCGTCATCGTGTCGAGCCCGCGCAAGTCGGCGATCGAGGCCTACCTCGAGCGCGAGGTGCGGGCCGCCGATGGGCCCGTCGGCCCGGCGACCGAGCCGGCCGGGCCCCGGCCGTTCCCGCGGGTCACCGTCGTCCACCAGCTCACGCCCGCCGGGCTCGGCGATGCCGTTCCGCGTCGCGGCGCGCGGCCGTCGGCACGGAGCCCTTCGCCGTGCTGCTCCCCGACGAGATCCTGCTCGGCGGCGGGCGGCTGCTCCGCGAGATGCTCGACGGCTACGAGCGCACGGGCCGCTCGCAGGTGAGCCTGCTGTCGGTCGAGCCCGACGAGATCAGCTCCTACGGCTGCGCCGAGCTCGCGCCCGGGCTTCGCCAGGAACGGCACGTGCCCGTGGCCGGCTGCGTCGAGAAGCCGATGCCGGCGGCAGCGCCGTCGAACTACGCGCTGTCCGGTCGCTACGTGCTCGGTCCTGACGCCCTCGACGAGCTCGACGCCCTCGAGCCGGGGGTGCGCGGGGAGGTCCAGCTCACCGATGCGCTCGACCGGACGGCGCGCCGCGTCGGGCTCGACGGGGTCGAGGTACGCGCGGAGGACGGACGCCTCGACGTCGGCAACTGGCAGGGCTGGCTCGAGGCGAACGTCCGGCTGCTCGGCGAGCTCGCCGAGCAGCCGGCCCAGGCCGAGGGGGCGTGAGCGACGCTGGACGCTGCACCGCGCGAGGCGCCGGACTGCTCCGGCGCCCGGCCCGGTTCAGTCGCGACCGCCCGGTCCCTCGTGGCGCGGCCGCCGGCTTCCGCCGCGTACCGGCGCCGGCTGGCGCACACCGGTCGGCGACAGGGCCGGCGCCGGCGTGCGGCTGCGCTCAGGAGGCGAGCCAGTCCACGAGCGCGCTCGTGACCTGCGAAGGCCGCTCCAGCGTCGACAGGTGCCCGCAGTCGGGCACGACGACGAGCCGTGCGCCGTCGATGCCCTCGGCGAGCTCTTCGGCGAGCTCGGGCGGCGTCAGCGCGTCGCCATCGCCGACGAGGACGAGCGTCGGGCAGCGGATCGCCCGCAGGTCGGGCCGGGAGTCGACACGTCCCATGATCGCCCGCTGCTCGCGGATGAAGGCCGCCGCGCCCGTCTCGTCGGCCATGAGGTCGACCAGGCGCCGCAGCGCTTCGTCGTCCTGTCGGTCGGCGTGGACGAGCAGGGGAAGCTGTTGATCGGGGATCTCGTCGAAACGACCGGAGCGCGCCAGGCTGATCTGGCCCGAGCGACGCTCGCGCTGCGCGACCGTGTCGGGTCGCGCGGAGGTGTCCAGCAACGCGAGCCTCACGATCCGCTCGGGCGCCTGGCGCATGATCTCGAGCGCCACGTAGCCGCCCATCGAGAGGCCAGCGAGGGCGAAGCGCGGCGGGGCGTCGGCCAGGATGCGCCGCGCGAATCGCGTCCATGGTGTCGTCGCGCGTGTGGTCGGCGACGGTGACCGGGCCGAACCGCCACAGCTCCGGGAGCTGGGCCCCGTAGAGCCGTGCGGTGGCGAGGAGCCCGGGGACGAGGACGATCGGCATCGAGCCGCCAGGGCCCGTCATACGCCATCCGGATCGGAGCGGGGACGAGTCCATCGATTGCGGGCGAGCGCCCCGCTGCCGCCGACCAAGCTCACCGCCCGCATCCCGGCATCATCGCACCGCCTGGTCGGGCCAGCGTACGAGGGGCCCCGCCCGCCGTGGCGAGCGTGCTTCCGCCAGCTGACCGGCGTCCCGGTGGCGCCGCGCTTCGCCGGGTCCTCGACCTGGTGGCGAGCTGAGGGTGGGGTACCCTTTCGAGCGTGGCCGACGTGAGCTCGCCTGATCCTGTGCGGCCGCGCCTCGTGCTGGCCGAGGCGCTCGCCGACGAGCCGGTCCCCGCCCCCGGCGACGATGCGGCCGGCGGTGCGGTAGACGCCGAGGTCCGCGTCGAGACGGCCCCGACCGAGCTCGGCGAATTGCGGCGCCGGATCGCCGAGCTGGAGCTGCGGGTCCGCGAGCAGGACGAGACCGAGCAGATGCACGAGACCGAGCTGCTCGCGATGGAGCGCGACCTCGCGCTGAAAGAGGCCTACGTCAAAAGCCTCGAGCGCGAGCAGGACCGGCTCCGCGAGGAGATCGGCCAGGTGCGCGAGCGCGCCGCAGAGCTCTTCGCCGACCTGGAGCGCTCCGAGGCGCGCATCGTCGAGCTCGGGGCGCTCGCCGCCGACATCCAGCGCCAGACGAGCTACCGGATAAGCGTCGTCATCGTGCGGGTGCTGCGGCGGACCGGACCGCTGTTCGCCTTCGGCCGCCGCGGCCTGCGCCGGCTCACTGGGCGCTGAGGCTCGTCCGCCGGTGGCAGGCCTGACGGAGCACTGGTCCCAGGGCCAGGCCAACGCCGAGCTCGGGCTGCCGGCGCGCAACCCGATCCGCCGGCTGATCGGCAAGCTGCTGTGGCCGGTGCTGCGGCACCAGGTCGTCGTCAACCGGGCGCTGCTCGCCGAGATCGACGCGCTCTCCAAGCGCCTGGACCAGACCGAGTTCGAGCTGCTGCGGGCCCGGGGCGACATCGAGCACCACACCGCCGTGCTCGTGCGCCACGAGGAGCCGCTCGACCGCCACGAGTTCCTGCTGAAGCACCTCGAGCCGGCGATCACGGACCTGCTCCGCCAGATCGACCTCGTCCAGGAGAAGGTCGACCTCGGCGCGCGCCAGGCGCTCGCCCGCTACCACGAGGGGATCGGGCCGATCCGCAGCACCCTCGGCGAGCTCGAGGACCGGCTCTACAACCTGCAGCAGTCGATGAACGCGACGGTCGACGCCGCGGTCGGCGCCGCCGTCCAGGCCTCCGAGGATGCCCGCCGGAGCGCCTGGCGGGAGGCGCTCGACGACGTGTGGCTCCGGCTGAACCAGCTGGACCTGTTCCTCACCGAGGCGAGGCGGAGCTATCCGAAGCCCCCGCCGCCCGAGCGCCTCGCCGAGGTGCCCACCGGCTTCGAGAGCCTCTACCAGGTCTTCGAGGAGGCGTTCCGAGGGCCCGAGGCGGTGGTGCGCGAGCGCGCCCGGGCCTACGTGGAGGACCTGCGGGGATGCGCCGGGCTCGGCCCGGTGCTCGACCTCGGCGCTGGCCGGGGCGAGCTGCTCGAGGTCCTCGCCGAGGCCGGCATCGAGGCGTACGGGGTCGACGTCGCGCACGGCTACGTGGAGCGCTGCCGGGCCAAGGGCCTCGACGTCCGGGAGGAGGAGGCCCGCAGCCACCTCGCGAGCCTCGAGGAGCGGTCGCTCGGCGCTATCACCGCGATCCAGCTCGTCGAGCACCTCCAGACCGACGAGCTGATCGAGCTGCTGGAGCTGGCGGCTCGTGCGCTGCGGCCCGGCGGCCTGCTGATCCTCGAGACGCAGAACCCGGAGAACGTCGTCGTCGGGGCGTCGAGCTTCTACCTCGACCCGACGCACCGCCGCCCGGTCCCGCCGGCCCTCCTCGCCTTCCTCGTCGGGGCGCGTGGCTTCGACGGCGTGGAGGTGCGGCGGCTCGAGCGGCCGGAGCAGCCGGCGAGCATCGCGCGACCGAAGCCCGACGAGCCATGGGCCGAGACGGTCGGCTCGCTCGTCGACGTCGTGAACTTCCACCTGTTCGGCCCGGCGGACTACGCGGTCGTCGCCCGGCGCCCGTAGGGGGAGCTGGGGTGCGGATCGCCTTCGTCTCCCCGCTCCCGCCGGAGCGGACCGGGATCGGCGACTACGGCTACGAGCTCCTCGAGGAGCTGCGGCACCTGGTCGACGTCACCGCCGTCGTCCGTGACGACCTGGTCGGCTCTGACCGCGCGCCCGAGGGGGTGGAGGTCATCGGTCTCTCCTCGCTCGACGCCGCGGCGTTCGACTGTTCCGTCTACCAGATGGGCAACAACCCGAAGTACCACCGCTTCCTCTTCCAGCGTGCCCTCGACGAGCCCGGGCTCCTCGTGCTCCACGATCCTTCGCTCGCCGACTTCTACGCCGAGATGTGCGGCCATGCCAAGAGCTCGGTCTTCCGGGAGGAGATTGCCTACGACTCCCCGGACATCGGCCTCGACGACGAGCTGCCGCTCGTCGACGTGGGCAACGGGCGGAAGGACCTCGACCGCCTGCGGGTGCTCCTCGCCCGGCGGATGATCGCTGCCAGCCTCCGCACCCTCGTCAACAGCGAGGCGATGGCGCACGAGATGCAGCGCCGCTATCCCGGGGCAGACGTCCAGGCGATCCAACTGCCGGCGCCGGTCCTGTCCGAGCTCGCCGACCGGTCGCCGCCGCGCCGGGGCGAGGTGGTCTTCGGCGTGTTCGGGGGAATCAACTACTACAAACGGGTCCGCCCCCTTGTCGACGCCTTCTTGGAGGTCCGCAGGGAGTTCCCGTTGGCGAGGATGGTGGTGGCCGGTCGGGCGGACGAGCTGCCGCTCGAGCGCGAGGTCCGTGCCATCGCGGCACGTGCCGAGCTCGGCGGGTCGCTCGAGGTCAGGACGAACCTGACGCTCCCTGAGCTGGAACGGGAGATGCTCCAAAGCGACGTCGGGATCTCGCTTCGCTGGCCGACGGCGGGGGAGATGAGCGCGACGCTGATGCGCACGCTCGGGGCCGGGCGACCGGCCATCGTGAGCGACGTCCGCCAGTTCCAAGAGCTCGACGAGCGCTTCTGCTGGCGTGTCCCTGTCGAGTTCGACCGGGAGTACGACGCCTTGGTCTCGATGATGCGCTCGATCGCCCTTGACCCGGCACGCTGCCGTATTGCCGGCGCTGAGGCCCGGCGGTTCGTCGAGCGCGAAGCGACCTACGGCGTGGTCGCACGACGCTACGTGGAGCACGTCGAGGAGTGCGTGCTGCTGAAGCGTCAGGTGAACTCCTCGGGTCGGGCTCCCACCCCTCGCCAGACTCCTGTGCTCGGCGTGAACGTCGTCCGCTGCGCCGTGCGCGGGGGCGAAGCCTTCGAGGCCGCCGAGCGCACCATCGCGGCGCTGCGGTCGAGCGGGGTCGACGTGGTGGTCTTCGACCTGCCGCCGAGGGATCCGCTCGCCGACGAGCTGAACGGGATCGACGACAGCGAGCTTGACGACGAGCTTTACGACGATGACGAGGAGGTCGGAGCCGACGGCGCCCGCGACGTAAGCGCGTGCCCGCGACGTCAACCCCGGACCCTTTCGACGCGTGGGGGCTCCCGAGTGGGGACCGAGAGCGAGGATGAGGAGGCACTACCCCGCATATTGCGGCCGACCTGGCCTCGCCGCGCGGCTCGACGAGCCGGTCCGCATCTCGTGGATCTTGTCTTCTGCGACCCACAGCAGGTCCAGCATGTGACCCATCTGGCCCGGGGGCGCATGGACCGGGGCCATCGGGTCGTCCCGTATCTCGCGGCGCACGCCGCACCGCTCGCGCCCATATACATCGAGCTCATGAGGATGGCGGAGGAGATCTGGGCGCCGAGCAACTTCGCTGTCGACATCGTCAGGATGTCGGCGGTTACCCCGGCGGTGCTGGTGCCTTGGCCTGCAGCGCCCGCCGGCCGACTCGATGCTGGACCCGATGGTTCAATTGGCGGTCGGCCGTGCGTGTTTCTCTCTATGGTCGACTGTCTGGGGGGGCTGACTTGGGACAACCCGTTCGCCACGATCGCCGCGTACCGCGATGCGTTTCCGCCATCCGAGCGGGGCAGCGCGGCCCAACTCGTCGTTGCTGCGAGTCACCTCGCCTCGAGCCCGGAGGGCGCGCGGCGATTGCGCGAAGGAGTGGCGGCGGTCTCGGGCACCTTGGTGGAGGAGCCCGACGATGGCACGGCCCGCCGCCTCCTGGAGGGCTGCGACGTTGTCGTCTCCCTCCACCGGGGAACCGCGTTTCGGCCTGCGACTGGCCGACGCCGCCGCCTGCGGCAAGGTCGTCCTAGCGACCGGCTACGGCGGTAGCCTCCACTTTCTGACTCATCAGAATGCCTGCCTCGTGGGCTACCGGTACCATCGCCTGCATCCGGGCGACTTCTACCTGGACCCTGGCGCGGAGACTGGCTACGTACCCGAACAGTCGTGGGCCGAGCCCGACATCGACGATGCCGCGCGATGGATGCGCCGCTTATCGGTCGACGGCGCGCTGCGCCGGCGGCTTAGCGGGCGGGCCCAGCGGAACGGGTTGCAGCTCGACCGGGAGTTGGTAGGTGTGGCAATGCGTGCCGAGCTAGGTCGCGTCACCGCCGCTGTCCGGGCGACGGCGGCGCGAGCGCCGAGCCGGATGAGCCGCAGCCGCAGGGGACACAAGGACGGATCCACCCACCCGAACCGGCCCTTGACTGCTGGAAGAGCGCGGGAATGGCGTGCCAACGGAGGCACGTCGCCGGTGGTACTCGCGAGCGTTCGGGTCGATTGCACCTCGTCCCGAATGCACACGGACAGCGTGGAACTGCCGATCGTGTCTCGGTCTCGCTCCGGACGCGAGGGTAATGTCGTCCGCAGGCTGCTGGCTCGCGCAGCTCTCCGCAGAAGAGCGTCGCGCCGCATGCCGGGGGCGGCGTCCTATGAACGCCAACGACGGTCAACTGACGGGTAGATCATGGAACGGCAGTCCCGGATGAATCGACAGTCTTGCCCTGCATGCGGCGGTGCTCACGAGGGACGACTCATTGCCGATGTCCGTCTTCGAACGCCTGACGGGCATCCACTGGACGGCGGCTACCCGGTCGTGTCCTGCGACGTCTGTGGTTGCGGTCTGGCAGACGTCGCCTTTGACGAGTCGTACTACAACCGGTACTACGCCACGCTCGCCAAGTATGCGGGCGAGGGCAGGTCGGGCCAGGTGTCGGTGGAGGCGGCGTGGGCAGCCGAGAAGTCCGATCAGTCGGCTCGACGAGTGCTGGACCTGCTCGGTTCTCGGGACCGACGCGTCCTCGACTTGGGCTGCGCGACAGGTTCGCTGCTAAGCGCTCTCGAGCGACTCGGGTTCCGGGATCTTCACGGCATCGACCCGGCCGCGGACGCGGTTGCCGCCGCCGCGGAGCGCACGAACGCCCACTTGGCGATGGGTTCGTTTGCCTCGCTGCCGGACGACCTCGGGACGTTCGACTGCGTCTGCCTGACGGGCGTTCTCGAGCACCTCTGGGATGTCGACGCTGCGGCGCAGGCGCTGCGCAGACTCGTGCGACGTGACGGGATCGTCTACATCGAAGTCCCCGATGCCGGGCGATATCTGGATCCCTACGTGGCTCCTTTTGAAGACTTCAACACCGAACACGTGAATCACTTCTCTCTTGGGACGCTCCAGCGACTCGCCGAACGACAGGGGTTTCGTGTCGTACGCGAGGAAGCGACCGCGTGCTGGTTGACCGCTGGAGTTTCCACCGCGCTCATCGCTGCAGCGTGGCAACCGGCGGCTCGCGAGGTGCCAGTGGATCGCCGGGACGACGCACTCGAGAAGGAACTCGTCCAGTACGCGCGCCGCTCCTCCTTGGACTACGCGCGGATCAATGAGACGCTCGAGCGCGCGCTCTCAGGTGCCAGTGAGGTCATCCTCTGGGGGATCGGCGAGACGTCGTTCAAGCTGCTCTCGCTCCCCTCGCTGTGCTCACGTGACGTCGTGGCCTACGTCGACAGCAACCAGTCGAGGCACGCGCTGAGCTTCGGGGGACGTCAGGTGACCGGAGCGGGCGAGATTCAGGACAGCAGCGTCCCCATCGTCATCTCCTCCCTCATCTGCGTGGATTCGATCGTCGATGCCGCCGTCCACCTCGGATTGACCAACCCGCTCGTCCGATTGGACGACTGGCGTTCAGCAGTATGACGTCCGCTGTTCACCGGCCACGCCGGCGTCGAGCGGCTTCCTCCCCGAGCTCGGCTTAAGCGCGGACGTGACCGTCAAAGCCTTGGTCGTCGGGCTCGGCGCGATCGGGCAACGTCATGCGCGCAACCTGCGCCAGCTTCTCGGCGACGAGCTCGAGTTCTCGGCGATGCGGTCCCGTACGGGTGGCGTCGTCGTCGGCGACGATCTCACGGCGTCGATGGGGCGCCCCGACGCCGATTGCGACGGCGGTGTGTTCACCGACCTCGAGGAGGCGCTCGACCAACGTCCCGATCTGGTGCTGGTGTGCAACCCAACGAGCATGCATCTTCCGGTCGCTCCGCGGCGGTGGATGCTGGCGCCGCGGTCTTCATCGAGAAGCCGCTCTCGAACAACATGGAAGGCGTCGACGAGCTGGTCCGGCTCGTCGAGGACCGCGACGCGGTGGTGGCCGTTGGATGCCAACTCCGTTTCCACCCTGCGCTGAAGCAGCTGCACAGGCTGCTCCAGGCTCAGGCGCTCGGGCGGCTGGTCGCCGCGTTTGTAGAGGAGGGCGAGCACCTGCTCTCGTATCACCCGTACGAGGACTACCGTTGCTCGTACGCCGCCCGCCACGAGCTCGGAGGAGGCGTCGTCCTCACGCAGATCCACGAGCTCGACTACATTCATTGGCTCTTTGGTCTGCCCCGTCGGCTCTTCGCGGCCGGGGGCCAGCTCGGGCGCCTAGACATCGACGTCGAGGACACGGCGACGGCGCTCCTTGCCTACGAGGTCGAAGGAGGGACGCTCGGCGTCCACCTGCATCTTGATTATCTGCAGGATCCTCCGCGGCGAAGGTGTCGCGTCGTCGGCGACGCCGGCACCGTGTCCGTCGATCTCCGAGCGCCGAGGTTAACAATGTCCGACACCGATGGCGCCCTAGTCCTGAACGAGAAGTTCGAGGGCTTCGAGCGGGCCCAGATGTTCAGGGATGAGATGGAGTACTTCGTAGCGAGTGCGCGGCGGGAGCTGCCGGTGACGGTCGACGTGCGTCACGCCGCGGACACGCTTCGGATCGCGCTCGCGATCAGGCAGTCATTCGAGACGGGATCCGTCCAGGAGATGGGATCCGTCCAGGAGATGCAGTGAGCGCGACGGCGCCGATGGCCGATTACCAGGCGGTCCAACCCCCGTCGACGACGAGGGTGGCGCCGGTCATGTAGCTCGACGCCTCCGAGGCGAGAAAGACAAACGGGCCGCGCAACTCCGACACGTGGCACATTCGGCCGATCGGCGAGAGACGGGCGAAGTTCCGCCGGAATGGATCTCCGTGTTCGTTGTCGATGCCATGTGGAACGATGCAATTGCAGCGGATCCCGTCGCGCGGTAGAGGGTGGCGAGGTAACGAGTGATGTTCGGGATCGCGGACTTGGTTCCGACGTAGTCGATCGGCTTGTAGGTCTGCGGAGATGTGTCGTCGAAGCGGTAGAGCTGCTGATTCGGCGAGACGACGCCGTAGGACGAGGCAACGTTGATGATGTTGCCGCGGCCCTGGATCAGCATCCGCTTGAGTGCCGCCTGGGTAACCCGTAGCAGGCCCGTCATGTTGACCTGTACGGAGCGCTCCCAAAGCTCCAGCGGGTAGTTTCGAAGCGCGAGGGGTTGATCGCCGCCTCACCCCCATCGAACTTCGCGTCGATCGCAGCGTTATTGATGAGCACGTCAATCCGGCCGAATCGATCATCCACGGCCTGCAGGGCCGCGTCGACCGAATCGTCCGAGCTGACGTCGAGGCGCATGCCGAGAGCGGGTCGGTCAGGCTGGTAGCGTCCCGAAAGCTCGCGCGCGCGTGCCGCCAGCACCGCCTCGGCCTGCACATCGGTGACGACGACGCTCGCACCGTAGGCGGCGCACGCGTCGGCTACCTCGTCGCCGATCTGGCCCGCCGCGCCGGTAATGAGAACGACCCGGCCGGTCAGGTCGAACTCAGGACGGGCCGCCTCGAGGTGCGTGCCTCTCACAGGTACCGCTCCAGCCGGTCGAGGGCGATCCAGAAGCCCTCGCCCCCGTTCTGGTGACCCTGCCAGATTTCCGGGATGAAGCTCGCTTCAGGCGCCAGACGGTCGACCTGCTCCGCCAAGACCCGGAAATCTATCTCGCCATCTTCGATCTGGTAGCCCTCCCCGTCGAGACCAGCCGCGTCGACGATGTGCAGATGGGCGGAGACGGGCGCCAGTTGCTCGACGGCTGCCGAAAAGGACTGACGGCGGTGATTGCAGGCTAGCTTGGTGTGCGCCACGTCCAGGCAGAGTCTCCTGTTGTAGTCGCGCGCGAAGGCCACGGTGTCCTCCGGCCCGACGAACAGGTTGCAGTACAGCTGTCCGCCGAAGTACCACGGGAACGGGGGCAACGTCTGGGGGAGGATCTCCACGTCGTCAGCGTCGAGCCCGCCAGGGACTCTGCCACGCGTGCGTACAACCGAGGCAGCTCGGCGGGCGGAAATGGTGCGTCGGAGGAGAAGCCGCCAAGGCTCGCCACAATGCGAGCTCGACCTCGACCCGAAAGCGCGGCGCCAGTTCTCGGGTGACATCGACGACACGCTGCAGCTCGCGGATCGAGCGCTTGCGGTACTCGTCGTCCTTCGCAGCGAGGTTGAGCAGATGGTCGCCAGGGAAGAGGTCCGGGCTGTGGACGACCAGGCCCCGTCGACGGGATCAGGGACCATCTCTGATGTCCAGGTCGAGATCGCGGCAGCTCATGTGGAATTCCAGAAAATCTGGATTTGACAGTTCGCTGAGCTGCCGGAAGTCGTGATAGCGGACGGCAGACCCCACGGCCGCCGGAACCGGTAACGCCGGCTGACTAGAGCGGTGTCCAAAAGGGCGTTCTCGAAGAAGAAGTCACCGGGCTGAGATTGCGCGCCGGCTGGCGGCCGACTAGCTCGGTTCGCCGGTCGGGCTGCAGACCGCGTCCAGGGCTACGTGCGACGACGGCGTCGTCGGCGGTCTCGTCACCGACCTGGATCGCGACCCTGGCGACGAGGCTCTCGGCGAGATCGACGTGGTTCATCATCTCGGCCCGAGCGACCCGAACGTACGCGCCGGTGCCCAGCGCCTCTTCGAGATCACGGATCTGGCGGACCATCGCCGTGAATTCGTGCGGAAGCAGACTGACCTTGTGGCCATTCCCTCCCAGCCCCGGTCCAGGGTGATGCGTTTCTCGACCATTTTCTCTCCCCTCGCCACCGCAGCGATGGGCACGTGGTACCCCTGCTCATGCCCTGAGTAGCCCACTATGCAGTCACCGAGTTCCGCCAGGCGGTCCATGTAACGGAGGTTCACGTCACGGAATGGCGCTGGGTAGGTGGAGTTGCAATGCAGTAGTGCGTAGGAGGCACCGGCAGAACGCAGAGCCCACGTCTCCACGATCTCTTGTTCCGTTGAACCCGGTAACATGACGATCGGCTTCCCCAGGTCGGCGAGGGAACGGAGGAAGCTCGTGATTGGTGAGGTCCGCTGAGGCGACCTCGAAGCCAGGCAGCCCATAGTCGTCCAGCGCCCTGCGCCCCCAGGTCCCAGTGGTTGCACAGTGGCACGAGACCGACGTAGCGGGTGTAATCGAAGGCCTCGAGCACTCGCTACGCCGAGCGAGAACCGGTCGAGCAGGTCGAGCGTGTACTGCGGGCCCAGGTCTTCGCGGCGGTCGCCGCCGGCCGCATTCCGGTACAGGGAGCCGAGATCGCGGATCTGGAACTTCGCGGAGTCAGCCTCGGCCTCTGCGGCGACATCGATGAGCCGTTTCGCCACGTCGAGGCTCCCGTTGTGGTTGATCCCAATCTCAGCGATGACGAAGACCGGGCTGCCGGGGTCGATTCGACGTTCTCCGATGAAGAATCCTGCGGAACGCGGCCGAGCAACCCAGCTAGCCGTCCCCGCTCGTCGAGCAGCGACCATCGTACGCCGTCGTCGACAGGTTCTCGATTTGGGCATGCGCCGCCCGACGGTCGCCGACACGAAGGTGCGGTTGGCGATGTCGCGGCCGGCGACGCCAGCGAGGTGCCGGGATTCGCTAGCAGCCATCGCCGGAAGTCACCGTCTGTGATCATGCCGAGGAGAGCCACGGCGCCATACAGAAGACTGCACGGCGGCCGTTGTGTGTGATTTGGCGGAGAGCGGTCTCGATCGTCTCGTCACTGGCGACGGCGTAGCGAGCGATGTCGCGTTCAATCAGCATTCGCGCTCCAATCGACCGCCTCTGCCAGCCAGAGGTCGTATTCGTTATCCACGTCGATCCCCTCGTGGGCCTGCATGACGAACATCACGATCTTGCCGCAGAGGCGGTTGCCCGAGGCCCTCAGGCCCGCGACGGATGTGATCACGATGCTTCCGTTTCGCGGCATCTGCCGGCCTCCTCCACAACGCTCTGCTGACGGGGGCGAGCCGAGATGTTGTACAACGACACCTGCGCCTCAGGTCGCCCGGCCCACTCAGCGGTGACTCCTCTGTGACGCTCACCAGTGAGTCCGCGCCGGAGCGCTCGTAGAGGTCGATCGCTGCGTCGATCGTTCCGTCGTCGCGGACCGGCGAGGTGGGTGGTAGCAACAGGATGTGGCGTGTGGCGGAGATATTCCGGGTTCGTCTCCAGCACGTGAGGCAGAGAACGGGCTCGGTGGGCGCTTCGTCTGTCGCTAGTGCGGCAGGGCGGAGCATCGGGGCCGCCGGTGCCGGCGGCCAGCGTCAGGCCGCAGTCCGGGGTCATCGGTACTCACCACCACCCGCATCGGTGTTGTGCATCTGCTGGTGTGTCGATCGACCAAGCGAGAGGCGGCCGTCCAGCGATGACGCTAGCGTTCTTCCGCTGAACGCGGTTCGCAGCCGGCACGCGTAGGGATCACAGCAAGGTAGTGCGTCTTCCCGGTGACGATCACGGGTCGACCTCGTCGAGAACCTCGAGGATTACCCGTGACGGTTCGTCCGCGCCTAGCTCCACGCGGGTCCCCTCCGTGCCGCCGAGTCGGGCGACCCCGTAGCGGTCCCACAGCTCCTCGACCCACCGGGGGGGACGGACGCAGTAGCCGAAGGCCCGGCGGCCGGCTGCCGCCGCTTCGAGGATGCCGGTCGAGAAGATCCCGACGACCGTCCCAGTGCCTTCGGCGAGCGGTGCGCGCTCGTTGTCGACTCGGATGCCGCGGGCCCGCCAGAGATAGTGCTGGCATCGACTCGGCAGGTCGATCTCGTTCGGGTGCGGACGATACAGTAAGGGACCTTCGGCCGCGAGCGATGTGACCGTCAGACGCGTGAGGGCGCGTGGCAGCTCGGAGCTGTGAAGCTGACCGAGGAAGGACAAGGGACCGCCGCAGCCGTTCGGCCGATCCGCCGCCCGTGCCTCCCAAAGGATCTGCGAGCCGACCACGACGTGGGTCAGGTTGCGGCGTCCGGAGCGCCAGAAGCGGGCATCCTCCTCGGACCAGGCGAGCAGTCGACCGTCGGGCGGGAGCGGCGGAGAGTACGGGGTGACGACTCCGTGCTGCACCACGAAGAAGGGCGCTCCAGTGCCCCGAGCGAGCTGCCAGGCCGCGGCGCCCGCGCCTGAGACGTGGGTGACGGCCAGAACGGCGCGCGGCTGGCGCGCCGCGTCTGATGGCCGTGTCCCCCGGCTCCGTCGCGAGCTTCAGGCCGTGCGTAGCTAGCGCGCCGGCGAGCCGGTTCGGTGCCAGCACCGCCATCGGGCTCGAGGCGTTCATGAGGAGCTCAGCAGGGCGCAGCAGGGCAGCGCGTTCGGTTGCGCGGCGCTGTCCAGGGCGACGATCACTGTCGCCGTATCGCCGACATCGCGTGAGCGGTCCCTGGCGGTGAACAGGCCGAGGGTGTCCTGCCGCTCGCCTCGGAGCTGGCGTCGGTCCAGCAGGGCGGGGCGGCTCCGCCGCCATCGCTGCGAGTCGCGAAGCGACTCGGGTGTAAGCAAGGACGCCTTTGCTCCAGTTGCTCGCGGACGTCAGCCCGTTGGCAGCCCGTACGGGGGCACCGCGTAGAGCGCGAATCCCACCCCTGTTCGTTGTGCGGGCGGAGAAAGAGTCGGTGGTCGCCACACAGGTCGTGTACGGCCAAGGGGACGCGCCAGGGGTGGTCTTGGCGATGGTAGGTGGCGATGGCGACAAGAGGGCGCGAGGTTGTGATCAGCTCGTTGGCGCCGCCAAGAGCGTCGAGCTCGGCTCCCTCGATGTCGACTTCAAGAAAGTCGGGCGGTAGCCCATCAGCTCGTCAGCGAGATCGTCGAGCCTGATGGCGTCGACGACGATGCCCTCATCTCCGGCGATCGACGAGGAGAGCGAGCCTGTCGCTGAGAAGGTCTGCGTGCCGGTGTGGCCGGCGACCGAGTACGGAAGGACGTGGACACGAGCTGCCACGTCCGGGGGTGAGGGACGACACGAAGCGTTCCAGGCGCTCGCGGCTGCCCGGGTCGGGCTCCAGCGCGAAATACGCGGCGAAATTCGGTCCACCAGCGCCCAGCCACGATCGCAAGGTGTCACCGTCGTAGGCGCCGCAGTCGAGGACCACGTCGTCCGGGTCCGGCCGTGCGATGTCGGTCACCAGGTATTGCTCACCGGGTACCGGATGCGCGGCGCCTGGGTCGCCCGTCAGGCGCCAGCGCACCTGCTCGACGTACTCGGCGCGCGATGCTCGTCCCCGAGGAGCTCGAGCAGCGGCGAACCTCCGACGCCCGCTCGAGGAGGCGGGAGGGAAGTTCCAGCGCATAGAAGGGGAGCAGCGTCGACGCGTAACACCAGGAGATCCACGCCACCGGCTGCACGCAGTCACAGCCCAGCTCGCCGAGCTGCATTACCGAGTCCTCGTAGCGGTGTGAGCTGCCGGCTCCCCAGATCGTAACGACGAATACAGCGCTGGCCCCGAACCGCCGCGCCGCATCGGCGGGTTCGAGGACCTCCACCCGTCGATCGACGTGCCCCAGAGCTCCTGTCGGTTGTCGGAGAACGCCAGGGGCTCCAGGCGGGAGGCCCGCAGACCTGCCAGCGTCCGACGGCCGAGTCCGCCTGCGCCGAAGAGCACGAGCGGGCTCTCGACCATGGGCGTTGTTCGCAAAGGTCTCCGTCTCGCGCTTCGCCGCGTCCGTCAACGGCTCGCGCAGCAGCTCCTTGAGATCGTCGGCGGCATGCTCGTTGACCTGGCCGGCAGCCCGGGTCATTGGGCACTCTCCGTCGCGAGGGCGGGGAGGTCGCGGCCCTCCGGGGTAAGCATGTGGTCCTCCTCGTCGGCGACGAGATTGGATGCAAGCTCCGCTCGGTCGAGGAGCGGCGCCAGATCCTCAAGTGCTCGCGACCGCATCCCACCGTCGGGCAGCGCCTCGCTCACCTGGACCGGTTTCGTGCCTCCTCGGGCGGCGAGGGCACTTCGCATACGACCGGTCCCGGTCGCGACAGGACGTCGAGTACCTGCGGGCCGAGCGGCTGGTGGCCGTCGATGGCGACGTACTCGAGCCGGTACGCGCCGGCGAGCGCGGCCAGCGAGGGCAGCGTCATCCCGCTCGAGCTGTCGGCGCCGATGAGTCTCCCGAACCACCGTGTCTGGGACGCTCTGATCGACGCGTACCCGTCGTTGGAGAGGACGAACAGCTTTACTGGCAGTTCCAGCCGCCACATCGTCTCCAGTTCCTGGATATTCACCTGGAGCCCGCCATCGCCCTCCACGCAGATCGTGCGACGGCGACCGGTGGCGAGGCACGAGCCTACGCGGCTGGAAGCCGAAGCCCATGGCGCCGAGCGCGGTCGTGAATATCGCCCGGTGGCCCGTTCGCAGCCTCAGTGCTAGGAGCAGGATCTCGATCGCGAGTCTCGAGCTACAGGGGTCCAGAACGTCATCGTCGGCGAGGAGGCCTGAGATCACCTCCGCGAGGTAGTAGGTCGACACCGTGTCCCCCGGGCCTCGCTGTGCATCGGTCACGAGCGGGTAACGCTCACGCCACGAGCGGCAGCGGGACGTCCACCCTCCGAGATCGCGAACGAAGGGACGAGCGGCGATGCGCTCGATCAGCGCGTCGATAAAGGTTCCGACGTCGGCACAGACGGGAAGCTCGATGGCGCCGTCCAGCTTGGCTAGCTCATTCGGGTCGATGTCGACAACGACCTTTCCGCGGGCGAGGCCGAAGTCCTTCGGGTCGTAGCCGGTGGTCACGAGGTCGAGGCGCGCACCGAGACAGAGGAGGACATCCGAGGCCTGCAGGCGAAGTTCGGCCCGCGGTGCGAGCGAGCCGGGCCTGCCCACGTAGAGCGGGTGCTCTTCGCCGACGATCCCCATCGCCGGCCACGTCGTAATCACCGGAGTGCGGATCGCCTCCAGCAATGCGAGCAGTCGCCGCTCGGCCTTGGCCAGGCGCACGCCGGCACCGACGAGGAACAGGGGGCGCTTCGCCTCCTCCAGCATGTCGAGCACCGAGTCGGCCACGCTCATAACCTCGGAGGGCGTGAGGATGGACGTCGGAACTGGCAGCTCGGAGGGGTCGAAGGCGACATCGTCGCTGGGTCGACTGTTGCCCCCTGCACATCAAGGGGCACGTCGAGCCAGACGGGACCAGGGCGCCCCGTCGTGGCGAGATGCAACGCCCGCTCGAGGTGGTAGCGGATCGTCGCAGGCTCGGTGACCATCGCCGAATACTTCGTGATGCTCCGGACGATCGAGACGAGGTCGAGCTCCTGTACGCCGCGTTGGCGGACGCCGGTCGAGCCGACGAGGTCGGCGCGCTCACCTGGCCCGATACGATCACCATCGGGGTCGAGTCGAGCCAGCCACCGGCAACGCCAGTGATGGCGTTCGTCCCCCCGGGACCCGCCGTCACCAGGCAGAGCGCGAGGTCCCCCGAGGCCTTCCAGTACGCCTGGGCCGCGATCGCGGCGGCCTGCTCGTGAGGTGCAAAACGACCTCAAGACCTGGATGCACGCCGACGGCATCGTCGAGGTACATCGCACCACCACCGGAGACCATGAACGCATGGCGAACGCCTCGCTCGACGAGCGCGTTCGCCAGCCAGTCGGCGACTCTCATCACTCCAGCCTCTCACAGACCATCGGCGTGACAGGCAATCAGGCATCCACCGCAACAGTCGGTGGGGGGTCGGGAGGGCTGGCTGGGGCGGTCCCCCCCAGGCCACGAGGGTGGACCCGATGAGGATGCCCGCGAGCCGGCCAAGCGGAGGCCGAGCAGGAGCGCGCTCGCGGGCAGGTGCTCACCGAACACGGGTGTGCCGACCGCGACGACGAAGGCGCTTCCGACCATGCTCGACACGGGCCCGATCACACCAACACGGCCTCGTTGGAGGCCGTTCTGGAAGACGACGAGGCCGGTCGCCCAGGCACCTACGAAGACATAGACGTAGGGCGTCGCGGCGAGCAAGTGGAGATCGTGCCGGACGACCAGGGTGGCCACGCCTTTCGCCCCGAGGCCGCTCAAGCCGTACAGGAGTCCGGCGGCGCATCCGTAGACAAAGCCCCGGTCATCGACTCGCAGCTTGCGCACGCCAAGGAGCGTGCCGCCGCCGCTACCACCGACGGGTCGCGACAAGCGTCGCGTCTCTCGCGTCCGCGTTTCCGCGGCGTCGGCGACGCGGGTGAGCGACAGCGAGACCAGCACGAGCGAGGCCACGCTCAGAGCGATGCCACCGAGCTCACGCCGGTGGAACGCCTCCCGGAAGTGCAGTCGGGAGATGACCACCAGGAGGACGATGCCCGCCACGCCGATCGACTGGGCAAGCGACAAGGAGATCCTGGTGAACGCCTCGATCTGCGCGAACAGTCCCGCTACGGACACCACAGCTCCCGCGAGCCACCACGGTGAGGTAAGGAGCCTGGTCGCGAACTCGACCAAGTGTACGAGCGAAAGCGCCGGCAGGCGGTCGACCCCCCGCTTCTCCAAGGCATTGCCAATCGCGAAGCACACGGTGGCGAACAGGGCGAGCCCTACCCCGATCGACATCGAGGGACGAAGCTAGCTGACAGTCGTAGAGCCGTGTCCCTTGTCCCCCGCGCGCGGGGAGCGCAGGACATCCGCCGACGGCGGACGGAGAGGCAGGGGCGAGCCGTGCTGCGTGCTCTCGGGATGCTCGAAGCCGTAGAGCCGGTGGACGATGTAGTGGGGCCGCTTCCGGAACCTGCTCGAAGACGAGCCCGACGTAGATGCCGATGATGCTCAGGAAGCAGAACAAGATCCCGAACATCATGATCACGACGGCCACGATCGTGCCGAACCCCGGGAAGGGCACGCCGTCGACGAGCGAGTTCACCGTGAGCCCGATCAGCGCGGCCAGTGAGCCGAGGACGAGGACGAGGCCCAAGATCGGCATGACCCGGAGCGGCGTCATCGATTGGGAGAGAATCGGCGGACAGCGAACTCGCTGACCCCCCGGGTCGAGGCCTTGGTCTCTCCGGCGAACCGGGGCGGCTGGTCGAACTCGACCCCGATTGAGCGGAAGCCCACCCAGGCGGCCAGACCGCGGTGGAGGGGTCGCTGGTCGTCCATCGTCCGGACAACCTCGTAGACCCGACGATCCAGCAATCGAAAGTCGCGAGCGTGCTGGGGCAGCGGATGTTCGCTGACTTTGGTGATAAGCCAGTAAAAGAGACGCGAATTGATTCTGCGGAGCAGGTGCGCGTCGTTACGGCTCCCGACGACGCCGTAGACGTTGTAATAGCCCTGCTCCCAGCGGGCGATGAACTCTGGGATCAACTCGGCGGGTCCTGAAGGTCGGCCGCCATGAGGACGACGGCATCACCGTCGGCGAGGTCGAGTCCGGCGGCGAAACCACCGTCGAGCCCGAAGTTGCGCGGAGCTCGGCGATCCGGAAACGCTCGTCGCCGTCGCTGACCGCTCGGAGGCGCTCGAGCGTGGCGTCAGTCGACCCGTTCTCTACAGCGATAACCTCGAAGTCGTACTGAGGAAGCGAGTCGAAGACCGCAGCGAGCCTGCGGGCAAGCTCAGGGATGCAGTCCGCTTCGTTGAAGGCGCAGGTAACGACCGTTACCTTCTGCCTGGCTGACATGGCGTACTCCAGAGCTCGGAGGGGCGAACAAGTCTGGTGCGTGGGGTCCCCGCTGCCGTGCGGGCCCGCGACGCCGACCCACGCTATCGGACTGGGTGGGTCCCGCCCGGCAACCAGCTGTGGCGTCGCCGAAGACTGGCAGGCCGCGTCGCGACATCGCGCCCGGTAGCGTGCCCGCCATGCTCCGAAGCGCTGGCGAGGTGCTCCGCTGACGCCGTGGGCTCTGCCTCCGAGTGACCTGAGGGCGACGCTCGAGCGGGCGCGGGGCGACCTTGACACCGTTCGCGGTGCCCGCATCCTCGTCACCGGCGGTACCGGGTTCCTCGGTAGCTGGCTCGTAGCGTCCCTCCTCCAAGCGAATCGCGACCTCAGGCTTGGCGTACGAGTACAGCTGGTGACGCGACACCCGCAGTCGATTCCTCCGGAGGTGGCAGACGAGGTGGCGACCGTCGTGGCCGACGTGCGCCGTCTCCCACGTCTCGGAGCGTTTGACCTGGTCATTCATGGCGCGGCGAGCTCGTCCGCCACCTACGGGCTCGACGATGGCGATCCTCGCGAAATGGCGCGCACCATCGTCGACGGAACCCTCGCCGTGCTCGACGCCGCGGCCAGCAGCTCAGCGCGAGTGCTCTCCTGAGCTCGGGCGCCGTCTACGGCCCTCTTCGCCGCGCCGGTCGCCGAGACCGCGACAGGAGGGCCGGACCCGATGGACCCGCGATCGGCCTACGCGGAGGCGAAACGGCTCGCCGAGACGATGTTCGCAGCGGCGACCGAGTCCGGCGACGTCGAGGCGGTCGTCGCCCGGCTCTTCGCTTTCATCGGGCCGAGGATCCCACTCGACGCGCACTTCGCCGCCGGCAACTTCCTCCGGGACGCGCTCGCCGGGCGTCCGGTCGAGGTGCACGGTGACGGCCAGCCGCGACGGTCGTACCTTTACGCCGGCGACCTGCCCGAGTGGTGCTGGGCGCTGCTCGCGCGGCGGACGCCCCGGCGCCGCCTACAACGTCGGCTCGCCGGAGGCTGTGACGATCGCCGAGCTGGCTCGGCGCGTGGCCGCCGCGGGCGGTGTCGGCGTGCACATCGCGAGGTCGCCGTGTCCCGATGACGTTCCCTGGTACGTGCCGGACACCGCTCGCGCCAGAATCGAGCTCGGTCTCGAGCCGCGCACCGACCTCGACTCGTCGATCCGCCGGACGCTGGCCTGGCTCGCGGACTCGCGAGTCCGTTGACCGGCACGGTATGAGTGCACAGGTGCCGATCGATAGAGTGGCGCCATCCCGTTGTCGAACGAGGAGTGCCAGGTCGTCATGAAGGTCGTCATCCTCGCCGGGGGGCTCGGGACGCGCCTTTCGAGGAGACCGCGGTTCGGCCCAAGCCAATGGTCGAGATCGGCGAGAAACCGATCCTCTGGCACATCATGAAGATCTACTCAGCACACGGCTTCAATGACTTCATCGTTTGCTGCGGGTACAAGGGCTACGTCATCAAGGAATACTTCGCGAACTACGTGCTGCATGGTTCCGACGTGACATTCGACCTGAAGACCGGTGCAGCTGAGATCCATCACCGCGACGTCGAGCCGTGGACTGTGACTTTGGTCGAGACGGGCGACAACACTCAAACCGGAGGGCGGGTCGCTCGCGTCGCCCCGTACCTGGACGGCGAGGAATTCATGATGACGTACGGCGACGCCGTCGGCGACATCGACGTGCGAGCGTGGTGCAGTTCCATCGCTCGCAGAACACGTATGCGACTGTGACAGCGGTACGTCCTCCTGCCCGCTTCGGCTCTCTTGAGAGCGACGGATCCGGTGCTGCGCTTCAAGGAGAAGCCCGTTGGTGGGGATGCGTGGATCAATGGCGGATTCTTCGTCCTTTCGCCGTCGGTCCTCGACTACATCGAGGGCGACGCGACTTGTGGGAGCACCGGCCGCTCGAGCGCCTGACGGCCGACGGCCAGCTGTCCGCCTTTCACCATGGCGGATACTGGCAGGCGATGGACACCCTGCGTGACCGGCACGCGCTCGAAGAACTGTGGTCGTCCGGGAACGCTCCTTGGAAGATCTGGTGACTGCACCGACGGCCAGCGCCGGGGTGCGCAGTGTGCACGCTCTGCTGGAGGACCGGTTCCGGGACGCCGGGTGCTCGTCACAGGTCACAACGGCTTCGTCGGGTCATGGCTTACGCTCGCGCTCGCACGGGCAGGAGCTGAGGTCACGGGCTTGGCGCTCGCTCCCCGAGCCGGGCGGCCTTGCAGAGTCGCTCGGGCTTGAGACTCTGGTCCACGATTCCGTCGAGATTGATGTGCGAGACAGGGATGCTCTCGCCGCTGTGGTGCGCCGATGCGATCCCGAGATCGCCTTCCATCTTGCTGCTGAGGCGCTCGTCCTTCCGTCCTACGAGGACCCGCTCCGCACCTTCTCGACGAACGTGATGGGCACCGCGAATATGCTCGACGTACTTCGGTGGCAATCGGGCGTTCGCGCATGCGTCGTCGTTACGAGCGACAAATGCTACGCGACGGCCGAAGGGGCGCACGTCGAGACGGACGCTCTCGGCGGCGACGACCCCTACAGCGCCAGCAAGGCTGGCGCGGAGATCGTCACCCACGCCTTTCGCCGCTCGTTCTTCGAGCCGGGTCAGGTGGGTATCGCGACCGCACGTGCTGGCAACATCGTCGGCGGAGGCGACTGGTCGGATCATCGGATCGTGCCTGACTTCGTCAGGGCCGCTGCGACAGGCAGAGGGCTGGAGCTTCGTCGTCCCGAGGCCGTCCGACCGTGGCAGCACGTGCTCGACGCCGTCTCTGGCTATTTACGACTTGCCGACGCCCTGTTAGCCGACCCGATCGGACACTCCGAGGCGTGGAACTTCGGCCCTCCGCCGGAAACGGCGACCAGCGTCGGTGATCTCGTCGGGCAGCTTGGCGCCCGGTGGAGAGAGCTCGGGGGTAGCGACCTTAGCGATCCGGTCACGTCGTCGACCCCCCGCGCCGACGAGCGATCGTTCCTCACGCTCAAGAGCACGAAGGCGGCGGGAGCCCTTGGCTGGCACCAGGTCCTCGACCTGAGCTCGACCGTGGACTGGACCGTCGAGTGGTACTGGTCGACGATGCACGGTTCGTCCGGACACGTGGTCACGGTCGCCCAGCTCGAGCGTTACCTCGCGCTCGATGAACGGCCTTGGGTGCCAGAAGCACCGGTGGCCGGGAGCCCGTCGGGCACGCCGGACGACGTTGAAGTGGGCGCCCGATGACGGACGGCGCTGCCGAGCGCCGACCGACGGTCGCGCCTGCGATGCCCGGCGCCAACGGCCGGACACCGAGCGGGGACGAGCCGGCAGACTCGCTGCAGGACTCAGACGACCCTCGGCAGCTGCGCCGGGAGATCCTCGATCTGGTCACCCGGTATGTATCCGCCTCACGGAGCCAAGAGAAGCCGTTCCGCCCCGGGACTAGCGTTGTGCGTTACGCCGGGCGCGTCTATGACGAGGCCGAGGTCACGAACCTCGTGAGTGCCGCGCTGGATTTCTGGCTGACGGAAGGGCCATATGCCACACGGCTCGAGCGCGCGCTTTGTCGTTTGCTCGGCGTCGGCTTTTGCCGCCTCGTCAACTCCGGGTCGTCGGCGAACCTGGCCGCCTTCTCCGCGCTGACCTCGCCGCGCCTCGGGGATCGCAGGGTCCAGAAGGGCGACGAGGTGATCACGCTTGCGGCGGGATTCCCTACCACGGTGGCTCCGATCGTCCAGTTTGGCGCTGTGCCCGTGTTCGTCGACGTCGACGGAGCAACTGCCAACGTCGACATCTCACGCCTGGACGAGGCGCTGAGCTCGCGTACACCGCGGTGATGCTCGCGCACACCCTCGGCAATCCGTTCGACATCGACGCGGTGCTCGGCTTCTGCCGGAAGCACGACCTATGGCTCGTGGAGGACAACTGCGACGCCCTCGGCTCGACGTACAGGTCGCGCCTAGCCGGCGGCTCCGAGGAGCGCCTCACGGGCACATTTGGTCATCTGGCGACGAGCAGCTTCTACCCTCCCCACCACATGACCACAGGGGAGGGTGGCGCGGTGTATACGAGCGACGAAGAGCTCGACACCATCGTCGCCAGCTTTCGCGACTGGGGCAGGGACTGTTACTGCAAGTCGGGCAAGGACAACACGTGCGGCGAGCGCTTTGCGCACCAGCTTGGCGAGCTGCCGTTCGGCTACGACCACAAGTACACGTACTCCCACTTCGGCTACAACCTCAAGATGACCGATCTGCAAGCAGCCATTGGTCTTGCTCAGGTCGCGAAGGTTCCCGACTTTGCGACGGCACGTCGGAGCAACCACCGCCAATTACGGGAGGGACTCGAGCACCTTTCGGACGTGCTGGACCTGCAGGTCGCCACCGCTGGCTCAGACCCGAGCTGGTTCGGACTATTGATCACGGTGCGCGAAAAGGCGCGCCGTTCGACCGGTCGGACATCGTTGCATTCCTGGAAGGTTCTCGCATCCAGACTCGGATGTTGTTCGCGGGCAATCTCCTGAAGCATCCTTGCTTCGATGAGATGCGGGCACATGGCACCGGGTATCGCGTCGTAGGCGATCTTGCCCAGACGGATAGGCTGATGGAGCGCGCCTTCTGGATTGGCGTTTACCCCGGTATGACATCGTCTCAGCTGGACTACATGATGGAAACGATCGCGTCATATTGTGCCAGACGCGTTCGCACGTAAGGACCTGCGATCGAACATCACGGCAGTGTTGCTATGGCCGCCCTAACCTTAGTGAGGCCTCTCTGCTGTCCCGATGCACACTAGAGCTGAGCGCCATGGCGAGGCTGACTGCGATCGGGCAGGAGAGCCGAGTGTGCCATCGGCGCAAGCGGATGCCTCGGATGCCCGCTGCACTGCGACGACGACCTAAGCTGTGCCGTTCTAAATCTGCACTCGGTGCCAGTTTGCGATGTGCATGCAGTGACCAACCTAACCGCGATCTGCAAATTAACCGAAGGGTCAAAAAGCTGACAGAGTGACTATCTGCCGCCGTCCCACTCGGCGAATCTCAGCTCGGAGCCACGATTGAGTCACAACGCACCCATCCCGGGGCAGCCTAAAGACAGGTCGCCATCGGCTCGTTCCGATCGCCCCGCATCGCTGCCGAGATCCAAGCAGCGGATGGTCAGGGAGCCGGTGCCAGTGGGTAGCTCCGCCGCGGACTGGCCGAATCATGGACAAGCCCAAGACGACCGCGATCGGCGACTCATCGCATTGTGGGCAACGATGTTGTTCGCGTTTCTGCTCGCCTTCGTCATGTGGTGGGTCATATACGAGTACTACCAGCAAGGCAGCCAGGTGTACGGACTCGGTCTTTGGGCGCCCAACGACCGACCTGGTTGGCTTCCGGCGCTCAGTGGATACGGTCCGCTCGTGGGCAAACACTATTTCGGAGATTTCTTTCAGCTCTACTACGCCGTCAGATCCCATGCGCCGTATACCGGGCACGTCGTGCGGACGGCGCTCAATCCCGGGTACCTCGTGCCGGTTGCTCTTGTGGCTTGGTTGCCCTATCCTGCCGGCGGCTTCGTGTACATTGGAGCGCTCATAATCGCTTGGCTCTTGCCGGCATTGGCCATTGCAATCCGCAGCCGCTTCTTGGCTTTCCTCTACTTGATCGCTGCGACGCTGAGTGTTCCTGGCCTGCTTGCATTGGATATCGGTCAGCCCGAGATATTCGTATATGTTCTGGCGGTCTTTGCATTTATGATGTTCGGGCGGCGCCCTCACTTTTCGGCAGCGCTCATGGGCGTCGCAATTGCGATCAAGCCGTACATGGTGATTTTCCTGTTGATCTATCTGTCCCACCGACAATATCGATTGATCGTTCGGGCAGTGCTTATTGCCGTAGTCGTGAATCTTGGAGCGGCGTTCGTGCTTGCACCTCGGCTAGCAATAACCGCCCACTTCTGGATGACTATTCTCCGAGGAAGTTTCGGCTACGGCTCGGGGAAGAGCCTGGCACTGTGGGGCGGTTTGCCCTTCCTGCGCTCGAATGCATCGCTCTTTGCCATCTTCGATACTCTGGGCGGAATTCACTCGCCAGTCTTCTCAACCGTCGCGCATGCGCTCGCGCGAAATTATTCGATCGTCTCGGCGCTGCTACTCGCGGCCGGTGTCCTGGCCTTCTGGCGGCTCCACGATAAGATGACATTGGAAATGCAATGGCTCTACCTAGCCGCCGTATTTCTCTTGACACCCAGCTTCACAGTGGCGTATGCGTGGTTGTTATTGTTGGTGCCGTTTGTAATCGCGGCGCAAGGTGGCGTTGAGCCAATCGAGGCGGAGTCCCGCAAGGCTGGACTCTTGCAAAGTCGTGCCGTGGTAGCGATGGTGGCGCTCTGCATGGCGCCATATCCTGAGAATATCTCGATTCCCAAGCTACTCATCACGAGTGACCCGATGTTTGCCCCGAATGGCAATACAATAGCGACGCCGGTCCTGTTGTTGGCGATCGTCGTGCTTATTATTCATGCAGCGAGACGAAGACGGGATGATGTCGACCGGTTCGGGGACGTCCGGCAGGCATCAATCGATGGCACGGTATGGCCGCGGCACCGTCCCGCTCGTCCCATGGCCGCGGAATCATATCTTCGGAAGCTCGATCGGGACGTCTCTGGGCCGCTCTTGGCGGCGGTGGGATGTGAAGCGCTGGTCGCTCTCATCGCGTTCGGAATCTCGTCGTCTCAGCCGATAGCTACAGCGAAGCAACTGCCACTCATGACTACCCGATGGACTGGAGCCTGGCAACGTTCGCCGAACGAGGTCGCTTCGGGCAGTCCCACACGGTTCACGATCGATCAACGCGGCCGTAAGATCTTCGGAACATTTCCCTGGCCCGGTTGCGGCGGGCCAAATGCCTTCAGTGGGTCGGTATCCGGAAATGTTGCGAGCCTCACATTCACGACATTGTCGCCACTATTCATCGGCGTGCAACCCAAGGTGGTCGGACTTGTGACGGTCAGGCTTTCGGCCGACGGCCGACATCTCGCGGGCACCTGGAGGACCACCGACTCTGCCGGTGGTTGTGTAGCCGGTGAATCGGGCAACTTCGATGCCACTCACCTGCATGCGCGCACAACAGCAATGACCGGCTCGAACCTGCACCTCGTGGGGAGTCCTCCCGGAGCGGTGGCTGGCGAACGCGGCAGTTCTCCGACGGCTGGAGGAGGGTCGACCACGGGAGCTACCCGTTAGCAGGCTGGTGCATGCGCTGACTAGGGCTTTGCGGAGCGAGCGCATCAGGCGGGTGTGCATGCGGTGTGTTCGGGTCCGTCGGCTCAGCATGGTTCGGGTGGGGATGGATCGGTCGGCTAGGCTGTCTATTGCCGCCGGTCCTCTTAACGCCGCACCTCAGGAGGGCGATCGTTGTCAGCTGCGGAAGCCGAGTCGCGTCATTGGCAGGCCGCGGTCGCAAACGCTGACCTTGGCCTTCCTGTTCCGCGTGGTGCGCGACTGCGACTGCTGAAGCGGGTTATCGCGCGCGTCTGCAGACCCTTTCTCAGCCGCCAGACGGAGTTCAATCGCGAGCTACTAGCCGAGCTCGTGACGATTCGCAACGACCTTGTGGCGCAGATCCAGGACTCAAGGTGCGCACTGAGTCCCGCCGCGGTCGAGGAGGTTGCTGCGAGGGTCACGCTCCTAGAAGGCACCGTGGAGCGCCATGAGTGGGCGGTGGATGCGGCACTCCCTGTCCTTGAGCGCCACGGCTACGCGATCGACGCGCTACAGGAGGGCATGGAGGACATCGAGGTTGATCGCAACCTCGTCCATCAGGAGGTCGAACTCGCGCAACAGCAAGCGTTCGCTCGAGTCCATGACGAGGCAGGAGCCCTACGCTCCGAGATCGGTTGCCTGGTTCGCCGGATCGAAGAACGGCTACAGCGTTCGGAGCGGCTGAGCAATGAACTCCAGGCCACGCGAATGCGATTGACACACATGGATCTAATCTTGGATCGGTTTCGACACTCTTTGCCGGAATTGCCGGCGCCTGTCGATTTGGCGTCCCTGCCCACTCTATTCGATGCCATGTATGCCGCGTTCGAGGAAGCGATGCGCGGACCGGTAGAGGTGATCAGCGAGAGGGTGGCCGCATACGTGCCGGAGCTGGCTCAAGTCAAGCACCTCGGTCCGATCCTCGACATTGGCTGTGGGCGTGGCGAGCTCTTGCAACTCCTTCGCGAGGAGAAGATCGAGTCATACGGTGTCGACACAAACGCTGTATATGTCGAGCGCTGCACCTCCGAGGGACTGAACGTCCAGCTCGGCGACGCGCTCGACCACTTACGTTCCATTCCCGATCGATCACTCGGGGGGATCACTGCAATTCAGGTTGTTGAACATCTCCCGATGGACTACCTGATTGAGTTTCTCAGTCAAGCGATCCGGGTGATCAGACCCGGAGGGATCCTGGTGCTCGAGACGCCGAATCCCGAAAACGTGACTGTCGGGGCTTCGACGTTCTACCTGGACCCCACGCATCAGCGTCCTATTCCGCCACCACTACTTGAGTTTATAGTGCGGTCGCGCGGGTTTTCGAACACCGAAGTGCGTTATTTGAAGCGGAGCGAGGACAACGCTCTGCCCTTACCGTCGGCCGACCACACATGGGCCAACGATCTAGCGCCGATACTCGATGTTGTCAATACACGATTCTTCGGCGCTCAGGACTACGCGGTAGTCGCGCACCGCGCCTGATGGCAGCTGGCAGGACGGCGCGAAGTGTCGCCTTATGGGCTCCGATGCCCCCCGAACCGGGGGACATCGCTCACTACTATTACGGTCTCGCGGATGAGCTGGCTCGTATGTTCGACGTCACCATCGTGGTCCGAGACGAGGTTGTGTCCAAGACATCGCCACCTCCAAACGTCGAAGTTGTCGGCGCTTCCTGGCACGAGTCGGCAAATGCCGATGTCGACCTCTACTTGTTGGCCGATGACGCCCGTAGGCACGGCTACGTGCACGCCCACGCCTTCGATCGCCCCGGGGTGCTGGCGCTCAGCGGCATATCGTTCTCCCGCTTCTACGCCGAACTCTGCGGTGGCATATGGTCCACGGCCTATGTCGAAGAGTCTCGATATGGCCAGTCCGATCCAAATTACCTGCTTCCGAATTCCAAGATCCGCTACGGCAAGGGCGCTGTTCCATCTGGGGTCGAGGCCAGCATGTTGCCCGCTCGTCTTGTCGACCGCAGCCTGACTACCATCGTGGAGAGTGCCTCGCAGCTTGAGGTGCTCGCCGCGCGATGTCGCGAGGCTGAGATCGTTAGGATCCCCCCAGCGATCCGCTCTGGTGGCCCATTGGAGTCTCTGGGCGATGGCGGCTCTGAAGTGATGGTCACGGTGGTCTGCGGTGACGAGATAGACGCCAAGACTGTGGGCGCCCTGCTAGGTGCTTTTGCTGTCGTGTCCGGTCGAGTCAATTCGCTGCGCCTGACGCTGACTGGACGATTCACGGGCGCCAACGCAGAGTGGATGCGCTTCCTGCTGGCGAGACATGGCATCAAGCATTTGGTGGATATGCGACCGGATTGCGAGCCCGCAAAGGTTCTTGAGCTGATCGCGCGCGGCACGGTCACGATCATGTTTCCTCCAGCGCCCGGAAAGAGCATGGATCTCGCTATTCGACAGTGCGCCGGAATGAGGCGATTCGTACTCGCGGTCGACGCCCCAGATAATTCGGGTCTTCCGGTGGACCTGTGCCGAAGCGTGACAACGCGAGGTACTGACGCGCATCAGACATTTGAGAGAATGTTTCTCCAAGCCGCAGCCGACCCCACCGGCCTATGTCGTTCCGCCGAGCGTGCATATGCTGCCATTGCTTCGGACCAGTCAATGGCAGCAACTGCGTCACGCTTTGCAGATCTTCTAGTGCAAGCGGTTAGCAAGCGGCGCTCGAAGATGCCGAGTCCTATCGGGACGTCGCCTCCGGCGATCGGTTACGGCGTTAATGCGATAGGGAGCTGGGAAGCGACCACCGGACTGGCGGAGGCAGCCCGACGCTCGGTGAACGCCCTCCTCGACGCCGGCGTGGCCGTCGCGATGGAGGACTACGATTACGGTGCACCTCGCGAGTCACATCGGCTTCCTGCTCGGCTCCGATCCCTCCCCACAGGCCGGCCACACGATCTCGAAATTATGTTCCTGAATGTCAACGAGCTGGCTGCCGTTCCCGAACAATATCTCAGGCCGCGCTTTCACCAGCGAACGCTCGTGGGATCGTGGTATTGGGAGCTACCGACGCTGGCACCGAACGTGCGTGAACAAGCGGAGCGAGTAGACGAGATCTGGGTGGCAACGCGTTTTGTGGCCGACGCCTTTCGCGCCACAGTCACAAAGCCTGTGGAGGTGATGCCATGTGTCGTCGAACCGATTCGAGATGAATCGCTGGTAACGGGAGATTTCGATCTCGACGCTTCCAAGGTCACCTACCTCTTCGGCTTCGACGCGCACTCGACAATCGCCAGGAAGAATCCTCGAGCGGTGATCCGAGCGTTCGCCCAAGCCTTCTCGCGGGCTGAGCGTGAACGCGACGTCCAGCTGGTGTTGAAGACGATCAACTTGGCGGACCTCACCGAGGCCCGGTCCACGATTGTTCGAGAGATCCAGGAAGTTGGTGGGGTCCTGATCGAGGACGACCTGACGGCCTCGGAGATGGGAGCACTGACATCGCTGTGCGATGTCTATGTGTCGTTGCATCGGGCCGAGGGATTCGGCCTGGGCATGGCTGAGGCGATGTACTTCGGCAAGCCCGTTATCGCGACTGGCTACTCAGGCAATCTCGACTTCATGAACGCGTCCAACAGCTGCCTGGTCGGGTACCGCATGCGTCCCATCGCCTTGGGAGACCTCAGGATGAATCCAGGCGCTCAGCACGTCTACGCCCCCGGGCACCTTTGGGCTGAGCCGGACATTGTCGATGCGGCTCGGTGGATGCGCTACCTCTGGCAACACCCGCGACGGCGAGCGACGTTGGGCGCCGAGGCCTCGGAAACGGTGCGATCTCGCTACCACAGCACCGCAGTCGGAGCACGACTTCGCGCCAGACTGGCGCAACTAGCGATTGACCGCGTGGGGCGTGCCCGGTTCGGAGGTCCCGTTTTCGGACTGGACGCTCCGTCGGAGCCAGCAGCTAGCACGGCAGCGCGTTTCGGCGGAGACTCTGGACCGAACACGGCCGTCGCTCAACTGCCCGAGGCAGAGATTGGTTGACGTGCGCAGCGGAGTTGTGAGTACGTGCCGCTTACCGTTGCAAGCTGGACAGCCCAGCGGTCGCGCGATCCTGTCGACCATCGCGTTCGCTCACGAGTATGCCGAGGCACTGGGACCACTCCAGAGTCGACTCGGGAGTCTTCGTCCGCGGGCCGAAGTTCCGACCGCGGTCGATGGCTGACTTCTTGGTGTCGCGAGACGCGCCCTCAGGCGATGTCCCCGTGGAGAAGCAACGCCGTTCGCCGCGAGCCTTTCGGAGCGCGAACGTGGGTCGCACCGCCGCATTGGCATCGCAATCTCGATCTTGGTCTACCTCGGCCTCGCCTTGTACGCATACTGGCCTGCCTCCCTGCTCTCCACGAGTCAGATGGTGGGCGGGGGGGTGGGGGATGGAGCGGGACAGGCTGCCGCATTGGCGTGGCTTCCATTCGCGATTTTCCATCACCTGAACCCCTTCGTCACCGATTACGTGAATTATCCGCTCGGCGTCAACCTCGCGACGAACACGATAGCTCCGGTCATCGGCTTGCTCGCATGGCCCGTGACCGCGACGCTCGGTCCGATTGCAGCATTTACCTTCGCCTTCACGGCTGGCCTTTTCTTGTCCGCCACCGCGATGTTTGTCGTGCTGCTGCGTTTCACTCAGTCGGTGTATCCGGCGTTCCTCGGCGGGCTGCTGTATGGGTTCTCCGACTACACGATCAGCGAAGGGTTAGGTCATCTTGCGATCTTCTTCGTCCCGCTTCCCCCCATCATCGTCTATCTCGTACTCGAATTGGTGGGCTTCCAGGAGAAGTCGGCGCGTCGAACTGGGATGTTGCTGGGCATCGTCCTGGCGTTGCAGGCGAACATATCGATCGAGATTCTCGCCGACCTCGCCCTTGTCGTGATCCTAATGGCTGCGGTCGTCGCTGTCAGGTATCGCGCTTTAGTGGTGGTTCACGTCAAACGCGCTGCAATTGGCGTCGCGTGGGCGGTTGGGATTTTCGCTGTTGTTGCCGGGTATCCGATCTGGGTCCAGATTGCGGGGCCGCTGCATCTGACGGGGCCGCCGCAACCGCTTGTCCTTCTGGATCTCTTTCACTCCGATCTCCTCGGTCCAATCGTTCCCGCGGGGCAGCAGGTTCTCACGCCGACCCGGCTGTCCGCCCTTGGCAGCAGTTGGATAAGTAACGATGTCTCGGAATATGGCTTCTATATTGGTGCACCACTCCTAGTGACGGTAGGCGTATTTGCGATTATCTATCGACGGAATCCGCTCATCCGCCTTGCCCTCCTGGGAGCCGTAGTGTCGTTCGTTTTGTCGCTCGGCACCCGATTGACGATCGCAGGTCACGTCTACAACATCCCCTTGCCGTTCGCCGCCTTTGCCCATCTACCGCTGGTGGCAGACGAGGTTCCTGGCCGCTACAGCCTCTTCATGCAGCTATTCGTCGCCATGCTGGCGACCATCGGCTTCGATGAGACATGGGCAAGGTTGCGACAACGTGGGGTGAAAGCGCAGCACCTCCGCGGGCGCTTCCAGACTTCGAAGTTGCTAGTACCTGCCGTCGCAATGTGGGTCGGGGCGATTCTCGTGCCGCTCGTGCCGGGCTTTCCTTACGTTCAGAGCCCGACGATGATCCCACGCTATTTTACCGATTCGAACGTTAGGGCCATTCCGAAGGGATCAGTGTTACTGGCCTATCCCTATCCGCAGCCGCCGGGCGATAATCAGGCACAAATGTGGCAGGCAGTGACTGGATATCGGTTCAAGATCGTTGGTGGCTATGGCATCTTTCGATGGCCAGGCGGCGAGGGATCTCCGTATGCCCCAGTGCTAGATCCCGCGGTCGTGGAGGCGCTGTTCAATGAGGCGCTGACGAACATCGCGCAGCTCCCGGGCGTCGGTTCGGTACCGCCCGTGAAGATGGATTCGCAGACGTTCGCTGCGATCCGGACCTTCCTGAGGCGTTATCAGGTCGAGACGATCGCTGTGGATCCGATTGGCGCGAATCCGTCGCTTGTGCGCAGGTACCTTACAGCGGTCCTTGGAGCACCGATGTCCCAGGGCGGCATGTGGATCTGGTATCGAGTGCCACAGTTGCTCTCTCGGACAAGCCGCTCGCTGGGCTGACTATTAGACGGGCAGCCAGCCGTTTACCCACCAGTTGGAACCGATCGTGGCCTGACCCCCGCTGATGGATCAATGTGATCCGGATTCGGGGTAAGTCAATTGGCAAGGGGACCCGGTCAGGACCGCTCAGTCAGCTACGAGTTGGGCAGCGAGTGACGATCGTCATGCTTGTCAGCTGAACGTCATCGTCGGGCAGAAGACGGAGCCGGACGGAGCGAGCTGGCGAGTGTCCCGTGGCACGTACACAGACTGAAAGATCGCGGCCAGTCTGGCTCGAACGGACTAGCGACGCGCCTGTGACGTCGATGCTTGCCGTCGCCGGAAGCTTGAATCGGAGATCTATGTAGATAGGACTGCTCGCCGAGCCCGAGATGACGAAGCTCATTGGCTCGCTCACATACGGATCCACGTAAGCGTAGCCCCCGCGGTCGCCTTGCGGCGGAGCAACGATCAATCCGGAATCGGCCAGAACATCCACGGGCTCCACGCGTCTCTCGAGCGCTACTCCGCCGACACGCGAGAGGAGGGACCGTCCTGTCGCCACACCCGGCATTCTGGTTAGTACATACTCGTAGTTCGGCTTAAATTGTGCGCCGTCGAGAGGGTAGTTGAGTCGAGGGCGGCCGATCCCCAGATACAGCAAGCTGTCCGACTCGTTCGTGTCCGCGGGCAGGGTCACCCTCCCCCAGGCCCGTTCGTCGACGGCGAGATAGACGAGTCCCAGCTCGACGATGGAGTCGGCGTTCTCATTGAACCCTTCGAGCGCAATGGTCCCCCGACCTGGCAAGTGTGCGAGAACCGTCCGCACTGAGGGGTCCATGAAGTACGAACCGTTCCGGAAGCGCATTAGGGAGGAGTACGCGGTCGGCCCGACCGCGACGACTGTGAGGCAGACGGCAAGGAGCCCGACGGCTCGAAGCCACCACGACGCGGAGGCGACCAGTGCAGCGATCCCGAGGCAGACCAGAAAGGCCAGGATGGGGGTGACTGGGAGCAGGCTGCGATCGGCGCAGTAGCCACAGGCATTGTTGACGCGCTCGTAGGCGCCGAGCGCGCACGCGCTGGCGAGCATGGCGAGGAGGAGCCACGCCGCAGATCTGTCGGCGCAGCCCCGTCACTGCGACGACGGTGAGTAGCGCTGGCACGACGAAGGTGAGGCCGATCCGCGCGATCAGCGTTCCCCCCGGCTGCGACAAGTCGTAGAACTGGCGTGACTCGTACAGCCAACTCGGGACGACGCCAGCCGTCAGGAAGGTGTATTTCGGAAGCGGTCGGTTAAGCAGCGCACCATGAAGAACACCATCCCAGTAGCGTGCTGCCCGGACGAGTGCGAGCAGGTTGAACAGCCCCGGCGAGGCTGGCGAGCAGGCCGACGCGCAGCACGGTCAGGCCGACCATCCGCAGACTCACCCCGCCGACCCGAAGTCGGCAAACGCCGAGCACCACGCAGGTAGCCATGGCGCCAAGGACAACCGCGGGGAGGAATAGCGGGTAGAGGGCGACAAGCCCTGAGGTGCAAAGCGCGAGGAGGACCAGCGTCCCCAGCCGCGGCATTCGTAGTGCCTCGGTGAGCAGGACCGCGAGCGGAATGATCGCGGCGAGGCCGGTGATCGCCCCTTCGCTCCCGTCGAAGAAGAGCTGGAGGAAGAAGGCGCCCCCGAACAGCGCTGCGGCGAGCACGGCCACCCAAGAGCCACGGCGAGTCGCCCATCGCATCGCTGCATAGAGGCCGAGCGCGCCGGAGATCAGGAAGGCGACGAGGAAGGGACTCTGGGTGTCCGTGCCCCACAAGCCGACAAGTTGGTCCACGTTGGCGGAGAGTGGCGTGGCGTCAAGTTCCTGAACGCTGTTGGCGTAGACGGCCAGGAAGTTAAGCGCGAGGTTCGACCACTCCCGCTCTGTGCCAGCGGCACGCACGGCCTGCCGGATCGACTGGTGCTGCAAGCCGTCGATCTCGGCGACATAACCCTGGGCGTCGCCGACGCGGTAGCCGACCGGGCCCACGCTCTGGCGCACTCCGAACGCGTAGGTGATCGGTCCGGCCACAGCGACGCAGACGATCAGAATCTGGAGGAGCCCAATGAGGCGGCGCTTGCGGCGCCCGGGACAACCCGTCGCCTCGGTGACCTCGACGATCTCAGTGCGTGCGCGCGCATGCCGTACCGCTGGGATCACGACCAACCACTCGGTACACCGCGCCGGCGAGCGAACATGCGCAGAGCAGCGGCACCAGCCAGTACGTGTCCGACGCCGGGACGAACCAGACGAGTGTCGTGAACACGCAGGTCCCCGCGCAAAGCCCGAGCACCGGGGCCATGGCGACACGCGCCACGCCGTCGAAGCGGCGGGGAAGGAACGTGGCTGGCCAGGACCCGAGCGCGCCGATGACAGCGAGCATGAGGGCCTCACGCCCGACCATGACGAGGGCCGTGCTCATCGGCAGCGGGTGGTGACGCCCGCCGTGGCGGGCGGCGAGGCGATCACCACGCGCACGCTAGGGCGCCCGCCCGCAGCGGCGTTTGGTGACGCCCATGGCGGTGAGCGCGACGCCGGAGAGCGGTGCGATGTTCACGTAAGCGGTCCGCAGCGGCGTGGTGCCGATCGCCTCGACGCACACCGTCAGCGCGTGACCGCTCTGGTGCGAGGAGATCCGCGACGACGGTGTCCCCGACTCGGCGGGACTCGTCACCCGGCGCCGACCTGCGGTGACGTAGAAGCGCAGGTTGACGAAGACGGGTGCACCGCTGGCGCCTGTCACGATGAGCTTGATCGGCTCGGGGTTGTACGGATTCAGACGGGGGATGCCCCGGGGGTCGGTGCGCGAGGACGGCACGTTGAGCCCGTAGTCGGGCGTCACGTCGAGGACTGCCACCCGTTCCTGCAGGGCCACCGCGCCATCGCGGATCAGCACCCGTCGGGCCGTGCGGACGCCGGCGATGTCGGTCATCACGTAGCGGTAGGCGGGACGGTACTCCGGCCCGTCGAGCGGCAGTCCTCCGCCGTCGAGGTAGATCAGGCTGCCGTCCTCGTTGTAATCCGCCGGGAGGGACACCCGGTTCCAGGCGCGCTCCTCCGCGTACATGTAGACGAGGCCCATCTCGACGCTCGGGTCGGAGCTCTCGCCGAACGACTCCAGCTCCAGCACCCCCTTCGACGGCAGGTGGGCGAGTACGGTGCGGACCGAGCCCTGGAGGAAGTACGAGCCGTCCCGGTAACGCATCACCGAGGAGTACGCGGTGGGCCCGACTGCGGCGATGACGATGCAGGCGGCGAGCACGCCCGTGCCGCGCCGCCACCACGACGCCGACGCGACGAGGGCGGCGATCCCGAGGCACACCAAGAAGGCGAGGATCGGCCCGACGGGGAGCAGGTTGCGATCGGTGCAGTACCCGCAAGCGTTGCGGACCCGCTCGTAGGCGCCGAGTGCGCACGCCCCGGCGAGCACGGCGAGCAGCAGCCACGCGAGGACGTGGCGGCGCAGGCCCGTCGCGAGCACGATCGTCAGCAGCACCGGCACGACGATGGTGAGCCCGATGCGGGCGAGCAGCGTGCCTCCCGGCTGGGCGAGGTCGTAGAACTGGCGGGCCTGGTAGAGCCAGCTCGGGATGACGCCCGACTTCAAGAACCCGTACTGCGGCAGCCCGGAGCTCCCGTAGGAGCCGTGGAGCACGTGGTTCCAGTAGTTCACGGCCCTGACCGTGGCGACGACGTTGAACAGTGCCGCCAGGCCTCCAATCAGCACAACGCGCTGCACAGCGAGCCCGACGGTGCCGAGCGCGATGCGGCCTTTCCGGAGACGCCATGCGAGCAGGACGACGCAGGTGATGAGCGTGCCGATCACCAAGGCCGGAACGAAGAGTGGGTAGAGCGCGACGAGGCCCGCGGTACACAGGGCGACCAGGACCAGCGTGGCAAGGCGCGGCCGTCTCAGGGCTTCGGCGACCAGCACCGCGAGGGGCACGATCACGGCGAGGCCGGTGATGGCGCCCTCGCTCCCGTCGAAGAAGAGCTGGAGGAAGAAGGCGCCGCCGAACATCGCGCCCGCCAGGACCGCGGCCCAGCTCGCCCGCCGTGTCGCATAACGGAGCGCCGCGTAGACGCCGAGCGCTCCGGCGAGGAGGAAGGCGATCAGATAGGCGCTCTGGGTGTCGCTCGCTCCGAGGCCGACCAGCTCGTTCAGGTTCGCCGACAGGGGCGTGGCGTCCATCTCCTGGATGCCGTTCGCGTAGTCGGACCAGTACTTCTGGCTGATGTTCGACCAATAGGTCGAGTTCGGATCGTCGGCGGCGAGCTGGTGGAGCTGCACCGCCTGCTGGATCGACTGGTGCTGCATCCCGTCGGTCTCGGCGACGTAGCCCTGCGCGTCACCGACCAGGTACCCGACCGGTCCGACGCTCTGGCGCACAGCGAAGGCGTAGGTGATGGGCCCTGCGACGGCAATGCAGACGATCAGGATCTGGAGGAGCCCGACGATCGCCCGCCCTCGTCCGGCACCTCCCGGCGGCGACGGCGCCTGAGCCACGTCGATGTCGTCGGTTTGCGCCGCGTGCTTGGCCCTCGTCCGGCGAGCGCGAAGTCCCTTTCGGAAGACCACGCCGGCGAGCGAGAGCGCGCAGAGCAGCGGGACGAGCCAGTAGGTGTCCGCCGCCGGGACGAACCAGACGAGCGTCGTGAACACGCATGTCCCCACGCAGAGCCCGAGCACGGGCGCCATGGCGGCGCGCGCCACGCCGTCGAAGCGCCGCGGGAGAAACGTCGCCGGCCAGGCCCCGAGGGCGCCGATGACCGCGAGCATCAGGGCCTCACGCCCGACCATGACGAGGGTCGTGCTCATCGCGGTGGCGGCGCGGCCGGCGCCGACCCGATCGTCGACGCCCGAGCGCGGGTGTCCGTCACGTCCGCGCGATCCGGCGCGCCCTGAGAAATCGGTCGGTCTCCTCTAAGGCCTGCGGCGAGCCGATCTCGTAGAAGCGCTCGGTCGCCTCGTAGCCGCGCAGCAGGTGGCGGGGGGCGAGCATCGCGTACAGCTCCGACAGATCGGTCATATCTGGCTCGGCAAGCTCGAGCGCGTGCGTGGTGAGTCCACCCAGTCCGTAGTCGATCCACACCATCTCCGGCGTGGGATGGTGCTTGTCGTAGGAGACGACGTAGCCATCTTCGAACAGCGTGTTCGAGCGGTCCCAGCGACCCTCGTTGCGCAGCACGGTCATCACCGCTGGGGCGCCACTCGCAGTCCAGTCCTCTACGACGTCCCGGTAGTCGATCCGGAGGTACGTGTCGCCGTAGAGCACCAGGAAGCGCTCGCCGAGCAAGGGGCGCGCCCGGCGGATGGCGCCGAGCGTGCCGTCGAGCCCCGGGCTGTCGTAGCTGTAGGCAAGCTCCACGCCGGCGCAGTTGCCGCCGATGACGTCCTCGATCGATTGACCGAGATGCCCCACGCACAGCACGGCGCGTCGCGCCCCGTGCTCCGCCAGCAGCCGCAGCTGGTGGGCGAGGAACGGTTGTCCGGCCACCTCCACGAGCGGTTTCGGCGTCGTCTTCGCGATCTCGCCGAGGCGGGTGCCGAGGCCGCCCGCGAGAATGCACACCGTCGGCAGGTCCTGTGGTGCTCGTCCCTCCCCCGTCGGAGCGCCCGTGCCGGCGTCCCCGAGTTGCTCAGCGCTCATCGTCCCCCAGCCCGTGGCGGGACTCGACGATGTACTTGGGCCGGTTTCGCACCTCGTCGTAGATCCGCCCGACGTACTCACCGATGACGCCGAGGGAGAGGAGCTGGATGCCGCTGAACAGGCTGACCAGGATGACGATGGTGGGGTTGCCGACGGGGAACCGGGCCCCGGCGAGCTTGACGGCGAGGTACGCGAGCGCGAGGAGGAAGGCGAGCCCGGCGATGACGAAGCCCGCGACGGAGATCAGCTGGAGCGGGTAGCGGGAGAACCCGACGACGCCATTCAGCCCGATGACGAGCGATCCGGTGAAGCGGTTGTACTTGCCGGTCCCGATCGCCCGCGGATCCCGGTCGTAGACGACGCAGGTCTGGCGGAACCCGACGAGACCGACGAGTCCCCGCAAGAAGCCGTGACCTTCCTTCAGCGCCACCACGTTGTCGACCACGCGCGCCGCTCATCAGCCGGAAGTCTCCGGTGTTCGGCGGGATGTCCACCTCGGCGATCCTCCGGATCATGCGGTAGCCGAGCGCGGCGACGATCCGCTTCGGGAGGGTCTCGCCCGACCTCGTCCTGCGCTGGGCGTAGACGACGTCGAAGCCCTCCCGCCACTTGGCGACCATCTCGCCGATCAGCTCCGGCGGATCCTGCAGGTCGCAGTCGATGACGACGACTGCGTCGCCCGAGGAAGCGTCCAGGCCGGCGATGGTCGCCATCGGCTGGCCGAAACGCCGCGAGAACCGGAGCATCTTCACTCGGGGGTCCGTCGCGCGAAGCGCCAGGATCTCTTCCTCCGTGCGATCCGTGGACGGATCGACACTGAAGATGACTTCCCAGTCGACCCCGATCGACTCGAGGACGTTCGTCAGCCGGTCGTAGACCTTCGTGACGTTGCCTTCCTCGTTGTAGGCAGGGATGACAACGCTCAGGAAGGTCGTCGACGCCGGCGCCTCGGGTCCCGTCATGTCGAGCAACTCTCGGTCGGTCGGCGCTCCAGCACGGCGAGCTGGCGGATGCCGAAGGGCAGGACGACGCCTCGCTGCAGGAGCCGGCGCTCGAGGTGCGCAGTGACGTGGCCGAGCCGCGAGTCCTGGGTCTTCGCGATGTCGGCGGCCACCTGGTGCTTCAGTGCCTCGCCCCGCAAGTGGTCGCGCAACAGCCGGTTCCGTTTCTTCACGAGCCAGAACGCAGGGTAGACCAGCGAGCCGAGGCGGACGTCCTCCAGGACCTCCAGGCCTACTGCGCCGCGCCTTGCCGGCAAGCTCGCCCTGGCCGTATCGGCGCTGGTGGTGGAGGAACCGGTCGTAGTAGTCGTAGGCGCCGGGCGTGGCCGGGACGACGACGACCGCCCGCGCGCCGGACCGGAGCACCCGGCGGATCTCGGCGAGCGCGCCCAGGTCATCGGGCACGTGCTCCAAGAGGTTGGCGCTCACGATCGCGTCTGCCGACGCGTCGCCGAGCGGTAGGCGGCAGACATCCCCCTGAAGGAGGGCCGCCGTCGGGACGTTGTGCAGCGCCCCCGGCAGCCCCGCGAAGACGTAGTCGAGCCCGACGAGCCGCCCACCCGGGATCGCGGCGCGCAGGTCCTCGAGGAGGTAGCCGGTCGAGCAGCCGAGGTCGACGACGGTCGGCGCCGGACCGAGCGGCCCCAGCCGCTCGAGCATTGCCGTGCGGGTCCACACGTCGAGGAAGTGCGTGCGGCTGCTCTCCTCGTGCAGCTCCTCCAGCTCGTCAGACCAGAACGTGTCGCCACCGGGAAGCTCGGCGGGGCGTTCCGTCGTCGCGCGGCCGTCGGCGCTCATCGTCCCACCGCTCCTGCCGCGGTGAAGAACTGGTCGTCGATCCGGCGCAGCGTCGCGAGGTCCTTCTCCGCCCGGAGACGAGCCTGGAACTCCTCGTCGCGCCAGGGGTCCCAGCGGGCACTGATGAGCTTGCCCGTGATGCCCGTAGCCGCGTCCGAGAGCAGGAAGGCCGTGAGCTCACCCGCGAGCTCGGGCGGGTCGCCCGTCCCCTCCGCGATCGCACGGCGCGTCCGCTCGTAGTAGTCGGTGCCGACGGCCTCGGGACCTGCCGCGATCGTCGCGTCGTGCATCGCCGTGACGATGAATCCCGGAGCGACGCTGTTCGCCCGAACGCCATGCTCGATAAGGGTCGCGGCGAGATTCTCGGTGAGGCGCACCACGGCGGCCTTCGACGCGGCGTAGGCGTCGAAGCGCGGGAACGGCGCGGTGGCGCCTCCTCCCGAGAAGGTGACGATCGACCCGCGTCCCGCGATCAATGGCTCGAGGGACGCGACGACGGCGAGCAGCGTGCCGGTGACGTTCACATCGAGTGTGGCGCGGAACTCGGCGACGTCCCAGCTTCCCACCGGACCGATCGGGCCGAGCACGCCCGCGGCCGTGACCACTCCGTGCAGCGGGCCATCGGAGGCGAGCTTCTCCCGGACCTCGACCCATGCGCGTTCGTCGCTCACGTCGAGCGCGATGGACCGGTGCGGCCCACCAGGGAGCTCCGCCACCAGTCCGGCGAGCGCCTTCGCGTCGCGCGCGACGAGGACAAGCTCAGCCTGCCGGTCCGCGAGCGTGGTGGCGACGACCCGACCGATCCCGCGGCTCGCTCCGGTGACGAGGATGCGCTTAGCCGACAGCTGGTCGCTCACGCCGGTCCCTCATTGCTCGAGAGACTTGAAGCGGTACTTGAAACACGCCACGATCCAGGTGATCGGGTCCCGCAGGACGGAGATCTTCTTCCCTTCGGAGAACGACCGCGAGTGGTATTGCACGGGCACCTCAGCCGGCGTATAGCCCGAGCGGATCAGCTTGGCGGTGAGCTCCCAGTCGAAGTCGAAGCGGTCGCACTCGAGGGTCAGGCCGTGGAGACAGTCGCGCCTCACCACCTTGTACATGGTGAAGGGATCCCGCAGGTGCTGGCCGTACACGAGGTTGAAGAGGGTGAGGAAGACGACGTTGCCGACGTTCATCGCCCGGCTCGCGAGAATCGCCCGCTCGAAGTGGCGCACCCCCCAGTTCGCCCCGTCCGTCCGACCCCGGACACCGAGCACGAACCCGCGCTCGAAGCGCCGCAAGGGTTCGAGGAGCGCGTCGTAGTCGTCCACGTCGTACTCCAGGTCAGCGTCCTGGATGATGAGGAAGTCCCCGGTGGCGCGCTCGAGCCCGGCGCGCACGGCGTTGCCCTTGCCACAGGGGCGGTCCTGCAGCACGATGCGAACCCGCGGGTCGTCGGCGTAGGAGATCACCTCTTCGCGGGTCCCGTCGGTGGAGTTGCTCTCGACGACGACGATCTCGAGTTCGACGCCGGGGATCGACTTCTTGAGGACGTGATCCATGACCTCCCGGAAGGTCTCCCGTTCGTTGTACACGGGCATGACGACCGACAGGATCTGGGTGCGCGCCCGCGGCGGCGCGAGCGCGCTGCGATGGGCCGTGGCGACGAGGCGGCCGTCGTCTGAGCGACGAAAGCGCGGGCGCTCGAAGCCCTCCTGGAAGAGCAGCGAGGCGAGCGTCTCGCCCGGGAAGGCCGAGCGGATCGACGGGCGCCGCAAGGCGCGGGCGACCTCGGCCGGTCCCTGGCGGCGGAGATCGGCGACGGTCGCCACCAGCAGACCGTCCGGCTCCAGCCGCGCGTAGACGTCGGCGAGCAGGCCGGCCGGGTCCGACGCCCGTTCGAGCGATCCGTCGAGCACGCAGACCCCGGCGCCAGCCTGGGCGCGCCGGCTCCGTTCGCCGAGGGCGGGCGGGACATGGCGTCTCGCTCCAGCGACTCGAGCGTCAGCCCCAATGAGGCGAGCGTGGTGCGTGTCCCCGATTTGTCGTCGCACGAGACGAGCACTCGCCGGCTCGCGCCGACGCCGTGAACATCCAGGTGACGGGCCACGGTATCGGCGACGAGGCGGTCACTCCATCCTCGCGCGGAGGCGGTTGTCCGCTCGCGCCGGTCGTCGGCACCCACGATGTGGTCCGGCGAGGGTCGGGCGTGTGGGCCGTGGGACGCGGTGGGGGGCGGGGCGGCGCCTGGCAGCAGATCGAGAATCGAAGGGCTCACCAGGTCCGCGGCTGGCTCGTTGTCTTCCTGATCCACGCAGTACGCCTGTCTACTGTTCGCCGCCGAGGCGTCCGTCGTGACGGGGCCCTCAGTCGCACCCATAATCGGCCGCACACCCGCGAAGGGAGCCGCGCCCCTGGTGAGGATGCCCGCCCCCGGGCGCGGACCCACTTCGCGACGACCCGCGGCTCGGCTCACGCTAGTCCGGATCATGTGTTCCGCTCCAGCCACGGGCCTACCGTTCAGGAGGCGTCTCGGTTTTATAACGCTGTGCCTATAAATGACCGATACGGCTAGAAGCTCGTCCTAGTTGGCGTCCCGCACGGACGCGAGATCGGGGATCCACCGCTTCATGAACTCGTCGAACATCGGCACGGTGAAGTCGATCTCCCCCCAACGAGGCGAGTAGCAGAGGGCCTTCTTGATGAGACCGTCCCTCGTCGGCCCGAGGGCGGTGGTCTTCTTCGCCAGGAGCGCGGCGACTTCGGCGGACCGTACGGGGCCGGGGCCGAGCTCCGCCATCGCCCGCAGGTAGGCGCGCTCGGGGTTGCTGGTCCGGCCGGTCCGGACCCGGAAGAAGCCGTCGTCGAGCTCGGCGGTCGCGACCGGGATGCTCCGCTCGACGTCGTCGAGGGTGATCGCGTCGGGACCGTCGGCGGCGTCCCACGCCTGCTTGCCGAACTCCTGGAGGAAGTACGGGTAGCCGCGGCGTGACCTCGACCACGCGCGTCGAGCGCGTCGGCGCTCCAGCTGACTGCCTCGTCCGCCGCGGGCACGACGAGCGCCTCCCGGGCCTGCTCCCCGGAGAGCGAGCCGACGACGGGGAACGTGAACATGCGCTCGGCGTAGGACTTCGCCTCGCCGGTGAGGCTCGCCAGCGACGGCAGGCCCGCCGCCGCGATCGTGATCGGCAGTCTCAGCTGCGCAGCCCGGTGCAGCCCCATCACGAGCGCCTCCAACGTCGGGAGCTTCACGTAGTGCAGCTCGTCGATCGTGATGAGGACACCGGTCGCGTGGTCACGTGCGACCTCGCCGAGCTCGACGAAGAGTCCGGCAAGGTCCGTCGCGAGGTCACCCGAGTCGGCCGGGCCGTGCACGGCCTCGACGTCGATGCTCAACTCAGGACCGTCGGGGAGCCTGATGCTGAAGGCCTTGAGCACGCCGAGCGCCCTCCGCACCCGCTCGCCGATGCGGCGTCTGGCGTCCATCGCAAGCAGGACCCGCCGGAAGGCAGAGGCAAGACGCGAGGGCAGGTCGCCCTCTTCGGTCACTTCGATGTGCTCGTGGAAGTAGCCTCGAGCCTCGGCGAGCTGTTCGAACTCGTTGAGTAGGACGGTCTTGCCGACGCCGCGGAGACCGGTGAGCATCTCGCTCCGTCCATCCCGCCCGAGCAGCAGCCGTTGGAGCGCGACGTCCATCGCGTCGATCTCGTGCTCGCGCCCGACGAGGGCCGGCGGTCGTGTGCCCGCGCCCGGGCTGTAAGGGTTCCGGACTGGATCCACGAACTGAAAACGTATACCAGCTTTAGGCGTTTCTAGGTATCAGCCTATAAATGTGGCAGCCACAGCCTCGCACTGGCCAAGAGGCCAGTGCGAGCCACGTTTGGCGCGTGAACGTGCACGTCACCGAGCGGTGAGCGGCGACGGTCGCTGCGTCTGGCAGGTGCTTGCGCGAGGCCATCGACATCAAGACAGTGCGGCGGCGTCGCACGTCTCGGTATGGCTGAGGGAAGCGCCGCGCGGCTACTCGATGGCGGCATTGGCGTCGCCGGCGAGCACCGCGTCGACCCCATCGAGCTCGGAGAGCGCCGTGGCGAGCTCGTCGACCGACGACCGGCCGTGGACGTTCAGTGTCAGCTCGACCATCGGCCGTTCGTTCCTCGGGCCCGCGTGGCCTCGCTCGTCGCCGCGCGATCCCCGGTAGCGGAGCGTCTCGGTCGAGACCTCCTCGACCGAGAAGCCCCGCGCGGTCGCGAGCTGCAGCACCTGGCGCAGGATGCCCATGCCGTCCGGATAGCGCAGACGCAGCACCGAGACCGCGGTGGCCGACCGGGGCAACCTGCGGGTCAGCACCGGGAACGCGAGGGCCACGATGAAGTAGATGCCAGCGGTGCAGATGGCGAGTAACGGGAGGCCGGCGCCCGATGCGGATCCGATCGCTGCGGTAACCCAGACCCCAGCAGCGGTGGTGAGGCCGCGTACCGAGTCCCGGCGCACGAAGATGACACCGGCCCCGAGGAACCCGACGCCGGCGACGATCCCGGCGGCGACCCGGGACGGGTCGAGAACGACCCGGCCGGGCTCGAGCACATCGCTGAAGCCGTACTTGCTCACCAGCATGAACAGCGCGGCACCGACGCCGACCAGGGTGTAGGTCCTCAGCCCGGCGCTCTTCTGGTGGATCTCCCGCTCGACGCCGATGAGCGCGGAGAGCAGCAGTGCCAGACCGAGCTCGCCCGCCTGTCGCCATCCCTCACCGTTCGGCGCGCTCGCCGCGAGGAGGTTCGGCAGCGCCCCAGGACCCAGGATCATGCAAACAAGGCTAACGGACGGTTAACGGACAGTGAACAGAACGCGACTAGAGCAACATTCCAACTCAGCCGGCTGCGCGAGCCCTGCCCTCGCTGCTCATGGTTCGACACTCCCAGCTGGGACGTCACCGCGGCCCGCGGCGGTTCGGCGGAGCGTGGAGGCCTCCGAGCTGCGCACCCTGATCGTCGCAGGCGATGCCGGTGGCCCCTCGAATGGAGGTCCGGCCCTGCACGGCAACGGGCCCTGAGTGCGACAGCCCCTGCTCCGGATCTTCGTCGTAGGCAAGGGGAGCATCGACGAGCTCGAGAACCGGGTCGGGCGTCGGCGGGGTCAGCACCATGGTCGTCGTCGTCGACGGAACGGGCCGGCGATTGACGCCGAGCCCGCGAGCGTGGTGGAGAGAGCTGTCGTCGAGGCCGAACTCAGCCCACGACGTCGCCACGGGGCGAGCCGCATCGTCGGGACGCGCGGGGGTACGGTCGTACAGTGCTGGTCAAGGACCTCGTCTACCGTTGGTACGCCCGCCGGCTCCGCCGGCAGCTCGACGGTAGCCGTCTGCCAAACCACGTCGGGCTCATCATGGACGGCAACCGACGCTGGGCTCGCCAGATGGGGATGGCCAACCCGAGCCTGGGGCACCGCTACGGGGCCGAGCACGTCGAGGACGTCCTGTCCTGGTGCGAGGCCGCCGGTATCAAGCACGTGACGGTGTTCGTCTGCTCGACCGAGAACCTGATGAACCGTGGCGACGCCGAGGTCGCCTACCTCATGCAGGTGATCGAGCAGGTCATCGCCGACAAGCTCGCCCGCGACCCGACCTGGCAGGTGCACCTCGCGGGGTCCGTCGATCTCGTGCCGGACTCGACGGCACGGGCCCTGAAGCGGGCGGTCGAGGCGAGCCGCGACTGCGCCACGGGTGCCCACGTCACGCTGGCCGTCGGCTACGGCGGTCGCCAGGAGGTCATCGACGCGCTGCGAGCTTTGCTGTACGAGCAGGACGCGAAGGGAGCGAGCCTCGCCGAGGTCGCCGAGACGATCACCACCGAGGACATCGCCCGACATCTCTACACGGCCGGCCAGCCCGATCCTGACCTGGTGATACGGACGAGCGGTGAGCTGCGCCTCTCCAACTTCCTGCTCTGGCAGAGCGCCTACTCGGAGCTGTACTTCTGCGAGGCCTACTGGCCGGCATTCCGCGAGATCGACTTCCTGCGCGCACTGCGCAGCTTTGCCGCCAGGGAACGACGGTTCGGCGGCTGACCGCTTCCGACGTCGCCTTCAGGCGATCGGGACGCCCACCTCGGCGATCGTGGCAGATGCATAGCGATGCTGCTCAGGAAACGATTCCCCGGCTTGCACCATTCAGGGTGACCCCGACCCAATTCCGGCGCTGACCACCGTTATGGTTGAGTCACGGCTGGGCGCGGGCAGCGCCGACGATCGGGGGGATCTGTTGCCCTCCAACGACGACGAATTGGAGAAATGCCGCTGTGTCGCAGGTTCGGAATTGCCGCCTAACGCGCTACGTTGGAGGTTCAATAGCGGCCACGGCCAGCTTGCTCTTGGCGACGTCACTCCCGGTGGTATCCGAGATCGTGAGTGCGCCCCCTGCAGCCGCCGCGATCACCTCGATTGGCTCAGGGGTGTGTCACGGCTGTGATGAAGTTTCTGCCAGTTCGTCTGGCGACGTCTCCGCCGCCGAAAATGGCACCGGCGTCAGTGTCTCCATCGACGATGGCGCTTACGCAACCAATTCACCATTGGTCGAGCTCGCCCTCGCCTGGCCTGCTGGTGCCACCTCGGCTCTGATCTCGAACGACAGCGCCTTTGACACTGCCGGCGGGACCCAGTCCGTCTCGCCCGGGGCCACGGTGCCGTGGACGCTTCAGCAAGGCGGGGTCGACCGGTTGCCCAAGACCGTCTACGTCGAGTTTCTCGGAGCGGGGATCAGCCCCATCACCGTCACCGGGAGCATCATCTTGGACGAGACGGTGCCGACGATCTCGGACGCGGAGGTGCTGCAGTCCGCTCGCCCGCCGAGGAAGGCAGCGAACTTCCACTATCGAATACGTGTCGTTGCAACCGACTCCCTCTCGGGGATCGCGGCCGTCGAGACCTCTGCGGAGCCCTACGCTGGCGTCATCACCACGGTGAGCCCGGCCCAACGCCGGGGCTTCGTGCAACTCGACAGCGTCATAGCGCCGAGTAGCTCGGCGATTCCTCGCTATGCGAGGGTTCGGAGCGCGGCGGGCGAGTGGTCGCCCTGGGTGCCGATCACCCCCGAGCTCTCCGTGCTCGAGCACGCTCACGGAGGAGAATTCGTCGTCGGACCTGATCGCGCCCCGTTCCAGATGCGAGGTTTCGATTATCAACCAGTGACGAGCTTCAAGCTGGACGGCAAGGAGCAGTACCGCAACGACACCTTCGCCTCACGCTTCTACAACCACGTCCAGATAGTGCGAACGCTCAAGCAGATGGAAACTTTGCACTACAACTCGGTGAGGGTCTTCATCGACCTGAACGAGATCGGGAACAACACGGGGAGCGGTCTCAACCCGGCGTACATTAGCAATCTTGCCGATTTCACCAAGGTCGCGCAGCAGGACGATATACGGGTCCTGCTGGTGACAGGCCAGCTGCCGGGCGCCGGGGGCTTCTCGCCAAAGATCGACCCTCGCTTCGGCACGTGGAACAGCTACTTCCTCGATCCCGCGGACGTCCGAGCAATGCAGCGGTATATCAGTACGCTGATCACTGATCTCCGCTCGAGTGGCGCACCGCTATCGGACGTGCTGTGGGAACTCGTGGGAGAGCAAGATTGGAAGAATGGCTCCGCTCCTCTGAACTGGAAAGCCGGTTCCGTGAGGACCGCAAACGGACAGACCTACAATATGGCGAGTCCGGCGTCCCGAATCGCTATGGAGAATGACAATCTGCTCTACTGGACGAACACTCTGAGCTCCGAGATCCATCGGATGCTCCCGGGCAGCCTCGTTGGTCTCGGCTTCTATGCACCGTCGATCAATCTCATGCGCCGCAGCTGGACCGTTCGTCCCCAAGTCGTGTTCGGCGGGACGGCGCAAAATGACTTCGTGGACGTGCACGCCTATTCCAATCTCGGTTCCCTGGCGCAGCAGATCGACAGTTTCGATGCGGGTACGACCGAGAAGCCGGTGATCATGGCCGAGTTCGGCGCCGCGAGATCGTCGTTCTCGACACCCAGTGCTGCCGCACAAGGGGTCGTGCAGTGGCAGGAGCTGAGCTGTCGTCTTGGTGGTCTTTCGATCTCGGGCTGGTTGCTCTGGACATGGAATTCCAGTGCCCAGTTGGAGTACTGGACCGCCTTGGACGGCGGCGGCCAGATCGAGCACACGCTAGCACCTGTCAGTCGGCCAAACCCCTGTAAGTAGGGGTCTTCTGCCGGTGTCGTGGGTCACGATGCCTTCGCCCACGGCAGTCGAGGGGCCCTTGATGGTCTTGGCGATGATCGATGCCACGTGTTAGGTCGCACCCCCTCCCGCCATAGATCGCGAGCTTCTCACCAGCACGAACGCGCTGGTTAGCGACGTATCTTGGAAGGAAGTTCCAAACCGCCCGGAGACCCCCTCATCGGCATAGCCAGGAAGGTGCCGTTCGGCGCTGCCGACCGAGTCACTCCTCTGTGACTCCAGTACATTCCTCGACATTGCCGAGATGAGTACCTCCTCGCACGCGGTGGGTCCGTCGGCGGTAGTGGTGCCGTCAGCCCACGGCGAGTACGTCGAGGACTGGGCCGGGCGCTCGCTGCTCCGTCGGCTGCATGGCTGGCTGCCCACGCTCGGGCCCGCCGCCGCCGGGCTCCTCGCGACCGGGCTTGTCCTGTACAACCTGTCCAGGCCGCAGGGGCTGCACGGCGTCGTCCAGTACGACGACGGCGTCTACTTCGGCGCCGCGGTCCGCCTGATCGAGGGCAAGCTGCCCTACCGGGACTTCACCTTCGTTCAGCCACCCGGGATCGCGGTGCTGTTCGCGCCGGTGGCCTTCCTCACCCACTCCGAGGGCACCCGGCTCGGGCTCGCCTGGGCGAGGCTGCTCACCGCAGGCGTGGCCGGGCTCGACGCGTGGCTGGTGGGCCGCCTCCTCCGCCACAAGGGCGCCGCGACCGCCACGATCGGCGCCCTCGTGCTTGGCGTGTTCCCTGCGGCGTTCTTCGCGGACCGGACCCTCATGCTCGAGCCGTACATGGTGGGCCTCTGCCTGCTCGGATTGAACACCTGCTTCGTCCGCGGCGAGCTCGGTAGCTGGCGCCGCCTCGTCGTCGGCGGCGCGTTGCTCGGAGTGGCGGGCGCCACGAAGACCTGGGCGATCGTCGTCGTCGCGGCGCTCGCGCTCGCGACGCTCGGCCGCTCGCGAGATGCGGACGCCGCATCGAGGAGCTTCGGACTCGTCGGCAGGGTGGTGCCGCTCGCCGTCGGCACGGTGCTCGGCTTCACGCTTGTCTGCCTGCCATTTTTCATCCCTGCTCCGCGGGCCTTCTACCACGAGGTCATCGCCTCCCAGCTCGCCCGCCAGAGCGGGCTGGTAACGGTGACGTGGCAACGTCTCATGGTCGTCGTCGGGCTCGACGGGATCGCGGGGGTGCGCGCCAGCCGCGCCCTCGCGCTCGGCGTGGCGACCGGGCTGGCGTTGGTCCTGGTCGTCTTCGGCCTCCTGCCGACCCTCGTCGGCCGGGGGAGCCGGTTTGAGCGCTTCGCACTGCTCGCGACGGCGGGAAGCGTCGCCGCGCTGCTCATGCCGTCGGAGTTCTTCGACCACTACGCCTACTTCGCGGCCACCTTCCTCGCGCTCTCGCTCGGATGCGCTCTCGACCGGGCCGGCCGGCTCGCCTGGCGCGCGCTCGGCGGCGGCCGTGGGGAGTGGCGGCGAGCGGCCGCGAGGGCCGTCCCGGCCGCGCTCGGCGTGGCGCTCGTGGCAGGGCTGGTTTGGCTCGTCCCCAACGAGGCCAGCTACGGCGCGGCCCTGACCGTGCCATCCGATGATCCGGGCCCCGCGATCGACCTCGCCGTGCCGGCGGGGGCCTGCACCCTGTCGGACGCGTCGATTCTCCTGATCGAGGCGAACCGCTTGTCAGGGGATCAGCAGCACTGCCCGGAGCTCCTCGACGCGACGGCCCTGTGGCTCTCGACCGCGCCGATGGACTCGCCTACGTCGTGTGGACCGGTCGCCCCGGCGCTCGTCGCCGACTGGCGGGCGTGGTTCGCTCAAGCGGACTTCTTCGTCGAATCGTCCAGCTCGATCCGCCGGGTCCCGTGGACCGTCGGGCTTCGGCAGTGGTTCGCCGCACACTTCAGGCAGATACCCGACCCGGGCGTCGGGGTCTTCGTCCGTCTCGACACGCGCTACGCCGCCTCGGCGCTCGATCCCGCGCGCTGGACTCCGGCACGCCTCGCGGCGGAAGGGCTCGCGCCGCCGAAGCCCGGGAGCCCGTCCAGGGTGGCGCCTCTCAAGGCTTGTCTGCTCACGCGCACCTGACCGAGGCGCCGCGCGGATCCTCCGCACCCGGTCACGACGCTGGCCACCAGAAGAACTCACGGGTCGGCTGGCACACCACGAGGTCGTTCACGTTCCTCGTGCAGAACGCCGCCTGCCATTCGGCGATGTCGATACGCAAACAGCGACCGCGAGCTTCGGCCCACCGACCCACACCTACTTCGTCAACGGCTACTTCGTCCTCGTCTGGCCGCATCCCATCATGGTGCCGCTCACCGCTTCGTGAGCCCCGCGGGTCGCGACGGGCGGGACGGCCCAACCCGGCGGCCGTGCCGAGGTCACCCAGAGTTAGCCGGGCGAGCGCCGCCCGCCGGTCCGGGTCGCGCGACGACGAGCAGGGAGTGGCGCGGCGTTGCGCACGCCTCCGTGGCCGCCTCGCTCGCGGACGCGACCACTGCGAGACGCTGCTCCGCTCGAGTGTCCTCGTCCACTCAAGCGTCGCGGGGCGATGAGCGCCGGCGAGCTCGTGGCCGCCGAGCGGCTCCAGCCCCAGTCGATCACCCGGACGCTCTCGCGGCTCGAGCGCGATCGGCTGATCAGTCGGCACGTCGATCCCGCCGGCCGCCGCCGGGCCCTCCTCGCGATCTGCGACGACGGGCGGGAGGTCCTCAGGACGGACATGCCAACGGGACAGCTGGCTGGCTCTCGCGATGGCCGAGGAGCTGACGCCGACAGAACAGGTGGTCCCGCCTCGCGGGGGCGCCGATGGAGCGGCTGGCCGACAACGATGTCGCCCGGTCGCTGCGCTCGCCGCACACAGAGTCCCCGCGCCTGGACCTGCCGCCGCTCGATGGGGCCGCAGCATCGCTGAGCGCTGACGGCCGGGGAGCCTCAGCGGCTCGTCGATCAAGTCGCGTCGTTCCTGAGCCACGCTGAGCTGCTCATTCGAGCTCCTCGGCGTCCTCGCGGGCGGGGGGTGCCTGGCAGAGGCGGTCCCCGGCACGCTTTCCTATACCTGTGGCTTCTCCGTCCTCCCCTGTACGTGCGCCGGGCATCGAGCGGTGAGACGCGTCGGAGGGTCCTCACCCGGGTCCGTCTCGCGGACGACCCGGGTCGGCGACCGGGCCCGACGTCGCATGGCCGCGCTGGCGGGCGTCGTGGCCGGCGCGCTGGCCCTCGCAGCGTGCTCGTCGGCGACGAGTGGTCCTGTGACGCACTCCACGAGCACCACCAGCGTGTCCGCTGCGACGTCCACGACCCCGACGTCGAGCGCGAAGTCGGCGTCCGCGCCCCACATCATGATCCTGATGATGGAGAACGAGAGCTACAGCACGCTCATCGGGAACGGCTCGGCCTCCTACCTGAACTCGCTCGCCGGCAGCTATCTCAAGGCGACGAGCTCCTACGCCCGGGGCCATGACAGCCTGCCCAACTACCTCGAGATGATCTCGGGCAACGCCTTCGAGAAGAGCGGCACGAGCGGCGACTGCTCACCGTCGAGCTGCGGATCGATCACCGGCAAGGACCTCGCCGACCAGCTGCAAGCCGCCGGCATCGGCTGGAAGGCGTACATGGGAGCGATGCCGTCGGACTGCTCGACGAGCAACGCCAGCGGCAGCGGCGGCTACGGCGTCCGCCACGACCCCTTCGTCTACTTCGCCCAGGGACGGCGCCAGCCAGAGTGCGGGGACGTCGTGCCTGCGAGCGGGATGATCACGGAGCTGAACAGCGCCAGCCCGCCCGCCTTCGTGTTCTACTCGCCGAGCATCTGCCAGGACGGCGGGAACGACGCCCCCTGCTCGACGCTCGCCAACGGCGACAGCTTCCTGGCGAAGCGCATCCCCGAGATCATGGGCACGGCGTGGTACCGGGACGGCGGGACGATCATCCTCACGTGGGACGAGAGCAGCGACAGCGACACCTCCGGCCAGTTCGGCGACGACGGCGGCCACGTGCTGACGCTCGTCATCTCGGCGAAGACGAAGGGCGCCGGGAGCTTCTCCAGCTACGTCGACACCGCCGGGATCCTGCGCAGCGTCGAGAACGCGTACGGCTTCCCCTACCTCGGCGACGCCGCCAGGTCCAGCTCAGGGATGCTGCCGCTCAGCAGGTAGCGCCCGCAGTGCCCGGACGCTCGGCGTTGCTGCCACTGCCACTGCCACTGCCGCTCAAGCTCGGCCACAACTGCGTCGGTACCGAGCACCTCCTCCTCGGGCCGTTCGACGACCCGACGCGCCGAGCGCCCGGATCCGCCACTCCCTCGGCGCGAGCCACGAGGATATGCAGCAGCGGCTGGCGGAGAGACTCGCTGCAATCACGCGCGCCGGTAGGCGATGCAGTGACCGCAAAGGTCGAAGGAGGCTCGTGAGCAAGGCGAGGGTCGAGGCCTTCAGCGACGGCGTGTTCGCAATCGCCATCACGCTGCTCGTCCTCACCGTCGCCGAGCCCAGCCGTTACGGCGCTCTCGCCCACCAGCTCGCCAGCCGCTGGCCGTCGCTCGCCGCCTACGTCGTCAGCTTCGCGGTCATCGGGATCATGTGGATGAACCACCACTCGGTGTTCAGCCACTTCGGCCACGTCGACCGGCCGGTGCTCTACCTGAACCTCGCGCTGCTCATGACGATCGCCTTCCTGCCCTACCCGACGGGCGTGCTCGGCGAGGCGCTGGCAAAGGGCCAGGGGACGCGCACCGCCGCCGTCGTCTACGGCGTGACGATGGCGGCCAACGCGTACGCGTGGGGCGCGCTGTGGCTCTACGCCTCGCACCGCCGCCGGCTGCTCGACGCTGCGTTCCCGGAGGCGGAGCGAGGGATGGCGACGCTGCTCTTCACGATCGGCGGCGTCCTGTACACCGTCGCGGTGGGCGTCGCGTTCCTGAACGCCTTCGCCTTTCTCGGTCTCCAGGCTGCCTTCGCGGTGTACTACGCCCTCGACCCGATCTCAAGGCGCGCGGCGCGCGGGCTGGCGCGCCACGCGCCGCCACCGGAAGCGGCCAGGGAGAGCTGGCACCGGCCGAGGCAGGGCGGGACGAGCCCAGGTCAGCCGGCGGCGCCTAGCCGATCAGCCGTGGCCGGGGCGCCGACGCCGTAACGGAGGCCGTCGAGCAGCAGCGCGACGAGGGGCCGAGCCTGCTCGGGCAGGTCGGCGTTGTCGGTCGCGAGGCAGATGCCCCCCATGGCGCGCAGCAGGTCCGTCGCGCTCGATGTCGCTCCGCACCCCGCCGGCAGCCGCCGCAGCGCCGAGCAGGCGCGTCGCCGCGTCGTTCATCCGGCGGCGGCACTCTTCGAAGAGCGCAGTGTTCGTCCCCATCATCGACTTCAGCGCGCTCGCCATGCCGCGCTTGGTCGCGACGTAGCCGACGAAGCGTTGCATCCACGCGGCGAGGGCCTGGTCGGGCGGCAGCGACGCCAGCAGCTCGTCCGCGCTCTCGCAGAGCACGTCGACCTCGTTGCGGTAGACGGCGGCGACGAGCGAGTCGCGCGTCGGGAAGTGCCGGTACAGCGTCCCGATGCCCACACCGGCACAGCGCGCGATGTCCTCGAGGGAGGCGTCAACGCCGTGCTCGGCGAAGGACTGCGTCGCAGCGTCGACGAGGCGAGCCCGGTTCCGCATCGCGTCCGCACGCGGTGGGCGCCCCGCCTTGGTCTGCTCGTCTTCCGTCACTGACGCGCCCTCCGAGCGCCGGCGCCACTGCTGGCTTGCAAAGCGGAGGCAGCCTCCATATAGTACCCGGAGGAACCCTCCGCATCGACAACTCTACCGCCAGGAGCGAACCAGTACGTGACGAACAACACCCTCGCCGTCTCCGCACCGCCCGCACCCGGGCACACGAGGAAGGACCGTCCCCGCCTCGTCCTCGCGATCATCCTGACCTGCCAGCTCATGGTCGTGCTCGACACGACCGTCGTGAACATCGCCCTGCCCCACATCAAGGCTGCACTCCACTTCTCGGCCCCCTCGCTGTCCTGGGTGGTCAACGCCTACACCCTCACCTTCGGCGGCCTGTTGCTGCTCGGAGCGCGCTGCGGCGACATCCTCGGCCGCCGCAGGACCTTCGGCGCCGGTATCGCGCTGTTCACCGTCGCCTCGTTCGCCGGCGGCTTCGCGACCTCGAGCACCTGGCTCCTCGCCGCTCGAGCCGCGCAAGGCATCGGGGCGTCGTTCGCGGCGCCGTCGGCACTGGCGCTGCTCATGATCGAGTTCCGCGACGCCCGCGGACGGACCCGAGCCATCGGGTGGTACACCGCGGTGTCGATCGGCGGTGCAGCGCTCGGCCTGCTGGCCGGCGGCATGCTCACCGAGTGGGTCTCGTGGCGCTGGGTGCTGTTCGTCAACGTCCCGATCGGCGTCGCGGTGCTCGGCTTCGCCCGCACGACGCTGCCGGAGACGGCACGCAACGCCGGCCGGTTCGACGCGGCCGGGGCGCTGACGTCGACGCTCGGCATGGCCTCGGTCGTCTACGCCTTCGTGCGGGCGGCCACCGACGGGTGGGGCGATCGTGGGACGATCGCCGCGTTCGTCGTCGGCGGGCTGCTGCTCGTGGCGTTCGTGCTCGTCGAGCGGCGCGCGTCGCAGCCGATCACACCGCTCCGGCTGTTCGCGGACCGCAACCGCGCCACGTCCTACGTCGCACGGCTCTTCCTCGTCGCCGGCATGTACGGCATGTTCTTCTTCCTGACCCAGTTCCTCCAGGGCGTCCTCGGCTACAGCCCGCTGCGCGGCGGGCTCGCCTTCCTGCCGCTCACCGTGGCGCTCTTCGCCGCCTCCCAGCTCAGCTCCAGGTTCCTCGCGGACCGTTTTCCACCGAAGCTGATCATGGTCGGCGGCCTGATCCTGTCCACGTGCGGCCTGGCCTGGCTCACGCGGCTCTCCGAGGCGAGCGCCTACGGCGATGTCCTCGGGCCCCTGGTGCTGTTCGGGATCGGCAATGGCCTCGCGTTCGTGCCCCTCACCACGACGTCGCTGGCCGGCGTCCTGCCGGAGGACGCCGGTGCCGGGTCGGGCCTCGTCAACGTGATGCAGCAGGTGGGCGGCTCGCTCGGGCTCGCGGTGCTCGTCTCGGTGTTCGGGGAGGCCAGCCGCTCGGCCACGCGCAGCGCAACGCACATCTCCGGGGCGCTGAACCGGGCGCACCACGTCTTCATCATCGGCGCTGACAAGGCCTTCCTCGCGGCGGCCATCTTCCTCGCCGCCACCGTGCTCCTCACCCTCGTCGCGATCGATCGCCGGCCGGGGATAAGCCGCGCCCCGAGCTGGCAGGGCGCGAGGAGCGGGGAAGGTGCCCACGAGCCCGCTCTGGAGGGCACCATCGCCTGAACGCCCGTCTGTCCATCTCTGGACAGTTATATAACTGTCCAGAGATGGTGGCGGCCATGTTCGAGGTGCTCGCCGAGCCCAACCGGCGCCGGATCCTCGACCTGTTGCGCGAGGACGAGCGCTCGGTGAGCGATCTCACGGCGAAGCTGGGCATCAGCCAGCCGGGAGTCTCGAAGCATCTGCGCCTGCTTCGTGAGGCCGGCCCGGTCGAGGTGACCGTCGACGCGCGCGGCGGCGGCTCTACCGCCTCCGGTCCGAACCCCTGCGGGAGATCGACGAGTGGCTTCGGCCATACCGCGCGGCGTGGAGCAGCCACCTCGACGCCCTGGAACGCCATCTCGACCAGATGCACGACGAAGGAGACGGCCATGGAGGACGCTGATCTCGGGACGCTCACCCGCGAGGCAGACCGCTTCGTGCCCACCTTCACCCGTCGGCTCGCCCACCCACCAGAGGTGGTCTGGCGGGCGATCACGGAGGCCGAGCACCTCGCGGCGTGGTTCCCCCAGGAGATCGTTGGCGAACGGCGAGCGGGTGCACGCCTACGGTTCGACAGCTCCACCCACGAGAGCTTCGACGGCGAGATGCTCGTCTTCGATCCGCCGTCGGTCATGGAGCTGATCTGGGGCGCGGACCTGTTGCGGATCGAGCTCGAACCCGACGGCTCGGGCACCCTGCTCACGCTGACCGACACCTTCGACGACGTCGGAAAGGCCGCCCGCGCCGCCGCCGGGTGGCACGAGTGCCTCGACCGTCGCGCCGGCGAGCTCGACGACGCCGTGCCACCGGCCTCGGGCGCGCGCTGGAGCAGGGTCCACCCCCGCTACGTCCAACGGCTCGGCCCCGAGGCCGCGACGATCGGGCCTCCCGCGGCGAAGGCGGCACCGGCCGAGCGACCCTGGTAGGCGGCGCGAGTCAAGGGGTTGCCCCCGGTATGCTGCCGGCGCGCCGGCGGGCGATCCGCGGACGAGGCGGCACGCGAACGCGTCGGGGATGGTCGCTTCACGGCTGCGCAACTTCCCGGCACAAGCGGCTAGTCGCCGACGGCTTCTGTGCTCAATTCTGCAGGACAACCCGACGTTAACTGTGGTGCATGGCACGGCGGCCCACGATCCCCAGCGCGGCGGCACCAGGAGCGTTGGACGAGGCGCGCGCCGTGATGCTCCGCCGGAGCGGCGTGCTCGACGCCGCCAGCGATCCCGAGATCGACCGGTGGATCGAAGCGCTGCAACGCGACACGGGAGCGGCTGTCACGGCGTTCTCGATGCTCGACGGGGCGAGCGTGTTCGTGAAGAGCGTCGTCACCGGCGAGGGCCCAGTCGAGGGAGCGGCGGAGCTACAGGATCCGGCGTCGCTCGAGCACTACCTGCTCGGCCTCGCTGCCCCCGCCGGCCGCCCACGTCGGGGCACCGCCTACGCCGAGGCGCCGGTCACCGTCGACGGGCAGCTGCTCGGCCTCATAAGCGTCGGCGACCATGGGTCGCGCGACTGGGCCGACGTCGATCTGCACGCCCTTGCCGACAGCGCCGCGGCCGTGTCGACCGAGGTGGCGCTGCGCATCGCGAAGAGCGAGGTTGCACTCGTCCAGCAGCTCGTCGCATCACACAACAAGGTGCACGACCTGATCGCTCGCGCTGAGCCGCTGCACGACGTGCTCGTCGCCGTGGTGGAGAGCATCGAGCGCCACGACCCCTCGGTCATCGCCTGCGTCGTCCTCCTCGATGCCGCGTCGAGCACGCTCCACCCCGGCGCCGGACCTTCCCTGCCCGCGTCCTACCTGGCGGCGATCGACGGGGCGGTGATCGGCCCCAACGTCGGCACCTGCGGCTCGGCCGCATGGTCCGGCCGGCTCACGATCACCGCAGACATCGCCGAGGACCCGAGGTGGGCGCCGATCCGCGAGCTTGCGCGGCGGGCGGGGCTCGGCCACTGCTGGTCGATGCCGATCAAGGCGCCCGGCGGAGAGGTGCTCGGGACGCTGGCGCTCTACGGGCCGCGTCCGCGCCATCCGCTGCCCGAGCACCTGACCCTGTTGCAGGACTGGTCGCGCGTCGTGGGCATCGCGATCGAGCGCCACCGGGCACTGGAGCGGCTGATCCACGACGCCCGCCACGACGGGCTGACCGGCCTGCCGAACCGGACGGCGATCCTCGAGGTGCTCGACGAGGTCATCCAGCGCGCCGGGCCCGAGTCGCCGGCGGCGGTCCTGTTCGTCGATCTCGACGGGCTGAAGGCGCTGAACGACACCCTCGGCCACGACCGTGCCGACGAGATGATCCGCGAGGTGAGCGAGCGGCTCTCGGCCGCGGTCTCCTCGGACGACTTCGTCGGCCGCTTCGGCGGTGACGAGTTCGTGGTGATCGCCGAAGGGATCGGCGAGACAGAGCAGGCGGCGCGGCTCGGCCTCAGCCTGCTCGAGGCGATATCGCAGCCGCTCCCGTGCCTCGACTCGACGGTCATCACCGGCAGCATCGGCGTCACGCTCGTGCGGAGCGACGCCGTCGACGCCCGGGAGGTGCTGCGCGAGGCCGACAGCGCCATGTACGCGGCGAAGCGCTCAGGCCGGGACCGCTGCGTGTTCTTCGAAGGCGGTCAGCGCGTGCGCACCGGCCGGCGGCTGCTGCTCGCGCGCCAGCTCCGTGGCGCGGAGAAGCGGGGGGAGTTGCGGCTCGTATTCCAGCCCGTGATGGCGCTGTCCTCCTTGGAGATCGTCGGCGTCGAGGCGCTGCTGCGCTGGTCCAACCCGGACCTCGGCGAGGTCTCGCCGACGGAGTTCATCCCGATCGCCGAGGACACCGGCGCGATCGTGCCGATCGGGGCGTGGGCACTGCGGGAGAGCTGCGAGACGATGGCGAGGCTGTCGAAGGAGCTCGGATGCCGGCTCGGGCTCGAGGTCAACGTCTCGCCACGCCAGCTTTCCAACCCGGGATTCGCGCCGTCCGTCCGACAGACGCTCGCCCACGCGGAGTTCCCGGCGGACCTGCTTAGTCTCGAGGTCACCGCGACGGCCCTCGCTGCGCCCGAACGCCATCACGGCGCGGACGCTTGGCGACCTGCACTCGTTCGGCGTGCAGATCATCCTCGACGACTTCGGCACCGGGTTCTCCTCGCTCACCTGGCTGAAGCAGCACCCGCTCGGCGCGATCAAGGTCGACCGGAGCTTCATCAACGGTCTCCCCGGCGACGGTCGTGACCAGGCGATCGTGGCGGCCGTGATCGGCATGGCGAGCGCGATGGGCTGCACGGTCACCGCGGTGGGCGTGGAGACCGAGCAGCAACTGGCCGCGCTCCAGTCGCTCGAGTGCGAGCGCGCGCAGGGCTTCCTGCTCGGACGGCCAGTTCCCGCCGAGGAGCTGAGCGCGCTGGTGGCACGCAGCCCCTACCTCACGGGCCACGCGCAGCCTCCGCACCGCCACGCGTCCTGAGGTCTCTCGCCCGTAGCTGGTGGCGCGGCACGGGGCAGGGATGGCCTGCCTCATGGGGCGTCGAGCATCAACGCTGGCGAGCGGGCGTGACGAAGTAGCCTTCCCCGGCGAGATGCGTACCGAGGCGAAACCCGAGATCGTGCTCTCGTGCGTCACCGATCCCGAGAAGACGGCCCGGTGGATGGCGATCGACGACGAGCCCGAGCGAATGCACCGGGGCGACTTGGTCACCGAGACCTACGCCCTGGCGACCTCCACCGGCGGATTCGTCGAAATCGACCCGTCCAACCGTCTTGCGCCTCCGCTGGTCGGCGCGTCAACCTCGGCGTCCTGGCCGGTTCGACGGCCTTCGAGATGGGGTTGACGGAGGACGGCGGGGCGCCGCTGCCATCCTTCGTCCGGCGCGAGGCGCGGCGCCGCTTCGTCCACGGCGCAGTCTCACCGGAGGCTCCGCGAGGCCAAGTGGAGGCCCGTTCGGACGACTCGACCTCGCGGTCGGAGCGCTGAGTTGGCAGTCGATTCCAACACCGGCTCAATCGATTCCTCCGTCGAAGAAGTGAGCAGGTCCGGCACATCTGAGCCGCCACCGGGTTGGTGGGAGCGCAATCGGAATCGGTGCTCGCTCCTCATCGTCTATGTCGTATCCAGCCTCTTCTATCTCTGGACCGTGGCGTCCTCGGGGTACAAGTTCACGTTTGGCGGCGCGCAGAACGATGACTACAACCTGCTCACTGACGGGTTCCTGCATGGGCACCTGAGCTTGCAGTTGGTCCCGCCGGCGGGCCTCCTCGCCCTCAAGGACCCGTACGATCCCGGCCAGAATCACCCCTGGAACAACGCGATCTATCACGATCTCGTGCTGTATCACGGTCACTTCTTCCTTACCTGGGGACCCGCGCCGGCGCTCACGCTCTTCCTGCCGTGGCGCATCTTGCACGTGGGCGCGATGCCCGAGAGCTTCGCCGTGTGGATCTTTTGCGTCGCGGCGCTCGGGTTCTCGATCCTGCTGCTCAAGTACCTGGTGGATCGTTACTTTCCGCGCCTGCGCACGTGGCAGCTCGTCCTCGCCTCGATCGCGCTCGCAGGATCGGACATCGCTGTGTTCTTGCTGCGCAGCGGGCGCGTCTACGAAGTCGCCGTCGCCTGTTCGCTCTGCTGGTCGATGGCCGGCGCTTACTTCCTCGCCTCCGGCGGGCTCGGCAGGCGCCGGCCGTGGCGGCTCGCCGTCGGCAGCCTCGCCATCGGCCTCGCGACCCGTGGGCGCGAGGACTACATCCTTCTCGGCCTCCTGCTGCTCCTGGTGTTCGTGCTCGTATGGCGCCGCGAGCGTCCCGGGCCCGCTCGTGAGCACCCGGGCGCCTGGTTGCGTCTCGCGGCCCCTGTCGTCGGACCGTTCGCGCTCGTCGTCGTTCTCCTGTTCGCGTACAACTACGCCCGGTTCGGCTCACCGCTGCAGTTCGGCGAGCGGTACCAGCTCGCCGGGGTCAACCAGGAGATCACACCCTTCTATCAGCTCAGCTACGTCGCTCCGGGTCTCTACTACTACCTCATCGATCCGATCCGATTCTCTCTCGCCTTTCCGTATCTCTTCCTCTCACCGCCTCCGCTGTTCCCGTTCGGCGTGCCGAAGGTGTACTCGCCTGAGACCGTCGGGGGGATCCTCACCACGACGCCGATCGTGCTGCTCGTCTTTTCGATCCCGTTCGTCCTTCGCCGTCGGCGCCTGCCGAGCGAACTGGCCTGGTTCATCACCGGCCTGGCCGCGTGTGGCGCGATCCTCGTCTTCACAGTCGCCTTCTCGATCCCGGGAAGCACGTACCGCTACGAGGCAGACTTCGCGTCCCTGCTCCTGTTCCCCGCGTTGATCTGCTGGTTCGCCTTCAGCGGTAGCGCGCACCGGTTGCGCCGTCGTCTCGCCAAGGTGCTGGGAAGCATCGCCGTGCTGTTCGGGGCGCTCGTCGGGGTCGCGGTGTCGACGAGCGGCTACTTCGCCTACGAGCCTTCCGCGTACCCGAATCTGGAGAGCTCCGACCCGGGCAGCTACTGGAGGCTCGACCGGCTCACGAGCCCCATCCCCACGTTCGTGACCATGCTCCTCGGCCACCCAGTGCTCACCACGGTGTACGACCCTGAAGGGGTGAGCGCGGAGGTTGGCTACTCGACCATCGGAGCTGGGAACAACCTCTTCTTCTATCTCTCGCCGAGTCGGACCTCGGTCGAGGTCGTATCGCCTGGCTCTGGCAACTGGCTGCTGTCAGGAGGGTATGGTCCGGGCCCGGCGCTCCCGAAGGGCGCGCGAAGTCGTCGTCCACTACGCGGAAAACAACACGACGACGCTCGATTCCTCCTGCGGCCCGGGGTCGTGTCGATCCCGCTGCACCTGCATCTCGGCGTGAACCGGGTCGACATCTGGGCCACCGCACGCGGTTCGGCTGCCGCCTCCTCAGGACCGCTCGTCCAGGTGTACCGGCTGTACCTCGCCAGATGACGGGCTCGTGCGCCGCGCCGGGCCCCAGTGCTTCGCTGGAGTACGGCCTCACGGACCCGAAGGGCGGGCGCGACAGACCTGGGCGTTCGTTTCGCACTTCTGACGGCGGAGACGTCCCTTCACCCACGACGCGATCGGAGCTGAACGGGGGGAGCCGCTGTCCGGGGGGCCAGGGACTCGTCCAGCGCCTCGGTGGACCGCGGCGGCGACGAGCGTGGCGATGCGGTGCGCGATCGGCATCGCGGGACAGGGTGTCCGTCGATGGATCCCGCGCGGTGTCGTACGTCGCGCCGCTTGGAGACCTCCGGCTGCACGGGCGGCGCGTAGACTCCTTACCGCAATGTCCGAGCAAGCCCACTGCGCGCTCGAGTCCGCGGTCGCGACTTCGGAGCGGGTCGTTCGGGCCCAGCCGGGCGTGATCGTCGGCATCCCCGTCGAGGACGCCACCGCTCCCGCGCACCTCGTGAAGGGGAGGCGAGCATCCTCGCAGCGGGTCCGGACCCGCATCGCGCTCGCCGTGACGTACGTCCTCTCCTGCCTGTTCTATCTGTGGACGCTCTTGTCCACCGGGGCAACCTTCAGCTTCGGCGCCCCTCAGCGCGACGACTACAACCTGCTTACCGACGGCTTCCTGAAGGGGCACCTCAGCCTCGCCCTCGCGCCGCCGAAGGGGCTACTCAAGCTGAGCAACCCGTACAACCCGGCGCTCAACTACCCCTACCAGCAGGGTCCGTATCACGACCTCGTCTTCTATCACAGCCACTTCTACCTGACGTGGGGCCCGACTCCTGTGGTCACCCTCCTCATGCCGTGGCGCATCCTGCACGTCGGCGCCATGCCGCCGGACTTCGCACAGTTCCTCTACTGCATCGTTGGTCTTGGATGCTCGCTCCTCCTGCTCGCTTTCCTCGTCAACTCCTATCTACCCAAGGTGCGAACCTGGCAGGTGACGCTCGGCGCGGCCGCGCTTGGTGCCGGCAATCTCGCCCCGTTCTTGTTGCGCAGCCCGCTCGTCTACGAACTCAACATTTCGGCCTCTCTCTGTTTCGCGATGGCAGGCCTCTACCTCCTGGCGTCGGGCGGACTGGCCGGCCGGTACCGACCGTGGAGGCTCGCGGCAGGCAGCCTGTGCCTCGGCCTCTCTGCGGGCGCCCACGAAGACGAGGCGCTACTCGGGATCCTTCTCTTGGTCATGGCAGTGCGCGCCTGGCGGCGGTCATCGGGCGAGAGCTGGCGGAGCCGCCTCGGACCGGCGGTGCCGCTCGTCGTGCCGTTTGCTGCGGTGATGCTGCTGCTGCTCGCGTACAACACCGCGCGCTTCGGCTCGCCCACCCAGTTCGGCGCGCGGTACCAGCTGGCCGGCTTCAATCCGCTGACGACGCCGTACTACCAGTTCGGTTACCTGGCGCCGAGCCTCTACTACTACCTGGTCGCGCCGGTGCGGTGGACGCTTGGCTTTCCCTATTTCGTGCTCCCGCCGCCACCGGCGTATCCGGGAGCAGTACCCGCCAGCTACACGCCCGAGGTGATTGGCGGCATCGCCACGACCACCCCGATTGTGCTCGCCCTCCTGGTCCTGCCGAGTCTGGTGCGCCGCAAGCGGATCGCAACGGAGCTCGCCGGTGCCGTCGTGGCGGCGGTGGCGACCGCTCTCCTCATCGTCGCGTCGATTGCCTTTAGCATCCCGGGCGGCTCGATGCGCTACGGAGCGGACTTTGCTCCGCTGCTGATCCTCGCCGCACTCGTGGTCTGGTTCAGTGCCTCCGGCGCGCGGCGTCGTTGGCTTCGCCGTTCGACCAAGGTGCTGGGGACAATCGCCATCGTCTACGGAGTGCTGGTCGGCGTGGCCATCTCCTTCGTTGGGTACTACAACGAGTACCCGAAGGCATACACGGATCTGGAGACCTCGCAACCGAGCGTCTACTGGGCGCTCGACCGGCTCACGAGCCCGCTTCCGACGTTCGTGGCGATGCTGGTCGGCCACCCCGTGCTCAGCTATATCCAGAGTCCTCAAGGTGTCTCGGTCAACGCCAACTACACGAGCCTCGGCGTCGGGAACGGCAAGGACCTCTTCTTCTACCTGAGTCCTGATCCGACGAACGTGGAAGTGGTGTCACCTTCCAGCGGAACGTGGTATCTCTCCGGCGGCTTCAGCGACGGGCCAGCCCTCGCCAAGGGCCAGAAGCTGCGGATCGAGGAGACGTACGGCGGTCATACCTACTCATCGGCGTACGTCGCCAGCGAGTACTACCTGCCCGCCGTGCACCTGCACACCGGGCTCAACCGCATCCAGTTGGCGGCCGTGCCGGAGACGGGATCGGCAGGCTCGAGGGACCCGCTCGTCCAGATCTACGGCTTCTTCCTCAGCCATTCGCGCTGACCACGCGTCCGCGCGCGCGTCCGCGCCGCTGGTCGGGTGCGCAGACCGCTGACTCAGTGGGAGCGGGGCGTCACGAGATGGGGCCAAGGGGAACCTCATCGTCCTAACGCCTGTTCGACCACTGACCAGCAGTAGCGCGCCGAAGAGAGGTCACCGAGGATGGGTCGCCCGTCAGCGGCGGTGATGGCGTCGGCGAAGTGCCGCCACTCGCTCTCCCACGAGGTGTCACGCTCCGGGTAGCGCACTTCCTCCACGTCAGGGGGGCCTAGCTCCGGTCGCATCCGGTAGATCCGCAGTACCTGCGGGCCGTAGGAGCGCACCAGGCCGTCCACGGTCCATTTGGCGTGGCGGCAGGCGATCTCGAGGGAGAAGGTGTTCTTCCACTCGGTCCAGCTGACGTGCAGCAGTGCGAAGGGATCGCGCGATCCCACGCCTCCCTCTCCGCCGAGGACGAGGACGGCGTTGTCGTCCACTGGTGCCTGCCAGAACTGTGTGCGGACGAGAGCGTGTCCGAGCGGAAGCTCGCCGAGCAGCCAGTAGCTCAGGTCGAGGAGGTGCATGCCCTGGTCGACGATCTCCCCGCCACCAGAGAGCGAAGGGTCGGCTCGCCACTCCTGCTCGTAGCCGAGGCGACCGCCGTGTCCGTAGCGAGCGCGGAGGTAGAAGATCTCCCCGAAGGCACCAGATCGGGCCTCGCCGATCGCCCGGGAGATGCCGGGGTGGAAGCGGTGGTTGAAGCCCACCTTCACCCGCCTCCCGGCTTCCTCGGCGGCGTTGGCAATCCGATCGACGTCCGCGACGCTGATGCCCGCCGGCTTCTCGACGAGGACGTGTGCTCCCGCGGCGAGCGCCGAGCATGCGAGCTCGGGGAGATCCCGGTGCAGCGTCGCCACGACTACTACGTCGGGCGCGAGTTCGAGGAGCTGCTCGACCGAGGTGCAGGCCCGGCCCCCCCGTTCGGCGACGAGCGCTGCGGCGGCATCCGGAGCGATGTCGAACGTCCCGATGAGTTCGTCGGTGCCGAGGGCCTCGGCACGCTTTCGGCCGATCAGGCCGCACCCCACGATCCCGACGCGAAGCCGCTGCCGCGCGGCTTCGCTCATCTGTTCTCGCTCGCGTACGCCCCGCCGTACTCGAAGTCGAAAGTGAGCTCGGGGGCACCCTCTTCGGTCATGGCGGCCCGCATCTCCTCCGGCCGGTCCGAATAGACGAGCAGGAAGCCGCCGCCACCGGCGCCGACGAGCTTGCCTCCGATCGCGCCGTTGGCTCGGGCCTTGGCGTAGAGGCGGTCGATGTGCTCGTTGGCCATGCCGGGGGAGCGACGCCGCTTGTGCTCCCAGTGCTCGTGCATCAGCTCGGCGTAGCCCTGGAGGTCTCCCTTCTCCAGCAGCTCCCGGCTGGTGTAGCCCATCTCCTTGGTGCGATGCAGGTTTTCGATCATCGCCGTGTTGCCCGCCTTCGACCGCGTGTCCTGGTCCGTCAGGATGGTCGAGGCCGAGCGAGCCTCGCCCGTGAAGAAGAGGAGCAGGCGTTCGCGGAGCAGCTTGAGGGTGTCCGGGCTGAGCTCGAGTGGCTCGACCTCGACCTCGCCCGACGGGAGGAACGTGTAGGCGCAGATCCCGCCGTGCGCGGCGACGTACTGGTCCTGCTTGCCGACGGGCTCACCGAGCACGTCGATCTCGATGTGACACGCTGCCTCGGCAAGGCCAGCTGGGGTGCTCGGGGTGTGCTTCGCCTGGGCGAGGGCCTTGAGCAGACAGACGGTGTACGCGCCCGAGGAGCCCATGCCGGTGCCGGCTGGCACGTCGGCGACCGACGCGATCTCGAGCGGAGCCCCCTTCCAGTGGCGCACCAGCGTCTCGCGAAGGATCGGATGCTTCAGCTCGGCCGGATCGTCGACCTCTTCGTACGCTGAGTACTTCATCCGGTACCGGCGTTGGAACACGGCGTGGACGAGCATGTAGACGTACTTGTCGATCGCCCCGGCGATGAGGAACCCACCGTGCTCGCCGTAGTACGACGGCAGGTCCGTACCACCCCCGCCGAGAGAGATCCGCAGCGGTGCCCGGCTGAAGATGACGCTCATGTCGCTGCTCCCCTCTCATTCCCTGCGGCCGCGGGCCCGGCTGCCGGATCGTCCTGCCACGCGTAGGGGTTCTCCTCGAACCACTCGAGCGTGCGCACGATCGCCTCGTGGATCCCGAGCGTCGGCGACCAGCCGATGCCGCGCAGCTTCGTCGTGTCGAGCCGGATCAGCGGGCTGTCCCCGACCCAGCCCCGCTTGCCGCCGGTGTGGACCACCTCGGGCGTCAGCCCGAGGTGTTTCGTGATCACCTCGATCGACTCGTCGACGACGACCGTCTCGTCCGTGCCGAGGTTATACACGTAGGCGCCCGGCTCGTCCTCGTGCAAGGACGCCGCGGCCAGCATCGCCGACACGCAGTCGCGGACGTAGAGGTACGACTTCTCCTGGCGCCCGTCGCCGAGGACGACGAGGCGGGTCGGATCGGCCTTCAATGCCCGATAGAAGTCGTACACGTGGCCGTGCGTGTAGCGCTCGCCGAGAATCGAGACGAACCGGCAGATGACCCCGGTGAAGTCGAAGCCGGTCGCGTAGGCCGAGATCATCCCCTCCCCGGCGAGCTTGCTCGCGCCGTACAGCGACGTCTGCAGCGGGAAGGGGGCGTCCTCGGGTGTCGGGAACACCTCCGGCTCGCCGTAGACCGAACCGGTCGAGGAGAAGAGGATCCGGCGGGTGCCCCCGGCGCGCATCGCCTCGAGCACCCGCGAGGTCGCCACGGTGTTCTGCTCAAGGTCGACGGTGGGCTGCGCAAGCCCGTGTCGGACGTCCGCGTTCGCCTGGAGGTGGAACACCCAGTCGCAGCCCTCGAGGGCGCGCTCCAGCACGGCGGAGTCGAGCACGTCGCCCTCGACCATCGTGAATTGGGGGTGCTCGGCGAGCTCTGCGACGAACTCCCGCCGTCCCGTGCGGAAGTTGTCCACCGCGACGACCTCGACACCCCGGGCGACGAGCTCGTCGGCGAGATTGCTCCCGATGAACCCCGCCCCTCCGGTGATGCATGCGCGCTTCACGAACGGTCCTCACTGGCTCCGAAGGGGCACACCACGATCCTGGTGCCGAGCGGCGTCCCAGGGACGGGGCCGACGGCCACCTGCACGACTAGAGCTTGTACCCGGCGGCCGTCGCGTCCCGGAAGAACATCTGGACCGTCTCGAGGGAGAACTGCTCCAGGTCCTTGCCGAGCCCACCCAGCTTGGCGAGCAGGTCGTGGGTCATCGTGATGATGTGGCAGCCGACGCTGTTCGCCTGGACGAGGTTGAGGACCTCCCGGGGCGACGCCCAGATGCACTCCGCCCGGGGGGCGGCCGCCATGATGCCGATCGCCTCGCGCATCAAGGGCAACGGGTCCACGCCGGCGTCGGCGATGCGCCCCGCGAAGATCGACAGATACGAGGGGGCGCCGTCGCGGACGGCGTCGGTGATCGCCTCGACCTGGGCGATGGTGAACATCGCGGTGACGTTGACCTTCACGCCCTCGCCCGAGAGGTCGCGGACGAGCTCGGTCATCGGCGCGCCAGTCGTCGTCGTCACCGGGATCTTCACGTAGACGTTCTCGCCCCACGAGGCGATGGTGAGCGCCTGCCGGCGCATCTCCTCGGCGTCGTCGGCGAACACTTCGAAGGAGATCGGGTGCGTGGTCACCTTCTCGAGCAGCTGGGCGGCGAACTCGGCGTAGTCGGTGATCCCCGCCTTGCGCATCAGCGTCGGGTTCGTCGTGAACCCGGAGATACGGGGGTCGGAGGCGAGCCGGAGGATCCCTTCCAGGTCCGCGCCGTCGCCGAAGATCTTGGTGCTGAGTTGGTCGAGCATGACGAACGGCGATGCTAGCAGTGGACCTCCGGCCCGGTGGGGGCGCCAGCCAGGCGCGGTGGCCACCCGCCACGCATCGGCGCAGCTCGCGACGCTGCGCGCCGAGTCGCTGACGGTGGGCGCCGCTGGGCTCAGCGGGCTTCGACGTCCGGCCGACGCCCGATCACCGTGACGAGCGGGGGGAGCACGACCGGGTCGTCGCCGGGATCGACCTCCGTCAGCGACTCCAGGTAGGAGGCGACGGGCCCCGGACCGGCACCGGCGGGGGCCTCGGCCCAGGCGTCGACCAGCTCCAGTCCGGCGTCGCGCACGAGGGCAGGGAGGATCGCCCCCACGTCGGCGTGGCGTGCGCCCGGCATCGACAACGGCCGGCCGCCGATGCGCCCGGCCGAGGTCACCGGCTCTTGCGCCACGACGTAGCCGCCGGGGCGCACGGCGCTCGCCATGCGCGCCAGCACCGCCGACGGCTCGACGACGTGCATCAGCACGAAGCGGCAGAACGCCAGGTCGACCGGCTCGGGCAGGAGCAGGTCCTCGCCCGCCTGGGTGATCGCGACGACCTGTGCCTCGCCGGCCCTCGCCGCCGCGGCCGCCACCTCGTCCCGGGCGCGCGGGTCGCTGTCGACGGCGTAGACGCGTCCGTCGCGGCCGACGAGCTCGGCCAGGGCGACGGTCACGTCGCCGGCCCCGGCGCCGACGTCGACGCAGCGCCAGCCCTGGCCGAGGCCCAGCCGCTCGAGTGCCGTCGCGAGCGGGCGGCGGTAGACGTCGTTTCGCAGTCCGAGCTCGGGCATCGCCCAGTCAGGCTACCGGCAGCGTCGGATCACGCCCGGGCGCCGCGCCGGGCGCGCACGAACCGGTAGCGTCGCGTCGATGCGTGTGACGATGCTGCTCTGCGACGCTGCCCAAGTCGCCGACGGGAAGCTCTACATCCTGGGCGGCGGCTGGAGCCTGATCGGACCGGATCCGATGCCGTCCGCCATCGCCCTCAAGATCGACGTCGACTGGACCGAGGTCGAGCGGGCGCACCACTGGGAGCTCTTCTTGGTCGACGAGGACGGCGGTCCGGTCATGGCCGAGATGCCGGAGGGCAGCCAGCCGATCGAGGTCCGCGGCGACTTCGAGGTGAACCGGCCCGTGGCGGTGCCGCCCGGAAGCCCCGTCGACGTCGCCCTGGCGCTGAACTTCGGGCCGCTGCCACTCTCTGCCGCCACCCGTTACAGCTGGCGCCTCGTGATCGACGGCGAGACGAACGAGGACTGGGTCCTCACCTTCTCGACCCGTCCGGCCCAGCAAGCGACCTGAGCCCCACCGTTCCGACCTCCCGAGCCGGCATGGGCTCATCCTCCGGGGCTACGGCGCACGGGTCGCTCGCTCCCGCGCTGTTCGGCTGGTGGTCCGGCACCCGCGAGGGCCGCGACCGCCTGCCCTGGCGCTCGACACGCGATCCCTGGCACGTCCTCGTCTCGGAGACGATGCTCGCCCAGACCCAGGCCACCAGGGTCGCCATACGGTTCCCGACGATGATCGAGCGCTTCCCGACCCCGGGAAGCTGCGCCGAGGCGCCGCTCGGCGAGGTGCTCCGGTACTGGGCCGGGCTCGGCTACAACCGTCGCGCCGTGGCGCTCCACAGCACGGCGCGCGCCATCGTCGAGCGACACGGCGGCTCGGTTCCCCGCACCCTCGACGAGCTGGTGACGCTGCCCGGTGTCGGCCCGTACACCGCGCGCGCCATCCTGGCGTTCGCCTTCGGACGCGACGTCGGCGTCGTCGACACGAACGTGGGCCGGGTCCTCGCCCGCGCGGTCGCGGGGACGGCGCTCGGGGCGCGCCCCGCCCAGGAGCTCGCCGACTCGCTCGTGCCGCCGGGGCGGGGTCGTGAGTGGAACCTTGCCGTCATGGACTTCGGGAGCCTCGTCTGCACGGCGCGTGCGCCAGGCTGCGCCAGCTGCGCGCTCGCTGCCGTCGGTGCCTGCGTCTGGCGCGCCGCCGCATCCGGGGCCTCTCCCGATCCGGCCTTCGGGTCGGCCGCGGTGACGACCCGCCAGGCGCCCTTCGCAGGTTCGGACCGGGAGGGGCGCGGGCGTCTGGTGCGTGCCGCGTGCGTCGCACCGATCGCCCCCGACCAGGTGGCGACCGCCGCCGGGTGGCCCGACGATCAGGGCCGAGCGACGCGTGTCGCGCGAGATCTCGTCGCCGAGGGGCTGCTCGTCGAGGGGGCTGACGGGACGTTGCGGCTCCCCTGAGCCGGCGGCGGGCTGCCACACGAGGTTCGTGGGAGCACCTATCGTCGGAGGCGCTTGGAGGCGCCGTGGCGGGATCCGGCGCCGTCCTCACCTGGACGAGGAGGTCGGCGAGTTGGCGGAGATCATCCAGTCGGCGGTGATCCGCGACGTCGTAGAGGTGGTCCCCACGGCGCACGGTGACGCGCGGGGCCGATTCGTGGAGACCTACCGCCGGTCGTGGTTCCCACACGGGCGGGAGATGATCCAGGGCAACCGCTCCGAGAAGGAGGCGGGCGCCGTCGTCGGCCTGCACTACCACCTCCACCAGGCCGACTACTGGTACCTGACACGCGGCCGCGCCCGTGTCGTCCTCCACGACCTCCGGCTCGGCTCGCCGACGGAGGGAGCGACGCAGCTCATCGACCTCGACGGCGAGCACGAGCGCGGTGTGTTCATCCCGCCGGGCGTCGCCCACGGCTTCGCCTCGCTCACCGACCTGACGCTTACGTACCTGGTGGACGGCTACTACAACCCGAACGACGAGCTGGGAGTCGCCTGGGACGACCCCGAGATCGCCGCCGACTGGGGCCTGTCGGACCCGGTGCTGTCGGATCGCGACGGCAAGAATCCGCGCCGCGCGGAGCTCCCGGACGTGTTGCGCCCGCGTTACGGGCTGAGAGCCTGAACATTAGGGTCTTAAGCGCGGTCCACAAGTGCTCCGACATGGGCTTGAATAGAGGTGTGCGGACGGAGTCGGAGAGGTCGTCGGCGTGGTAGCGGTTGCGGTTCTGGTCGTTTTCATCGTCGTGGTGCTGGGCGTGCTCTGGGCGCGCTTCGCCTCCAGCCACGCTGAGCGCCAATCGGTCAGGAGCTACCAGCGCGTCCTCGGGGCCCTCGGCGGCGTGGCGAAGCGGTCGGACGCCAGCGCGCCGGTGCACCACCCGGACCCGGAGGAGCTCGGTCGCCCCCACGTGCTCCCGTCGGACTCGCCTGACCTGTTCCGCCCGGCCCAGAGCGCGCTGCGCCAGGTCCCGGCGCCGAGGGTCCGCCTCGAGCCGCCGACGCCCCCGGGCTACCGGCCGCGCAGGCCCCCTGTCGCCGCCGGCCCGCCGCAGGGCGACGCGCCTGCACCGCACCCGGAGGCGGAGCCCGACACCATCCTCGTCCCTGCCGTGGTGCTCGGCTACGACGACGGGGCGGGCGCGGAGCCAGGTGTCGGCGGGCACGTCGGCGCCTCGCAGCCGGCCGTCGTGTTCGACGCTGAGGCAGACGCCCCGATCGGTCAGCTGAAGCCGCCGCGGTCACTCCGTCGGCTGCACCCGCATCACCACCAGATCGTGCGGCGCGCGGCCACGGGTGCCGCCGCCGCGGGTCGCGCTGAGCGCGCTTGGCGTCGGCGTCTGGCAGCTCGCCGGCAGCCGCGAGCACACGCCGAGTGCGGTGACGAGCACCTCGACGACGCCGACCTCGGTCCCTGCCCGCAGCGCCGGCGCCGGCGCCAGCGGTGGCAGCAGCACCCCGAAGCAGCAGGGCCACACGCCGACGACATTGCAGCCGACCTCGTCCTCGGCCACGATCGTCGCCTACGCCGCCCCGGCGGGCACCTACACGGTCACCTTCAAGACCAGCACCGGCGCCTGCTGGCTCGGTGCCCAGGCGCAGCCGAACGGCCCGTGGCTGAAGATGTGGTCGCTCAACCCGGGACAGTCGGCGCAGTACACGGCGAACGGGCCGCTCATACTCCGCCTCGGGGCGCCGCAGTACGTGTCGATCCAGGTGAACGGCGTGCCGGTCCAGCTTCCGGCGGGCAAGGTCAACCCGTACGACATCTCCTTCACCCCGTCGGCCTCCACATCGGTCTGACGTTCGGGCGCTGCGCTCCCGGTATGCCGGCCGCGGCGTACGCGCGAAGCGGGACTGCTTGCGATGCCCGAGCGGGTGATGGCGCGGTCTCGCATGCCGTGGAGCGCTCCACACGGCTACGCGACATAGTGGGCGGGTGACCACGATGCTGAGGCCGTCCGGCAGCGATCCCGACGTCGAGTTGCTGGTGCCCGAGCACGACACGGCCGAGCCCGAGGTGTCGATCGTGGTCCCCGCGCTGAATGAGGAGCTGACCATCAGCGACTTCGTCGACTGGTGCAAAGAGGGTCTGCGTGCGGCCGGGACGACCGGGGAGATCCTGATCGTCGACAGCTCGACGGACCGCACGCCAGAGCTTGCGCTCTCGCTCGGCGCACGGGTGCTCCGGACGCCGCGCCGGGGGCTCGGCCGGGCGTACATCGACGCCCTTCCCTTCGTGCGGGGCCGCTACGTGGTGATGGGCGACGCCGACTGCACCTACGACTTCCGGCGAGTCGCGCCCTTCGTCGAGGAGATGCGCCGGGGGAACGAGTTCGTCATGGGGTCGCGATGGCGGGGCTCGATCGAGGACGGGTCGATGCCGGCGCTCCACCGTTATCTCGGGACGCCGCTGACCACCTGGATCCTGAACCGCATCTACGGCAGCCACTTCACCGACATCCACTGCGGGATGCGCGGCATCAGCCGGGACGCCCTCGAGCGGATGGGCCTCACCTCCCAGTCCTGGGAATACGCGTCCGAAATGGTGCTGAAGTCGGTCCGGATGAACCTCGCCACCACCGAGGTGCCCGTCGCCTTCTACAAGGACCGGGAGGGGCGCCTCTCCCACCACAAGCGCTCCGGCTGGTTCTCGCCGTTCCAGGCGGCGTGGATCAACCTGCGGGCGATGTTCGTCTACCGCCCGGAGTTCTTCGCGTTGAAGCCCGGCGCCGTGCTGTTCGTCCTCGGCCTCCTGCTCACCCTGCCGCTCAGCCTCGGGCCCATCACCATCGGCCGGACGGAGTTCAACCTCTACTGGATGCTTCTTGGCCTCACCTTGTCGGTGCTCGGCCTGCAGAGCTTCTTCTTCGGGTGCCTCGCCCAGACGTTCTGCGACTACACGGGGCGTGCGCGGCGAACGGTGGCTCCGGATCTTCCGCTACACGCGCTCGGTCATCGCCAGCCTCGCCGTGATGTTCGTCGGGGTCGGGCTGCTTGTCGCCCTCCTCGTCTGGTACCTGACCCACGACGTCCGGCTGCCCTCGCCACGGTCGGCCCTCGACCACTTGGCGGTCGTCGGGCTCCTGCTCGTCATCGTCGGCTTCTCGTCGTTCTGCTTCACGCTGCTGCTGCACGCAACGGGCGTGCGCTACGGACCGAACCGCTCGCAGCAACAGGAGCGGGTGGATGGCCCACCGGCGGGGCTGGCGGCCAGACCGGAAAGCGCGCCCGGGCCCGCCGACAGGCCAGCGCGCCGTTCGCCTGTCCGTCGAGCGGCGGACCCGGGATCGCCACCACGTCTTGGCTGACCCCGCCGGGAGGCCGTCTGGGATCCGGACGGCGGTGGCGGTCAGTAGCGAAGCGTCGGCGGTTCCGGCCTCGATCTCGAGCTAGTGCCGCGACCGGTAACGTTTGCCCGCTTTCTTCCGAGCCGATGCCGCGGTGGCAGGCGCCAGAGCCGTCGATCGGGGTGGTTCCTCGGTATGTCGGCTCTATGACCGCCTTGCTCCCGAAGGAGTATTCGGTGTACTCACCAGAGGCGCTCATCCAGGCCGCTTGAATCCGGCCCGAGCTCCTCAGGCTTACTATCTGCAGGACTGTGCCGAGCCTTCATTGCCGAGACGCTCGCGGTCATGCTCCTCGTCGCGACGCTCGCGTGCGCTGTCGCCCGACCCAGGGGATGGCCCGAAGCCGTGTTCGCTGTCCCGGCCGCCGTCTTGCTCTTGGTGGTAGGAGTGCTGTCGCTGAGCCAGGCCGGCGCCGAGGTTAGGAGCCTCGCCCCGACCATCGGCTTTCTCGCTGCCGTCCTCGTCCTCGCGGATATGTGCGACCGCTATGGCCTGTTCGAGGCCGCCGGGACCTGGATGGCGACCGGCTCTCGCGGCAGAGCCGGTCGCTCTCCTCGCCCTGGTGTTCGTCGTCGCAAGCGTGGTGACCGCCGTGCTCGGCCTCGACGCGACGGTCTTGCTGCTCACCCCGGTCGTGCTCACGACGGTGGCACGGCTTCGGCTACGGGCCAAGCCGCACGCCTATGCGTGCACCCACCTCGCGAACTCGGCCTCGCTGGTCTTGCCGGTCTCGAACCTCACCAACCTCTTGGCGTTCCGTGCCAGCGGGCTGAGCTTCGCCCGCTTCGGGGCGACCATGGCGCTGCCGTGGTTGGCGGCGATCGCCGTCGAGTGGATCGTGCTGCGGCGGTTCTTCGCCACCGATCTCGTCGGGCGCGGTGAGATCGAGGTCGCGACGCCGCTTCGGATCCCGGTCTTCGCCTCCGCAGTGGTGGCGCTGACCCTCGTCGGGTTCTTCGTGGCCTCGGTCTTCCATGTCAACCCCGCGTTCGCAGCACTCGGCGGCGCCGTCACCCTCGCTGTGCCGGCCCTGGTGCGCCGACGCGGAAAGGTGCGCGACATCGGCCTTGCCCTCGATGTCCCGTTCCTCGCCTTCGTGCTGGCCCTCGGGCTTGTCGTGAAGGCCGTCTCGCTCCACGGGCTGAGCTCGCTGGTGATCCACCTCGTGCCGAGCGGGACATCGCTCGGGTCGCTTCTCCTCGTCGCTGCGGTCGCCGCCGTGCTCGCCAATCTCATCAACAACCTCCCCGCGGTGCTGCTGCTTCTCCCGGCGGCAGCGGCCGCCGGGCCAGGGGTGGTGCTCGCGGTGCTCATCGGCGTCAACGCCGGCCCCAACCTCACCTACGTCGGCTCGCTTGCGACCCTGCTCTGGCGGCGTGTGTTGCGCAAGCGCGGGGAGGAACTGCCCACCTCGGAGTTCCTCCGCCTAGGCGTCGTGACGGTGCCGCCCGTGCTGCTGGCGTCGACCCTTGCCTTGTGGGTATCACTGAGATTGGTGGGATGATTGCACCCGGTGAGGGTCGTCGTCTGGTTGGTCGAGGGGACATGGCAAGGGTGCCTCGACGCCGCAGCCCAGATCCTTCCCCCCGACGCGCGGGTCACGCTCCTCCACGTCACGCCCTCCGATGTCGGCGAGGTCACCGAAGCGGCAACCGCTGGACTGCTCGGTCGGGCTTTTCGGACGCACAGGCCTATCCGCCGATTTCGAGGAGGTCGAGGACCAGGAGGCCTCGGAGATCCTGGAAGCCGCGGCGACGCGGCTCGCGACGGGAGGATGCTGAGCTTGTTCATCGTCGGGGCCGGGTCGAGCGCGAAGTCGTCGGCGCAGTCGCGGAGGGCGTCGACCTCTTGGTTGTGGCCCGCGACGGTGACCGTTCGCGTCTCGGTCCTCACAGCTTGGGTCACGCCACTCGCTTCGTCGTCGACCATGCCCCTTGTCCCGTCCTGCTGGTGTGGCCGGACGAGGCACCGGGCATCGAGTCGATGCCACCGCCGCCCCCAAGGCACCATGCGCCGCCACCTGGGCCCCGATCGCGAGGGCGCGTAACTGGGCAATCTGCGCGGGTCCTATCGCAGCGGGGTCACTGCCGTCGTGAGAACGGATTTGATGTCATGAAGGAGCGCTGCGCCGCTTCTGCGTGACCGGGCCCGTGGGGCGGACACGGCCGCCGAAAGAAGCGAGGGCGAACGTGGCCGCTCGATCTACATCGACACCGGCGGCGAACCGCCGGAGTTCCTCCCGTCGCCAGGAACCGAATGTGCAGGACACACTCGGGGTCTCCAAACCAACCCGGAAACGGAAGGAGACTCCGGTGGAACACCAACGACAGTACGTGGGAATCGACCTACATCGCAGACGCTCGGTGATCGTCCGCATCACCGACGACGGCGAGATCCTGGAGACCGTGCGGGTCGCGAACGATCCCCTCGAGTTCGCGCTCGCCGCGGGGAGGGCCGGTCCGGGCTCAGAGGTGGCGCTCGAGGCGACCTATGGCTGGTACTGGGCGGCCGACCTCTTGGAGGCCGAGGGGGCGCACGTCCACCTCGTCCATCCGCTCGGTCTGCACTGGGACGCACGGCGCGTGAAGAACGACGTGCTCGACGCGACCCGAGCTCGCGAGGCGCCTCTTCCGGGGTGACCTGCCAGAGGCCTGGATCGCCCCTCCGGAGCTTCGCGAGCTGCGGGAGCTCGTGAGATACCGGGCCAAGCTCGTCGCCCTCCGGATCTCCGCGAAGGCCCAGGTGCACGGCGTGATGGGAAAGCTCGGCATCTTGCCTCCGCTTGAGGACATGTTTGGCCCTGGAGGGCAGCGACACCTGGACGAGATGCCCTTTACCGGTGCGTACGCGATCCGGATCGAGTCGCTGCGGGACCTCCTCGAGATTTACGAGCGCGAGCTCACGACCGTCGAGCGCGAGGTCGCCCGACGCCTGCGAGGCCATAGCGGCTATCGGGCGATCCAGGCGATCAACGGAGTCGGACCGGTGATGGCGGCGATCTTCGTCGCCGAGATCGGCGACGTCACCCGCTTTGAGAGTGCTGGTCACCTCTGCTCGTGGTCGGGGCTGACGCCACGCCATCGTGAATCGGACATGAAGGTCACCCGCGGCCACATCACCAAGCAGGGCAGCAACCTCGTGCGCTGGGCCGCCATCGAGGCCGTCGCCCGCTACCACGGGGGAGCGCCGATCGCCCCTGCCTACGAGCGTGTGGCGGCTCGCCGGGGCGCGATGATCGCCCGGGTCGCCGCGGCCCGAAAGCTTCTCTGCCTCGTCTACTACGGCCTACGCGACGGTGAGATCCGTTGCCTGGCCGAGGCGGTGGCGTGAGAGGTTCGGACACAGCCAGGGCGCGCGCTCGGCGATCGCCGTGGCCCCCCAATCTTGGGCGAGGCCGAGTATTTGAATGAGCCCGCCTGGCTGTGGCCGAAACACACCATGTGCCGAACACGAAGGAATGGCCGGCAGCCGAACCTACGGCCTGCCCGCCCAAATACGGGCGATGGTGAGGTCCGCTGTGTCTGACCACCACCGAGCAGCCGGGACCGCCTGACGGCGGTCCACCTCCACGGTGGCCGACGACAACTTCACGATCGGGGCCCTCAAGGCTTCCCCTCCGGGCGGGCTCTGCCCGGCCTTGACCGCCCCTTTGCAACGCTCCGGAACAGGAGCGCTGTCCTCGCGCGCCCCTCAGGCAGTTCATCGCGCAACAACGTGCAGTTCAAATGGACTTCGGCTTCGCCGAAGGCTCTTGACAAGAAGCGCTTCTTCAGGAACGGCGTTCGGCGTGTTCTCCGGCCTCTCAGCAGGGACCGTCAAACAGCGCAAACGTTACCGGTCGCGGCACTAGCTGAGCCGACCCGCGCGTGCGTCGACGAGCATCGACTCGAGCGAGGCGCGCAGCGCCTCCTTCGCCGACATCTCGTTCTTCCAGCCGAGGGCGCGGATCCGGTCGGTGTTGAGGCGCACGATCGGCACGTCGCCCTTCCATCCTCGGTCGCCGCCGGTGTACTCGAAGGTCGTCGCGCCGGGCGGGCACCCGACGACGTCGAGTGCGAGCTCGGCGATCTCTCGCACCGTGATGTAGTCCCCGGTCGCCACGTTGAAGACCGCGAAGGGGTCGGCCCCTCCCTCGCCGCCAGGAAGACGGCGTTCAAGATGTCCTGCACGTGGACGTAGGACTTGCTCTGCGAGCCGTCCCCGAGGATGCGCAGCCGGCTCGGATCCTCCAAGAGGCGGTGGACGAAGTCGAAGCCGACGCCGTGGGTCTGGCGCGGGCCGACGACGTTGCCGAAGCGGAACACGCAGCCGGAAAGGTCGAACATGTAGCAGTAGGCCGAGATGAGCGCCTCGCCGGCGAGCTTGCTCGCGCCGTAGGTCGAGACCGGCACCAGCGGGCCGTAGTCCTCGTACGCCTCGACCTCGCCGAGCTCCCCGTACACGCCGCTCCCGGACGCGTAGAGGATGCGACGTGCGCCGGAACGGCGCATCGCCTCGACGACGTGGTGGGTGAGCAGGGTGCCCTCGTCAAAGTCGACCGCGGGCTCGGTCATCGCCCGGGCGATGTCCGGGTTGGAGGCCAGGTGGACGACCGCGCTGTGGCCCTCCATAGAACGGGTCAGCGCGTCCAGGTCCCCGACGTCGGAGCGGATCACCGTGAGCCTCGGGTCGTCCTGGTGCGAGCTGAGATGCCACTCGCGGCCCGAGGAGAAGTTGTCGTAGACGGTCACACGCTCTGTCGCCGGATCGCCGAGGAGCCGGTCGACGCAGTGGCCGCCGATGAACCCTGCGCCGCCGACGACGATGACGCGGCGCAGCTCCGACGATCCCCCGGACGGGGCAGGGCTCAACGAACGGACTCCCATTTCGTCGCCACTCTCGCCAGGGCCGGGTGGGTGACGAGCAGGTGCCAGACCACCGCGGCCAGCCCCTCTGTGTGCGGGGTCACGTGGTCGGCGTAGAGCGGCGGGATCACCACGCAGGCGTTTGCGACCTTGGCGGTGTAGCCGCCGTCGCGTCCGACGACCCCGAAGATGGAGGCCCGCCGCTCCTGGGCGAGCTCGAGCGCCCGCACGATGTTCGTCGAGACGCCCCGCTCGGCGTCACCGCCGCCGACGGAGAAGACCAGCACGCCGTCGCGCTCGGACAGGCGCGAGCCCCGCAGCCACTCGACGAACGTCGTGTCCCAGCCCTCGTCGTTGGCGCGCGCCGTCAGCTCGGAGACGTTGTCGGTGGGGGTGTACGCCTCGAAGCCGCAGATCTTGCGGAAGTCGTTCACCGCATGGGAGGCGTGGCCGGCGGAGCCGCCCACGCCGAGGAGGAACAGGCGTCCGCCCCGCTCGCGTACCGCGGCCAGCCCCTCGGCGCAGCGCTCGATCGTGCTCGGGTCGACCGACCCGAGGACCTCGATCGATTCCGCGACGAACTGCTCGGCGAACGTCATCGTGCTTGCCTCCCTCGGTCCTGGTTCCGCAGCGCCGCGCCGGCGCCGACCCGACGGCGCCGGAGCACGCGAAATGGCTGATCGCCGCCGCCGGTCACCTCGACTAGCAAAGCACACGGGCGCTCACGCGCGATCCCGGCAGGCGACACTGGCCACCCGCCGGAGCGTCGAGGCAGGTGACACGGGGCCACCCACGGCGCGGTCGGGGGCGCAGATCGCGTCGGACCAGGCAGCGGGCCCCGTCGCGCGGAGTCGGGACGTCAGGAGTTGTTACTATGCGCATAGGAGAAATCCCCCGCCGCCCTCGTCGGGCGAGTCTCACAGGAACGGAGTTGGACAGCGCGATGACGACAACGCAGATCGACCTCGGCAAGTACCAGCTCGGCTGGAGCGACGTGGAGGATTACGTCTTCAAGCCGCGAAAGGGTCTTGACGAGAGCATCATCCGTGAGATGTCGGCGATGAAGAAGGAGCCTGAGTGGATGCTCAAGTTCCGTCTCCGGGCGTACCGGCACTTCCTCGACAAGCCGATGGTGCCCTGGTTCGCCGACAAGATGCCTGACCTGGACTTTCAGGACATCTTCTACTACATCAAGCCGATCGACAAGCAGGTCGACGCCTGGGAGCAGCTCCCGGAGTCGGTGAAGAACACCTACGAGAAGCTCGGGATCCCCGAGGCGGAGCGCAAGTACCTGGCCGGCGTCACCGCGCAGTACGAGTCCGAGGTCGTCTACCACCGCAACCGCGACGACCTCGCCAAGCAGGGCGTCCTGTTCACCGACATGGACACGGCGGTTCGCGAGTACCCCGAGATCGTGCGGCGCTGGTTCGGCAGGATCATCCCGCCGAACGACAACAAGTTCGCCGCCCTGAACTCGGCCGTCTGGTCGGGCGGCTCGTTCATCTACGTCCCGCCGGGCGTGAAGGTCGACATGCCGCTCCAGGCCTACTTCCGCATCAACGCGGAGAACATGGGCCAGTTCGAACGGACGCTGATCATCGCCGACGAGGGCGCCCAGGTGCACTACGTGGAGGGCTGCTCGGCCCCCGTCTACTCGTCGGATTCGCTCCACTCGGCGGTCGTCGAGCTGGTGGCGCTGCCGGGGAGCCGGATCACCTACACGACCATCCAGAACTGGTCGTCGAACGTCTACAACCTCGTCACCAAGCGCGCGCGCGCCGAGGCCGAGGCCCACGTCGAGTGGATCGACGGGAACATCGGCTCGCGCCTGACCATGAAGTACCCGTCCGTCTACCTGATGGGCCCGAAGGCCTCGGGCGAGGTGCTGTCGGTCGCCTACGCCGGGGCGGGCCAGGTCCAGGACACCGGGGCGAAGATGGTCCACAGCGCGCCCGAGACGACGTCCACGATCGTGTCGAAGTCGATCTGCAAGGACGGCGGGATCACCACCTACCGCGGCAAGGTGCACGTCGACAAGGACGCCAAGCACTCGAAGTCCTTCGTTCGCTGCGACGCCCTCATTCTCGACGAGGAGTCCGTCTCCGAGACCAAGCCGTACATGGAGGTGGGCGAGCGCGACGCTCAGATCGGCCACGAGGCGACCGTCTCCAAGGTCGGCGACGACCAGCTCTTCTACCTGATGAGCCGTGGCCTCTCGGAGGTCCAGGCGACCAGCATGATCGTGAACGGCTTCATCGAGCCGATCACGCGCACGCTCCCGATGGAGTACGCAGTGGAGTGGAGCCGGTTGATCGAGCTCCAGATGGAGGGCGCGGTCGGTTGACCGCGCCGTGGAGGCTCCGGGAAGGCATCCCCGGGGTACGAAGTTCTGCGGGAGGTCGAAGCACCGGTGCCGATGCGCGAGGAGTGCAAGCACTTTCAGTCGAGGACGTACGCGTCTGGAGAGGTCGCGCGCTTTTGCACCCTTGACCTCGCGCCCGAGGCGCCGTGGCGCTGCCCGGACAACTGCCCCCGCTACGAGCGTCGCCTCGCCGACGCGACGTGGAGCCACGGCAGCCTGGTCGAGCCGCCGGTCGAGGAGGAGCCGGACGAGCCCGGCCCAGAGATCGCCAAGCTGCTCGACGAGGCTGAGGATATCGTGACCGCCGTCGAGCCCGAGGCGCTCGCCGAGGCCAACCGGCGCGAGGCCGAAGCTGCCCGTCGCCAGGCCGGAGGCGGTGGCCTGCGGCGTCTCTTCCGTCGCCTCGGCCGCCGGCAGCGACCGTCCGGGGGCGGATTCGGAGGACGGCGCTGAGCACGGATCGCTTCACCCCGTCGGCCGCGCGCGCCCTGCCGGGCCCGGCCTGGCTCGTCGAGCGGCGGGCCGTCGCCGCCGAGCAGTTTGTCGCGAGCCGGCTCCCGACCGACCGCGAGGAGGACTGGCGCTACAGCCGCATCGCGGACCTGGACCTCGCGGCCTTCTCGCCGCCCGCGGCCGCCGGCGCCCCGTCGCCGGTGCTCTCCGACGACGCGTCGGCCTTTCTCGACGCGATCGGGACCCGCGGAGGCTCGCTCGTCACCCTCGACGGCGCCTGCCTCGTCGAGCTCGGTCCGGAGGCTGCCGGCCTCGGCGTCCGCGTCGACATGCTCGACCGCCTCGACGCGGCGCCGCCCCGCTACGGCGACCTGCTGGCCGAGGACGCCGACGCGTTCACCTTCCTGGCCGAGGCGTTCGCCGCCTCCCCGGTCGTGGTCACGGTGCCGCCCCGCGTCCGCCTGGAGGCGCCGATCGTCGTCGTCCACCAGCTCGGCCCGGCCTCGGCGGGCCGCCTGTCCTGCCCGCGCACGTTCGTTTCGCTCGGCGAGCTGGCCGAGGTCACCGTGGTCGAGCTGCTCGTCTCCGGCGACGAGGAGCTGCTCGTCGTGCCGGCGACGGAGCTGGACCTGGCCGACGGGGCCCGCTGCACCTACCTCGGCGTCCAGCAGCTCGGCAGGCGGGCCTGGCAGCTCGGCTACCAGGCGAGCCGTCTCGGGCAGCGACGCGGTGCTGCACACCTTCATCGCCGCCCTCGGCGGCGCCTACGCCCGGGTCTGCACGCGCTCGACGCTCGCGGGTGACGCCAGCGAGAGCCAGATGCTCGCCATCTACTTCGGCGACGGGGACCAGACGCAGGACTTCCGGACCTTCCAGGAGCACGTGGCGCCGCGCACCCGAAGCGAGCTCGTGTTCAAGGGCGCCGTCGCGGACCGGGCGCGCTCGGTCTACAGCGGCCTCGTCCACATGCACAAGGGCGCACGCCGCGCCGACGCCTCGCAGACGAACCGCAACCTCGTCCTCTCGGAGGACGCGCACGCCGACTCCGTGCCGAACCTCGACATCGAGGAGAACGACGTGCGCTGCAGCCACGCCTCGGCGGTCGGCCCGGTCGACTCCGAGCAGCGCTTCTACCTCGAGTCGCGCGGGATCCCGCCGGAGGTCGCCGAGCGGCTGATCCTCCTCGGCTTCTTCGAGGACCTGCTCGTCCGCTCGCCCCACCAGGGCTACGCCGCCTACCTGCACGACATCGTCTCGGCCCGGGTGACCGCCGCGGCCACCTCGGCCCCGGCCGGCGCAGCGGTCGAGACCACCGACGGCCTCACCGTGGAGCAGGCGTGAGCCCCCGTCGGGTCGCGCTGTGCCCGGCCGAGGAGCTGAAGGTCGGCGACGCCCGCCGCTTCGAGGTCGAGGGAGCGAAGATCTGCCTCGTGCGCTGCACCGACGCCGTGCGCGCCGTGCACGACGTCTGCTCGCACGAGGACTACTCCCTGTCGGAGGGCGAGGTCGACGCCGAGAGCTGCGAGATCGAATGCTGGAAGCACGGCAGCCTCTTCTCGCTCGTGACCGGAGCGCCGTTGACGCTCCCGGCCACGAGGCCCGTCGCCGTCTACCCCGTCGAGGTGGCGGACGGCCAGATCGTGGTCGAGCTGCCATGAGGTCCGATCTCGCGGCGCTCGCCGTCGCCCGTTCGCAAGGGGAGCACTCGTGAGCACGCTCGTCGTCCGGGGACTTCGCGCCGGGATCGCCGGGCGGGAGATCCTACGGGGCATCGACCTCGAGGTCCGCAGCGGCGAGGTCCACGCCGTGATGGGCCCGAACGGCTCGGGGAAGAGCACGTTCGCCCGCGTGCTGATGGGCAGCGCCGAGTACCAGGTGCTCGGCGGGTCGGTCACCCTGGACGGGAACGACCTGCTCGGGCTGGCGACCTGGCAACGCGCGGCCGCTGGACTGTTCCTCGCGCCCCAGGACCCGGTCGAGGTGCCCGGCGTCCCGGTCGCCGACGTGCTCGCCGAGGCGCTGCGGGCGATCGGGCGCCCAGAGGAGGCCGACGACACCGAGTTGCGGGCGCGGATGGCAGCCGAGGCCGACTCGATCGGGCTCGCGCCGGCGTTCCTGCACCGCGCCCTCAACGTCGACGCGTCCGGCGGGGAGAAGAAGCGCATCGAGACGCTCCAGCTCGCCGTGCTCCGCCCGCGCTTCGCCGTCCTCGACGAGCTCGACTCGGGCCTGGACGTCGACGCGCTGCGCGACGTCGCCCGTCGCATCTCCCGTGCCGCCAAGGACGACGGCGCTGCCCACGACGGCCTGACCGGGGCCGAGCCGCTCGGCGTCGTCGCCATCACCCACTACCGGCGCCTGCTCACCGAGCTCGAGCCCGACGTCGTCCACGTCATCGTGCACGGCAGGCTCGTGGCCTCGGGCGGTCCCGAGCTGGCGGACCAGCTCGAGCGGAACGGCTACGCCGCCTTCCTCGACGACGAGGCGGTTCCCGCCGGCGAGGCAGCAGCGGCCGGAGCCGACCCCTTCGCCTTCTGAACGTCCAGCCCGCACGCCCTGGCTCGGCCTGCCGGTCGAGGTCGGAGGATGCCGCCCGCCGGGCGCGCGAGCAAAGCCGGTGCAGGCCGCGGGTGACGGGTCCGCCGTCGGGGGCGGCGCGACGGCGGGGCCGTTGGCGGCGGACGTGGCGCCGACCTGGTCGGCGCGGGGCCACGGCCACCCGAAGTTCCGCCGGTGAGCGCTCGGGCGCCACGGTCGAGCGATGATCGTCAACCCGCGCCACGTCCTGCTCGTCCTCCCCGCGAACGGGGCTGCCCCGGCCTCCTAGGCGCTTCATGACCGGCGGCCTCCCGAAGGGCGCCGAACAGCTCGATCAGCTCGGGGAGCTGGTAGCGGGCCTGCAGCCCGCTCGGGTTGGGCAGGAGCCACATGCGGGCCTTGGCGATGCGCTCTCGCTGCTCGCCGAGAGTGGCGCGCGGTTGTTCGAACGCGTGGCGGTAGGCGGTCATGCCGAGGAACGCGACGATCTTCGGCCCGAAGCGCTCGACGGTCGCGGCCAGCGCGAGCGCTCCCGCCCGGAGCTCGGCGCGATCGAGCTCGGCAGCCGTGGCCGTAGAGCGCGCCACGAGATTCGTCACGCCGAGTCCTGCGTCGAGGAGCCGCCCCTCCTCCTCGGGGGCGAGGAGCTCAGAGGTGAAGCCGGCACCCTGCAGCACCTTCCAGAACCGGTTGCCGGGCCGGGCGAAGTGGTGGCCGACCGCCGCGGACCACAGCCCAGGGTTGATCCCACAGAACAGCACGTCGAGCCCCGGCGCCACGAGGTCGGGAACCTCGCGCCCTGCCGCTTTTGCCAGTTCGGCCGGGGTCGGGCGATATGGGGGCATCTCCCCAGGCTGCCACGAGCTGGCGGCGCGCCCGGGTGCGAGCGCCGTCGCACCGTGCGACGATGGCCGCGTGGAGTCGACGAGGGTCGACCGGTGGCTCTGGGCGGTCCGGTGCTTCCGCGCCCCGCGGTGGCGACCGAGGCGTGCCGGGCGGGGCACGTCCGGGTCAACGGATCGTCCGCCAAGCCGGCCACGACGGTGCGCGAGGGCGACGTCGTGACGGTGCGCGGTGCCGGTCGTGAGCGCGTGCTGGAGGTCGTCCGGGTGATCGACAAGCGTGTTGGCGCGCCCGTCGCCGGTGAGTGCGTCATCGACCGCAGCCCCCCACCTCCGCCCCGCGAGCTGGTAGCGCCCGCGTTCGTCCGCGATCCGTCCACCGGGCGCCCGACGAAGCGGGAGCGTCGCCAGCTCGACCGCCTGCGGCGCCGCTGAAGCGCCGGCAGCGCGCCGTCGCGGCAGGCGCCCGGCACGCCACTGCTATCTCGCGCCCTGCTCCGCCGAGCCCCGTCCATACCCGCGCCCGGCGACGTCTTGGTAGCGTGCCGTCCGCCGGTCCACCGAAGCGGGCGCAGCGCCCCGACCGGTCGCAGCCCGAGGCGGAGGACGAAGCCCTGTTGGACCCGACATCGACGAAGTGCCGCATCTGCGCGGGGGACACGCGGGCGGCGGGGACGAGGCACGGGGCGCTGGCAGGGCGTGACTTCCAGATCCGCCAATGCCCGTCCTGCTGGTTCTCCTTCGTCGCCGACCCGTGGCTCGACTACGGCGCGATCTACGACGAGGACTACTACCGGGGACGCGGGGCCGACCCGCTGACGGACTACGTGGACGAGGCGGCCAACCCGCACCGGACCGTGCGTCGCTTCGAGTGGCGCGGCATCCTGAAGCAGGTCCACGGCCTCGGCATCGTCGGCGCGTCGACGACGTGGCTGGACTATGGCTGTGGCGCCGGCGGCCTGGTGCAGTTCCTGCACCAGTACGGGCTGCCCTCGGCCGTCGGGTTCGAACAGAGCTGGTCGCTCGACCGGCTGCATGAGCGCGGGGTGTCGGTGCTCTCCGAGGAGGAGCTGGCGGAGCGCGCCGGGACCTTCGACGTCGTCTCGGCGATCGAGGTCATCGAGCACGTCGTCGACCCCCTCGCCGAGCTCGCACGAATGCGCGCGCTGCTGAAGCCGGGAGGCCTGCTCTTCCTCACGACCGGCAACGCCAAGCCCTATCGGGGCGACGTGGCTAACTGGCGCTACCTCATCCCCGAGATCCACGTCTCGGTCTTCGAGCCCGAGACCCTCGCGTTGGCGCTCGAAACGGCCGGGTTCGAGCCCTCCTTCCCCGGCTACGGCCCTGGATGGGTCGACATCATCCGCTTCAAGATGCTGAAGAACGCCCGTCGCCGCTACTCGTACCCGTTCGACGAGCTGGTCCCGTGGCCGCTCGTGGCGCGCCTCGCCGACAAGCGGTGGGGCTTCAGCGCCCATCCGGTCGGGCGTGTGCCGGCGGCCCCCGCCGAGCCCGTGACCGCGACCGCGGCCGTGGCCGCTGCGGAGGAGGCATCCCCCGCCGAGCCGGCGCCCGGCGAGTAGCAGCGCTCGGTCGCCTGCGGGCCGAGGCGGGCGCCCGGGCTCAGGAGTCGGTCGCGCTCGGCGGAGGCGAAGGGAATCCGGACCCGTGGCGGAGATGCCCCGGGCCGAAGGCCCGGACGTAGGCGGCGAGCGACCTCGGCGCGTCGCTCCCGCTGAGCGTCAGCACGTTGTCGCTGCCGGCGTCGAACCAGGACTGGTACGCGACGTCGTGGCTGGCGACGAAGGAGCCGATGTGGGCGACGTAGGAGCCGTCGTCCCCGTTGCCGCTCGAGCTCAGCGTGCCCCACTCCGGGATGCTGAGCGGCTTGTGGTGCCGGACGGCGAAGGCGTAGACGTCGTCGATCCCGAGCGGCTCGCTGGCGAGGGCCAGCCACCGGTACGGGGAGGACGGTGGAGGAAGGGGGCCCGAGGCGCTCGCGTCGTACAGGTCGATGCCGACGATGTCGACGAAGGCGTTGCCGGGGTAGTAGTCGGCGAGCGGGATGTCTCGGTAGCCGGCGTTGACGTTCCAGTCGAAGAGGAAGTGGGCACCGGGAACGGCGCGCATCGTCCGCACGATCTGGGCGAAGTACTCGGCCCACTGTCGCCACTGCGTCGGGTTGTTCCCGATGGTGTCGTTGTACCAAGTGCCGTTCATCTCGTGGCCGAGGCGGATCACCGAGTACCCGAAACCGGTCGCCACGAGGTTCTCCGCCAGCTGACGGGCGTACTTGTCGAACCGGCCGGCGGCGCCCTCGGCGCGCCAGTCGGGGTTGGCCGCCGCGCTGTCGGGGACCACGTTCTGGGTGAGGATCACCGTCCGCCGGGTCGGCGCGGCGGCGAGCCAGCCGACGTAGCCGTACTGGGCATGGGTCACCCAGGGGCTCACCCAGTCGGCCCAGGTCGGCTCGGCGTCACTGAACGTCTCGACACAGCGGTAGCTGATGCCCGTCGCCCGTTCGGCCGTGGCGAGCGTCGAGTCGAGGCCGGCGTAGATGCACGCTGTCCTCGACGGCCCGGCCTGGACCAGCGCCGGAGGTCGGCTCGCCGGGTTCGCCCCCACCGGGAGCGTCATGGCCGACGCCGAGGTCGCCGTGCCGAGGGCGGCGACCAGGACCAGGAGGGTCAGCGACTGCCGGAGCAGCCATCCGCCTCGATTCCTTGTCAGCATCCGACCTCCACGCGCAACTCTCCGAGGTCATAACGACCGAACCGGCCAGGGCGTGTAGTGGCATCTCTTGCGAAGAAGGGCGCCAGGCTCGTGAGCTCGTCGCCCCTCTCAGGCCGCGGGCACGGCGTCGTGCAGGCGGCTCCGGCGGGCGCGCGCTGGCATTTCCCGCTCCGGGGCGCCAGGCTCGCGTGTGGCTAAAGAACCAGACTAGCCAGGTGCCCGTCGACCGAAACGTCGCGCGCCGCTCGCTCGCCGTGGTCATCCCGGTCGGTCCGGGCGACGACGCCGAGGACACCCTGCGCAGCGTGCTGCACTACGCGGGCGCGCCCCGCACCGTGATCGTGATCGACGACACCGGTGGCCGTTGCGCCGGGCTCGGGGCGCTGTCGCCGGACGTCCACGTCATTCCGGCCCCTGTCGGCGCGGCGGGCTCCCAGGGCGGGTTGTGGGTGAAGCTCGCGGCGGGCTACCGTCACACGCTCGCTGTGGCGAGCTTCGACCTGCTGCTCCGCCTCGACGCCGACGCCCTCGTGATCGGCCCCGGGCTGGAGGACCTGGCCCGGGCCCGGTTCGCCAGCGACCCTGGTCTCGGCATGCTCGGCTCGTACCGCTACGACATGACCGGCGCCGAGCGGGACTGGTCGCCGGCGGCTCAAGCGCTCGGCGCCGCCTGCGGGCTCCGTGGACTGCGCCGCCCCGGGCTGCGCAGGCTGCTGCGGCGCCTGCGCAGGGAGGCGGTGGCCAACGGCTACGTCGTCGGCGAGCATCCCCTCGGCGGGGCGTACCTGCACTCCGCCGCAGCGGTGCAGGCGATGGCCCGGCGGGGATGGCTCGACCTACCGGGGCTCGCGGCGAGCACCCTCGGCGAGGACCACCTCTTCGCGCTGCTCACCGTTGGCGCCGGCTTCAGGATCGGCGACTTCGGTGGTCCCGAGGACCCGATGGCGCTCCGTTGGCGAGGGCTCCCGGCGCCGCCGACGGATCTCCTCGCCCGTCACAAGCTCGTCACGCATTCGGTGCGCTACTGGAACGACCTCGACGAGACCTCGATCAGGAGCGCGTTCGCCGCCGTGCGCGCCCGCGAGGAGACGGGGGCCGGGCCACCGCCGTGAGCGCACGGGTTCCCCGTCCGCCATGCAAGGCTGTGCCGACGTGGACGACCTGAGCAGACACGACCAGCGCGGCGAGGGTCCACCCGAGCACGCCTTGGCCGGCGGGCGCCGGCGCCGCGTCCCCAGCGGCTCGCGGCGTCGATCCACCAGCTGGTCATGGCGGCCCCGCCGCTGCGGCGGGCTGCCGTCCGTCTCAGCCGGCTCGTGGAGGAGGCGCCCGGCCGGTCGCCGATCCGCACCTTCCTCGGACCGCTGCGAGCGACGCTTCGCGGCGAGGTCCGGGGGAACGATCTGCTCCGCATCCTCGACGCGCTCGACGCAGCAGGGATCGGTTTCTGGCTCGCCGGCGGCTGGGGTGTCGACGCGCTCGTCGGCCGGCAGACGCGTCGCCACGACGACGTCGACCTGGTCATCGACGACTTCGGCGCACGCGTGGCCGACGCGTGCACAGCGCTCGGCCCGCTCGGGTTCGACGTGCTCGGGACGTACCGGTACGCCTTGTGGATGCCGGACCGCTGGCTGCTGCGGGACGGAGCGCTGCGCATGGTCGACCTGTTGAGCATCGACTGGCCGCGCCTCGCGGACGCGCTCGGCCTGCCGGCCGGCGCCGGCCTCGGCGAGCTCTCGGCGGAGCTGCGGAGCCAGGTCTTCTCCGAAGGGGTCGTCGCGGGCCGGACGGTCCCGTGCCTGTCGGCGCGCGTCCAGCTCCTCTACCACTCCGGGTTCGCGCCGCGTTCGGTGCACCACCACGACGTCGCGCTCTTGCACGCGCTGCTCGACACCTAGGTGCATCCGGTGCACCTATCCTCGTCCGCCCGGTGAACGTCTCTCGGGCGAAGCTGCGAAACCCTCGGCACGCTGGCATCCGCCTGCGCCCGCGGTTGCGTGGCAGGCCGCTTGGACTGCTGCTCGGGGCGCGATGCAGTTCGGCGCTCGGTGGGTCACCAGGGTCGACCATGACGCGGCGAACACCCGCCGGCGTTCCGAGCCGCACGAGCGCATACGACACGGGGCACGTGTATTCGCTCGGGCGTCTCGATGGCGCTGCAGGCCCGCCGTCGAGGTGGTGTCCGACCGGCGCTCGGGAACCCACAGGTGCGTAGGATCGAGGGCATGTCTTTCGATGGTGACTACGAGCCAAGTCCTGCCGATTGGGTGCGCGAACAGGTCGAGGCGTATGAACGGTCCGGCGGGGCCGAGGCGAACACGCTCCGGGACACCGGTCTCCCGGTCGTCATCGTCACGACACGCGGCAACAAGAGCGGAAAGGTTCGAAAGATGCCGCTCATGCGCGTCGAGCACGACGGTCAATACGCCCTCGTCGCTTCGAAGGGCGGGGCGCCGTCACATCCGGTCTGGTACTACAACCTGAAGGCCGATCCCGAAGCCGTCAGGATCCAGGACGGCCCGGAACCGTTCGACGTCTCGGTGCATGAGGCGGTCGGCGCGGAGCGCGCCGAGTGGTGGCGGCGAGCCGTCGCGGCCTATCCGCCGTATGCCGACTACCAAGCGAATACCGAGCGTCAGATTCCACTGTTCGTTCGCGACGCGACGAGATTGACCGACCGAGGCGATCGGTAGGTCGCGGCATCCTGGTCCTGCCGCCCCCGTTCATGTGAGCGACGATGTCACCGACGCGATAGAAGAACTGAACGACACAGGAACCCCTCGACGAGGAGATGAAGTTCGACGCACTGCGTCGAGGCGCTCGTTTATGGGCGCGCCACACGTTCGCCTCGCTCGAGAACCGCAACTATCGGCGCTTTTTCATCGGCCAATCGGTGTCGCTCATCGGGACGTGGATGCAGACCGTGGCGCAGTCGTGGCTCGTCCTCGAGCTGACGGGGTCCGCCACGATGATCGGCCTCGTCGTCGCTGCTCAGACCCTGCCGGTGCTCATCCTCGCCCCCTACGGCGGCGTCATCGCCGACCGCCTCAACAAGCGACGGGTCCTGCTCGCCACCCAGAGCACGCTAGGCCTGCTCGCGCTTCTCCTCGGTCTCCTCGTTCTCACGCACTCGGTGCGGCTGTGGATGGTCTTTGCCATCGCGGCGGGTCTCGGACTCGCGAACAGCGTGGACAATCCGACGCGCCAGTCCTTTGTTCCCGAGATGGTCGGCACCGATTCAGTGTCGAACGCCGTGTCGCTGAACAGCGTCATGTCGAACGGTGCCCGGGCGATCGGTCCCGCGATCGCCGGCGTGTTCATCGTGACCGTCGGGGTTGGCGGGTGCTTCTTGCTCAACGCGGCCTCCTTCATCGCGATCCTCATCGCGCTAAATGGGATGGAATCCACCAAGCTGCTGCGCGCCGGAGGCGTCGCCCACACGCCGGGGCAGGTCGTCGAGGGACTCCGCTACGTCCGCCGTACGCCTCGGCTGCTCATCCCGCTCATGATGATGGCGCTCATCGGAGCGCTCTCCTATGAGTTCCAGGTCGTACTGCCCGTGCTCGCCGAGCGCACCTTCCAGAAGGGAGCGGACGGCTACGGTTTCTTCACCGCCGCGTTCGGCGTGGGAGCCGTGATCGGTGGCATCGTCGTCGCGAGCCGGCGGCCGACGGGCCTCCGTGCGGTCACGATTGCCGCAGGTGCCTTCGGCGTGACCATGCTCGCCGCGGCACTCGCGCCGACCTTTGCGATCGAGCTCGCGACGCTCGCCTGTGTCGGGGCCGCGAGCGTCTCGTTCATGGCACGGGGCAACACGACGCTTCAGCTCACCGCGCAGGACGCGATGCGGGGTCGCGTCATGGCGCTGTGGTCCGTCACCTTCATCGGAACAACGCCGATCGGCGGCCCGGTCATCGGATACGTGTCCGAACACGCGGGCCCCCGCTGGGGTCTCGCCGTCGGCGGCCTCGCCGCACTCGTCGCGACGACGCTCGCCATCTACCCGTACTTCCGGCGAACTGCCCTCCGCCATCCACCCGCAGCCGGCAGCGACCAGCTCCCGCCGGGTGCAGGTCCGAGTTGAGCGCCCATGCGACCTGACTCTTCTCGAAGTGTCCGATTCCGATGCCGGATTCGTGCCTCTCGCCATGCTGGGAGAAGGAGCCCGTTGCTAAGAACGAGCGCGGGTCTCTGGGAGAACGGCAATCTCGTTGGCAGCACGAATCCGCGAGGCCGGGATCTCGGGTCGGTGCGTTGCTTCCTACCCTTGGGCAGGGTGGCGAATGAAGCGGGACGCCCGGCGCCGGATACGTCGCTCCAGCCGTTCGGCATCGGTCAATGCAGGTCGCGGGGTCCGGGCGTGGGGGATGCGGTAGAAGCGGGTCTTCGCCAGCTCGACCAGCAACAGGTAGAAGACGACCATCCCGAACAGGATCAGGAAGAACGTCGCCGGCAGGGGTGTGAATCCCAACAGGTGCGCCAGCCCCGTGTACGGCAGGATCGCACCGACCAGGGCCGCCCCTGTCGGCACCAACAGCATCGCCAGGCTGGGCCGGCTCCTGAAGAACGGGATCCGCCGGGTCCGGATCACGTAGACGACGAGGGTCTGGGTGGCGATCGACTCGACGAACCAACCGGTCCTGAACTCGGTGTGGCCGGCGTGGAGCAGGGAGAGCATCACCCAGAACGTGAGGAAGTCGAAGATCGAGCTGACGGGACCGAACACGGACATGAAACGCCGGATGAACCTCATGTCCCACGCCGCGGGTCGGGCCAGCGCCTCGGGATCGACTCGGTCGGTCGGGATCACCAGCTGCCCGGTGTTGTAGAGCAGGTTGTTGAGGAGGATCTGCGACGGCAGCATCGGCAGGAACGACAGGAACACCGAGGCACCGGCAGCACTGAACATGTTGCCGAAATTCGAGGACGTGGCCATCAGGACGTACTTCATGGTGTTGGAGAAGATGCGGCGGCCCTCCATGACTCCCTCCGCCAGCACGCCGAGATCCTTGTCGAGCAGCACCACGTCGGCGGCTTCCTTGGCCACGTCGGTGCCCGAGTCCACCGAGATTCCGACGTCGGCGTGGTGCAACGCCACGGCGTCGTTCACCCCGTCTCCGAGGAACGCCACGTCCTTTCCGCTGCGGCGCGCCACCTTGATGATTCGCGACTTCTGATCAGGGCCGATCCGGGCGAACACTGTCGTGGTCAGGATCGCCGCTTCGAGGTGGTCGTCGTCGAGCGACTCGACCTCGGCACCGTTGAGCACCCCCGCGCAGTCGACCCCGATCTCCGAGCACACCTTGGCTGCCACCAACCCGTTGTCCCCGGTGATGATCTTGACCTCGATCCCCAGCCGTTCGAGCTGGGCGATGGAGGCGCCGGCGTCGGCCTTTGGTCGGTCGGCGAACGTCAGGAAGCCCTCCAACGCCAGCCCGTGTTCGTCCTCGGCGGTGAGCGCCTCCGTGCCCTGGGCCGAGCGGGTGGCAACGGCCACCACCCGGGCCCCCTCGGAGAACAATGCCTCCAGCGCCGGTCGAGCGCCGTCGGGGACGTCCACGCACCGGTCCAGCACCACCTCGGGGGCGCCTTTGGTGATCAAGAGCGGCTGGCCGTCAGGGTCCTTCACCAGCACCGAGGCCAGCTGCCGCTCGTGGTCGAAGGGAAGGACGCCGAGCCGGTGGTAGGCACCAACCGTGGTGGCGATGGCCTCGCCCGCAGCCGCCCCTGGAGCCGACCACAGGGCCTGGTCCAACGCGTTCCCACCGACCGCTCCTCCGACGGCCACCGTCGCCTCGTTGCAGACGAGCCCGAGCAGCAGTTGGCGATCGCTCGCCTGCCCGACGGCGTCGAGTGCCCGCTCGAAGGTGATCACCCCCTCAGTGATGGTGCCCGTCTTGTCGGTGAAGAGGATCTCGATGTTGCCCAGGTCCTCGATCGCGACCAGCCGCTTCACCAGCACCTTCTTCGCCACGAGGGCCTTCGATCCGGCGGAGAGGCTCACCGTCACGATCGCCGGCATCATCTCGGGGGCGATGCCGACGGCGATGGCCAGCGAGAAGAGCAATGCGTCGATGAGGGGCCGTGACAGCGCCACGTTGACGGCGAAGATGAACGCGGTCAGCACGGCCGCCACCGCGAACAAGAAGCGCGAGAAGCGCGACAGGCCCACCTCGAAGGCGGTCTGGCTCGGCCTCTCGGCCAGGCCCGCCGCGATCTGCCCGAAGGCGGTGCGGGTTCCGGTCCGAACCACCACGCCAAGGGCCGACCCCTGGTGGACGATCGTCCCCATGAAGGCGCATCCCGGCTGGTCCTGTGGTTGGTGGCCGGAGACGGCTGCTACCGACTTGGCCACCGGCATCGACTCGCCGGTTAGCACGCCTTCGTCGCACTCCAGTTCGTCGACGTTCAGCAGGCGGAGGTCGGCCGGAATGAGGGCGCCGATCCGGAGCGACACCACGTCGCCGGGCACGAGGCTCGTCACGGGGATCCGGCTCACCCGTCCGTCCCTGCGAACCTCGGCCTCCTGTCGGATTTTGGCGCGGAGCGAGGCCATCGCCACTTCCGCCCGGTACTCGTTGACGAAGCCCAATCCGACGCTGAGGGCGACGATCACCGCGATGATCAGCGCATTCGTGCCGCCACCGGTCAGCCCCGACACCAGCGCCGCGCCGAGCAAGAGGATCAGGATCGGGTTCCGGATCTGGCGGAAGAGGACGGCAGTGGCACGGACGCGATGCATGCCGAGCGTGTTCGGTCCGCACTCCCGCAACCGTGCCGCCGCCTCGTCGGACGAGAGCCCATCCGGGCCACTTCCGAGGCGCGAGAGCACCTCGTCGGGGGAGAGAGCGGCTGCGGCGGCCAAGTCCAACTCCCCGAACGGGGCACGCGCAACCACGACCATGGAGGGAGCTTCACGGCCCCGGCTCGACCTCACCAGGGCCATTGATCACATATGGCCGGTGGGGCATCGCGCATCGCCGTGGACGATCTCGAGCCGCTAACCGCCTAAAACACCTGGTTCACAAACGCCGCGCTCTAGAGCGACGGGCGATCATCACTGCGATCAAGGGAGCCGGCCCTTAGCTGGACGTGGCCTCGCGCCAGCGCTGGATGCGCCTGCCGCTGATCCTCGGGTGCGTAATCCGCACCCAGTGCGCCTTTTCCCCAGCTGCCCAAGGTGAGACGCAGAGCGCCCGCTCGCGCACCGAGACGTCGTCGAGCGCCTCAGTGAACTCCCTCCCCGTGCCCTGGACGACGACGCTCCAGCCCTCCCTCGCCTCGAAGTCGAGCTCGTCGATCTCGAAGGCCACCGGATCGAGGCTGGAATGGGTGAGCTTCGTGCCGGCGTCGGTCCGGAAGACCACCTTTTCGCCGTCGATCACGTAGTTCACCGGGAAGATCACCGGCTGGCCGTCGACGACGACGGCGAGCCGGCCGACGTCGTGGGACGCGAGCAGCTCGAGGCAGCTCTCGTAGGACAACTCGTCCAGGCCACTGTCCCGATCGGGCTCGGCCATCTCAGGCTCCCCCTCGCTCGTGTCCGCGCAGTGACCGCCTGCGCACCGGTCCTGCTGATTCGCGATCCTCGAGGCATACCAAGCATCTCAACGAGGGCACCCTCCACCTTCGTTAGGAGAGCATCGCAAGCTCTCCTCTCCTCTGGTAGGGCCAGAGGTCCCCGCTTAGCTCACCTTCGTGAGAGTGGTCACGGTTACCTGGGGCCAGCTACGACCGAGGAAGTTCAAGAGGACCGTCGGAGCCCGACCCGCTATCCCGGACACCCGACCTGAGGCGATGATCGTCTCGGAAAGGAGTCCGACATGCCCGCCGCCAGGCCGCCGGCGTTCCGTCGACGTGGTGTCGAGCTCGCCCGGGCCCGCGAGAAGCCGATCGCGGAGATCGCGCACGTCCTCGGGATCGCGCAGTCCTGCCTGCCTTCGCAACTGGATGCGCCAGGACGACATCGACGCTGGCCGGAAGGAGGGGCTCAGCAGCGACGAACGCGCCGAGCTGGTTCGGCTGCGCCGGGAGACCCGTGTCAAGCAGATGGAGATCGAGATCCTAAAGCGAGCCAGCGGCTGCTTCGCTCGGGAGAACGTCCTCTGCCAACGAGGATCTCCATCAGTGGGCAGCCTTCTGCGCAGAGTGCGGCGATTCGGATGGTCCAACGGATCAGCAGACAGCCGCAGTCCAGCAGTTTCGCGGGCCGTAGGCGAGCGAGCACCGAGCGAAGCGTGCTGCGAAAAGGCATTTCGACGAGCACTGAGGCCGCACGGATGGTCTCGCCGACCCGACGTTGTCGGAGACGCCTTGTCACGATGAGCCGTTGCCCTTGGACCCAAGCGCATGCGCCGTCTCGCCGGCACCGGCTCCTCGCCGACTCTTCTGCAATGCTGGCCGGTGTGGAAGCGCAACGGGAGCCGGTCGAGAGCATCAGCGCGGTAACGCTGCTGACCGCCGACATGGCTGAGGCCGTGGCCTTCTACGAAGCGCTCGGCTTCCATCTGCTCTACGGAGGACAGGAGGCGCCTTTCACGAGCTTCCGGGTCGGCGCCGGCTACCTCAACCTTCAGCTCGACACGGTCGGCTCTCCCCGAAGCACCTGGGGCCGTGTCGTGTTGTGGGTCGATGACGTGGATGCGATGTACCGACGCGCTCTCACGGCCGGGTTCGATCCGGAAACCTCACCTGCGGACGCGCCGTGGGGCGAGCGCTACTTTCACATCCACGACCCAGACGGCCATGAGCTGAGCTTCGCACGCCTTCTCTCGAGGTGACGACTCGCCGAGTGCCCTCGCCGAAGGTGATCTGCCGCAGACCTAGCTGTCACCCGCAGAATCGCGCAGCATCCCGTCGAGCGGAGGTGACGGCTTTGGACGTGCGCAGCCGATGAAGGGCCGAATCTGGCTCGTCCTCGGGGTCGCTGCAGGTATTGCCGTCGGCGTCGGCAAGCTCGCCTACTTTGCAGGCGCGGCCGGGTCGCTCTCCGACACCGCGCAGCGGGTCGTTGGCACGGCTGGGCTCACGCTCATCCACTCCGCTGCCAGCCACGGTGCTCCCCGGCGCGTCGTCGAGGGGTTCACCGCGCTCCTCGCCGTGCTCGTCCCCGGTGTGACGGCGCTCCTCCTCATGTTCGCCGCGCGCGGAACCTTGCACCTCCGCGCCGTGATCGGGGTGCTCCTTGTCGCACTCGGTGCCGCTGCCTTCTTCTACCTGCCTCACGGCGCTGCGACAGGGGTCGCCCTCCTGGCGCTCGTCGCCGCTGGGATCGCCGTGGTCGCGACCGGGCCGCTCGTCGCCGCGCCACTCGCGGCGCTCGCAGCGCTGATCGCAACCGCGTTCCTCCCGCGGCTCCTCGCGAGCCACAGCACGCTCCCGAACCTCCCGGTCACCGCCTTGCATCAAGCGCTCTTCGCGAGCGCCGGCTCGCCGCTGTGGCTGCGGGTCGTTGTTCTCGCCGTTGCCGCGCTTCCCTTCGTCTTCGCCGCGCGCCTCGTCGTGCGCTGAGCCGCCGCTCTCAGGATGGCGAGCAGCGGCACGGAGAAGGGACGAACGTCAGTCGGGTGGCGCGACCCTGTCGCCGGCGTGAACTGACCGTCGGCTCGGCGGTCGCTTCGACGTTGTCGCGACACAAAGCTCGCGAGCAGAAGCGCGTCTCAGAACGCGCGCTAAAGAAGGGACTGACATCCGTGTCGCACCCAGCCGAGGGGCGAATGCTCGCCTGCGTCGGTTCAGAAGCTGCGATGATCGGGGCGTGGCGATCACCACCGCTGACATCATTGAAGCGATCTATGACGACCTGGTCGTCGCTTTTGCCGACCGTTCGCCCCACATCGCAGTAAGGCGCACCGGTCCCGGCGCTCTCGACCTTGACTACGGAGACGCTGGTCACTTCGTACTTGTCGTGACCGAACAGAACTTCGCACCCGATCGTTGGCGCGTCGAGTTTCGCTGATCGCGGGCGCGTTAGGTATGTCAGTCCCCTAAAGAAGGTGCACGCACTCCCCTCGATGTGCCGCGTGGCGGCGCTCCGCGCATCGCTTCGACCTGGCAACCGGGGGCAGGCCGGCTGCGACAATTGTGAGCGCGGTATCTGGAGCACGCGCTCTCCACCGGAGAGCGGTGGACCGACAGCACGCTGAGCATCGGTATGCGCACTCGCCGTACGAGAGGCACGTGCCAACGAGGGCGACCGGACGCATCCTCCGGTACCTGTCCCGGACCCTGCCATTCCGCGAGTTCTGCGAGTCGCTGCCAACCTTCGGCACCCTGGGATGGTCTAGGTAGGTAGACGGGCGGCGCACACGGGCGAGGAGACACCGATGGAGTGGCCGAAGGGCGAACGAGGGCTCCGGGCGATCAGGGATGCCCCGTGTCCCGGCGTTCTCTGTCGAAGGGTCAGTTGCCGTACAGGCGCGAGGGGCTGACGAGCACCACGGTGCGGCGCTGCTCGGCCATCGTGCGGTCGTAGGCGTCCCAGTCGTCGTGCGTGCCCCCGGCCGCTGCGAAGACCTCGCGCAACAGCAAGCGGAGCGCTTCGGCGCCGACGTCGGGGTGTGCGTCGTCGGGACCGATCAACTCGGCCCGACCCTCGGCGGTGACCCACTGCCACCCGGCACGAAAGGTGATGCTCAGCTGCGGTCGAGCACGAAGGTTGGCCAGCTTCGTCTTCCCGTAGGTGACGAAGCCGACGACCTCGTCACCACCGACGGGATGGGCGAGGACACCGGCGTTGACCACCGACGATTGGATGGTGGCATCGGCCCGCAAGGTCGACACGACGGCCAAGAAGTGATCTTGCCGACCGATCTGGATCACGTCCTGAAGCGTCGTCATGCGGAGATCGTCCTCCATCTCCACGATCGTCGCCAGTTCCGGGAAGTGAATCCTTGCACCCACCAGCGGCCACCGGGCCTTCCCGGCCCGGGAGAGGGCGAGGTTCCTCGCCCTCTCCATCGTCGTGGCCGGTTTTAGCCTCAGATCGACCGGCCACCGCCGCTCCCGGCGTGCCCCAGGCGCCTGGTCCGCAACAAGGCGGTGGTGCCGCTTCGCGCGGCCGGGTCGGCTCAGCCGTACCGCAGCGATCCCGGCGTGGTGAGCAACTCGCCCGTCTCGAGCCACGTCTTCAGGCCCGAGAGGATCATCGGCCAGCCGCCGTAGAGCTCGGAGTTCGCGCCCTCGCGCAGCTCGTCGTGGGTCAGGGTCAGGCGGCAAGAGTCGCCCACGGGCTCGATCTCCCACGTGATCCGTGACGCGCCTTCGCTCTTCACCTCGTCGCTCCAGAGTCCGACCATGGTGTGCACGAGCCGGCGCGGGGGGTCGACCTCGAGGACCTCGCCTTCGCCGAGGAGCCCGGGAGCCCCCGGGTGGCTCATCTCGAGGCGCGAGCCCGGCGTCCAGTCCGAGTCGACCCGGGCACCGAAGTTGTACTTGCTCCTGATCGTCGGGGTCGGTGATCGCCTCCCAGAGACGCTCCGGACGTCGTGCGGATGTAGATCTCGAACACCTTCTCCATGGGACCCTCCAGCCTGTTCTTGAGATCGCTGAGCGCAGCCGCCCAGGGCTCGGCGTACTTGCTCACCCACCGGTCGTGGACGAGCCGGATCGGGACCGGGTTCAGGAAGTGGAGCTTCTCCCGGCCTCGCCGTTTCGTGACCACCAGGCCCGCCTCCTCGAGCTGCTTCAGGTGCTTCATCACGCCGAAGCGCGTCATCGAGAAGTGCTCCTCGAGCGCGCTCAGCGTCTGCCCGTCCTCGCGGAAGAGCTCGTCGAGCAGGCTCCGCCGCGTCGGATCGGCAAGGGCTCTGAACACCTCGTCCACCCTCAGGACAATAGGTGACCATCTAGGGCAACTATCCCTCCACTGTAGAAACCGGTGGTAAGGTGGCGGTACCTTGGCAGGGTGGTAGCTCCGCCGACTCAGGCGCGGAATCAGATGACGATGGGCCGGGCGGTGCGCTATGAAGCGCCCGTCACCACTGGACGTAAGTCTCCAAGAGCCGCAGACGATCCTCGACTCCCTTGCTGATCGCAGGGAGGTGGTCGGCTCCAAGGAATGGACCGACGCCCAATTTTGTGACGCGTGGTTCTCGGTGAGCGAAAGCTACGCGCAAGGAACCTACGAACTTCATGTCCACTTGGTAGTTGAGTCGCTTGATTGGTGCGTCGTTCTTGACAAGGCGATCGGTGGGAGCGACGAAAGGCTCCGTAACGGTCACTCCAACCTTGTTGGGGTAGGTGAGCACCCCGCTGACGCAGCCAATATCCCCGACGACCAGACGCCGGTGCTTGTCGGTTGTGTGGAACCGCTTCAAAAGCGAAAGGACGTGGTCGTCTGCGTCTTTCCCCGCTTCGAGAGCCTCCGCGTAAGGCTGCGTCCACTTAATGAGTGCTTGCGCTTCCGGGAGCATATGGCGCGTCGAATCGGAGAAGATTTTCCGATTGGTTGGACTTCGCTCGACATAACGTCTTGTGCCGTCTGCTCGCCGCCACGGGTCATCCACATAGATGGGGAAGTAGATCAGTTTGTTGCGTCTGTTCGCCGGATTGAGGGCGACGGCGAGGTGGTCCAGGGCGCAACTCAGGTTGAACAGGAAATCTCCGACAAGAAGCGGCCATCTTTCGTCGGGTTCTCCAGCGAAGGTGACCCGGTAAACGCGTTCCCGTGGGCGTTTGTTGCTCTCGACCCTGCTGCTGACCGCGTGTTCGCGTGGGGCGCAAAGGGGCTTGAGCCCAGCGTTGAGTTCATCGAGGTGTTCCTGTGCCCGGTCGAACTTGACCCACCATCCGCGGTCGGGATGCTGACGCTCACTCATTGGTCGTATCCCGTAGCCTTGGAGGGAGATGCCAAAGCGCAACGGCAAAGAGCCGACACAGGAGACGCGGCCCAAGAAGGGGCCGCCAGCGGAGATTCCCATTCCGACGCGCGAGGACGTCTTCCGTGACCTGGGGAAGATCGCCAAGCCACGGAAGCCGCCCGAGGACTCACCTGCTGACGACAGCAGCCCGGAGGATTAGGGACAGGAACATCGCACGACGGTCGTCGCGGCGGTTGTACCGCCAGACGTACTCGTTGATGTACCCCTGCAGCCACTTGGCGGAGACCGCGTGATGCGTCCCGTCGATGCCACGCTTCACAAGCGACCAGAACCCTTCGATGGTCTGCGTGTGGATGTCCCCGCTCACGTAGACGCCTTCGGAGTGCTTGATCGTCTGGCGGTTCCGGCCGTCCTTGGGGAGCCGGTCGTAGATGCGAGCGTCGTCCGTGTAGTGCACCGCGGACGGGTCCACGTGGGTCTCGATGTGGCCCATGATCGCCGCCTGCGGTTGCTTCGGGACGACGTAGGCGACGACCTTCCCGCCGCGAGGCTTTTGGTCTGGAAGGCGAGCGCCATTGCGTTGGGCCATGCCGAACACCGGCACCTTGTTCTCATGCGACCACTTCTGAGCGGCAACCGCTCGCGAGGGGGCGTCAGCCCACTCGCGCTTGTCCGCAAGGCGAGGCTTCCCGCCCACGTACATCTCGTCCATCTCGACCTGTCCAGACAACGAAGTCGGCTCCGGCCCCATCAGCTCATTGCGGATCAGGGTGAACATGCGCCACGCGGTCTTGTACGTGACGCCAAGCTCCCTTTCGAGCTGCTTGGCGGAAATGCCGCAACGAGTGCTGGTCATCAGGTACATGGCGTAGAACCACAGGTGAAGCGCCGTGGACGACTTGTGAAAGATCGTCCCCGCTGTCGGGTGCACATTCAGCCCGCACGCCACACACGTCCACGACTGGCGCTGCTGCTTGGTCTCGTACCGGCGAAACTCGCGAATCTCCTCGCACCGCGGGCAGCGGGCTTCGGTGCCAGCGTCATTGGTCGCGTGGCGCGTGCGCCACAGCCACTGAAGGCAGGTCTCGTCATCGGGGAAGTCCGCGACGAACTCCATCAGCGAATACGACGACTCCGACGAGCCTGCCCGCTTCGGGTCTTTACGATTTCCGGGAGCCATATGACCATTGTACACGCTGGACTTCTACAGTCAAGGGATAGTTGCCCCATCTAGTCACATGTAAACAGGCTCGTCGGGCGATGGGTTTACGGCCCGCCGCAACTCGAGCGCACGGCGCGCGATGCACCGGCTCGCATCTCACGGCGTCACTCGGTCCTCCCTCGTGAGGGCCGGGGCGTCGCCTACCCGCCGGGGCCGGGGCCGCCCGGCGCCGCGCCGCCGAGCGGGAACGCCTGCACCGCTCGCCAGGGCCGGCGGCCCGGACCGCGCACCATCAGCAGCACCTCGGTCGCGACCGCCTCGATCGGCAGCGTTGCCTCGACGCGAGCGGCCGCCCGCCTGAGCGCCCGGGGCCGGCCGCGGGCGCCGACGGTGAGGTGGGGCACGACCCGCTCGTACGCGCCACGGTAGGGCGGGAACGCCGGGAAGCGGTCGGCGACCGACGCGGTCAGCGCCTCGAACGGCGCCGCGGGCTTGGGACCGAGGAAGGCGATCCCCTCCCCGAACCACCCGACACCCGCCAACGTGAAGCCGAAGGGCGGGTGGGCAGCGAAGAGCTCCGACAGGGCGCCGAAGACCTCGGGACCGAGGCCGGCCGGCTCGGCGAAGGGGTAGAGCACGGTCACGTGCGCCGGCATGCCGGCGCGGCTCGTCGGGTCGAAGCGCCGCCGGACCCGCCCGACGACCGGCTCGGCGGCCGGCACCGCGACGACGAGGGTGCTCTGCGGGTTCACGCCGGCATCGTACGGGCCGGGGCCGGCGAACCACGGCACGCCGCGCCGGCCTTGCGGGCTGCCTGCCGCAGAAACGGGCTGATCCGCCCCCGGTAGGATCGGAGCCCGTGCCGGTCGTACCTCCCGCCGGAACCCCGCCGTCCCCGGGCGGACGAGCGAGTCTGCCCCCGGCGCTCGGCTTCGTCGGCGACGTCCACGGCGACGCCGAGGCGCTGTCGAGCGTGCTCGGCCGCGGACGGGCGCTCGGGGTCACCGACTGGGTGCTGCTCGGCGACCTCGAGTACCGGCCGGACGACGGGGCCAGCAGGTCCTTCCTCGAGCGCCTGCCGGCGATCGCCAGCGATCACGGCGCACGGCTGCGCTTCGTCCGCGGCAACCACGACGACGCTCCGAGGCTGGAGGAGCTCGCGCAGGCCGCCGACGGGCCCGTCGAGGCGTCGCCCGGGCTGGAGCTCCTGCCGGACGGCCACGTCTTCGAGCTCGCCGGCCTCCGCTTCCTCGCGGCAGGTGGCGCGTCGACCCCGGCCGCGTTCCGCCCGCACGACTGGTCGCCCGCCGAGGTGCTCGGCGAGGCCGCCCTCGGTCGCTGCTACGCCGCCGCGCCGGTCGACGTCGTCCTCGCCCACGACTGCCCGCTCGAGGTCCCGCTGCGACGCCACAACACGCTCTGGCGGCCGGGCAACGCCCACCGCGAGCAGCTCTCCGGGCTGGCGCGGGCGCTCCGGCCGCGCTGGTGGATCTGCGGCCACTACCACGAGCGGGTCAGCGCGCTCATCGACGTCGGCGGCGACCATCCCTGTCGGGTCGAGGTGCTGAACCGCAGCGGCTCGGGCGACCAGCAGTTCGTCGTGGTCACGCTCGAGGCGCTGCGCCGCCGGGGAGACGACCGGGCGTTGCGCCCCCGGCGGCGGCGGGCGCGCGCCACCGTCGTCAGCGTCGGCTCCCGACGGGGCTCGCGTCGCGACGCTGCTGGCGCCGGTCGATCGCCGACCTCGTCGCCTCGATGAAGGCCCTCCCGTCTCGCAGGTCCGGCTCGAGGTGGTTCCCCTCCGCCCACTCGTTCCAGGCGTTGACGAACACGAGCCCGGGCGAGCCGTCGTCGAGCCGGCCGGCGAGCCGCTCGCTCTCGTCGAGCGCTCGCTCCAGCCAGCGCCGGTAGCTCGACGGGCTCGGGTCGAGCAGGACCATCGCCCGGCGCCCGAGCCGCGCCGTGTTGTCGAACCCGGGCGTCACGCCCGGCCAGCGCAAATAGGCGGGGACCGGGCGGGCGAGGACCTCGTCCACGAGATCGTCGTAGCGGACCACGAGGGGGAAGTCGGGCCCGCCGAGCCGGCGCAGCCCCCGCCGCAGCCGGAAGCACAACGGCGGTGCCGGCAGCCTCCACCAGGACGGCTGGAACTCCACGGCGCCGTCGAAGCCCGCCTGGCGGGGATCGCCGTGCTCGGTCGGGAAGCTCTCGACCCGCAGCAGGTACAGCCCCGGCAGCCCCCAGCGCTGCGCCTCGGCCCGCCACCGCTCCGCCGTCGCGACCGGATCCGGCAGGCGCGAGCTGCGGTAGACGAGCAGGATCGGCCGGCCCTGTCGCGTCAGGTAGCGGTCGTCGGTCAGGGCGGGACGGAGCGCCCTGATGTGCGCGAGATCGTCCTCCGCCGAGTAGTGCTGCTCCATCAGCAGCTCGCGCTCGCCGCCGTCCCAGCGGCGGGTCCAGTTTCTCGTTCGCCCAGGCCAGGCAGAACGGGAGATCGGGTCGGCCGCTGCGCAGCAGCTCCTCGACCGGTCGCTCGAGCAGCCGCCTGCCGTTGAACCAGTAGTGGTAGTACACGAAGCCGTCGAGCCCGGCCGCTCGGGCGAGCTCGGCCTGCTGCTCGCGCACCTCGGGCACACGCAGGTCGTAGAAGCCGAGGTCCGCAGGCAGGTGCGGCTGGTAGTGGCCCCGGAACTGCGGGCGCGCCCTCGTCACGTTGCGCCACTCCGTGAAGCCCGCTCCCCACCAGGCGTCGTTCTCGGGGACCGGGTGGAACTGGGGGAGGAAGAACGCCAGGCAGATCGGGGGAGCGTCGGGCGAAGCCACGCCGGAGCCACTACGCACGGGCGGCAGCCGCCTGCCGATCCTGGCGGGCCGCTCCTGGTGCCACCGCCGGCGCCCGCCCGTCGAGCACCTGGTCGATCAGGGCGGCGACGTGCTGCCACATGATCCGGCTGTCGAAGCGCCGGACGGCCACCTGGCGCGCCGCGGCGGACATCGCCCGGCGCCTGGCCCCGTCGGCCGTCAGCTCGGCGATGACCGCCGCCAGGCCGTCCGCGTCGCCGACGTCGTAGCCGGCGGTCGCCTCCTCGACGAGGTAGTCCTGCATGGCGCGGGTGCGGGCGGCGACCACGGCCCGGCCGCACGCCAGCGACTCGAGCAGGACGCTCTGGCCGGTCGGGTAGGCGAGCTCGCGCGTCGGGACCACCGACAACATGGCGCCGCCGACCAGCTCCCGGTACTCACGGTGGCGCAGCGTCCCGCGGACGGTCACGTTCGATGGCACGTCGAGCGACCGGAGCTGGGCGGGGTCCGTGGCGAGCTCGTAGCGGACGTGCGGCGTGAGCGAGGCGGCCGCGAGCAGGGTGGGCCAGTCACGGCCGGCGTCCTTGCCGACGACGGCCACGTACGGCTCGGCTGCGCCCGGGCGCGGCCGGTAGAAGTCCGTGTCGACGCCGAAGTCGATCGCGCAGAGGCGCTCGGGCGGCAGGTCGAGCAGCTCGCCGAGCAGCGGCAGCTGGTTCCTGGAGAACACCGTGACGAGGCTCGCCTCCCGGGAGAGCCTGCGGTACGCCGTGCGCCGGCGCTCGTCCGCCTCGACGAGGCGCTGGCCGAGCCAGCACGACACCATCACGAGCGGGGGCAGCCGCGCGCCGGCGAGCCGCCGGAGCCCGCAGTACGCCAGCCCCTGGTCCTCGAAGAGGCTGACGCAGGCGGCGCTTCGCCGGAGCGGCCCGAGCGAGGCGAGGACCTGTGCCGCCGCCCCGTCCGCCCGCAGCTGGTAGCCGAGCGGGCGCGTGCGATCGCGCGCCCACGCCCCGACGCGCCCGCCGCGCCAGACCGCATCGGCGTGCGACACCGCGTAGCCGCAGTCCTCGAGGGCGTCCACGCCGAACGGCAGCGCTCCCGCGTGCTCGCCCGCGCGGTGCCCGGCGGCCCAGCCGGCGAAGTCGTGCCCCTCAAGGACGCAGACCGTTCGGGAAGGTTCGGCCGCGCGCCGTCGCCGCGTGGTGCGCCCGCTCGCCGTGCCGCCTCGCCCGGCCGTTCCCGTCGCCACCTGGTTCGCCAGTGCCCGAAGCCCGTCGCTCATGCCCGCCACGACAGGATCTCGTCGAGCGCCGGCACGATGCCGGCGGACTCCCGGTGGCCCGCCAGGGCCGCGAATCGGGAGGCCGCGAGCCGTTGCAGCCCCGGGCGGTCGGGCACCTCGGCGGCCACCCGCATCGCCTGCGCGAGCGCGCCGGCATCGGTCACGTCGACGTAGTGGGGGAGCTCGCCGGCGACCTCGACGAACGCGGGCAGCCGGGCGCACACGACGGGCGTCCCCGAGGCGAGCGCCTCGACGACCGGCAGTCCGAAGCCTTCGAGGAGCGAGGGGTAGACGACGGCGTCCGCCGCGGCGACGACCCGCCTGAGCTCCTCCGGGGGGAGGCTGCCGGTGGCGACGACCGCGCCTTGGAGCCGCTCGCCGGCCATCGACGCGATCAGCGTGCCCGCCGAACCGGTGACGAGGAGGGGGCGGGCGTCGCCGGCGCGCCGCAGCTGCACGAGCGCCTCGAACAGCGCCGGGAGGTTCTTGCGCGGCCCGGCGCCACCCGTGTAGAGGTAGTAGCCCGACTCCGGGAGCGGTCCCTCCCCGTACGGTGCGCCCGCGGCGGGGCGGGCGGCCGCCGGGGTCGGCGCCGGCATCGCCGGATAGACGGTGCGTACGCGACGGCGCCGCCACAGCCGCGCCACGTCGTCGGCGGTGGCCCGGGAGTTGGCGATCACCCAGTCGGCACGAAGCGCGGCGATCATCGAGGAGAGCAGGTACTTCGCCGACCAGGGCACGTCGCCGAGGAGGTACATCGCCGGGCGGCGCAACGGGATGAGGTCGTGCACGACCACGACGAGCACGGTCCGGCCGGCGTAGAGGAGCGGGACGCCCAGTTGGCCGGGGCGACGAAGACGTCGGGGCGATGGCGCCGCAGGTAGCGCAGGATCTGGACCTGCTCGAAGGCCAGTCCGCTGCGGCAGCGCAGCGCCGCCGCCTCGGCGCCAGGGAAGGCCGCTCTCAGCCGGCTGGCGTCGGCCTCGCCATCGGTGAGCAGGGTCACGTGCCAGCCCGCCCGGACCAGGTCGTCGATCGCCGAGCGCAGGTAGACCGAGATGCCGACGTCGGGGCGGCGCAGGTACCTCGCGTCGAGCGCGACGCGAGGCGCGGCGGGGGGACCGGGAAGCGCCGCCGCGCCCGCGCCCGCCCGCCCGTCGCGAGCCCCCGGCGTGGCCGGCGGCGCGACGGGGTCGGGGAGGGTGCCGGGGAGGCCTGGCGCCGTCCGCCGGGCGTGGTCGAGGCGCACACGGTCGCGGTAGCCCTCGTCGTGCTGCCCCGCCTGGACGAGTGACCACCGGCTCCGCCGGAGGCGCCGGCGGTGGCTGAGCGCCCAGAGGCCCGCCGCGGCGTGGGCGCGCCGCTCCGTCCAGGACAGGGCCGCCCTCGAGCGGCGGTCCCGGAGGGCGCACTCGTGGCCGAGCAGCCCGAAGTACAGGTACTGCCAGGCGAGGCGGCGGACGAGCTCCTCCCACTCGGTCTCGGGGAAGTGGCGCGCCACGGCCAGCATGTGGTTGCGGTCGGACAGCTTCCTGCGCAGGTACGGAACGCGTCGGGAGCTCAGGTTGCGCCGGTGCCACACGGCCATCTCCGCCGAGAAGCGCACGCGTGCCCCCACCGCCCAGCACCGGGCGCACAGGTCGAGGTCCTCGTAGTAGGCGAAGAAGGACGACTCGAAGCCGCCCAAGGCGCGGAAGAGCGCGGCCCGCACGAGCAGGTTGCTGCCGTCGAGCGCCGTGACGTCGCACGAGGGCGCCGGACCGGCGAGACGCCGGGAGAAGCCGAGCTCGGGATCGACGATCGTGTGCGAGCGGAGCTCGTTGCCGAGCCCGAAGGCGGGGTTCTCCTCGTCCCAGAGGTACTCGGTCCCGCCGACGATCCCGACGCCGGGGTCGGCGAGGACCGCCAGGCCCTGCGCCAGCCAGTCCGGGGCCAGCACGCAGTCGTTGTTCACGATCGCCACGAGCTCGCCGCTCGCGAGCGCCACCCCGGAGTTCGCTCCACCGGCGAACCCGCGGTTCTCCCGGTGCGCGACGAGCCGCACGTCGCCGATCCCCGCCAAGGCGGCACGCGAGCAGGCGGTGCTCTCGTTGTCGACGACGACGATCTCCATGTCCACCGGATCCACCGGGGGTTCCTGCGCCCGGATGCTCTCGACGCAGCGTGCCGTCGCCTCCGCCTCGCGCCAGTTGACGACCACGAAGGAGACCCTCCGGGCCGTCACGCCCGCCACCCCGCCAGCTCGGGGCGCCTCCCGTCGGCCGTGGCGGACAGCGCATCTTCGAGCCTCGTCACCGACGACTCCCAGTCGAGCTCCTCGCGCACCGCCCGTGCGCCGGCGTGCGCCAGCCGAAGACGCTCCGGCCGGTCGGCGAGCAGGCGGGAGATCGCGTCGGCCATCTCGGCGGGCTCGCCCGGCGGCACGAGCAGCGCCGTCTCGCCCTGGCGGGCGAAGTCGGCGACGCCGGGGATCTCCGTCGACACGAGGGCCGCGCCGCACGCCATCGACTCGGCGAGGGGCAGCCCGAAACCCTCGGCGTGGCTCGGGGAGAGGAACACGGCGCTGCGGTTGTAGATCTCGAGGAGCGCCGCCTCGTCGGCCTGGAACAAGTAGCCGATCCACTCGGGCAGGCCGCTCGGCCGCTCGAAGGTGCCGAACAGGGTGGCGGTCAGCTCCGGCGAGCGCTCCTTCGCCAGCCGCAGCGCCTCGATGCCGTCGCTCGATCCCTTCCACGGCGCGGTGTGGAAGAGCATCGCGACGTGCGGGTCGCGCGTCCGGGGATCCCGGACGATCCGGAAGGTCGCCGTGTCGACGGCGTTCGGGACATGGTAGGCGGGCACCCCGGCGATCTCGAGCGAGAGACGGGCGAGCCAGCTGGACACGGCGATGTGGGCGAGCGGGAGCCGCCAGGTCTCGTTGACCTGCTCCTCGCCACCCCAGGTCTCGTGGTGCTGGAGCAGGTAGGCGCCGGGCGGCGTCCCGCGCCGGCCGAGGCGCCGGCCGAGCGCCGCGGCCGTGTTCCAGGCCGTCGCGACGACCACGTCGCTGTGCCGGTAGACCGCGGGGGTGAGCACCGGGAAGTCGAGCAGGGTCACGGCCGGGTCGACCTCGCGCCAGGCGACCGGGGCGGCGCGGGCGCACCACGGCGGCGGCCTGGCGGACCACGTCACGGGGGCGCCGCCGGTCGAGACGCTCGATGTGGGACACCCGGACCGCATGGCCGCGCCGTGCCAGGCGGCTCGCATGCTCGTAGACGACGGCGTAGCCGCCGACCGCGTACTCGCTGCGGCGGGGGAGGACGAAGGTGATCCTCATCGCAGCACCCGCCGGTCACCGCCAGCGCGCGCCGGCGCCAGCTCGTCCTCCGACGGGGCGGCCGGCACCGCCTCGAGCGCCGTCGCGGCGCCCGCCCCGCTCGGGCCCTTCGCCGCGTGCCGGGCGCCGGACAGCGGCGCCCGGCTGGCCGCCGACAGGAGCGTCGCCACCTCGTCCCAGTCCTTCCGGCGCACCCCGGAGCGAAGTGCCGCCCGCAGCTCCTCGCGCCCGAGCGCGCCGAGGACGGCGCCGGCCGCCACCGGGTCGGCCAGCGCGGCGTAGGTGAGCAGGCCGAGGAGGCCGGGGACGGCGCACACCACCAGGCCGGCGGGGCCGCCCGGCGCGAGCAGGTAGGCGGGGACCTCGAGCGCCAGGGCGACGAGCGCCGCCCCGGGCAGCGCCGCCCACGGGACCTCGGCGAAGAAGCTGCGAAGGTCCGCTCGGATGCCCCGGCGGGCGATCCGCAGGAGGTAGCAGCTGCCGACGATCTGGCCGACCGCCGTCCCGGCGGCGACGCCGAGCACGCCGAAGGCGGCGACGAGGGGGAGGGTGAGCGCGACGTTGACCGTCATGCCGACGATCCCGTAGTTGCGCTCGAGATCCGGCCGGTTGACGCTGTTCGCCAGGCTGCTCATCGCCCCGGTGAGCATGTTGACGGCGTGCCCGAGCAGCAGGAGCGCCGCCACCGCCCCGGCGAGGGCCACCTTGGCACCGAGCCACGCGAGATGGCGAACCAGGCGGTGACGGCGCCGACCACGGGGAACGCGAGCGACGGCCCGGACCCAGAACCGCTGCAGGCGGGTGAACTCCTCGACCGTCGCCCCGAGGCCGTCGCGCCCGTAGGTGCGCGACAGGCTCACCTGGATCGGAGCGAGCGCGTTCATCGGTATCGCCCGCAGCTGGGTGGCGAAGTTGGCACCGACGCTGTAGAGGGCCACGAAGCGGACGGGCAGGAAGATCCCGACGATGACGGCGTCGAACTCGAGGTTGACGAGGCTGGCGATCGCCGAGACCTGCACGCGGCTGGCGTAGCGCAGGAACTCCCGGGCCTCGCCCCACGCCATCAGGCGGCAGCTCCTGAGCGAGATCATCCGCCGCGCGGCGAGCAGGGAGGCGACCGTGAGGACGGCCTCGCGCCCGACCGTCGCCCACAGCAGCCCCATCAGGCCGCTGCCGCTGGCGACGAGCCCCGCCGCCAGCCCGGCGTAGGCGAGCTGGCCTGACAGGTTGACGCCGTTCAGGTACCGCCAGCGGTGATGGGCGCCGAGGAGGCTCTGCACGAGCTCGCGGCAGCATGCTGACGAGGAGGAGGGGCATGAACGCCCGGAGCAACAGCGTCGCGGTCTGGTCGAGCGCTCGCGAGGCGTGCAGGTGCGGCGTCACCGCCGGGGCGATCAGGACGACGATCGCCCCGAGCGTCCCGATGCCGGCGACGAGCAGCAGGGACACCGTGGTGAGCAGGCGCGATGCCGCTCCACGGTCCTCGGCCCCGGCGTGCACCGCGAAGTACCGGGTGGCGCTCGGGCCGAGGCCGCCGTCGAAGTTGGAGAGCAGCCCGAGGAACGAGCTCAGCAGCGCGTAGAGGCCGTAGCGGTCGAGGCCGAGCCGGCGCAGCAGGAACGGGGTCAGCGCCAGGCTGATGAGCAGGCCCGAGAGCTGGCTGAGGCTGTTCCAGCTAAAGCCGGAGAGGATCGGCCCGAGGCCCCCCCGCCCGCCGTCCCGCCGCGCCGGCGCGAGCGGCCGGAGCCCCCCGGCGGCGGGTGCCCCGGCAACCGGCTCGGCGAGGTGACGCCCGCCGCCGGCCGGACGGAGACCGCGCACGGCGCCGACCTCGACGAGGAACTCCTTCGTGGCCGCCGCCGCGGCGGCCCACGACGACGTCTCGGCGTGGGCGCGAGCGGCCGCGGACATGAACGCCAGCTGGTCGGCCGAGGAGGCCGCCGCACGCTGGAGGGCGAGCGCCAGCCCCTCGCCGCTGCGGTCGTAGCGCCACGCGCAGGTGATGGGGATGTCGGCGAGCGCCGGCAGGTCGGGGATGACCACCGGGCAGCCGGCGCTCAGCACGAGCGCGGCGCTGCTGGCGCTCGTCACGGAGCGGAAGGGCAGCACCGCCACGTCGGCGGAGCACAGCAGCGCGGCGAGGTCCTCGTCGCCCAGGCGCTCCAGCCTGAGCTCGACGGGGACACGGGCCCGGGCCGCACCCTCGGCGAGGCGCGCCCGCGAGGCCGGCGTCGCGGCACTCCCCGGCGACGACGAGCGTCATGCGACTCGGCGCGCCGGCGCCGGCGAGCACCTCGAGCAGGTCCTCGACGCCCTTGTAGGGCGCGAGGTTGCCGACGAAGACGACCTGGAGCCGCCCGTGCCGGCCGCGCCGTGACCCCCCTCCCGCCTGCGCCGCCAGCTTCGCGGGCCCGGGCGGGATCACGGCGCTCGCCGGCAGGAGGCAGCCGAGCTCGGCCAGGCGGGCGAGCGTCGAGCGGTGGTGGGCGATGACGCCGGTGCAGCGCGCCATCAGCTGCTGGCGTGCCCGCTCGTCGTCGTCGAAGACCCGGTCGTGGGGGAGGACGTTGTGGGCCGTCCACACGACGCGGATGCCGCCCAGCCGGCACAGCTCGAGGAGGGCGACGAAGTACCAGCGCATCACCAGGCGCAGCGACGGGTAGCGCCGCTCGCCCGGCAGGGTGAAGCCGAAGGTCCAGTGCAGGTGGAGGCACCGGTGACCGGCGATCCGCAGCGCCGCCAGCTCGAAGGGGAGCAGCACCAGGTTGAGGGTGTGCGAGCGCGTCAGCTCGCCCACGTAGCGACGGTCGACGCCGAGCGGTCGCAGCTCCTCGTAGAGCGACTCCTGGTACGGGTTGCGGTCGCGCGGGTACGCGAGGAGCTGCGAGGCGCGCCTCCTCATCGCAGCGCCTCCACGAGCGCTCCGGCACCGAAGGCGAGGTGGTCGACGACGACCGCCAGCGGCTGGGACCTGCGTGCCCGCCAGGCCGGCACGGCGAGCAGGAGGACGTACGGCGGGAACACGAGCGCCAGCGGCAGCCCGAGCAGGAAGGCGGGGTAGACGACCAGCAGCGGCTCGCGCCGTGGCAGGGCCCGCAGCGGGTCCGTGCTTGCGGTGCAGCCGGACAGCGGGCCTTGCCGTAGCGGTAGGACCGCTTGACCTGTCGCCGCCGGCTGCCCCAGTCGTGGGTCACGACCGCCTCGGGCACGGCCCGGATGCGGGCGCCGGAGGCGACGACCCGCCAGGTGTAGTCGATGTCCGAGCCGTACTCGAAGGCCTCGTCGAAGTCGCCGACGCGCTCGACCACGCGGCGGTGGAGCGCCAGGTTGATCGTCGGCGCCTCGTCGAGGTAGGTGACGGCGTCGCGCCGTCGCGGTCGTAGAGCCGGCCCCAGGGACCGCTGCCGCGAGCGGGCCCGGCGGTCACCTCCTCGCTCCCGTCGAGGATCGGGGCGGTGAGGGAGCGCAGCCATCCGGGAGCCAGCTCGCAGCCGGCGTCGGTGAACACAACGACGTCCCCGGCGCCGGCGCGCAGGCCGACGTTGCGCTGATGCGGGATCGTCACCCCGGCGCCCGGCGCGCCGCCCGGCTCGTAGTCGATCCAGACCACGGTGGGGAACAGCCGACGGACGTCGTCCAAGCGCCCGGAGGAGGCGTCCACGACGAACAGCTCGGCGTCGTCGCCGCCCGCCTGCTGGCTCAGCTCGGCGAGCGTCTCGCGAAGCGCCGGCTCGTCCTTGGAGATGACGACGATCGAGATCAACGGTGGAACACCTCCGTGGACCCGCTCGAGTAGACGACGTCGAACTCGTCGTCGAGGAACGACGCCGGGAAGGCGACGTCGAGCTGACCATGGCTCGTCTGGCCCCACGTCAGGTGGCCCTCGACGTTCGAGCGGGTCGCGTACACCCAGGCGTGCTGGTCGAGCGTCCGCGGGGTGATCGCGGTGAAGACGGCCTGGTTCAGCCCGGTGAACTCGTCGAGGCGGAGCACGCCGTAGTTGTCGGCGTAGACGACCCGCCGGCGGGGCACGGCGGCGGCGAGCCACTCGGCGCTCGCCTGCTCCTGCGCGCTGACGTCGAGGCGGTTGAAATCCTCACCGGCGTTGTAGAGGACGAACGGCGGCCCCCCGCCGACGAGCGGCGCCGAGAGCCCGGAGTTGCCGAGGAAGGCGACGGCCAGGGCGAGCGCGAAGCCGCAGCAGCGCGACGGGTCGCAGGACCCGCGGCATCCGCGCCGGCGGGCCAGCACCGTCTCGATGAAGGCCACCTCGGCGACGGCGAGCACGAGAAGGCACTGCAGGAACAGACCGCGACGAGTTGTAGTCGGCGGCGACCGTGCCGCTCAGCCTGCTGGCGGCGAGCACGGCCGTGGCCGCGAGGCCCGCGTAGCCGATGGCGCGCGCCACGACGCCGCTGCGCCGGCGCAGCGTGAGGACGAGCGAACCGAGGGCGCCGAGGGCGTTGATCGCCTGCTGGATGAGCAGCTCGGCGGTGCTGAGCCCGCCGGCGAGCCCGGGGAAGCGACCGGCGAGCTCGGCGGGCGCCGCCGGCCGCAGGTCGAAGCGGGCCTCGGTGGCGTCGGGCAACGGCACGATGAAGCGCTCGTAGCGGCCGTACAGGGCGGCGATGTCGCGCTGGTAGGAGGCGACCGTGGGCGGCGGCTGGCGGACGCCGTTGAAGTAGGCGCTGAAGACGCTCTCGCCGTTCTGGCGCCCGGGCAGGATGGCGATCCCGTTGCGCTTGAAGGTGTGGGCGACGAAGGTCAGGTTGCTCGTCGAGTGCGTCACCGGCACGTACCAGACGAAGGCGACGCCGGCCGTCACGAGCGCGGCGACGAGCCAGGGCAGGGCGGGCACGCGCGGCGCGGCTCAGGGAGCCGAGCGCCGCGAGCGCGGCCACGACGAGGCACTCGATGATCGCCACGTAGCTCGTCGAGTAGTGGCACACGACCGCCGTCGCCCCGAGGGCGGCGACGAGCGCGAGCTGGGCCCGGCGCCCGAGCGAGCGGTCGAGCAGCGCTCCGAGCAGGCCGGCGAAGACGAGCAGGCCGATCTCCTGGCGGGCGATCTCCGGCTGCTGCTGGAAGAAGTAGTACTGGACGAGGACGATCGCCGCCGCCACGAACGCCCCGCGCCGGGAGAGGATCCAGGAGGCGAGCCAGTAGACCGCCACGGGGAAGAGGGCGAACAGCGCCGGGTAGACGAGCTTGAAGATCCAGACGTCCTGGCCGCCGACCAGCGCGTGCAGCGTCGCCGGCAGCACGGTCAGGCTGAGCATCGCCTCGTACGGGCCGAGATGGCCGCCGTGCCAGATGCCGCTCGTCACGGTCCGGTGGAAGTCGGCGTACTCGCTGCTGATGTCGTAGCCGACGACGTACGCGCTGCGCATGCTCGTGAGCAGCATCACCGCCAGCCCGGCGCCGTAGACGACGAGCGAGAGGTGCTGTCGGTGCATCCGTGGCGCCGCCACGGCACACGCGGGCACGAGGAGGGCGACGGCGACGAGCACCGCGACCGCCACGGTGTTCCCCCGCCCGGCGTCGAGGCGTGCGGCGGCGGCGACCGACGCGAGCGGCAGCAGCAGCGGCCACAGCCAGCGCGCCCTTGCCACGACGTCGGCGCTCACCACCCGGCAGCCGTCCGGTGCGCGCCGTCCAGCGAGGCCGAGCAGGACGATGACGATGTCGAGCGCGACGCCGAGGGGCAGCCGGCGCAGCGGAGCGTGCTCGCCGAGCAGCGGGCCGACGAGGTCGACGCCGAGCCCGGTGGCGATCAGCACGGCGACGCTCCCCGCGACGAGATACACCGGGTAGCGGCGGACCGAGGTGGCCGGCACCCGCAGCGCCTGGAGCGCGAGCTGGCCGGGGAGCAGGGCGAGCAGGACGGCGGCGACGACCCGGCACAGCCACAGCGCCGAGCCCGCGACGGCCACGTCGAGGACGAGGAGCAGGCCGACCCAGGGGGGCGGCAACGGCACTCGCCGGCGCGGGGCGGGGAGCTCGGCGGGCGCCGTGCGCTCCGCCCGCAGCGTCACCGTCGTGCTGGACATGCCAACCACAGGTCGATCCCGGTGGACGTGCCGACGAGCGTGACGTGGACCGCGACCCGCCGTGCGGTGCACGGCACGCGCACCGCGTGGGTGACGAGCGCCGTGCCGCCCGGGGCGAGGCGGACGGAGCCGCCCGCCAGCGGGTGCGCCACCTTGCCGGCCCAGGTGGCGGCGCTCCAGGTGAACGAGCGCGTCGCCGTCTCGACGCTGTGCACGGCGAAGCGCAGGTCGAGCTCGCGGTCGGGACCGAGCTTCGCCGGGGTGCTGGCGGCGTCGGGGAAGTACAGCGAGGCGTAGCCCGGGAGCCGGTGTGACAGGCCCGCCGCCCGCAGGGCGGCGCGGCCGACTCCGCTCTGGACGAGCAGGAGCAGTGCCGCGGTGCAGGCGAGGACGAGCGCCATCCCGCCGCGGCACCGGCGCGGCTCGCGCTCCGCGCGCTCCGGCCCGCCCGTCGAGACGGGGCCGCCGGAGACGGGGTCGACGGTGAGGGTGTCCTCAGGGAGCACGCCGTGCTCAGCCATCGGTCAGCCCCCAGCTCCGGTAGCGCCAGGTTCCTGCGGCGACACCGAGATCGGTGCTCGCCTCCTCGGCGAGGCGGACGTAGCAGTCGAGCAGCGGCCACGCCGAGCGCTCCCCGGCGGCGGCCCGCAGTCCCCGGGCGAAGAGCAGCTGCGGTACGAGCGCGGCGCCGAGGAGCCAGCTGCGGCCGTGGCGCGAGCGGCCGAGCAGGACGGCGACGAGGAGGGGGAAGGGGTAGAAGGTCGGCGGCAGCTCCGGCCGCTTGCGCCGCAGCCGGGCGATCCCGACGCCGTAGGCGCGATGGCGCCGCAGCAGTGCCCCCGGCCGGGTGTCGAAGTGGTGGCGGACGACCGCCCTCGGCTCGAAGCGCAGCGAGGCCGGTCCGAAGCGGTCCCGCAGCCGCAGGCACACGTCGAGCTCCTCGGCGCCGAACCTGAACCGCTCGTCGAAGCGGCCGGCCGCGCCGAGGGCGTCGGCCCGGAAGGCCATGTTCGCCCCGACGAGGGAGTACACGGCCCGCCGCCCGGCAGGGGCCGGGGCGGCGCCCCGCCGCAGGTAGCGGAGGAAGCGGTAGCCGAGCCCGGTGCTCTTCGCCAGGTCGAGCTCGAGCGGCACGAGCGGGTTGTTCCGCTCAAGGTACCCCGATAGGTAGCGGCGTGGGCCGGCGACGAGGACGGGACCGCCGACCCCGACGGCGGCGCCCGCCTCGGAGAGCGCCCCGAGCAGCTGCTCGGCCCAGTCCGGCTCCGGCTCGCAGTCGTCGTCGAGGAAGGCCACGACGGGTGCGCGCGACGCGGCGACGCCGGTGTTGCGCGCCGCGGCGAGCCCGCGGTTCGCCCGGTGGCGCACGACCTCGGCGCCGCGCGCCTGTGCGATCGCGGCGCTGTCGTCGCTCGAGCCGTCGTCGACGACGACGACCTGCAGCTCGGCGGCGACCGTCTGGCTGCGGAGGGCGTCGAGCACGGTCCGCAGGCGCGTGCCGCCGTTCAGGGTGCACACGACGACGCTGCAGCGCACCGAGGACGGCGTGTCCGAGGCGAGGGGCGGACCGGGAGCGGTCGTCATGGCCGCCAGTCCGCCGCGTCGATCACGGGCGCGCCGAGTGAGCCGAGCCGTGCGAGCACCTCGTCGAGCAGCTGGGGGCGGTTCGCCGTGCCCGCGATCCAGTCGTGGAAGCTGAGCACGTACGGATCGCCGGTCCGCCCGCACCCGCCGGCCAGCCGTTCGGCGGCGAAGCCGAGCAGCTCGTCGGGCGTCTCCTCGTCCGGGCGCGGCAACCCGAGCAGGTCGCAGTCGAGCGGCGCCTGGAGGGCGACCTCAACGAGGCCGTCGCGGCGGAAGGGACGGCGCCCCCCGAGCAGCCAGGAGGCGCGCGCCCGAGCGCTCCCGAGCGCCGTCTCACGCCCGAGGTGGTTGGCGTTCAGGGCGATCGCCGCGAGCGCGCCGAGCCCGCGGTCCCCGAACAGTCCGAGGCGCGCCGCGGCGTCGCGCACCGAGCGGACGGGCACGCGGTCGGGACGGAACAGCTCCTCGCAAAAGCGCACCTCGCGGTCGCTCGTCCACCGGAAGCCCGCCGCAGCGAGCAACGGCGCCAGCGCCTCGTCGTGATGGCGCCGCCCGAGCAGGTACGGGGAGCGGTAGGCGATGGGGCGCTCGCCGATGACGGCCTCGACGGCGCGGCTCGCCCCCTTCAGCTCGTCGCGCAGCTCGGCGCGCGCCGGCGGCGTGAGCAGCTCGAAGTGCTCGTGGCGGTAGCCGTGGAGGCCGATCTGGTGCCCGCTCGCGGCGATCTCCTTCACGAGATCGGGCCGCTCCTCGGCGAGCCTGCCGACGACGAAGAAGACCGCCGAGACGTCGTGGTCGGCGAGGACCCGGAGGATCTTGCCGGTGCTGCGGTCCTGGTCGTAGGGCGCGTCGTGCGGCATGCCCCAGCAACCCTCGAAGTCGAAGGTCACGAGCACCGGGCGGGCGGGAATCGGCGTCACGGCGCACCTCGCCGGTGCCGCAGGCGGGCGTGGCCGACCAGCCTGCCGGCGAAGTAGGCGAGGAGCAGGCCGGCGTCGGCCACGACGGCGGCCAGGTACCGGCGGGCGTCTTCCCGGCGGAAGGCGAACTTCGACCGCACATGTGCCCCGGCGATGCCGAGCAGGACCCCGGCGAACGCGCCGACGCGGGCCCGCCGGGCGCGCCGCGTCGGCAGGCCGGCGACGGCGCCGAGCACCGTGAGGACGGCGAGCGCGCGGTCGGGGCCGCGCACGCGCCGGTAGCGCTCGAGCTGGCGGGAGGCGCCGATGCCGCTCCGGAACAGCCACGCCAGCGTCTCGGCGAGCGACTTGTGCTCGCGGTGCTCGACGGTGACGTCGCTGAGCACGCGCGTCGCCACGCCCGCCGCCGCCATCTGGTGGTCGAGGGCGACGTCCTCGCCCTCGCGCAGCTCGCCGTCGTAGGCGACCTTGTCGAAGACCGCTCGCCCGAACACGGCGTTGCTCCCCGGCGTGGGCGTCGTGTGGCCGACCGGCTTCGCCGACAGCCCGAAGCGGCGGGCCAGGTAGGCGACGTCTCCGTCGGGCACCGCGATGCCGCTCACCACGTCGCAGTGCTCGAGCGCCTGGCGGCACCGCCGCCACCAGTCGCACGGCAGCACCACATCGGCGTCGACCATGGCGATGAGCGGGCCGGCGGCGGCGCGGATCCCGGCCGCGCGGGCCGCTCCACGCCCGCGGTTGCGCCCGAGCGCGACCACCCTCACGTGGGCCAGCTCGGCCGCTAGGCCGGTGAGGATCACCGACGTCAGGTCGGTCGAGCCGTCGTCGACCACGACGATCTCGTGCGCACCGAGATCGACCTGGGCCTCGATCGAACGCAGGCAGGCTTCGATGCCTCGCTCCTCGTTGAACGCGATGACGACGAAGGAGGCGTCGAGGTGCTGCCGGACCGTCGCCGGCTCGCGCTCGGGCGACGACGCCCCCGCCAGGTCCGCGGCGTCCCGGGCGCACGCGGCGGGCGTCGTCGAGGCGCGCGCCGCGTCCGGGGCGGCCCCGGGAGGACCGCCCGCGAGCTGCGAGGGCGAAGAGCGGGTGCCCGTGGTCATGCGAGCGCTCCGAGGTCAGGGCGCGACGGTCCTCCGGCTCGGGCGCGGGGCGCACGGGGGTCGCGGTAGAGGGCCATCGTCGCCTCGGCGAACGACACGACGTCCCGGGCGCCCGCCGCCTCGGCGGGCGGCGGGCGCTCGAGCTCCAGGCGGCCGAGCAGGCCGGCGAGGGAGGCGCGGTCGCCGGCGGGATAGCTCCACGCCGGCGAGCACCCGCCCGCGAGGCCGCCGGCGTCGCTCGCGATCACCGGCACCCGGAGGGCCCGCGCCAGGCTCAGCACACCGCTCTGCTCGATCTTGCGGTAGGGCAGCACCGCGACGTCGGCGACGCGGAACCACGCCGCCACCTCGCCGTCGGGCACGTAGCCGGTGAACACCGTCCGGTCCGACAGCCCGAACCGGCGGACGGCCCGCCGCACCCGCACGGCGTGGCACCGGTCGACGAGCTCGAGCAGTCGGAAGGCCCCGGCGCGCCGGCGCACGTCCCCGGCGACCACGATGGTGAAGCGGTCGAGCCCGTGAGCGGCTCCTCGTCGGGCCGCAGCGAACGCCGCCACGAGGTCGTCGAGACCCTTGTGCGGGTGCACGAAGCCGAACGCGAGCAGCACCTTCCGCTCGAGCAGGCCGAACCGCCGGCGCAGCTCGTCCTCGCTGGCGGCGCTGCGCGGGACCGGGAGGACCGGATGGTCGAGCACCTCGATCGGCGTCGCGATCCCGAGCTGGGAGAGCGCGCCGGCGGCCGCGTCGGTGTGGACCACGACGCAGTCGGCGCGCCGTGCGACGCGCCGGTAGAGGGCCCGGCCGAGGGGGCCGAGGCGGGCGAGGTCGCGGGTGACCTCGTGCGCGGTGACGACCGTCCGGGCCTCGGTCCCGGCGAGCAGCCTGAGCAGCTCTGGGAGGCGCCTGCCGAAGGCCGCGACCCGCGAACTGCACGTGGACGACGTCGGGGGCCCACTCGCGCACGGCCGACGCGAGGCGCGTGCTGGAGTCCCCGCCGAGGCTGCCGAGGCTGCCGAGGCTGCCGAGGAGTCGGGCGTCCGCCGAGCCCGGGACGGGCTCGGGGGTGACGACCGCGATCTCGCAGTGCTGCCGGCGCAGCCCGCGCGCCAGCTCGAAGGTGTAGTTGCCGATCCCGTCGCACGCGGGTGGGTAGGGTGCGATGAACAAGATGCGCAGCGCGGCGCCCGCGGCGGGCGGCGGCTGCCGCCACCCGCTCGGGCGCTCAGCGGGCTGCACTGCCGACGGCCGCACCGTCACCGCCCGATCGATGGAGAAGGGACCCCCTTGCCGCATGGCCTTGCGCGACGTTCCGCCGGACCTGTTGCTGCGTCAGCTGCTCCAGCCCTTGCACGTCACCCCGTATGTCGGCGCCCTCCGCACGAGGAGCGAGAGCGCGCCGCCGCTCGACGTCATCGGCGTGTACCGCAGGCGCAACGGCACGACCCTGAAGCAGCTGCTCGACCAGCTGCCGGGAGCGAACGTCGCGCTGTGGGGTCTCGACGGGACCGCCAGCGAGCTGGCGGCCGCCACCCGCGGGACGGGGGCGGGCAGCCGCCTCGAGCTCCTCAACCGCCTGGAGCGGGAGGTGTCGGCGGACCGGGGCCGCTGGCTGCTCGTCGCGGACGACGACGTCGTCGTGCCGGGTGGCCAGCTCCAGCTGCTGGTCCGCTTGGCGTCGGCCGCCGGCCTCGACGTGAGCCAGCCGGCCCACCTGCCGCGCAGCTATGCGAGCTGGCGCTTCAACCGTCAACGGATCACCCCGATCATCCGCCTCACACGCTTCGTCGAGTCCGGCCCGCTCGTGCTCTTCTCCCCCCGGCGCGCGGCATCTGCCTCCCCCTCCCCGAGGAGCTCGGGATGGGATGGGGGCTCGAGGCGACCTTCGCGGCCGCCGGCGAGGAGAGCCTGCGCCTGGGTGTCGTCGACGCGACGGGTATGCGCCACCTCACGCCCGTGAGCACCCAGTACCGCCGGGACGAGGCCGAGTCGACGGGGCGGAGGGCCCTCGCGCAGGCCGGCGTGCCGTCGTACGCCGCGCTGCAGGTGGAGACGTCTCGCTGGCCGCTGTGGCGGCGGCGACCACCCTGGGCCGACTGGGCCGACGGGCGCCGGGCGTCGAGAAGGGGCTGAGCAGCGAGTCGAGGTAGCCCTCGGTCGCGCCGCCCCAGTCGAACGCCTCGATCCAGTCCTCGGCCTCGCCGGGGGTCGCCTCGGCGAGGGCCCGTTCGATCGCGCCGGTCAGCCCCTCGGGCGTCGGCTCGGCCACGTAGCCCCGCACCGATCGCTCGACGAGGACGCGCGCGTGGTTGTCGGGGTGGGAGGTGGCGACGACCGGCGTCCCGCAGGCGAGTGCCTCGAGGACGACGAGGCCGAAGCCTTCGCGTACGGAGGGCAGGACGACGAGGCGGGCCGCCTTCATGAGCCCGATGACCTCGGCGTGGTCGACCACGTCCGCACGGAAGCGGACCCGGTCGGCCAGCCCGAGCTCGAGCGCCATCGCCTCGAGCCTGGCGCGCTCGGGGCCGTCGCCGACCACGAGCGCGCCCCGCCCGTTCGCGGGGAGCCGGGTGAGTGCCTCGAGGAAGAGGTCGACGCGCTTGTGCTCGAGCAGGCGGCCGACGCAGAGCAGGTCTGCGGCCTGACCGGACGCCGCCGGCTCGACCTCGGCGATCGCCGGCAGGTCGATCGCCATCGGAACCTCCCGCACCACCCCTTCGCCGACCCAGGCCCGCACGCGCTCGGCGGTCTGGGGCGAGATGGCGACGATCCGGTCCGGCAGCCGCATCGCCCGTCGCTCGATCACCCAGGCGAGCGCGCCGGACCAGCGACCGAGGTACTCGCGCCAGTACTCGGGGCCCCAGAACTCGTTCCATGTCACCACGAGCGGCCGCCGCCGCAGCCAGGTCACGACGCGGAGGCTGAAGAGCTGGAGGTAGGGCATGTGGTCGGCCTCGACGACGTCGAAGCGGCGGCCGAGCAGCCGCAGGCACGCCACGGCGAACACGACCGCCTGCACGATCGACCTGCGCGTCGGGCCGTAGAGGGGGAAGAGGGGGCAGATGGCGTGGTAGGTGACGCCCCGGTCCACCCGCGTCGTCCCCCGCTCGGGCCACCAGTGCATCGTGAACACCTCGACGTCGACGGACTCCTGCAGGCGGGGAGGAGCTGCTCGTAGCGCATCTCCTTGCCGCCGCGGTGGTAGGGGTAGAGGGCGTCGGTGACGACCGCCACCCGCTGGCGCGCTGGCGCCCGGCGCTCCGGCGCCCGCCGGCCCGGACGACCGTCGAGGTCGCGGTCGCGCTCACGTCCCACTCCTCCACCTGGCCGACGCCACCGTCGAGGTGGCGGACACGTGCCGGCCTCCGCCGGTGGCGACCACGTTGAGCCCCGGGGTCCGTGACCGGACCACCGTCGTCGCTCGTGGCGCCTCGGAGACCGGGGGAGCGAGCGAGCGGTCCCGGCGCGCGTACCTGACACGGCCGCGGGTCCGCACCTTGCAGAGGATGGCGAGGCACCGGCCAGCGTCGACGAGCCGGATCTTCTTGCCCTCCTCGGGGGAGCGACCGACGTAGGTGACGGCGACCTCGTAGGGACGGAAGCCGAGCCGCAGCAGCTCGGCGCTGATCTCGGTGTCGAGCCCGAACCCCTCCTCGTCGAGGCGCATGCCGCGCAGCATCGGGAGCGGTAGGAGCTTCAGGCAGGTGTGCATGTCGGTGATGGCCGAACCGAACAGCGCATTCGCGACGCCGGTCATCAGCCGGTTGCCCACGGCGTTCAGGTAGTAAGGGAAGGTCGTCCCCGACCCGCGCATGCGCACGCCGTACACCACCTCGGCGCGACCGTTGAGGATCGGCCCGACGAGCCTCGGGATGTCGCCGGCGTCGTACTCCGAATCGGCATCGAAGACGAGCAGGTGCGTCCCCGTGGCGAGCTCGATCCCGGTGCGCACGGCGGCGCCCTTGCCCCGGTTCCGGTCGTGGCGCACCACCCGGTGGCGTTGCCAGAAGCTGTCGAGGATCTCGCGCGTGTCGTCGGTCGAGCCGTCGTCGACGACGATCACCTCCATGTCGTCGGCGAGCTTCTGGGCACCGAGCGCTTCGAGCACCTGGTGGATGGTGCGTTCCTCGTTGAACACGGGAACGACGACCGTCAGCTTGAACCGCGCTGACTCGTGCTTGGGCGCATCTTGCACATCTTTCGCGGCGTACATCTGCGGCGACCTCACTGACCTGTTCCGGTACGAGGACTGGCTGGGCGATGGGGACGACGGGCAGGACCGTGGACGGTGCCAGCCGGCGCGCTCACCGACCTGGTCGCGCCCCGGCCCCGGAGGTGGCCCGGTGCGCCCCGGCTTCGCCGGGCGCGAGCGCGCTCGCTGCCGGCACGGCCCCGGCGGCGCGAGCAGCCCCCAAGGCTGTCGGCCCTCCACGTGGGGGTGCAGCTCGACACTCGGGCGCGCTCAACTCGGCGACCGCGTGGCCGAGAGCGCCGCTGCCGTCACCCGGTTCGCCGCTCCCTCGCCGGAGCGGGCGAGCGCCGGCCTGCCGATACCGAAGTAGCGGAAGCCCGCCAGCTGGACGTCGTTCGGGTTGAAGATGTTGCGCCCGTCGAAGAACACGTCGGCCCGCATCGCACGCCGCATGTCGGCGAGGTCGATCGTCAAGAACTGCGGCCAGTCCGTGGCGACGACGACGGCGTCGGCCCCGCGGGCCGTCGGAGAGGGCGTCGCCTGCGGTCCGGATCTGGGGCTTGTCAGGCACCTGAGCGACCATCGGGTCGTAGGCGGTGACGAACGCGCCGCGCTGGGCCAACCGCATCGCGATGTCGAGCCCCGGTGAGTCCCGTAGGTCGTCGGTCTGAGCCTTGAAGGCGAGCCCGAGGACACAGACCCGTGCGCCACGGAGCGTCTTCAGGTGGCGGAGCAGCTCGTCGACGACGAACTGGCGCTGTCCCTCGTTGACCGCCCGGACGGCGTCGAGCAGGCGCGGGTGGTAGCCGTACTCGCTCGCGGTGCTGACCAGCGCTGCCAGGTCCTTGCCGAGGCACGACCCGCCCCAGCCGACGCCGGCGTCGAGGTAGCGACCGCCGATGCGCGCGTCGAGACCGATCGCCGCCAGTACCTCGGTGACGTCGGCGCCGACGAACTCGCACAGGCGTGCGATCTCGTTGGCGAAGCTCACTTCCGTGCGCGAGGAAGCTGTTCGAGGCGTACTTCGTCATCTCTGCTGTGGCGAGCCCGGTCAGCACGAGCGGAACGGGTCGCGATGGCCGGCGTCGCCCGGGATCGCCTGTTCGAGGATGGGCCGATAGGCCTCGACGACGAGCCGGCGCGGTGTCAGCGTCGTCGCTGCCGACGACGACCCGGTCGGGATGCAGGAAGTCCTGCACCGCATTCCCCTCCCTGAGGAACTCGGGATTCGAGACGATGCTGAACCGCTCCCCGGCGAGCGCCGACCCGTTCGTCCGGTCCTCGATGAGCGAGGTGAGCCAGCGTCCGGTGCCGACCGGCACGGTGCTTTTCGTGACGATGACGTGGTGGCGGTCGAGGTTGTCGGCGATCACGGCCGCGACGGCCGCGAGATCGGAGAGGTTCGGCGGGCCGTCCGGGCTCGGGGGCGTGCCGACGCAGACGAAGACGATGTCGGAGGCTCGCAACGCTCCCGGTAGGTCACCGGTGAACGTCAAGTCGCCGTTCCTGCAGGTCGTCGCGAGAAGCGGGTCAAGACCCGGCTCGTGAAAAGGTGCCTTGCCGGCGCGTAGCTGTGCCAGTTTCCGGGCGTCGGTCTCGACGCCGAGGACCCGGTGACCCACGTGGGCGAAGCAGGCTGCGACGACGGTTCCGACGTAGCCACTTCCTATGACGGCGATGCGTTTGCTCATCACGCTCCTGACGGTCCGTGAGCGGCGGGCGTCTTCGGCAGCAGGCGCACGAATGCCGTGTGAG